>CAWECI010000012.1:0-130692 GCA_963807525.1 Candidatus Aminicenantota bacterium | reverse complement strand
CTCGTCTCTGGTGGCAGCCCTCACCCAGGCCGGCGCGGGCGATCGGTACGCCACGATGCAGGATGTGTTCGAAGCCTCCAGCATTCTGCTGATCGGCAACGACCCGACCCATCAACACCCGTTGTTGGCTTACCAGATCCGCCAAGCCGTTCGCCAGCACGGCGCGCGCTTGTACATCTTGAACAGTTCCGAGATTAAACTGCGCCGCCAAGCTCACCTCTATCTGAAACTGAAGCCGGCCGGCGAGGCGGCCGCCGTGCGTGCCCTGGCGGGAATTGAATCGCCTGCGGCCGACCTGGTGGACGGCGGCGAGAAGGCCTTCGCGGAATTCGGCGATGGACTTCGGAAAGAAACCGATACGGTCATCATTTTCGGCGACGAAATTCAAGGCCAGTCAATCAGCGACCTTGTTCGCTGGGGTCTGACGCTGCCGGGACGCACGCGTTTTGTGGCCCTCGGCGACTATGCCAATTCTCGCGGCGCGGCTGACATGGGGCTGCTGCCCAGTGTTCTGCCCGGTTATCAGCCCCTGGCGGACACCGTCGTCCGGCAGCACTTCGAATCACTCTGGGGTACAAAGCTCCCGGAGATTCCCGGGCGCAACCTCCGCGAGATTTTGGCTGGCATTGATTCCGGCGAGATTAAAGGCTTGGTGGTCTTCGGTTCGAATCCCGTCAAGACCTTCAAGCTCCCCCCGGAGACTCTGCGCAAGCTTGACTTCCTGCTGGTCACCGAACTCTTCCCCACGGAGACGACGGCGGCCGCTCACGTGGTGCTTCCGGCCACCAGCTTTGCGGAGAAATCAGGGACGGTCACCAACACTTGCGGCCAGGTGCAAGCGCTGAAGCAAACCATGCGCAAGGTCGGCACGCGCAGTGACCTGGAAATCCTGCTGACGCTGGCCCGCCTCTTCGGCCAGAGTTGGCCCTATCATTCGGCTGACGACGTCTTGCGGGAAATCATCGCGCACGTGCCGGGCTACGCCATCGCGCTGCCGAGCCTTCTGATTGGCCAAGCGGTGGCCACGCAGCCGAAGGGAACGCCGCCGCCACTGGAACGTCCAGATTTGGTTTTCTCGTCGCGTGACTCGCTCTTTACGTCAGGCACGGTCAGCCGCTATAGTTGGGCGCTGAATTCGGTGGACGAAGCCAAGAAACCCCATGGCCACATTTTTTGACACACACTTTTCGCTGCTCGTGACCTTGGTGAAGATTCCGGTGGTCCTGGTCGTGTTGCTGACCGTCGTGGCCTATGCGGTCTGGCTGGAACGGAAAGTCGTGGCTCACATCCAGTCCCGCTGGGGGCCCTACCTGGTGGGTCCGCACGGCCTCCTGCAGCCAGTCGCCGACGGCTTGAAGATCTTTTTCAAAGAGGACTTCTTGTAGCCGAGGCTGATCGCTTCGTCTACTTGCTGGCGCCGTTTCTGACCCTGACGATTGCCCTGCTGCCCATCGCCGTCATTCCTTTCGGCGAGTCTTTCACTTTCCGAGGGCATACGGTCAATCTCCAGATTGCCAACCCGGACGTGGGGCTGCTCTTCATTTTTGCCGTGACTTCGCTCGGCGTCTACGGCATCGTGCTGGCCGGATGGTCCTCGAACAGCAAATTAAAACGCGAACTCAAGCGTTAATGGAAATGTTGTGATTCATTCTTCGAGTCTTATCTTTTACCTTTAATCTTCTGGGAATGCCGCCAATCGCGATTGTTACTGACAACGGCACCCCCCGCAGCAATCATTATCATAAGGGCCTGACCTTCAGCATGTGGTATGCCTACTCGGAGAACTACCTCCTGCCTCTGTCCCACGACGAGGTCGTCCACGGCAAGGGCTCTCTCGTCGGCAAGATGCCGGGCGATGAGACGAGCAAATACGCCAGCCTCCGCTCGCTCTTCGGCCTCATGTACACGCACCCCGGCAAGAAGCTCCTGTTCATGGGCGGCGAATTCGCCCAGTGGAGGGAATGGAGCCACGACGAGAGCCTGGAGTGGCACGCCCTCGGCTACGAGGGGCATCGAGGCGTCCAACGCTGGGTCCGGGACCTCAACGCCCTCTACCGCCGCGAGCCGGCCCTTCACGAGCTCGATTTCGACGAGGCCGGGTTCAAGTGGGTCGATTTCAACGACGCCGATCACAGCATCGTCAGCTACGTGCGCCGCGGCCGCACGACGTCCGACATCATCCTCGTGGTCTGCAATTTCACGCCGGTCGCGCACTACGGCTATCATGTCGGCGTTCCGGCCGGAGGCGTTTGGACGGAGGTCCTGAACAGCGACGCCCTCGAGTACGGCGGGGGAGGCCTGGGCAACGCCGGCGCCGCCGAAGCCGGCCCGGCGCCGTTCCACGGCCACGGCCAATCGCTGAGCCTGACCCTGCCGCCGCTCGGCGTCGTGATCTTCAAGAAGGCGATGGGCTGACGGGGAGGGGACGACGGCCATGAAACGGCACATCTGCATCCACGGCCATTTTTACCAGCCGCCCCGCGAGAACGCCTGGCTCGAGGAGATCGAGTTCCAGGAGTCGGCCGCCCCCTATCACGATTGGAACGAGCGCGTCGGCGCCGAGAGCTACGCGCCGAACTCGGCCTCGCGCATCCTCGACCGCGAGGACCGGATCATCGACATCATCAACAACTATGCCCGCATCAGCTTCGACGCCGGGCCGACGCTCCTGACCTGGATGGCCCGTTCGGCCCCCGACATCCACCAGGCCATCGTCGAGGCCGACCGGGAGAGCCGCACCCGCTTCCACGGCCACGGCGGGGCCATGGCCCAGGCCTACAATCACCTCATCATGCCGCTGGCCCAGAGCCGCGACAAGAGGACCCAGATCCTCTGGGGCCTGAGGGATTTCGAATCCAGGTTCGGCCGGAAAGCGGAAGGGCTGTGGCTGCCCGAGACGGCGGTCGATCTCGAAAGCCTGGACCTGGCGGCCGAGCAGGGCGTCGCCTTCACCATCCTGTCGCCCTATCAAGCTGCCCGAAGCCGCACAATCGGCTCGAGGGAGTGGGTTGACGCGAGCCACGGGGCCATCGACCCCCGGCGGCCCTACCTCTGCCATCTGCCCTCGGGCCGGACGATCGCCCTCTTCTTCTATGACGGCCCGATCTCCCACGACATCGCGTTCGGCCATATCCTCCGGAACGGCGAGGATTTCGCCAACCGCCTGCTGGGCGCGTTCACCCCCGATCCCGCCTCCGACGAGCTCGTCCATGTGGCCACCGACGGCGAGACCTACGGCCACCATCATCGCTTCGGCGACATGGCCCTGGCCTATTGTCTCCGCCACATCGAGGAGAACCGGCTGGCTGAGATCACGGTCTACGCCGACTATCTCGAGCGCTTCCCGCCCGCGCAAGAGGTGGAGATCGCCAAGAACACGGCCTGGAGCTGCGGCCACGGCGTCGAACGCTGGCGCAGCGACTGCGGCGACAGCTCCGGGATGCACCCGCGCTGGAACCAGAAGTGGCGGACGCCGCTCCGCCAGGCCATGGACTGGCTTCGCGATCAGATGACCGGCCCCTTCGAGCAGGCCCTGTCGGGCTTTGGGGCCGACCCGTGGGCGGTCCGGAACGACTACATCTCCGTCATCCTCGACCGCTCGCCGCGGGCGATCGAGAGCTTCATGGCCCGGAACATCAAGGCCGCCCTGTCGCCGCAGGACAAGACCCGGCTGCTCAAGCTCCTCGAGATCCAGCGTCATGCCATGCTCATCTTCACGAGCGACGGCTGGTTCTTCGATGACATCTCCAACGTCGAGACGGTCCAGGTCGTCCAGTACGCCGCCCGGGCCATCCAGCTGCACCGGGACGTCACCGGCGCCGACCTCGAGCCCGCGTTCATCGCCAAGCTGGCCGCGGCCAAGAGCAACGTCCCGGCCTACAAGGACGGGGCCCGCGTCTTCGACCGGTTCGTCAGGCCCTCGATCATCGACTTCCCGCGCCTGGCCGCCCACTACGGCGTGTCCTCGCTTTTCGAGGAGTATCCGCAGGCCGTCAAGATCGCCCACTACGAAGCCTCCGCCGAAACGTGCGATCGCGAGTCGCGGGGCCGAAAGAAGCTGGCCCTTGGCCGGGTCCGGCTCAAGTCGGAGATCACGTGGGAGGAGCGAACCATCTCCCACGCCGTGCTCCACGGCGGGGGCCAGGACCTGACGGCCGGGATCAGGGGAAGCGGTCCCCGACGATCGATTCCGGGACATGTGCGCCGAGATCCAGGCGGCCTTCGGCCGGGACGACATGACCAAGGTCCTGGCCCTCATCGACCGGCACTTCGGGGACCACAGCTATTCGCTCTGGCACCTCTTCAAGGACGAGCGCCGGAAGGTCGTCTCCGCTATCCTCCAGGACAACCTCCGGGCCCTCGACGCCGACTACCGCCGCATCTTCGAGACCAACCGGCCGATCATGGAGACCATGGTCCGGATCCAGATCCCCTCCCCGAGACCCTTCTCCGGTCCGGCCGCCTTCGTCCTCAACGCCGAGTTCAAGGACCTCCTCGAGGCCCCGGCCATGGACTTCGACCGGCTCGCGGCCCTGGTCGAGGAGTACCGCAAGGATCCCTCGAGCCCGGAAAGGCCGGTCTCGGATTCGAGGCCGAAAAGAAGATCGAGGCCCTGATGGCCGGCTGGGCGAACGATCCCGGAAGCCCCGAGGCCCTGCGCACGGTCGCCCGATTGCTGGCCGTGCTGAAGCCCATGGAGATCGACATCGACCTTTGGAAAAGCCAGAACCTCTACGTCTCCAAGGGTCGCCGGGTCCACGCCGACCAGGGGGCCCGCGCCGACCGGGGCGACTCCGGCGCCAAAGCATGGCTCGAGGCGTTCGAGGCGGCGGGCCAAAGCCTGAGGGTCAGCCCGGCCGTCTTCGAGCGGTCCTGACCGCGCCCCTCGGCGGTCCGGCGCTGAGGCTGCCTTGACCTCATTCACCGAAGGTGCTTAAATCGAAAATGCCGGCCGCGCCAGCGTCCCGGACCAATGAGAAATCGATCCAGGGAGGTCCTCTCATGAGAAGATCCAATCTTGCGGTGTCCCTCGCCGCCGTCCTGCTCCTCGGCTTCGTCCTGAGCTTCGCCAAGGCGCCCGAGATCAAGACGATCAAGCTCAACGACCCGAACAAGACCCGGGGCGTTCCCGTCATGCAGGCCTTCGCCCAGAGGGCCTCTGTCCACGAGTGGTCCGAGAAGGACCTCGGCCTTCAGGACCTGTCCGACCTGCTCTGGGCCGCCGACGGCGTCAACCGGCCCGACGGACGCCGGACCGCCCCTTCGGCGATGAACGCCCAGGATGTCGACATCTACGTGTTCATGAAAGACGGCGCCTACAAGTACGACGCCGCCGCCCACGCCCTGGCGCCGATCGTCGCCGGCGACTATCGGCTGACGGTCACCCCGCCCCGCGGCGGTCCCGGCGCCAAGCCGATGGCCAAGCCCGGGGAAAAGCCGGAAGCGAAGCCCCAGATGCCGCCCCCGGCCAAGCCCGAAGCCAAGCCGGCCCCGTCCACCCCGGCGCCCGTCCTGCTGATCCTGGTCACGGACCTCGGCAAGTTCCGGATGGGGGAGGCCGAGATGAAGCTAAGGTTCGGCACCCTCGACGTCGGCATCGTCGCCGAGAACATCGCCGTCTTCTGCGCCGGTACGGGTTTGGCCACCCGGCCGCGGGCGGGCATGGACACGGTCAGGATCAAGGAGCTGCTCAAGCTGGCCGATACGCAGTTCCCGCTCTTGAACATCCGGTCGGGTATCCGAAGTAAGAGCGGTCAGCGCTCCTCGTCCAAGGCGTCGAGGGTGGCCATATCCTCGGCGGTCAGCTCAAATTCAAAGACCGCCGCGTTTTCGAGGATGTGGTCCCTGTGGAGGGCCTTGGGGATGGTCACGACCTCTTTTTGGAGGGCCCAACGGAGCAGGACCTGGGCCGGCGTGCAGCCGCGGGCCTCGGCCACGGTCCGGACGACCCGGTCGCCGAGCCTCCGGCCTCGCGTGAGCGGGCTGTAGCCTTCGAGCCGGATGCCGTTCTCGGCGCAGAACTCGCAGAGCTTGCGCTGCTGATTGAAGGGGCTGTACGGGACCTGATCCACGGACGGCACCTCGCGGCCGTCGCCCTCCGAGAGGATCTCCTCGAGTTCGGCGATGCCGTAGTTGCAGACGCCGATCGCCCGGGCCCGCCCGTCGGCCAGCAGGGTCTCGAGGGCCCGCCAGGCCTCGTCGCGGCGGCGCCGGTCGTCGCCGGGCCAGTGGAGAAGATAGAGGTCGACCTGCTCGACGCCGAGCAGGCTGCGGCTGGACTCGAAGGCCCGCAGCGTCGCCTCGTAGCCGAACTCGGCCGGCCAGACCTTCGTGGTGATGAAGATCTCGTTTCGCGGTACGCCGCTGGCCTTGACGGCCTCTCCGATCTCGCGCTCGTTGCCGTAGGACGAGGCCGTGTCGATCAGGCGGTACCCCGATTCGAGGGCCCACAGGGCGGCCTGACGGCCTTTTCTTCCCGTGGCGTCCCACGTGCCGAGACCGAAGAGCGGCATGTTGACGCCGTTGTTGAGGGAGACGCAGGACTGAAGTTCCAGTTTCATGGCTTATTCCCCTCCGTAGGGGAAGCCTGCAAGAACCATGCCAGGGGATCAGGGTGCCGGGCCGATCAGCCCGGCTCTCTTTAAAGTCAGCCCCGAATGTCGGTCAAGGGAAGGAAGGGCCAGAACGGGCCCGACTCAGGCCAGAGCGTGGACGTTCGAGACCTCGACCGTGACCTGGGTCCCGGTGTCATAGGCGGCGACGAAATCGCCCTTTGTGACACTGTTGGCGATCAGGTTGAAGCCGACAAGGCTCAGGAACGAGGCCAGCAGGAAGATGGCGATCTTAGCCCGGAATTTCATTGTATTTTCCTCTTTTCGTTGGTTTCTTCTCAATATCCTTACATACTATTAGACGTAAGGCCGGGAAAAAGGTTCCTATTCTTATAAAAATAGTAGGAATTCGGGGATCCGGGCCTGGGGAGAGAAGGCTCCGGGAGGCTGTTTTCCTGGGAGCAGTTGTGCCCCGCCCGGGGGTCGATCCTATCGGCGACCGGGACGCACGGGTTCGCCCCTGCCCCCCGCGAGAGCCCGGCGGATCGTCTCGGCCATCTCGCGGATCGAATAGGGCTTCATCAGGAACTCGCGGACGCCCAGGGCCCGGGCCCCCGCGGCGTCGACGGTCTCGCTGTATCCCGTGCAGAGGATGATCGGCAGGTCCGGCCGGAGACCGAGGGCCTCTTCGCAGATCCTCGTGCCCGTCAGCTGGGGCATGGTCTGGTCGGTGATCAGGAGGTCGAAGGCCTGGGGATCGGACTTGAACAGGGCCAACGCCTCCAGGCCGCCCGTCATCGCGACGACCTGATAGCCCAGCCGCGTCAGCATGTTCCGGACGCTCCGGACCTGGACCTCTTCGTCATCGATGAGAAGGACGCGCTCCGATCCCCGCGGCAGGCCTTCCACAGCGGCCGGGGTCTCCGGCTGTTTCAACGGCCACGCGCGGGAGATAGATCGTGAACGTGGATCCCAAGTCCTCTTCGCTCGTGAACGAGATGGCCCCGCCGTAGTCCCTGACGATCCCGGCCACGACGGCCAGGCCCATGCCCGAGCCTTCGCCCGCCTTCTTCGTGGTGAAGAAGGGATCGAAGGCCCGTTCCTTTACCTGCGGCGTCATGCCCGTTCCGGTATCGGCGACGGTCAGGCACAGATAGGGGCCGGGCTTGAGGGCCGGCACGTGCGCCGCCAGCCGCTCGTCGACGTCGATATCGCCCAGGCCGATCGAGAGGGTGCCGCCCCGTTCCCGCATGGCGTAGGCCGCGTTGTTGCAGAGATTCATGACGATCTGGTGGATCTGGGCTCGGTCCCCCAGGATGGCGCCCGATTCGTCATGGATGTCGGACCGGATCTCGATCGTGCTCGGCAGCGAGACGCGCAGGAACTTGACCGCCTCCGTGACCACCGGACCCACCTTGGAAGGCTTGCGCTCCCTTTCTTTCTGGCGGCTGAACGCGATGATCTGCTTGACCAGGTCGCGGCCCCGCTCGGCCGCCTTCAGTGTGGTCTCCAGCAGGTGCCGGCTGCCCGGCTCGATCGACCGCTCGAGGAGCAGGAGCTCGGTGCTGATGAAGATGGGGTTCAGGATATTGTTGAAATCGTGGGCGATGCCGCCGGCGAGCGTGCCCAGGGCCTCGAGCTTCTGGATCTGCCGGAGGTGCTGCTGCAGCCGCACCTCGCGCGTGACGTCCCGCTCGGCCGCGAGATAGTTGATGATCCGGCCGGCGTCGTCGTGGATGGGCGAGAGGGTGACGTCGAGCTCCAGGGGCTCGCCGCCGTCCTGCCGGCGGGTCACGTGTCCGCGCCAGGTCTCGTTCCGGTCGATCGAGACCCTCATGTCGGCCCACAGGTCCGGACCCTCGGTCGAACAGGCGAGGAGATGCGGATAGCTTATCGCCAGGAGCTCGTCGCGGCCGCGCCCGCTCAGTCGCAGGAAGGCGGAATTGACGTCATGGATGCGGCCCTCGGCGTCCATGATGACGACCCCTTCGTCGGCCTGTTCGACGGCCGCGACCAGGCGGGCCCTCTGGTCGGCTTCAGCCTTGAGCCGTTCGTTGGCGGCGGCCAGGTCCGACGTGCGCTCCCGGACGCGCGTCTCCAGCTCCTCGGTCAGGCGCTGGAGCTCGAGGCTGCGATCGTGCAGGGTCAGCTGGTCGCGCATCCGCTCGATGGCCACCGCAACCTCGTCGGCCACGGTCTTCATCATCGACAGGTCCTCGGGGCTGAATTGGGTCCGCGTCCTGGTGCCGAACGAGAGGGTCCCCAAGACCTCGCCGCGGGACATCAGCGGGTGACAGGCATAGGCCTGGACCCCGAAGCCGGCCACGAGGTCGGTCCGGGGATCAGGCCGCGCCGGGATGTCCTCGGCGACGAATCGGACGGCGTTCTGAGCGACGTAGCCGCAGACCGCGGTGCCGTAATCGAGCCACTGGAGTTTGCGGGCCTCGGCGTCGGGGATGCCCCCCCAAGCGTTCAGGCGCAGCTTGCCCGCCTGCCTGTCGACGAGGAAATTGAAAAAGAGCTGGCAGTCGAGATGGGCCATGATCCTGCTGCAGATCTCGTCCACGACCGTTTGCGGGTCCCTGGACTCGAGCAGCTTCGCGGCCGTGACGGACAAGAGCTCGAAGCGCTCCCGGTCGCGCCGCCGCGCTTCCTCCAGGCGCTTGCGCTCCGTGATGTCCTGGGCGATGACCAGCACCTTGTGGGGCTCTTCGGCGTTCGGACTGACGGCGACGTTCAAGATCGCCCAGATGAAGTCGCCGTCCTTCTTGCGGACGCGGTACTCGACGACCTCTTCGATCGTCCCCCCCGCCATCTGGCGCCTGATCCGGTCGGCGAAGCGGGCCTGGCTGTCCGCGTCGAGGAGCTCGGCGGGGCTCATGGCCAAGAGCTCTTGCCGCGAATATCCTAGGATCCGGCACATCGCGTCGTTGACACCGATGAACTTCGGGCCCCGGTAATCGATCTCGTAGATGCCCGTAGGGGCATACCGGATAAGGGTGCTGGCCTCGGCTTCGGACTCCCGCAGGGCCCGTTCGGTCCGCCTGCGGGCGGTGACGTCCCGGCTGAAGCAGGCGATGCTCGACACGTTCCCCCCGGGACCGAAAATCGGGTAGAACCTGTGCTCGAATACGATGCCGGCCCGGACGTCCTCGAATTCGATCGGCTGCCCGGATTCGACGACTCCCCTCATCTTGGCCTCTCGCGCCTCGGCCAGGTCCTGCGAATAGAAATCGCGGCCCCGCCGGCCGACGACCTTCTCGCGCGTATGTCCGAAGCGCTTCAGCGCGATATCGTTCGCCATCAGGATGCGGCCATCGGGGCTGAATTCCCAGATGGACTCCTTGGTCGCGTTGAGGATGCCCCGCAGTTCCGCGTCGCTTCGCTGGAGCTCCTCGGCCTGGGCGCGCAGTTCCAGACTCTGGACCTGCAGCTGCCGTTCGCGCGTCCTCAGCTCCTCGGTCTGGACCTGGAGGCGCTCGTTGGCGTCCCGAAGCGCCTGGATCGCCCGGTAGCGCTCGGTCATATCTCGGTAGACGATGACGTAGCCGGTGTGCCGGCCCCGCTCATCGACCAATTTCGTCGAGTTGACTTCCGCGACGACCTCGGCCCCGTCCTTGTGCCTCAAATGCAGAAGGGCCACCGAGGAGCCTCGGCGGTCGACTTCAGCCAGGATCCGTTCGCGCTCCTCCGGCTGATAAGCGGGCCGCAGCAATTCAAACGGGGTCCTGCCGACGGCCTCGCTCGAGCTGAAGCCGTACATCCTCTCAGCGCCTTTGCCCCAGTAGGTGATCCGTGAATCCGCATCCGTGCCAACGACCCCGTCATTGACGTGACTGAGCAGCATGGCCTCATAAGCGAGATCAGCGGTCGCTTCGACGGGACCGCGACCCTTCTTGTGTGAGGTCTCATAAGGGGAACGCTTCATAGGCCCTCCTCGCCGGCCATGCCCCGGATCGAATTCTAGTCCTAATGGGAGGAATCGGCAAACAGAGCCGGAATGGCGAGGGGCTTGCGGATAGTCGTCATCCGAGTTCCACGCTGATGTGCGCCCCCAAGAAATAGATGAGCACGGAATAGAACAGCCAAAGCATCAGGAAGAACACCGAGCTGATGAAGCCGTAGAGCATGGTAAAACTGCCGATCGAGCTGACGTACAGGCCGAAAAGGTATTTCAGAACCTCCCATGATAGGGCTGTGACCATCCCTCCGATGAGGACGTTTTTCCAGGGGAGGAGTCTCGCTGCCAGGTAGCGGTAGGAGACTGCGAAAAGGAGGACCTGGACGATGACGATGCCGGCTTCGATGATCAAGAACCGGCTAACGAACGACACCTGCGCCAGTTTGGCGGCCAGGACGAAGAACGTTCCGCCGCCGAGCATCAGGAGAAGGGAGACGAGCGCCGTCGCCACATAAAACCCGAATGTTTTTAGCGTAACCTTCCAACCCTTGACCTTCACCGGCATGCCCATGACCCTATTCAGGGCGAGCCGGAGCTGGCCGAAGGCCGCGAGGGACGACGAGACAAGCAGCGCGAGGCTGATAGCCGAGACCACCTTGCCCGAGATGACGGCTCCGTGAAGGGACTGAAGCACGGTGTCGGCCACGGCCGGAGGCAAGGAACTGAGCAGCCTCTCGATCAGGACAAAGGCCTGCTTTTTTTGGATGAAGAAAGAGGCGATCGAAGCCAGGAGGACGAGAAAGGGGAAGAGCGACAGAAAGCCGAAAAAGGAAACCGACGCCGCCAGAGTGACGACGTTCTTGGCTTTGAAGCTTCGGTACAGTTCCCTGATCTTCCCGGCCAGTCCAGCCATGACATGCCTTCCCCGAAAACAATAGATATCATATCAGAGTGGCCCGCGTGCGGTCGATCCCGGCCGTAGGGCTCGAATTCCGCCAACTCTTTTCAGACGAGCGGAACGCGTTGTCCCCGAGGAAGAAATCAAGCGGGGCTCACCAGGACCGGACGGGTCCCGTGTCGATGTGGATGAAATCCGAGGCCTTGTAGTAACCGGTCCCCCCGCGCTTCATGGACTTGGCGACCTCGTAGAGCTTGCGCGTATTGAATCCCCGCAGCCGGAAGTCCAGGGCCTGGCCCTTGGTATGCTGGCTGGCGAGGACGACGCTGCTCGACTGGTTGTGGAGACGGGTGTTCGTCTCGACGCACCGGAAACCGCACACGACCTCGACCTCGCCCCGGTAGCCGACCTTCTGGAGGAGGTCGTAGAGGAAATCCAGCAGGGCCGGGTCGATCGGGATCTCGTCGTTCGTTAACGGATCGCGCAGGACGTGCTTGATGTCGTCCAGGGCGGGCTGGAGGTAGTTCGCCCCGCGCTTGTAGACGACGCTCAGGCGCTCCCCGTTGTGGGTGTTGAAGAACGAGAGCGCCCGCTCCGGCTCCGGCGGGACCGTGATCACGGTCTGGGCCGCGGCGGCACAGGCCAGGAGGAAAGCGGCGGCCGCGATGACGGCGCGCGCCCCGGACCTCGCTGTCGACCCAGTCATTGGCGCGGCCCTTCCTCATCTTTTGTCGTCCGGGCCCTCGGCTGTGACCCAGAAGGGGCTGGCGGCCCGGGGATCCTGGGCGGCCCGACCCCCGAGGAAGGCGAGGCCAGGACGACGGCGGCTCCGGCGAAAACGGAGACGAACCTTTTGCGGCGGCGATCTCTCATGAACGCTCCCTTGTCTATTGTACCAAACGGCCCAAGGACCGGCGCCGTTTGACAAGCTCCGCCGGCGAGTTCCTCTGGGTCGTCGAGCAGTCCCTCGAAGGCTCCCGGTACGCTTTTTGAACCAGCCTTCTGAGAGGATCGGGAAGCACATGGTCCGGCCTATCTTCGCCCTTGCCGGGGCCCTTGACAAGCGTAGGAAAGAAAATGAAGGTCTGTGCAATGAAGCAGCTTATTTTGCAGCGTCCAGCCTCTGCACTGTGACAGCGGAGCCAAACGGAGATTTCGCCAGTAATTCGCTGGACTGACCTTTCAGATATTGGTTGAAGAAGGCCAGCAGATAGGCGGTGATGCGGTCAAAAGTGGTCTGCGCATCGAGAATGTTGCCGCCAAACCGGGTGATGGTATCGGGCATGACAAAGGGAGCGTCGCTGAAACTGAGATGGCCGGTGCCGCGAATCTTTACCTTGTACACCGGCACATCGTTTCTCTTGGCGATAGAGGCCCACATCGCAATACCCTTCTTGCCCATCGCCTGCCATTGTTCCCGGGTACGGCCCTTGGCCGCCAGGTCTGCATCCGAGTAGTCCGGATCTTCCAGCAACAGCAACGTCGGTTTTTGGACTCCCTCCTCGGTCACTTTGCCAAAGGGAGCGCCATCGAGGTCGGCGCAGGCTTTGACCTGTTTGTTGGCGCGACAGGTTTCGAGGGCGGCCGCTCCTCCGAGTGAGTGACCCAACATACCGATTCTCTCGAAATCAATCACCTCGGCAAACTGCACCGGCGTTCTTGCCTGATGTTGGGAAAGCCCGTGGATGACAAAAGCGGCGTCGGCGGCATACGCCGTGAGGTGGGCGGGCACTTGCTTCTCATCCTCATTGCCCGGATCGTCATCGGCGGACAGCGTTCTGCCATCCGGCAGAACGGTGAAGCCTCCGTAAGGATGGTCGATGACGGCCACGACATATCCGTGGCTGGCCAATTCCTCGGCAAACGCCGTGTAGTTCGCGCGCGTAATGCCCAGGCCCGGCGAGAATATCAACAGCGGAAGACGATGGCCGCCATGAAGAACAGGAGCATTCCACGATGAATGGGTGTGGAGCGCATTCCACCAATTCAGGGTGGCGGCCGACTGGCCATAATAGCCGCCATCGACGGTGGCGAGCATATGAAATAGGGCAGGGTCGGGAATATATGGAGCACCTGTTCCCGTCGGCGAAGCGCGGGAGGGATACCACACCTGCACCATCAGTTCGCGAAATTTTCCCGCTGTCTTGGCGATCGTGTCAGGTCGAGATTTGTCCAGGAAATGCAGGACTATAGTACCAACCGGCATGGCGCCGGTAGGAGCTGGCAGGGGCAACAACGTTCCTGTGGAAGCGGGCTTTTGCTGCACCCCCGGCGCGAGAGCAAATTGTGCCTGCGGGCCGGGACTCGACAGCGCCGTAGCGGCGACCAAGAAGCCAAGCAACGCGATTGAGCCAAGAAAGCGTGTGCGTTGCGTCAATCAAATCCTCCGCCAACCTAATGTCGTCATAGACGAGACCACAGAAGGATAGTTAGCCCGGCCGTCATCTATGCCGCACTCCCGGTGACCCCCGTCACTGCGAAAGCGCCCTCGAAAGAGGTGACCGAAGCCAGGAGGACGAGAAAGGGGAAGAACGACATAAAGCCGAAAGAGGAGACCGACGCCGCCAGCGTGACGACGTTCTTGTCCTTGAAGCTTCGGTACAGTCCGCAAATTTTCCCGACTATTCCGGCCATGACATTTCTTATCCGAGAAGCATAGATATCATAACCCGGAAGAACGCCGGAAATATTGAATTTTTCCTCTTGACAAAGGCCCGGGTCGGGCTTATTTTATAAATGGTGAACAAAATGGTAAACACGCTGAGACGGGAATTGACCCTGCGGCAGGCCAAGGTCCTCAAGGCCGTCGAGGATTATGTCCTCGAGCACGGCTATGCCCCGACCATCCGCCAGCTGGGCGCGGCCCTCAAGATCCCCAGCCCATCGGCCGTGCTCAAGCACCTCCAGAGCCTGGAGCGCAAGGGCTACATCAGCCGCGCGGCCGGCGAGATCCGCGTCGCCGGGCTGCCGGCCCTGGTCGAAAGCCAGGTCCGGGTGCCGGTCGCCGGGCTCGTTCCGGCCGGCGGGCCGCGCGAGTCGTTCGACGCGACCGGCGAGGCCATGGACGTCCCGGGCTGGATGGTCGGCCGCCGCCGGGGCAACGTCTTCTGCATCCGGGTCGACGGCAAGAGCATGATCGACGCCTACATCGACGACGGCGACCACGTCCTGCTCGAACGGACCAACCTGGCCAACTCGGGTGAGATGGTCGTGGCCATGCTCGAGGACGGCTCGGTCACGCTCAAGCGCCTGCGCCGGAAGGACGGCCGGATCTTCCTCGTCCCAGAGAACCCGGCCTTCCAGCCGATCGAGGCCCCGTCGGCCAAGATCCTGGGCCGGGTCATCGGCATCATGAGAAAGTACTGAACGGGGCGCGACGCTCCGATATCGCTCCCCTTCGGTGAAGGGGAAAAAGAGATCGATCGCACGAAAAAGGAGGACGGGTGTCTCTGCCGAAAAACGGGCGCCGGTACATCGTCCACGTCGACATCGACGCCTTCTTCGCCGCGGTCGAGGTCCTGCTCGACCCCACGCTCAAGGGCAAGCCGGTCATCGTCGGCGGCCTGGCCCACGAGCGCGGCGTGGCCTCGACCTGCTCCTACGAGGCCCGGGAGTTCGGCGTCCACTCGGGCATGCCGCTCCGCGAGTGCTACAAGCTTTGCCCTCAGGGCATTTTTCTCCGCGGCAACTTCCAGGTCTACCAGGCCTTCTCCGAGCGCTTCTTCCGCGTCCTCCACACCGCGACCCCGGACGTCGAGGACGCCTCGCTCGACGAGGCCTATCTCGACCTGACCCGCTGCAGCCACCTCTATCCGTCTTTCACCGAGGCGGCCCGAGACCTCAAGCGCCGGGTCGAGCGCGAGATCGGGGTCACGGTCTCGGTCGGGGCGGCGCCGAACAAGATCCTGGCCAAGCTGGCCACGCGCCGGGCCAAGCCGGCCGGCTTCTTCGAGATCCGCGAGGGCGAGGAGCAGGAGTACCTCCGCGACCTCGGCATCGAGGCCCTGCCCGGCATCGGCCCCAAGGCCCAGGTCGTCCTGCGGCTGATGAACATCCACAAGATCGGCCAGCTCTGGGACCTGCCGCGGGGAACGCTGCACACGCTCTTCGGCGAGGCCGGCGACGACATCTACCTCCAGTCGCGCGGCATCGACTGCCGGCCTCTGGTCACGCGCACGGTGCCGAAGTCCGTCTCGCGCGAGACGACCTTCCTCGAGGACCTCTGGGACAAGCGCCTGCTCCTGGCCCACCTGGCCTACCTCTGCGACCGGCTGACCCTGGCCCTGCGCGAGGACCGGCTCTACGCCCACGTCATCGAGGTCAAGGCCCGCACCGCCGACTTCAAGACCGAGATCAAGCGCCGCCTGGTGCTCTCGCCGCTCCAGGAGATGAGCAAGATCTACAAGATCGCCGAGGAGCTCTTCCTCGAGCTCACGGCCGGCTCGCGGCTGGCCCTGCGCCTGGTCGGGGTCAAGGCCTCGGACCTCGTCCGGGTCCGGCCCCTGGCCCTCTTCGAGCCCTACTCGGAACGGCCGGAGCGGCTGGGCGGGGCCATCGACAAGGTCCGCGGCAAGTACGGCTTCGGCTCGGTCCTGACGATCCGGGAGAAGATGCTCGACGCCGTCTACGCCTTCGAGCCGCGGCGGGGCTACGTCCTCAAGACGGCATCGCTGACGAAGTGAGGGGAGAGGGACAAGCGCCATGTTCGTGCCGCTGCGCTTCCATTCGGTGTACAGCCGGGGGAGAGGCAGCGTCACGCTCGAAGAGGCGGCCGGCTGGACCGGCGGGCAGAGGCTCCCGGCCGCGGCCCTGGCGGACATCGGCAACATCTACGGCTGGGGCAAGTGGAAGCGCATCGCCCCGGCGGCCGGGTTCAAGCCCCTCTTCGGCTGCGAGCTCGAGTGCGGGGGCTATCGGTTCGTCTTCCTGGTCAAGACGCGGGCTGGCTACTCGAACCTCATGGAGATCTTCAACCGCCGGGAGATCCGCGGCCCCTCGGGCCTCGTCGTGATCTACATCCCGGACGGGCGGGAGGGACCGCCCCCGAAGAGGGACTGCCCCTCCGGCGATCTGCCGCCGGTCGGCCGGCCGAGCGAGGCGGCGATGCTGGCCGAGCTGCGCGAGAAGGTCGCGCCGGGCGACCTTTACCTGGGGGCCGATTTCGCGAATTTCGGTCGGCTTCGGGAACAAGAGGGACAGTCCCCTCCGGGGACAGTCCCCAGGGGGCTGCCTATTGTCTGGGCCAACCCGGTCAAGTACCTGACCAGTCCCGAGCGGCTCATCCTCCTTCACGCCATCGAGCGGAAGATCCCTTACCCGCCGGAGCGCGACCGTCTCCTCGGCAAGATGAAGGTCTTCGGCCCGCCGCAGGAAGCGCTGGCCCTGCGCCGCTTCGGTGACGCGGCCCGGGAGGCCCTGGCCCGGACCATCGACGTCGCCGAGAAGTGCGAATTCGTCTTCGAGAACGTCGTCCCCAACCTCCCGGCCGACCTCTTCCCCCGGACCCTCCGCGAGGTCGTCATGGAGCGGCTCACGGCGGCGCCGAACCTGACCTGGAAGGAGCGCCAGCGGGCCCGCCGCGAGCTCACCGCGGTCGAGCAGTCGGGCTTCGGCCCCTACTTCCTGGCCGTCCACGACATCGTCGAGTTCGCCCGCAGCCGCGGCATCCTCCACAACCTGCGCGGCTCGGGGGCCTCGTCGTATTTGGGCCGGCTCCTCGGCATCTCGCACATCAACCCGATGGAATTCGACCTCTACTTCGAGCGCTTCCTCAACCGCGGCCGGCCCGACCCGCCCGACATCGACCTTGATTTCGACTCCCGGCGCCGCGACGAGGTCCTGGCCTACGTCCTCGAGCGCTACGGGGCGGGCCAGACCGGCGCGGCCTACGTCTGCAGCCTCAAGAGCTTCGGCGGCCGTTCGGCTCTCTACGAGACGCTCCGGGCCTACGGCGCGCCGCCCGAGGAGGCCCGGAGCCTGTCCAAGCGGGTGCCCTATTTCGCCGAGCCGTCGAGCCTGCGCCTGGCCGCCCCGGCCCCGGGGCGCCTCGAGGTCTGGAAGCTCGCCGCCGAGCTCCAGGACGCCTTCCACGAGATCTCGCTCCACGTCGGCGGCGTCATCTTGACGCCCGGTCCGGTCGAGCGCTACCTGCCGCTCGAGACCTCGGCCAAGGGCCTGCGCATGACCCACTTCGACAAGGACGCGGTCGAGGACCTGCGGCTGATCAAGCTCGACCTCCTCTCGGTGCGCGGCCTGGCCGCCATCTCGGAGACGAAAGAGAAGCTCAAGCTGCGGACGATCCCGCCGGACGACCCGGCGACGTACGCGATGCTGCGGGCCGCCCGGACGGTCGGCTGCTTCCAGGTCGAGAGCCCGGCCATGATGAACCTGCTGCGACGGATGAAGCCCGCCGACATCCACGAGATCACCCAGGCCCTGGCCCTGGTCCGGCCGGGGCCGACCGAGAGCGGCATGAAGGAGGCGCTGCTGCGGCGGCGCGGCGGCCGGGGCCGCTCGTCCGCCTCCGCCGTCCCCGATGACGCCTTCCTGGCCCGCATCCTGCCCGAGACCGGCGGCATCCTCCTCTACGAGGAACAGGTCATGCAGATCGCCGAGCGGGTGGCCGGAATGCCCCCCGAGGAGGGCGATCTGCTGCGGCGGAGCCTGAAGAAGCCGGGCGGCGACCCGCGGCTCCGGGCCAAGTTCGTCCGCGAGGCCGGCGAGCGCGGCTACGCGGCGGCCGAGGTCGAGCGGCTGTGGAAGACCATGGAGAAGTTCTCCTCCTATTCCTTCAACAAGGCCCACAGCGCCTCCTACGCGTACATGGCCTACCAGGCCGCCTACCTCAAGGTCCACCAGCCGGCGACGTACTTCACGGCCGTGCTCAACGCCGGCGGCGGCTATTACGACCTGCCGGAGTACGTCGCCGAAGCGAAGCGGAACGGCCTCCGCATGCTGGGGCCCGACGCCAACCGCAGCGGCCTCGAATTCGAGGCCGAGCCTTTGGCGGGCGGCGGGGCCGGGATCCGCGTCGGCCTGACCTCGATCAAGGGCCTGGGCCTCAAGCTCGTCGAGCGCCTCCTCGACGAGCGGCGGGCCGGCGGGGACTATCTCTCGGTCGAGGACTTCCTGGCCCGGATGAAGCCGGGCAAGGCCGAGCTCCTCTCGCTCATCAAGGCCGGCGTCTTCGATGTCCTCGAGCCGCGGCGGACGCGCCAGGTCCTGCGCTATTTCCAGGGGCTCGAGCATATGGAAGAGGTGGCCGACATCGCTTCGGACGAAAAACGGCGCATGCTCTACGAGGCCCTCGGCTTCCTGCCGGAAGGGGACGACCTCGATCTTTACGACGGGAAGCGGCCGCCCCTCCGGGTGAAGGATCTCAAGAATTGCGCCGGGACCATGGTCGAGCTCGTCGTCCGGGTCGTCGATGCCCGCCAGCGGGTCACCTACAATGCGCGGCTCGGCGGCGGCAACGGCCACGGCGGTCATGGCGGACCAGGGGGGTTCGCCGGGTACGGAGGATTCGGCCGGCCTGGCGCGCCTGACGAGGGGGCGGGCGAGGGGGGCGGCGAGGAGGACCGGGGGCCGGTCGAGGGCGGCAAGTTCTTTTACGTCTTCGAGGACGAGACCGGGCTCCTCGAGGGCGTCGGCGAGACCCGTTGCCTCACCTACGGGACGCCGCCCGTCTGTTTCCTGCGCGGCGAGGTCCGGAAGGACGGCGAGGGCGTTCCCAAGATCATCAAGTGCGCGTTCCTGAGGACATTCTGATGAAAAATGGGGACGTTTCTATTTTCGGAATTAATGCGTTTTTTTTGGAAACAGAAGCGTCCCTATTTTTGCCCATATTGGCACAATTCTCGCAGATACGATTATCAAAGGTCCGAACGGAGGCCGACATGAGCGGTTACCGATTCTCAGCCTACGTCATCCGCGACGGCGAAGGGTGGGCGGCCCATTGTCCCGAGTTCCCTGATTGCAGGGCCCGCGGCGCGACCTACGAGATGGCGCTCGACAATCTGCGCGACGTCATCCAGATCTTCGTCGAGGACGGCCTCGGCGATGACGAGCCGCCGCCCCAGCCCGAGGCGGCCGGCTTCACGACGGTGAGCCTGCGTCCGTAGCCCTCGGCGATCAGCGCCTCGGCGGAACGTCCCCGCGCGAGCGCCGGCGGTCCCTCTGTTCCCTCCTCGTCCGCGGCCCGCCAGGGGGGGTTGGCATGAATCTTGGATTCCAAATTGACCGTCCGTAGTCCAGGCAGACGTAAATGGAGGCAGCAATGAGGGGCGCACTTGTCAGAAGGCGAGCCTTGGCTCTTGTCTTGGGCTTCTTCGTTCTTGGCCTGGCCGGGCACGGCCAGGAGGCCGCCCGGAACCGGTTCTTTGCGGTCATCGGCCAGGACGGGGTCCAGCGGGTGGAGATCACGGGCGGGAGCTACTATTTCGACCCGAATGACATCGTGGTCAAGGTCAACGTCCCGGTCGTGCTGGTCGTCAAGAAAGTGGGATCGACCCCTCACAGCATTGCCCTCAAGGCCCCGGAAGCCGGGATCGACTTCTCGGTGACCCTGAAAAATAAGCCGGCGAGCATCTCTTTCACCCCGACAAAGGTCGGGACATATCCCTTCTGGTGCACCAAGCGTGCTCCCCTCTCTTCGAAGAGCCATAAGGACCACGGGATGACGGGCGTGCTCGAGGTCGTGGACTAGTCAGCGGCCGCCGAGCCGCTCGATGGCCTCGGCGACCTTGGCCCGGATCCCGAGCAGGACGAGCGGATCTTTCGTGTAGTTCTGACCGGTCGTAAAGACCGTGGCCGGGAGATCGAGGAGCTTGGCCGCCTCCGCCGCCTGCGCCTTCATCCTGGGATCGCTCCGGGCTTTCTTGACCGCGGCGTCGAGCAGCACGAAATATTCGTAATCTTCGATACCCTCGCGCAGGATCTCCCAGCGGACTGAATCGACCGGGCCGCAGAAATATTTCGTCTTATCCTTGCCGGGGTCGCGGTTCGGCGGGTAGAGGAAGCGGCCGTCGCCGTTGCCCCAATGGCTGACCTCGCCGTACGGCAGCCCGTAGCCGACCGTGTAGGACATCGGGTCCTGCCAGGGGTTCTGCAGGACGCCCGGCGGGAAGAGCGTCGGGCTGTTCCAGTAGTCCGCCCGCCAGACCAGGATCCCCTTGAGACCCCACTTGTAGGTCATCCAGAGCCACATCCTCAGGTTGATCGCGGGGTGGTCGATGAAAAGCGAGACCCAGGGGCTCTGAGGCGCAGTGCATAGGTAGGACCAGAACTCCCGGCCCTTCGGGGCCAGCTCGGCCACGGCCTTGGGGTCGACCCGGTGGAAGATGGTGCAGCCGATCTCGGAGACGTCCATGATCTCGGGGCCCGGCCGGTGCTCGGTGATGAAGCGGGTCAGGCGCGGCGCGTTCCTGCGGATGTTGAGCATGCCCTCGCGGACGAACGGGTAGTCCTTGGGGTCGGGCTCGTCGAACCAGTAGATGTACTCGCGGCCGAGCCAGCCGTGCGCGCTCAGGTGGTCCTCGACCTGCTTGAGGTACTGGCTGAGCAGCCGGTCGTATTCGGGCGTGCCCTGGCGGAAACCGCAGAACACCCCCGCCTGGCTGGTGTAGAAGGACCCGGTGCCCAGGCCTTCGAGGGGCAGGTCGTAGGCGTTGAAGCCGAGCTCGTCGAGCGTGCGGCGGGCGCCGCGGTCGAATTCCGAGAAATCGACCGTGGCCTTCATGCCCTCGAGGGGCATCTCGAAATCGCCGCCCGGCAGCATGTTCGCGGTTCCCGCGAGACCGGACGCAGCTTTGAGAGAGATGTCGTCGAACCAGGCCGTCCCCTTGGTCGTCCCGGCGTTGTCGCGGAAAGCGGGGAAGAGGCTGAGCTTGAGACATGAGGTCCCGGCCGGGAGAGGCGGGATATCGATGGCGGCCTCGGCCCAGGCCGTCGAGCCGTCGAAGACCTTGAGGAGATTGGCGCCGGCGATCCAGGCGCCTTCGGGAGTGAAGAACTCGCAGAGGACGGTGTACTTCTGGCCGGCCTCGGCCGTCCGGGCCCAAAGGCCGAGCTTCAGCGGCGCCCCCGCGGCGACCGGCACCGCGTCGGACGTCGCGCCGGCGTTCCTTTCCGCAGAATCATCCACGATCTTCAGGGCCCGCCGTCCGCCGTGGGCCCCTTCGGCGACGAATTCGCCGCCGGTCCAGAAGATGCCGCTCATCCCGACCTTCATCGGATAGAGCTCGAACGGAGCGGTCGGGGCGACGCGGTGGTCCCGCAGGTCCTGATAATAGAGATCGACGACCTTCTCGACCTCTTCGCGCGTCTCGAGGTTGTGGTAGGCCTTGATATCGCCCGTGGGCAGCCCGAAGGAGGACCGGACGGAGGGCCGGTCGGGCAGCTTGAAGCTGTGGACCCTGAGCTCGACCGGGATCGCGCAGGACCAGCCGGCCGCCGTGAGCGTGATCTCGCCTTTGTAGAGCCCGGGCGCCGCGTCCTTCGGCACCCGCACCGTGATCCAGAGCGGATGGTTCTCCAGGGCGGTGGCGCTGAACGGCCCGTCATACCGCGGCAGGGGGTCGGGCCACCAGCCCGGGCGGCTCGAGGCGTCGGTCGGCGTCGTCACGTTCACGTACTCGACATGGCAGATGGATAAATTTGCGGCGCCGATCGTTCCGCCCTTGTCGCCGGCGAGCGGGCTGGCCGCCGCACGAACGTCGTCCAGCCGCGCCGAAGGGCTGAGGACGATGAGGAACGGCTCGAACTCGTTCCGGGCCGCTGCGATGCGGACGATGCCCTGCCTGGCGACAGGCACGGGATCGTCGCGCATGACCTTGTACGCGCCCTCGGCCCACCAGACCGAGCAGGGCGGGCCGCTTTGGACGAGATAACCGTAGCCCGCCGGAGCCTGTCCGGCCGCGGCGGCGGCGATCCCAACGACCCCCAGGAATAGGAACCCGGCCAGAAACACGATCAGCGTCGCTGTCCGCTTGCTCATTTTTCCTCCTATCCTCACGGGGCCGTTGACGGAAGCCCGGCGCCTGCGACGGCTTGCGACGGGATAGGCCCCACATTAAGAAAAGCGGACGGGGATTGTCAAGGAGCTCGGGCAGGCCCGGGCCCCGGAGGCCGGATCAGATAGCCTTGAGCTTCTTCAGTTGCCTCTGGATCTCGTAGGCCAGGCGGCCGCCGGCCGCGTTGCCGATGATCTTGTCGGTGTTCAGCGGCGAGGGCTTATAGGGCACTTCGGCGATGAAGTTCTTGACCAGCTGATGATCGCTCGCCCGGTAGAGATTGACCTCGGTCCGCACGATGCCGACCAGGCTCTTATGCTTGACTTCGAGGATCTTGCCCTCGACCACGACCGAATTGGCGGCATCAGCCTCGGCGACCTGGTCGCCTTCGGCGAGGACCTGGCCGGCCACCTTGGTCTTGGGGAGCTGCTTCATGAGGCCGTCGGTGAACGCGTCGAAGAAGTCCTGGCCCTTGTTGAGCCCTTCGGCCGCGGCGAAGTGCGTCACTTGGATGGCCTTGAGCGGCAGCGTGACGTCCTGGGCCGCCAGACTGACGACGCCGAGGGCCGCCAAGGCCCAGACCGCGACGATGAGACCGAGCTTGGATTTCATAAAAAACTCCTTTCGTGTGTCCGCAGCGGAACTTCGATCATTTTAGTCGAAAGACGGCGAAGATGAGGACGGAGACCGCTGCCCCTGGCGCCCGCGTCATCTCCGGGGCCGGGGAAATTCGGATAATAGTATGGTGTCCCCGATCTATTTCTTGGGGTAGGCCGGATGCTTGGGCACCGGGACCGGCTCCTTGGCGATGAGCTCCTGGAGGCGCTTGATCGCCGCCTCGAGCTGGGCGTCCTTCCCGTTGAACGCGGCGTGGGGCAGGTTGTCGATGACGATGTCCGGATCGACGCCGTGTCCCTCGATGAGCCACTCGCCCTCGGGCCCGTAAACGCCCTCCTCGGCGGCCGAGGCGATGCCCCGGTCGACCAGGATGTTCGAGGAGCTGAGCCAGATCTCGCCGCCCCATGTCCGCGTGCCGATGACCTGGCCGAGGCCCAGCCGGCGGAAGCCTTCGGTGAACGCCTCGCCGTCGGAGGCCGTCCGCTCGTCGCAGAGGACGACCATGTGCCCGCGGAACGCGTACTGCATGTTCCAGGTCGGCTTCCCGACCCGGTCCTGCCAGTAGAACCAGGCCTTGCGCAGGAGCTTCTCCAGGACCCAGGAATCGATGTTGCCGCCGTTGTTGTGGCGGACGTCGATGATCAGGCCCTGGCGGTCGAAGACGGGGTAGAAGTTCTTGACCCACTCGGTGTAGTTGTCGCCGCCCATGGCCCGGAGATGGACGTAGCCGATCTGGCCCTGGCCGGCCTTCTCGACCTCGAGGCGCCGGGTGTACTCCCATTCGGCGTAGCGCAGGTCGGTCTCGGCGAACGGGGTGATGGGCACGACGATCTCCTTGCGGGCCGGGCCCCCGGCCGCCGGCTTGATCTCGAGCAGGACCTGCTGGCCGGCCGTGTTCCGGAGGAGCAGCGACGGATCGGGGACGCTCAGGGTCGGGACGCCATTGACGGTCGCGATCGTCTCGCCCTCGCGAATGGCCGACATCGGCCGGCCCAGGGGCGAGAGGTTGTCCTTGTATTCGGGGTCGGACCGGTAGATGTGGTCGATGCGGTAGCCGCCCTTGGTCTCGTCGCGGACCAGGCGGGCCCCGAGCGAGCCCGGCGTGACGTTGTCGGCCGGCGAACGGAGGTCGCCGCCGCGGACGAACGTGTGCAGGGCCGAGAGCTCGCCGACGAGGTGGGACAGGAGATCGTTGAGTTCGGAGCGGTCGCTGACCCGGTCGACGAACGGGCGATGCCGGGCCAGCAAGCCCTCGTAATCGACGTTGTGGAGGTTGCGGTCGTAGAAGTAATCCCTCTCCATGCGCCAGGCGTCGACGAACATCTGCCGCCATTCCTGGCGGGGATCGACCGAAAAGGTCCACTTCGAGAGATCGACCCGGCGCTCCCCGAGGCTTTGCGGCGCTGGCGCCGCCGTCCCGGCGTCGATGACATAGAGATCGCCGCCCTTGCGGACGAAGAGCTTCTTGCCGTCGGCCGAGAGCTCGAAGCTGCGGACGTCCTCGAGCAGGGTCTTGGCCTGGACGTTGCGGTTCTTGATCTCGACCGCCTGGAGCTTGGCCTGGCCCGCGGCGTTCGAGCCCTCATCGACGAAGAAGAGGACCTTGTCCCCGACAGCCAGGTCGGAGTACACGCTGGCCGGGAGCGGCACCTCGAAGATGCGCTCCTGAAGTCCGGGGAGGTCGATGACGACATTCACCGCGGGCTTCGGGGCCGGCTTGGGACCCGGCTTCGGCGCCGGCGCGCCGGGCCCGGGCTCGGCGCCCTTGTCCTCGCCGCCTTCCTTCTTCTCGGAAGTCAACTCGGTCGCCGGGGCGAAGGGGAAGACCGCTTTGGCCGAGAGCGCCGCGGCGTAGATCTTGGTCGTCTTGTCGAAATAGGGCTCAGGCTGACGGGGCCCCCAGGGGCTGCCGACAGCGCTCTGAAAATAGCGGTCCGAGAGGAAATAGAGCCATTGGCCGTCGGGGCCCCAGGCCGGGTTGTAGGAGTCCACCCGGTCGCCCGTCAGCACAGTGGCGTTCCCGGTCGCGGCCTCGAGGAGCGCGATCTGGCTGAAGCCGTTCGAGGCGCCCTGGACGTAAGCCAGCCAGCGGCTGTCCGGCGACCAGGCCAGGCCGCTGAACATGCCTTCTTCGGAAACGCCGACCCGGGTCAGGGCCTTCGTGCCGGCGTTGAAGAGCCAGAGCTGGTAGTCCTTGTCGGCGAAGGCGATCCATTGGCCGTCGGGGGAGGGCAGGCCGTCAAAGCGGATGACCTTGGCCCCGGTCGTCATCCGCTCGCCCGCGCCCAGGCCGTCGGCGGCGGCGCGGTAGAACTCCCATTCGCCGCTTTCGTCGGTGAGGACCATCAGGGTTTTGCCGTCGCCGAGGAACCGGGCGGCCCGGGCCCGCACGCCCTCTTTGCGGTCGACCCGGACCCAGCGGCCGTCGCCGACGGGGGCGACGAAGACGTGTCCGCGCGAAACGAGGACGAGGCGGTCGCCGTTCGGCGAGACGTGCCCCGAGGTCAGATAGTCGAGGGGCTTGGTCACCCACCGTTCCCGCATCTGGTCGAAGTCGGAGGGCAGGGTGACGGCCAGGGCCGTATCGGTCCCGGCGGAGATGTCGAAGACGCGGAGGTCGGCCACGAGCTGGTAGGCGATCCGGCCCGCGTCAAGGCTCGGAGAGCTGGCGTCGAAGCCCTTGTGAAAAGTGTGTTGCTTGAGCCCGCCGCCCTTGAGGTCCACGGACCAGATGTTCATGGAGCCGTCGCGGTCGCTCAGAAAGTAGATCCGCCCCTGCCACACCATGGGGTTCTTGCTGGTGCCGGGATAATCCGCGGTGAGAGGGGCAGCCTCTTCCGCGCCCAAGGCGTACGACCACAGGTTCTGGGCCGTGCCGCCTTTGTAGCGCTTGGTATAGCTGCCTTGGAACGGCAGACGGGTGAAGGTGAGGGTCTTCCCCGCGGCGTCGAACGAGCCGTCGGCGGCCTGGCTGAGCGGCAGGAGCGATTCCGCGTTCGTGGCCGGGTCGAGGACGACGAGTTGGGCGTTGGGCAGGGTCGAGTATTTGCGGGTGGAATAGAGGATCTTGCCGTCCGGCGTCCAGCCGACGACCGTGGCCGCTTGGCCTGAGAAGGTGCGGCGTGCCGGCAGTCCGCCGGCCAGAGGCATGGTGTAAACCTCGGTCGGGCCCTCGTATTGGGCCGAGAAAGCCACCGTCTGGCCGTCGGGCGAGATGGCCGGGCTGGTCTCCTGGCCCGGGTCCGACGTCAGGCGCCGGGCCGTCCCGCCCTTGGCGTCGACGGTCCAGAGGTCGCCCTCGGAGGTGAAGACGATCGTTTCGCCGTGGATAGCCGGGAACCTGTAGTAGCCGTTGCGCCCGGCGGCGAACGCGGATCGAGCGACAAAAAGGACGCAGAGGATGGCGGCGAGAGCGCCGAGGGTTCTTTTCATTACGGCTCCTTTCCGAGAAGAGGCGCGAGATGCTATTCTAGTCCAAAACGGGAGCCGGGGGGAACGATCCCGGCTGTTCGGAGCTCCCCAAAGTCGTATCATGAGGCCGAGGCGCATGGGACCGGGAGAATATTTCGGCGGCTCAGACAAAACGGGCCCGCGGCCGGGTCCTTATAAGCGGGACCTCAAAGGCGATCATTGAAGCTCGAGGCGCTGGTTGAACGCTATGGCGAGAGCCTTTATCGCTACCTCTTGTTCAAGCTCGGTTCGGCCGAAGACGCCGAGGACGTGCTCCAGGAGGCGTTCTGCCGCTTCGCCCGCTATGACCTGCGCTGGAAGGTCATCAGGAACATCAACGCCTTCGTGTTCCGGGTGGCTCGCAACGAAGCCGACCGATTCCTCAGGCGCAAGCTGGGGCGGAGAGAGGGGGAGAGGGTGATCGCGTCGGGGGCGGCGGGGCGCTTCTCAGAGGCCTTCGTCGCGCCGGAAGAGCCGGCCTTGGCTCTGTTGTTACAGCGAGCCGGGGAGCTCCCGGCCGAGCAGCGCGAGGCGGTCTACCTGAAGATCTTCGACGGCCTGACCTTCAAGGAGATCGCCGCGGCCTGCGGCGTGTCCGCGAACACGGCCGCCAGCCGGTATCGCTACGGGATCGAGAAGCTACGCGAAGCCGCGGGAGGGAAGTCGTGACATACGAAGGACAAAGAGACCCGGGGCGGGAAGAGTTCGAAGCCGCCGCGGCCGGCGTCGGACGAGAGCTCCGCCGCCTCGTTCCGGCTCCCGTTCCACCGGGGCTCAGAAGCCGGGTCCTGGTCAGGGCGGCTGAAGCGAAGGAGCGCGTGTTGCTCAGTCCATGGATGAGGGTCGCCGCGACGGTCTGCTCCGTCCTCATCGCGGCCCTATTGGCGCTCGACCCGCTCCTGAGCCGGCATGAGGAGGCTCGGCTGAAGGCTATGCTCGATGGACGCTTCGAGGCGGCGACGGCGTCCGAGCCGGCGGCGGAGCTGGCCGAAGTCGGTCTTGGCCAGGGAGCTCTGGCCAGGCGGTGGGACGGGCAAGGTCCGGCGGTCGCCGCGGCTCGAACGTCCAATGAAAAGGACTCTCTCAAAGCCTTGGAACGACTAAAGGGATGGTTGGAACATGAAACTTCTGAAGATCCTTATTAGGGTTGGCCTCGGTCTTCTCGTCTTTATCGGGCTCATTCTCACGGTGCGCGCCGTGTTCAACTTCACCGAGGGCCGGGCGCTCGCGCGCACCCTGGCCGGGCTCCAGGCCCAAGGGATCCCCCTGACGGCCAAGGACCTGGCTCCGCCGTGCCCCGATGACGACAATGCGGCCCGTCTTTGGAAGGCTTTTGAGAATATCACGACGATCCCCGGGCGGGCGATCAAGACCCTGGGACGGCCCACTTCCAGGGACTCCTCGGTTCGCGGCCTCATCTCTCGCGCTTGGCAGGCCTATCAAGCCGGCAAGCCGTTCGATCCGGCCGACAAGGCCGCGCTCAAGGACACGATCCTCAAGAACCAGAAAGCCTTCGAGCTGGTGGCCCAAATGGGCGACAAGCCGTGCTTTCTCTATCGGGATCCGGCCGAGTCCCTCGTGGAGAGCCGGTTGCCGGATGCCGTTCAGATGCTCCAGACGACGGAGCTTCTCTTTTTCTCGGCCCTCTTCAGCGCCGAAGAGGGCGACGTCCACAGCGCGGTCGATAAGGTCCTCATCGGTCTGAAGTTCACGCCCCTCATGGCCCGCGAAGGGACCCTCATCGCGGACCTGATCTCCGTGGCCGAAACCCGGATCCTGTCTCAGTTCCTCGGAGAGATCTGCGGCGGCCGGGCGGTCTCGGACGAGGATCTCATGCGTCTGATGGCCGCGCAGAACCCCGGCCCCTGGCGAGCCCGGCTGGCGGAAGCCTTCAGGGGCGAGAGGGTCATGTTCGCCGAGGTCGGGGGAGACGTCTTCAAGGGCCGCCTCGCCGATCTCGGTTCCATCTGGGAGGGCCCACACTGGTGGCAGGAGCTTGGCGCGTGGATCGCCCGGCCGCTCGTCAAAAGGGACATGCGCCGGTCCCTGTCGAACTTTGAATTCCTGGAGGCCCAGACCAAGATCCCGTACCATCAGAGCCGCGACGCGCTCAGAGCCCGGGACCTTGAACTCAAAGAGCGGCCTTGGTACGCATTCTTGTCCAAGATGATAATCGGCGAATCCGAAGCGGCCTTCATGAAGCAGGCCATGGTCGAGTCGATCATGCTGGCGAACCGGACCGGGCTGGCCTGCCGGCTTTACAAAAGCCGGACAGGCCGTTACCCTGGGACTCTGGACGAGCTCGTTTCCGGCCTCTTGGCCGAGGTGCCCATCGATCCTTTCACCGGGAAGCCGATGGTCTATCGCCGGGAAGGCGAGGGGTTCGTGGTCTACAGCCTCGGCTCGAACCAGAAGGACGACGGCGGCCGGTCCACGTATATGATCACCCAGCTGGTCATGGACAAGGACGATGATTGGAGCTGGAGGGAGGACCGATGACGGCTGCGAGCTATCCGTTCCAAGCGATCGATTGGGGCCTGGTGCAGCGGACCGAGCACAAGGGCGAGACGGGCACGTCGTTCTGGCGGACCGTCCAGCTGCCGGGGCTGAGGGTCCGCGTCGTGGAATACTCCGCGGGCTACCTCGCCGACCACTGGTGCCGGCTCGGACACGTCGTTCATTGTCTCGACGGCGAATTCGTCAATGAGCTCGAAGACGGCGGCCGGACCGTCATGACGAAGGGGATGACCTATGTCGTGTCCGACGGGGCGAGCTCTCATCGCTCGAAGACCGAAAAGGGCGCGATGCTGCTCATCATCGACGGTGAATTCCTGAAGGGGGCATAAGGGCCTGCCCGTCGGCTGCGCGTCCGGCGGGGAGGGCCGCGCTGGATCAGATTCTCATCATCCCAATCGCTGGCCTTCCCTTAAACGTGGCCTAACTTATTCTTAATAAATAAAATACATTTTATAAAAATATATTGACTATTTCTAACAAAATGTTAGAATAACATCACCATGTTAGATATTAATAACTTCATCTACTCGGCCTCGGGCTTGGTCCGAATAGCAGTCCATTCTCGATCTCGGAAGGAGGACCTATGAAAAGAACGGTTGTCGGCTTCGTCATCAGCGCCTTGATCTTGGTGGCGCTCGCCGTGTGGGCCTTGAAAGGTCACCTCTCCGGCAACATCGGCGAGATCGCGATGGCCGGCATCGTCCTCGTACTGGTCGGGTTCGCCCTATTCGTGGGCGTTTCGCGGCTGCGGAGTCACCGGCGCCATGAGCCCGCCGAAGATGAGATGTCCAGGCAGTACATGACCCGGGCGTCATCCTTGGCCTTCTACATCTCGATCTACTTGTGGCTGTTCGTCATGTACGTCAGCGACAAGACGACGCTCCCTTCGCACACTCTTATCGGCGGCGGGATCGTTGCCATGGCCATGGTGTTCTTCCTTTGTTGGCTCGGCGTCCGCCTGTTCGGAATGAAACATGAATAACCGGATCCGTGAGCTGCGGGCCAAAGAGGACATCTCCCAACTCGAGCTCGCCCGGATCGTCGGCGTCCGCCGCGAGACCGTCGTTTTTCTTGAAAAAGGCAAGTACAACCCCTCGCTGCGCCTGGCCCACGACGTCGCCCATCACTTCGGTCTGCCGATCGAGCAGGTCTTCCTGTTCGACGATGAGCCCGCGATGCCCAACGGCTGACCGCCGGCTTTTCCCGGGCCGAGGGGCTGGGAAAATGGGGAATAGGTATCATGTCCCCCCATTATGCGCTCTCGCCGCGACCCGGATTGTGCTAGAATCCGCGGCATGACCTCCCGCGAGCGCATTCGGGCCGTCTTCGCCGGCGAGATCCCGGACCGTGTCCCGGCCTGGCTCGGCGCCTCGCCGGAATGGAAGGCCATGGCCAAGGCCCGGGCCGGTCTCGCGTCCGACGAAGAGCTCGAGGTTTTCGTCGGCAACGATTTCCGCCGCGTCTTCGCCAAGTACGCGGGCCCGCCGCGGTTCAGCCCCGACGCGGCCTTCGTCCATCCCGAAGCGACGTCCCGCACGCCCTTCGGCGTCGAGCGGACGGGCTATGGCTACGGCCAGCCGATCGAGCATCCCCTCGCCGCCGCCCGCACGGTCGCCGACATCGAGCGCTACGCCTGGCCCGACCCGGGATGGATGGACGTCTCGCGCGTCCGCGACGAGGCCCTGGCCTGGGACGGCCGCTACGCCATCCTGGGCGGGGACTGGTCGCCGTTCTATCACGACGCCATCGACCTTCTGGGCATGGAGAATTTCATGGTGGCCATGGTCGAGAACCCGGCCCTGGTCGACATCCTTCTCCGTCATCTGGTCGACTATTACTTCCACGTCAGCCTGCGAATCTTCGAGGCGGCCGCCGACGTCCTGGATGTCTTCTTCATCGGCAACGACTTCGGGACCCAGAACGGCCCGGTCGTCGGCGAGGCCCTGTTCCGGCGCTTCTTCCAGCCCCACCTGGCCCGCTTGGCCGGCCTCGGCCACGACTTCGGGCTCAAGGTCATGATGCATTGCTGCGGCGGCTTCGTACCCCTCATCCCGGCCATGATCGAAGCCGGCCTCGACGCCCTTCAGGCCCTTCAGCCCGACGCCCGCGGCATGGCCCCGGCCACGCTCAAGGCCGCGTTCGGCGGCCGGATCGTCTTCAACGGCGCGATCGACACCCATCACTGGCTGATCGCCGGCACGCCGGACCTCGTCCGGGCCAGGACGCGGGAGGTCCTCGCAATCATGAAGCCTGGCGGCGGCTACATCGCCTCGCCGAGCCATGACTATCTTCTGCCCGAGACCAAGGTCGATAACGTCTTCGCCTTTTACGAAACGGTCAGGGAATTCGGGGGATATTAGGCTCAGTAAAGGCAGGACCGGGCCGCCTCGGCGTAAACCCGCAGGTTCTCCGGGGGGGTCTCGAAGAAGTGGTCGCAGCAGGACAGGATGTAGCCGCCGTCGCCGCCGACCTTGTCGAAGAGCTCGCGGACCTTGGCCCGGATCGTCCCCGCCGAGCCCTCGGTCAGGACATTGAACTGGTCGAGCCCGCCGATCAGGGCCAGCCGGCCGCCGATCTTGGCCTTGAGCTCCCAGGGCTCCTGGTTGCCGCCGATCGACGTCGGGGCCAGCGTTTCCGAAGCGTCGCAGCCGTTCGCGACGATGTGCTCCTCGATGCCTCTCGTCCCGCCGCAGGTGTGATAAACGACCTTGAAACCGAGATCGTGCAGGCTGTCGTGCATGGCCCGGTCATACGGCAGGCAGTACTCGGCGTGAAGGGCGGGGGAGATGAGCGTCGAGGAGGCCGCGCCGCCGCCCGTCTCGATGAGATCGAAGCGGGCCCCCTTCATGGATCCGATGAAGCGCATCTTCTTGGCCAGCAGGATCCGCATCAGCTCATGGACCCAATCGGGCTGGTCGAAGGTGCGCAGGATCAGGTCCTGGACGTCAATGAGGCAGGCCGCATGCTGCCAACAGCCGGCCTGGTCGCCCCAGACGAAGCCGCGCAGGATGCCGGCGTCGCCGACCGCGTCGTAGGCCCGGGCCACGGGCGCGGGGTCGAGCCGGGGCACGGGCATGTACTTGTCGATGAGCCGGATGTCGTCGTCGTGCTTGATGAGGTACTCCGCGATCCAGGTCGTCATCCGGTTGCCCTCGATCCGGTAGGTCAGCGTGCCGCCCGGCGTGGTGATCGTGTGCCGGCTGACCCGATGATCCGGGTCGGCGCTCAGGACCTCGGCCTCGTCCCGCCACTCGGGCGTCGAGAACTTGGTGAAGTCGGCGTCGGTGAGCCAGAACTGTCCCATGTCCTGGAAATACTGGATCGAGGCGTCCAGGCCGAACAGTCGGAAGGCCTCGAGGTCGGAGAGGCCGCCGAGGAACGTATCGAGGTGATACTTCTGCCACTGGTGGACCGTGGCCGGCAGACGGTCGGGCTTTTCCTTGTTCAGGGCCCGCAGCATCCGTTCCTTGGACGTCACGGCCGGATTATATTTGATTTTTGGCGCCTGTTCCATTAAAACGGGACGGAGGAGGAGCCCCATGACGTCCCTTATGTCCCGCCGTGTCCGTGAACGTATCCTCTCGGCCCTGGCGATCGCGGCGATCGCGATGCTCGTTGCCTGCGCCGGAAAACCGGCGCCCCCCGCCCCGGCCGCCGCCGCGGAGAAGCCGGCCGTGACCCTTCTCCCCGAATCGGCCGTCCGTCTTTCCAACGACCCGGCCAAGACCGAGATCTTCCGCGACGCCGGGCTCGGGCTCTTCATCCACTGGGGACCGAACAGCCAGGTCGGCACCGAGATCTCCTGGCCGCTGTTCCATGCCTCCGACGACTACATCCGGAAGTACTATGCCCTGGCCGACACTTTCAACCCGACGGCCTTCGACCCCGCGGCCTGGGCCCGGCTGGCCAAGCTGGCCGGCATGGCCTACGTCGTCTTCACGGCCAAGCATCACGACGGCTTCTGCAACTTCGACACCGCCTACAGCGATTTCAAGATCACCCGGACGCCCTACGGCAAGGACATCGCGGCCATGATCGCCGAGGCCTTCCGCAAGGAAGGGATCCTGGTCGGGTTCTACTATTCGCCGGGCGATTTCCGCTATCAATGGACGACCGGCCAGCGCACCGGGCACATCTACGAGCCCGGCTTCGAAAGCCGAAGCCCTGTTCGGGCCGCAGCAGAAGAACTTCCTCGATTACGAGCGCGGCCAGATCGAGGAGCTGCTGACCCGCTACGGCGACGTCTTCCTGCTCTGGTTCGACGGCAAGTGCGAGCCGCTCAAGAAGCACGCCTGGCGCGTCCGCCAGGACGTCTTCATCGGCCGCGGCGAGATCCCGACGCCCGAGCAGGAGATCCCGGGGAAGCCCGACGACCGGGCCTGGGAGAGCTGCCTGACGACGAGCTATCAATGGTCCTATCTGCCCGGCGCCGTCGTCCGGCCGTCGACCGAGATCATCGAGAACCTCGTCCACATCCGGGCCCGCGGCGGCAACATGCTCCTGAACATCGGGCCGCGCCCGGACGGCCGGATCGCGCCGGCCGACGAGGACCTCCTTCGCGACCTCGGCCTGTGGATGATGCTCTACGGCGAAGCGGTCCGCGGCGTCCGGCCCTGGACCGTCACGAACGAGGGCGACGTCTGGTTCACGCAAAAGAAGGCCGAGGGAACCATCTACGCCCTGTCCTCGCTCGAGAACAACTCCCGGACCTTGCTCCTCAAGTCCGTCTCGGCGACACCCGGGACCAAGGTGACGCTCCTGAGCCAGGAAGGCGAGCTGCCCTGGGAACAGACGCCGGCCGGGCTCAAGATCACGGTCAAGCGGACGCAGACCATCCGCCTGGTCAAGGCCAGGCCGGCCGGTGGCCAGGCCGAGACGAGCGACATCCAGCGCCTGACCTGGGGGCTCGAAGCGCCCGTGGCCATAAAGATCACGGCCGCCGCGCCCGCGGCCGGCGCCGCTCCGGGGGGCAGGAAATGAAGTTCAGGACCGTCCTTTTCATCGGCCTGATCTTCGTCCCTCTCGCGCTTGCCGTCGGCTCAGGCATCCTGGCTCTCGAAAGGTCCGATCCAACGATCGGGCGCGTCCAGCGCTACGGCATGGTCATCGGCGTCAAGCCCGAGAAGATCGAATATTATAGGAAGCTCCATGCCGCGGCTTGGCCCGGCGTCCTGGCCAAGATCAAAGAGTGCCACATTCAAAACTACTCGATCTATCTCCGGGAGATCGAGAAAGGCCAGTATCTTCTCTTTTCCTATTTCGAGTACGCCGGCACGGACTTCGCCGCCGACATGGCCCGCATGGCCGCCGATCCCGAGACGCAGCGCTGGTGGAAGGAGACCGACCCCTGCCAGACGCCCATCCCGGCGCGTCTCGACAAGGAGTTCTGGAGCCGGATGGACGAAGTCTTCCACACCGACTGAGGATCGCGCATGACCGCCGCCTCGCGTCTCTCCATCTCCGGGGCGGACCTCGCCGTCGTCCTTGCCTACCTCGTCGGGATCGTCGGGCTTGGCCTCTGGGCCTGGCGCCGGCGGCGGACGAAGCAGGCCTCGAGCGCCCAGTACTTCCTGGCCGGGAGCTCCCTCCGCTGGCCGGTCATCGGCCTGGCCCTGTTCTCGACCAACATCTCGACCATCCATCTCGTCAGCCTGGCCCAGGAGGGTTACATCAACGGCCTGGCCTACGGCAATTTCGAGTGGATGGCCGCCTTCCTGCTCATCGTCCTGGCCTTCTTCTTCGCGCCGTTCTATATCCGCTCGCGCGTGGCCACGCTGCCGGACTTCCTGGAGAAGCGCTACTGCCGGGCTTCCCGCGACTGGCTGGCCGGGCTGTCCATCGTCTCGGCCGTGTTCATCCATATCGGCTTCTCGCTCTATACCGGCGCGGTCGTGCTGCGCGGGCTCTTCGGGATCGACATCAACACAAGCATTCTCGTCACCGCCGTTCTCACCGGCCTTTACACCATCGTCGGCGGCCTGCTGGCCGTGGTCGTCACGGAATCCGTCCAGACGGTCGTGCTCATCCTGGGCTCGGCCTGCGTCCTGGGCTTCGGCCTGGCCCGGATCGGCGGCTGGGGCGCTCTCGTGGCGGCCGTTGAGCCGGTCAAGCTGACCGTGCTGCGGACCGCGGCCGAAACGCCGAGCCTGCCCTGGTACGCCGTCTTCCTGGGCTACCCGATCATCGGCCTGTGGTATTGGTGCGCCGATCAGACCATCGTCCAGCGCGTGCTCGGCGCCAAGGACGAACGCAACGCCCGTCTCGGGCCGCTCTTCGCCGGCTTCATCAAGATCCTGCCCGTCTTTCTGTTCGTCCTGCCCGGGCTCATCGCCTACGGACTCGTCCGGCAGGGGACGCTTCCGGCCCCCGAGACCTCGGCCGACGTCTATTCCCTTCTCATCAACAACATCCTGCCGGTCGGGCTCAAAGGGCTGGTCGCGGCGGCCCTGCTGGCGGCCCTGATGAGCACGGTTTCAGGGGCCTTGAACTCCATCGCCACGCTCTTCACCCTGGATATCTATAAGCGCCGGAGGCCCCAGGCCTCGGAAAAGCGCCTGACCCTGGTCGGCCGCCTGGTGACCTTGGCCGGGATGCTGGCGGCCATCCTCTGGTCGCCCTTCGTCAGCCATTTTCAGAGCCTGTTCCAGGGCATCACCGCGGTCATCTGCTACATCGCCCCGCCGATCACGGCCGTCTTCATCTGGGGCGTCCTGTGGCCCAAGGCCTCGGCCGCGGCCGCCAAGGTGACGCTCATGGCCGGCTCGGGGCTCGGCCTGACCGTCTTCCTCCTGGACTGGTTCAAGGACGCGACCGGCTGGCGCGTGCCGTCCATGATGGCGACCTTCTATCTTTTCCTTATCTGCTCGGCCATCCTGGTCGTGGTTTCCCTGGCGAAACCCCACGTTCATACCGAGGAGAGCGCCCGGCTCGTCTGGGCCCGGCCCGTCGATGCGGTCCGGGGCGCCTGGGGGCCGGGGCTTCTGGATTACCGGCTGGCCGCCCTGGTCCTCTTCCTGGCGATGGTCGGCCTCTATGTCGTTTTCGGCTAGGCTCGCTCTTTTTATTGACCGAATAAATTGGCTTTTCTTCATCTTCGGGATTCCCTCTCACAGCGGCGATTCTGATAAGTATCCTGAAAAAGTGACTTTTCTAAGATACTTCGCAGGAATCCGCCTCCGTGCATGCTCAGGCAGATTCCTGCCCTCCGCTCACTTTGTTCGCTTCGGTCGGAGCTAGACGTTGCCGAAGCGCGGGTTGACGACGTTGCTATAGATCGAGCCGAAGCGGTAATTGAGGCCGAGCTCGAAGCGAAGATAGTATCCCGTCGCCAGGCGCTTGAGCTGTAAGAGGATCTCTTCGGGCGTGTAATCGCGCCCGGGCAGCGAGAGCTGGTCGCGGATGCGGCTGTACTGGCCGCCGACGTTGAACGAGAACCCCTTGAACAGATTGACGTAGACCCCCAGGTCGGCCCGCATGTTGTTGTACTTGACCTCGGGGATGAAGGTCGAACCCTGCAGCGAGGCGCCGACCGAGCCCCAGGGCTCCTTGACCTCGAGCACGACCTGAAGGGCCTGGCTGAACAGGTCCTCCTTCTCCTTGCCGTAGATGGTGATCTCGTAATAGTCCCGCATGGCGTAGCTCACCCGGTACTGGACCCGGAGCTCGCGCCGCGTGGCCGCCGCGTACGGGAAGATGTTGTACTCGACGCTCGGCCCGAACGAGGCGTAGAGCCGGGCGTTGTCGTAGGTCGAGGAGTACAGGCTCCAGCCGCCGCCCCAGGACCAGTGCCCGTCGATGCTCTTGAAGACCGAGTTCGAGAGGCTTTTCCGTTTGGTCTCGCTGACGAACGGCTCCTCGTCGGGGATCTCGTAGCGGCCGTGGCTGAAGCTCAGCCCGGCGTAGAGACGGAACTTCATGGCTTCGGTGGTCCGGTTGGCCGAGGCGTTGACCTGGTAGCTGTAGCCCTGGAAGGCGTCCTGGAACTCGCCGTTGCCGCGGGCCGAGATCCCGAAGACCCAGTAGTGCCAAGGGTCGGACGCCGGGGTCGGCCGGAAGTCCTTCTTCTGGGAGTAGCTGACGGAGATGAACTCGGCCAGGGGCGTGTCATAGACATAGGGGATGAGCCCCTGCTTGAGGATGTTGACGAACCCGCGGCGGAACTGGTCTTCGGTGTCCGTCGGCTTGGAATAGAAACGCAGGGTGGCGTTCTGGCCCTGGTGCTTGCGCAGCCCGATGAAAGCGAGCGTGTATTCGCCCCCGCCGCTGCCGGTCTGCTCCCGCGTGACGATGATATGGACGTCGGCGCTCTGGCGGTCCAGAACGTAGTTGACGAAGGTGATCTCCGTCTTGACGTAGGCGTAATCGATGTACCGCCGGTCCGCGTCGAGGTAGACGTTCGGGGCGATGCTCCGGAGCTCGTCCTTGGGGACGACCTGGGCCCTTCCCGGAGCCGGGATCAGGGCCATCGTGAGGCCGGCCAGGAGACAGGCGGCCGGTAGCGTCTTCACTTCGTCCTCACAAAGACCTGGGACCAGGGGATGACGTTGACCTCGGAGCCCCGGGCGTAGGCCTCGCCGCTGAGGAAGCGCTTGTACAGCCAGGATTGGATGGCGTAGATGCGGACGATCGTCGAGGGGGGAAGGCTCGCCGATGGGATGACGGCTGTCGGCCCGGCCTGGTGGTCCCTCTGGAACAGCGCCTTGCCGCTCTTGAAATCGTAGGCCGAAAGATCGACGGGGGCCAGGAAGCGGCCGTACTGCCAGCGGACGACGAGGTCATCGGCCGGATCCAAGACGGCCGGCCTCGGTTCGGTCAGGACGAGCCAATCCGGGATGGGGAACTTCTCCTTGATGACCGGCCGGCCCGGGAGCGAGATCTGGATCTCCATCTCCACGGGCAGCCGGCCCTTGTCGAGCAGGGTCCGTTTCTCGTAGTGGTCCTGGACGTAATCGAGCTTCTCGCCGAGAGCGGTGATGGCCGCGTCCGTGATCGGCGGCCCTTCCTGCGAGCGGCGCCTCAGCTCGACGTAGGTCCGGACCTCGTAGAGGTCGAGGTCGTTGTTGTAGTCGTAGCGCGACAGGCTCGCCGTCGGGTAGACCGACAGCCGGACGAAGACCTTTTCCGCCTGGGGGGACTCGGCGTCAGCGGCGTCCTGGCCGGCGGCGATCCCGGCGGCCAGGACGATCGCGAACAGGCCCGCGGCAATGACCGAAGCTGACCGGCGCATGATCGTCTCCTTTGTCCCCGGCATTATACATAACCTGACCTATTCACAAAAACGCCCTAATTTCTTATTTCTCTCTTAACGGTCGTTTTTGCCCTGTGGGCGAACCGATCCAGCCCCATCTGCTTCGTTCTCGGGGTTCGCAGTACTAAAGAGTACAGCTTCACCCCTCGGGCCTCGCATCTGGGGCCGCCTCGATTCGTGAATAGATCAGGTTAAGACGCCCCGTCTTGTCTTCGCGTCCGGCCTATGGCATAATGAGCCGGAGCGAACGGTCTCGGGGGCCGTTCGGGGGAGGTATTGAGATGGGCAATACGAGAACTGTCTGGGAAGGGGACATCGCGCCCGACTTCACGCTCAAGGACCAGCACAACCGGGATTTCAAGCTGTCCGATTTCGCCGGCCGCCGCGTGCTCCTGTCGTTCCATCCGCTCGCCTGGACGCCGGTCTGCTCCGAGCAGATGAAGGCCCTCGAGCGCCTCAAGCCCGTGTTCGATTCGCTGCGCACGGTCGCCGTCGGCGTGAGCGTCGATTCGTTCCCCTGCAAGCACGCCTGGGCCAAAGAGCTGGGGATCAAAGAGACGCGGCTGCTGTGCGATTTCTGGCCCCACGGCGCGGTGGCCCACGCCATGGGCCTATTCCGCGAGGAGGACGGCTTCTCCAACCGGGCCAACCTCGTCGTCGACGAGACCGGCCGCCTGGCGCTCATCAAGGATTACGAGATCCCCCACCTGCCGGACCTCGACGAGATCGTCGCCTTCCTCAAGAAATAGCACGTCTTGACGGAGAACGCGCCGGCGTGGCGGCCCCGTCAGATGAGGATCTCGCGAGGGATCTCCCGGAGGTTGAAGTTCGAGGCCATGCTCCGGCAGTAGGCGCCGGCGCATAGAACGGCCAGGATGTCGTCGCTGCGGGGCAAGGGCATCGACCGTTCCCGGCCGAACACGTCCCCGGTCTCGCAGAGGTTCCCGGCCACCGTGATCCGGGCCTTGGCCTGGCCCTCGACTCGGCTGGCGTTGACGATCTCGTGATGGGCGGTCAGGTAGATCGCCGGGCGCGGCACGGTGTTGAATGTGCCGCCGTCGACGCAGGCGAAGATGTTGCCGTAGCTCTCCTTGACGTACTCGACGCCGAGGAGCATGACGCCCGCGTCCCCGACCAGGAACTTGCCCGGCTCGAGGGCCAGGGCCTTGACCTTGAGGCCGGCCTTGGCCACGGCGCCGGACAGGTACGCGATGTAATCCTCGACCGGGAAGACGCCGCGGCTCTTGAGATAGCGCGGCCCGAACCCGCCGCCGAAGTCCAGGAACTCGAGGGGGAAGCCGGCCTTCTCGACCTCGCGGGCTTTGCGGACCATGCGGTCGACGGCCGTCTGGACCATGCCGAAATCCTCCCGGACCCAGCCCGACCCGAGGTGCTGATGGAGCCCGACGGGGTGGAAGCCGAGCTCGCGGGCCCGGCGGAAGACATCGATGACCTTGCGGGACTCGACCCCGAACTTGATGGGGGTCCCGTCCGACGAGCGCTTGCCGGCCGTGACGGCCTTGGGGTTGAAGCCGCGCCCGATGCCCGGATTCCAGCGGACCGAGACGCGGATGGTCCTGTCCGGGTATTCGCCCTTGACCTCGGCCATGTTGTCGAGCTGTTCGGCGGCATCGATGTTGACCGTCAGGCCTTCGATGGCGAAGACGGAACGCAGGTCGGCCCGGCTGACGCTCGTCCCGGTGAACAGGATCCGTTGGGCCGGAAAACCCGCTTTGAGCGCCGTCTCGACCTCGCGTGGCGAGACGGCGTCGATCCAGGCGCCCCGCTTGCGCAGCAGGCGCAGGATCCCCATGTGGGGGTTGGCCTTCATGGCGTAACAGATCCGGGCCGGTATGGCCGAATGGCGGGCGAAGGCGTCGTCGATGCGGGCGTAACGCTCGAGGATGCGGTCCTTGCTGTAGACGTAGAGCGGCGTGCCGTAGCGCTCGGCCAGGGCGGTGGCGTCCTGTCCGGCGATGTGCAGGCGGTTGTCCCTCACGGCGACGTAATCCGTTTCCCACCAATTCATGACTCTTCTCCTTGGTCGTTGGTCCCGCCGCGGGGCTCTTGGTCGAAGAGATCCCTTTGGCCGGCCTGGATGGCCCGAACGATGTCCCTGAGGATGGGGTACTTCTCGAGCATGGGCTCGGGGACGTCGACCTTCTGGCCCGTGATCATGTTCCGGATCTGCAGGGCGTTGGCCATGGCCTGGCCGCGGTAGTGATTGTTCGTGATGACATAGACCTTGCCGCTTTTCGTGCCTAGGTCCTTGATGCGGCGGACCCAGTCTTCGAGCTCGTTCTGGGCGTATAAATAATCGTAGCGGGCGTCGCGGCCAGCACCGTCGCGGAACCAGTTCTCGTAGTTGCGGCCGTGGAGACGGACATAGGCGAAGTCCGGGGTCGTGCTCACGGCCGAGGGCTTGATCGAGGCGTCGAAGACCGGCTGATCGATGTTGCAGAACGCGGCCTTGTGGGACCCGAGAAGGTCGTAGAACCCGGGCTGGTCCCAGCTGGCGTGACGGACCTCCACGGCCAGGGGGTAGCCGGCGAAGAGGGCGAGGAGGCGTTCGAGATATTCGATGTTCTGGGGCGAATTCCGGAAAGACCAGGGGAACTGGATGAGGAGCGCGGCCAGCCGGTTTTGGAGGAGGACCAGATCGGCCGCCGCCCGGACGTCGTCAACTTCGGCCCGGCTGAAGCCTTCCCGGGGATGGGTGAACCCCTGGTAGAGCTTGAGCGAGAGCATGAAGTCCGGATGGCCTTCGAGCCGCCTCAAGCCAGGAGCTGACCATGGCCGGCGGGGCGGGCCGGTAGAAGGTGCTGTTGATCTCGATGATGTTGATGAAGTCGGCGAGATAGCCCAGCGGGTGGAAGCCGCGGCCTTTGGCCCGCGGATAGACGATGCCCTCCCAGTCCTCGTAGCTCCAGCCGGCCGTGCCGACGTAATACTTGGCCATGAATCCCTATTTTACACCTTTCGCCCCGGGGATTTTCAAATCACAAAAGGTCAACGGCTCGGGACACACGTTTCCTTCGCTCGGGGTATTCCTTCCGTCGGCCGCTCACCGGCCCGGCGCGCCGGTTCGCTTCGCCTCCGGGCTGCGCTCTGTCAAAGAGGGACTGTCCCCGAAAGTGGGATTGTCCCTCTTTGCCATCCGTGCCCGCTCCGCCCTCCCACGGCCTCCTCCAGGAACACCCCTGCGCGACGTGTGTCCTTCGCCGTCCCTTTATATTGGAATGACGGTCCTCGTGTTCCCTGCGGAACCATGCTAATCTATCGTGCCGTGGAGCTATCGAGATGAGAGAGACGGACGAAGCTTATGCGGCGAAGATCCGCGAGGCCTACGAGCGGATCAAGAGCGATATCCAGGGGACGCCGATCGAATACTCCGAAGCGCTCAGCCGGGAGACCGGCGCCAAGGTCTTCGTCAAATGGGAGTGCGATCAGACCACGGGGTCGTTCAAGCTCAGGGGGGCGCTCAATAAGCTGAGGTCGCTTACGCGCGACGAGCGGGCCCGGGGCGTCGTCTCGGCCTCGACCGGCAATCACGGGCTGGCCATCAGTTACGCGTCCCGGCTTGAAGGAGTCGGGCTGAAGCTCTTTTTGCCCGAGACGGTGGCCGAGGTCAAGAAGAAGAGGATCGAGGCCCTGGGCATCGACGTCGAGGTCCGGGGCGCGAGCTGCGACAAGGCCGAGAGGATCGCCCGCGACTTCGCCGGCCGGGCCGGCCGGGTCTTTGTTTCCCCCTATAACGATTGGGACATCGTCTTCGGCGCCGGGACGGTCGGGCTCGAGATCGCCGCGGACCTCCCGCGGTTCGACGAGGTCCTGGTTCCCGTCGGCGGGGGAGGCCTCATCGCCGGGATCGCCGCCTTTCTCAAGTCCGCCCGCCCGGAGGTGCGCGTCGTCGGCGTCGAGCCCGAGACCTCGGCTTTCATGGCCGCGTCGCTCCGGGCCGGCCGGATCGTCGAGATCGAGGAGCTGCCGAGCCTCGCAGATGCCGTGGCCGGCGGCATCGAACCCGGGTCGATCACCTTCCCGCTTTGCCGGGACCTCGTGGACTCGATCGAGGTCGTGCCGGAGGCCCTGATCGCGAAGGCCATGGCCCTGGTTTTTGAGCGTCACCGCCGGATCATCGAGGGTGCCGGAGCTCTGCCTTTGGCCGCCCTTCTCCACGCCCGCGAGGCCCATGCCGGGCGCACCGTCGTGACCATGGTCAGCGGCGCGAACATCGCGGCCGAGCGCTTCCGCGAGATCACCGGCCTCTGTGTCTGACCTCCGGGCCCAGGCGCTTGTCCGCCGCCGGGACTTGTTCTAAGATGGGGGCGCCGGCCATGAAACGCAGCCTCCTCGCATTCTCTCTCGTGATCCTCTGCCTTGGAACGGCGGGCTGCCGGAGGCATGAAGCTCCTCCGGCCGCCGCGGCCTCCCTGCCCTATCGCATCGGCATCTTCCAGTCGGTCGATTCGCCGACCGCGAACGAGGTCCGCCGCGGCATCCTACAAGCCTTCGCCGACGCCGGTCTGCGCGACGGCCGGGAGGTCGTCGTGACCATCCGCATCGCCAACAACGACATCGCCGAGGTCCAGCGGATCGCCGCGGAGCTCGCCGGCCGCATGGACATGATCATCCCCCTCTCGACCCAGGCCCTTCAGGCCGCCGTCCTGACCGCGACCCGAGCGCCGATCGTCTTCGGCGCCGTGGCCGTGCCTTATCTGGTCGGGGTGGGCCGCTCGGCCGAGAACCACCTCGCCAACGTCACCGGCGTCGTCTCGACCGGACCGGTGCGCCAGACGCTGGCCCTCATCCGCGAGGTCCTGCCCCGGGCCCGGCGCATCGGATCGCTCTGGACGTCGTCCGAGATCAACTCCGAATATTATCTCGATCAGGCCCGTTCCGCGGCGGCCGGGCTCGGCTTCGAGCTGGTGACCATCCCCGTCACCGCGCCGTCCGAGATCCCGCGCTCGCTGCAGCGGCTGATCAACGAGAAGATCGACGTCCTGTTCCCGATGTCCGACAACACCCTCAACAGCTCGTTCGATCTCATCGGCCGGGCCGCGGCGGAGAACGCGACCCCTCTCGTCGCCAGCTTCCTGAGGTCCGTGGAGTTCGGGGCCAGCGCCGCCCTCGGCTTCGATTTCTATGAGATGGGCCTCAAGACGGGGCGCCTGGCCGTGCGGGTCAAGAACGGCGAGAGCCCCGGCCGGATCCCTATCCAATCCATGGAGACGATCAAGCTCTACCTCAACCTCGACGCGGCGGCCAAGCAGGGTGTGATCTTCCCGAAGGCGGTCCTCGACCGCGCCGACCGGATCCTCAGGCCCCCGGCCGCGGCGGGAGCGGCACCCGGCCGCCTTCCCGGCTGAGATCGAACACCCAGACGTCCGGGCCGGCCGGCACGGCCGCGCGGATGGCCCGCATCGCGCGGACGATGGCCAGGCCGCACGCTTCTTTCAGCGGACGGCCCTCAGCCATGTAGCAGACGATAGCCGAGGACAGGAAGCAACCGGTGCCGTGGACACGCCGCGGCATCTTCTCGTGGGCGAAGACCGAGAACTCGTGACCATCAAAGAGGATGTCGGTGGCCCGGCCCTCCAGATGGCCGCCTTTGACCAAGCAGGGGAGGCCGCTTCGCAGCTGGATCTTCTCGGCCGCTTTGCGCATCTCGGCGTCGTTGCGCACCGGGAACCCCGCCAGCGCGGCCGCCTCGTCGAGGTTCGGCGTGATCAGGTCGGCCCGGCCCTCAACGGTCTCGAGGAGGCGCGGCCAGGCCCGCCGCTCGAGCAGATAGGCCCCTGAGCTGGACTTCAGGACGGGATCGATGACCCGAGGCCGGCCCTGGTGCTTTTCGAGGATGCGGGCCACGGCCCGGAGGTTGGCCCCGGTGGCCAGCATGCCGACCTTGATCCCCCCGACCTCCATCCCTTCGGACAAGGCCGCGAACTGGTCGGCCACGGCCCTCGCCGTAACGGGGAAGACCTTGGCCACGCGCGACGGGCTCTGGGCGGTCACGGCCGTCAGGACGCCGAAGCCGCGCCGGCCCAGGCGCTCGAACACGCGGACGTCGAGCAGGACGCCTGCCCCTCCGGACGGGTCCCACCCGGCGATCGAGATGAGGTTCTTGGTCATGGCCATGTCCGTTCGCTGCGGTATCTGATTTTATCACGAATCGACCGGTCCCGGCCGTTGACTTGACGCCGGGCCGGGAGTATCTAGAATGGGACGATGGGAGAGAGAACGGAGAGCGAGAGGACGGCGCAGGCCATGGGTCAGGAGCTCGTCAGGGTCCACGTCCTCATCGACGGCCGCGTCCAGGGCGTGGCCTATCGCTTCTTCACCGAGAAGTTCGCCAACCGCCTCGGCCTGACAGGCTGGGTCAAGAACTTGGAAGACGGCCGCGTCGAGGTCCTCGCCGAGGGACCTGCCGAGTCCATTGGGTCGTTCCTGGACCGGCTCCGCGAGGGGCCGAGCCTGGCCCATGTCGAGCGCTTCGACGTCCGGCGCGAGCAGGCTACGGGGGAATTCTCCGACTTCCGGATTACTTTCCTCTGATAACCTCCATCGCTTTTGGGCTCGTTTCGCACGAAGCAATGCCCTGAGCAAGGCTGCAGAGAGAGAGACCGGAAGCGATCCGAGGTCAGTGTGCCAGGCCCTTGCGCCGGCATTCCTCGGAGCAGAAATAGCGTTCTATCCCGTCGCGCATTTCGGTCAGAGCGTCCTCGCGGGGGATGTAGGTCCCGCAGACCTCGTCCTTGACCATCAGGCCTTGGTCCCGCCGGGAGGGCCCGGGCCGGGCCTGAACTCGTGTCGCGGCTCGCTTCAGGCCCAGGACGATACGCAGGAAGAGATAGGCCACGTAGGCCACGAAGACGAGCAGGATGAAGCCGAGGAATCCCATTATAGCTCGACCAGCATCGAGCCCCAGGTCAGCCCGCCCCCGAAGGACAAGAGCAGGGCCAGGCCGCCCTTTTTAAGCCGCCCTTCCTCGACGGCTTCCCGCAGGGCCAGAAGGACCGACGTCGACGAGCAGTTCCCGCGGCGGTCGACGTTGACATAGAACTTCTCGAGAGGGAGGCCCAGCTTCTTGGCCGGGAACTCGAAGATCCGGGCGTTGGCTTGGTGGCAGATGAATAGGTCGATGTCCTCGAGACGGTACTCCCGGGTCCGGTCCGGCACGCGGTTGGCCTTTTCGATCGTCCGGAGGATGAGCTCCGGGATGATGCGCAGCACGAACTTCTGGATGTCGTGGCCCTTGATGGCGATGTTGGGGTGGATGAGCGCGTCGTGGTAGCGAGTGTCGTGGCCGGCGCTGTACGCGGCGTCGACGCTGAGCGTGTCCGTGCCCGTCTCCATGCAGATGATGCCCGAGGTCCCCTCCGTTCGCTCGAGGACGACCGCGGCCGAGCCGTCGCCCCAGAGGTCGGCATTGGAGTCGCTGAAATCGAGGAGCCGGCTCAGGACCTCGGCTCCCATGGCCAGGCCGTAGCGCGCGTCCGTTTCGCCGAAGAGGAGGTGCTTGCGGACGAGGTCGATGGCGTAAAGGCCGCTCGTGCAGGCGGCTAGGAGATCGAAGGCCGGCTGGCGCAGGACCGCGCGGGCGTCCTTCTCGGAGATGCGGCCGGCCGCGATCTCGGCGGCGATGGCCTTGTTCAGGACCATGCAGGCCGTCGACGGGAAAAGGGCCTCAGGCGTCGAGCTGCCGATGGCCAGGATGCCGATGTCCTGCCAGCCGATGCCGGCGTCGGCCAGGGCCCGGTTGGCGGCGAAGAAGGCTAGGTCCGAGGTGTTGACGGTCTTGTCGACCCAGCGGCGCTCGCGGATGCCGACCAGGTCGACGATCTTCTGCGGCGTCAGCTCATCGGGGCTCCAGGGCCGGTCGCACCCGGGCTTGATGGCCTGGTGGTCGAGGAGGATGCGGACTATCTCCTCGTTGGTCACGATGCGGCCCGGGACGTCCGTCCCCGGCAGGCATTTTCCTGTTCCGGCGATCCGTACGCGCATTCCTGTCTCTCCTGCGATCCACCCATTAATAGCGGGAGACCCGGACGATGTCAACTGAACGGCCCGTAGGATCCCCCGCGATTGACCGGGCCCGAGCTTTCTGCTAAATAGGGGACGATCATGAGCCGTCCACCGCTCGAGGGCGTCCGCGTCATCGACCTGTCGCGCCTTTTGCCGGGCCCGTTCTGCACCCTGCTCCTGGCCGATCTCGGCGCCGAGGTCATCAAGATCGAGGACCTCGAAGGCGGCGACTACATCCGGGCCATGGGCCCCTTCATCGACGGCCAGAGCGCCTACTTCCTGGCCCTGAACCCGGGCAAGAAGAGCGTCTCGCTCAATCTCAAGACCGCGGCCGGCCGGGAGATCTTCCTCAAGCTCGCGGCGACGGCCGGGATCGTCGTCGAGAGCTTCCGGCCGGGCACCGTCGACCGGCTCGGCATCGGCTACGCCGCCGTGAAGAACGTCAATCCCCGCATCGTCTACGCCTCGATCTCCGGGTACGGACAGGACGGCCCGGACCGGGACCGGGCCGGCCACGATCTGAACTTCATTTCGCGCTCCGGCATCCTCGATCTCTGCGGCCGCCCCGGGGCCGTGCCGGCCATCCCGCCCGTCCAGATCGCGGACCTGAGCTCGGCCATGTACGCCGCGACCGGATTGCTGGCCTACCTTCGCGAAGCCGAGCGGACGGGCGAGGGCCGCTATCTCGACATCGGCATGCTCGACAGCGCCGTGTCGTGGATGGTCATGACGGTCGCCGAACACGCCGCCGGCGAGCGCGGCGGCCGGGGCGGCCGGCCTCTCACCGGCAAGCACCCCTGCTACAACGTCTACAAGACACGCGACGGCCGGGACATCGCTCTGGCCGCCCTGGAAGCCAAGTTCTGGTGCGCCTTTTGCGGCACGATAGATCGGCCCGACCTGCAGCCCCTCCAATTCTCCGAGAAGCCGGAGGACCACGCCCAGTTCGAAGCCCTCTTTGCCAGCCGGACCGCGGCCGAATGGCGGGCCCTCCTGGTCGGGACCGATTTCTGCTGCGAGGTCGTGCCGTCCCTCGACGAGGTCCTGGACGAGCCCCAGCTCAGGCACCGCGGGCTGATCATCGCGGCCCGGGCGGACGAGCCGGCGGTCGTCCGGGTCGGACATCCGCTCAAAGAACACGGCGCCGAGCGAGGCCCCTGCCCGGCGCATGGCCAGCATACCGCGGAGATCCTGGCCGAGCTGGGATTATCGGTCCCGGAGATGGACACGCTCGAAGCGTCGGGCGTCATCCGCCGGGGCGGTTGAGCGAGGAGAGGCCGTGGACGAGTTCTGGACGGCCGCCGAAATCGCCTTCCGGTCCCGGGCCGCGGATCTTTTCCGGAACCTTCCCGACCCGTTGGCGACAGGGCCCGACTGGCCGGCCGAGGAGATCTGGCGCGCCCTCGACGGCCTGGTCCGGGAGGAGCCTGAATCAAACCTCGTCTCCCCGGCCAGTCTGAGCAGCCGGGTCTCAGTCCTCGACGAAGCCTCTCACCGGGACCCGCGGCTCGGTCGCCAGCTTCTTGACTGGCTCGAAAGGTCCGGGCCCCTCGATCCGCCTCGACGGGCGGCCTGTGAGCTCGGCCGGCTGGCCGGGACGGCGGCCCATGTCTTGGCGGCCGGGACGGTCGCCGCCAGAGAAAAAGGCTTTTTCTCGAGCATCCTCATGGATTTCCGGGTGGCCCAGGAAAGCCTGGCCGGGCTCGTTGCCGGCGCCGAGCTCGCGCGCCTGGGAGCTTGCCGGCTCTGCCGCTTGCTCGACAAGGGCGAAACCACGACCGCGGGCCGGGAGGCCGCCGGACTCGAGGCCCGAGCCCTGGCCCTGGCCGCGGACATCAACTCCGTTGGCGGGTCCCTTCTGGGCTCATCCTGGACCCAGGCCCGCCTGGCGGCGGCTGCCGCGCCGTCCTCTAATGAAAGGACATGACGATGAAGCTCGAAACGATCTACCGCAAGGCCATCGCCGCCGGCATCGCCAAGGACCCGCGCGGTCCGGAGGTCGTCCAGAAGATCCTGGACGAGGAACGGGAGCGGTCCGCGAAGCTCAAGGACGACGAGCGCGAGACCTGGGAGCAGGACCGCCTGTTCAACCCCTACGCCGACTCGCGGATCCTCAATGGCGATCCGGGCACCGAGGTGAAAAAGGTCATGGTCGGCATCGACATGGACGTTGCCGAGCTCCTGCTGGCCCACACGGTCAACCGCGACCGGGAGGCGGCCATCGATCTCGTCATCGCCCATCACCCGCAGGGCGTGGCCATGGCCCAGCTGCCGGAGGTCATGCGCCTGCAGCCCGACATGCTGGCCGCCCACGGGGTCAACATCTCCGTCGCCGAGCAGCTCATGGACACCCGCATCACCGAGGTCCAGCGGCGCGTCCTGCCCTCGAATCACACCCGGGCCGTCGATGCCGCCAGCCTGCTCGGCCTGCCCTTTATGTGCCTGCACACTCCGGCCGACAACTGCGTCAACACGTATCTCACGAAGCTCTTCGATAAGGAGAAGCCGGCCCGGCTCAAGGACCTTGTCGAGCTCCTTAAAAAGATCCCCGAGTACAGGGCGGCCGTCCGCCGGATGGTCGGACCGAAGATCGTCAGCGGCTCCGAGACCGGCCACTGCGGCCGGATCTCGCTCGAGATGACCGGCGGGACCGAGGGGGCCAAGACGATCTATGAGTCGTATGCCGCCTCGGGGGTGAGCACGATCGTCAGCATGCACATCAGCGAGGAGGCCCTCGAGAACGCCAAGAAGGCCCATCTCAACATCGTCCTGGCGGGGCACATCTCGAGCGACACGCTGGGGCTGAATCTGCTCTTCGACGAGATCGAACGGGAAGAGCGGATCGAGTTCGTGGGGGTTTCGGGGTTCGCCCGGACCCGGGCCTCGGAGCGCTAGCCCGGGGCTTTTATGAATGGCCCAGGCTAGAGACCGCGGTAGTGGCCTTGGGCGCTCAGGGTCACGGTCCAGCGGGCGAACGCCCTGGCGGCGTCGAGGTCGCTCGTATCGGGATGCGTCGCCGCCGAGGCCGCCATGTCCGCCCAAGCTTCGTGCTCCGGCGACTGCATCAGCACCTCAAGGGCCCGGCCCGAGACCTTGCCACGGCACGAGAACGTCCCCAGCAGCTGCGTTTTCCCCACCAGGATCGAGGCGTATTCCAGGGCCTCGCGCGACAGTTGGCTGCCGGTGACTGAGCCGTGGGTGGAGAAGAGCGCCACCTTCTTGCCCTCCGGGATCGACTTGAGGAAGACCTCGGCCGGGTAGGGCACGCTGTGGGTCTGGACGGGGAAGCCCGCGAAGATGAGCTGGTATGGCGACAGGTCGCCCGCCTCGGCCATCGGCTTGATCGTCTTGTCCCCCGACAAAGCGCTGTAGATCGCCTCGGCCACGAGCTTGGTGTTGTCGGTCCGGCTGAAATAGGTCACGAGCGTTTTGGCCATCCGCGGGCATCCTTTCCGGGTGAAGCGCTCCGGCTATTGTGCCAGAATCCGGCCCGGAATTCCACCGCTCAGGCGGCGGCCGGGAGCTCGATGGTGACGGTGGTGCCGCGGCCGGGCTCGCTCTCGACCCGGATGGTGCCGCCATGCTCCTCGACGATCTTCTTGGCGATCGGCAGGCCCAGCCCCGTTCCGGACTCCTTGGTCGAAAAGTAGAGATCGAAGATGCGGGCCACGGTCTCGCGGCTCATGCCCGGCCCGCTGTCGCGCACGGCGATCGTGTAGAGCGGGCCGCGGCGGCCGATGGTCACGGCCAGCTCGCCCTGCTGGCAGATGGCCTCGACCGCGTTGGCGACGATGTTGCGGAAGGCCGTCTTGAGCTTGGCCTCGTCGCCGCGGGCCCGGAACCCTGCCCCCTCGGCCACCAGGGTGATGCGGATGCGCTCCGAGAGCAGGCGGCGGTAGGGCCGCAGGACCTCCTCGAGGATCAGGCGGAGGTCGAGGGGTTCCTTGCTGACCGTCGTGTCCCGGGCGATCTCCATGAACTCCTGGGCGATGCGCCGCAGGTGCTCGACCTCGCCGATGATGTAGGACATGGACTCCTTGAGGGCCTGGTCGAGGTCGCCACGGTGGTCCTCGTAGACCTTGAGGACGTGTTCGGCGGACAGCTGGATCGGCGTCAGCGGGTTCTTGATCTCGTGGGCGACCTTGCGGGCCATCTCGGTCCAGGCCACCTTCTTGCTCATCTCGGCCAGCTCCTGCTCGTGGGCCTTGAGGTTGCGGATCATCGTGTTGAAGCCGTCGATGAGCGTCATCATCTCGTCGTTGGAGCGGTGCTCGATGGTGACCTCGAGATTGCCTAGGCCGACCTCCCGGGTCCCGGCCAGGAGCTTGCGCACCGGCACGATGATCATGCTCCGGATGCCGCGCGAGAACGCGGCCACGAGGACGGCGAAGAAGGCCGAGAGCACGACCAAGAACTCGACGATCTCCCGGCTGGCCTGGTTGACCTGGTCCCTCTCGAAGGGGAAGGGCAGAGAGACGAACAGGGTCATGGTCTTGGAATCGTAAGGCACGGTCAGGGTCTGGAACGAGTAGCCGCCCAGGCGGGTCCGTTGGATCGAGAACGGCTCGCGGTCGTAGACGAGGGCCTGGTAGGTCTCGCCGTCGAGGATCTCCGGCAGCAGGCCGGAGGCGAAGAACTCCTGGCGGCTCGAGGCGAGAAGCACGGCGTCCTTGTAGATGATGACGTCGTTCGACAGGGTCTCGCTGATCCATAGGGCCAGGTCCTCGGAGGGCTCAAGATAGGGCGACCGCTCGCCCTTGATGAACAGGAAGGCCTGCATCAGGCCCTGGGCGTAGCTGGCATGGACGGCCGAATCCTCGACGAAGCGCTCGGTGAACAGGCTCTCGAACAGGTTCCGGGTGAAGACCGTGAAGATGAGCAGCGGGACCAGGGCCACGGCCAGGAAGGCCGCGTAGACGCGGCTGGAGAAGGACCAGAACGGCCGGCGAACCGAGGCCCGGCCGCTGCGGAGCGCCACGGCCACGGCCACGGCCAGCGCCAGGGCCAGCCCCAGGAAGAAGAAGCGGAGGAAATCGACGGCCTGGGTCCGCAGGCTCCGGCGCGGCGCGAAAAGGCTGTAGCCGCGGTCGCCCCAGCGAAAGAAATAATCGTCGTAAACGTTGCCCTTCTCGCGGAAGACCGACCACGCGGGGGGGCTCGACTCGCCCAGTCGCTCCAAGGCCGCTTCGGACAGGCCGGAGGTCAGCTTGCGCGGATTGAAGACGGAGCGGCCCTCGAGGTCGAAGATCTCGAGGCCGAAATCGACCTCGCTCAGCGACGGCAGCGAGTCGGTCCGCAGGACCTCGAAATACGGATTGGCCGAGTAGAGGAACGGCAGCATCTCCGGGTCGAGGGAGACGTAGAGGACGACCCGGCCGACGAAGAGGCCGTTGGCATGATAGTCCCGATAGCCGACCAGGAAGTCCTTCTTCTTGTCGATGAAATCGAGCTGGTGACGGACGATCGACCAGCCCTCGGACGGCGGGTAGTCCGGCGTCGTCCCCAGGGCCCGGGGAACGTTGAGGGAGAAACGGCTCTGGGTCGTGCCCTCGGCGTCCCGGATCTCCAGGCTCGAATACCAGTTGGACTTGGCCAGCGGGGTCTTCTCCCAGAGCTTGTAGGCGAGGTCCGGGTCCTTCGGGTCGCCCAGGAACCCGACGATCTCGTTCTCGCTCTGGTCAAGGCCCGGGAGGGACTCCTGGATCAGGAAATTCCCCCAGTTCTCCTGGGTCTGGATGGCGTGGGCGATCGTCGTCTCGATGAGCCGGTGCGTCCGGGCCACGGTCAGGCCCTCCACGGAGCGGGCCAGCCAGAGGGCGGCCAGGACCAGGCCGGCGAGCCAGATCTCCCGGCGCCGGGCCAGACCCGGCCAGATCGCGATCGCGGCCAACCAGCCGACCAGGGCCGCGCTCGCCGCGGCGATCAGGACCGAGGGCGCGGAACCGAACACGACCGGGGCGGCGCCGGCCAGGGCGCAGATCGCGGCAGCGGCGGGATTCAGGCGCCGGTCCCGGACCGCCAGCCGGAAGGCCGAGGCCAGGACCAGGCAGGCCGTGACCAGGACCGCGAACAGGCTGAGCTGAAGCGTCAGGCGCGAAACCTCGAGGTCCCAGCGCAGGAGCGAGATGTTGGAATTAAAAACGACCAGCCGCGCGATCTCGCGCAGGCCGGCGATCGTCGCGGCGCCGAACGCGGCCGCCGGCAGGATGGCCCAAGCGTTCTTCAGCGGGGACCGCAGGGCTCCCTGCCCCCGAGGCCGCCGGAGGACATAGGAGGCGAGCCCGGCGGCGAGTCCGAGCAGCGCGAGCGACGTCAGGAAGATATCGGCCGGCGATTGGGTCAGCCCGTTCCAGGACATGAAACCGGCCTGGGTCGGTTGGAACAGGCCCAGGGACTGGATCCTCTCGAGCTGGCCGAGCGGCAACGCCAGCAGCCTCCCGATGACAAGGATGGCCGCCCCGGCCAGGCCTGGCCCGAGACGCTGCCCGTGGATGAATCCCGGGGAGGTCCAGAAGAAGGCCAGCGCGAGGACGGCCGCGACGATCAGCAGCAGCAACAGCACGAGCCGGAGGTCCTCCCGGGTCGCCGTGAGGCGCGACGTCAGCGAAGGCGAGGCCAGGGTCGCCGTGGCCATGATGCGGCCCTTCTCGTTACGGAGAGGGAAGAACAGGGTCTGGATCTCGTTCTTCTGGCGCGGCTCGCCCATGAACCCGTCGTTGTGCCGGGCGAAGAACTTGCCGAAACCCTCGACATCCTCCCGGAAATCCCAATAGTCGACGCTGAAATCGAACCCCGAGGGCAGGCTGAGGGCCTGGAACTCGCGGATGTGCGAGGACCGGACCTGGGGCAGGAACGCCAGCAGCGTGAAGTGGGCCAGCCAGCGATCGTCCGACTCCAAAGGCTGCAGAGCGACCAGGTAGATCGAGGCCCTGGCCTTGACCAGGAATGGCCCGCCCTCGCGGACCACTCGGGCGAGGTCCTCCCGGCTGATCTGATCGGCCGGGCTCAGGACGTCGCCGTACCACGCTTCGAGGAGGCCGTCGCCGTTGCAGAGTGCGACGCCGTCGGTCTCGGGATCCAGGCCGGCCTGGCGGAAGAGAGGGAAGAAATCCCGGGCTTCGGCCGGCATCTTGGCGGTGGGGAACAGCGCCTTCCGGGCTTCGAGGGCGCCCAGAAGGGCTGAGAATTCCTGGCGGGTCCGGGTGGCCTGCCGGTGCAGAGACTCGCGGCTCTTGGCGTCGTAGTCCCGCGACAGGAACCCGGGCAGGGTCAGCGACAAGGCACCGATGAGGAGGGCCAGGGCCAGGGCGGCCAGGCTGGCCCACAGGAGCGTCCCGCGGCGCCAAAAGCGGCGGCCGGGCATCAGAGCTTCTCCGCCCGGATCTCGACGATCTTGAAGTCCAAGACGGGACCGGCCCCCGCCGGCGAAGGCGGCGGAACGACGGGGACGATGAAGAAATAGAGCTGACGGAGCGGATATTGGACCCCAGTGCGCTTGTTGCGGAAAGACCAGCGGGCCCTGAGGATCATGCCGGGCGAACCCGGGAGCGTCGACAGCTCGGGATCCGTCGTGAATTCGGTCGTCTTGAAGATCGAGAAGATGCGTTCGAACTCGAGATAGGTCTGGTCCGGCGACAGCTGGTCGGCCAGCGACAAGGGCTCGGGCAGGGAGACCGGAATGGTGCCCTCGGTCGTCAGGAGCTGGCGGAAGAGGGCCGGAGAATCCTGGAGAAAGGCCGTCTGGAGCCGGGCCGCAATGGGTATGGGGAGGGAGAGCAACAGGCTCAGAGAGACCAGATGAACGATCACCACGTTATCCACACCATCTTAGCACGCCCTTCTTGGGCAGGCAAGGCATGGCGCCCGTGGCGGCCGGCCGCCGCCGGCCAGAAGGGATCCTGTCAGACCGTCTTGGGCTCGGCTTCCTGCTCAAGCTTCTTGGTGCGCTTGGCGTCCTTGATGCTGCTGATGCCGGCGATGAGGCCGATGAAGCCGCCGAAGAACAGGATGGGCGGGACGAATCCCAGGACGACGTGGAAGAAGTCGTGGCGGAACGTGTGGGAGAAGATCACCAGAGCCAGCCCGCCGGCCATGGCCACGATGCCGCCAACCACTGCGATGAATTTGCCCATTGTCGGACCTCCCGGAAGAGAATGACCGGCGCGGATTATAGCAGACCGCCGCGTCCGGGGTCAATGCGCTGGCGAAGGACGCCGGGATTGGAATAGAATGGAAGGAAGCTCCAGGTCAGGAGGTTCCGCATGTCCATCGGCAAGACGAAGATCGCGTCGGGGATCGGACTCGTTCTCGCGCTGGCGCTCGGTCCGGCGGTCTGGGCCGGCGACGATTTTGCCATCGGCTCCGTCAAGGTCAGGGCGGGGACGGCGGCCTCCGGCTATCTTTCCGTTCCGGCCGGGAAGGATGGGGGAGAAGGGGGGATCCCCTTCACGGTCCTCCACGGGGCCGAGAAGGGTCCGGTGCTGGCCCTGGTCGCCGGGATCCATGCCTATGAATACCCGCCCATCCTGGCGCTTTATCGGCTGAAGGCCATGCTCGATCCCCGGTCCCTGCGCGGCACCCTGATCCTGGTCCACATCGCCAATATGCCGAGCTTCAAGAAGCGGACGCTCTATTATGTGCCGGAGGACTGGAAGAACCTCAACCGCGTCTTCCCCGGCGATCGGGCCGGCACCATGAGCCAGAGGATCGCCGCCGTGCTCAACGACGAGGTCATCGGCCGGGCGGACGCGGTCATCGATATGCACTGCGGCGACGGCTGCGAGGCCTTGATCCCCTACACCTATTGGATGATCAGCGGCCGGAAGGACCTCGACGCCAAGACCCGGGAGCTGGCCTTGGCCTTCGGCCTGCCCCACATCATCATCGACGACACCCGGGGCCACGATCTCAAGACCTCCAAATATTGCGGCAACACGGCCCTCCTGCGCGGCAAGCTGGCCATCACCACCGAGGCCGGCTGTCTCGGTCGCACGGACGAGGAATCCGTGGACCTCAATGTCCGGGGGGCCCTGAGCGTGATGCGTCACCTGGGCCTCCTCGAAGGCCAGCCCGAACCCGCGGCCGAACCCGTCTGGATCGATAAGTATGAGGTCGTCAATTCGAAGTGGAGCGGCGTCTGGACGCCCCGGGTCCCGATGGGGGCCTTCGTCCGGGAAGGTGAGATCGTCGGTGCCGTCGCCGACTATCTCGGGACCTGGAAGGAGGACGTGAGGGCGCCGTTCACCGGCATTCTCCTCTACGTCGTCGGAACGCCGCCGTGCAACGAGGGGGAGCCTCTCTTCGAGGTCGGCCGGGTCAAGGAGAAGTGACAGCCCGATGTCGCTCAGGGGTCTCATTTTCGATCTCGACGGCACGGTCGTCGAGAACGACTACGATTGGTCGCGGATCCGCGATGATCTCGGCACCGGGCAAACGTCCATCCTCGGCTATCTCGACTCCCTGGTAGAGCCCGAGCGGTCGGCCAAGTGGTCCATCCTCGAAAGGCACGAGGACCGGCAGACCCGGGACTCGGTGCTGCGCGAGGGCATCCCGGAGCTTCTGGTCCTCCTCCGCGAACGCGGCGTCGCCACCGCCCTGGTGACCAACAACTCCCAGTCCAACACGGACTTCCTGCTGAGGAAGTTCGGCCTGGTCTTTGACATCGTGATCACGCGCGAGCAGGGCCTCTGGAAGCCCTCGGGGGCCCCCTTCCGCGAGGTCCTCACGAAGCTGGGCCTCGAGCCCGGCGAGTGCGCCGTGGTCGGGGATACGCTGTTCGACGTCCTGGCCGCCCTCGACGCGGGCATCGAAAGGATCTTCCTCCTGTCCGAGGAGCCCGAACGGTTCGCGGGCTTCCCGGCCGAGGTCTTCCCGGGCGTCGACGACCTCATCGACCGTCTCGACGAGCTGCTCTGAGGGCTGCCCCCGCCGGCCGCTCTCTTCCCCCCGATGGAACAAACGGCCCGGTCCCGTTGTATTAGACGATGAAGGGAAAGTTGACAGGACTCCCGAGGAGGACACCATGGGTCAAGGGCGCGTTTTCAAAGGCCTGGCCGTCCTGGCCGGGCTCGTCGTTCTGGCCGCCGCGTCGCCGGCCTTGCGGGCCGATGGGTTCATCATCCCCGACCGCCGTCCGGGCGGGGAAGCGGTCCCGCCCCTGAGCGTCAAGTATCATCATGTCAAGGTCGAGATCGTCGACCAGGTCGCCCGGACCTCGATCGACCAGGTCTTCGTCAATCATTTCAACCGGGACATCGAGGGGACGTATATCTTCCCGGTGCCCGAGGGCGCCGCGGTCTCGGATTTCGCCATGTTCATCGGGAATGAACGGGTCAAGGGCGAGATCCTGGACAGCCGCGAGGCGCGCCGCGTCTACGAGGACATCGTCCGCCGCCTGCGCGACCCTGGCCTCCTCGAATACATGGGCCGCAACCTCTTCCGGGCCCGGGTCTATCCCATCCCGGCGAACGGGGAGAAGCGCGTCCAGATCTCCTACACCGAGGTGCTCAAGGCCGACAACAGCCTGGTCAAGTACCTCTATCCGCTGAATACGGAGCGGTTCTCGCGCGACCCGCTGGAGGACGTCAGCATCTCCATCCGGATCGAGAGCCGGGTCCCGATCATCAACGTCTATTCGCCCTCGCACAAGATCTCGGTGCGGAAGGAAGGCGAGGGCCTGGCCCGGGCCGGCTACGAGGACCGGAACGTCCGGCCCGACAAGGACTTCCTGCTTTACTACTCGCTCTCGAAAGACGACATCGGCCTGTCCTTCCTGAACTGGGAGGGGCCGGACGGCCGCTTCTTCATGCTCCTGGGCTCGCCCCGATTCGCCGCCGCCGGCGAGAAAGTCGTGGCCAAGAACATTGTCCTCGTCCTCGACAGCTCGGGCAGCATGAGCGGCTCGAAGATCAGACAGGCCAAGGAGGCGGCCCGCTTCATCCTCGACCACCTCGACCGCCGGGACGCGTTCACCCTGATCGATTTCGACGACGGCGTGACCGCCTTTTCGGACGGCCTCGTGGCGGCCACGGGCGACAACGTCAGCCGGGCCCTCAAGTTCGTGGATGGGGTCGAGGATTCCGGAGGGACGAACATCAATGACGCCCTGCTCGCCGCCCTGGCCCGGATCCGGGACGGCGAAAGGCCGGGCTATGTCCTCTTCCTCACCGACGGCCGGCCGACGGTCGGCACGACCGAAACGGCGGAGATCCTGAAGAACATCGGGAAGGCCAACGAGCGCCGCTCCCGGATCTTCGTCTTCGGCGTCGGCGACGACGTCAACACCGAGCTTCTCGACCGCATCGCCTCGGACCACCGCGGCGCCTCGGCTTATATCGGCGAAACGGAGGACCTCGAGGGGACGATCTCGAGCTTCTATGAGAAGATCTCTTCGCCCGTCCTGGCGGATCTCGCGGTCGAATTCCAGGGGATCGATACGAGCCAAATCTATCCGCGGGTCCTGCCCGACCTCTTCAAGGGGTCTCAGCTTGTCCTCGTCGGCAGGTACTCGGGCGATGGCCCGGCCGGCGTCGTTCTCACCGGCCAGGCGGGACGCGAGCCCAAGAGGTTCGTCCTCGAGCGCCAGGCCTTGACCGGCAGCGACAAGTTCAGCTTCCTGCCTCGTCTTTGGGCCACTCGCCGCATCGGCTATCTGCTCGAGGAGATCCGTCTCCAAGGCGAGAATAAGGAACTGGCCGATGAGGTCCGCCGCCTCGGCCTCAAGTACGGCATAGTCACGCCATATACGTCGTTCCTGGTCACCGAGCGGGAGCGGTTGACGATCCCCGCGGCCGCCCCGGCGGCCCAGGACGCCATTTCGTCGCGGCAGGTGAGCGGCGTGGGCGCGGTCAAGGCGGCCAAGCTGACCCAGGCCTTCAAGCTCGAGGACCGGGCCGCCGAGTCCCTCTCGGAGCGCATCCTCTACAAGGACGACAAGACGTTCTATCTCAAGGACGGCATCTGGACCGACAGCGATTATCGCGAAGGCTTGCCGGTGACCGAGATCACGTTCCATTCGGAGGCGTTCTTCCGCCTGATCGCGGAGAAACCGGGTCTCGCCAAATATCTCTCGGTCTCGGACAAGTTGATCGTCGTCTTCGAGGGTCAGGCCTTCCGTATCGTCGATTAGGTGATGGGATGGACGCGCGGTCAGGTCCGGCGGCTCATCCCGAGCGGGAGAGGCCGAGGAGAACGGCACGGCGGATTACCCTGACCGCGATCGTCTTGATCCTCGGCGCCGCCGCCTATTCGATGCTGTGGGGACGCCTGGCTCCGTTCTCTCCCTTTGTGGCCGGCTTTGAACGCCGCGAATCTCTCCAGGCAATCGTCTATTTCCACAAGGGCGTTCCGATTCCCGGACCGGACATCGTCGACCGCCTGGTCGAACGCGTCGAAGCATGGCACGGCTTGAAGTTTGGGGCTAAACCGCAGATCCTGATCTGCCGAACGGACCGGGAATACAGACGGATCACCGGCCGTCAGGCCCGCTTCGTGGCCTTCCCGGTCCAGGGCCGGCTCTACGTTTCGGCGCGGGCCCTACGAGACGCCGGCGAAGGCCGCATCCACCTCGAAGTTTACCTGGCCCATGAACTGTCGCACGTCCTCCTTTATCGGAACATGTCCCTTTGGCGGGCGCTCTCTTATCCCGGGTGGCTTCTGGAGGGGATCGCCGTCAGGAGCTCCGGTCAGCTGGGCGTCGACGGGTACTATTCGAAGGAGGCGACGTTCGAAGCGATCCGGAAAGGGTATTTCGTCCTGCCGGACGACTGGGGCACGATCCTCGAGAAGCAGAAGAAAAGCATCCGGGACCTTCCTCTCGAAAATAAGATGTGGTTCATCTACGCGGAATTCGGATGCCTCGTCGACCGCTTGCTTGAGATCTACGGCCGTGATAGATTCTCGCGGTTCCTGCGGGCGACCTTGACAGAGCGAGATATCCCCGAAGCCTTCAGACGCGTGTTCGGCCTCGATTATGAGGAATTCTTGAGGACGTTCCGAACAGGCCCGCCTTGATTTCTCGGCGGGGTTTGGTCACAATGGACGGGACTTTCGCCCGAGAGGTCCCCGATGCCCGAAGAGAAGCTGCTCCTGATCCCCGGCCCGAGCCCGGTCGTGCCGCGCATCCTTAACGCCCTGGCCCTGCCGACGGTGTCTCACGTCAGCCCCGAAATGGCCCGGGACCTCCTCGAGGCCTGCGAGAACCTCAAGCGGATCGTCTTTGCCGCCAACGGCGAGCCTTTCATTGTCGCCGGCGCGGGGACCCTGGCTATGGAGATGGCCGTCCTCAACACGGCCGGACCCGGCGATCGGGTCCTGGTCTTATCGCAGGGCTATTTCGGCGACCGCATGGCCCAGATCTGCCAGGCCTTCGGCCTCGATCACGACGTCCTGGCCTGCGAGTGGGGGAAGGCCGTGACACCGCGGCAGCTGGAGCAGCGGCTGAAGGCGCAGAACTATAACGTCGTCGTCTGCACGCACGTCGACACCGCGACGGGCGCCTGCGCCCCGGTCGAGGAGTACAGCCAGGTCCTGGACAAGACGGGCGCGATCTTCATCGTCGATGGGGTCTGCGCCACCGGCGGCATCGCCGAGCGCATGGACCCTTGGGGCCTCGACGTCGTCCTGACCGCCGCCCAGAAGTGCCTGGGCACGCCGCCGGGCTTGGCCATCCTGGTCTTTTCCGAAAGGGCCATGGAGAAGCGCCGCGGCCTGAAGCCTATCCCGGCCTATTACTCCGACATCCTGCGCTGGCTGCCGATCATGCACGACCCGACGAAGTATTTCTCGACTCCCTGCGTCAACGAGATCCGGGCTTTCGCCGAGGCCACCCGCATCGTCGTCGACGAGGGCTTGGACGAACGCTTCGACAGGCACGACCTCTACGCCGCGGCCATCCGGGAGGGGCTGGCCGCCCTTGGCTTCTCGTTCTTCACCGACCCGCGCTTCGCCGCCGCGACCCTTTCGGTCGTGCGCTATCCCGAAGGCGTCGAGGACAAGGCCTTCCGGGCCGGGCTCAACGCCAATGGGGTCGTCGTGGCCGGCGGCCTCGGTCCGACGGCAGGCCAGGTCTTCCGCATGGGCCACATGGGCAACCTGACCTCGGCCCAGGCCCGCTTCGCCATCGAGGCCGTCGAGAAGACCCTGGCCTCGCTCGGCCGGACCGTCAAGCCGGGTCTTGGTCTTTTGGCTGTCGACGATGTCCTGAAGGGCTGAACCATGGGCAAGACGCCAGCGGCCAGCCAGGTCTTCATCGTCCGGGCCGACGGAGGCGAAGCGGCCGAAGTCCTCGCGGCCAAGGCCAAGAAGGTCTACCTCGCGACCGGCTTCAACGACCGGATCGCGGAAGGCGACTTCACCGCCCTCAAGATCCATTTTGGCGAAGCCGGGAACACCGGTTATATCAAACCGGCCTGGCTGGCCGGTCTGATCTGGGAAGTCCGGACCCGGACGAAACACGCCTTTCTGACCGACTCGAACACGCTCTACGTCGGGAACCGCTCGAATTCCATCGACCATCTCCACCTGGCCTGGTCGCACGGCTTCACGCCCCAAGTGACGGGCCTGCCGGTCATCATCGCCGACGGCCTCATCGGCCGCGACAAGCAGGAACCCCGGAGCGCCCAGTCGCGGACGGCCTCGTCGAAGATCGCCAGCGCCATCCTCGACTCCGACGCCTTTGTCTGTTTGACCCACGTCACCGGGCACGTCCAGACCGGACTCGGGGCGGCCCTCAAGAACATGGGCATGGGCTGCGCCTCGCGGGCCGGCAAGCTCGAGCAGCACTCGGTCACCCATCCCCGGGTCAGCCCCAAGCAATGCCGCAACTGCAGCGTCTGCATGTCGTTCTGCCCGGAGGCGGCCATCGTCCAGGCCGAGGGTCATGTCGTCATCGACCCGGCCCGCTGCATCGGCTGCGGCGAGTGCCTGGTGGTCTGCAAGCACGGCGCGATCAAGATGAAGTGGGACGAGGATTCGCTGCGGCTCCAGGAGAAGATGGCCGAGTACGCGTTCCGCGTCTTTTCCCATTTCAAGGGCAAGGCTGTCTTTGTCAATTTTTTAATCCAAGTGACCAAGGACTGCGACTGCATGGCCAAGACCCACAAGCGGATCGCCGAGGACGTCGGGATCCTGGCCTCGCTCGATCCCGTGGCCGTCGATCAAGCCAGCGGCGACCTCCTCACCGCCGCCGCCGGAGGAGCGGACCCGCTGCGGGCCGGCTACGATATCGATTGGACGGGGCAGCTCGCCCACGGCGAAAGGATCGGCTTGGGATCGCGCCTCTACAAGCTCGTCGAGGTCGCCTAATCCAGGCTCACCGGCCGGGCCGTCATTCCTGCCGGCGCAGGTGGGGCATATAGACCGCCAGGGCTGCCGCCGATACCAGCATCACCCCCGCGCCGATCAGGACCGCCGCCGGCGTGCTCAGGTGTTGCGCGGTCAGTCCGATCCCCAGCGCCCCGATCGGCATAAGCCCGAAGAAGACCATGGTGTAGACGCCCATGACCCGCCCGCGCAGGCTGTCGGGCGAATACGTCTGGACCAGGGCGTTGGACAGGTTGAAGATGAGGACCTGGGCCAGACCGGACCCGAAGACGAGGAGGAGTGACAACGGCGTCCAGCGGATCAGGGCGAACGCGGCGACCGCCAGCGGCAAAGCGAGCGTCCCGAAGGTCAGCAGCTTGCCCCGGAAACGGAACCGACCGAGCGCCGCGATGAGCAGCGCCGCGGTCACGGCGCCGAGGCCGCGGGCCGATTGGAGGAAGCCGTTGGTCTTGGCGTCGCCATGGAGGATATTGACCGCCCAGGCCGGGAAGAGCGTAGCGAACGAGACGCCAAACAGGCTGACGATGCCGAGCAGGCCGATGATCGTCCGGATGAGCGGGTGGTGCGCCACGTACTTGAGACCCTCCTTGAGGTCGGCTACGGCCGAGGTCCGTTCGACCTGCGGCACGAAGGGCCGCAGCCTCATCTTCTTGAGGTTGATGATGACCGCCAGGAAGGACGCCCCGTTGAGGGCGAAGCACCAGGCCGGCCCCAGGAAGGCGTAGATCAACCCCGCGGCGGCCGGGCCGACGGCCATGGCCGAGTTGAACATGGCTGCGTTCAGAGCGATGGCATTGGTCATGTCCTCCGGCTCGACCATCTCGAGGACGAACGATTGGCGGGCCGGGGCCTCGAAGGCGTTGGCCGTGCCGAGCAGGACGGCGATGACCACGATATGCCAGGGCTGGACCCAGTGCAGGAACGTCAGCCCTGCCAGGATGAAGGCCAGGAGCATCATGACCGTCTGGGTGATCATGAGCAGGGTCCGGCGGGACATCCGGTCGGCGATGACCCCCGCGTAGAGGGTGAAGAGCCAAGTCGGGACGCCGGTGGCGAAACCGATCAGGCCGAGATAGGCCGGGGACTTGGTCAGGTCGAAGACGAGGAAGGCCAAGGCCGTCGATTCCATCCAGGTGCCGAAGAGCGAGATGATCTGGCCCCAGAACCAGAGCCGGTAGTTCGGGTACTTGAGGGCCGTTACGGCTTGCTTCCAGCTCAGCCGCTTCCGGATCCCGATGAGCCGGCGCAGGAACCGGGCCCGGGGCACCGGCGGCATATAAATGGGTTCAGGCGTCATGGCGTCTCGGGGATCTCGGGGGCGCCCGCGGCCCTACAGGACCTCTTCGCCGGCCGGGGTCCAGGCCGGATCGACGATGCAGAGGAAGGCCAGCCGGCCCGTCCCGGTGTTTTCGATCCGCTGGATCTGGCCGGGCGGGATGTAGACGGCCTGCCCGGCGACGACTTCGGCCGCCTCGGCGCCGATGTGCATGAGGCCACGGCCCTCGAGGATCACATAGACCTCGGCGCTCGCCAGCCGATGGACCCGGGTCGCGCCGCCGGGGGCAACTTCGGCGTGGGCCAAGCTGTAGCGGATAGCCAAGGGCTCCTTGGCCGGGTTCAGAAGCTCCTTGAGGAACGAGCCGTCCCCCGCGAGAAAGCCTGCCGTGTCGCCGAGCGAGCGGATGATCATGGGTGTAGAAATAAAAAGAAGATCGGGGAGGTGGGATTTGAACCCACGACCCCAGCGTCCCGAACGCTGTGCGCTAGCCAGGCTGCGCTACTCCCCGACGTGAGCGCCTTATTATACACAGATCGCCGCCGGAAAGGAAGGGGGGTCCGGCGGGGGCGATATTGACGCGGACGTGGACCTGATGTAAGAAAGGGAGCGACTGATCCCGGAAAGGAGTCTTGCATGCGTTTTCGCAACCTGTTGCTGTGTCTGCTGACGATCGTCCTGGCCTTGGGCGTACTTTCGGCCCAGACCCCGCAGAAGCCCCCGGCCAAGCCGGCCGACGTGAAGCCGGTCAACGTGGCCGGCGTTTGGGAGCTGACTCTGCAGGGAACGCCCCAGGGCGACATGACCTCCGACGCGACCTTTGTCCAGGAAGCCGACAAGATCAAGTTCAACATGGCCGGCCCCGGCGGCTTCGAGATGGCCGGAGAGGGCACGGTCAAGGGCCAAGACCTGGAGTGGACCGTGCTGATCAACATGCCCCAGGGCGATTTTTCCCTGACCTACAAGGGTAAGGTCGAGGGCGAGACCATCACCGGCGAGTGCCAGGCCGGCGATTTCGGGTCGTTCCCCTTCACGGCCAAGAAAAAGAAATAGCCTCCGCGCGCCTCAGGCGCGCCGGCGCAGATAGACCTTGATGGCCTCCATCGACAGGAAGACGAACGCGCCGAAGCCGAGCATGATCTCGAGGTCCTGAAGGCGGGGCGGCAGGACGCCGAAGCCCGCCCGCAGGGACGGGATCATCAGCAAGCCCGCCGTGAGCAGGACCTGGGAGGCCACGGCGATGATCAGCCATTTGTGCGGCCGCAGCTTGAAGAAGCTGTACTTGAGCGACCGCGAGTTCAAGGCGATCACCAGCTCGACGAAGAGGAACAGGTAGAAGAGCTCCGTCCGGGCGTGGACGATGTTCCGCAGGTCGTGCAGAAAGATGAAGAGCAGGAAGGGGCTCCAGAGCACGATGGCGATGGCCAGGAAGAGCAGGATGTCCTTGGTGAAGACCCGCTCCTTGGGGTCCCGGGGCGGCCGCCGCATGACGTCCGGGTCGGGCGGGGCCACGCCCAGCGCCAGGGCGGGCAGCCCGTCGGTGACCAGGTTGATGTAGAGGATGGCCGCCGGCAGGAGCGGCAGGTGGTCCGGCCCGAGGGCCAGGACGGCGCCGCCGATGACGATGACCTCGGTGATGTTGCAGCGCAGCAGGTAGGTCAGGTACTTCTTGATGTTGTCGTAGATCCAGCGGCCCCGCTCGATGGCCTTGACGATGGTGGCGAAGTTGTCGTCGTTGAGGACCATGTCGGCGGCTTCCTTGGCCACGTCGGTCCCGCTGATGCCCATGGCCACGCCGATGTCGGCCTGCTTCAGGGCCGGCGCGTCGTTGACGCCATCGCCGGTCATGGCCACGACGTCCCCCCGCGACTTCCAGGCCTTGACGATCTTGATCTTGTCGGTCGGGGAGACACGGGCGTAGACCGTGGTCCGGTCGACGACGGCCGCCAGGTCGCCGTCGCTCATGGCGTCGAGGTCCTCGCCGGTCAGGGCCAGGTCGCCGTCGTGATAGATGCCGATCTCCCGGGCCACGGCCACGGCCGTAAGCTTATGGTCGCCGGTGATCATGACCGGCTTGATCCGGACATCGCGGCAGACCTGGATGGCCGCCTTGACCTCGTCGCGCGGCGGGTCGATCATGCCCATCAGACCCAGGAAGATCATCCGTTTCTCGACCGTCTCCTCGAGGACATTCGTATTTTCCTTGATCTCCCGGCAGGCGAACCCCAGGACCCGCAGGGCGCTCCCGGCCATCTCTTCATTGGCCTTGAGCATCCGGGCCCGGTCCTCGGCCGTGATCTCGGCCGTCGCGCCGCCGTTCCGCACCCTGTCGCAGGCGTTCAGGACGAACTCGGGGGCGCCCTTGAGGAAGGCGACGGTCCGGCCGTCCCGCATCTTGTGCAGGGTCGTCATGCGCTTGCGCTCGGAGCTGAACGGGATCTCCTCGATCCGGGGGTTCTCGAGGCGCAGTTCCAGGGGATTGAGGCCCAGCTTGGAGGCGGCCACGATGAGGGCCCCTTCCGTGGGGTCGCCCTTGACCGCCCAGCGCCCGTCGGTCTCGTCGAGCGAGGCATCGTTGCAGAAGACGCCGGCCTGGAGCAGGACCTCGAGGTCCGCGTGCCCGGCCGCGTCCTCGGGCTGCAGGCCCTTGAACGCGCCGACCGGCGCGTAGCCGACGCCCGTCACTTCGTAGGCCTGGCCTCGGACCTGGACCCGCCGGACAGTCATCTCGCCCTTGGTCAGCGTGCCGGTCTTGTCCGAACAGATGACGGTCGTGCAGCCCAGCGTCTCGACGGCCGGCATCTTGCGGATGAGCGCGTTGGACTTGGCCATCTGGTGCATGCCGATAGCCAGGGCGCCGGTGACGATGGCCGCCAGGGCCTCGGGCACGGCGGCGACAGCCAGCGAGACCGCGAACATGACCATGCTGATGACGAAGGGGAAGTCGACGGTCCCGGTCAGGGACTCGCGGACGATGCTGATGACCGTGATCAGGAGGCAGATCGCGAGCGAGCCGAGGCCCAGCCATTTGCCGATCTCCGCGGTCCGCTTTTCGAGGGGCGTCTGCTCGACCTTGATGGCCGAGACCTCCTCGGCGATCTTGCCGAACTCGGTCAGGGGGCCGGTCGAGGTCACAACGGCTTTGCCCCGGCCGTAGGCGATGACCGTGCCTGTATAGACCATGTTGGTCCGGTCGGCGACGCGCACCCCCGGAGCGAGCTTGGCGATGTCCTTGGAGACCGGGAGGGACTCGCCGGTCAGGGACGACTCGTCGCACTTGAGCGAGGCGTTCTCGATGAGCCGGGCGTCGGCCGGGACCTTGAAGCCGGCCTCGAGCAGGAGGACGTCGCCGGGCACGATGTCCTTGGACGGCACATCCTGTTCCCGGCCGGCCCGGATGAGCCGGACCGTCGGGGAGAGCATCTTTTTCAGCGCGTCGAGGGCCTTCTCGGCCCGGTACTCCTGAAAAAAGCCCAGGAGAGCGCAAAAAACGACAATGACGAAAATGAGGGCGGCGTCGAAGATCTCTCCGACCGCGGCCGACAGGACCGTGGCGATGAGCAGGATGATGATGAGGAGGTTCTTGAACTGACCCAGGAAGATCGACCAGGGCGAGGCCTTCTCTTCTTTTTTAAGCTCGTTCGGCCCGTAGGCCGCCAGGCGCCGGGCGACCTCGGCTTCGTCGAGGCCGGTCCGGCGGTCGCTGGCCAGGGTCCGGAGGGCCTCCTCGGCGTCCACGGCATGCCACAGGGGTTCGTTCATCACACGGTCCTTCGGCGACGGAAATTCCAGGGCGCTATCATATCAAATCCGTCCGGAGGTTCAACACCGGCCCGGCCGCGGGGTCATGTTTGACTTTCATCCGGGCGTAAGGAACAATGGGGCTTCGGAATTTCCCCAGGAGGCTGCGGTATGCGGATCAAGACCCGTTGGCTCGTTCTCGCTCTCGTCCTGTCCCTCGTGCTGGTCGCCGGCGCCGACGAGGGCATGTGGATGCCCCACCAGATGAAGGCCCTCAACCTCAAGGCGCTGGGCCTGCAGATGGATCCCGGCGATCTCTATAAGACCGACGGCACCGGGCTCATGAGCGCCGTGGTCAACCTCGGCGGCGGAACGGGCGAATTCGTCAGCCCCGAAGGCCTGGTCCTGACCAATCACCACGTCGCCTACGGCGCGATCCAGCGGGCCTCGAGCAAAGCCAAGGACTATATCACGGACGGCTTCCTGGCCATGACCCGGGGCGAGGAGATCCCGGCCCAGGGCTACCAGGCCGGCGTCCTCCTGGGCTACGAGGATGTGACGGCGAAGGTCAACGCCTATTTCAAGCCTAAGATGACGCCCCGGCAGCGCTACGACGCTTTCGACAAGGCCCAGAAGGAGTTGACGGCGGCCGGAGAAAAAGCCGGCCAGGACCTGCGCTGCACCCTGGCCTCGATGTACAGCGGCAACGCCTATTACCTTTATACCTTCAAGCAGATCCGCGACGTGCGGCTCGTCTATGCGCCGCCGCAGGACCTGGGCAATTTCGGCGGCGAGACCGACAACTGGATGTGGCCCCGCCACACCTGCGATTTCTCGTTCCTGCGGGCCTACGTCGGGCCCGACGGCACGGCGGCCGATTACAGCCCGACGAACGTCCCGTACAAGCCCAAGGTCTGGCTCAAGATCTCGCTCGACGGATTCAAGGAAGGCGATTTCACCTTCATCATGGGCTATCCCGGCCGGACCTACCGGAACTATTCGCTGTCCGAGCTCAAGAACGACCAGGAGACCATGGCCTCGCGGATCAAGGATATGCAGGACCGCATCGCCTTCTACGAGTCCGCCGGCAAGGCCGATAAGGAAGTCGAGATCCGCTACGCCAGCCTGGTCAAGGGCCTCTACAACGGCCTGAAGAACATGCAAGGCAAGCTCGAGGGCTTTCTCAGATACGACATCGTCGCGAAGAAGGCGGCCCAAGAGAAGGAGCTGCTCGACTGGATCGCGGCCGACCCCGCCCGGGCCAAGAAGTTCGGCGGGGCGCCGGCGGCGCTCGACGCCTTCATCGCCAAGCAAAAGGCTTTCGCCGCCAGAACCGAGCTCCTCAACGGCGCCCTCGGCGGGTCGAACATCCTGTCGCAGGCCTACACGATCGTTCGGGCCGTGCCCGAGCTGCAGAAGCCCGACAAGGACCGGGAATTCGCCTACCAGGAGCGCAACCTGCCCCGGCTCAAGCAGGGCATCCAGCTGGCCGAGCGAAGCTACGTCTTCGCCACCGACCGGGAGCTCCTGAAGTGGAACTTGAAGCGGCTCAAGGCGTCCCATCCGGACCTGGCCGTTTGGCCGGCCTCTCTGAAGCCGCTGATCACTGGCACGGACGCCGAGATCGAAGCTCGGGTCGACGCCATGTACGCCCAGACGCCGCTCGGCGATCCGGCCAAGCGGCTGGCCCTGCTCGATCTCAAGCCGGCCGCGCTGGCCGCGGCCGACGATCCTTTCCTGAAGCTGGCCGCGTCAATGGAACAGGAGCTCAAGGGCTTCCGCGAGGACAGCAAGGGCCTGAGCCGCGAAGGGGCCGACCTCAAGATGACCTACGAGGCGGCCATCCTGGAGATGAAGAAGGGGACCTATCCGCCGGACGCCAACGGCACGATCCGCTTCACCTACGGCCCGGTCCTCGGCTATACGCCTCGTGACGCCGTCGTCTACCTGCCGCAGACGACCGTCAAGGGCGTCCTCGAAAAGGACACCGGGGTTTTCCCCTTCAAGGTCCCGGCCAAGATCAAGGACCTCTGGCAGGCCAAGGACTTCGGCCCCTACGGCGACGCCCGGCTCCATGACGTTCCGGCCTGCTTCCTGAACACGACCAACGTCACCGGCGGCAATTCCGGTTCGCCCACGCTCAACGCCAAGGGCGAGCAGGTCGGCATCATCTTCGACATGACCTACGAGAGCGTCATCGGCGACTACTACGTCATCCCCGAGCTGCAGCGGTCGATCAGCGTCGACATCCGCTATGTCCTTTGGGTGACCGACAAGTTCTCCGGGGCCTCGCACATCATCCGCGAGATCGGCCTCAAGGGCGAGTGATGAATAGGCGCCGCACGGTCGCCGTCCTGGCCGCGTCGGCCGTTCTCTGGGCCGCCGCGGCCTGCCGCCCGGCCCCGAAGGCCGGGACAGCCCGGCTTGGCGCCCAGATCTCCCGGTCCGTCCTGCTCGACAAGATCAAGGGCGGCTGGGCCGGCCAGGTCATCGGCTGCACGTTCGGCGGCCCGACGGAGTTCCGCTACCCGGGCGCGATGATCGCGGACTATGCGCCGATCTCTTGGGACGATACGATCATCGCCCGGGCGTTCGAGCGATCGCCCGGGCTCTATGATGATGTCTACATGGACCTGACCTTCGTCGAGGTCCTGGCCCGTGAGGGCCTGGACGCGACGGCGGCCCAGCATGCCCAGGCCTTCGCCCACGCCGCCTACCCGCTCTGGCATGCCAACCAGGCGGCCCGCTATAACATCCTCAACGGCCTCATGCCGCCCGATTCGGGCCACTGGACGAACTCGCCGCACGCCGACGACATCGACTTCCAGATCGAGGCCGACTTCGCCGGCCTGATGAGCCCCGGCATGGTCAACGCGGGCGCCGCGGTCGCGGACCGGGTCGGGCACATCATGAACTACGGCGACGGCTGGTACGGCGGCGTTTATGTCGCGGCCATGTACAGCCTGGCCTTCGTCCGGACCGATATCCGCGATGTGGTCGAGGAAGCGCTCGAGGTCCTGCCGGCCGGATCGAGCTTCGCCCGCTGTATCGCCGACGTCATCGCCTGCTACAAGGCCGATCCGAACGACTGGAAGAAGGCCTGGCTGGCCGTCGAGCGGAACTGGGCCGAGGACCGCGGCTGCCCGGACTTCGTCTTCGAGCCGGGCAACATCGACGCCCGCGTCAACGGGGCCTACGTCGTGATCGGGCTCCTCTACGGACACGGTGTGTACGGCCGGACGCTCGAGATCGCGGCCCGCTGCGGCCAGGACTCGGACTGCAACCCGGCCAGCGCCGGCGGCATCCTGGGCACGCTTCTCGGGTACGAGAAGATCCCGGCCTACTGGAAGGGCCCGCTCCGGGCCATCGAGGACCGGCCTTTTCCTTACACGGAGATGTCGCTCAACAGGGTCTACGAGACGAGCCTGAGCCAGGCCCTGGAGATGGTCCGGACGAACGGCGGGACCGTCGAGGGCGAGGCCATCCGCTTGCCCGTCGACCCCATCCGGCCGGTCCGGCTCGAGACGAGCTTCCCGGGCCTTTATCCCGTCGAGCGGCGGCGCCTGGGCCTGGGGCTCACGGCATCGACCGAGATCACGTTCGAGGGCACGGGCTTCGTCCTGACGGGCGGGCCGTCCAAGATGGGGAGCGACGGCTCCGACCCCTACGTCTACGAGATCGAGATGCGGCTCGACGACCGGGCCCCATCCGTCATCCACATGCCCGTGGAAGAGCGGGCGCGCCGTCTCGAGATCGGCTGGGCCTATGATCTGGCTCCCGGCCGGCACACCCTGCGCTTCGAGCTGCGCAACCCGCGCCCGGGGGAAGAGATCCGGGTCGAGGACCTGATCGTCTACGGCCAACGGCCCGCGGCGCCAAGATTCTAGTAGACCACCAGCAAGAGGGACAGTCCGTATCGAACCTAATGGCCTTGACCGTGAGGCGCCCCTGCATTAGAATCCCCGCGTCGGTCATTCTCCCGCGGACGTTCAAGGAGGTCGCATGAAGCTGTACAAGCCCTATACTCGGAGATCGTTCATGAAGTCGGTCGGCGCGTTCGGCGCGGCGGCCGTGGCCTTCGATCCGAAAGGCCTGGCCCGCATCGACGAGGCCTCGCAGTCGGTCGCCGGGCGGACGCCCGACGACGTGTCCAAGGACGAGTTCTACTGGCGCGAGATCCAGCTGGCCTTCAAGCTCGACCGCGAGCTGATCAACCTCAACAACGGCTTCACCTGTCCCATGCCCCGGGTGTCCTTGGATTCGGTCTTCCGGTACATGGAGATGATCAACATGCTGCCCGTCCACTACCAGGGCATGGTGGCCGGCAACAGCGAGACGCTGCGCCGCCGCATGGCCAACGAGTTCGGCTGCGACCGGGAGGAGATGGCCCTGACCCGCGGTGCCAGCGAGGCCCTGCAGATCGCCCAGAACGGGCTCGATCTCAAGGCCGGCGACGAGGTCATCACGACCGAGCAGGATTATCCCCGCATGCTGACGACCTGGGACCAGCGCATGCGCCGCGAAGGCATCAAGGTCACCCGGCTCCAGTTCCCCGTGCCGGCGACCCAGGACTTCCTTTACAACATGTTCGAGAAGGCCATCTCGCCGAAAACCAAGGTCTTCCACTTCACCCACATCACCAACCTCACGGCCCAGCTCTTCCCGGTCGCGCGGCTGTCGCGCCTGGCCCGTTCCAAGGGCATTGTCACCATCGTCGACGGCGCCCACGCCCTGGGTCACTTCCCGTTCAAGCTGCGCGACCTCGAGTGCGACGCCTACGGCGTCAGCTTGCACAAGTGGCTCCTGGCCCCGCTCGGCAACGGCTGCCTGTACGTTCGCAAGGACATGATCCCGCGGTTCTGGCCGCTTCAGGCCGCGCCCGAGCAGCAGGACAACGACATCCGCAAGTTCGAGTCGATCGGCACGCATCCCTGGGCCATCCGGGCGGCGCTGGGCGAGTCGCTGGCTTTCCATCAGGCCATCGGCGCCGAGCGCAAGGCGGCCCGGCTGCGCTTCCTGAACATGCGCTGGGTCAACGCCCTTAAATCCAATCCCCGGATCAAGGTGCTGACCGAGACGAGCGAGCCGCCGCAGGCCTGGGGCGTCATGGCCGTCAACATCGACGGCATCGACGTCCGCCAGCTGGCGACCTGGCTCCGGAACAATTACCGGATCATCGTCGTCCCGCTGGTCGGCGGGGCGCCGCCGAACTCGGTCTTCGATTATCAGGCCCTGCGCGTCTCGCCGAACGTCTACACGACGCTCGAGGAGATCGACACCTTCATCGAGGCCATGACCGAGGCGGCCAAGAACGGCGTTCCGGAATCGCCCGATCCGATCCCGGCGTACCCGGCCGACGTCACGGTCTGAATCAAGGAGGCGTGAGATGAGACGTCAAGCGATGGTCCTGGCCCTGGCCTGCGTTCTCGTCGCAGGAGTCTCTTCGGCGATCGCCCAGACCTCGTTCAAGATCCCCTTCGATTTCCAGGCCGGCGGCAAGAAGCTGCCCAAGGGCGACTACACCGCGGCCCTGAAGGCCGACGGATCGCTCGTCCTCAAGCAGGATTCGAACGGCCGCGAGGTGCCCGTTCCCATTCTCAAGAAGCTCGAGCGGCCCACGCCGCCCCCGGCCGGACCGCGGCTGGTCTTTGACGAGGTCGGCGACTTCGCCCCGTCCTACACGGAGTACCTCACGGTCTACGTGCTCTCGGAAGTGTGGCTGGCCGGCCAGGACGGGCTCCAGGTCCACGTGACCAAGGGCGCCCACAAGACCAAGGTCGTCGAAGCGGCGGGGAAATAGCCGCCGCGAGGCGGGCCCTTCACTCCGATGCCCTCGCGCGATCGCGGCCGGCGGGACTTCGACAAGTCGGCCGGGGATTGGGAGCGAGATGCCTCCCGGCTGAAGATGACGGCCGCCTTGGCCGATGCGGTCATGGCCGGCCTCGCCTGGGACCCGGGTTTCGTGGCCATGGATTACGGCGCGGGGACCGGACTGGTCACCTTGCGCATCCAGCCTCTGGTCGGCCGGGTCGTAGCCGTGGACACCTCCTCGGGCATGCTGGGGGTCCTCGAGAAAAAGGTCTTAGCGGCCGGCCTCACGAACGTCAGCCTCCGGATCTGGGATGTCGAAAAGGACCCGCTCCTGGAGGACCGGTTCGACATCATCGTCAGCACGATGACCTTCCATCATCTCGGGGACATCCCGGCGGCCCTGGCCCGCTTCCGGGAGCTCCTGAATCCCGGCGGGCGGATGGCCGTGGCCGACCTCGACGCGGAAGCGGGGGATTTCCACGCAGATCCGACGGGGGTCCGGCATTTCGGCTTCGACCGGGGCAAGCTCAAGGGCCAGTTCGAGGCCGCCGGATTCTCGCGGGTCCGGACGGCGACGGCCCACCGGCTCGAGAGGCCTGGGGCCGGCGGGACGCTGAAGGAGTTCAGCTTCTTCCTGCTGACCGCGTCGAAATGACGGCCGGCGCTCTTTCGGGTAAGATATCCCTTCTTGAAAAGAGAGAACACCGCCCATGATCGTCGTCGATAACCTGTCGAAGAGCTACGGCAAGCAGGGGCTCTTCGATTCCATCAGTTTCAAGGTCAACCGCAAGGAGCGGGTCGGGATCGTCGGCCGCAACGGCCACGGCAAGACGACCCTCTTCCGGATGATCATCGGCGAGGAGGAGCCGGACGAGGGGACCGTCACCAAGCCGCGAAAGTACCGCATCGGCTACGTCGAGCAGCGGGTCCGGTTCACCGAGCCGACCGTCCTGCTCGAGGGCGCCAAGGCCCTGTCCCACGACGCCCAGAACGAGATCTGGCGGGTCGAGAAGGTCCTGGCCGGCCTGGGCTTCGAACCGGCCGATCTGGAGAAGCGCCCGGCCGAGCTTTCGGGCGGCTACCAGGTCCGGCTCAACCTGGCCAAGGTCCTGGTCGGCGATTACCAGATGCTCCTGCTCGACGAGCCCAGCAACTACCTGGACATCACCTCGATCCGCTGGCTGGAGCGCTTCCTGGCCGGCTGGCCCGGCGAGCTCATGCTCATCACCCACGACCGCAGCTTCATGGACAACGTCGTCACCCACGTCCTCGGCATCCACCGCCGCAAGGTCCGCAAGGTCGAAGGCGACACCGGCAAGTACTATGAGCAGATCGCGGCCGAAGAGGAGATCTACGAGAAGACCCGCCTCAACGACGAGCGCAAGCGCAAGGAGATGGACCTCTTCATCACCCGCTTCCGGGCCAAAGCTCGGCTCGGCGGGCTCGTCCAGTCCCGGGTCAAGTCGCTCGAGAAGATGGAGAAGCGGGAGAAGCTCGAAGAGGTCAAGAACCTGGAGTTCGCCTTTGCCGAGAAGATCGGCTATCACAAATATGCCCTCGACGTCCGCGACCTCTCGTTCGCTTACACGCCGGAGCGGCCGCTCATCCGCCGCTTCTCGATCAACATCGCGGCCAAGGACCGGGTCTTCGTCATCGGCCGCAACGGGCGGGGCAAGACGACGCTGCTCCGCCTCCTGGCCGGCGACCTGGCGCCGCGGTCGGGGTCGATCGACTCGCCGTCGTCGGTCGTGCCCGGCTATTTCGAGCAGACCCATATCTCCACGCTGGCCGAGACCAACACCGTTCTCGAGGAGATCGCCTCGGCCGACCCCGAGGGGGACCCGAAGCGGGCCCGGTTCATCGCCGGGGGCATGATGTTCGAGGGCGACGACGCCCTGAAGAAGATCCGGGTGCTCTCGGGCGGGGAGAAGAGCCGGGTCCTGCTCGGCAGGCTCATCGCCACGCCGCTCAACCTGCTCCTTCTCGACGAGCCGACCAACCACCTGGACATCGAGTCGAACGACGCCCTGCTCGAGGCCATCGACGCCTTCGAGGGGGCGGTCGTCATGGTCACCCACAACGAGATGTTCCTCCATGCCCTGGCCGAGCGGCTGGTCGTCTTCGACAACGACGATATCGTCATCTACGAGGGCGGCTACCAGCGCTTCCTGGACAAGGTCGGCTGGCGCGACGAGGTCATGCAGGGCGCGATCGCCGCCGTTCCGCCCCCGACCGCCGCCGGGCCCGGTGAGGAGCGCCCGAAATGGACGCCCAAGGAGCTGCGGCGACTGCGCTCCGAGGTCATCGCCGAACGGTCGCGGGCCCTGCGCCCGCTCGAGACGCGGATCGCCGAGATCGAGAAGGGCGTCGAGACGCGCGACGCGTCCCTCCGGGACCTCAACGCCCAGCTGGTCAAGGCCTCCCAGGACCGGAACGGGGCCAAGGTCGTCGAGGTCTCGAAGACGATGCATCAGGCCAAGAAGACGATCGACAGCCTGCTCGAGGAGCTGGAGAGGGTCAGCGCCGATTATGAAGAAAAGAGAGCGGCCTACGATTCCCGGATGAGAAAGCTCGATGAAGAGAACGAGGCCTAATCTCGCCTCGACGGCCCGATTAAGATATAATTCCCCCGACGCATCCCCATGACGCGCCAGTGGTTCGCCTGTCTCGCCCTGGCCCTCGGCGTCGCCTTTTTTCCCGCATGCCGGCCCCGCGGGTCCGGCAACTCCCTGACGCTGGCCGGATCGACCAGCGTTCAGCCTTTCGCCGACAAGTGGGCCGAGGTGTTCATGGCCCGTCATCCGGGCTTCGTGGTGAACGTTCAGGGGGGAGGATCGAGCGCCGGAATCCAGGCCTGCAAGAGCGGGGCCTGTAACATCGGCATGTCCTCGCGCGAGCTCAAACCCGACGAAAAGGATTTGACCGAGATCGTGGTGGCCCGGGACGGGCTGGCGGTCGTCGTCCATCCAACGAACCCGGTCCGCGGCCTCAAGATCGCCGAGGTCCGGCAGATATTCTCGGGCGATCTTCTGGATTGGAAGCCGCTGGGAGGTCCGGACCGGCCCATCACCGTCGTCACGCGGGAGGAGGGCTCGGGGACCCGGGGCGCGTTCCAGGAGATGGTCATGGGCAAGGTCAGGATCTTCCGCGGGGCCATCACGGAGGATTCGAACGGCACCGTCCGGGAGATCGTCGCCCATGATCCGGCCTCGATCGGCTTTCTCTCGCTTGGCCTCGTCAACGACCAGGTCCGGGCCCTGGCCCTCGACGGGGCGGCGGCCAATGACGCGAACATCCGGAACAAGAGCTACCGGCTCGTCCGGCCGTTCCTGTTCCTCAGCCGCGGCGAGCCCGCGGGCCTGGCCCGGCAATTCGTGGATTTCGTGCTCTCCGACGAGGGCCAGGCCCTGATCTCCAAGGAGGGGCTCCTCGCCATCCGCTGACCGGAACGAGGCAGGCCCAAGGACCTCAGCACATGGCGACGGCAAAGCGAGGCAACAGGCTCGAGCGCAACGACCGGCTGGTGCGCCTGGCCCTCCTGGTCGTCGCCTTCTCGGCCGTCTCCGTCCTTGTCGTCATCACCGTGTTCATCGTCGGCCAGGGCGCCCCGATCATGGCCCGTTATGGCCTTGGGAAGTTCCTGGCCGGGACGGAATGGTATCCGTCGGAGAAGCTGTTCGGCCTCTGGCCCATGATCGTCGGCTCGATCTACGTCACCCTCGGAGCCATGGTCATCGGGATCCCGTTCGGCTTGGCCTGCGCCATCGTCCTGACCGAGTTCTCCTCCAAGCGCCTCCGCCGCATCATCAAGCCCGTCGTCGAGCTCCTGGCCGGGATCCCCTCGGTCGTCTACGGCTTTATCGGGGTCGTCATTCTGGTCCCGTTCATCCGGCGGACGCTCGGCGGCCCAGGGCTCTCCGTGCTGGCCGCGGCCATCATCCTGGGGATCATGATCCTGCCGACCATCATCTCCATCTCCGTCGACTCGCTCCAGGCGGTGCCGCCGTCCTACCGTGAAGGCTCCATCGCCCTCGGGGCGACCAAGTGGCAGACCGTCAAGATGGTGTTGCTTCCCGCAGCCCGCTCCGGGATCGTCGCCAGCATCATCCTGGGCATGGGCCGGGCCATCGGCGAGACCATGGCCGTCATCATGGTCGCCGGCAACGCCGCCGCCGTGCCGGGATCGGTCCTCTCGCCGGTCCGGACGCTGACCTCGAACATCGCCCTGGAGCTGGGCTACGCCGCGGGCGAGCACCGCCAGGCCCTCTTCGCCACCGGCGTCGTCCTCTTCGTCATCATCATGATCCTGAATTCGATCGCCAACGTGACGGCCTCGCGGATGAAGGGGACGAAGCGATGAAGCGCGTCGGTCCCCGCGCCGAGCAGGCCGCCGTCGGCGTCGTCCTCTGGACCCTGACCGCGGTCACGGTGGCCGTCCTCGTCTTCATCGTCGTCTTCGTGCTCCGCAGGGGCCTGCCCGTCCTCGGCTGGAATTTCCTGACCAAGAACCCCGTTGACATGGGCAGGGCCGGCGGCATCTTCTCGACGATCGTCGGCACGCTTGTCCTGACGGCCGGGGCGATCCTCATCGCCACGCCGCTCGGCGTCGGCACGGCCATCTACCTGACCGAATACACTTGGGGCGGCCCGGTCACCCGGGTCATCCGGTTCGGGGCCGAGTGCCTGGCCGGCATCCCTTCGATCATCTTCGGCCTCTTCGGTTTCATCCTTTTCGTGACCAAGCTCGGCTTCGGCTGGTCCATCCTCAGCGGCAGCCTGACCCTGGCCTTCATGATCCTGCCGACCATCATCCGGACGTCGGAGGAGGCCATCAAGAGCGTGCCGCCGGTCTACCGCACGGTCAGCTTCTCCCTGGGCAGCACCAAGTGGCAGACGGTGACCCGGGTCGTCCTGCCGTCGGCCCTGCCTGGGATCGTGACGGGAGTCATCCTGAGCGTCGGCCGGAGCATCGGCGAAACGGCGGCGGTCATCTTCACGGCCGGCAGCGCCCTGCGCCTGCCGACCTCGCTCTTCTCGTCGTCCCGGACGATGTCGGTCCACTTCTACATCCTGGCCCGGGAAGGGATCTCCGCGGCCAACGCTTACGGCACCGCGGCCGTCCTGATCATCGCCATCCTCGGCATCAACATCCTGACGTATTACCTGATGAACCGGTTCATCAAGAAGTACTCATGAACGGAACGAGCGGGACATGACGAACGGCGCGGCCATCGAAGTCCGGGGCTTCAGCCAGTACTTCGGCCAGGTCCGCCGGCTCAAGGGGATCGACCTGGAGGTCCGCCGCAACGAGATCCTGGGGATCATCGGCCCGGCCCGCAGCGGCAAGTCCACGTTCCTCTGCGCCCTCAACCGCCTCAACGACCTCGTCAGGGGTTCGCGGCGTGAGGGCACGATCCTCGTCGACGGCCGCGACATCTACGATCCGGCCGAGGACGTCGTCGCGCTTCGGCGCAAGCTGGGCATGGTCTTCGCGACGCCCGTGCCGCTGCCCCGCTCGATCTACGAGAATGTGGCCTTCGGGGCCCGCCGGGCCGGCGTGCGCGGACGGGCCCCGCTCGACAGCATCGTCCGGGACAGTCTGGAGAAGGGCGGCCTCTGGGAAGAGGTCCAGGACCGCCTCGAGACCAGTGCCCTGAAGCTGTCCGGAGGGCAGCAGCAACGGCTCTGCCTGGCCCGCATCCTGGCCGTCAAGCCGGAGTTCATCCTGCTCGACGAGCCGACCTCGGGGCTCGATCCCATCTCGACGATGAAGATCGAGGAGACCCTGCGTCGGCTCAAGAGCGAGTATTCCATCCTCCTGGTCACGAACAACACCAAGCAAGCGGCCCGGGTCGCCGACCGGACCGCCTTCTTCCTCAACGGCGAGCTCATCGAGATCGGCCCGACCGACAGGATCTTCACCGCCCCCGAAGACAAGCGGACCGACGACTATCTCCGGGGCCGGTTCGGATAGACGCCATGGCCATCATCGAAGTCCGGGACCTGAACTTCTACTACGGCAAGTTCCAGGCGCTGAAGGGCATCTCGCTCGACATCGAAAAGAACCGCATCACCGCGCTCATCGGCCCCTCGGGCTGCGGCAAGACGACTTTCCTGCGCTCCCTCAACCGCATGGCGGACCTCATCGAGGATGTCCGGGTGACCGGCCGGGTGCTCGTCGATGGGCAGGACATCTACGCCCCGGGCACGGACCTCCTGGGCCTGCGCAAGAAGGTCGGCATGGTCTTCCAGCGCCCCAATCCGTTCCCCCTCAGCATCTTCGACAACGTCGTCTATGGGCTCCGGGTCCACGGGATCCGGGACGACAAGGTCCTCGAGGCCCGGCTGGCCCGCAGTCTCGAGGCGGTCCATCTCTGGGACGAGCTCAAGGACTGCCTCGACGACAACGCCTTGGGGCTCTCGGAGGAGCAGAAGCAGCGCCTCTGCATCGCCCGGCTGGTCGCCGTCGAGCCGGAGATCCTGCTCATGGACGAGCCCTGCTCGGCGCTCGACCTCGCGGCCACGGCCAACATCGAGGACCTGATGGCCGAGCTCAAGAAGCGCTACACGATCGTCATCGTCACCCACAACATGCAGCAGGCGGCCCGGGTCTCGGATGTCGCGGGCTATTTCCTGCTCGGCGAGCTGGTCGAGATCGGCGAGACCACGCGCGTCTTCACCAACCCGCGCGATCCGCGGACGGAGGACTACATCACCGGGCGCTTCGGCTAGCCTGGACTATTCATGAAAACGCCGTTTTTCTCCGTCAAACCAGAAGAACCAAGAGCGGCGTTTTCACCCTTCGGGCAAGCCGATCCGGCCGCATCTGCGTCGTCGCAAAGGGTTCGCAGTACTCCGAGTACGGCTTCACCCTCTGACGTCTCGCATCTGCAGCCCTCTCGACTCGTGAATAATCCAATCTAGGTTTGGGGTATAATAGGGCCCGCTCGCTTCGACGGGAGGGATGACCATGATCAAGAGGCTTCCGGGCGTGATCGGGCTGGCCGCGATGGCGGCCCTGCTCTCGTCCTGCATCCTGCTCGACAACCCGGAAGGGGACGAGCCCGGCTGGCGGACCTTCCCCGAGTCCGACAACAGGCCGTCCGGCTCCGAATTCCGGCAAACGGTCCCCTTCACCCCCGGCGGGACCCTGGCCCTAGAGAACGACTACGGTGACGTCACGATCACCGGCTGGGACCGCGAGGAGGTCGAGATCGTGGCCCGGGCGGCGACGGTCGAGGCGGGGCCGCAAAACTCGGACCGGCCGTACCGGATCCGCAAGGTCACTCCCGAGGTCGAGATCAAGGACACGGACCAGGGCCTCCTCATCCGGACGCCCACGTTCGAAGGCCCCGGCCAGGCGCCGGCCGTGGACTTCGAGATCAAGGCCCCGCGGAATGTCATCCTCACGGGCCTCCGGATCAGCGAAGGAGACCTGACCATCTCCGATGTCTATGGGCGGATCGACGCCGCGGTCGACCAGGGCGACTGCGCGGTGGCCAATTTCTCCGGCTCGCTCAAGCTCAACCTGGGGACCGGCAACGCCGACGTCGAGGTCCTGGACCTGCGCGAGGGGGACGAGGTCTCGGTGATCTCGCGGCGCGGGGACATCGTCCTGAGGCTGGAGCCGGGCGCCGGGGCGTCCCTCGAAGCCAACGCGCCCCACGGCGGGGTCACCAGCGACTTCGATCTGGGGGTCCGGCAGCCGGCCCAGACCGTCAAGACCAATGTCGGGCGGGGCGGGGCCTCGATCATCCTGATGGCCTCTAACGGCCGGGTCCGGATCATCAAGAGCACCTGAGGAGGGGATCATGGACGAGCTCCATCGCGACGACGAGCCAGGGGAAGAGCCGAAGGAAGAACCGCGGCGGGTCTGGGGGCTGGCCCTGGGCATCCTCGCCGTCCTGGCGGTCATCGCCGTCCTCTATTACGTTCTCGTCCTCAGGAAGCCCAAGGCGCCCGAAGCCGTCGCGCTCGCCCCCGCGCCGGCCGTCCAGACGGAGAAGGAACAGGCGCCCGCGGCCCCGGGGCTCGAACCGCTGGCCTTTCCGGCCGTTTCCCTGGCCGCGAGCGACCCGGCCGTCCGGCAGTTCGCGACGGCCATCACGGCCAACCCCGATTTCGCCAAGTGGCTGCTGTCGAACGACCTCATCCGCACCTTCGTCGTCTCTGTCGATAACGTGGCTAACGGGCTGAGCCCCAAGAGCCACATCGGTTTCTTCAGCCCCCAGGGCGGCTTTCGCATAGTCCGGACCAAGGCCGGGACGTTCATCGACCCGGCAAGCTATGCCCGGTACGCGCCGGTCGTGGACGTCGTCAGATCTCTCGACGCCACGGCGGCGGTGCGCCTCTACCGCGCGATCCAACCCCTCCTTCAAGACGCCTATAACGAGCTCGGCTACCCGGGCGTCAACTTCGAAGATACCGTGGTCAAGGCCATGGCCGAGCTGCTCGGGACGCCCGTCGTCAACGGTCCGATCGGCCTCTCGTCGAAGGTCCTGAGCTACGCCATGACCGACGCTACGCTCGAAGCGCTGAACCCGGCGCAAAAGCAGCTCCTCCGGGTGGGCCCCAAGGGGGTCGAGGCGGTCCAAGCCAAGATCAGGGATCTGGCCGCGGTGATGGGGGTCCCGGCTTCGCGTCTGCCGGCTTCGCGGACCTACACGCCTGTTGCGAAGTCGCGGTAGGCCGGCCCGTCCGATCGGCTATTTCCAGCGGAAAGGGTTCTTTTTCCGGAAGTCCGGGACCAGGTGGTCCTCCGGCCGGAAAGGCTCCGGCTGCAGGAAGAGATGATCGAGGCCGAGCGCCGAGGCCGCGTCCGCCGCCCGCCGGTACTCCTCCTCGGATACGCTTCTCTGGATCTCCTCCGGAGCTTGGAAACAGGGGTGATACTGGCTCATCAGGCTCAACCCGATGTAGGGGGACAGGTTCTCGCCGACCCATTTCAGGACGGCGAGCGTGTCCTCGACCGCGCCCGGCAGCATGAGGTGGCGGACGATGAGGCCGTGGCGGGCGGTGCCGCGGGATCCCAGGTCGAGGGCCGGCTGCTGAAGCGACATCTCGCGGACCGCTTCCGAGGCTCTGGCGAAGTAATCCGGCGCGGCCGAGTATCTCTTCGAAAGGGCGGCCGAACGGTATTTCAGATCGGGCAGATAGATGTCGATGACGCCCTCGAGGGCCTGCACGACCTCGAGGCTGTCGTAGCCGTTCGAGTTCCAGACGAGCGGGACGTCGAGGCCGCGGGCGAGCGCGAGCCGGAGGGCTCGGAGGATCGGCAGCCCGACATGGCTCGGCGAAACGAAATTGATGTTGTGGGCCCCCTGCTCCTGGAGGCGGAGCATCATCTCCGCCAAGGCCTCGTCGGAGACCGGCTCGCCTTCGAGGAGCCAGCTCAGCTGGTAGTTCTGGCAGAACAAGCACTTGAGATTGCAGCCGGTGAAGAAGATCGTCCCCGAACCGGACCGGCCGCTCAGGACCGGCTCCTCGCCGAGATGGAGGAGCGCGTGCGAGACCGAGGCCCGCTGACCCGTCCGGCAGACCCCGCCGGCGCCGCTCGTCCGATCGACCTTGCAGTCGCGGGGACAGAGCGTGCAACAGGCCTCGAGAGGGGAAAGGCGCCCGAGGGCCTTTTCGACGCTCTCCATCTTCCGCTCGTTCATCCCGTTCATTTTAGCACATGGGGGTCGGACCACAGTCCGGCCCCGGATATGGTATATTACGCCAATGCTTCAGAAGATCGTCGATATCGTCCTCCATCTCGACCGCTACCTCAGCGCCATCATCCAGCAGTACGGCCTCTGGACCTACGCCATTCTCTTCGTCGTCATCTTCGTCGAGACCGGCTTCGTGGTCATGCCCTTTCTCCCCGGGGACTCGCTGCTGTTCGCCGCCGGCACCTTCGGCGCCCTCAAGGCCCTCAAGGTCGGCTGGCTCCTCTTGGCCCTGTCCGGGGCCGCGGTGCTGGGCGACACGGTCAATTACTGGGTCGGCTACCATGTCGGAGCGAAGGTCTTCCGCAAGGAAAATTCCCGTTTTTTCAAGAAAGAATACCTCGACCGGACCCATGCGTTCTACGAAAAACACGGCGGCAAGACGATCATCATCGCCCGCTTCGTGCCCATCGTCCGGTCGTTCGCGCCGCTGGTCGCGGGCGTCGGCCGGATGTCCTACGGCCGCTTCCTGGCCTTCAACGTGATCGGCGGGGTCGGCTGGGTCGTCCTGCTGACCGGGGCCGGCTATTTCTTCGGCAACATCCCCCTCGTCAAGAACAACTATTCGATCGCCGTCCTCACGATCATCGCCATCTCGACGGTCCCGATCGCCGTCGAGTACATCCGGCATCGGCGGGCGAAGAAGAAGGCGGCCCAGGCTTCGCCCGACGCGACTAGCGTTTAGCCGACCGCAGGTCCCGGGCGATCCGCAGGAGCTTCGGCGAGCGCATCCCGTGCGTCGCGGTCATATCGGTGTGCAGGGGGGTCAGCGAGATATAGCCGTCGTGGGCGGCCATGACGTCGGTCGAAGCGTCGCCGACCCGCCGCGGCGTGCCTGTCCCGATCCAATAATAGGTCGCGTTGCGCGGATCGGTCTTTTCGATGATCTCGGGGTCGTAGAACTTCCAGCCCAGGCGCGTGATCTTGACGCCCTTGATCGGCCCCGAGGGGATGTTGACGTTGAGGGCCGTCCCCGGCGGCAGGCCGCGGGCCAAGACATCGGCGGCGATCGTCTTCACGAACTCGGCGGCGCGGGCCAGCGCGAACCGGCCCTCGGCGTCGGGCACGAGCGAGACCGCCAGCGATGGGATGCCCTGGAACATGCCCTGGATGGCCCCGGCCACGGTGCCCGAATAGTGGATGTCCTGCTGGCCGAGGTTGGGCCCCGGGTTGAGGCCCGAGATGATGAGGTCCGGCCGCCCCGGCAGGAACTTCTGGAGGGCGAAATAGATGCAGTCGACGGGCGTGCCCTCAACGGCCCAGATCCGCGGCTTGACGCGCTGAGCCCGGAGCGGCTGCCGCAGCGTGACGGCCAGCGAGCAAGCGCTCCGCTCCCGGTCGGGGGCGACGATATAGGTGCGGCCGATCGAGGCCAGGCGCCGGAACAGGATCTGGATGGACTCGCGGTAGAACCCGTCGTCGTTGGTCAGCAGGATGATCGGGCGGGCTTTGTTCACGCCGGCTTCTTGATCATGACGAGCAGCATCTTGAACCGGGTCTCCGCCTTCAGGGCATGCGGCACGTTGGCCGGCATGATGATCATTTCTCCGGCCTTGACCCGCTGGGCCTGGCCGCCGATCCGGATGTCGGCCTCGCCCTCGAGGCCGATGACCGTGGCGTCGAAGGGCGCCGTGTGCTCGCTCAGCTGTTCTCCGGCGTCGAAGGCGAAGACGGTCATGGTGCCGGTCGGCAGGCTGGCGATCTCGCGGCTGACGATGGCCCCGTCCTGATAGGCGACGAGTCCCGCCAGGGAGACGGCCCGGCCCTTCAGGTCCTCGGCGCCTTTCTCTTTTTTCATCGCGGTCATGGTTGGACTCCTTTTCCAGCAGCCTTCACCGAAATAAGAGGGACAGTCCCCTCCGGGGACAGTCCCCTGACGGGGTCGCGGGGGGAAGAAGTGGTCGGGACGGGCGGATTCGAACCGCCGACCCCATGCACCCCAAGCATGTGCGCTACCAGGCTGCGCCACGTCCCGGACCAGGGGCCCTTATTATACCAAAACGGGGGGATTTTTCAGGCCTTTTTTTTCCGGCCGTCGCCGAGCTTGACCACGATCTCCTGGAGCTCGTCGCGGACGCTGTTGAGCGTCCTGCGGAGGCGCTCGGCATGGACCGGGTTCGTCCGCGGCAGGCCGAACTCGTCCTCGATCCGCCGCTTGATGCCGGCCACCGTCAGCGTTTGCGAGTCCATCAGCGCCTTGACCCGGGTGATGATGGCCACGTCCTGCTGGCGATAGAACTTGTCGCCGGTCCCGGTCTGCCCGGCGCTGAGGAAGGGGAACTCATCCTCCCAGGACGCGAGCGTGGCCGCGTCGACGCCCGTCAAGCGGCTGACCTCGTCGATCTTGTAGACGAGCTTCGTCTTCGTCCGGTCGTCCTTGGCAGGCCTGGCCTGAGGGTCTTCTTTTTTCACGGTGTTCGGAGGCCAAATCTAGCATCTTTCGGGGGGGTTGGTCAAGGCGCGGTCCGGCCCGGCCGGCGGCCTCTTGTGATATAATCCTCCCGCGATGACGACGCCCGGCGCGAAGACGAAGGCCAAAGAGCGGCCCTTGCAGGCGCCGCTCGCCGAGCGGATGCGGCCCCGCGCCTTCGGCCAGGTCTACGGCCAGGACCACATCCTCGGCCCGGGCAAGATCCTGTCCGAGCTCATCGGAAAGAACCAGCTCGTCTCCATCATCTTCTGGGGCCCGCCGGGCTCCGGCAAGACGACGCTGGGCATGATGCTGGCCCGTCACTTCGACCTGCCTTTCGAGCTCTTCAGCGCCGTCCTGTCCGGCATCAAAGAGGTCAAGGAGTTCATGGCCCGGGCCGAACAGCAGAGAAAGCTCTTCGGCAAGCCCATGATCCTGTTCATCGACGAGATCCACCGCTTCAACAAGGCCCAGCAGGCCGCCTTCCTGCCCTATGTCGAGAAGGGCGACATCATCCTCTTCGGCTCGACGACCGAGAACCCGTCGTTCGAGGTCATCGCCCCGCTCCTGTCGCGGACCCGTGTTCTCGTCCTCAAGGAGCTCGACCACGACGCCCTGACCCGCATCATCGACGACGCCCTGGGGGACAAGGAACGCGGTCTCGGCGCGGCCAGCTTGGCGATCGACCCGGCGGCCCGGGACATGCTCATCGACTACGCCAACGGCGATGCCCGCCGGGCCCTCAATACGCTCGAGATCGCGGCCGGGCTGGCCAAGCGCAAGACGATCTCGATCGAGAACGTCAAGGAGGCCCTCCAGCAGCGCACGCTCCTCTACGACAAGGCGGGTGAGGAGCATTACAACCTCATCTCGGCCCTCCACAAGAGCCTCCGCAACAGCGACGTCAACGCCTCGCTTTACTGGCTCGTCCGCATGCTGGCCGCGGGCGAGGACCCGCTCTATGTGGCCCGGCGCATGATCCGGTTCGCTTCCGAGGACATCGGCCTGGCCGATCCCCAGGCCCTGACCCTGACGCTCCACGCCAAGGAGGCCTACGATTTCCTCGGTTCGCCCGAAGGGGAGCTGGCCCTGGCCGAGGCCTGCGTCTATCTCGCCGCGGCCCCCAAGAGCAACCGGATCTACGCGGCCTACGGCGCCGTCCAGCACGAGATCGAGCAGAGCCCGCACGAGCCCGTGCCGCTTCAGATCCGGAACGCCGTGACTTCCCTCATGAAACAGATCGGCTATGGCCGCGAATACCAGTACGCCCACGACAGCGCCGTCGAAACGACCGATATGGAGACCATGCCCGAGCGGCTGAGGGGACGGACCTACTACGAGCCCGGTGAGCTCGGCTTCGAGAAGGAGATGCGCAAGCGCATCGATTGGTGGAACGCGCTGAAGGTCCGGATCCGCGAGGGCAAGGCCCGTCCGGGCGGCGAAGAGAAAAAGGACCAGGGCTAAACCTGGTTCGCGGAAGGCGGCGGGCCTTCTTTTTCGTCCCTTTCCTTGAACAGGTAATAGACTTCCCAGCTGATGTCGTCGGCGAGGCAGCCGATGCACGATTTCGGGGTCGTCGCGATCTCGTCGTCGGCGATCTTATCCCTGAGGATCTTCTTGACGACGCGGCGGATCTTGTAAAGCAGGATGTAGTTGACCATGCCCGGCTCTCCCGCGTGATGATAGCAGGTTCGTCCGTGGTCTGCAAAAAGCAGGTCGGGAAAAATAGAAGCGTCCCCATTTTCCGATGTTATATAATACGGGCACCATGAATTTGTCCTGGAGGATCGCGGCGGCCGTCCTTATCGGCGGTGCCTTCGCCGCCTGCGCCTCCGCCCCCCAAATACCGCTCGTCGATCCTTTCCCCCTTCACTTCCCCTTAACCGAGGCCTGGACGCTCGAGATCGAAGGAACCATCGCGGGCCAACCATGGGCGAAGGACGGCATCGTCTATTGCCGGACCGGCGACGGATCGGTCACAGCTGTGGTTGCGTCGTCGCGGGCCGTGCTGAGCCGGTCAGGGGTGGACTCCTCTCTCCCCGATCTGTCGGGCCAGACCGGAGAGCTCGTTTTCGAGCGGGATGCCGGATCGCTCCGGGCCGTTGACAAGCGTGGCCGGATCGTCTGGACGTTCAAGGGGGATGGCGCCATCGCCGCGGACCCCGTGGCGGCCGAACGGCGTGTCTATTTCGGCGACACGGGGCGTGTGTTCTACTGCCTGGACGCGGCGACCGGAAAGGTGAAATGGAGGAGACGGCTGCAGGGAGCTCCCGTCCAACCGGCCGTCATCGGGGGAGGGGCGATCGCGGTCGCGGCGTCGAACAGCGTCGTCTACCGACTCGCCCGGCGCAGCGGCTCGATCCTGTCCTGGGAAGCCATACCGTCCCGGGTCATCTACGAGCTCGCCGCGGCCGGCCCCCTGGTCCTTATCTCCTCGGCCTCGCCGACCTTCACGGCGCTCGACCTGCGGACCGGGAAGCGGGCCGGCCAATATGAGGCCCCTGGGCTCCTGGTCGCAGGCGCGGTTTGGTCTGCGCCCTACATCGTCCTCTTCATCGAGGACGAGGAGTCGGGCCGCCAGAAGATCGTCTTCCTCCGGTCGCGGTGAAGGCCTGGCCATCCGGAAGGCCGCCCGGTCGCTCGTGGACAACCACCGGGTCCTTGGACTATCCTAGCGGGAGACCCGACGGAGGATATCATGAAGAAGATCGGCATCATCATCTGCAGCCGCTATCAGTCCTGCGGCGGGGGCAAGTGTTTCCGGTCCGTCCGTGAGCGCACGGGAGGCTTCGCCCGTTACCCCAAGGACGAGCCGCTGGAGGTCGTCGGCTTTTCCAACTGCGGCGGCTGCCCGGGCGGGAACATCGAATATGTCCCCGAGGAGATGAAGAAGAACGGAGCCGAGGCCATCCACCTGGCCACCGGCTTCGTCGTCGGCTATCCGCCGTGCCCCTTCATCAGGCAGTTCAAGCAGTTCATCGAGTCCAAGTACGGCCTCCCGGTCGTCGTCGGCACGCACCCCATCCCCCTGAAATACTACGAGGCCCACCAGAAGCTGCCCTACTGGAAGGACATGGACATGGCCGAGATCGCCGGGGACCTGATGAAGGAAGCCCGGACGGTCATGGAAAGCTATAACTGAAGGAGACCTGGAAATGACCCGCGACGACGCCCTGGCCCTGCTCCACGAGCATCTCAAGAACAAGAACCTGGTCAAGCACTGCCTCTCGGTCGAGGCCTGCATGCGGGCCCTGGCGGTGCGCCTCGGCCATGACCCCGAGCCCTGGGGCCTGGCCGGCATCCTCCACGACCTCGACTACGAGCTGACCGACAAGAGCCCCGAGCTGCACACGACCGAAACGGTCAAGATCCTGCGGGACAAGGGCGTCGACGAACCGATCGTCCACGCCGTCCAGGCCCATGCCGGCAAGGTGCCTTGCGAGTCTCCCATGGATTGGGCCATCTTTTCCGTCGATCCGCTGACCGGCTTGATCATCTCCGCGACGCTCATGCACCCTGCGAAGAAGATCGCCGCGATCGATCTCGAATTCCTGAAGCGCCGCTACAAGGAGAAGAGCTTCGCCCGGGGCGCCCGGCGCGAGGAGATCGAGGAATCGCGCCACCTCGGCCTCGAGCTCGACGAGTTCCTGTCGATCGCCATCCGGGCCATGCAGGGCATCGCCGAAGACCTCGGGCTCTAAAAAAACAGGAGGGCCGAAGCCCTCCCGGAGCCGACTCACCTTTTCGGTTCTTAAGGGAAGGGACGGTCCCCTCCGGAGACGGTCCTTCCGGATCTCACCTGAAAACGTCGATCCTGGCCCCGATCTCGAAGTAGCGTCCCCGCCAGGGGAAGCCCGGCTCGGTATAGAAATAGTGGTTGAAGACGTTGCCGAGCTTCATGAAGATCTCGTAGCGGCCGTTGAGATCGTAGCTGACGACGGCATCCAGATCGAAGAACGAAGGCATCGTCAGCAGGGACGCTGGAGTTGTCCGGGTGTTCCACCACCAGGACTTCGATCCGTAGAGGCCGAAGAATCCGGCCCGCAGGCCCTTGGCCGGCAGGAACGAGACCTCGAAATTGAGGTTGTTCTTGGGTTGGGCGTCGAGCGGCCGGTCGTCGGTATCGTTCTGCGGATCGAGGTAGGTGTAATTGACGGTGGCGTCCAGCCAGGACAGCCGTTTCTGGGCCTGGACCTCGAAGCCGTAGATGTGGGCCTGGCCGACGTTGTAGTACTGCCGGATCCCGCTTTCCAGGACGATGGTATCGATGAAGTTCTTGAACCGGTTGAAGAAGACCGAGGCCGTCAGATAGACTGGGCCGGTCCAGGTCGCCGCGAACTCGAAGCTGGTCCCCGACTCGGCCAGGAGGTCGGGGTTCCCCGAGCTCGGCGAGTAGAGCGAGCGCATGGACGGGAAGCGGGACTTGCGGGCGAACGAGACATGGAAGTCGAGGTTCTCGTTCGGGGTGAACTTGAGGCCCACGAGCGGGTTGAGCGAGGTGTTGTTCTCACCGCCCTGGTACTTGTCGATATAATCGAGGCTCAGGCCGCCGATGACCTTCCACTGCTCGGTCAGGTCGAACTGGTCTTCGACCCCGGCCGACATCGTCCCCTGATCGTATTTCGTCCAGGGCAGGTCGGTGTCGTCCTGGATGCGGGCGATGTCCCTCTGATAGAGCAGGCTGCCCTTGACGATGTTCCGGTCGCCCGTGGGTACCTCCGCCAAGGCGAACCCGCCGTAGGAGGAATTGTCGTAGGTGCTGGCCGAGCTGAGATCTGTCATGGCCGGGTCGTTGTACCAATCGAGCGTATTGTAATAATTGACGTAGAAGCCGCGGAAGCGGAGGACCGAGCTGCCGCCGAGCGAGGTGAAGCCGCCGGCGCTTAGGGTCGAACGGTCCCACTTCGGGAAACGCCAGTAGCGGGCCCTCTGGACGGACAGGGCGGGCGGCATCCCGTATTCGGATTGGTAGGTGCCGCCCGAGACCATGATCTCCGTCTTGCTCGAGGGCGTGTAATAGAACTTGCCGCTGAGGTTGAGACGCTCGAAGTCGCTGTTGGCCCTCTCGGTCGAGCCGGTGACGGGGTCAGGGTAATCAAAGCCGCCCGACTTCTGATACAGGGCGCTTGCCGCGAGCGAGAATTTCTTCCAGGCATAGGACCCGTCCGCGCCCAGGCCCCAAGTGCGGATGTCGCCGTAGCTTCCGGTGAGCGAGAAATAGGGCCGGGCCGCGGGCCGCCTGGTGATGACGTTGATCAGGCCGCCCAGGGTGTTGGGACCGTAGAGGACGGACGACGGGCCCTTGGTCACCTGGACGCTGTCGATGCCTCCGGCCGAGATGGTCTTGAGGTCGAAGGTGGCGAAATAGGGCTCGTAAACTGGCACGCCGTCGACGAGCAGGGCGATCCGGTTGGCCCCGATGCCGCGGAGCTTGACGGTATAGGTGTCCTTGTCGCCAAAGGTGACCATCGAGCCGGGGATGTACCTGACGACATCGGACAGGTCGCGGGGCTTGATGGCGGCGATCTCGGTCGCCACGACCGTCGAGACCGTGGCCAGCGGCACGTCCTTGGGGGCCTTGCCGGTGACCAGGATCTCTTCGGTGATCCGGACCTGCTTTTCCTCTTCTTTTTTGGTCTTCTGGTCCTCTTTGGCCTGCTGGGCCAAGAGCGGGGAGAGGCCGAGAGAAAGAGACAGGAGCAGGACGAGAACGGAAACGAGCTTGATCGGGGAGCGCAGAGATGAGAACACGTATTTTCTCCTTTTCAAAATGGAAGGACAGGCCGTTTCCCGCCTGTCCCTAACGGTCGGAGGGCTTGGCCGGATAGGGCTTTAGCACCGCCGACTCGGAGAGAGCCGGGCCAGATTAGCAAAAAGCCGGGGCGTCTGTCAACCGCCCGCGCGACGGGCCGCTCACGCGGTCTTCTGCAGCTTGCTGTGCCGGACGCTGTACATGAAGTAGATCGCCAGGCCGATGGCGAGCCAGATCCCGAACCGGATCCAAGTCACCGTGGGCAGGCTGGCCATGAGGTAGAAGCAGAAACCGACCGTGATCAGAGGCGTGAAGGGGACGCCGGGCGTCTTGAACTTGCGCTCGACCTCCGGCCGGGTCTTCCGCAGCAGGATGACGCCGATGGAGACCAGGACGAAGGCGAAGAGCGTGCCGATGTTGCAGAGGTCGATGATCATCGGCAGCGGGAAGAGCCCGGCGATCGCGGCCGTGGCAACGCCGGTGATCCAGGTGCAGAGGTGAGGCGTCTGGTGCTTGGGGTGGACTTTGGAGAAGACCGCGGGCAGCAGACCATCCCGGGCCATGACCATGAAGATGCGGATCTGGCCGTAGAGCGTGACCAGCAGGGTCGAGACCATGCCGATGATGGCCCCTGCGGCGACGAAGGCCCCGACCCACTGGAGGCCGACCCGGACCAGGGCCGACGGCAGGGCGTTGCCCACATCGATGAGCTTATAGGGGACGATGCCGGTCAGGACGAAGGCGACCGAGACGTAGAGGACGATGACGACGGCCAGGCAGAGCATCAGCCCCCGCGGCACGTCCTTCTTCGGGTTCTTGGTCTCCTCGGCCGCCGTGGAGACGGCGTCGAAGCCGATATAGGCGAAGAAGATGATGGCCGCGCCGGCCATGACCCCCTTCCAGCCGAAGGGCATCATCGGCCTCAGGTTGGCCAGATTGACGTGAGTGATGCCCATGACGACGAACAACAAGATGACCGCCACCTTGATGGCGACGATGATGTTGTTGATCTTGGCGCTCTCGCGGATGCCGATATAGAGGATCCAGGTGATGAGCAGCGTGATCAAGATGGCCGGGACGTCCACGACGCCTCCGGATAGGACGATCTTGCCGTTGACGGTCGTGATGGGCGGGGTCAGGAAGGCCTTGGGCAACTTGATCCCCCAATTGTCCAGCAGGCCGATGAAGGTCGTCGACCAGCCCGAGGCCACGGCGCTCGCGGCCACGAGGTATTCGAGCATGAGGTCCCAGCCGATGATCCAGGCGATGACCTCGCCGAAGGCGACGTACGAGTAGGAGTAGGTGCTGCCGGCGACCGGGAACATGCAGGCCAGCTCCGAATAGGTCAGGGCGCAGAAACCGCAGGTGACGGCGGCGATGATGAACGACAGCAGCACGCCGGGGCCGGCCAGATGAGCGCCCTGTCCCGTGGCCACGAAGATGCCCGTGCCGACGACGGAGCCGATGCCCAGGGCCGCCAGGTCGAAGGCGGTCAGGTTCTTCTTGAGCTGGGTGTGTTCGGCGGCGTCTTCGATCTGGGCCGGAGTTTTCGTCTTCCAAATATTCATACCAGACTCTCCTCGGGAAGGCGTAAGAGGGCGATTATATCCGCAATCCAGGCGCCGCACAACACAATCCGCAAAATCCGCTCAAGGCCTCAGGCCCGAGGGCCCCCGACAGGGGAGAGTCCGGCCGGCGTTTTGACTTGCCCGGGACCCTGTGCTATTTAAGGCCCGATGAGGATCGTCGGGGTCGTCGGCTTCTCGGAGAGCGGCAAGACGCGGCTCATCACCCGTCTCATCCGGGCTTTCAGAGGGAAAGGGTTCCGGGTAGCGGCGGTCAAGCGCTGCTCCCACGGCTTCACCCTGGACACCGAAGGCAAGGACAGCGCCGACTTCAGCCAGGCCGGCGCCGACGGCGTGGCCATGATCGGTCCCGACCGCTGGGCGGCGATCGGGACCGCCGCGGACGCTGACCCCTCGCGATTGGCCGCCGGTCTCTTTCCTGACGCCGACATCGTCCTCGTCGAAGGCGGCAAGGACGTCCGGGGCCTGCGCAAGATCGAGGTCCTGCGGGGGGAGGCAACGCCGATCGCGAGCCGGCCGGACGAGCTCATCGCCGTCGTTTCGGACGGGCCCGTGCCCGGGACCGCGGCGCCGGTCTTCCGCCCGGACGATATTTCGGGGATCGCGGACCTAATCTTGGCGCGAGGGGAGGCGGACATGACGGAGATCAGGCTCGAGGTGGACGGGCGCGAGATCAACCTCAACGCCTTCGTTCAAACCTTCATCGAGAAGACTGTCGTCGGCATGGTGACCTCCCTGAGCGGCGTCGATCCCGAGCCGCGGCGGATCAGGCTCGAGATCGACCGGCCGGCCGGGCCCGCCAAGGGAGGGCCGAAGCCATGAAACCGCTGCCCAAGGCCGGCTCTCTCGCCTTTGCCAAGGACTATTTCGCCCACCGCGACCCGGAGGTTCTGGCGATCCTGCGGCAGAGCTCGGTGGGCATCGCTGGGGCCGGCGGCCTGGGTTCGAACGTGGCCGTGGCCCTGGCCCGGGCGGGGGTCGGCCGCCTGGTCATCGCCGATTTCGACCGCATCGAGCCGTCGAACCTGAACCGCCAGCAGTACTTCGTCGACCAGGTCGGCGAGCGCAAGGTCGCCGCCCTGCGGGAGAACCTCCTGGCCATCAATCCCTATTCGATCTACGAGGTCCATGACCTCCGGATCACTCGGGGGAACGCGGCCAGGGTCTTCGCCCGCGTCGATGTTCTGGTCGAGGCCTTCGACAAGGCCGAGGCCAAGGAAATGCTGATCGAGGCCAGCCTGGCCAAGTTCCCGGGCCGGCCGATCGTGGCAGCCTCGGGCCTGGCCGGCTACGGCTGCAACCGGAAGATCCACGCCCGGCGGCTCGGCAATCTCTACATCTGCGGCGACGAATCGAGCCAGTGCCCGCAGGGGGTCAGTCCCATGGCGCCCCGGGTCGCCCTGGTCGCGGCCATGCAGGCCAACCAGGTCGTCGAGCTCTTGGTGAAGATGAAAAGAGGACGGGCGCCGAGATAGAGTCTGGCGGGATAAGGGAGGATGCGATGTTCAAAGTCAACGAATACTTCGACGGCAAGGTCAAGTCCCTGGCATTCAAGTCGATGGACGGGCCGGCCACGGTCGGCGTCATGGCCCCCGGCGAATACGAATTCGGCACTTCGACGGTCGAGGTCATGACCGTCCTCAGCGGCGTCCTGACCGTCCGGCTGCCCGGGAGCGAGAGTTGGCGGGATTACAAGGCGGGGGAGTGCTTCACGGTCGAGGCGGGGAAGAAGTTCCAGCTCAAGGTCGCGGCCGAATCCGCCTATCTCTGCCTGTATAAGTAGACTCCTCTCCCGAGATTTTCGAAGATATTTCGCAGAAATCCCCCTCCGTGTATCTCCGGGGGATTTCTGCCCTCCGCTCGCCTTGCTCGCTACGGTCGGCGGGTCCACTCTCCGTCGATCAGCCGCCACATCCGGCCAGTCGGGTTCTCGTTCCTCAGTTCGACGGGCAGCCGATCCGGCCGTACGCCGTCGTAACAGTGAAGGGCCGCGAACCGGGTCAGGGCCGCGGGAATGCCCACAGACGTGAAACCGGGGTGCCCGGTCGCCGGGAACGGGCCGCCATGGTTCATGGCCGGCGAGACGGCGACGCCCGTGGGCATCTTGTCGTTGAGGAGCCGCCCGGCCTTGCGCCGCAGCGTCGGCTCGAGGATCCTGTAGGCCGTCTCGTCCGAGCCGTCCCGGGCGCTGAATACCGTGGCCGTGAGCTGGCCTTCGAGAGCGGCCGCGATCGAGCTCATCTCGGCCAGGTCCGCGGCCGCCACGAGGAGCGAGAGGGCGCCGAACGTTTCGACCTGGAACGCGGCCGCGTCTTTCAGGAATTGGACCGCCGGCACCCGGAAGAGCGCGGGCCTGAAACGGAAGCCGGGCTCTTCGGCCTGGCCCCGCCCGGCGACGAGACCGGCCCCCAGCCGGCGCAGCCGCTCGACCCCGGCCTCCAATCCCTTGATCACGCCCCGGCCCAGGACGACGTCGGCCGGAGCGCCCTCGAACGCGGCCTCGATCGAAGCCACGAACTCCTGATCCCAGGGTCCCGCCTGGTAGATGACAAGCCCGGGCTTGGTGCAGAACTGACCGGCTCCCACGGTGCAGGAGGCGAAGAGCTCGGCGGCGACTTCACGGCCGCGCTCCCGCAGCGCCCCCGGCAGGACGAAGACCGGATTGGCGCTCGACATCTCGAGATAGATCGGCTTGCCGGCCCTGTCGGCGGCTTCCTTGAGCGCCAGGCCGGCGATCCGGCCCCCGGTGAAGGACGTTGCCCCGATGAGCGGGTGCGAGACCAGCTTCCGCGCGTCCTCCAGCGAGAAATGGTAAACGAGCTGGACTGATGCCGCCGGCAACCCGCATCCGGCCAGGGCCTCGAAGGCCGCTTCGGCCATGATCCGGGTCGTCCCCGGCGATTGGGGGTTGGTCTTGGCGATGACCGGGTTCCCGGCCGCCAGGGCGGCCGCGAAATCGCCGCCGCCGACCGCGTTGAAGGCGAATGGGAAATTGCTGGGGCCGAAGACGGCGACCGGCCCGCCCAGGGGGCCGAGCTTGGACCGGATATCGAGCTTGGTATCGATGGTGGCCCGGGTCCACGTTCGCTCCCGGCAGGCCGCGGCCGCCTGCCGCAGCTGGCCGGTCGTCCGGGGCAGCTCGCTCGATCTCAGCCGGGACTCAGCCGGCAGCCCCGTCTCGAGTCGAGCCATCTCGACGAGCTCTTCGGCGCGCTGTTCGAGCCCCGCGGCCGCGGCCTCGAGATAAGCGGCTATCCGTTCGGGGCCGGCTTCGGCCAGCGGCAGCGAGGCCTCGGCCCCGGCCGCGAGTGCGTCCTCGAGATCGAGCCAGGACGAGATGGGATACTCACCCGGGATCGGCGTCCCCGTGTCCGGATCGTTGGCCGTGAAGGAACCCACCGGGTCCCTCGGGTCGCGCCAGCGGCCCCCGACCAGGATCCTATGGGCCATCCTAATATCTCCAGCCCAATCCAACCCTGGCGATGACGTTCATCAGGATGGGGACCGCGTAGATCAGGGCCACGGCCAGAACCTGCTTCGACCTCTTCTTGAGGCCGAGGACGAAGATGATCGCGGCGTAGAAATAAAAATAGCCGAGGATGAAGATCAGCCCGATGCCGGCAAAGGACCGGTTCCAGAACGGATATTCCCAGACGAGCAGCCCTCCGATATTGAGCACGACCTCGATGAAGACGCAGAAGACGGCGTAGCCGACGGCCCAGAACCAGCGGTTGGGCAGGCCGAGGATCTTCTCCCGGGGGTCCTCCGAGAGCGTGTGATAGTAGATGATGCCGGAGATCGCGAACATGAACATGATCTCGATGTTCCAGCCGACCATGGTCCGCAGGGCCGTGTCCCCGGGGGTCGTCCAGAGCGCCGAGCGTCCGGTCAGGACGAGGACCCAGCCGTTCCAGGTCTCATTGAAGAAATCCATCCCGAAGAGGGTCAGGCCGGCCAGGATGGCGTCCCAGTTGCCGGAGCGGCGGGCCTCCTTGATCTCCCTGACATAGACATAGAAGACGAGGGCCAGAAGCGGGATGACGTACCACTTGAGCATCGACAGGTCCCAGAGTCCCGAAAGGGCGCGAAGCGACGCTTCGGTCATGCCTGACCTCCTTGGGGCCGCGGCTGTCCCGGCTTATCCCCCGGAATAGATCGGCGAGATGACGACCCGGTCGCCGTCGGCCAGCTTCTCGCCGGGCACGACGGCCCGGCCGTTGCGGGTGACGATCTTGGGGCGCGACCGGTCGATGCCGACCAGGGCGACGAGGTCGTCGGCGGTCGTGCCCTCGGGAACGTCCAGTTCCTTCTCGCCGAAGCCAAAGAGCTGGACGAACGGCCCGATCAGCTTGACGGTGATCTTCATGTGAGCGGTCCGAATTTCTCCGCCGCCCGGCCCTCGGCGGCCACCCCGAGACGTTCCAGCGTGGCCTTGGTCGGGATGCCCCGGCGGTCGTAGCCGCGGATGTCGTAGTAGTGCTGGAGCAGGCCGTCGTACTTGTCGAACTCGAGGTGCTTGCCGGCGATCGGGCCCTCGGTGTCGACGTTCTTGGGATCGAACCAGACGGCGGGCGGGTAGTCCAGCTTGCGGTCGGTCCCCGGGTATTCCCGGAGCCAGAAGAGCTTGATCAGGGCGTAGATCCGGTCCGCGACGGTCCAGAAATCGTCGAGCGTCCAGTCGAGGCCGCTGACGAGCTTGAAGTATTTGGCGTAATGCTCCAGGGGCCAGCCGTTCTCGATCCAGGGGAAACGGCAGGAGACGATGAATTCGAACAGGCCGCCCCGGATGCGCTGCAGGTCGACGACCTTCTGGGCTTTCTCCGGGCCGTAGGACTCGCGCACCGACTGCTTGAGCTCGAAGGTGATGACCCAGGATTCCTTGTGATGGGCGCCGATGGGGCTGACCCCGAAGGCCAGGGCCATGCCGGGGATGAACTTGCAGTTGTAGGCGGCGACCTCGAGGCCCTTGACCTGCATGGCGTAGTCGATCGAGCCGTGCCCGAACTTCTGCGCGGCCCGCATGGAGCCCTCGGCCAGGAGGTTGCCGATCTCGCCCTGCCGCAAGGCGATCGACGTGAGGAGCTTTTTGAAGCCGGCCGAGTCGCCGAAGCGGATGTCGCCCGGCGCGGCGCCGCGGTCGACGGCATCGGCGTAGAAGCTCAGGACGCAGCCGCCCGACATCGTATCGACGCCGTAATCGTCGCAGAGGTAGTTGAGCGACCCGATCGGGGGCAGGTCGAAGATCTCGAGGTTGGGGCCGAGCAGGCCGACGTTCTCGTAATCGAGCTCGGACTCGCGGCCCTCCTCGTCGTGGATGGTGATGCCGCAGCGCATGGTGCAGTTCGGGCAGCCGTAGGTGGCGATGCGGGCGTTGTTCAGGCGCTCCCCGTCGCATTTCCAGGCGTCGGCGTGATGGGTCTTGCGGAAGTTCCGGACCGGCAGGGCGGCCACCTCGTTGCACCAGGCCAGGACCCCGTTGGTGCTCTGGATCGACCAGCCCGTCTTCTTGTCGATGGCATGGACCTCGCGCAGGTCGTCCGTGCCGACCTTCTTCATGCCGGCCGGATCGGCCTGGGGGATGGGCCTGGTGCCCTTGACGACGATGGCCTTGAGGAGCTTGGAGCCCATGACCGCTCCCATTCCGGTGCGGCCCCCGGCCCGGCCCTCGAGGCTGCGGACGACCGCGTAGCGGACCAGGTTCTCGCCGGCCTGGCCAATATTGAGCACGCCCACGGCCTTGCCGTATTTCGCGTAGATCCAATCGTTCGTCTCGTACGTGCCTTTGCCCCAGACGGCGTCGGCCGGCAGGAACTCGACCTTGTCGTCCTCGATATACAGCATGGTCGGGGAAGCCGCCTTGCCTTCGACGATCAGGACGTCATAACCGGCCTTGCGGAGATGCTCGGCGACCCGGGTGCCCAGGTTGCCGTCGCCGTAGCCGCCCGTGCTCGGCGATTTTCCGGCCACGACCGCTTTCCCGGTGTTGGGGGCGGGGATGCCGGCGATCGGGCCCAGGGCGACGATGAACTTGTTATCCGGCCCAAGCGGATCGATCCCCGGGGCCAGCTCGTCGTAAAGGATCTTGACGGCAAAGCCGCGGCCGCCGATCCACTTGCGCGCGAATTCTTCGCTAAATGGCTCTTTTTTATATGTTTTCGAGGTCAGGTTGACGCGAAGGAAATGGCCGGTCCAACCGTTCATGTGGGAGCATCCTCCTGGGAATTCAGCTCTGCGTATAGGCTCTCGTCTAAATCCTAGCCGGGCGGGCCTCCCGAGTCAAGGAATTAGGGGGAAATGGTGATCCGTTAACGCTGGCCCCTCCCTCTGGGATCCTAATTATCTGGGCGAAACGGGTGGATTTTTCGTATAATAAAGAGTGGAGGCCGCGATGCCTCCGCCAGAGAGGAGTACGGATCATGTCCAAGAGGCTTTATCGCTCGGCCACTCAGAAGATGCTCGCCGGCGTGTGCGGCGGCGTGGCCGAATATTTTGACATCGACGTTTCGATCGTCCGCCTGCTGACGGTCGGATTAGGCCTGCTCACGGCGGTCCTGCCGATGTTCTTCTTCTACATCATCGCCTGGATCGTGATCCCCCTGGAGCATCCCAAGCCCCAGGCCTGAGGACCGCCTGATGGGACGGCCGGCCGGCGCCGGACCATCTTCACGGGGAAAGACGGGCCTTCCGGACCGCGTTGACTTACAGTCAGAGTTCGGTTATAAACTAACCGTCTCAAAGATGGGCATGAAGAGCGCTCTCGAGGTCCCTTTCAAACACATCGCCGTCGAGGGCGTTTTCCGCTCGAAAAAGACCCAGCTGGCCAATGTCCTGGCCCAGAGGATCGGCGGCAAGGTCGTCCTCGACAACGTCGGCAATCCCTACCTCAAGGACTTCTACAACGAGCGGGAGGGCTCGGCCTTCCTGACCCAGCTCGTCTTCATGGCCAACCGCTACAACCAGCAGATCCGGCTTCTCCAGCGGGACCTGTTCATCGACCGGATCATCTGCGATTACCTGTTCGAAAAAGACAAGATCTATGCCTACCAGACGCTGTCCGACGACGAGCTCCTGGTCTACGAGAAGATCTACGGCATCCTGTCGGAGCGCGTCCCCAAGCCGGATCTGGTCATCTATCTCCAGATCTCGCTGGCCTCGCTGTCGCGGCGCATCGCCAAGGAAGGCGACTCGGTCGAGAAGAACATCTCCGAGAAGTACCTCGAGGACATCGTCGAGGCCTTCGATTACTTTTTCTTCAACTACCAGGGCTCGCCCCTGCTCGTCGTCAAGGCCGACGACATCGATTTCAGCCGCGAGGAGGACGTGCTCGACCTCCTCGACCAGCTGCGCGACATGAAAAAGGCGTCCCTTTATTACGTCCCTCAGAGCTATGGGGGCAAAGGCCCGAAAAAGGGATAGGCGCGCAGAGCCGGCCCGGAGGCGGCGGGTCCGCCCCGGGACCGGACAGGGCGCCGGAGAAGACGGCTTTACCTCAATCCCGCATCAAGGCGGGATGGGGAGAAAGGACGAACGATGGCCAACGCACGGGACGACAAGGTCACGATCCCTTCCCTCCAGGCCCGCAAGGGGACAGGTCCCAAGATCGTCTGCCTGACGGCCTACGACTACCCGACGGCCAAGATCCTCGACGAGAGCGGCGCCGTCGATCTCATCCTGGTCGGGGACTCGCTCGGCATGGTCATGCTGGGCTACGAGAACACGGTCCCCGTGACCATGGACGAGATGATCCATCACACGAGGGCGGTGACCCGGGCCGTCCGGCGGGCCCTGGTCGTCGGCGACATGCCCTATTTCTCGTTCCATCTCGGCGTCGACGAGACCATCCGCAACGCCTCCCGGTTCCTCAAGGAGGCCGGGGCGGCCGCGGTCAAGATCGAAGGGGCCTCGGCCAAGCGCCTGAAGCTCGCCGCGGCCATGGTCGAGGCCGAGATCCCGGTCATGGGCCACGTCGGCCTGACCCCGCAATCCATCAACCGTTACGGCCGCTTCCGGGTCCGCGGCACGGCCGTCGACGAGGCCCGCCGCATTGTCGACGACGCCGTCCGGCTCGAGGAAGCCGGGGCTTTCGCCGTGGTCCTCGAATCCATGCCCATCGAGGTCGCGGCCGAGGTCACGCGGGCCGTCGGCATCCCGACGATCGGCATCGGGGCCGGACCCGCCTGCGACGGCCAGGTCCTCGTCCTCCACGACATGCTCGGCTTCTCGACCGGCTACATGCCCAAGTTCGTCAAGAAGTACGTCGATCTCAACGCCGTGATCCGCGGCGCCGTCGAGGCCTATGCGTCCGAGGTCCGGGAGGGGCGGTTCCCCGACGATGCCACGTCCTATCACCTCAAGCCCGAGGTGGCCGCCGCCCTGGCTCCCCCGAAGACCAGGGCCCCGAAGGGCCGGGGGCGCCGATGACGATCATCCGGTCTGTCGCGACGATGAAGGCCCTGGCCCGGGAATGGCGGCGCCAAGGCAAGCGCGTCGGCTTCGTGCCGACCATGGGCTACCTGCACGACGGCCATCTCAGCCTGGTTCGCGAATCGAAGGCCCGGGCCGATGTCACGGTCGTCAGCATCTTCGTCAACCCGACGCAGTTCGGCCCGAACGAGGACTTCACGAAGTACCCGCGGGACCTGGCCAAGGACTCGGCCACCCTGAAAGAGGCCGGGGTCGATTGTCTGTTCTATCCCGAGGCGGCGGAGATCTATCCCCCCGGCTACAGGACGTATGTCGAGGTCGAGGGCCTGCAGGACCGCCTCTGCGGCCGGTCCCGGCCCGGGCACTTCCGGGGCGTGGCCACGGTCGTGTTGAAGCTCTTCGACATCGTTTCACCAAATTTCGCCATCTTTGGGGCCAAGGACGCCCAGCAGGTGCTCATCATCAGGCGGATGGCCGTCGACCTCGATCTCGATGTCGAGATCGTGACCTGCCCGATCGTCCGCGAGCCGGACGGCCTGGCCCAGAGCTCCCGGAATGCCTATCTCACCCCCGCCGGGCGGCAGGCGGCCCGGGTCCTGTCGTCGAGCCTGCGCTGGGCCGAGAAGGCCGTCGCAGCCGGCGAGCGCGACGCCGGCCGGCTGGTCGCCGGGATCCAAGCTATCCTCGAGGCCGAGCCGCTGGCCAGGATCGACTACGTCGAGGCCGTCGACCCCGAGACCCTCGAGCCCGTCACCGAGCTCCGCGGCGAGGTGTTGGTGGCCCTGGCCGTGTTCATCGGCCCGACCCGGCTCATCGACAACATCCGGCTGAGCGTCTGAGGGAACGTCCGGCCCCGGCGCGCCCCGTCTTATGACCCGGCTATCCCGGCGCCGACGCCGACAGCAGGACGTAGTAGCCGGCCATCATCAGGAATATCACCAGGGTGATGACGAAAAGGGTCATACCCAGGCTGGCCGCGTACCTCATCAGCTGGCGGTGCGTCTTGACGGTGAGAACCTTGAGCAGCAGCACGGCCAGGAGGGCGGCGGCGAGGAGGAAGTGCAGGGCACCCCTGACGGAGAGCCCGCTGCCCATCTGGACGAGGAAGATGCCGCCGCCGATGACGAGCGGGATGAGCAAGAGGACATAGATCCAGCCGAATGTCTTGTGCAGCCGGCGCAGCCTCTCCGACCGGGCCTCGTCGCCGGGCCGGCCGAACCGGGCCATCATCGTGAAGAACGCCCCGGCTCCGGCGCCGAGCAGAAGGAACGCAAAGATCGTCTTGATCATATACAAAGACATCGTCTCCCCCCTTTATCCCTTCTGTGTCTATTCTAGCCGATTTCGGCTCAATCGAGGTGATAGTTGGGCGCTTCCTGGGTGATGACGACGTCGTGGACGTGGCTCTCCTTGAGCGAGGCCTGGGTGATCTTGATGAAATGGGCCTTGGTCTTGAGGTCCTCGATTGTCCGGCAGCCGGCATAGCCCATGCCGGCCTTGAGCCCGCCGACGAGCATCTGGACGGTGGCCGTCGTGCTGCCCTTGTAGGGCACCCGGCCCTCGATCCCTTCCGGCACGAGCTTGCTCGCGCTCGACTGCAGGTCCTGCTGGTAGCGGTCGCTGCTCTTGCCTTCCTTCATGACCGCGATGGAGCCCATGCCCCGGTAGAGCTTGTAGGCCCGGCCCTGGTACATGACCACTTCACCCGGGGCCTCCTCGGTCCCGGCCAGCAGGTTGCCGAGCATGATCGTGTCGGCGCCGGCGGCGATGGCCTTGGTGATGTCGCCCGAATACTTGATGCCGCCGTCGGCGATGAGCGGGATGCCCGCCTTGCTTCGTCACCTCGTAGACGTCGGCGATGGCCGTGATCTGAGGGATGCCCGCCCCGGTGATGATCCGGGTCGTGCAGATGGACCCCGGCCCGACCCCGACCTTGACGGCGTCGATGCCGAGGTCGATGAGCTCCTGCGGCCGCCCCGGCCGTGCCGATGTTGCCGGCGATGAGCTCCTGGCCCGGGAACTCCTTCTTCAGCGCCTTGACCGTTTCGAGGACGCGCCGGGAGTGGCCGTGGGCGTTGTCGATGACGATGACGTCGCACTTGGCGGCGACCAGGGCCTTGGCCCGGTCCATGAAATCGGCGCCGACGCCGACGGCCGCCCCGACCCTCAGCCGGCCCAGGCTGTCCTTGGCCGCGTCGGGATATTGGATGCGCTTGAGGATGTCCTTGTAGGTGATCAGGCCCTTGAGGTGGTAGCCGTCGTCGACGACGAGGATCTTCTCGATCTTGTGCTCGTGGAAGACCTTCTCGGCGTCCTCGAGCGACGTCCCGACCGGGACGGTGACGAGCTTGCGGGTCATGATCTTCTCGATGGGCAGGTTGAGCCGGCTCTCGAAGCGGATGTCCCGGTTGGTCAGGATGCCGACGAGCTTGTTCGACTCGTCCGTGATCGGCAGGCCCGGAGATGTGGTGCTCCTTCATGACCTCGAGGGCCCGGGAGATCTTGTCCTGGGGCCGCAGGGTGATCGGGCTCGACGACCATGCCGCTCTCGTGGCGCTTGACCTTGTCGACCTCCTCGGCCTGGCCTTCGATCGACAGGTTGCGGTGGATGATGCCGATGCCGCCCTGCTGGGCCAGGGCGATGGCCATGCGCGAGGTGGTCACGGTGTCCATGGCCGCGCTGACGACGGGGATGTTGAGCGAGATGTGGCGGCTCAGGCGGGTGGCGACCGAGGCCTGGGCGGGGGCGATGTCCGACGCGGCCGGCAGGATCAGGACGTCGTCGAAAGTGAGGGCTTCCCGGATCTTGTCGTCGAGCATGGCTCCTCCTTGGCTCCCGGATCAGTGCTTGTGGCGCTTGCCCGGGATCATGGCCCGGGCCTGCTTGGACCGCTGGCCGGACGGCCCGGCGGGCTGCTGGTAGTAGACCGGCGTCTGCTTGCGGACCGGCGCCGGCTGGTCGATGACAGGCTGGATCAGGAAGAGGTAGCGCACGGCATCCTCCTCGATCCGGTCCAGCATGGACTGGAACATCTCGAAGCCCTCTTTCTTGTATTCGATGAGCGGGTCTTTCTGGCCGTAGCCCCGCAGGCCGATGCCTTCCTTGAGGTGGTCCATCTCGAGCAGATGGTCCTTCCATTGCGAGTCGATGACCTGGAGGAGGATCATCCGCTCGAACTCGCGCATGAACGGGCCGAGCTGCCGCTCCTTGGCCTCGTAGGCGGCCCTGAGCCCCTTGATCAGGGTCTCGCGCAGCTCGTCGTGGACGACCGTGTCCCAGTTGATGCCCAGGGTCTCGATGTCGAGGCCGAACTGCGCCCAGGATGGCCTGGCGCAGGCCCTCGCGGTTCCAATCCTCGGGCGACGTGTCCTTATTGGCGTGGGTGTCGAGCATCCAGTCGACGAGGCTGTCGACGAGGCCGAGGAAGTACTCGCGCTGGTCCTCGCCGTTGAGGATCTTGCGGCGCTGGCCGTAGATCGTCTCCCTCTGCTTGTTCATGACGTCGTCGTACTCGAGGAGGTGCTTGCGGACGGTGAAGTTCTGGCCCTCGACCTGCTTCTGGGCCCGCTCGATGGCCTTGCTGATCATGTTGTGCTCGATGGGCACGCCCTCGCCCATGCCGATGCGGGCCATGAGGCCGGAGATGCGCTCGCTGCCGAAGATGCGCATCAGGTCGTCCTCGAGGGACAGGTAGAACCGCGACGAGCCCGGGTCGCCCTGGCGGCCGGCGCGGCCGCGGAGCTGGTTGTCGATGCGCCGGGCCTCGTGACGCTCGGTCCCCAGGACGTGGAGTCCGCCGAGGGCGACGACGGCCTCGTGCTCTTTCTGCGTGACGTCCGTGACCGTCTCGAGGATCTTCTGATACTGGGCCTCGTATTGCTCAGGCGTGATCTTGGCCGGGTCGAGGCCGCTCTTCTTGAGCTGCTCCCGGGCCAGGTACTCGGGGTTGCCGCCAAGGAGGATGTCGACGCCGCGGCCGGCCATGTTGGTGGCGATGGTCACCGCCCCGACGCGCCCGGCCTGGGCGATGATGGAGGCTTCCTGCTCATGGTACTTGGCGTTGAGCACGACGTGGCGGATGTTCTTGCGCCGCAGCAGCGTGCTCAAGTGCTCCGATTTCTCGATCGAGATCGTGCCGACCAGGACGGGCCGGCCCTTCGTATTGAGATCGATGATCTCCTCGGCGGCCGCGTTCCACTTCTCGGGGCCCGTGCGATAGATGACGTCCGGGTTCTCGAGCCGGATGAGGGTCTTGTTGGTCGGGATCTCGATGACGTCGAGGCCGTAGATGTGGCGGAACTCCTCCTTTTCCGTGGCCGCCGTGCCGGTCATCCCGGCCAGCTTCTTGTACATGCGGAAGTAGTTCTGGAAGGTGACGGAGGCCAGGGTCTGGTTCTCTTCCTCGACCTTGACCCGTTCCTTGGCCTCCAGGGCCTGGTGCAGACCGTCGCTGTAGCGCCGGCCCGGCATCAGCCGGCCGGTGAACTCGTCGACGATGACGACCTTGCCGTCCTGGATCATGTAGTCGACGTCCCGCTTGAACAGGTGGTGGGCCTTGAGGGCCGTGTTGATGGCGTGGACGTAGTCCATGTTGTTCAGGTCGTAGAGGTTGGGGACGCCGAGGGCACGCTCGGCCTCGGCCACGCCGGACTCCTGGATGGAGACCGTCCGGCTCTTCTCGTCGATGGTGAACTGCTTGTCCTTCTGGAAGCGGCGCACGAGGGCGTCGACTTTCGTGTAGAGCTGGGTCGATTCGCTGCTCGGGCCCGAGATGATGAGGGGCGTCCGGGCCTCGTCGATCAGGATGCTGTCGACCTCGTCGACGATGGCGTAGTTGAACTCCCGCTGGGCCAGGTCGGCCTGCCGGAACTTCATGTTGTCGCGGAGATAGTCGAAGCCGAACTCGTTGTTCGTCCCGTAGGTGATGTCGGCGCGGTAGGCCGTTTGACGGTCGGCGTCGCCGAGGTCGTGCTGGATCGTGCCGACCGAGAGGCCGAGGAACCGGTAGATGGCGCCCATCCACTCGGTGTCGCGGCGGGCCAGGTAGTCGTTGACGGTGACGATGTGAACGCCGCGCCCGGTCAGGGCGTTGAGGTAGGCCGGCAGCGTGGCGACGAGCGTTTTTCCCTCGCCCGTCTTCATCTCGGCGATCATGCCGTGGTGGAGGACGACGCCGCCGATGAGCTGGACGTCGAAGTGGCGCATCTTCGTCGTCCGCCGGGAGGCCTCGCGGACGACGGCGAAGGCCTCGGGCAGGATGTCGTCGAGGGAGGCCCCCTGGCCCAGCTTGTCCTTGAACTCGGCCGTTTTGGCCCCCAGCTGGGCGTCGGTCAGGGGCTGGATACGCGGCTCAAGCTCGTTGATGGCAGGCACGAGCGGCCCGATCTTCTTGAGGGTGCGCTCGTTCTCTGTACCGAAGAGCTTGCGGGAAATCCACTTGTACATTTACCATTTATTATCAAAATCGGGGTCCAAAGTCAATTTGGCGCCTGGTGGGGAGGCCTGGGGAACGGGCCGGTCCAGGGGAGGTCCCGACCCTGTTCCGGGAGCTTCGGGCCCCGCATTGACAAGGCCGGATTTCAGGCCTAAACTCCTGGCAGAAATGATCTGGGGAAGGGGAGAAACATGAAGAAGACCGTGCTCGTCCTTTTGGCCGTCGCGGCCCTGGGGTTCGGGAGCCGTCTCCTGGCCCAGTTCACCGCGGCCGATATCGCCGGTTTCGACAAGTGGGAGGACTTCCTCAAGACCGCCAAGGTCGTGGCCCAGAAGCAGCTGACCGGGGCCGAGGCGGTCACCAATCCGTGGATCCTGACCCTCGAAAAGGACGGGGTCCAGCACAAGGCGGTCTGGAAGAACGTCTATGGGCTCCGGGTCAAAGGCTTCAAGGAGACCTGGAAAGGCGAGATCGCGGCCTACCGGCTGAACCGTCTCCTCGGCCTCAACATGGTCCCGCCCACGGTCGAGCGGGAGTTCCAGGGCGACAAGGGCTCCTGCCAGATGTTCGTGGACTACTGGAACAACCTGGAAACCATCATGAAGAAGAAGCTCAATCCGCCCGGCATCAAGGCCCTCTATTTCAACCGCGAGATCTGCCTTCAGCGGGCCTTCGACAACCTGATCTACAACATCGACCGCCACCAGAGGAATTACCTCATCATGGAAGACTGGCGGATGATCCTGATCGACCATTCCCGGACCTTCGGGTACGACAAGAGGGCCAAGACCGACCTGATCTACGATGAGAAATACAAGGAAGGGCCTCAGTTCATCATGGCCACGATGCCCCGGGCCTTTTACGAGGCGCTCAAGGCGCTGACCGCCGAGAGCATCCGCACCGCCGTCGGCCCCTACCTTGAGGACGAAGAGATCGCCGCAACGATCGCCCGCCGCGACCTCATCATCGCCTGGATGGACAAGCGCATCGCCACGGAGGGCGAACAGAAAGTCCTCTACTGAAAAATGGGGACGTTTCTATTTTTTTAATTAATGTTCGTCAGAAATGAATAGAAACGTCCCCATTTAATTTTTCATTTTTTCCCGATGATCTCGTCGACGAGCGGTTTCGCGTCGTAGATCTTGGTCAGGGCCTCGAGGATGCCTTGGCCGTCGACCATGACCGAGCGCGAGATCACGTCCTCATACACGAACCGGGTCGGCAGGGACTGGATGTTGCCGTCGAAGAGGACGCCCACGAACTCGCCCTTCCGGTTGACGATGGGCGAGCCCGAGTTGCCGCCGATCGAATCGACCGTGGCCGCGAAATTGACCGGCGCGGCCGGATTGACGGCGGCCTTCCGCTTGAGGAACCTCTCGGGCAGCTCGTAGGGGTCCTTGTTGCCCGCCTTGGCCGATTTGTCGTAGAGGCCGGCGAAGTTCGTCTCGAAGGGGACCTTGCGGCCGTTCTCGACGTAGCCCTTGACCACCCCGAAGCTGAGCCGCAGGGTCCCCGTGGCGTCGGGCGGGATGGATGTGCCCTCGAGCTTGAACATGACCTGGGCGATGCGGGCGCCGTTGCGCGTCTCGACCGCGTCGACCTGGTTCTCATAGCGGGCCCGGAGTCCCCGGGACACGGGATCGACCAGCAGGGCCAGCTTGATCATCGGGTCGGCCGACTGGTAGACGGCGTCGAGCCCTCCCTCGACAAGCTTCTTGCGGACTTCGATGTCCTTGAGCTTGGTCCCGGCGATAAGCTCGCGGGCCACGTCCTGCGGGGCCCTGCCGCCGAGGATCCACTGGACCTCGATCATGTCCGGCAGCTCTTCCTTGAGCTGGGCCAACGAATCGGCCAGCCGGATCGTCTCGAACTCGTCGTAGATCGGGGCGGGGGAGAGGATGCCGCGCGTGACCGCCGCCAGGGACACATCGCGGAACTCGCGCAGGCGCGCGGCGTCGGGTCTGGATTTCTCCATGGCCAGCCGGACGATGTTCTTGGCCATGGTGAAGTAGGTCGTGGAGAAGCCGTTCCCCCGCTCGAAGAAGACCAGGGGCTTGAACATGGCCGCATAAGCCCTCTCGGCGGCGGCGACATCGTCCCAGGCGGCCCCGTAGTCCTTGGCCAGGGCCGGGTCTTTGGCGACCCGGTCCCTCAGGTCCTTCTCCTCGCGCTCCTTCTTGGCCATGAGGGCCTTGTCGAGCAGGCCGGACTGGTAGCCGACGGTCGCTTTGAGGCTGTTCTCGATGCCGAAGAGGTTGCGCATGGCGATGCGGGACTCTTCCTCGCCCTTGGCGGCATAGGCGTGCATGTAGGCCTGACGTCGCTTGAGCATGGCGATGCTGAAGGGATAGCTCGTGTCGCGCAGGAACTCGAGCTGGCTCATGGTCAGGAGCCGGCCCGTGGAGCCGGGGTGGCCGGAGCAGAAGACGAGATCGCCCTCGCGGACGTCTTTGGTCGACCACTTGATGTAGTTGTCGCTCTTGAACGGCTGGCCGTTCTCATAGATGCGGAAGAGCGTGATATCCAGGTCGTAGCGGGGATAGGTGAAATTGTCCTGGTCGCCGCCGAAGAAGGCGACGACGTATTCCGGCGCGAAGACGAGCCGGACGTCGTCGTGGACCCGGTAGGTGTAGAGGTTGTACATCCCGCCCGAATAGAGGGTGACGACGACGCCGCGGACGTTCGGGGCCGGGGAGGCCTGCTTCTCGAGCGCATCGATGACCTGGCGGCGGGCGTCGGCGGCCTCGACGGCCGTCATGCCCGGCTTCTCCGCGCCCAGGACCTTGTCGGTGACGTCCTCGATGCCGGTGAGCACGCGGAGCTCCATGCCCGGGACCTTGAGCTCCTCGGCCCGGGTCCGGGCGTAGAAGCCGGTCTTCATGAGGTCGCGCTCCTTGGAGGACAGGTTCTGGACCGCGCCCCGGCCGACATGGTGATTGGTCAGGACCAGACCGTCGGGCGAAACAAAGGAACCCGACGCCCCTCCGAACGAGATCGACGACAGGCGGAGGTGGTCCATGAACGCCGGGGTCATGGTGAAGCCGAATTTTTTCTGGAGGACATCCTTGGGCGCCTTGTTGAACAGCCACATGCCCTCGTCGGACGACGCGGGCAGGGTCAGGACCAGGGACAGGAGGACGGCAAAGAGGAAACGCCTCGTTCTCGGGTGGTTCATCGGGATGACTCCTTTCCGGGTTCGCTCGCCAGACTATTATGTCCGAACCCGGCCGGGATTTCCAGAGCTCAGGCCGTCGCGTCCTGACTGAGGCGCTCGAGGACCTTGGCCGCGGTAGCGGCTCCGACGAGGTCGCCGAGCTCGGCCGGCGGGGCGTTGCGGATGGCCTCGAGACTGCCGTAGCGGGCCAGGAGCGTCGATCTCTTCTTCGGGCCGAGGCCCGGTATGCCGTCGAGCAGCGATTCGAAGCTCCTCTTCTCCCGGCGGCCCCGGTGGAAGGTGATGGCGAAGCGGTGGGTCTCGTCGCGGACGGCCTGGACGAGCTTCAGCGCCGCGGAGGTCCGCTCCAGGCGGACGCCGTCCCGCAGCGCCGGCGTGTAGAGGATCTCCTCGCGCTTGGCGATGGCCACGAGAGGGACCTGGGAGAGGCCCAGGCCGGCCAGCGCCTTTTCCGCCGCGCCGAGCTGCGGCTTGCCGCCGTCGACCATGATCAAGTCGGGGAGGGGCGCCTCTTCATCGAGGACCTTGCGATAGCGCCGGGTCAAGACCTCTTCCAGGCTGGCGACGTCGTTGGGGCCCTTGACCGTCCGGATCAGGAACTTGCGATAGGAGTCCTTGTCCGGGCGGCCGTCCCGGAAGACGACCAGGGAACCGACCGACTGCTCGCCGCCGGTATTGGAGATGTCGAAGCCTTCGATCGTCCGCGGCAGAGCGGGCAGCTTGAGCGCCGTCCGAAGCTCATCGAGGGGAACGAGGTCGCCGGCCTGCCGGCGGAGATAAGATTCGGCGTTCCGGCCGGCCAGGTCGACCAGCTTGCGGTTTCGCCCGGTCCGCGGGACGAGGACACGGACCTTGGCCCAGCCGAGGAGCGACTGGAGGCCGGTCGTCTGGGCTGGCTTCGCCGGCAGGAGGAGGCGCGGCGGCAGATCGCGGTCCCGATAGAACCCGGCCAGGAATTCCCCCACGAGCTCGGCGTCCGGGACGTCCGGCGGAGCGTCGATCGCCTGGGCCTCGGAGTCCCTGATCTTGCCCTTCCTCATGAAGAAGACATAAACGGCCGCGCGGTCGGCGATGCGGGCCAGGCCGACGACATCCTGGTCTTCGAGAGAAGTGGAGATGGCCCGCGGCCGGTCCCGATAATCCTCGATCGTCCGGAGCAGGTCGCGCGAGCGGGCCGCCTCCTCGAAGCGCTCGCTCGGCGGCCGCTTTCTCCATCCTGGCCTTGAGCGTGCGGGCCAGCTCGGGCATGCGACCCTCGAGGAAGAGGCAAGCGTTCTCGACGTCCTCGCGGTATCTCGGCCGGCGAGACCAGGCCGACGCAAGGGGCCGAGCAGAGGCTGCAGTTCGTATTCGAGGCAGGGGCGCTTGCGGCCCTTGAAGACGGCTTCTTCGCAGCCGCGGACCCGGAAATGCCTGATTGACCAGGTGGATGGACGAGCGGGCCCGCTGGGCCGGGCTGAACGGCCCGAAGTAGCGGGCCCCGTCGGGCTCGACCCTGCGGCTGAAATAGATGCCCGGGTACTCGTCCCCGGCCGTGATCTTGAGGTAGGGGAAGCTCTTGTCGTCCTTGAGCCGGAGGTTGAAGCGGGGCTGGTACTGCTGGACGTAGTTGTTCTCGAGGAAGGCGGCTTCCCGTTCGGAACCGGTCAGGATGAAATCGATGTCGGCCGTCTCGCGGAGGATGTTGCGGACCTTGAAGTCGGGGTTGGGCAGGAAATAGGAGCGGACGCGGTCGCGCAGGGACCGGGCCTTGCCGATGTAGACGACCTCGCCGGCCGCGTTCTTGAAAAAATAGATGCCGGGCTTGGCCGGGAGCTCGGCGGCGCGCTGTTTCAGCTCGTCGAAGTCCGCCATAACTTATTTATTTTCCGCCTTTTCCGGCCGATTTTCAGAGCCGGGCCGGTCTTGGGGCTACAGGCCCAACTCGAGCTCGCGCTTCTTGAGCTTGGCCAGCTCGTCGCGGTAGGCGGGCGGCCTTCTCGAACTCGAGGGCCTTGGCCGCCTCCTGCATCAGCTTCGTCCAGCTCCTCCATGCGCTTCTTGCGCTTCAGGCGGCGAGAGGTAGATGTCCTTGTCCTCGGCGATCTTGGTGTAGTCGAGGTAGTCGCGCTCGTAGACGCTGGTCAGGACCTCGTCGATGCCCTTGATGATCGACTGCGGCGTGATGCCGTTGGCGGCGGTTGTACTCCTCCTGGACGCGCGCGCCGGCGGTCGGTCTCGTCGATGGCGATGCGCATGGAGTCGGTCATCGTGTCGGCGTAGAGGATGGCCTTGCCGTCGACGTTGCGGGCGGCCCGGCCGAAGGTCTGGATGAGCGACGTGCCGGAGCGCAGGAAGCCCTCCTTGTCGGCGTCGAGGATGGCCACGAGCGAGACCTCGGGCAGGTCCAGACCCTCGCGGAGGAGGTTGATGCCGATCAGGGCGTCGAACTTGCCCTTGCGCAGGTCGCGGAGGATGTTGACCCGGTCGAGCGTCTCGATCTCGGAGTGGAGGTAGCGGACGCGCAGGCCGAGCTCGTGGTAGTGGCGGGTCAGGTCCTCGGCCATCTTCTTGGTCAGGGTCGTGACCAGCGTCCGCTCGTTCTTCGTCGGCCCGGGCCCGGATCTCGCCCATGAGGTCGTCGACCTGGCCCTTGATGGGCCGGATCTCGATCTCCGGGTCGGTCAGGCCGGTCGGCCGGATGAGCTGCTCGATGACGCGGCCGTCCGACTGCCTGAGCTCGTACAGGCCCGGCGTCGCCGAGACGTAGAGGGTCTGGCCGACGCGGCCTTCGAACTCGTCGAAGTTGAGGGGCCGGTTGTCGAGGGCCGAGGGCAGCCGGAAGCCGTGCTCGACCAGGGTCTGCTTGCGGGAGCGGTCGCCGCAGTACATGCCGCCGATCTGGGGGACGGTGACGTGGGACTCGTCGATGATGGTCAGGAAATCGCCGGGGAAATAGTCGAGGAGCGTGTAGGGCGGATCGCCCGGCGTCGCGGCCGGCTGAGGTGGCGCGAGTAGTTCTCGATGCCGGGGCAGTAGCCGAACTCGCGCAGCATCTCGAGGTCGTAGAGCGTCCGCTCCTCGATCGCGCTCGGCCTCGACGGCCTTGCCGCGGGCCTGGAAGAAGGCGACCTGCTCCTCGAGCTCGTGCTTCGATGCCGGCCACGGCGCCGCGCAGGATCTCGGCGGGCGTCGAGAAGAACGTCCGGGGATGGATCATGACCGTGTCGAGGCGCTCTCGGACTTCGTGCCGAGGAGAGGGTCGACGGCGGAGATGTCCTTGACGCGGCCGTCCTCGAGCTCGATGCGGTAGGCCGAGTCCTCGTAGCTCGGGAAGACCTCGACGACGTCGCCGCGGACGCGGAAGGTGCCGCGCTTGAATTCGGCCTCCTCGGCGCTCGTACTGGATGGCGACGAGCTTCTCCAGCAGGGCCTTGCGGCGATCAGCTCGGCCCCGCGGCCAGGCAGAAGCTCATCGAGTAGTAGGTTTCGGGAGCGCCGATGCCGTAGATGCAGGAGACCGAGGCGACGATGATGACGTCGCGGCGGGCGAAGAGGGAGTTCGTGGCGCAGAGCCGGAGGCGGTCGATCTCGTCGTTGATGGTCGCTTCCTTGGCGATGTAGGTGTTCGTGGCGGGGATGTAGGCTTCGGGCTGGTAGTAGTCGTAGTAGCTGACGAAATATTCGACGGCGTTGCTGGGGAAGAAGCGGCGGAATTCCTGGTAGAGCTGGGCGGCCAGGGTCTTGTTGTGGGAGATGACGAGGACCGGGCCGGTTGACCCGCTCGATGATGTTGGCCATGGTGAAGGTCTTGCCCGAGCCGGTGACGCCCTTGAGGACCTGATGGCGTTCGCCCGCCGCAGAGACCCTCGGTCAGCCGGTCGATGGCCTGGACCTGGTCGCCCTTGGGCTCAAAATCGGAGCTGAGCTGGAAGGCTTCCGGTCTACGGGACAATTATTCTTTCATCCGGATGCCGCCGGAGAAGCGGGCGCCGTTGGCGATGGTGATCTTCGGAGTGATGACATCGCCGTTCATCTCGGCCGTCTCCGCGATCAGGGTCCGTTCGGCGGCCCGGACCGTCCCCTTGAGCTCGCCGTGCAGGACCAGGGCGCGGACCCGGATCTCGGCCTCGACCTTGGCCCCCTTGGCGATCGTCAGCGTCCCCGAGGGAACGGTGATCTTCCCTTGGAGCCGGCCCTCGATGAGCATGTCCTCGTGGGCCTCGATGTCCCCGGTCAGGTTGACGGTCGAGCCCAGACGGGTGACGCCCGGGGCCAGGGGTCCTTCTGGGTCATGCGTTCGGCTGGCGAGATCATCGGCCATGGCTTCCTCCGTTTCAGCGCTCCTCTCCGAATTATAAGGGCGGGGGAGAGACAAGTCAACGCGGCTGTGGGACGGCCGCCCGGCGCGTTGACTTGTCCGCCCAATATGCTAGAATCCTAGCCGGTCGAGCGGGCATAGCTCAATGGTAGAGTACCGGCTTCCCAAGCCGGGTGTTGTGGGTTCGAGTCCCATTGCCCGCTCCATTTTTTTCCTGATAAAGACGGGGTCAAACCTATCTTTTGTCATTTTGTCACAAAAGGTAGGTTTGACCCCGACTTGAAGGTCCCCGATGAAGGTCTGGCAGCTGATCGTCGAGCCTGAGCCGCTTCCCGGCTCCTGGAACATGGCCGTCGACGAGCACCTTTACGGGCTGGCCGCCGGATCGCCCCGGACCTTCCTGCGCTTCTATCGCTGGGAGCGGCCGACCGCTTCCCTGGGCTATTCCCAGGACGCGTCCAAGGTCGTCGACGTCGAGTTCTGCCGGTCCCACGGCATCGACATCGTCCGCCGCATGACCGGCGGCAAGCTCGTCCTCCACGACCGGGAAGTGACCTATTCCGTCGCCTCGGCCGATACGGAGGTCTTCACCGACACCCTGCGCGAGTCCTATCGCCGCATTTCGCTGGCCCTCCTGAAGGGCCTGGCCCTCATGGGCCTCGAGGCCCGGCTGGCCGAGACCTCGCCGCCGGCCTACATCCGCAGCACCATGCCCTGCTTCGCCTTCCCGGCCCGCGACGAGATCGAAATCGGCGGGCGGAAGATCGTCGGCAGCGCCCAGAAGCGGACCGGGGCCCTATTCCTTCAGCACGGCTCGATCCCCGTCGAAAAGGACGAGACCCTGCTGGCCGCCGTCTCGCGGCCCGGCGAGACGGCCGAAGGCCTGGGCATGACCTCCCTGTCCGAAGCCTGTGGCCGGCCCGTCGATTTCGACGCCGCCGTCGGCTTCCTCGTCCAGGGCTTCGCCGACGAGTTCGGAGTCGGCTTCGACCGCTTCTCCCTGGGCCCCGACGACCAGGCCGCCGTCCGCGCCCTCCAGGAGTCCAAGTACGCCTCCGATCCCTGGACCTTCCGCCGCGGCGGCCCCCCGGCCCGTTGACATTTCTTTTGGCCCGGTGCTACACTCGGCCCAAAAGAGGTCGAGGCCATGAACGAAGTCGAAGAGCTGTCCAAGCTGGATCCCGCCGGCCTGCCGCCCCTCAAGTCCGTCCTTCTCGACGACCTGTATCAAAGCGTCCTCAAGAACCTCCACCTCGAGCTCGGCCAGGGGCCGGTCCTCTACCTCCTCTCCCCGAGCTATTCGGTCCTCAACCCGACCCCCGACGAGGGCATCACCGAGTTCATCACCAAGAACGAGACCCTCATCGATTATCTCAAGGAAGCCATCGTCCAGAACCTGGCCCAGTACTCGGTCCTCGTCGACATCAGCAGCTATTTCATCGAGCAGAACGGCGGGCTGGTCATGGCCCGGCTCCGCGAGCGGGATTCCGAAGGCCGTCGTTTCGAGATCAAGTTCTACACCCACGACCCCAAGGAGCTCCTGTCCCATTACGAGGACAAGATCTACATCGGACGGGACTTCCTGGACCTCTTCAGCCCGGTCCGGAAGTACTTCGGCATCAAGGACTCGATCGTCTCGCTCAAGGCCCAGTTCGAGCGCCTGACCGAACGGGCCGGGGCCAAGCTGCGGAAGGCCCAGGACTTCGGGTCATACTTCCAGGAGATCGGCGATTCGGTCAACGAGCTCCACAAGGAAGGCCTGCTCATCCTCCAGAGCCTGCCGCCGCACCTCGATTTCGCCAAGCTCAGCGGCCACGACCTCATCGAGATCAACGCCCAGTACCGGACCATCAACCACTTCGTCATCGAGCTCCACGACACCGTGGCGGAGTTCGAGACCCTGCTGCGCTACAAGGAACGCTCCGACTTCGTGCGCTACGTCACGAAGTACAAGAAGGACGTGACCAACCTGATCTCGTACTTCAACATCAAGGTCAACGGGCTCATCGCCGAGCGCATCCACGCGTGCAAGCCCAAGCACGGGTGATCTCCGTTCCCTGGCCGATAGAGGAGTTTCTCCGTGCGGCTTTGCTCGGGCATTCCTCTAACGGGCAAAAAAAAAGGGCCCGTCCTGGGCAAGGACGGGCCCGCGCTGGTGCGCTTAAGATCTATCTAAAATTTCCTGGCGCCTTCCTGGATGTGGATGTTGTCGTAGGTCGTGGACAGGAAAACCAGCGGGGCGGCCGCTTCGCCGGAGAAGGCCTTGACCAACGAGACGCCGTTCGTCTCGTTGACGTCCGGCTTGGCCTCCAGCCCCCAGGACACCGAGCCGCCCTTGGAGCGGGCCTCGAGCCGGGCCTTTTCGCCCGACGGCCAGGTGAAATCGATGTCCCCGTACTCGTTGCGGACGTCGATCGGGCCCTTGAGGTCCCGGGGCTGCAGCGTGACCTGGCCGTTGTGGTTGATCACGGTCGCCGCTCCCGAGAAGTTCGTCAGGGAGACGTTCTCGTAGGAGGTCTTGATCGAGATCGACGGGCCGTCGATCCCTTTCCCGGTGACCGTCGCGTTATGGGCGTCGACGATGAACTGCCCCTCGACACCCTCGGCCCGGACCGGATCGTAGCTGGTGTGGACCTCGAGGTCGCCGTGGACCGTGTTGGCGACGACTTCCATGTTGTGGCCGATGACCTTGGCTGGCCCGACGTTGCCGAGGACGACCTTTTCATATGAGGCGTCGACGGTGACCGGGCCCTTGACCCGCAGGACCTCCACGTCCGTGTTCGGGCTCCGCAGGTCGGCCTTGCCGCCCACCCCGTCGATGCGGATGCGGGCATAGCTCGTCTCGACCGACAGGTCGCCGGTGATCGAGCCGGCCCTCACGTCGCCGTGGCTGTTGACGATCTGGCAGGCGCCCTGGATCCCTTCGGCCTCGACGTCGTCATAGCTCGTCTCGAGGTCGCAGGGACCGGTCACGTTCGAAGCGTAGAGCTCGCCGTGCCTGTTGCGCACTGTGGCCTGCCGGACGCTTTCGACCCGGACTGTGCCGTAGGAGTTGGTGACATTGACGACCATCGTCTTCGGAACCGTCAGGATGAACGACGTCTCGATATTGTGCGCCTGGGCCAGCTCGGTCCGGTTCGTGGCCAGCACCAGCCTGTCCGTCGTGGCCGTCATCGTGTACTTGACCTGGGCGGCCAGCGATTCCGCGTCCTCCTTCTTCCGGCGCCAGACGGACTTTTTAAAGGTCAGCTGGACGAAATCCTGGTCGCCGCCGCGCACCTCGACCGAGCCGTGGCTGTTCATGATCTCGAGGGCCGGGGGCAGGGGCGCTGCGATCGTCCGCTGTTCTTCAGCGGCGGCCTCCTGGCCCCCGATGCCGAGATCGTCGAACCAGACCCAGTCCCCGTCGAGGTTCCACCTGCCCGTCTTGACCTGGAAGACGACGAAGCCCGCCAGGACCAGGACGGCAACGAGGAGGATCTCCCTAAATTTCATGGGTCTTGTCCGCGGCCGGGCTCGACTCCTGGGCGTTCTTTTCCTTGAGCCCGAGCCAGAGCTTATTGGCGCCCCAGATGATCAGGATGACGGGCCAGAACCGCCAGAGCTGCCAGATGGCATGCCAGATGTGGACGTTGAACTGATGCAGCAGGATCAGGACACCGAAGAGGATCAGGACGACGCCCCAGAACAACGAATTGCCTTTTTTAGGATTGGCCATGGTGAACCTTCCTTATTTGTCTTTCTTGGGCTTGGCCGCATCGTACACGAACTTGAGCCCGACGGCGATGACGGCGATGGGCCAGTAGCGGTAGGGGAGGATCTCGAAGTTGGCCAGGATGAGGCAGATGCCCAGGACGATGAGCAGGATCCCCCAGAACATGGACCCGGACCCCTGGGCCTCAAGCGGAGATTGGACGGCCGCAGCCGCCTCTCCGGGCTTCAGCCCCGCGGCGGCGGCGTTGATGGCTCGCGCCGACTGGATGTTGTCGAAGAGCTGGTAGAAATAGAAACCCGCGATGCCCAACCCGAACACCACGCCGCTCCCGCCCTCGGCCAGCGAGACGATCAGCCCCCAGAAGATGATGAACTGGAGCAGGGCCTTGTTCCTCTGCTCGTTGTAGAGAGCGCCGACGCCGAACGGCAGCCAGGCCGACAGGAAACCGGCCAGGCCGGGCGATTTCATCGGCCTCTGCGCGACTGCGGTCTTTTCGTTCATGGCATGAACCTCCATGGGAAATTTATTTCTTATCGTCCGGCCGGGACAGTCCCAGGGCATCGAACGACTTGACCACGCTATCGGTCAGGGCCCCGACCTGGCCCTTGATCCCGCCGGCGTCGGCGTAGAGCTTCTCGACCGTGCCGATGCCGCGGTGGAGCTCGAGGTTGATCTTCTTCCGGATGGCCTGGCCCTCGGGATGGAACGCGATGAAGGTCAGGACGGCGATGAAGGCGGACAGCGCGGCGTAGACCGGCTGGAGGGCCGGCCGGGCCAGCCACTCGAAGAGCGGCCGCACCAGGCTCCGCTTCTCCCGTTTCTTCCCCGGGATGGCGTAGAGACGGGCGTACAGGGCCGGCGAGGGTTCGACCTCCGGGAAGGCCGCCGTGGCCGCCAGGGTCTGCTTCAGCAGGCCGGCCAGCTCGGCGCATTCGGGGCAGGCCGCCAGATGGGCCTCGACCTCGGCCATATCCGCGGCGGCCAGCCCGCCCTCGAGATAGGCGGATAGAAGCTCTTCGATCCGTTCGCAGGTCATGAGAGTTCTCCCTTGCGCTCCTGCAGGACCTTGGCCAGCTGGATCCGGGCCCGGTTGACCCGGGACTTGACCGTGCCTAGGGGCAGGGCCAGGACCTCGGCCAGCTCCTCGTAGCTCTTGCCTTGCAGGTCCCTTAGGATGATGACCATGCGCATATCCGCCGAGAGGCGATTGAGCCCCTCCCAGACCAGGGTCTGGGCTTCCTTGGCAACGAGACTGTCCTCCGGGCCGCCTCCGACGGCTTGGGCCAGGACCCGCTCGTCGAAATCGTCGCGCTGGGTCCGCTCCCACTTGGTCCGGCGGTACTCGTCGATGAGGTGGTTCTTGGCCAGGGTCAGGAACCAGGCCGTGAAGTTCTTGCCGAAGTCGTATTTCGGCAGGGCGCCGTGAAGCTTGAGGAAGACCTCCTGGGTCCGGTCCTCGGCCTCCTCCCGGCTGCCGCAGAACTGATAGGCCATGTTAAAGATCCTCCTGGCGAACGCGTCCACAAGGGTTTTCCAGGCTTCCTGGCTGCCTCCCAGGCAGTCCCTGATGATCGCGTCCAAATCCACTCAATTCACCTCGGTTGACGGATTCGCATGGAGCAAAGTTCCATGTCGGGCCCCATTTTCCGTCAAAATCCCATAAAAATGAAGCAGAAGCCCTATAATAGAGGGGCCAAAATGAAACAGCTTGCCGCCCCTGGGAGTTAAGGAAAGAGGATGGACGAACAAGAGCTGATCCGTCGCGTCCAGGAGGGAGACGAGCGCGCGTTCGCCCAGATCATGGCGTTGTACAAGGACAAGATCGTGAATTACCTGTACCAGTTCACAGGCGACTACCAGAAGGCCGTGGAACTGTCGCAGGAGACGTTCATCCGGGTCTTTTTCAAGGCCAAGAAGTACAGACCCATCGCCCCGCTGTCGTCCTGGATCTATGCCATCGCCTCGAACCTGGCCAAGACCGAATGCCGGCGATCCCGGAAGATGTCCACGATCTCCCTCGAGGAGCTGCCCAACAGCTACTCGAGCGGCACCTATTACGAGGACCCGGCCGACCCCGGCTTGGGCCGCAACCTCCGCGAGGCCCTGGAGGCGCTCCATCCCCGCTACCGCGTCCCCGTCGTCCTCAAGGACATGGAGGGCTTCTCCCAGGAGGAGATCGCCAAGATCATCAACAGACCGGTCGGCACGGTCAAGGCCCGGATCAGCCGAGGCCGCGAACAGCTGCGGAAGACGCTCGAAAAGGCCCGCAAGGACGAGAGCCCGCAGCCCGACAAGAACGAGGTGAGTGAAAATGGAAGGGCATGACGTTCTGACCAAGGTGACCAAGGTCGCCGCCCCCGAGGATTTCGAAGAGAAGGTGCTGGCCCGGTTGCCCTCGGCCCGGGCCGAGCGGACCCGCCGGGCCCGCCGGGCGACCTATCGCTATGCCTTCGCCGGCTCCGCGGCCCTGGTGCTCGTCGGCTTCCTCTACTTTCGTCCGGCCACGATCGAAAAGCCGACGGTCCTGACCTACGCCGAACGCCAGGCCCTGGCCGCGAACCCCGGCCAGGGCGGCCGCTCGACCGCCGGAAGGAACCGCTTCGTGCCTGTCTACGAAACCATGGATTACGCCTCCGAATTCCGGAACACCCAGTCGCGGCCCGCGACCGTTTACATACTGGAGCAGGTTTCCGAGGTCCCGTCTACGGAAATCATTTACTAACCCGAATGATCCATAAGAACGCCCTTTTTCTTTTCCGTCTCCCCTTATGGGGCGTTCTTACCCTACGGGCGAACCGATGCGGCCCATCCGCTTCGTTCTCGGGGTTCGCGGTACTGAAGAGTACAGCTTCACCCCTCGGGCCTCGCATCTGGGCCTCCTCGATTCGTGAATCATTCAGGTAAGGAGGGTGCGAAGGCATGAACAAGATGATCAAGGCGGCCCTCGTCGTCGCGGCAGGCTTCGTCCTGCTGTCCTCGGCGTACGGGTCTGAAGTCGCCGGGAACGATCCCGACATCGCGGCGGTCGCCAAGAAGGTCTATCCCTCCGTCGTCCGGGTCGAGGTGCAGAACGGCACGCGCCGGGTGGCCACGGGGGTCGTCGTCGAGAAGGGCGGTTATATCGTCACGACGGCCCTGATCTCCCCGCGCGGCGAGAAGATCTCGGTCACGACGTCGGAAGGCAAGACCGTGGCGGCCGAGTTCCTGGGCTTCGACACGGAGACGCAGCTGGCCCTGCTCAAGGCCGCCGATGCCGGACTCCCGGCGCTCGGTCAGGGCAGGGTTTCCGACCTCGGGCCCGGGTCCTGGATCTGCGTCGTGGGCGTTTCCCCCGAACGGACCGCGGCGGTGACCCAGGGCATCGTCAGCTCGATCGCCGACGACAAGCTCCGGCTGAATGTCTGGGTGACGCCGGGCTCGAGCGGCGGCCCGGTCGTTGACGGGAGCGGGCGCATGGTCGGCCTGCTGCGCGGGATCTACATGGAAGAACGCCCGGTCGTTTTCCAGTTCCGCGATAAGCAGCAGGCCGGTTCGGGCTACGTCATGAGCAACCGGGCCGAAGCCCCCTCGTCCGGCATGGCCCTGGCCGTTCCGGTCGACGTCGTCAGGGACGTCGTCGGCCAGATCAAGGAGAAGGGCCGCGTCGAGCGCGGCTGGCTCGGCGTCGGCATCGCCCAGGACGAAGAAGGCCGGACGGTCATCGGCTCGGTCGACCGGCAGAGCCCGGCCGAGCTGGCCAAGCTCCAGCCCGGCGACGTCGTCCTCAGGATCGGCGATCGCGACGTGACGGCGCCCGATGTCCTGGCCGGCGAGATCCGCCGCATGAAGCCGGGCCAGGAGGCGACGCTCAAGATCGAGCGGGACGGCAAGCCCCTCGAGGTCAAGGCCAAGCTCGGCGAATTCGCCGAGGACGACGCCATGAAGGAGATGGACCTGCGCTTCCCGGGCCTCTTCGGGCCGGTGCCCCCTCCGCCGGGCGCTTCCCAAGCCGCGCCGAAGGACGGGATGAAGCGTGAGGCGCCCCGCTCCTTCGAATGGTCTTTCGAGTCCCGCAAGTACATCGGCGTCTCCGGGATGGATCTCAGCCCTGAGCTGGCCGCGCGCTTCGGCGTCAAGGACGGGACGGGCGTGATGATCGCCCAGCTGACCGACGGAGGTCCGGCGGCCAAGGCCAAGCTCCTGGTCGGGGACATCATCCTCAGCGTCGACGGCAAGCGGGTGGAAACCGTGAACGACCTCATCGATCTTGTCCAGACCAAGGCCAAGGGGGCCCGGGTCAAGATCGAAGTCCTGAGGGACAAGAAGACGATGAAGTTCGACGTCGAGATCGCGGAGGACGAGAGCGGCCTGCCGCTCGGCTCCGGCGAGCTGAAAAGCCTGCTCGAGTCCTGGCAGGGCTACACGGACGCCCTGCAGAGGGAGATGCAGAACTGGAACGGCAAGACGCCGCTTGATTCGCAGACTCTGACGGCCCTGACCCTCAAGGGCCGCATGCGCAGGATCTAAGGGACCTGCTCCGGTCTCTCGAGTTCTGAGGGACTGTCCCCGGAGCGACGCGAAGGGGACTGTCCCTCTTCTTCTTTTACTCCGGCAGGTTCAGCCACTTCTTCCGCAGCCGCTCGTGCTCCGCGGCCGGCAGCTTCGACCTTTCGGCATAGCCCTTGGCGGCCCGTTGCCTCAAGGCCTCGTAAAGCATGACCGCGACCGAGACCGACAGGTTCAGGCTCTGGACCATGCCGAACATCGGGATGCGGACGACCTTGCCGGCGTAGGCCAGGCATTCGTCCGAGATGCCCTCGGCCTCGCTGCCGAAGACGAGCGCGATCGGCTTGGCGAAATCGACGTCCGTGTACGGAACGGCGTCGCGCGTCAGGTGCGTGGCCACGATCTCGAAACCGGCCTGCCTCAGGGGCTCCAGGCAGGCCGCCGGGCCCGGATGGACGCCGATCTCGAGCCATTTGTCGGCCCGCGTCGAGATGGCCTCGTTGAAGCGCAGGAGCTCCGGGTTGGGGGCGACCAGGTCGAGGTAGAGGACGCCGGCCGCGTCGCAGGTCCGGATGACCGCGCTGGCGTTGTGCGCGATGGTCACGCCTTCGAGGATGACGCGCAGGTCGGCCTGGCGGCTCGACAGGACGCGCTCGACCTTCTCGATCCGCTCGGGTGTCGGCATGGGCAGACTATAACAGAGCCGCGCTAGGCGGGCAAATCAGGGGCTGCCCCCGCAGGGGATGGCCCCTCTTTCGAGGATGCTCCCGATTGCCGCGGCTTGATCAGGTCTCCCGGCCGTATTGAAAATCAGGCCGACTTCCCTTATAGTTGACCCGCCGTGCCGGTGTGGCGGAACTGGCAGACGCGCGGGACTCAAAATCCCGTTCGGCGCAAGTCGAGTGTGGGTTCGATTCCCTCCACCGGCACCAATAAAATCAATCACTTAGACCTCGGATAGAGGTCTGCTTTAGTGAAGCGTCAAGGGAGCCAAAAGGAGCTAAAAAGGGCCATTTTCACCCCCCAACACGAAAGCCAACACGAAAGGTGCTTAGGGCGATCCGGACTGCTGGGAGCATGCGGCGACCCCCCTATGTCGTGGCCGGCTGGTGGGGGGGTATGGGGCCAACGCGCGCCCAAGCGCGCATAGGTTTATGGAGATCTCAAAAAATATCCACCACACTTTTGCCATAAAGGCCCCTCCGAGAAGAACCTCGTTTCTGCCCCTAGCCCTGTTTGACTTGCCGACCAATCCTCTGTTAATCTGAGGCCAAGCTAGAGGGAGGGAACCAGCTTGGCCATCAAGTGCCCGAAATGTCATTCTGAGAATCCCGACGCCTCCCGGTTTTGCGGCAACTGCGCGACGGAGCTCACGAAGGACGGGGAGCCTCCCGCTTCTCTCACAAAAACTCTGCAGACTCCAGTTCGCACCCTAACGAAAGGCACCTTCATTGCCGGCAAGTACCGGATCATCGAGGAGATCGGCCAGGGCGGGATGGGCATCGTCTACAAGGCCGAGGACATCAAGCTCAAGCGGTTCGTGGCCCTGAAGTTCCTTCCGCCGCACCTGATGGACTCGCCCGAGCTCAAAGAGCGGTTCCTCATCGAGGCCCAGGCGGCCGCGGCCCTGAACCACCCGAACATCTGTGTCATCCACGAGGTCGGAGAGAGCGAGGAATCGCCCCTACATCGCCATGGAATTCGTGGAAGGGGAGACGCTCCGGGACAAAATTAGGAAGGGGCCCCTGGCTCCTCACGAGGCCCTGACAATCGCCGAGCCAGGTCGCCGCGGGCCTGGGCGAGGCCCACCGCAAGGGCATCATCCACCGGGACATCAAGAGCGCCAACATCATGGTCACGGACAGGGGCCAGGCCAAGGTCATGGACTTCGGGCTGGCCAAGCTCCGGGGCGGCTCCTCGCTGACCAAGAGCCAGACGACGATCGGGACCGTCGCCTACATGTCGCCGGAGCAGGCCCGGGGCCAGGATCTCGACCCGCGCACCGACATCTGGTCTCTCGGCGTCGTCCTCTACGAGATGCTGGCCGGGAAGCTGCCGTTCCGCGGCGACCACGATCAGGCGGTCATCCATCAGATCGTCCATGCCGACCCGGACCCGCTTAAAAAAGCCCGGCCGGACGTCCCGCCCGGGCTGGAGGAGATCGTTGGTCAGGCGCTGGCCAAGAAACCGGCTGACCGCTATCAGACCATGGAGGAGTTGGGGACGGATCTCGAGGCCGTGGCCGAGGGTCTCAAGCCGCTCAGGGCCAGGCCGAGGCGCGGCGCGCGGAAGATCCTGGGCGTCAGGGCCGCCTATGTCTACGCCGCCCTGACCGTGACGATCGGCGCTCGCACTCGGTCTCAATGTCGGCGGATTGAAGAACCGGCTTCTCGGCCGTGCGGCCCCTTCGACGGCCATCCGGTTGGCTGTCCTCCCCTTCGTGAACCTGTCGGGCGACCCGCAACAGGACTATTTCAGCGACGGGATGACGCAGGAGTTGATCGCCCAGCTCGGCCGCTTGCACCCCGAAACTCTCAGCGTCATCGCGCGTTCTTCGGTGATGCGCTACAAGCAGACGAATACGCCCATCGACCAGATCGGCCGCGAGCTCGACGTGGACTACGTGCTCGAGGGAAGCGCCCAACGTGAGGGAACGCGGGTCCGGATCACGGCCGAGCTGATCAAGGTGCAGGGCCAGTCCCAATTATGGTCCGACAGCATGGAGCGCGAGATGTCGGGCATCTTGGCGTTGCAGAACGAAGTCTCGCAAAAGGTCGCCGGCGGCCCTGGCCTTTAAGCTGCTGCCGGACGAACAGGCGCGCCTGGCCAATGCCCCCACCGTCAACCCCGAGGCCTACGACGCCTACCTGAGGGGCTTTCATTATTATATTTTTCTGACCAAAGCGGACCTCGATACCGCGGACAAATTCTTCCAGCTGGCCCTCGCGAAGGATCCGAATTATGCACTGGCCTATGCGGGGCTCGCCTTGGTCTGGGCCTGCCGTCAGCAGATCGGATACGTGCCGCCGGCCGAAGCCGGACCGAAAGCCAAGGAAGCCGCCCGAAAAGCCGTGGCTTTGGACGGCAGCTCCGCGGAAGCTCATTTTGCGTTAGCCGACATTATGACTTGGACCACTTGGGACTTGCCAGGGATGCGGACGGAGAATGGAAGCGATCGGTCGAGCTTAACCCCAACTATGCCGACAGTTTGGCGACCTATTCCCATTATCTGATGATCATGGGCCGTCCGCGAAGAGGCCATGAGGCAGATCAAACGGGCCGTCGAAGCTCGACCCGTTCAACGTCACTGGTCTCAATGTTTCTATGCCGTCGACCTCTATATCGGCCGCCGCTACGATGAGGCCATCGCGGCGGCCCGGGAAGCCCTGCGGATTCAACCGGACTTTCCCTTCGCCACGAACACCCTCTGGCTTATCCTGCATGAAAAGAAGGGGATGGAAAAAGAGTCATTCGAGGCCGTTAAGGACTTATGCGAGAGTGACGTACACCGATCCGAGAATCGACGAGGCGCTCTGACAGAGGTTATGCTCATGGAGGATACACCGAGGCGATGAAGCGGGGGGCCGAAGCGCTCGATCGCCCGCCTTCCCGAAACTTACTGTCTACCGAGCGATATCGTCGATTTTTTTTGTTATGGCCGGCGAGAAGGAGAAGGCCATGGAGTGGACTCGAGAAGGGTTTTGAGATACCATGATCCGATCTTGCCCGTACCTCGGATTGCCCTATTTGACGGCATTCGATCCGACCTCGAGGTTCCAAGACCTTCTCCGGACGGTGGGGCTCCCGAGGGGACGATAAGAAATAACGCGGGGGGAAGCATGCCCGTGGAATGCCCGAAATGCCATTCCGAGAATAACGATAATTCACGCTTCTGTAGCAATTTCGCCACCCGGGCGGTCCCGAGGTTGAGGGTTTCAGGAGCCGGCTGGCTGGGCTGAAGGGCAGCTGACGTCTTCCTAGATACAGCTCGGCTCCGACCGACTGGGCTTGATGTTGGGAAAAAGAGACTTTCGGGGGACGAAAATGGATCATAATGAACTAAAAAGCAAGGCCAAAGACCAAGTAATACAAGGTCAGAACATCGACCAGAGGATCCAGGTCCTTCAAGTTGAAAGCCTGGATGGATTGAACGATACACTGTCCGCTCTTAATGCTTCCTCTGATTCTTATGCCAAGAGTCAGGATCGCCTGTCCGCGAGGATTCTTGTGTTGAATTGGATATTGGGAATCCTAACCGCGATTGGTGCGATTGCCGGGATAATCACGATCATCGATTGGATAAAAAAGCTGATGACGTCCTGAATCTAGCCAACCGTTCTGAGATGCCGGGAAGTGGCTGGCCGCCCTCTAACAACTCGATGTCTTACCCCCTGCCCAACCCCAAACGGATCCCCAAACCCTCGCTTCGTTGGAGAAACCTCCCCCAGAGCGATTGAGGGGCGAGAATGGGCATTCTACGGCCAGTTAATGCCGTAAAGGGCTCCCTGAAGCCTCTAAATCACTGAACCCATCCGTGACACGCTTTTTCATATTGTGCACGGATCGATATGGGAGGGGAAGGCCACTCTGGACGCTTCCCTTGATCGAAAGGGTCCGGGAACGGATGTGGATTTCGTGACCGGCACGATCACGATCCGTGAGGAAAATTCAAAATCAAAAAAAACACGTGTATTACGGGTCCGGCCGGCCGTGCGTGCGGCGTTGGAATCATTGCCGGCGAACGGCGAATATTATTTCCAATATCCGCACCGGAAGGACCACATCAAATCGTTGTTGCCGCAATTCCATCGTGCGTGCGTGGCGGCCGAAATTACCGGCCGTGTTCGCATCCACGATTTACGGCACACGGCGGCAGTCCATATGTCACGTGGCGGGGCGGACCCAAAAACAGTGGCGGCGATTTTGGGCGACACCGTTGCGGTCGTGATAGAACGATATTTCCATACAGATGCGAACCGCATCGATTGGGCATTGGCCAAATTGGACGGATTCGGGGAACCGGCGGCCCCGGCACGGCCGGCCGGCCGGCGAAAAGGGCAAAAAGTCCACGGCGACCCGGGCGAACGCCCGCAAGCCATTGTCAATTGATGGTTTACAAAAAGCCGTCGACACCTCAAAATCCCGTTCGGCGCAAGTCGAGTGTGGGTTCGATTCCCTCCACCGGCACCAGTAGAATCAGCAGCTTAGAAGAGGCCTTGTTCCCGGGCCGCTTGGCCCGTCACGGGAGCTGCTCAGTCTTCGTGCACTCTAATCCACTTGATGTTCCGGAGCCGGCCGGCGTCGACGAGGACCGTATCGACTTTGGGTGGTCCATTGGCCTTTGTCAGCGTCACATCGAGCTCAGTCGGCGTGAGTGTGTTTCCTTTGCCGCCGCCCAGGTCAATGGCCAAGATGATCCCGCCGACGGCTGCCGTGACGGCTCCCCCGATCAGGAGGGCCGTGCTTCCTTGATAGTCCGGATCCTCATTATGTCGAAACGAATAACCGGCGGCCGCCCCAAGTCCAAGGACCAGCCCGATGAGGAAATCGCCGAGCACGGGTTCTCCAACGATCGTGCGTCGGGGGCGGATCTCGACGGGGTTGTACCCCGGCGATTCTATCCGAATGACTTGGCCCTTTATCGTTCTTGACACGCTGATCGATAGCGGGGTCGTGCCCAGGGCCTTGCCCCCGACGCTGACCCTCGCTCCCGCGGGAGACGATGTGATAGGGATCACCTGGGTGCTTTTTCGGAAGAGCGTCGCGCAGCCCGCCGCTGCCATGGAGTTGGTCAGGGCCAGCAAGGCGAACAGAGCTGCGTTCTTTCTCATGGCTTTCACCTCATTTTCCATAAGGATCGGTCATGTGAAAGGGAGAGTTGTCAAGAGTCTGTCAATTTCGGGCTTCAGTCCCCCATCTTCGCGAGGAGGCCGCGGACGGAGGTCCCGGTCCTTCAGAGCCTGCTTATGATCAAAGGCCTGAGTGTGGGTTCGATTCCCTCCACTGGCACCAGCTGAGCCCCTTGTAAATCAGCACATTATAAAGATAGATCAAGTATCGCGCTTGGTCACCTACGGTTTCCCCACGCGTTACGCCGTCGAAAATCCCGGGGGAACGACGGTGAGGACTTCAGGACAACGGGGCGGGGACCTCTTCTTCCCGGCCGTAGAGGTGCTTGATCAGCAAGCGGATCGTGTCGGGATAGCGATGGAGGAATTCTACGCCGATATGGAAACGCCGGGCGTTCTTGCTCTTCTTGATCCAGATGACCCGGCCGTCCACGCGGAGAAACTCATTGGTCCTCTTGAGGACAACGAGCATCCGCCAGACGCAGCCGACGGGAAAAACCTGCTCGCTGATGATCCGCGCTCCGGAAAGGGAGATGTCCTGGGTCAGGCCGTAGATCACGCCCTCGGAAGCCGCATGGAGAACGAGGCCGCCGTCCTTTATGAGGACATCGTCCTGTTCAGCGAACCTCTTTTCCTTGCGTTTCTCCATCTCTCCGCCCTCTCATCGGCCCTTGACCAACACGTCTCGCCCATTCTCGGGCTCTTGACCGAGGAAGTCCATAACCCAAAAGGGGGATTTTCTAGGGTCCTACTCCGGCCTGTGGCTCCTGCTTAGCCGATCTGGCATGAATCGCGCATGTTCAGAGGCGCGAGTTTCTTGTCAGCATTGGAGAAGCACGATGAGAGACAGGAGAATCATAAGGGGGATCATCGAGGCGGCCGTCCTGGCCCTGCTCGCATTCGGAGCTGCCGCCTGCAGCAGCAGCTCCTCCCCGGCGCCGCCGGGCACCTCGAAGTTCTTCACCTCGACTACCGTCCATGCCCATACGCACACGATCATACTTACGCAGGACGACCTCAACAATCCGCCGGCCCAGGGGCTTTCGATGATGACCACGTCGGCGACGGGCCATACCCATAGCTTCGATATGACCCAGGCGCAGCTCATGACGGTCGCGGGCGGCACTCCGGTCACGATCACGACCGGTTCTTCGGACGTCACGGGGGCCCACACTCACGACTTCACGATCAGCAAGTGGTTCTGAGCGAAGGATCGCCGAGGGCCTGGCCCGGGTGAGCGGGATCAGGGCTCGTCCGCCGCGGTTGACTTCCCGGGGGCGCCGCGTTATCTTTTCATCAGGTCCGGGGAGGCCACGGGCTGGCGCGCCAAACCGGAGCATCCGATCTCGATCCTCGTAGGGGCGCTATGGACAAGCCGGGACCCTCTGACAAGACGGAAACCCTGAAGACGGCCGCCGGCCTTCCCGATCGGATGATCGGGCCCTACCGTCTCCTCGAGAAGATCGGCGAGGGCGGCATGGGCGAGGTCTGGGTCGCCGAACAGCACAAACCTCTCCACCGCCGCGTGGCCTTGAAGCTCATCAAGGCCGGCATGGACACCCGGCAGGTCATCGCCCGGTTCGAGACCGAGCGCCAGGCCCTGGCCATGATGGACCACCCGGCCATCGCCAAGGTCTTCGACGCCGGCGAGGCCGACGACGGACGCCCCTATTTCGTCATGGAATATGTCCGGGGCATCCCGATCACGACTTACTGCGACAAGAACCGCCTGACGACCGGCGAGCGGCTGGATCTCTTCCGGCACATCTGCGAAGGCGTCCAGCACGCCCATCAGAAGGCCATCATCCACCGCGACCTCAAACCCTCGAACATCCTGGTCGCCGTCCAGGACGGCGTGGCCGTGCCCAAGATCATCGATTTCGGCGTGGCCAAGGCCACGGCCCAGGGCCTGACCGAGCGGACGATGTACACCGAGCTGGGGATGCTCATCGGCACGCCGGAGTATATGAGCCCGGAGCAGGCCGAGATGTCCGGCGAGAACGTCGATACCCGGACGGATGTCTATTCGCTCGGGGCCATCCTGTATGAACTCCTCGTCGGGGCCCTGCCGTTCGACCCGAAGGAGCTGCGCCAAGCCGGGTACGACGAGATCCGGCGGAGGATCCGGGAGGTCGATCCGCCCAAGCCGAGCACGAAGCTGAGCACGATGGGGGAGGCCTGGACGGCCCAGGCCCAGAACCGCCGCACGGACCGGCCCGCCCTCATCCGCCAGATCCGGGGCGACCTCGATTGGATCACCCGGCCAAAGCGGGAGGCATGATGGGCGAAGGCAGAATTCCAGCCGTTGATGTTGCAGGCCAAATTGATGTTGTCCCCGTCCGTGTGCTCGTTGACCAGGATGCCGGTATGATATCCGGTCACGACCACGTTCCGCAGGATGGTTAATGCGGCGTTATTGTATCGCCGGAGTGATCAGGCCGCTGGTGCCGTGGGTCGGTTTGGAGGCCTGCACGCTGTAAACGCCGGTGTTGACGAACACGTTCTCGATCCGGCATTGCATGGCGGAGTACAGGTCGATGCCGCCGATGCCCGGGTTGTCATAGGTCCGCACATCGAGATTGCGGACGACCACGTAAACGGCGGAGAATCCGCCGTAGAGGGACTTGGCGTGGCGAGTCGGCCGAGATGACTGCGGCGCCCGGATTTGGCCAGGCATCTTGACGATGGTGCCGTGTTCTGCAACGGGAATTTCCGATGGTGCCGAAACCGGTGTCGGTTCGCTTTCGCCCGACGATTTCCACGGTGATCCAGCTCGGCATGGGCTTCGAACCGGCGGGGATCGATGATCCGGCCGCGATAGACGCCGTCCGGCAGATACATCCGCCCGCCTCCGGCCGCGATCACCGCATTCAGGCATGCCGAAAACGCCGCGGTGTTGTCCGTCTTGTCGTCGCCCACCGCTCCGTAATTGAGGACATTGAACACCCGTGGCCCCCCGGCGTCCACAGGCGAATCGTCTTCTCGCCGCCATGCAGTTGGGCCGAAGCAATTGTCAATATCGCGCAATATCCGATCAGTTTCATTGTTTTCATAATCTACTTCCTGTCTTTTTGTTTTAACGAGTCATTCACTTGACTTGCGGCGGCTTGACCGGCATGGAATGGGTGTTCTCAGCGTGATAAATCCGCGTTAGTTCCTCGAAAGCCCCTTTTAGCTCTGCTCCTTCCATCCGGCCCTTGTGCGCGAACATCTCCTTGTCGATCAGCGCCCGCAGGTAGAAATACCGCGCACGCCCCAGGTGAATGGTCTTGGCCGTCTGGGCATCAGCCGGCCCCAGGAGCCAGCCGCTCGGGATGCACAAATGAAACAGGTTGGCCATGGTTTCCCTCCTCATTGGCAGGTGGTTGGCGAGAATCACGGGGGGTGGGAAGGATTGCCTCCGTAAGGCGGGGGCCGATGGAGGGGCGGGAAGGCAGTTCTATGCTCGTTTACGGAACGGGTGTGTGAGGTCGCCGCGGATGTCCT
>CAWECI010000011.1:0-191979 GCA_963807525.1 Candidatus Aminicenantota bacterium | reverse complement strand
GAGCTCGCTGGTGACGACCTTCTGGAGGGGAAATTCGATCTTCGGGGACAGGTTCCCCACGAGGACCACCTTGCCTCCCTTCCGGACAAGGCTAATCGCAAGCTCCACGGTCGCCGATAATCCGATGGCCTCGAAGGAGACATCCGCGCCCCTCCCTCCGGTCCAAGAGCGGATGGCCTCCGCGAATTGCGAAGCTTTTTGACCAGAAATTCTGGAAGGATATCAGCCTGAGGATCGAACAAAAAATCCTCATTTCGAGAAAATCGAATTTCAAATCGAATATACGATTCTCAGAAAGTTAAGGTCGATTTGGGTGACGCATTGTCAAAGTCAGGAGCATATTTTTCGAATTGGATAATTTGTATGATGACGAAGAGAATGACTAATCATTCTCTTCGTTAATTCTGGTTTATTCTTATTTCTTTACCCAAACATGGGTGATTTCCCCAAATACATATTTGCGATAATCGTTTGCTTCTTTGTAAGCTTCGTTTATATAGTCTTTAGCTTCTTGTGTGCAAAAATCATTGGGATTGGGGGTAGTAATTTGCGTTAATTTACATTCAATAATTAGTCTGGCTTCTTTGAAAGACATATCTCCGGAAGGAGTTTGAACACTTGTCAATTCAACTTCTTTCATTTTCTCACTATCTCTTCCTGATTTACTTCCCAAAAAGAGTATTTGTTTCTTATATTCATTCGGGAAGTAAGACATCGTATATGTTTGCTCTTTTTGAATCATTTCAAGCGTATAACGGTCTGCTCGAAGAATACACCAAGTGGTGGGTTTCTTGAAAAGAATCCCCAAACCACCCCCACTGCCTGTCATGGAATTATAATGATCTTCCTTGCCCGCAGTAATAACCGGAAAATCTTTTCCTACCAACGTAAATACATTGTCGCATATCTCTTCCGGAGAAATTTGTTTAAATAATTGATCAAAATTCATCTCTTTGACATTTACATGATTTGTTTTTTTCATTTTCTGCTGTTGTTTCTTTGTATAAAATACAATTTATCACTTCTATAAGACAACTCTTTGTCTTAAAGCCTCTCTTTGCTACTGATAAATGAGGCAAAAACGCTCCCTGCAAAGGTAATCATAAAATCGGAAACATTCTTTCCTGACTTTGACAAATTTTTCGGGTTTGTCTCCCTCCGCTGAGAACGACGATCGCGACGATCGGACCGCGGACATCATGGAACCAGGACGACCTTGCCGGGAGGCGTCTGCTTATGGACCAGCCTGTCAAACCACGCCGCGCCGTCCCGGAGCGGCGCCACGGCGGCGATCTGATCGTCCACCCGCAGTCGTCCGGCGGCCAGGAGTTCCAGTATCTGGCGTATTCGCCCCGGATGGCGCAGCTCCCCTGGATCTTGAGCTCGCCGGTGACGACCTTCTGGAGCGGGAATTCGATCTTCGGGGACAGGTTCCCCACGAGGACCACCGTGCCTCCCTTCCGGACCAAGCTGATCGCGAGCTCCACGCTCGAGGATAATCCGACGGCCTCGAAGGAGACATCCGCGCCCCTCCCCCCGGTCCAAGAGCGGATGGCCTCCGCGAGCCGGTCGTCATCGGGCCGACAGGCCAGGCCGGCGCCGGCGTTGAGCGCCATGACCACGCTTCTCTCATCGATATCAACCGCCGCCACCTGAGATACGCCGGCGAGCCGGAGGAGCTTGATGAGGAATAGCCCGATCGTGCCGGCGCCCGTGACCAGGCAGACATCGCCGATCCTGGGCCCGGCAAGGTTCACGGCATGAAGAGCGACGGCCGCCGCCTCCACCATGGCCGCCTGCTCGAAGGTGACGCTATCCGGGATCCGATAGAGGATGTGGCTCGGAACGGCGACGTACTCGGCGAACGCGCCGTGCCGGCGATAGTCGCCCGTGGAAACGCCGAGCACCTGCCGGTTATCGCTGAGGTTGTACCGGCCGCGCAGGGTATACCAATCGTCGAGCGGATAGATCGTCGAGTCGAAGGTCACCCGGTCGCCCGGTTTCCAGCCTTCGACTTTCGCGCCCGCCTCGACGATGATCCCCGAGGCCTCGTGCCCCATGATGAGCGGCGGTACACGCCGGCCCGTGCTGCCGTCGAGACCGTGGACGTCCGAGCCGCAGATGCCGCAGGCCATGACTTGGATCAGGACCTCATGTTCGGCGACCGCCGGCCGGGGAACGTCCTTATAAACGAGCGTGTTATAGGCTTCGAGGACCAGCGCTTTCATCGTTCCAGGGGCAAAACGGATCGCCCTCGCAGTATACCAAACTTTCCCAGCGATTTCCTTTGATCTGGAGGTCAGCGAGCGACTTCGTTGAGATCGCCTCGACGAAGCGCAGGGCGGAGATTCAGGCTGCGTCTAGGCAAGGTCGAAGCGATCCAGGTTCATCACCTTGTTCCAGGCTGCCACAAAGTCCTGAACAAACTGCGTCTGCGCGTCCTTGCTTCCGTAGACCTCGGCCAGAGCCCGGAGCTCCGAGTTCGAACCAAAGATCAGATCGACACGCGTGCCGGTCCACTTGACTTCGCCCGTCTGGCGATCGCGCCCTTCAAATATGTCCTTGGCGTCCGATACGGCCTTCCACTCCGTGCTCATGTCGAGCAGGTTCACGAAGAAGTCGTTGGTGAGCGTTTCCGGCCGCTTGGTGAAGACGCCATGCCGGGACTGTCCGAAGTTGGCGTTCAAAACGCGCATCCCGCCGACGAGGACCGTCATCTCGGGAGCGGTCAGGGTCAGCAATTGCGCCCGGTCAATCAGCAGCTCCTCTGTCGATACGGCGTACTTGGCTTTCTGGTAATTGCGGAACCCGTCCGCCTTCGGCTCGAGAACGGCGAAGGAGGCCGCATCGGTTTGCTCCTGCGACGCATCCGTGCGTCCGGGCATGAAGGGAACGGACACGTCGTGGCCGGCCTTCTTCGCAGCCTGTTCGACGCCGGCGCACCCTCCGAGGACAATCAGGTCGGCGAGCGAAACCTTCTTCCCGCTTGACGGCTCGCCGTTAAACGCCTTTTGGATTCCCTCAAGGGTCTGCAGCACAGCCTTCAGTCGGCCAGGCTCGTTGACTTCCCAGTCCTTTTGCGGAGCCAGACGAATGCGAGCCCCGTTCGCGCCGCCGCGCTTGTCGGACCCGCGGAACGTGGATGCCGACGCCCAGGCGGTCGAGACCAGTTGGGAGATCGACAGGCCCGAAGCGAGGATCTTGCCCTTGAGCTCTGCGATGTCCTTCTCGTCGATCAGCTCGTGATCGACTGCGGGCACCGGGTCCTGCCAGATCAGTTCCTCCGCCGGGACCTCCGGACCGAGATAGCGTGAACGCGGTCCCATGTCGCGGTGGGTCAGCTTGAACCAGGCCCGGGCGAAGGCGTCCGCGAATTCCTCGGGGTTCTGCTGGTAGCGCCGCGCGATCGGCTCATAGATCGGGTCGAAGCGCAGCGAGAGGTCCGCCGTGGTCATCATCGGCCGGTGCTTCTTCGACGGGTCGTGGGCGTCGACCACCATGTCCTCCTCGGCCACGTCCTTGGCCAGCCACTGATGCGCGCCGGCCGGGCTCTTCGTCAGTTCCCACTCGTATTTGAACAGCACCTTCAGATAGCCCATGTCCCATCGGGTCGGATTCGGCTTCCAGGCGCCCTCGAGGCCGCTGCCGATCGCATCGCCGCCTTTGCCGCTGCCAAAGCTGCTCTTCCAGCCGAGGCCCTGGTCTTCGATGGGGGCGCCTTCAGGTTCAGGTCCCACATGGGTCGCGGGACCGGCGCCGTGGGCTTTGCCGAAGGTGTGGCCGCCGGCGACGAGCGCCACGGTCTCCTCGTCGTTCATCGCCATCCGCGCGAATGTCTCGCGGACGTCGCGTCCCGAGGCGACCGGGTCCGGGTTGCCGTTCGGGCCTTCTGGGTTCACGTAAATCAGGCCCATCTGCACGGCGGCGAGGGGATTCTCGAGGTTCCGGTCGCCGCTGTAGCGGTTGTCGCCGAGCCACTTGTCCTCGCTGCCCCAATAAATGTCCTCTTCCGGCTCCCAGACGTCCACGCGCCCGCCGCCGAAACCGAAGGTCTTGAACCCCATCGACTCGAGCGCGCAGTTGCCGGCGAGGACCATCAGGTCGGCCCAGGAGATCTTCCGGCCGTATTTCTGCTTGATCGGCCAAAGCAATCGCCGCGCCTTGTCGAGGTTCACGTTGTCGGGCCAGCTGTTGAGCGGCGCCAGACGCTGGGAGCCGGATCCCGCACCGCCGCGGCCGTCGCCCGTGCGATAGGTGCCCGCGCTGTGCCACGCCATGCGGATGAAGAGCCCCCCGTAGTGACCGTAATCGGCCGGCCACCAGTCCTGCGAGTCGGTCATCAGCGCACAAAGGTCCTTCTTCACGGCGGCGAGGTCGAGCTTCTTGAATTCTTGCGCGTAGTCAAAGCCCTCGCCCAGCGGATTGGATTTCGAAGAATGCTGGCGCAGAATACGAAGGTTCAACTGGTTCGGCCACCAGTCCCTGTTTGACACGCCGCCGCCGGCCGTCGAGCCCATTATTTGGCTTTTTTCGTCTTTTTTCACGAATTATCCTCCTGTTGACCGTATCGAAGAATCCATTTTCCCCAGATTTTACTATATAGTTTTAGTCCCTATCTGCCAAGCGCTTACTATCGGAGAGGAGCGAATATTACGGGAGCGGGACGGGCAGCAGCGGCGGCACCCTCAAGAAAAGCTGATACCCAAGCCGCCGGTGAGGGCCTTGATCTCCAGGTCGGTAGCTATTTCAGCTTCAGGTCGATGTTGTCCCGGATCCTGTGGGGGTCTCACCATTCCACGGGGTCGACGAAGACGCCCTGGACGATCACCGCGACGAGGAGGATGAGGAGGACGAGGACGGCCCTCACGTTAATATAAAGATTCTATCAGATGCCGCCATAGAAGCGCCCAAATGTTCGGGACAACATCAACGCCATAAGCAAGGCACCTAATCCAGCAATAAGGACATGTTTCGTCTTGCGCAGCTCAAAGGTTCCGACACGGCACACGAGCAAGTAACCTATAAAGAGGTTAAAAGCGCCCCATAGTACGTTCACCATTGCTGAAGACAGCCCTTGACCCGGTGGAGAAGCAAATGGGCTTTGAAATGGGTGCCCCATAACCCCGTTTACAAAATGTGGAATAGCATTGGCGAGGAAGGCGCCGCCGAAAAAGTAAGAGAGGTAATGATTCCAGCGCATTTTTTTTATTCCTCTTTTTTTTGTTAGGAGATGCCTTTTTATCGCGTCGCGGAGATCGGCTACCGCTCCTTGGCCGGTGGCGTCGCCCTGTCCGCGAAATAGGCGTCTTTGGTCTCTGGCGCGAGATAGGTCATGAACCAGTCCATCTGCTTGTCCCGGGCCTGCCGCAGCCCGACTCCGTGGGCTTGGCCTGGATAAATGAACCAATCGAATTGTTTTCCCGCCTTGAGCAGGGCATCCACGAGCTGCATCACCTGGGTAGGGTGGACGTTGTCATCCACGGCGCCGTGCTGGATCAGGAGCTTGCCTTTCAGGTTCTTGACGTAGTTGAGGGGGTTGGCCTTTTCATAGCCCTCGGGATTGTACTGGGGGAGCCCCATGTACCGCTCGGTATAAATGGTATCGTAGTTCCTCCAGTCCACGCCCGGGGATCCGGCCACCGCCACCTGAAAACGGTCCGGCGCCTTGAGGAGGGCCATGATCGACATATAGCCCCCGTAGGAAGTCCCGGTGATTCCGACCCGGGCGCTATCCACGTAAGGACGCTGGGACAGATAGTCGAGTGACGCCACCAGGTCTTCCACATCGGTCTGTCCGAGTTTGCCGTAGCCCGCCGATTCGAACTCTTTTCCCCGGCGAAGCAGCCCGCGATTGTCGATGTTGACGACGAGAAACCCGAGCTGGGCCAGGGCCTGCTGGTAAGCATCCCCGTAGTATTGATTGTTGATCGCCTTGGTGGCGGGACCCATGTAGACCGTGTAGATGACCGGATATTTCTTCTGTCCATCGAAATCCACGGGTTTGAACAGAATCCCGTCGAGGTCATACTTCCCGCCGCCCGACTTGAACACGAAGTGCTCGGGCGGGGCCAGATTCAAGGCCTGATATTCCGGCTTGAAGGCCGTCTTCCCAAGCTCCCGGATGAACGTGCCGTCTCCTTTGTAGAGGCGGAAGGAGGCCGGGCTGTCGAAGGAGCTGAAGGTGTCCGAGAAATATTTCCCGCCCGCCGAAACGCTGACGCGGTGGGTGCCCGGCGCTTTGGTCAGCCGCGCGAATTTCGACCCGTCCAGCTTGACCCGGTAGAGATGCGACTCGAGGCCGCGGTTTTCGTAGCCGGTGAAGTAGACCCATTGGTTGTCCGCGTCCACCGCCAGGACGCCGGCCACCGGGAGCTTGCGGTCCGTGACCTGGCGGATGAGCCTGCCGTTCAGGTCATAAAGATAGATCTCCCGCCAGCCGCTTCTATCCGACGACCGCAGGAAATTCCTGTTGTCGGGGAGGAAAAAGACCTCATTGCCCTCCTGCATGAACCCGATGCCCTCGGTGATAAAGTCCGGCTCCTCTTCCCGGAACAGGACCGTAGACCGGCCGGTCTCGGGGTCGGCCGAAAGGATCTCCACCTTGTTCTGGAGCCGGTTCATCCGCTTCAGGGTAAAGGCCCGCCCGTCATGGGACCACTGCCCGTTATAGAGATAGACGTTGATCTCGATACCGGTATCGACCTGCACCCGTTTTTTAGTCTCGACGTCGACGATGAAGAACCGGATGATCGGGTTGTTCTCCCCCACCCTGGGGAAGCTCTGCATCTCGAGCTTGAAATCCAGGGTCTCATCGTGGAGAACGGGGAACTTCCGGACCGGGCTTTCATCGAACTGCATGTAGGCGATCTTCTTCGAATCGGGCGACCACCAGAAACAATAGAACTGGGCGAACTCCTCGGCATATACCCAATCGGGATATCCGTTTCGCAGGTCAGGACCGCCGCCGGTGGTCAGAGCGGTCACCCGGTCACTCTTCAGTTCCCTCAGGTAAAGGTTGTAGTCATCGACGTAGGCGGTGTACCGGTAGTCCGGAGAGAATTCTTCCTGATACTGAGCGAAACGGACGCCGCGCTGGGGCGGACGGACCTTGAAGGCCCGCATCTCCCGCGTGGTCAGGTCGTAAAAGAAGACGCGAGTGTTATTATCCCTGGCGAACCGGATCTTCGCTCCGCCTTCGACGAACTCGAACTGGCTGAAGGGCAGGACGGTCGCGCTCTCGCCCGTCGCCGCGTTGTAGGCGGCGATGAGCGCGGCGTCATCGAACAGCATCGTCTCTTCTCCGGTGGCCGGGTCGACCTTCTTGAAGGACTTGTCTTTGCTGACGATGTAGGCTCCGCCGTCGGGCGTCCAGCGGACCTCGCGGACCCCGTCGAAAGAGACCAATTTGCTCCGTTCCGTCTGGAGCTTCTTGTAGAGCTCGTAGCCCCGCACCTGGCCGAAAGCCGGGCTGAGGCCGGCCAGGACGTAGATAACGAAGATGCACGCAACCGCTGCCTTTGTCCGTTTCTTCATGAATCGTCTCCTGTTCCCGATCGGAAGGTCGCGCTCGCGGCGCGGAGATCACTCTTCTTGAGCTCGAATTGGCGCCTACCCTCACGAAGAGATGTTATTTCCGGCCGCAGACAGCTGTCAAGAACACGGAATTCGGCGGGCCGGAGACCGGCGGGAGCCGCGCCCGCCAGCGGTCCCTAAAGCGCCCTCAGCGCCTCGGCGTTCAGCGTCGGAATGCCCCTCCGCTTGAGGGCGTCGAGGGCCTGACGCGGATCGTCGAACTTGCAGATAACGATGGCGTTATCCTCTGTCTTGGTGACGTAGGCGTACATGTACTCCACGTTGACCCCCTCCGCATCGAAGGCCTTGAGGACGGCGGCGAGCCCGCCCGGCCTGTCGGCTACCTCCACGGCGACGACCTCCGTCACCTGCGCCACGAAGCCGTTCGCCTTCAAGGCGGCGAGGCACGAGTCGGGATCGTTCACGATGATGCGTAGGACGCCGAAGTCCTCCGTGTCCGCGAGCGACAGCGCGCGGATGTTGATGTTCTCGCGCTCGAGCACGCCGGTGACTTCGGCAAGCCTGCCTGGGGAGTTCTCCAGGAATATCGAAATCTGCTTCACGCTCATGATCGTCCTCCTGGGGCCGCGCGTTCGCAGGCCCCCGTCAGATCTGCCTCTTATCGATGATACGCTTGGCCTTGCCCTCGCTGCGCGGGATGCTCTTGGCCTCGACAAGCTTGACGCGCGTATGGAGGTTGAGGGTGCCGTACAGTTTCGCCTCGATATTCTTCTCCATATGCTCCAGGTTCTTGATCTCGTCGGAGAACAATTTCTCGTTCATCTCCACCTGAACCTCGAGTGCGTCCAACTGCTCCTTGCGCTCGACGATGAGCTGGTAGTGGGGCTCGATTCCCTCGATGGTCAGGAGAACCTCCTCGATCTGCGAGGGAAACACGTTCACTCCGCGGATGATGAGCAGGTCGTCGGTGCGGCCCAACAGGCGGTGCATCCGGACGGTCGTCCGCCCGCAGGGGCAGGGCGAATGGTCCAGATAGGTGATGTCGCGCGTGCGGTAGCGGAGGATGGGCGTCCCCTCCTTCGTGAGAGTGGTGATCACCAGCTCGCCCTTCTGCCCGTCGGGGAGGGCCTCCCCGGACCCGGATCGACGATTTCAGGGTAGAACAAATCTTCGTTGACGTGCAGACCGTCCTGGTGCTCACACTCGAAAGCGACGCCCGGACCGGTGATCTCCGTCAGCCCATAGATGTCGCAGGCGAGGAGGCGCAGCTTCTCCTGGATGTCGCGGCGCATGTTGTCGCTCCAGGGCTCGGCGCCGAAGAAGCCCGCTTTCAGATAGATCTCCTCGGAGCTGATGCCCTCCTCGACCATCGCCTCGGCGAGGTAGAGCGCGTACGAGGGGGTGCAGGTGAGCACGGTGGCCTTGAAATCGCGCATGAGGGCGAGCTGGCGCTTGGTGTTGCCGCCCGATATCGGGATGACGGTGGCGCCGATCCGGCGCGCGCCGTAATGAGCGCCCAGGCCGCCGGTGAAGAGCCCGTAGCCGTACGCGTTCTGGACAATGTCGTGGTGCGTCGTCCCGCCCGCTGAAAGCGTGCGGGCCATCGCCTCGGCCCACGTCGCGATGTCCCCCGCCGTGTAAGCGTCGACCACCGGCTTGCCGGTCGTCCCCGAGGACGTATGGATCTCCACGATCTCCTTGAGGTCGACGGCCAGCAAGCCGTAGGGATAGCCGTCGCGCAGGTCATCTTTGGTGGTGAACGGGATCTTCGGCAGGTCCGCGATTCCGCGGATGTTCCGGGGATTCATGCCGGCGGCGTCCATCTTGTCGCGGAAGAAAGCGACGCGGCGGTACATGATGTCGACCATCCGACCCAGCCGCTGGTCCTGCAGCTGCCTCATCTCTGCACGGGGAAGGGTTTCGTAATCGGGATTCCAGATCACGGCGAGTTTCTCCTCAGCACTATGTCTAACGCAAAATCGGACCATTCTGTACCATGATTCGGGTCCAGTATCAAGGGGGAGGCGCCCGCCGCAGAGGCCTTCCCATCAGGAAATGAGGATATCGCGGTGGTTGGGTAAGAATCAATAACTCGCGATACACGATGCCGACGCCTGGAGATAACCAAGAAACGTGCCAAGCAGTGAGGAAGTGACGAAGAGAAGAAGCCTTTCCCCCCATTGGTTGAGATCCCTCGAGCCGGACAGGGGATTCCACCTAGCGCACCGAACCCGAACTGGCCGCCTCCGACTTGACAGCGGAGCTCCATAACTGATAGACTAGGCACTAAATAACTGCCTTAACGGATAAGAACCACGTCACGGTAACCCCCGAATACACCTGGCTTCTTCCCCTCGAGCGCAGAACAATAGAATGCAGGAGTTTTTTATGGAATTCAGCAATTTTGAGTCTTCACCCCAATGTCGCGGCCGGGGTCAAGGCCATCGGCTATCTCAGGCCGACGCCCATCCAGGAGCAGGCGATCCCGCCGGTCCTCAAGGGACACGACGTCATGGGGCTGGCCCAGACGGGAACAGGGAAGACGGCGGCCTTTGCCCTGCCGATCCTCGACCGCCTGATGCGGGGGCCGCGCGGTCATGTCCGCGCCCTCATCGTCGCGCCCACGCGGGAGCTGGCGGAGCAGATCCACGAGGTCATCGTCAGCATGAGCAAGCAGACCCGCCTTCGGAGCATGACGATCTATGGCGGCGTCGGGCGTGAACCCGCAGGTCCGGAGCCTGCGCAGCGGCGTCGAGATCGTGGTCGCCTGCCCGGGACGGCTGCTCGACCATATCAACCAGCGCACGATCGACCTGTCGCATGTGGAAGTCCTCGTCCTCGACGAAGCGGACCGGATGTTCGACATGGGCTTCCTGCCCGATGTCAGGAGGATCATCAAGCATCTGCCCGCCGAGCGGCAGACGCTCCTGTTCGCGGCGACCATGCCCGCGGATGTCCGCAAGCTGGCGCATGAGATCCTCCGCGCCCCCGTGACGGTCCAGGTCAATTACGCGGCGCCCATCAGCACGGTCGCGCATGCGCTCTATCCCGTCGAGCAGCACCTGAAGACCGCGCTCCTCCTCGAGCTGCTGCGCCACACCGATACGGGATCGGTCCTGATATTCACGCGCACCAAGCACCGCGCCAAGCGCCTGGGAGAACAATTGGAAAGAGCCGGCTACCGGGCCGCGTCCTTGCAGGGCAACCTCTCGCAGAACAGGCGGCAATCGGCGCTCGACGGATTCCGCGCCGGCTCTTATCAGATCCTTGTCGCCACCGATATCGCCGCCCGCGGCATCGATGTCTCGAGCATCTCCCACGTCATCAACTACGACATGCCCGACACCGTCGACGCGTACACGCACCGCATAGGGCGCACGGGGCGCGCCGCCAAGACCGGCGACGCCTTCACCTTCACGACCCGGGAGGACGGGGAGATGGTCCGCAGCATCGAACGCGTCCTCGGCGATCGAGTGGAGCGCCGCACGCTGGACGGGTTCGATTATAAGAAGCCCGGGCCGGGCCGCGATACCGAATTTGCCCGTCCTCCGCGCCAGCCTCAGCCGCGCAGGGAGCATACGACCGCGAAGCCGTCCGGGCATCAGCCCGCGCCATCGGCCTCACAGAAAAAATACGGAGTCGGAAGAGAGGGAAAACGTAGGTTCGGAGGAGGAGAAGCGCGGAGGCCCCAATCTCCTTCGGCCTTTCGGCGGGGCCGCTTCTCTCATTCCTCGTGAGCGCAGCCGGCTCCGGCTACAAGGCTCAGTAGATATCCCCGGACCGGTCGAGCAGGACACGGGATGTCCGGCCCATGGCCGCGCGCTTTCTTTCCTTGAAGCCCAAGACCTTCTTGCGCATGCGGAGCGATGTCGGCGTGACCTCCAGCAACTCGTCCTCGTTGATGTAGTCCATCATCTGGTCCAGCGCCAGGATGGCGGGCGCGTCGATCTTGGCGGCGATATCCGACGTGGAGGACCTCATGTTGGTGAGGTGCTTCTGCTTGGTGGGATTGACCGCCACGTCGGCGGCGCTGCATGGTCTCGCCGACGATCTGTCCGGCGTAGACCGTGTCTCCGGCGGACACGAAAAGGCGGCCGCGGTCCTGGATGTTCGCCACGGCATAGGTGGCCACGGTCCCGGCGCGGTCGGAGACCAGGACGCCGTTCCTGCGGCCGCTGATCTTCCCGGCCCACTCCCGGTAGCCGAGATAGGTGTGGGCCATGACGCCGTTGCCCCTCGTCTGGCTCAGGAACTCCATCCGGAAACCGAACAACCCTCTCATGGGGACGGTGAAGGTCAGGCGGGAATAGGTCCCCTTCAGGTCGATGATCTTCTCCAGCACGCCCTTCTTCTCGCCCAGCATGCGGATGACCGCGCCGGCGTGCTCCTTCGGCATGTCTGCGACCAGGGTCTCGTAGGGCTCCAGCACGCTGTCTCCGTCCGTCTTGGTGATGACCTGGGGCATCGAGACCTGGAACTCGTAGCCTTCGCGGCGCATCTGTTCGATGAGGATGGCCAGCTGCAGCTCGCCGCGGCCGGCGACCGTGAACCGGTCCGGCGAATCGCCCCAATCGACGGAGATGGACACGTTCGTCCTCAGCTCCTTTTCGACGCGCTCGCGCAGCTTGCTGGAGGTGACATACTGGCCTTCCCGGCCCCCGAACGGGCTGTTGTTGACCATGAAGATCATGGAAACGGTCGGCGGCTCGATGGACAGCACATTGAGGCGGATGGGCCTCTCGGGGTCTGGCGATGGAATCGCCGATGGTCACGGACGGGACGCCGGCGAAGGCGAAGAGCTCGCCCGCCTCGACGACGGGCACCGCCGTCCGTTCCAGGCCCTCGAAAACGAACAGCCTCTGGACCTGTCCCGAAACCTGCTTATCATCCCCGGACAGGACCAGCGATCGGGTCGCCGGTCCGGACCCGGCCTCCCAAGAGGCGGCCGATGCCGATGCGTCCGATATAGTCGTCATGGCTGATGTTGGTGATCAGCCCCGAGAGCGGGCTCTCGGGGTCGCATTCCGGGGCCGGCACATGATCCAGGATGGACCGGAAGAGGGGGACCAGGTCCCGCGCGGGTTCGGCCAGGCTCGTCGTGCGAGGTGCCGTTCCGGCCCGACGCGTAGATGACCGGGAAATTCCATTGTTCGTCGTCGGCCTCGAGCTCGATGAACAGGTCGACGGTCTCGTCGAGGACCTCCTGGCTCCGGGCGTCCGGGCGGTCGATCTTGTTGATGACGACGATGGGCCGGAGGCCCAGCTCCAGGGCCTTCTTGAGCACGAAACGGGTCTGAGGCAGGGGGCCTTCCGCCGCATCGATGAGCAGCAGGACGCCGTCGACCATCCGGAGGACGCGTTCCACTTCGCCGCCGAAGTCGGAGTGGCCGGGCGTGTCGACGATGTTGATCTTGACGCCCTGCCAGACGAGCGACATGTTCTTGGCGATGATGGTGATGCCCCGCTCGCGCTCGAGATCGCCCGAATCGAGGATGCAGTCGCCCATCTGGTCGATGTTGCGGAACAGCTTGCATTGCCGCATCATCGCGTCGACCAGCGTCGTCTTCCCATGATCGACATGGGCGATGATGGCGACGTTGCGGATATCTTGTCTGCGCACGGGACTCCTCTGTTCTTTCCGTCATTTCGCGCCCCGGGGGACATCAGTTCCCTGATCTGAAGCCCGGAGCTCGCTCAGGGCGGCTGCCAAGCGGCGTTTTTTGCGCCGATCTAGAGAGGACCGAAAATCCAGGTCGGTGTCATCGCAAGTATCAGGCGGGGCGGATGAACATCCTAAGAATACACCTTTTTATCGAATATGTCACCCCTTGACACGCCCTTATCCAAGCCACTCCAGAAGGGCGCGAACACTGCCGGTGGCCAGGGCAATGCTCGAATCCGCCGCCCCATAATACAGGTTGATCGTGTCGCCATCGGGGGCAATGGTGCAGCCGCAGGGGAAAACGACGTTGCCGACATCCCCGTGCTGTTCGTAGGGCGCTTCCGGGCCGAAGAACCACTCATCGCTGCGCTTGAGGCAGCGTTCCGGTGCGTTCAGATCAAAGAGAGCGAGCCCCAGCCGGTAAAGCGAGCCGGCCGCGGTCTGCCGCACTCCGTGGTAGATCATCAGCCAACCCTTCGGGAGTTTCGATGGGCGGGGGCGAGAGGCCGATCTTATTGGCATCCCACCACCCGCCGCGGCGGGATTCCAACATCAGCTTGTGGCCGCCCCAGTGGCGCAGGTCGGGCGAATAGGACATCCAAATATTGGCTCTGGGAGAGCTGACCGGGCGATGGATCAAAGCCCAACGGCCGCCGATACGGTGAGGCAACAGGGCCGCATCTTTGTCTTCCGGCGGCATGATCACGCCGTAGCGCTCGAAGTGGCGGAAATCTTCCGTGAGCGCCAGAGCCACGCCCGGACCCTCGCGCGTGTAGGCGGTATAGACGACGGCGTACTTGCTCAATTCGGGAAGATAGGTGATGCGCGGATCTTCGATCCCCCACATTTCTTCCGGAAAGTGCTCGGGATCGGCCAATAGGGTGGGCTGAGGATCGATCTGCCAATCATCCCTGCCGTTGGCGGACCGGGCCGCGCAGAGATGCGACTGCCCGCGGCGATCCTCGACTCGACACAAAAGCAGCGTCGTGCCATCGGGCAGCAGCGTGGCGCCGGGATTGAATACGCTATTGACCGGATAGGTCCAATCGGCGGCGGTCAAGATGGGATTGTCCTTATGACGGCGAAAGAGTTCGGGGTGGTGATTGTTCATTGGGATCGTGTCTCCAGGGATAAGAGCGCATTCTCAGCCAGGCGCAATTCCAGCAGGGCCTGGAGAAAGGCGAGTGTCGATTCCGCGCCCTGATTCTCGTTCGGACGGTCGGGATGCAAACCGTCTCGACATCCGCCGGTCGTCGGGTCGTAGATGGGGAGATTGAGGTCGTTGCGCCCGATGAACCAATCGAAGGCCCGGCGGGCTTCTTTGTTCCAGCGTTTGTCCCCCGTGACCCGATAGGCTTCGAGGCAGGCCGATACCATGGCTTGGGCTTCCACCGGCTGTTGATCGAACCGGGCGCGCTCACCGCCGCGCCGATAAAAGCCGTTGGATCCGATGGGGACAAAATGCCCCCCGCTGGCCTCCGAGCGCTGCAGATCGGCCAGCCAGCCGAGCGACTCCAGCCCGGCTTCGGCCATGGCCTTATTGGCCATCCATTGGCCGCACATCAGCAAGGCGTGCGGCAGCGCGGCGTTGCAATAGCTCAGCCCCTCTTCGAACCAGCGCCATTCGTCCGAACGGTGGCTTTGATACAAAGTCAGCAGCCGCCCGGCCAGATTCCTCCCGGACCTGGCTGGCCCTCCGGTCCCCGGCAAACCGCCGCAGATATTCGTGGATGCCGATGAGCGCGAACGCCCAGGCCCGCGGGCTGGTCGTGTCGAGAATGGCCGGCAAGGCCTGCTCGAACAGCCAGCCGGCCATGCTATGGAGGGCGGGCGTGTTGCGTAGCGCCCAACACGGTGCCCAACGCCCATAAGGCCCGGCCGTGGCTGTCGTCCGAGCCGCTGTCCTCCTGCCAATTGCGCTGGTAATCCATGAAGTTGCGAAAGCGCCTGGTCTTGGTATTGAAGGCATACGAGAGGAAGGCGAGATAGCGTGATGCCAGTTCGAAGGACTCTTCGATGCCCAGCGCCTCGATGAGCGCGCTCACCATCAGCGCCCGGGCATTGTCGTCGGTGCAGTAGCCCTCGCGATAGTTGGGGACGGTGAAAATGGCATGCTGCAATATGCCGGTCTCGTCCGTCAAGTGGCGCAAGTGATCGAGCTTGAGAGGAGGCAGTTCCCCCAGATGTTTGTCCAGCGCTTTGGCCGTGAAGCCCGGGGCGCGTGAAATGCCGGCGTTCGGCGCGGGCGCGTTCGAAGCTCTCCATGTAGCGTCGCGCCACCTTCGGCCAGATCATCTCCCGTCCCAAGCATGTAGGCCCGCTTGCGCATGGCGTGGCGCTCGGCCTCGTTTTCCATTAAATAGATGACCTTTTCCGCCAAGGCCGCCGGATCACGGAACGGGACCAGCGCGCCCCGTCCTTCGGACAGCAACTCTTCCGCATACCAGTACGGGGTCGAGATCACGGCTTTGCCCGCTCCGACCGTATAGGCCAATGTGCCGGACGTGATCTGCTGCACGTTCAGGTAAGGAGTGATATAAATGTCCGCCGCGCCGATGAACTCGACGAGCTCCTCCAGACTGACGAAGCGGTTGTAGAAGATCACGTGGCCTTCCACGCCCTTCTCCTGAGCCAGCCATTGGAGCGACAGCCGATACGTTTCGCCTTCATGTTGGATCACGTGGGGATGTGTGGCGCCGACAACGAGATACACGACATCGGGATAGCGGGCCACAATAGCGGGCAGGGCGGAGATGACCGTTTCGATCCCCTTGTTCGCCGATAGCAAGCCGAAGCTGAGCAAAACGGTCTTGCCCTCGACGCCAAAGAGGTCTTTGTTGAAGCTCGGGTCGACGAAGGGCACATCGGGGATGCCGTGGGGAATCAGATCGATCTTCTCCGGCGGCACGCGATAGATCGTCCGCAAGAACTCGGCGCCGCGTTCGCTCATGACGACCAGCCGATCCGACAGCGCGGCGACCTCTTCCAACACCCGGCGCTGATCGGGGTCGGGCTCCTTGAGAATGGTGTGCAGGGTCGTGACGATGGGCATGCGCAACTCGCGCAAGAGGGTCAGGATGTGGCTGCCCGCCCTGCCGCCGAAAATGCCGTATTCGAATTGCAGGCTGACCAGGCCGACGTTGTTGATATTCAGGAAATCGGCGGCGCGGCCGTACGACTCGATGTCCTTCTCCGTCAGTTCGAACCGAACGCGGGCCGGATAGTCATAGCCGGCCTCGGTGTCGTTGACAGGCAGGGCGATACAGGTCGTGCCGGCATATTCGGCGGCGATGGCCTCGCAGAGATCGGTGGTGAACGTGGCGATGCCGCACTGCCGCGGCAAGTAGTTGCCGATGAAAGCGATGCGCTTAAAGGTTGAATTGGCTGAGCCATCTTCCATGACGGGCTTCTCCTTCATGCCCCTGTTCCGGTCCTTGGCCAATTAACGGAGAAAGACAGTCCTTCCAGGATTCCCGCCTTTGCCGTGGCCAGATTAGACCGAGACCGAGTGTTTCCTGGTTGGAAGTTGAGCCACTCGGGATGATACCGACACCTCAGTATATCATATTCCGGCTGGCTCCAGGGGAAACCAGGCATTCGCCCCTGGAAACCGGGATTTTCCCTTGAGTCCCGGAAGGTCGAGGGAAGCGAATTCGGGAGGGCTGGGATCAGGAAACGAAAATTAACTATTTGGAAGAGGGTATGCGATTATGCGGTTTCTTCCGGCCCGTATTCGGGATCTCCGGGGTCGAGATCGACTTTTTTGTCCCCTTTTTTCCCTTCCAATGGTCGTACTTGGTCATGTCCGAGGCTGAATTGGGACCGGAATTATGACCAAATTGAGGAGAGAGAGGGACGCCTTGACTGGTCGGCTTCTTAAATCCAATACTGCGGCGCTCGGTCATGGTGGCTTGGCCTCTGACTCGAACGATATACCCCTGCGGGTCAAGCGTCAAGCCGGGACTCTCGGGAGGCCGGGATCGCCGGCGCTCCGTGGCTTAGGACAAAAGCTGGTTAAGAGCGGCCCCTGAGTGCGTCGAGCTTCTTCTGCAAGCCCGGTTTTGACCGGGGATCGGCCAGCTCGACGGCCTTCTCCGCGGCCTTGATCGCCTCGGGCATATTTCCCATCTTCGCCTGGATGTCGCTCAGCGTCGCCCAATGATAGTAGGTCCGGGGCTCGAGTTCGACGGTCTTCTTGGCGGCTGTCAGGGCGCTCTCGAGGTTCTTGCCCTGCCGCAGCCAGAAGGTCGCGTAGTTCCTGATATCCGTGGCGGCCAGGCCGAAGCCGCTCTTTTCTAACCAGGCCGGCCCGTAGACTTCCAGGGCCTTGGCCTCCTGGCCGGCCGCGCAATAGACGATAGCGACCCTGCGGATGAAATACGGGTCGCCCGGCTTGATCCTGGCCGCCGTCTCGGCCATGGCCGCCGCGCTCTCCAGGTTATCTTTCTTCTCGGCCCAGTAATCCGCGTAGGCGGCCAGGTTGGTCGCCAGGGCGTCGACGCGGTCCTGCATGAACGTCCGGCCGTAGGCGGCCTCCGCCTTGTCCTTATCGCCCGCAAGGTCGTAGGCCCGGGCCATCATCTGGCTGATCCTCGGATCGGGAACGGAGGCGCTGAGCTCCCGCAGACGGTCGGCCAGCTCGACGGCCTTCTCCGCCGGGCCGTTGTCGCGGATCACCCGCGAGAGCCACATGGCGGCGGCCGACGGGTCGTCGGGGAAACGGGCCGTATACTCGGAGAAGAACTTGCCGGCTTCTTCCTTCGACGCGCCGTTGACGTAATAGTTGCCCATCGTCATGTACGCGACTTTGACCAGGCGGCTCTTCGGATTCTGGGCTATGAAGGCCTTGACGGGCGCCGGATCCGGATTCCGGCTCCAGAGGCTCGGCGTAGCCAGCAGGAGCCGGGCGAACTCCGCATAGGGCGCCGTGACCCATGTATCTTCGTCCGTATATGAGCCGGCCTTGCCCTCGGGGTCAAGGGCGATGACCTCTCGATATTTCTCCTGGGCCTTGGCCTCATCGCCGCGGTCTTCCCATTTTCGGCCCAGGCCGAAGATCGAGGCCACGTCCTTGGGATTTGCGGCATAGGCGGCCTGGAGGGCCTTGAAGGTGCCCTCGCCCTTTATGATCTTTTCGAGCTTGGCCTGGTAGCTCTCGGGCGGCGGGTTGTAGCCGACCAGCCAGTCGACTTCGGCGCCGGCGCCGTCCACGACGAGGGCCGTGGGCGTGCTGCCGATGGCGAGCCTCTTGAAGATCGCCGCTCCCGCGGGATCGCCGCTATCGGCCAGAACGAGGATGAAATTCTTGTCCAGGAAGGGTTGGAACTTGGCGTTGCTGTAAAACTGCTGACCCAGCAGTCTGCAGGTCCCTCAGCCACCGCTGTAGAAATCGACCAGAACGAGCTTGTTCTCTTTCTGGGCCTTGGCCACGGCCTGTTCCAGCGTGCCGTTGAACCATGTCTGGGCCGAGGCGGCGGAAGCGAGGACGAGCAAACAGGCGAAGGCGAGAGCCTTTTTCATGTCCGCCTCAAACTCCGTCCCATTCCTGGGTCTTCCAGTTCCAGACCTCGTTGTTCCAGCACCGCGCGTAGTAGAAGAGGTTCCTGACCTGTTCCCTCTCGTCTTCCGGGAAATGGGTGCTGATCCCCTCCCTGTTGGCCAGCTCGAGCTCGCGGGGGGAGGCCGTTCTCATGAAGCGCTCCTTCATGAACTCGGCGCTGGGATATATCACGAGATCGGGGTTGCTGAGGTCCGCCTGCCTGAGGGAAGCGGCCGGTCCGCTCTTGTAATCCCCCTTCTTGCCGCAGGCCATGCCCTCCGTGCGAAGCTCGTGGCTCCGCATCTTGGTCTGGAAATCTTCCAGAGACCCGAACATTTTCTTGAATAGCGCGGTCATGGCTTTCCTCTCTCCGCCCTTACTATCGACCTTATGCCCGCTAAAGTCAATCCCGGCACCCCGCGTGCCTGGCCGCGCCGGAGGTCTCTCTCGATCAGATCAGGCCCGGCGGCGCAAAAAAAAGGGGAGCGGCTTGTTCAGCCGCTCCCCGCGTGGAGCCGTGTTTACGACCCCGGACCGTTCCGGAGCGTCAGTAGCGCCGGGCGCCGCCGAAACCGCCGGACCTCGGAGAGTCCGTCTTCGGCTTGGCCTCGTTGACCTTGGCCGCGCGGCCCTTCATGTCCTTGCCGTTCATCATGGAGATGGCCTTCGTGGCCTCCTCATGGTTCGGCATCTCGACGAAGCCGAAGCCCCGCGATTCGCCGCTGAACTTGTCCTTGATGACGGCCGTCTTGGCCACTTCGCCGAACGCCTGGAAAGCGTCCCTCAGGTCGTTCTCGGTGACCCCGTTGGACAGATTGCCCACATAGATATTCATTCTCGTCTCCTTTCGACGATGGAAAGACTCTCGCGAATCTTCCCGGTTGTAAAAGATTCTTGAAACGTCTAAAAGGAGAGGAGTGTGTGACCGATCAGGGCCTCTGGCCCCTTCCTTTAGCGGTTCAGGTGGAGACCATTATACCATACCCCACTAATTTCGCCCATTTTTTGGGGGTTCGCGCCTGTGACATGGCTTCAGGCGGCTTCCAGCACGGGCGCCAGCTATGCTCTGCCATTTGCCCGTCTCGCCGATTGCCTCATCAGGATGGCCCAGTGGCCTTTTCTCCCTGGAAGGGATGCCTTTCCTAGAGCCCGTGAGGCGGCCAATAGAGCTTTGGAACTCGAGCCTTCTTTCTCAGGAGCTCATGACTCCTTGGCCCAATTGAAGTTTTATTTCGATTGGGACAGGGAGGGCGCGGAGAAAGAGTTCAAGACGGCGCTTGCTCTCAATCCGAACGATTCAGAGGCTCATAAAGAGTATGGCGATTATTTCTATCGGTGTCATCTCTATTTTGGCCAGGGGAGTCTTGATGAAGCTCTCCAAGAATATAAAGGAGCCCAAGAACTCGACCCTCTTTCACTGATCATTCTTGCTCAAGGGGGATGGTTCCTGCCGGACGATCAGCGAATAGAGCGCTACGAGAAAGTCCTCGAAATGGACCCGGATTTCGAGCCTGCTCAATCTTATCTCGCAGGTGCCTACCTTAAGGCGGGCAGTTATGAAAAAGCTCTGGCCCTCTATGAGAAGATAGATCGACAGCCGTATGTCGGCTATACCTATATAAAGATGGGAAAAATATCGGAAGCCCTTCGGATCTTGAACAAGATGCTCGAAGATCCGGCCCAATATCCAGATTCATGGGGAATAGCCAGGATGTGCTTTTTGTTAGGGAAAAATACTGAAGGCTTCGAATGGCTCGGGAAAGCCTGCGAAGATAAATACTACTATTTGTGGGGGCTGAAATCTGATCCCGATTTTGAAAGTGCTCGCCGAGATCCGCGGTTCCAGGCCATACTCAAGAGAATGGGTCTGGAAAAATAGCGCGATCCAACGCGCTTACCCCGGTTTTATCCCTTGAACGGCGCGGACGCGCGGTCGAGCTCGTCCTGGTCCCCGTCCGTGAGCGCGAAGGACGTCGCCGCCGCGAAATCCTCGACCTGGCCGGCGCGGCTCGCCCCGGGGATGGCCACAACCGTTTCCCCGTGAACGCAGATGAGCCAGTTGAGCGCGGCCTGGATCGGCGTCGCCCCGTGTTTGGCGGCGATCCGGCGCAGGGCTTCCACCACGGGCCAGCTCTTGGCCAGGCCTCTTGACCAGAAGGCGGGCATGAATTTGCGGAAGCCGCCGTGCTTCCGCACGAGCCGCGGGTCGTCGTGGAATCTCCCGGAGAGGAGGCCCTGGGCCAGGGGGGAATAGGCGATGATCGAGATCCCGAGGTCCTTGGCCGCCGCAAGGACGCCGTTCCTCTCGATCCTCCGGTCGAGGAGGCTGTAGCGAACCTGATTGGAAACGAGAGGCAGGCCGAGCTCCCGGAGCGCGCGATGGGCCTTCTCCATCTGCCGGCGCGAAAAGTTGCTGACCCCGACCGCGCGGATCTTGCCGGCCCGGACGAGCCCGGCCATGGCCTTCATCTGGGCCGCGACGGAGGAAACGGAGAGGGGATTGTGGATCTGATAGAGGTCGATGGGAAAAGGGGCGAGGTTGCCGAGGCGCGTCCCGATCGAGGCGGGGATCGACGCGGCCCGCCGCAGAACGGGATGCCACTTGTCGGCGATCACCACCTCACCGGGCGACTTGCCCAGAGCGGCGAGGCCCTTCGCCAGCGCCTTCTCCGATTCGCCCCGGCCGTAAACCTCGGCCGTGTCGAACCAGTTGATGCCGCCGGCCAGGGATGCGGCCAGGATCCGTTCGATCTCCGCGTTGCCGAGGTCGGCCCAATAGCCTCCGCTGAGGCCCCGGCCCTTGCTGAACTGCCAGCAGCCCAGCCCGATCGGGCTGACCATGAGCTCGGAGGTCCCGAGCCGCCTGAGTGACTTGAGATCTCCGGCCATCGGTCGCCTCCCGTATCTATGCGATTCGGAGCGGTTAGCGCTTATTGAACATCGGGCCGGAGTGGTCGCCGTTGTTGTTGTAGCCCCGGCTCTCCCAGTACCCCCGGAAGTTCGGGTTGTCCGAGAGTTCGATCGCCGTGACCCATCTGGCCCACTTGTAGCCCCACTTGTCCTCGGCCGCGACCTCGAAGGGGAACCCGCGCGCTTCGGGCAGGGTCAAGCCGTTCATCTTGAAGGCGAGGAGGATATTCTTTTGCCTGATGTAGGCGAGAGGCAGGGAGGTCGAGTAGCCGTCGGCGGAGCGGAAGATGACCGTGTTCGCGGACGTCTTGGCGCCCGCCGCGTCGATGAGCGCGGCGAGCGGCACGCCCTCCCAGAGGACCTTGACGTCCCAGCCCTCGACGCAATGGATGATGGTGATCCGCGACTCGGCCGGCCTGGCCAGGACCTCGTCGTAGGTCAAGCTCAACGGCTTGGCCACAAGTCCGCCGACCTTGAGCCTGTAGGCCTTGAGGTCGACACGCTGCGGCCCCTTGATCGAGTTCTCGTAGAAATTCGAGATCGGGTCGAGCTTTTCCCCTTTGTATTCACGGATCTCAACCGTCTTCGCTTTCGCCGTCTCCTGCCCGCGCGCCGACGCCGGCGCCAGGGCCAGCGCCGCGGCCGCGCCCAGGAGGACGAACCCTCTCGCACGCTCTATCGTAACCATTTTGCGCCTCCCTCTGCTCGCGTACTACTAATATACCACCGGAGGCGCCCCGTTGCGTGCTGACGCGCTACGCGCGGATTCAGACGGCTTCCAGCGCGGGGGCCAGCATCGACACGGAGTCGAGCTCGGCCCGGAGCTCCCTGAGCCGGGCCTTGACCTGAAGGTACTCGGCCCTGATCTGGATCAATCTCCCGCGGATCCGGGCCCTCTCGTCCCGGCGCCAGGCCTCGTTCTCTTCCGCCAAGCGCTGCATGCCCGCCCGCACCCTCGCGCGCACTCCGTCGAGCGTCGCCTCATAGTCCTGCTTGAGAGCCCTCAGGGCATCCGCCCATTTGGCGGCTTCGGCCTTCAGCGCGGCGGCGAAACTGGCCAGGGCGTATCCTCGCTTGAGCCCGGTCATGAGCTGTTTGACGGGCACGATGGCCTCGACCCGATAGGCGTTCGCGCCGCAGAACGCGAACCCGTTCTCGAGGTCCCCCTTGCGGGCGCTGTCGAGCGCTTCGGAGATGCAGTAGCGGGCCTTCCCGGCTTCGCAGCTCTCGAGGCAGCGCGAAGGGCAGCGGAAAAGCTTCTTGTCCCCGCGGGCCACCGCTTCCAGGAACGGTCCGCGGATGGCTCGGCCCGGCATCCCGACGGGGCTCTGGATGATGAGGATGTCTTCCTCCCGGCAGGAGAGGTAGGCCTGCTTGAAGCGGAGATCGGCGTCGCATTCGTCGGTGGCCACGAAACGGGTGCCGAGCTGGACGCCCTTCGCCCCGAGCTCCAGGAACCGGTAGATGTCCTCGCCAGTGAAGATCCCGCCCGCGGCGATGACGGGCAGGGGGCGGTCCCAGCGGGCCCGGAATTCCTCGAGGGCCTCGATCACTTCGGGGACGAGGCGCTCGAGCTCGAATTCGGCCCCGCCGATCTGCTCGGGCTTGAAGCCCAGATGTCCGCCCGCCCGGGGCCCCTCGACGACCGCTCCGTCGGGGATGTCGCCGTAGTGCTTCTCCCAGGCCCTGTAGATGAGCCGGGCCGCCCGAGCGGAGCTGACGATCGGCACGACCTGGATCCCCGCCTCCCGGATGGCGCGGACCGGGATCCCCTTGATCGGCAGGCCGGCCCCGAGGAACAGGATATCGGCCTTCTCGTCGATCGCGGCGTCGAGCAGCTGGTGAAAACAGTCGACCGCGACCATGATGTTGACGCCGATGAGCCCGCGGGATCTCCGGCGCGCTTCGCGGATCTCGCGGCGCAGGGCCCGGACGTTCGCGGCCGTGGGGTCGTCGTAATAATCGGCCTCGGTCATGCCGATGGCGTTGGCCGCGATGACGCCGATGCCGCCCTCCGCGGCGACGGCCGCGGCGAGGTTCGAGAGCGAGATGCCAACCCCCATCCCGCCCTGGACGATCGCGACGGCCGCTTCCTTGTCGCCGATCCGCAGGCCGGGCAGGGCATACTGCCCCGATTCGATAGATGTCAAAAGACCCATGTGATCTCCGTTTCCCGGATCCGAAGAACTGAGGGCGAGCTAGGGCCGAATAACAATAATAGGCTTTCCCGGAAGGAGCGTCAAACGTCCAAGGTAGCCCCCAAGACGGCGGGGTTTGAATTCGGGCGGGAATCACGCTAAGAAAAAAGATAGCCAGTGCGGCCGCGATCCTGGCGTTCGTATCGGTGGGCGAATCCTCTCATGCGTTTTATCTTGACCATCTTGCACCTTCCTCCGATGCTTATAACCACTATACCCATGTGGAGGCGCTCGTGGCGCGCCGAGGAGGCGGCTTGACAACTCCTCGGGCCCTGGAGTTATCTTATAGACTGCATGGAGGGAACCATGGGGAAAGCTTTTTGCCGGTTATTTGTCGTCGTCTTTGTTCTCGCTTCGGGACTTTCCGCCGCGGATGAGCCGACCTACGCCGCACTCCGCTCGGCGCGGCCCGACGGCCGTTCCTTTTCGGTCGTGAACATGGTGTTCGACCGCGATGCGTATCGCTTCACGCTGAACGGCACGCTCCATCTCCTCGCGCCGGTCAACGGGGCGACCTTCGGCGCGGTCTTCGTCGGCACCGGCTCCTACACGCTGACCCCGGCGACCGCGGATGAGAAACATCAGCTGGCGTTGTATACGGACGACTCCAAACTGACCGTGCTGAGCGACACGTTCGGCACCGCCGTGTTCTTCGACGCCGCGCTCATCGCGGAGCTGCAGAAGACGGCGGGCGAGGCCAAGCCTGGAGCGGTGAACGGCGAGGCCGCGAGCGTCTTCGACGACTTTCTGAAGCGCGAGCGAAAGAGCTTCACCACGAACTTTCACATCCGGCTTCTTCAGGAGATCCTCGACCCGCTCGGCCAGCCGTTGTTCATGGCCTTCATCGACGGCAAGAAGGTCCCGCCCGCGATCCTGGCCGTCGATCCCCGGGGCGCCGAGGCCCTGCGGCTGTTCGACATCGGCGCCGACGGCGAGACTTCGGTGCTCTACGCCCAGCACGACAAGAAGGGCGGCATCTGGTACCTGGCCCGGCCCGCGAAGGACACCGGAATAGGCGGGCCGGAGGCGTCCGGCTCCGTCGCCACGGCTGAGCGCTACGAGATCGACACGACGATCGCCGCGAACAACGAGATCAGCGGCACGACGGTCATGACGTTCGCCTGCCGGCTCGGGGGACGCGTGCTGGGGCTCTCGCTCGCGCCCAAGGTGCGGATCGATTCCGTCGAGGTCTCGCCGGCCGAGGGCGCGCCGTCGTGGCGGCCGGTCCCGTTCATCCAGGAGAAGAAGGACGAGGACGCGGATTCCGCCGTCGTCTTTCCCGAGCCGCTTGCCGCGGGCGCCAAATATCTCCTGAGGACGAAATACCACGGCACCGGCAAGGAGGTCCTGAACGACGCCGGCGACGGCAACTTCACGGTCGGGGCCCGGGACAGCTGGTACCCGAACGTGGGATCGTTCCGGCAGCCCGCGGACTTCCGGCTGACCTTCCGCATGCCGCTGAACAGCCGGAACCAGATCGTCGCGGTCGGCGTCGAGAGCGAGAACAGGGTCGAGGGCGACCAGCGGATCGCGGTCTGGACGAGCACCCACCCGCTGCGCGTCGCCGGATTCAACTACGGCAACTTCAAGAAGATGGTGCAGACCGACGACCAGAGCGGGATGACGGTCGAGGTCTATACGAACCCCGGCGAGCCCGACCTGCTCAAGCAGCTCCAGCAGGCCTACGCCGCCTCGGGCGAGCCGGGATCGTTGAACGTGAGCACGGCGGGGCTGGCCCAGGCCGCCTTCGCCGACGGCGCCAACACCGCCAGGACCGGGAACGTTTATTTCGGCCCCCTGGAGGACAAGCGGATCGCGATCACGCAGCAGTCGGCCTGGTTCTACGGCCAGTCGTGGCCGACGCTCGTGTATCTTCCTTATCTCGCCTTCATCGACAGCACGACCCGCAACGTGCTGGGCTTCGGCGCGGAGGCCACGGCTTTCGTCGATCAGGTCGGGGCCCACGAGGTCGCTCACCAGTGGTGGGGGCATAAGGTCGGTTGGCGAACCTATCACGACGCCTGGCTGTCAGAAGGGTTCGCGGAATTCACGTCCGGCCTGGTCCTGCAGATGCGCAAGGGCTTGGACGCCTATAACACGTTCTATGAGAACAAAAAGAAGGCCATCTTCGAGAAACCGCGCGGAGCGGACATCTGCGCCAACGACGCCGGGCCGATCAGCACCGGGACCAGGCTGGACACCTGGCGCAATCCCCAGGCGTATTCCGTCCTCGTTTACGAAAAGGGCGCCTACGTCCTCCAGATGCTGCGGATGGCCATGATGGACCCGAGGCAGCAGAATTCGGACGAGGCGTTCATCGCCATGATGAAGGATTACGCCGCGACTTACGCGGGGAAGAATCCTTCGACGGAAGACTTCCAGCGCATCGTGGAAAAACACGCGCCGCCGAAGCTGAGGCTGACCCAGGATGGGACGCTCAACTGGTTCTTTGACCAATGGGTGCGAGGGACGACGATCCCCCGGCTCACGGCCAAGCTCAATGCCGTGCCGGTGGCAGGCGGGAAGTACCACGTTTTCGGAACGATCACGCAATCGGAGGTCACCGACAACTTCGCGGTCCTCGTGCCGGTCTATATCGAATTCGACAAGGGCGCGGTCTCGAGGCTGGGCGGCATTCGGCTGGTCGGCAATACGACCGAGAAGGTCGACGTCGAGGTGGCGCTGCCCAAGAGGCCGAAGGCCGTCGTGATCAACGCCATGCACGACATCCTGACGCGCTGAGCCGATCGCCTCATTTCACCTTGTTGCCGTAAGCGTCCAGGCCCGAGTCCGGCATGACCAGGTGCATCTTGACCACGGCGCCCGCATCGTCCTTTATGAACGTCACCTTGATAGCGCCGTTATGGTCATCCTGGCCTTCGAATTCCAGGATCGAGTCGCCGACCGGCTTGATCTCGGCCGGATAGCCGTCGCCGTCGTCGACCCACAATTTCCCGTCCCTGACGACGACCTCGGTGGGATGCATGTCGCCGCCCATGGCCGTGAGATCGAGGTCATAACGCCCCAGGATATTGGCGTATTTCTTGGCCAGGACCTCGTCGGCGCTGGACTGGGCGGCCATGGCCGGGACGGAGATCAAGGCCAAGGCCAGCCCGGCAATAAAGAGCGCGAAGAATCGGGATAATCCGGATATCTTCATGAAATTCTCCTTTCTCGAGGAACGGAAACCTACACTTGGGGATACGCTCGGATGAAGGAAATTGTTGCGCCCGCAACCTCAGCCACAGAGGAGCGGCATATGCCGCCCGTCCTGTCACCGGCATCCTTCTTGATGCGGGCCTCCATTCTTGTGTAACATCTCCCTATGCCCTGGGTTGAGGACGATTATCGGAGGACCGTCACCGGCGAGGCTCGCCCAGGGAGGATGCTGCCCGGGAGCGCGGTCGAGGTCGTCCGCGAGGTCGGACCGGGCCTCGAGTTCCGCCATGTCCTGTTCGACTTCGACGGCACCTTGAGCCTCATCCGCGAGGGCTGGCCCGAGGTCATGGTCGGGATGATGACTGAGGAGATCCTGGCCACGGGAACGCCGGAGCCGGCGGACGAGGTGGCCCGCCTCTGCCGCGAGTTCGTGGCCGAGCTCACGGGCAAGCAGACGATCTACCAGATGATCCGGTTGGCTGAAGAGGTCCGGCGGCGGGGCGGGGAGCCCCGGGAGCCCGCCTGGTACAAAGAGAAATACCACGCCCGGCTCATGGACAGGATCCGGGAACGGCGCGAGGCCCTGCGGTCGGGTGCGGCCCGGCCGGAGGATCATCTCGTGCCCGGCGCGCTCGGCGTCCTCTGCGCCCTCCGCGACCGCGGCCTGCTGATGTATCTGGCCAGCGGCACGGACCGGACCTACGTCGTCGAGGAGGCCGGACGGCTGGGGCTTGCCCCCTACTTCGGCGACCGCGTCTACGGGGCCATCGACGATTACACCAGGTACTCGAAGCAGATGGTCATCGAGCAGATCCTCCGCGAGAACCGGGTCGAGGGCTCGTCCCTCCTGGGGTTCGGCGACGGCTACGTGGAGATCATGAACGTCAAGGCGGCCGGAGGCGTCGCCGTGGCCGTGGCCAGCGACGAATCCGGGCGGACGGGCCGCGCCGACCCTTGGAAGCGCGACCGGCTCGTTGGCGTCGGGGCGGACATCGTCGTCCCCGATTACCGGGACGGCGAGGCCCTGCTCGGGTACCTTTTCAGAAAGGCGTGAGGTGAGAGGATGCCGTTCAAGACCTTCGACCGTTCGCGGGTGAAGCTGAGGCCGCTCTCCGAGCGCGACGAACATCCTCGGCCGCGACATTCTCGTCTTCCCGGAAAGCCCTTACGAGCGCTTCGAAAGCGCCGCCCTGCCCGTCCTGGCCAAGAGGATCCGTGCCGCCCGCGCCGGCGACAGCTCCGTCATCCTGATGATCGGCGCGCACGTCCTGCGCCGCGGCGCCGCGCCCCTGCTCATCGACCTCATGCGCCGGGGTTTCGTGACCCATGTCGGCCTCAACGGCGCCGGAGCTATTCATGATTATGAGCTGGCCCTCATCGGCGGGACCTCCGAGAGCGTCGCCCGCTATGTCCGCACGGGCGAGTTCGGCCTGTGGCGGGAGACGGGCGGAATCAACGAGGCCGCCAAGGCGGCCGCGCGCGACGGGATCGGCCTGGGCGAGGCCGTTGGCCGGGCCATCGTCGAGGGCCGCTTCCCACACGCGGAGACGAGCGTCCTTGCCGCCGGCGTCCGGCTGGGCGTCCCGGTCACGGTCCACGTAGGGATCGGCCAGGACATCATCCACGAGCACCCGAATTTCGACGCGGCGGCCACCGGCGCCGCGAGCGACACGGATTTCCTCATCCTGACGGAAAGCATCAGCGGGCTCGAGGGCGGGGTCTTCCTCAACATCGGCACGGCGGTCATGGGGCCCGAGGTCTACCTCAAGGCCCTGACCATGGCCAGGAACGTCGCCTGCCAGGAGAGCCGGACCATCAGTCGGTTCACCACGGCCGTCTTCGACCTCGTCGCGCTCGACGAGGGGGCCATCCACCGTGAGGCGTCCAAGACCGAGCCGGCCTATTATTTCCGGCCATACAAGACGGTCCTCGTCCGCACGGTGGCCGACGGAGGGGAGAGCTTCTATGTGCGCGGCGACCACGCGGCGACGGTGCCGACGCTCTACCACCTCATCGTCGAGGGCGGGGGCGAGCCGAAATGAACGCGGCGCGCCTGGGCGAGATCGTCGGCCGGTTCCCGGCTTTCAGTGTCGCGGTCCTTGGGGACTTCTTCCTCGACAAGTACCTCGACACCGACCCGGATCTGGCCGAGATCTCGGTCGAGACGGGGAAGACTGCCCACCAGGTCGTATCCATCCGGACGAGCCCGGGCGCGGCGGGCACGATCGTCAACAACATCTCCTCGCTCGGTGCCGGGGAGATCCATGCCGTCGGGGTCACGGGCGACGACGGCGAGGGGTACGACCTGCGGAAGGCGCTCCTCGCCCGCCGCTGCCGGACCGAAGGCCTTCTGGCCCTGCCCGGCCGTCTGACGGCGACCTACCTCAAGCCGCGGAACTGCCGCGCGGCCGACCTGGCCGGAGAGCATGAGCGCTACGACACCAAGGACCGGGTGCCACTCGCCCGGGAGGCCGAGGACGGGATCCTCGGCTATCTCGAAAGCCTGCTCCCTCGCGTCCATGCTATCGCGGTCGAGGACCAGGTCGAGGAGAAGGGGCGGGGCGTCGTCACGGCCAGGGTCCGGGAGCGGCTGGCCGAGCTCGGGCGCGCCTTCCCGGAGAAGATCTTCTGGGTGGACAGCCGGGCGCGGATCGGCCTTTTCCGGAACGTCATGATCAAGGTCAACGCCCGCGAGGCGCTGAAGCAGGCTTTCCGTGTCGGCGCCGATGAGCCGGCGGATGCGGACGTCATGCGGGCCCTGGCCGAGCTCCGGGCGCGCTTGGGCCGGCCGGTCTTCGTCACCGCGGGCCGGCGCGGCATCTGGACGAGCGATCCCGAGCCGGTCCTCGTCCGGGCCGTGAGCGTGCCCGAGCCGACGGACCCCACGGGCGCCGGCGACAGCGCCACGGCCGGCGCCGTCCTGGCATTATGCGCCGGGGCGACCCCGCGCGAGGCGGCGCTCGTCGCCAATCTTGTCGCCTCGATCACCGTCCAGCAGCTGGCGACGACCGGCACGGCCAACCCGGCCGAGCTCGGGCCGCGGCTCGAGATGTGGCTCTCACAGGGATAGAGAGGGGAGGGACCGGAATGAAATTCGCCATCGACTACATCGAAAAATTGCAGAAGGCGCTCTCCGGCCTCGACGCCGGCGCGATAGAAGAAGCCGCCGCCTTGCTCAAGGAGGCTCGCGACCAGGGCCGGATGGTTTTCGTCATCGGCAACGGAGGCAGCGCCGCCGTCGCCGCGCACCTCGCCGTCGACCTGGTCAAGGGCGCGTCCTACGGCCGCCCGGCCAAGTTCAAGGTCATGTGCCTGTCCGACAACGTCCCGACGGTCATGGCCTATGTCAACGATGTCGGGGGCGAGGCCGTCTTCGTCGAACAGCTCAAGAATTTCGCCCGGCCCGACGACGTCGTCATCGCCATCAGCGGCAGCGGCGACAGCCGCAACGTGCTGGCCGCGGTCGAATACGCCAAAGGCGCCGGCTGCAAGACGATCGGCATGACCCGCGCGGGCGGAGGCGCGCTCGGCCAACTCGTCGGCCTCAACCTGGCGGTACCGAGCGATCACATGGGCCGGCTCGAGGACGGCTTCATGGTCCTGGCCCATATCCTGGCCTACGCCTTCATGGAACGCGCGATCGACTAAACGATCAGGAGGGAAAAGATGAGATCACGATCCCTGGCTTTGGTCATTGTCATGGCACTCGTGCTTTCGACCCAGATCGGCCTGGCCCAGCAGCCGCGGCAGCTGCAGCGCCGTCCGGTCGAGCGCCAGCCTTCGGTCCGGAAAGTTATGGTCGCCGACATCAGGACCGCCACGCCCCTTATGGCGAGGGCCAGGGCGGCCGGGGATACCCGCCATGGTGCTGCCCCGCCGAGGCCCGCCAAGGTCGCCCCGATCCTCAGCGCCGCCCAGCTGAAAGCCATGCTGGCCGAGGGCGGCCTGCAGAATGTCTCCCCGGCCGGCGAGTATGTCCGCTTCGGGCCCCGCCAGCTTTCGGTCGACGGCAAGGGGTACATGATGCTCCAGGCGCCCCTTTGGATCGATCCTTCCATGATCCAATTCGACGGCACGCTCGACGAGAACCAGTGGCTTTACATCACCAGCGGTCCCAAGATCCGGCTGCAGGAAGGCGGAACGTTCGTGCTCGATTACCTGTTCGATATCCCGGCGGCCGATCCCGGCAAGGCCTATCGCTGCGACGTGGTCAAGGACAACGACATCCTGCAGCAGATCAACTTCACCGAGGACACGCCGGGGCCTCAGCATCTCCTGGTCGTCTTCCAGCAGGCGCAGCCGAACCCGCCCACGGCGGCTCCCTTGATCAGCATCCGCATCCACAACGCGGGACCGGAAGCTCACCCGGACTGGATCAGGTGGTATCTGTATCAGGTCGTCGTGACCAAGCTCTAACCGTTTCCTGGGGAAACGAGGCGGCCTGAGGAGTCAACGGACTTTTGCCTGATCGAGGACCTTGACCCGGATATTGCGGTAGCGGACGAAGAGCTTGGTCAGGTCCAGGCCCGCCGGAAAATTCCCGCCGTGGACTTGGAGGGCGATGCCGCCCTTGTCGGGCAGGACCTTTTCTGTGCCGGTCCAGTGCATGAACTGCACGCCGTTTATCCAGGTGTCGATCGTCGGAGGGTTACCGACGATCCGAGCTCGCAGGGTGTTCCACTTGCCGTGTTTCCAGAAATCGGCCCAGTACTCGGGCGCCACGGGCAGAGGGAAGATGGAGTCAACGCGCGTGATCTTCTCGGGCGAATCGAGGAACTTGAAATTGGACTCCGAGAACGCGTTGGCGAAGCCCTCGCCATAAACCCCCATCAGGCTGGCGTCGGCGTGATAGTCGATGAACGCCTGGTAGGCCTTGCCGTCTTCCGTGCTTCGCATGAAGAGCCCGCTGTCGGGTCCGAAATCGTTGTTCATCTCGAGGACGACCTCGAAATCCCCGTATTGCGCGTCGGTGATGACGATGCCGCCGTTGCCCGGTTTGTCCTGGCTCCCGATGATGGCCCCGTTCTCGACGACCCAGCGGCCGCCGGTCCCGTGCCCGGTCTTGGTGCTGACGTGCCATCCCTGGAGGGTCTGGCCGTCGAAGATCGAAACGAAGCCGGCGTCGCCGGACGGCGTCTGAGGCGCCATTGCTAACAGGAAGAACGCGCCGACCGCCACCGCGACGACCGAAGCGATGAGGATCAGATTCGTCCGTGTCATCTCTGTCTCCTTTCGTCAGACCTGCGGCAGGACCCAGGGGCTCCGGTAGGCGCGCCCGACCAGGCGCTGGCCCTCGGGATCGCCCGGGATCTCCTCTTTCGCCGCGTCCCAGGCCACGCCCCGTCCCAGCCGATAGGAGATATTGGCCAGATGGCTCGGGATGATGGATAGGTGCCCGACCTCGACGTCAGCCACCGGCGTCTCGCGCGTCTTGAGGCAGGCGACGAAGTTCCGGACGTGGGCGAAATGGAAATCTTCGGACGCCGGGCGCCGGGGTCGGCCCTTCATGCGGTAAACCCGGCCTGTCCCGCTTAAGGCATCGGTCTCCGGAACGACCTCATAGCCTCCGCGGTCGACGACGAGGACGCCGTTCTCGCCGTGGAACTCGACGCCGTGCTCGCGCTGCCACGGACCGAGGCCGGCGCCGATCATGTGCTCCCAGAGCAGGGGATATTCTTTGAGCTGGATCTGGGAGAGTTGGGTATCGGGCGTTTCGCGAATGTCGTTGGGATAGGCGATCTTTCCGCCGCCGGCGGAGGCCCGGAGCGGCGTCCCGCCCAGGGCCCAGAGGGCGACGTCGATCATGTGCGCCCCCCAGTCAACCTGAAGGCCGCCCGAATAGTCCCAGAAGTAGCGGAAGTTCTCATGGAAGCGCATGGGGTTGAAGGCGCGGGCGGGCGCCGGACCGAGCCACATATCGTAGTCGACGTAGTCCGGCGGCTTGCGGTCGGCCGGGTTGCCGAGCGGTCCCAGCCAATCGAGGCAGCACCAGGTCCGGACGAAGCGCATCTTGCCGAGCTCGCCGGAGCGGACGATGTCCACGGCTTCCTGGAAGTGCTCGGCGCTGCGCTGCTGTGTCCCGACCTGGACGATCCGGTTGTAGCGGCGGGCGGCCCGGACCATGGCGCGACCCTCGGCGATCGACGTCGCCAGCGGCTTTTCGACGTAGACGTCCTTTCCGGCCTGGCAGGCCAGGACCGTGGGCAGGGCGTGCCAGTGGTCGGGCGTCGCGACGACGACGGCCTGGACGTCTTTGCGCTCGAGGACCTTGCGGAAATCCCGGTAGGTGTCGGGCTTGCGGCCGCGCTGGTCGGCGACCGACTGGGCGGTCTCGCTCAGCCGATGGTCGTCGACGTCGCACAGGGCCGCGCATTCGACCTCGCGGAGCCTGAGCAGGGCGCCGAGGTCGGAGCGGCCCTGGCCGCCGCAGCCAATGAGGGCGACGGTGATCTTGTCGTTGGCGCCGACTCGCGGGGAGGTTTGATCCGCCCCGTCGGCCCGCCTGGAGGACGCCGCGGCGCTCCAGGCAGCGGCTCCCGTCGCCGCTTTGACCGTCCCCCCCACGAATTCCCTGCGGGTGATCTTCCTCATGGGCGTCCTCTCCTCCAAAGCGAGATGGGCCTAATATACGTATTTTTGCCTTCGGCATAAAGGACGGGGCGGCAAATTGACACTCCGACGGGAAAGGACTAGTTATAATATTTTGCGCATGAGGCCGTTTGAACCTCACCGGCGTGTTGCGAGGAGAATTCATGGACATCTTTGGGCGGCTCAGGAGCGGGCTGGCGCTCATCATCCATAACAAGAGAAGGCTCCTGGTGAGCCTGTCGATCTTGGTCGTCGCGATCGTGGCCGGAGCCCTGATCTGGCATTCCCGGGCCGGCGCGAAGCTCGCCTTTAGCACCGCGGTCATCAAGCGCGGCGACCTGACGGCGACCATCAATTCCACCGGCACCATCGAGCCGGTGGAGGTCATCGACGTCGGCGCACAGGTGGCCGGCCTCATCCGCTCCTTCGGCGTGGACATGAACGGCAAGCGCGTCGATTACGGCTCGGTCATCGACGAGGGAACGGTCCTCGCTCGGATCGACGATTCCGTCTACGCGGCCGACCTGGCCTTGAACCAGGCCCAGCTCGAAAAGGACAAGGCCGGTCTGCTGAGCGCCGCCGCGAACCTCGAGCAGGCCAAGGCGAAGCTGGCCGTCGACGAGGCCAACTGGAAACGAGCCGAGGCTCTCCTCGGCCGCAAGCTCATGGCCCAGGCCGACTTCGAGGCGGCCAAGGCCGCCCACGAAACCTCCATGGCCAACGTCTCGATGGGCCAGGCCGCGCTGGCCCAGGCCAAGGCCTCGGTCGTGATCGCCCAAGCGCCTGGTCGCCAAGGCGCAGCGGAACCTGGCGTTCTGCACGATCAAGTCGCCGGTCAAGGGCGTCATCATCGACCGGCGCGTCAACATCGGCCAGACCGTCGTCGCCAGCCTCAATGCGCCCGAGCCTGTTCCTCATCGCCAAGGACCTGACGCGGATGCAGATCTGGGTGGCCGTGAACGAAGCGGACGTCGGCCGCATCGTCCCGGGCGGGCCCGTGACCTTCACCTGCGACGCCTTTCCGGGCCGGGAATTCAACGCCACGGTCGGCAAGGTGCGGCTCAACGCGACCATGACCCAGAACGTCGTGATGTACACCGTCGAGGTCAACACCGAGAATCCCGGCAACGTCCTGCTGCCCTACCTGACGGCCAACGTGCATTTTATCGTCGGGCAGGAGTCGAACGCGCTTCTGGCGCCCAACGCGGCCTTGAGATGGTCGCCGTCGTCACCGGCGCAGGTGCTGCCGTCGGCCCGCTCCGCGAAGGCGGCCGGACCCGGCGCCGGGCGTGCTCCGGGCCGGCGAACGGCGGGACCGGGACCGAGCGGACCGGCATCGTCTGGGTCAAGGACGGCGCCTACGTCCGTCCGGTCAGCGTCAAGCTCGGCATCTCCGACGGCACGGAACACCGCGATCACCGCCGACGCCGCTCGCGAGGGACAGGAAGTCGTCACCGGCGAGATGACCGCCGAGTCGGCGCAGTCGGACGCGCGGAGCCCCTTCATGCCCCAGGTCATCCGGCGCTGACGGCCGGCCGGATCGGAGGATGCCGAAATGAAACTCTTGCTACGGGCCCTCCGGATGGCCCTGCACGCCCTGCGGCGGAACGTCATGCGCTCGGTCCTGACCTGCCTGGGGATCATCATCGGCATCGCCTCCGTGATCGCCATGATGGAGATCGGCCGCGGATCGACCGATTCGATCGCCAAGACGATCGGCAGCCTGGGGGCCAATATCATCCAGATCGACCCGAACTACATGCTGGTGGCCGGCGTGAGTTCGGGCGGCGGAGGCCGCGTGACGCTCACCCCGGACGACGCCGACGCCATCCGCCGGGAATGCCCGGCCGTCCCCTACGTGGCCCCCAGCGTCGACGGCCGGGCCCAGCTCGTTTACGGCAACCGCAACTGGTTCCCGAACAACATCCTGGGCACGACGCCCGACTTCCTCATCATCCGCAAGTGGGACCTCGCCGCCGGCGAGCCGTTCACGGAGGACGACGTGCGGAGCGCGGCCGCCGTCTGCGTCATCGGCCAGACCATCGCCCATCAGCTGTTCGGCGACGAGCCGCCCGTCGGCAAGATGATCCGCATGCGCAACGTCAACATGAAGGTCGTCGGCGTCCTGAGCCCGCAAGGGGGCGAACATGATGGGCCGCGACCAGGACGACTTTGTCATGGCGCCCTGGACGACCATCAAGTTCCGGGTCTCCGGTTCGAGGCAGTTCGCCCAGTCCGTCGGGCGGCGCGGCGGCGTCCGGCCAGGTCAATACGCTCAACCAGCTCTACCCGAACCAGCAGCCCCAGCTCTATCCGCAGAAATCGGCGGTCCAGGCGGCGGACCTGCCCCAGCTGATGCGCTTCATCGATCTCGACGACATCTGGGTCTCCGCGGCCTCGCCCGACAGCATCCCGCTGGCCATCCGCCAGATCTCCAGCCTGCTGCGGGACCGGCACCATATCATGCCCGGGGCGCCCGACGATTTCCGGATCCGCGATCTCGCCGAGATCTCTCAGGCCCTGGCCTCGGCCAGCAAGGTGATGACCAATCTGCTGCTGATCGTGGCCATGATCTCGCTCATCGTCGGCGGGATCGGGATCATGAACATCATGCTCGTGTCGGTGACCGAGCGGACGCGGGAGATCGGCCTGCGCATGGCCGTCGGCGCCCAGGAGAGGGATATCCGGAGGCAGTTCCTCGTCGAAGCGATCGTGCTCTGCGTGGCCGGGGGGATCGTGGGGATCCTGGTGGGCCGCGTGGCCTCGTGGACGATCACGAAATTCCTGAACTGGCCGACCTCGACATCGGTCAGCGCCATCGTCGTCGCCGTGGCGGTCTCCACGGCCGTGGGCATCATTTTCGGCTTCTATCCGGCCCGCAAGGCCTCGCGGCTCGATCCGATCGAGGCCCTGCGCTACGAATGACCGGGGCCTTCCCCGGCGCGTTCACCTGGCCCGAAAGCGGCCGGTCTCACGCACCCGCGTCCTCAAGCCGTCGAGGACGAGCGGGATGGGATCGCGCGGCACGCCCTTGACGACGAAGACGAGGAGGGCCGCTTCGCGCGGCGCATCGGCGCTCGAGGAGATGCCGACGCCCTGGACACCGCGTTGGCGCATCAGCCCGGCCGCACGCGCGTCGAGGACGCCCCGGGCCCGATCGACCTCCGATCCGGAGACCGGCGAGACGAAGAACGGGCGCTCGCCGGCCTGCTCGGCCAGGGCGCTGTCCTCCACGCTGAGAAGGCCCCGCGACCGCATGGCCTCCCCCTCGACGATCCGGACGGGGAGCCCGTCGACCGTGGGCGGGAGGTTGCCGTGCGCCGCGCCCTTGCCGACGAAGAGGAGGACGGCCGGCTCGCCGGGGTGGTCATAGCTGAGACCCACGCCCGCGGCCAGGACCCCGGGCAGACCCAGGAGCTCGGCGGCGTGGGCGTCCCGCGTCGCAACGGCCGCCCGCCGGTCCTCGGCGGCAAGGACGAACCCCTCCAGGCCGAACGCTTGGGCCGCCGTCGGCTGGGCGATCGAGCAGGCGGCCACGGCGTGCGGGCCGACCCCGCTGTCTCCGGCGAAGACGAACTGCTCCCCCGTGTCCTTGTCGGCGAGCTGCTGCTCGATCACGGCCACCGGGGTGGCGACCGTGTCCGTTGAAGTCCCGGCGAAAAGCAATCCGACCGGGTCCGCGGTGTCCTGGGTGACGACGAGGGAGCCGGAGTCGCCGGCGGCGCTGAAGGCCGTGCTGGCGATCGTGATCTGGTTGGTGAAGTTGCAGGTGAACGTCGAGCCGGTATTGCAGCCCTTCTGGTACTCGACGTTGATCGAGGCGTTGATGGCCAGGATGCTGCCGCAGGTCAGGCCGGTCGCGGCGCCGCTCTTGGCCACCGGCTGGGCGATGGCCGGGGCCACGCCGGGGCCCGGGTTGGGCGTGCCGTCGCTCGGCTGGCCCCCGACGGCCGTTCCTCCGAGCTGGGCGATGGTCCCCAGGGGGTCGACGGCTCCGGGGACGATCTCGGCCAGGGCCGCGTCCACGTTCGGGAGGGGGTCGTCTTCGAGGTTGAAATACTGGGACAGGTTGGCGGCCGTGGTCGTCCCGGCCGCGGAGCAGTTGTTGCCGACGAGCCCGGGCTGGATGATGGCCTCCCCGTCGGCCGCCAGGTCGTTCCGGGCCAGGACGTGGTTGTTGCCCAAAATGTAGAGCTTGCCGCCCCGGCTGACCAGCGCGCCGATCGTGCCGCTGCAGCAGTAGGTCGTGCCGCTCGAGGTGGAGAGGTCCAGGGCGTTCCCGCCGGAGGTCCCCAGGAGGACGGGGGTTGGGAAGTGGGCCTGCTGGATCGGCGTGGGGACCACGATGGCCGAATCCGAGGCCGTCCCGTCGGCCTGGGAGACCGCGGTCACGATGACCTCGGTCGTCATGTCGTCGTAGTTGGCCGAGGTCGAGACCGGCGCGGAGTGGGGCGCGTAATAGAGGCCCGCCGTCGTGATCGTGCCGGTCGCGGCCGAGCCGCCGGCCGTCCCGTTGACCTTCCAGCTGACGGCCGTGTTCGAGGTCCCGGTCACCGAGGCCGAAAACTGGCGTGTCCCGAAGGTGGGGACCGTCAGCCGCGAGCCGCTCCCGGCGATGGCCACCTTCACGGAGGACCCGGCCTGGATGGTGACCGTGGCCGAGCCGGTCTTCGTCGGGTCGGAGAAGGCCTGGGCCGAGACGGTCACGGTCGCGGGGTTGGGCACGGTCGTGGGCGCGATGTACACGCCTTCTACCGAGATGAGCCCGTAGGAGGCGCTGCCTCCCCGGACGCCGTTGACCTTCCAGCTGACGTCCTGGTCCGATGAACTGGAGACGGTGGCCGTGAACGACCGGGTGGCTCCCGTCGTCACGGTCGCCGTCCCGGGGGAGATCGTGACCTTCGAGGTCGTAGGCGGCGGGGTGCTGTTGTTGCTTGACGAGCTGCAGGCCGCGGCCAGAATGGCCAGCGAGATGAGCGCGGAGAGATGCCGGGTCGTCCTTCTCATGGTCTCCCTCTCTTCCGCCATCCATGATACGCCCCCGGCCGGCGGTATAGAAATCCACCCCGCTTCGTCGACCTGGAGCCCGGGCCTCTCGTCGGATACGCTCAGTTGCCGGATTTTCTTGAGGTCCGGCCCCGCGAAAGGGCCAACCCAGCCAGCCCCAGAAGCGCCAGCCAGGAGAAGAGGTCGCCGACGCGCGAATAGACCGTCCGCACGCCCTTGGTCGGGACCTCGGCCACGAGCTGGCGCTCGCCCGGAGTCTCGTAATGGTCCATGAGGCCCCGAACGCGCCCCTGGTAGTCGGCGGCCACGGACAGTCCGCGGCTCGTGTGGCGAACGATATTGAACCCCTGCTCGATCGCCCGGAACACGGCCATCTGGGTATGCCAGGGATCGATGGCCCGCCAGTCGTTGGATGGGTCGAGGACCAGGTCGGCGCGCCCTCGGCCCGCCTGATGCAGCAATTGGACGGAATCGGCGTCGAAGCAGATGACCCCCGAGAGACGGCCATGCGGAGTGTCCACGAACTTGAGCCGGCCGTCGGACGGCCGTGACATCATCGCCTCTCCTCCCGGCACCGGGTGAGCTTTCAGGAACTTCCAGATCAAGGAGCCGTCCGGAGCGAACAGAACGAGAGTGTTTTCCAGGGGCTTCGGCTCGCCATAGTGATAAACGACGTTGCCCATGCCGAGATAGATCATCTTCGTTCGGGCCAATTCGGAGGCCTGGGCCATGATCCAGGGCTCGTCCTGCGGCACCACGTAGGAATTCGCTTCGCCCCAGAAGACGATCTTCGCTCCCGCGTCGGCTTCACGCGCCGCGCGGCGCAAAAGGTCCTCGTCGATCCGACGGCTCCAGACGCCGATCTGCTGAAGGTCATCGGCCGTCAGGGTCCTCGAGCTCACGCGGGCCGCGATCTCGGCGTTGGGAAAGGTGGTCATTTCGGGCGCCGTGAGCGAGGCCACCCGGACGGTCGGGCCGGAGGGAGCGAACATGAGCCGCGCGCTGCCGAAGGACAGGACCACCGCGAACACGGCCGCGTACGTCAGCGCCCCACGCCGGATGCGGGCCCAGTTGAACCCGCTCTCCCAAGCCCAGTTCACGACCGAGGCGAACCAGGCGATAAGGAACGTGATGCCGTAGATCCCGGTCACCGAGGCCCATTGCATAAGGGGCAGGTTGCCGTACTGCGAATAGGCCGGAGAGCCCCAGCTCCCGTAGGGGAGGAGCGAGACCAGATAATCGAAACCCATGGCCGCACAGGGGAAGATCAATGACGCCGCGAAACCCCTGACCCGGCGGATGAGCAGGCGGTCCGCCAGGAAGGGGAGCGTCGCGAAGGCGCCGTAGCCGAGCCAAATGACCGCCAGGATCGGCTGGGGCGCCGGGACCATGCCGCGGAACTGGAACGCCCACGCCGCCGTGGCGACGCCGTACGCGACGAGCAGGCGCCAGAGACGCCCACCCCGGACAAAGCGCAGGAGGAAAAGCGGGGCCAGCCACGCGGCCGCTGCCACCGAGTTGTGCCCGTTCGCGAATAACAGTAAGAAGGCCGATAGGGCCAGCAGAATCGCGGGCCGATCGAACCGTTTGCCAGCCGCGGCGGCGACCGAGGGTCGCGATGCTCCGTCCGATGTCGTCATGATTGACCTCCTGATGTCTTCGCCAGCAATCCCCGGATCGAATTGGCGATCGTCTCGTCGATGAGCGCGTCCCGGCCCACCCAGGGGAAGTTCGGTCGCGCCAGGAAAAGCGACGTCAGTCCGTGGACGCCGGCCCATAACAGCTGGGCCGAGGTCTCCGCGTCCACCTGGCGGAAACGCCCCGCCTCGATGCACCGGCGCACGCATTCCCGTAAATATTCGAACGCATCGTGGGTCTGGTACGGACCCGGCTTCGGCCGCCTCATGAAGGCGAACCGATAATGATTGGGATAGCGCAGGCCAAAACGGACATAGGCCTTGAGCCCCGCACGGAGGGTTTCGACCGGATCCTTGCGGCGCGTTTTCCGCAGGGCCTGCGACAGCTTGGCGAAGCTCTCCTCCACAAGGGCGTTCAACAGGGCGTCTTTGCTGGGAAAGTGGAGGTAGATGGCGCCGATAGAATAGTCGATCTTCTCGGCCAGCCGTCGCATCGAGATCCGGCCCGCTTCGTCACGGAGGAACATGTCGCGCGCCGCGGCCAGGATCGTGGCCTTCAGCGCGTCCTTTTGTTGGGTCCGTCGGTCTTTGGCGTTCATGTCTTCGGATCTTCCTGGGTCGTTTTAATGAACAATGTTTATTATACTGAACAACGTTCATTTTGTCAAACCGCGAGGCCGGCGCGCTCTTGACATCGCCGGGCGCCGGGCCCTATCCTTCTCGGCGGACGGGTCGAACGAGAGGAGGGCTCAGATGGACGATTACATCACCTGTGACGCCACGGAGCTGGCCGCCCGCGTCCGGCGCGGCGAGGTCCAGCCGATCGAGCTGGTCGAAAAGGCCATCGCGGCCATCGAGGCGGTCAATCCGGTGCTGAACGCGGTCATGCACCCGATGTACGACGCGGCGCGGGACATCGTCTGGTCACTGCCGGACGGGCCGTTCCGCGGCGTGCCCATGGTGGTCAAGGACTTCGACGGCTTCGTCAAGGGCGAGCCCTTCACGGCCGGCACCCGCTTCCTCCAGGGCTTCGTGCCCGACCACGACTCGGTGGCGATGGCCCGGCTGCGCCGCGCCGGCCTCGTTTTCGTGGCCAAGACCAACCTTCCCGAACTGGCGATCCTGGGCACCACCGAGGGCCAGCTCAAGGGCCCGGCCCATAACCCCTGGAACCCGGACCACACGACCGGAGGGTCGTCGGGGGGCTCGGCCGCGCTCGTCGCGGCGCGGGCCGTTCCCCTTGGGCACGGCGGGGACGGCGGCGGGTCCTTGCGTATCCCGGCCAGCGCCTGCGGCCTCGTCGGCTTCAAGACGACGCGGGGGCGGGTGACGGAGGCGCCCGACTTCGGCGAGGTTTGGGGCGGCTACACGAGCTGGGGCTGCTTGACCCGTTCGGTGCGCGACGCCGCGGCGCTCGTCGACGTGATGGCCGGCCCGGCCCCGGGCGATCCCTACTCGGTCCCGCCGCTCGAGAGGCCGCTCGCCCAGGAGGTCGGAGCCCCCCCGGGGAAGCTGCGGGTCGCCTTCACCGACGGATCGCTCTTCGGCAAGGACACCCACCCCGAGGCCAAGGCCGCGGTCAAGTCCGCCGCCCGGCTCCTGGCCGACCTCGGACACGAGGTCGAGGAGGCCCGCCCCGAGTTCGACCGGGAACGACTGGTCCGCGCCTACCTGACCCAGATCGCCGCCGGCGTCGCCGCGGAGATCGAGGAGTTCGGGCGCTGGGTCGGACGGAAGCCCTCGGCTTCGTATTTCGAGCCGTCGACCTGGTTCCTCAACCAGATCGGGCGCACGCTTTCGGCCGCCGATCTTCAGCAGGCCCGCGACGACGCCCAGGCGGCCGGCCGTTCGCTCGCGGCCTTCTTCGCGCGCTACGACCTCTTCGTCACGCCGACGCTGGCCTATCCGCCGGTCCGGCTGGGGGAGCTCGACCTCAAGCCGGTCGAGGCGGCGGCACTGGCCGTTCTCCGCGTCCTGCCCGTGGGCGCGGCTTTGCGGGCCATCCTGGCCCAGCTGGCCGACGTGTCGCTCGAGCGCACGCCGAACACCCAGCTCTTCAATCAGACCGGCCAGCCAGCGGTCTCGCTGCCGCTGCACTGGACCGCCGACGGCCTGCCGGTGGGGGTCCAATTCGTGGCCCGCTACGCCGAGGACGCTCTGCTGGTGCGGGTGGCCTCGCAGATCGAGGCGGCCCGTCCGTGGAAGGACCGGATGCCGCGGATCGTCGCCCAATAGCCGCGGCTTGAAATCCCGGTTACGGCGATGCTAGATTGGGCGGGTGCCGCGGATATCGATCTCTGGGTCAGAAGGAAGAACAATGACAAGACGCGCGATCATGGCTATCCCTATCTTATTGATCCTGATAATCTTAACCTCATGGCCGGCGGCCCGGGCGGCCACTCCATCGGCTAACCTCACGCTCAAGGTCCTCGCCGAGCCTCTCCACGCCGGGCGCATCAGCCCCCTGCTCTACGGCGGATTCGTCGAGCTCCTTGACGACCTCGTGCCCGGGATGTGGGCCGAGATGCTTGGCGACCGGGGCTTCGAGGGCGTGCTTCCGACCTCGACCTGGGACTACTTCCGGGGCGAGCCCAATCAATGCGACCGGGACTGGGACAAGAGCCCGGACTGGAGCTGCGACTCCGACAAGCCTTTCAACGACCGCCAGTCCTGCCGATTGAACGCACGCAAGGACGCTCCGGCGCGCCTGACGCAAAGCGCCCTGGCGGTCCGCAAGGGGATGGCCTACGCGTTCTCGGGCTACGGACGGAGCGACGCGCCCTCGGCGAGACTTGTCGTCCGGCTCAAGACCCTCTTGCCCGATGGGACATGGATGACCCTGGCGGCGCTCGATCTCCCGGCGCCGTCCGCTTCCTGGAAGAAATTCTCTGGCAAGCTCATAACGAAGGGAACGACCGACCGGGCCGTCCTGGAGATCGAGGCCCGCGGCGCCGGTCCGGTTTGGCTCGACAAGCTCTCGCTCATGCCCGAGGACAACGTGGAGGGCTGGCGCCGCGACGTCGTCGAGGCCATGAAAGAGCTCGCGCCGCCCGTCGTGCGCTGGGGCGGCTCGACCGTGGACCCCGGCCCCTACCATTGGAGCGACGCCATCGGCGACCGCGACCTCCGGCCGTCCTTCGTCAACCGGGTTTGGGGCCGGCGCGACACGAACGACGTCGGCGTCGAGGAGTTCGTCCGCCTTTGCCGGGCCGTCGGCTCGGAGCCTCTCGTCTGCGTCAGCCTGGGCGACGGCGTCGGGAGCGCCCGGCACATGGTCGAGTATCTCAACGGGCCGGCCGACTCGGAGTGGGGCCGGAAGAGGGCGGGGAGCGGGCATCCCGGACCCTACGGCGTCAAATACTGGCAGGTCGGGAACGAGATCGACGCCCCCGGCTACGTCCGGAGCCTGGTCGAGTTCGCCCGGGCCGTCCGGGAGGCCGATCCCGGCGCCGTCGTGCTCTCGTCCTTTCCGACCAAAGAGATCATCGACGTCGCCGGCCCGGACATCGGCATCGTCTGCCCCCATTACTACCAGTCCGACCTCGACGGCGTGGACGCGGAGCTCAGCCGGATCGAAGGCTGGATCAGTGGCTCGGCGGGGCGCGAACGGCTCAAGATCGGCGTCACCGAGTGGAACATCGACGCCGGCAACTGGGGTCTCGGCCGAGGCAAGCTCAACAGCCTCGGTTGCGCTCTCTTCGAGGCCCGGTTCCTCAACGTCCTGCACCGCCATTCCGAATTCGTGACCCTGGCCTGCCGGTCGAACATGACCAACAGCTTCCAGGGAGGGACGATCCAGACCAACGCCGCGGGACTCTACCGGACGCCGAGCTTCCTGGTCATGGCCATGTACCGGCAGCACTCCCTGCCGATCCCGCTGCGCCTGGCCGCCGGCGTTCCGTTCCCCCTGGATGCCACCGCCTGCGCCTCGGAAGACAAGGCCCAGGTCACTGTCTTCGTGGTCAACGACAGGAAGGATCCCGCCCACCTCACGCTCGATCTCGCGGGCCTCGGGCCCGGATTCAAGATCAAGGCCGTCGAGGCCGTCAAGGACGCTCAGGACAGGGGCCAGATCGACATCATCAACGGCTTCGCCGATCCCCGGCGCGTGGTCAAGGTCAAGCTCTCCCCGGAATCCGGGAACGCCGTGGTCCTGCCGGCCCTTTCGATCGCCGCGATCGACTGCGGCCGGGATTGACCGGCGCCTCTGTCAGCGGCCCGTCCTGACGAACTTGAGGTTCAGGACGCGGCCTGTCGATATCTGGAAGCCGGTGATGCGTCCGCGGCCGTCCCGGACGAACTGGATCTTGGCGTTTTCGGCCGCGAAGAAGTCCTTCTTCATCGGCGTGACCAGGACTTCTTCGTTGTGCCCGACCGCGAGCCGGAGTGAGCCCGATAGAAGGACGAGGTTGTAGCGGGTGTCGAGCTCGTCCGAATAATAGCTCCCGGCGTATTCCCTGAGCTGGGCCTCGTTCGGCTCGAACGGCTCGATCCGCTTGGCCCCGATCTTTGACCCGTCGGCCTCAGTGAAGGTGAAGGCGTTGTAGAAGCCGCCCGATAGGCTCGTGAAATCAATGAACACGTCGCCAGGGGCGCCCAACATCTTGAACCGCGTCGTCGAGAGCGGCTCGAGCTCCGACTTGTTGTCGCTCGACCGGACATAGACGAGCTTGTCCTTGTCGATGACGAGCTTTCGAACCAGGCCGGACTCGAGCCAATAGGCGCCGACGTAGGCCTTGAGGCTCTCGACCGGAAGCGTGATCGGCTGAGGGGCGGCCGCGGCGGACGGAGGCGCCTTGCTTTCGACGGCGCGCGGGAGCGGCTGCGGCGATCTGCGGGGCGAGGTAGATGTCGGCGATCCGCAGTGCCATCGTTCCGGGATCGAACGAGGCCGAGGTTCGAGAAGACCGCCACGCCGAACCGTTCGCCGGGGAAATAAATGACTTGGCTGCGGAATCCGGCGTCCCCGCCGCTGTGCCCGATGGTCTTCAATCCCTTGTACACGCCGATCTCGAGGCCGCGGGCGTAGCCGATCTCGGTCCCGTCGTTGAGGACTCCCTTGGTCTCCATCTTGTCCAGCACGGCCGGTCCGCCGACCCTCTTGTCCTCGAAGTTGCGCAGCCAGTTGGCCATGTCCTCGACCGTGGTGAAGAGGCTCGTGGCCCCCACGTTGGCATAGTTGAGCGGCAACGCGTGGAATCCGTGTTCAGGGTCGCCGTCGTAGGAATAAGCGCGGTCCCTGACGATCTCGGTGTGGTCGAGATGGAAATGCGTCGAGGTCATCCCCAGCGGCTGGAAGATCGTCTCCCGCGTCCAATCGGTGAAGGGCTTGCCGCTCACCCGGGACACGATCTCGGCCAGGAGCGTGAAGCCGGAGTTGGAGTAGAGGTAGCGCGAGCCCGGCGCGAAGTTCAGCTCCTTCTGGCGCCGGAGGCGGTCCAGGATCTGGGCCTGGGTGATGACGTCGTCCATGCGCCAGCCCGAGAGGATCAGCAGGTCCCATTGGTCGCGGAGGCCGCTCGTATGGTTGAGCAGGTGCCTGATCGTGATCGGCACGCCGAAATCGGCCATCTCGGGGAGGTATTTTCGGATATTGTCGTCCGCCGAGAGCTTGCCCGCCGCCTCGAGCATGGTGATGGCCATGGCCGTGAACTGCTTGGACACGGAGGCGACGTGGAAGACCGTGGACGGGGTGATGGGGACGCCGTACTCGAGCTGGGCGCAGCCGAAGCCCTTGCGGTAAACGACGATGCCGTCCTTGATGACGGCCACGGCCGCCCCGGGCGTGTCCAGGCTGTTCCACTTGGCGAACAGGGCGTCGACCTGGGCCTCGAGAGAGGGCGTATCCGCGGAGCCGGGAGCGGCGGCGCCAGGCGCCGCTCCCAGGCTGAGGGCGGCCAAGAGGATGGCCAGTGAGGCCGCGGCAACGGCGCGGCGGGCATGGGCGGGCTTGTTCATCTCTGTTCCTCCGATCAAGGCGTTATGCCATTATGGACTCGCCGGGGCCGCTTTTGGTTGCCTGGGCTTGGCGTGCCGGCCGGCGTCCGACCCGGAAATGATAACTCGGAATGAGGCGGAAAGGGAAACGGGAAGGCTTCCCGGTCCGGATTGACCCGTCCGCGGATTGATGCTACTGTCTCCCCAAGGCGCCGGGACGGGGATAAGCCCGGGATTTCGATCATCACGAAGGAGGGACCAATGAACTGGAAACGCTTCTGCCTGGCCAGCTTGGCGGCTTACATCTTTGTCCAAGCGGCGGATCTCCTGGTCAATTCGGTCTTCATGAAGAGCGACGTGGAGTCGTACAAGGAATTGTGGCGGCCGAACATGACGTCCCGGCTCTGGGTGATGTACGTGATCGGCGTGCTCGTCGCGGTGCTGTTCACCTACATCTTCGTCAAAGGCCGCGAAGGCAAGGGCGTTCCCGAGGGCATTCGCTACGGGCTCCTCATCTGGCTGTTCGTCCAAGTGCCGATGAGCGCCTCCATGTGGGTGCTTCTCCCGATCTCCTATCGGGTCATGTTGAAGGGGCTGATCTACGGCCTGTTCGAGACGATCGTCGCCGGGATCCTGGTCGCGGTCATCTACAAGCCCCTGGCGCCGGCCAAAGCCCCGGTCCAGCCCTGATCGCCGGAATGGGATCGATCGGTCAGCGCCGCGAAGGGTCACCCATGCGAAAGATCTGTGCCGTTCTGGCTCTGTCCATGTTCACGATCGTTCTCTCGCCTTTCGATCTCCGCCCCTGCACGACGTTCTGTTTCAAGGCCAACGGCCAATGGATCTTCGGCCGGAACTACGACTTCGAGATCGAGTATGGCCTCGTCGCTGTCAACAAGCGCGGCGTGGCCAAAACGGCTTTTCTGATGCCGGGCACGGTCGGTCGGCCGGCCCAATGGGTTTCCAAGTACGGCAGCGTCACGTTCAACCAGTTCGGCCGGGAATTTCCCTTGGGCGGAATGAACGAGGCCGGCCTGGTCATCGAGCTCATGTGGCTGACCCCGACGGAGTACCCCCATGCCGACGAGCGGCCCGTGCTTCGCGAACTCCAGTGGATCCAGTATCAGCTGGACACGGCCGAGACGGTCCAGGACGTCATCGCCAGCGATAAGGCGCTCCGGATCGAGACGAATTCCACCCCCGTCCATTTCCTGCTCTGCGACCGGAAGGGCGGCGCGGCGGCCATCGAGTTCCTCGGCGGCCGGATGCGGACCTACGCGGGCAAGGACCTGCCCGTCAAGGCGCTGACCAACAATACCTACGAATACTGCCTGGATTTCCTCAAGCTCACGGGCTCCGATGAGACAAAGCCCGCGTTCGCGCAGGCGGGCAACTCGCCGCGGCGATTCGTCTACGCCGCCAAGGGCATTCAGGCCTGGGACGCCAAAGGATCCGGAGATCCCGTGGGCTACGCCTTCGGGATCCTCGACAAGTGCAACCTCCCCCACAGCCGGTTCCGCATCGTCTACGACACGAAGGCCGGCGTCATCCACTTCCGCACGGCCTCGACACCCAACGTCCGTTCGATCGACTTCCGGAAATTCGATTTCTCTTGCGGCACCCCGGTCAAGATCCTCGATATGCTCGCCGACCTCAAGGGCGACGTGACCGGCCGGTTCCAGGACTATACGTGGGAAGCCAACTATGATCTCGTCAAAAAGGCCTTTTCGGGAACGAGCTTCCTGAAGGGCACGCCCGAGCCGGCGATGCTTGTTTTCGCCAAGTATCCCGACAGCCTGCGCTGCAAGTAGGGCCTAGGCGTTGCCGGTCTTGGCCTGAGAGATCGATCTCAGCTTGTCCTGGATCTCGGCCAGGGCCGCCTGGATCTCCTTCATCCGCAAGGTCCGGGACCTGAAGGAGAGCGCGGCGGTGAAGGCCACGGCGACGACGAGCAAGGCTTGGACCCCGATGATGGTGGCGATGAGCCAAGCCTCGCTCCTGAAGCCCGTCAGGGCCCCCGCGATCCCCGAGGCCAGGCAGGCCGCCGCGAACACGATCCAGCTCAAGATGGTGGCGTGTCTCAGCCGCCTGAGGCGGCGCGCGTCCTTGGCCAGGATGGCCTGGATCGCCGGCCCAGAGGCCCCCGGAGCCGCGCCGGCGTCCCGGTCCATGCGCTTGAGAAGCTCATCTCTCAGTTCACTGTCTTTTTCCATCTTTCGCCTCCATCGCTTTTCTTAAGGCCCGCTTGGCGTAGAAGAGTCTCGTCTTGACCGTGTTCAGGCCGCAGCCGAGGACCTCGGCCATCTGCTGGTAGGGCATGTCCTCAAAGAAGCGCAGGATGAGGATCTCCCGGTGCGCCGGATGAAGCTCCTTCAGGCCGTCGTGGATCCGGGCGGCGTCCGCCGGCGAGAACGCGTCATCGGGCTCATCGCCAGCGATCTCCAGGTCGTCCCGGAACTCGCTGACCCGGCCTTTTCGCCTCAGCTGCCCGTAGGCCGTGTTGCGCGCGATCCGGTAGAGCCAAGCCCGGAAGCTGTCGGCGCTTCTCAGCGTGCTTATCTTGGCCAGGACCCGGAGCCAGCTGTCCTGAAGGACGTCGTCGATCATCTCGGGGCTGTCCGAGATGTGGCCGATGAAGTAGCGCAGGCGGCGGTCGAAGCGCCCGATGAGCTCGGCCAGGGCCTCCCGGTCGCCTGTCCGGCAGCGGAGGATCAGGACTGTTTCCTCGAGTCCTTCATTCTTGCCCATCGCGGTCCTTTCATCCATAGAGATGCGCGGCGGGGCGAAATGTTCAAAAAGCTATTCGAGGCGGAAGGTCAGGATCTTCCAGGGATCGGCCATGACCGCGAGGGTGCCGTTCCGCACGGAGGCGTCGTCCAGCCGGTTGCCGAGGAGGTCCGTCCGGGTCCCACGGGATAGAGGCAGGCTGACCGCGACGTTCGCATCCTGCCGGCGGCCTTCGGTCTCGACGATCCGCAGCTCGTAGCCGTGCTCGATACTTCGGAACGCCGCGAGCTGGATCCCCGGGTTCGATACCGACAGGAAGCTTCCGGAGAGGGGAAGCTCGCCGGGGCCGGGCTTGCGGGTCTGACACAGGAGCGGCCGGGCGAAAGCCATCGCGGCCCTCAGCCGGTCGCCGTTCTGGAGCTTCCCGGCGTGAGGCATCAGGGCGTGGCGGTACTCGGCGTAGATGGGCCAGCCGTACTCCTTCGAGTAATAGCCTTCCCATTCCCGCATGACCAGGTTCGAGACCCGGCCTGCGGCACCCCGCGAGAACCATTGCGTGCCGGCGTGGAGCACGAGCAACCCGCGGTCGCCGCCGAGAAGGTCGGCGAACGTCAGGGCGTGGAAGGCCGGGTTCTTGGTCTCTTCGACGCCGAAGGGGAAGTCCCGCATGATCCTGGACACGGGAAAGCCGGGAACGAAGGACAGCCAATAGCCTTCCTTGATGTCCGGCGCCGAGACGTCCGGATGCGGCGGCACCTGGGCCAGGACGCGGCTCGTGACCTCGACGAATGGCGACCCGGCCGCCAGGGTCACGCGGGTTTCGAACTTCAGGTATTTCCAGGCGTGTTGGGCCCGCAGGGTGGCCCAAAGGGGCCCGCTCGCTATCCAGTCGATCTTGGCCTTGGAGGTCCCGCTGTCATAGGCGGCCGGCGGCTCGGGCCGGGTCGGCAGCAGCGGGTTCGGCCGGCCGGTGAAACGCGGGAAGATCCCGCCGGCCGGATCGAGCATCTCCTGGCCCGACGATTTGTCGACGAGGCTCGAGACGCCTCCGGCCGTCGGGTCGAGGCGGACGCGCAGGAACTCGTTCTCGAGGGCCAGGTTCGACTCATCGATCCGGAGTTCTGTTTTCATCGGGGCGACCGCGGCCGGCGCGAATTCGAGGGCGTAGGTGTCGTAGCCCGCCGGAGGCACCTCGCGCGCTTGGAAGGCCACGTCAGCCATGACCAAACGGCCGTCCTTGTCCTTGTCGCTCTTGACCAACTGCGAAGGCACGACGCGGCCGGTCCGGTCCGTGACCCGGACATCGCGGCATCCGGCCGGAACGGGGTAGAGGCGTCCGGTCGAAGCAAGATCGGTCCGGGTCCAAGCGTGGGGGTTGAAGACGACGGCCGCGAGGCCATCTCCCGTCTTCGCCGGGGCGTCGACGCGGTCGCCCAGGTATTTCAGAGCGCCGCCGAGGACGGCCTGGCCGCGCTTCTGGGCGGCGTCCAGGTGGTCGTAGCCGATGGCGCCCCAGGTGAAGTTGTGTTTGTCCTCGATCCGGTCGAAGGGCGCCATCCGGTCGCCCTGCCAGCGGGAGTACTCGCACAGGCCGACGTCGTGGCTCTGCGAGGCCAAAAGATCGCGCCAGGCCAGTTCGAGCTCCGCGGCCTGCGACCGCCCGCCCTTTCCGGCGGCGACCGCGTCGAAGAGCTCGGCGGCAAGGAGCAGCGCGTCGACCTTGCGATCGAGTATGCGGATCTGATCGCCCCCGAGTCCCCAAGTGAGCGACTTGTTCCAGGCGTCCATAGGAAAGTACACGGTGTCGTCCGGCCGCTTCCCGTACTTGTCGAGGTATTCTTGGATGGTCACGAATTCGATGGGCCCCAGAGCGCTATACCGCGCCGGGGCGGTCAGATAGGCCGGCTCCTCCGGCGATTCCCAGCCGAACTCCTCCCAGGCGAAGATGAGCGGCGTGCCCATGGCCTTGAGCTTGGCGAAGTCGGGCGAGGCCGCGAGCTTCTTGAGATCGGGCGCGTAGCCGAAGAGCGCGTTCTTGGGGACCGAGGGGATGACCGTCCCGTCGATGCCCTTCCAGGCCAGGACATTGACATCGGTGCGAGGGCAGCCGGCCCGGCCCCAGGTGTCGAGCTGGGCCAGGCTGGCGTAGCGGAACCCGGCCAGCGAGACCATCTGAGGGATCTGAGGATGGGTGAACTCCTCCTCCTCGAGGAACGTGACCATCGGGTAGCCGAGGGCTTTCAGGATGACGTTCCGGCCCATGACGATCTGCCGGACGTTCGACTCGCCGCTGATGGTCGTGCCCATGGGCTGGCCGTAGGTGCCGCCGATGAGCTCGACGCCGCCGGCCGCGAGATGGGCCTTCAGGCGCTCGGCCACTTCGGGGAACTTCTCGGCCATGAACTCGTAGGCCCGGGCGTCGAGGTTGATGCAGGTCTTGACGTGGGGCGGCCGGTCGGCCATCTCCATGGCGTCGGTGGCCGAGAGGACGCAGGATTCGATGCCCAGCTGCCAGCCAATGCCGATATAGCTCCAATGATTGCAGATAGTTAAGCACAGGCCGGAGGCTCCGCCGCCGGGCGCCGCGCCCGCGGCCGCCGCTTGGCCCCGCATGAAAGGCGGCAGGACCACCAGGGCGCCGGCCCCGCCCGCCGCTCCGGTCTTCAGGAACGCTCTTCGGGTCAGCGGCGTTTTCATGGCCCGCTCAGCTCTTCTGGCCCTTCTTGTAGATCGCGACGGCCGCGTCGGCCGTCGCGCCCTCGAACACGATGGCCTTGATGGCCTTGAACGCGGCCTCCGGGTGCTTGCTGCCCCAGACCCGGCGGCCGATGGCCACGCCGGAAGCGCCGTGGGTCATGGCCTCGTGGACCTGCTTGAAGAACTCGAGCTCGTTCGAGGTCTTGGGCCCGCCGGCCATGATGACCGGGATGTGGCCGGAAGCGACCGCCTTGGCGTAGCCCTCGGGGTCGCCGTTGTAAACGGTCTTGACGACGTCGCAGCCGTATTCGAGGCCGAGGCGGATGGCCATGGCCAGGTCTTCCGAGGTCGGCATCTTCTGGGCCGGATCGGGGTAGGCGACCCGGGGGATGATCTCGGCGCAGAGCGGCATCCCGATCTGCTCGCACTCGGCCGAGATCGACGGCCAGCTTGTCGAGAAGGGCCGATTCGGTGGGGATGTCGCCCGTCCCGATGTAGCAGTTCAGCACGACCATGTCGGCGCCGAGGGCCGCGGCCTCTTCGGCGCTGTGGAGAAGGTGCATGACCGTGTCCGGCCCGGTGAGGTGCGAGAGCGTGGCGTCGATGCGCATGATGATGCCCAGGTCGCCGATCTCGTCGAGCCCGGCCCGCAGGGCCCCGGCCGTGGTCAGGACCGCCGTCGCCCCGAAGTCGCGGGCCATCCGGATGAGCCGGGCCGGGTCTTCCGTCCCGGGCTGGATGCCGAAATAGATCGGGTGGTCGAACGGCAGGACGAGCATCTTGCCGTCGCGGACCACGCGCCGCAGTCTCAGCTTCTTCCCCATGCTGGTTTCGATCATGTCTAAAGTCCTTTCTTTGAGTTGTCGGGCCGGACTCAGCCGGCCGCCGCCTCCGCCGCGCCTCCGCCCATGGCCATCTGGATGAGGGCCTCTTCCGTCGCCGCGCCGGCCGCGACCTCGCCGACGAGGCGTCCCTCGTGAAGGACGAGGATCCGGTCGCAGAGGCCGATGAGCTCCGGCATCTCCGACGAGACGACGATGACGCCGTGCCCGGCGCCGGCGTATTCCCGCAGCAGCCGGTGGATCTCGACCTTGGCCCCGACGTCGATACCGCGCGTCGGCTCGTCGACGATGAGAACCTTGGGCGAGGCCGCGAGCCAGCGGGCCAGCAGCGTCTTCTGCTGGTTCCCGCCCGAAAGCGACCGCATCTCCTGGCCCGGGTCGCGCATGGCGATCTTCAGCTCGCGGCGATACTCTTCGGCCAGGCCGCGGCAAAGACCGGCTCGCAGGAACCCGCCCCGGGAGCAGCGGCCGAGCCCGGCGGCCAGGATATTATCCTGCACGCTCTGGTCGAGGAACAAGCCCTGCGCCGTCCGGTCCTCCGGGACATAGGCGATCCCGGCGGCGACGGCGTCGCGGATGGAGCGGAACCGGCAGGGCCGGCCGTCCAGGGTCAGCCTGCCCGCCTCGAGCGGGTCGGCCGCGAAGATGGCCCGCACCAGTTCCGTCCGGCCCGCGCCGAGAAGTCCCGAGAGCCCGAGGATCTCGCCCCGGCGGAGCGAGAAGCCGATCTCGTGGGCGCTCCCGGGAAGCCGGAGCCCGGCCGCGGTGAAGAGGATCTCGCCGAGTCCGGCGGCCTTGGCCGGGTAAAGCTCGCCCAGCTCGCGGCCAACCATGGCCCGGACGACGTCCGTTCTCGAGGCTGCCGCGGTATTCCAGCTCGCGGCCAGGGCGCCGTCGCGAAGGACGGTGATCCGGTCGCTGGCCCGGAAGACCTCGTCCATGCGGTGCGAGATATAGACGACCGCGACGCCGCGGTCCCTCAGCTTGGCGATCGTCGCGAGGACGAGCTCGGTCTCGTGGGCCTCGAGGGCCGAAGTCGGCTCGTCGAAGATGACGACCTCGGGGCTCCCAGGCCAAGGCCTTGAGGACCTCGACGACCTGGAGGTAGCCGGTGCCGAGCGAGCCGGTCCGGGCGCGGGGGTCGATCGACGGGCAGAACTCGGCCAGCATGGCCGCCGGCGCGATCGAAGAGCTTCCGGCGGTCGAGGAACGGGCCGCGCCGGGGCTCGCGGCCGGCCAGGATGTTCTCGGCCACGGTCAGGTCGCGGGCCAGGCTCAGCTCCTGGTGGACCATGGCGATCCCGGCCCGCAGGGCGTCGGCGGGCGTGCGCGGCGCGAAGGTCCGGCCGTCGAACGTCATCGCGCCGGAGTCGGGCTGGAGGATGCCGGCCGCGATGCGCATGAGCGTGCTCTTGCCGGCGCCGTTCTCGCCGACGACCGCGTGGACCTCCCCGGCCCGGAGATCGAGATCCACGCCGTGGAGGACCCGGACCTCGCCGAAGCTCTTGCGGATGGCCCGCATCTCGAGGAAGGCTGTCGTCATGCCGCGCCTTTCGCCTTTACCCTCCGCGCCGGAATGAACCGACGTTCGACTTATCGATGACGAACGTGCCGGTGTCCACGACCGGCGGCAGGGGATTGACGTCGACCTTGCGCCAGTCGTCGATGAACTTGATCCGGCCGTTCCGGACGTCGTAGAGCATCTGGAGCGCGAGATAGGTCATCATGTAGGTCCGCTGGGCGATCGAGGCGTCGATGACGCCCTCCTGGATGAATTGGAGCGTCGCCTCGTCGCGGTCCATGGCCACGATCTTGACCCGGCCGGTCTTGCCGGCCTGCTTGACGGCCACGGCCGCGCCCTGGCCGCCGACGGCCGCGACGCAGCCGAACCCGGCCAGGTCCGGGTAGGCCTGGAGGATGGCCCGGCACTCCTTCTCGGCCTCGGTCTGGGAGCCCTTGTCGTTGCCGACCTTGACGACCGTGATGCCGGGATACTTGGCCAGGGCGTCCTTGTAGCCGCTGGATGCGCTGGGTCAGGTTGTCCCAGCCGGGGATGTAGATGAGGGCGACCTCGCCGCGGCCGCCCAGCAGCTTGGCCAGCTCCTCGCCGCCTCGGTAGCCGGCGTTGTAGTTGCCGGTGCCGATGAACGAGAAGCGCCGGCTCGAAGGCGCGTCGGAGTCGGCGCAGACGACCGGGATGCCGGCCTCGACCGCCTTGTCGATGGCCGGCGAGACGGCGTCGGCCACGGCGCAGACGATGATCCCGTCCACCCGTTGGGCGACGGCCCGGTTGATGGACTCGATCTGGGCGTTGGCGTCCACGGTCGGCGGCCCGGTGAAGACCGCGCTGACGCCGAGCTCCTTGGCCTTGTCGTAGAGGCCGAGCTTGGAGTCGATCCAGTAGGGGCCGCCCGTGACCGCCGAGATCATGACGTAGTGCTGGCCCGCCGTCTGCGGCCCGGCCGCGACGGCGGCGGGCCGGTGCGGGCCGACCTTGACCACCAGGACGACGATGAGGGCGACGGCCAGGACGATGCTGAGGGTCCGTTCCATGGTCTTGTTCCTTGTCGTGAAGAGGAAAGAGCGGAGCTTTTTTCCGAACCCCGGCCCGGCCAGGGCGATGACCGCGGCCAGGATGAGGACGAGCCCGACGGCGATCTGCTGGGCCTCGGCGGCCACGTCGATGAAGACGAGGCCCGTGGTGATGATCTGCATCAGGAGCAGGCCGAGGAACGATCCCAGGATGGTGCCGCGGCCGCCCGAGAGGCTGGCCCCGCCGACGATGACCGCCGCGATGACCCGGAGCTCCGCGCCGATGCCCGGCGTTGGCGTCGATGGCGTTGGTCCGGCTGGTGACGATGACCCCGGTCAGCCCGGCCAGGAAGCCGGTCAGCATGAAGGCGAAGGTCTTGACCCGGGCGGTCGGGATGCCGGTCAGGCGCGCCGCCTCCTCGTTGCTGCCGACGAAATAGACCTGCCGGAGATAGGCCAGCCGCCGGAGCAGGAAGTCGCCGGCGATCATGGCCAGCGATCAGGAGCACGACCGGGAAGCGGACCTCGAGCGGGCCCCAAGGCAGACGGATCGTCAAGACCGTGCCCCAGGCGATCTTGAGGAAGCCCGGCGGGAACCCGGTCGGCGGCGCGCGTGCGGGTGATGACTTGGACGACGCCGCGCAGGATGCTCATCATGCCGAGAGTGGTGATGAAGGGGTTGACCTTGAGCCGGGTGACGATCAGGCCGTTCACCCAGCCGACGAGGGTGCCGGCGGCGAGGGCGGCCAGGACGGCCAGGCCGATCGGGGCCTGGCCCTTCATGACCATGGCCGCGACCAGGCCGCAGAAGGCCATCGAGGAGCCGACCGACATGTCGAAGGCGCCGCAGACGATGACGATGGTCATGCCGATGACCATGAACCCGTCGGACGTCGCCCCTTCGAGGATGGCCAGGGCCGACTCAAGGCCGAGGAAGCGGGGGTTGAGCGCGCCGAAGACCGCGATGGCGAGCAGGACCGAGGCCAGGATCGTGAATTCCCTCATATGGATGCGGCGGCCGGAGGTCGGTGCGGTCATGGTCGGGGTTTCGGTTGCCAATTATTCGCCAGCGGCGAAGGGGTGTCAAGCCGCGGGGCGGGGCCGGAAGGGACTGTCCCCGGCAGGGGACTGTCCCTCTTGACCGCCGGGGCTTGACAGGTGCCGACCGGCGGGGGAGAATCGGCCCATGACTCCACGAGCACTTCGATCCTCAGGCCTGCGGCCCATCCCCAAGATCGGCCTGGTCGTCCATGCGATAGGGGGCTTCAGTCCCGGGGCCAAGGACGCCGGCGAAAAGGCCATCCGGGCCTATTTCGAGCGGCTGAAGGCCTCGGGCGAGATCGACGCCGGCTCGATCATCACCAAGCGCATCTTTGACCCGCACGAAGCTTTGGCCGTGGCCGACCGCTTCGCCGCGGCCCGCGTCGATCTCGTCGTCATCGCCAACATCGCTTTCCCCAACGGGCAGGTCTATCTGACCTTGGCGACGCATCCGAATCTGGCCCATGTCCCTATCGCCGTCATCGCCGAGCCCGAGGCGACGGTCAAGGAGTGGGAGACCAACGCCTGGTGCGGCGTCATCATGAACAACCACGTCGCGAAACAGCTGGGGCGGCCGCTCGTCGCGTTGCCGGGGCCGTTTACTGGCGACGCCTTCAAGACGGCCTTTTCGCGCCTTCTCCGCGTGGCGGGAACGATCCGCTTCCTGCGCCGGGACCTGCTCGTCCGGTTCGGCGACGCGCCGAGCGGCTTCCACTCCGCGACCGGCGACCAGCTGGCCTTCGCCAGGGTCTTCGGCACCCGGGTCGAGATGGTCGACCTGACGGCGGTCATGGAAGCCTATCGCACGGGCAAGGCCAAGGGCTACCTGGGCCAGGAGTCCTTCACCGATGCCGACGTCCGCAAGACCGTCCGAGATTTGAGCAAGGACCGGAAGGTCGAAGTGGACGCGGCCATGCTCGAGCGCGGGGTCCGGCTCTACTACGCTTATCGAGCCATCATCCGGGCCAATGGCTATACGTCGGGCGCCTTCCGCTGCTGGCCCGAACACAACGAGCCGTTCATCGGCATCAGCGCCTGCCTGGCCATGGGCCTGCTCATGGGCAAGGGCGATCTTGCCGCCGCGGCCTGCGAATCGGATTGGCCCACGGCGGTGACACAGTCGATCGGTACGCTCCTTTCCGGACGGCCGGCGGCCTGCCTCGACTGGGTCAACTACACAGGGGGCTCCGACATCATCCAGCTGGGCCACTGCGGCATGGGCATCTGCGGCGGGATGGCCTCGGGCCAGGCCCGCGGCGCGGCCTGCGACGCCATCGCCGTCCATCCGGTCAACCGGCAGGCCGGCCTGACCGTGGGACCGGTCCTCATCGGCCAGTTCGAGTACGGGCCGAAGACCGGCCTCTGCCTGACGCGCGATCCGGGCGGACAATTCAAGCTCCTCGTGTTCGCCGGCGAGAGCGGGCCCGCGACGGCCCGCGGCATGACCTACAGCGCGGCCGACATCCGCGTCCCCGACTACGCCAAGCTGAACGAGCTCGTCCTGGCCGGCGGCTTCCCCCATCATCTGGCCGTGGCCATGGGCGATATTCGCCAAGAGGCGCGGCTGCTCTGCCGGCATCTGGGCATCGAATATGTCAGCCCGCACGATGAGAAGGGCCGGGGGGCATGACCTCGCGCGAGAGGGTCCTGGCGGCGATCGCCCGGCAGATGCCGGACCGGACGCCCGCCGACTACAAGGCGGAGCCGGACGTCAACCGTTACATGATGGACGAGCTCGACGTCGGGAACTACGACGATCTGTTGCGACGTCTCGAGAGCGATGTCCGCCGGCTCGAGCCGCGCTATGTCGGGCCGGAGTTCCGGACCTTTGACGACGGCGTCTTCGAGGATTACTGGGGCATCCGCTCGAAACACTTGGCCGCGGCCCACGGCAGCTACGATATGCACGTCTGGACGCCGGTCTGGGACGCCCAGTCGGTCGCCGACCTCAAGCGCCACGCCTGGCCCACGCCGGACATCTTCGATTACTCGGTCATGCGCGGGCAGTGCGACCGCTACCGCGACTATGCGGTCATGTATGAAGGGGCGGACCTGTTCACCCGCCCCGGCATCCTGCGGAACATGGAGAACCTGCTCGTCGACATGGTCGAGCGGCAGGACATGGCCCATGACATCTTCGGCAAGTTCGCCGATTTCTATGTCGAGGACATCACACGGGCGCTCGAGGCGACCGACGGGGGTTTCGACATCTACTGCGAATGGAGCGACTACGGCACCCAGCGGGCCATGCTCGTCTCGACGGCCATGTTCCGGGAGTTCATCGCCCCTTACCTGAAGCGCCTGATCGACGTGTGCCACGCGGCCGGGGTCAAGTTCATGGCCCACAGCTGCGGCGCCATCCGGCCCATCATCCCGGACCTCATCGCTCTCGGCATCGACATCCTGGACCCGATCCAGGTGACGGCGGCCGGCATGGAGCCGGCGGGGCTCAAGCGCGACTTCGGCGACAAGATCGCCTTCCACGGCGGGATCAGCACCCAGACGACCCTGCCGTTCGGCTCGCCCGAGGAGGTGCGCCAGGCCGTCCGGGACCGGATCGCTACGCTCGGGGCCGGCGGCGGCTACATCCTGGCCTCGAGCCACGACATCAGCGCCGACACGCCGCCGGCGAACATCCTGGCCATGTACGATCCGTCGCTCAGGTAAGACGGGGTCAGACCTGCCTTTTCCTACTTTCTAATAAAAGGTAGGTTTGACCCAGTAGTGTCCCAACGTTAGTTAAATAGATTCAGTTGGTTAGGGTACTCGGGGTGGTTTAGGTTCTGGCTGAAGTCGCTAAGTACTTGATAAAGTGGCGACTTTTTCGAACAGGGTTACGCTTAAGATTTGGAAGAACGTGTAGAGACTTTGCTCGATTTTCAGCCTCTTTTTGATGATGGCCACGAGCAGATAAACCGAGACGGCTATCCAGATCTGGGTTTTGACAGCATTCTCGGAGGTGCCATAAGAAGGACTTGATCCTCAGGTGTTGCTTGATCCATTTGAAGAACAACTCGATCTGCCAGCGGCAACGGTAGAGTTGGGCAGATCGTTTCGGCCGGCAAGGACAAGGTTGTTGGTCAGAAGGATCAAGCGGCTTGCCGCTCTGTTCGTCTAAGCCGCGGATTCTTCGGAGCCGTTCGGGATAAAAGTCGGCCGTGATCCGGCCGTTGAGGATGATGAGCTGGTCGGCAGCGCAAGCCTTGTGCTTTTATCGAGCGGACTGGGACTAGAGCGCGCCGGTACCGGATATTGCGACGGGACCGGATGATGAAGTTGGACCTCATGGACTGATGCAGATGGCATAGAGACGCTGGAAGTCGAGGATAGCCTCGGTCCATGATGTAAATGGCTGCCGGGCTCGAGGACGAGGTCGTCCAGAATGTTGAGCTCGTACGCCACGCCCGTCGGTGACCTTGATATAGGCCGGGATGGAGCCGCGCAAGTCCAGGATAGTGTGGAGCTTAACGGCTGCCTTGGTGGGCTGGAAACGGGCCCAAGGGAAGAGCGATAGGCAGAGGTCGATCGTCGTGGCATCGAGAGCGTAAACCGCTTCTTTGAGCTCGACCCCAAAGTCCTCCTCGGCATACAGCTCACGGGCCTGAGCCATCAATCCTTTCGCTAAGTCGGCGTAGATCCGCCAGTCCCTGGTCTGGTTGGCATGAGCCAGGGTGTTGCGGGAGACGTCTCCTCGGATCCCCATGTGGTAGAGGTGCTGTCTGCATGCGCCCGAAGGCAGGCCTCGATATCCCGCAGGCTCTCCCGATAGGTCAGCTGAGCGAAGGCCATGCAGAGGAACTGGTCCAAGCAGGAAAAGCTTTTGACCTTATGGTCGCCCCGGTAACGCTCGACCGCAGCGACGAAACTCCCGCAACGGGAGGAAGTCCATGACTTGAGAGAAGACGGTCCGTCCGGAGTTCATGGGCGCTCCTTCTCTGGCTAGAGCTGGGAGCCCGACCATACAGGAAAAAACCGTTCAAATCGATTCCGGCCCAAAACCCGGCTAGTCTATTGATAAACTAATAAGATAGAGATAGTCTTAATCCGAACGTTGGGACACTACTGAGGTTTGACCCCGTCTTGAAATCGGGGACACGTTCGAGGACGTGTCGCCACGCTCGTCCCGTGCTAATATAGGAGCCGATATGTCGATTGTGTGCGTCGGGCAGCTGGTCGCGGACATCGTGGTCCGGCCGGTCAACGCTCTGCCCTTCCCGGGCCGGACGACCCCGGTCGAGGAGCTGGACATCCTGTCCGGGGGCTGCGCCGCCAACACGGCCGCGGTCCTGGCCAAGCTCGGCGCCGACGCCCGCCTGGCCGCGCTCATCGGCACGGACGCGTTCGGCGACGCCGCCCTGGCCGACCAGGTCGCGGCCGGCGTGAATGTGGAGGCCGTGACGCGCGGGAGCGACGTCCCGACCTCGGTGGCCATCGTCCTTGTCGACGACCGGGGCCAGCGGTCGTTCTATTACCGCGGCGGCTCGCTCGAAGCGATGGCCAACCGCCACGTTCCCGATGACTTCCTGAGATCCGCCCGGATCGTTCATGTCGGCGGCGCGATGAAGATGCTGAACCTCGATCTGGCCGCCCTCATGGGCCGGGCGAGATCGTTCGGCTGTGTCACCTCCCTCGACACGGACTGGGACATCTATGGCAACTGGATGCGGCTGCTCGAGGGGGCCCTGCCGAACATCGATTATCTCATCACCAACGAGGAAGAGGCGGTCATGCTGGCCGGGAAAGTCGACCCTATGGACGCGGCCCGGGACTTGCTCGCCTGCGGCCCCAAGGCCGTGGCCGTCAAGAGGGGTGAACGCGGGGCCCTATTGGCCGTAGCGAACGGCATTTTTGAATTCCCGGCCTACCGGGTCGAGGTCCTGGACACCACCTGCGCCGGCGACGCCTTTGTCGCCGGATTCCTCCTGGGCGTCAGCGAGGGCCGGCCGCTCGACGAGTCCATGCGGCTCGGGAACGCGGCCGGAGCGCTCTGCACGACCCGGATCAGCCATCGGGGCGTCGTCTCGCTCGAGGCCGTCAACCGCCTCATCGCGGAGCAGGCGGAATGACCCCGCGCGAGCGGACGCTGGCGGTCCTGCGCCGCGAGCGGCCCGACCGGCTGCCGCGCGAGCTCAAATTGACGCCGCCGCTCCTCGAGGATTTCAAGAGACGGACCGGCGGCGACGACCCGGCCGAGTATTTCCAACTCGACGTCCGCGACGTTTTCTTTGCCCAGCCCACCGAGACCGCGGATTTCAGCGCATATTACCCGGAGGGCCTGCCTCGGTTCTGGAACCCGCCCGGCTGGGAAGTCGGGGAGTGGGGCGTCGGGGTCACGGACGGCTCGATGTACCACTTCATCCATCTCGAACACCCCATGAAGGGCCTCACGTCCGTCGAGGAGCTCGAGCGCTACCCCTTTCCCGACCTGACGCCGCCGGCCCGCCACCGCCATCTCGAAGGCGAGGTCCGGGCGCTCCATGACCGGGGGCTCTTCGCCATCGGCTTCATGGAATGGACGGTCTTCGAGATCGCCTGGCACCTGCGCGGCATGCCGGAGCTATTTACCGACATCGCCTTCCAACCGGCCTTCGCCGAGCGGTTGCTCGACCACATCACGGCCATCCGCTCCTTCGAGGCCCGGCGCTACGCCGAAGCTGGCGTGGATATGATCAAGATCGGCGACGATGTCGGCACTCAGAAGGGCATGCTCATGAGCCCGGCCATGTACCGCGAGTGGTTCAAGCCCCGGCACGCCGCGGTCATCGCCGCGGCCCGCCAGGCGCGGCCGGGGATCCCGATCTGCTACCACAGCGACGGCAACTGCTGGGACGTCATCCCGGACCTCGTCGAGATCGGTGTCACCGTCTTGAATCCCGTCCAGCCGGAGTGCCTCGACATCAGGGCGGTGAAGGAGCGGTTCGGCGACCACCTGGTCTTTTGGGGCGGCATCGGCACGCAGACGACAATGCCGTTCGCGAGCTCCGAGGAGGTCTATCGGACCGTGCAGCGGACGATCGAGACGCTCGGCCCGACCGGCTATCTCCCTTGCCCGACCCACGTCCTCGAGCCGGAGGTGCCATGGGAGAACATCCTGGCCTTCATGCGGGCGGTCGACGATTTTCGTTTTCTTTGACGCTCAGTTCTTGAGCTTCAGCCGGACCGTGCCCTTGACGGTCTCCCCCTTCTTGATGAGCCGTCCGGCCCCGTACTGGAAGCCGAGGACGGACCATTCCTTGGGGCCGCCCGACCCGCCGTAGAAATCCAGGACCTTGAGCGCGATCTCGTGCGGCGTCACCGAGCAGCGGACGGTCTGCGTCCCGTCCGAGACGACCCTGACCGCCCCGCCCGGCCCCGAGAGCCTGGCCCAATAGATGCCGCGCTTGGAGCTTCGGAAGTCGTTCGAGCCCCAGGCGTGATCGTCGAGCGCGAAGGGCCGGTTCCCCGGGGGGACCGATTGGTCGTCCGGCGGGTGGGCCAAGGCCTGACCGCGCGGGCGGCCGATGTAATCATCGGGATAGAACGTGTACTCGGACTGCCGGCTCCATTCGAGCTTGCCGAAGGACAGGGGCAGGTCGAACTCGAGGCCGAGCTCGCGGACCCAAAGGTCGGGGCCGTTGTAGGTGAAGGCGTAGGAGAACTCGGCCTGGCCGTCCCGATCCAGATGGACGTCGTAGCCGCCGGCCCAATCGTCGCCGAACCGGCCGTTCCACCTGATGGCGCCGTCGCCGTGGGTCTCGCCCGTGAAGGCCCAGCCCGCCGGGTCGTCGCCCGCCGGCGCTTCGCTCTTCAGGACGTGCAGCCGGGGTCCCTTGAGCAGGACCTGCGTGTCGTCGGCCAGGCCCCACATGAGCTCGCCGCTGACGCGCTCGAACGCCAGCTCGCAGCCGTCGCCGCGGAGATAGACGACGGACGCCCCGGAGAGGTAGCGGTCCTTCTCCTCGGCGATGTCCGCCGGCCGGCCCATGGTCCAGGCCTCGGCCGCGCGGGGCCTGAACGCCAGCCGGAACCTGTCGATCAGCCGGGCGCCGTCGAAGAACCAAAGCTCGAGCGTGTCGCTCGGCCCGGCCTCGGCCGGGATCACGATCGTCCCTTGGGACCGGGGCGGCACGTCCGGCCGCACCCGCCCCGACCGTCCCGCGAGGGTCCAGCGGCATTCGTAGATCCCGAGGTTCTCGAACACGTTCTGATTGAACACGGGGACCCGGACGGAGCCCGGCGCGAGAGGCGCCGCCGGGATCTGGACCGGCGAATAAGCCTTACGGCAAAGCTCCCATTCGGGCCGCGGCCGCCGCCAGGCGTCGACGAGGCCCCAGACGGTATCGCCGACGTAGCCGTGCCCGGGTCCGCCGTATATCGCTTCCGTGTAGCGGATCTTGGGCATGTCCCGGCGGCCGTTCTCGATGCCGCGGCCGGGGATGAGCGCGGCGTCGTCCACCCAGGCCCAGATCATGGTCCCGACCTGGTTCTCCGTCTCGAAGCAGGCCCGGATGACGTCGGGGACGTGGGTGATCCAGTAATCGTGCATCCCGGGATCGACCTCCAGGCTGATCGCGAGATCGCCCCAGCCGTGGAAGACGGTCTGGCACTCGTCCATGAAGACGGGCTTGGGCACGGCGGCCTGCGAGCGGATGTACTCGTGGAGGTTGGTCGGGTGATGGTGGACGGCCATGTCGGCCGTGTCGCTCTCCGGCGCGTAGGTGCCGCTCGACGGACGCGTCGGGTCGACCCGCTTGATATACTGCCGGGTGATCTGGAAGAGCCGGGTGTAGTTGCTCTCGTTGCACATCGACCAATAGACCACGGAGGGGTGGTTCCGGTCGCGCTCGACGAACGAGGCGTAGATCCCGAGATAGAGCGGGACGTCGCGGAGGTCGTCCGTGTCGGCCCAGCAGGCGGGGCCCTCGTCCTCGATATAGAGCCCGGCCCGGTCGGCGGCCTCGGGCGTGTGCGGATGCGGCGGGTAATGCGAGGTCCGGATGGCGTTGAGGTTGGCGCCCTTGATGAGCTTGACGTCTTTGTCGACGAGCGCGGGCGAGACGGCCCGGCCGGCCAGCGGGTCGGCGCTGTGCAGGCAGACGCCGAAGAGCTTGACGGCCCGGCCGTTGATCGTGAACCTCTTGCCCTGGACCTCGATCTCGCGGAACCCGACCGGGGATTCGACCGAACGCCCGTTATAGGAAACGTCGAGGGTGTAGAGGCGGGGGCGCTCGGCGGTCCAGGGCTCGGCGTCGGCGACGCCCAGATGAAGCGGGACCGTCTTTTCCTCCCAGGGGGCCAGAGGTACGGCGCTGGCCTCCGTCCTGACGAGACGGCCGTCCGGATCCAATAGGCGGACGACGAGCGTCCCGCCGGCCGCCGCGGCGTCCTGGGCGTTGGACACCGTGGCCGAGACGGCCAGGTCCGCGTTCCGGAAGCCGTCGTCATAGTCCACTTTCCAATGGACGCGGGAGACATGGGCCGGCTCGACGGCGAAGACCTCGATGGGCCGCCAGATGCCCGCCAGCTCGAAATAGGCGTAGACGCTCATGTTGTCGATGCGGGCGGCGGGCGAGCGTCCCCAGATGAAGATGTCGAGCGTGTTCTCCGCGCCGGGCTTGGCCGCCTCGGTCAGGTCGAGCTCGACGGGCGTCGCCCCGCCGTCGTGGGCGCCGACCCGGACGCAGTTGAGCCAGGCCTCGCACCGGCTGTAGATGCCGTCGGCGCGGAGCTTGATGCGCTTGCCGCGCCAGCCGGCCGGCAGGTCGAAGACCTTGCGCATCACCGCCGTCTCGCTCCGGGCCCGAAAGCCTTTCATTTCCCAGTTCGAGGGCACGGCGATGGGCCGCCAGCCGGACGCGGTCCGCCAATCCGCCGGGGGATCCACGAGGATCTCCCAAGGTCCTTCGAGGGACTGCCGGCCGGACTTGGGACGGGCGGTCAGGCGCAGCGGGATGTCGGAGGCGTTGATCGTCGTCTTGTGGCCCCGGACGTCGGCGGTCACGAGGCCTTTGACGTTGAGCGGCGTTTCCACCGCGAACAAGCCGTCGGCGTCCGTCGTAGCCTTACGCGACCAGGAATCGCCGGATACGGTCACCGTCTCGCCCGGCAGGCCGGTGCCGCCGTAGTCCTTCGATACGGTCCCGACGATGTTGCCGCGGGAATCGCCCGAGAGAACGATATCGACCTCCTGGGACATCCGGTCCAGCGGTTCGCGGTCGGAGTAGATCTCGACCTCGAAGAACGCGGGACCGCCGTCGGGGGTCGGGGTAAAGGCGGACAAGCGCAGTGAGTCGGTCGTGCTCGCCGGGACGGGGAGCACGATGCGCCGGAGCCGGGCCAGCCCGGGCGCGCCGGCATGGGCCAGCACCTTCCATCCCGCCGGAGTCGCGGCCTCGACGTCGAACGAGGCGAGGAAGGGACCGGTCGGGTAGATGACGACGCCGGCGACCTGTTGAGCCGAAGGCCAGTCGAAACGCAGCCATTCGCCGGCCTTGGCCTCGAGCTTGACGCTCCAGGACGTGGACATGCTGCCGTCATTGACCTGGCTCGCGGGGAACTCCGGGCGCGACGACGAGGCTACGGCCTTCGCCAGCGGCGCGATATTGCCTTTGGCGCCGGCCGGCGGCGTTCCCGCGGTCATGGCTGTTGCCAGAAAAAGGAGGGCCGCGACGGCCGCGGCCGTCAATACGGGATCAAACCCGCTTTTCGTTACTTTCCGATAGCCCGGAACCGTCAGTGGGACGGAGCCGGCGTCGGAATGAGGGCGGGACGGTCCGAAGATCGCTGGTTCGGGGCAATGACTGCGCATGTACGAATTATAGAGGCCGACGGGCCGGAGTCAAGGCGCGAGGCCGCCTCGAACAGGATCCTCGACTCAGCGCGTGCCGAGGACGAGGACGCAGCCGGCCACGAGCAGGCAGATCGGGACGAGCAGCCGCAAGCCCTTTTGGACCGTCGCGCCCTTGGCCAGGTTGCCGATGGCCTTGGGGACGACGACCCCGCCGAGCATGGCCGCGGCGAAGATAACCCCGAAGACGCTGCCGAAATTGGCCGGGTGCCTGGCATAGACGAGGCCGACGGTGGTCGGGAAGCAGGGCGCCAGCAGCAGACCGGCCAGAGCCGCCAGGACCGGCACCCGCGAGGCTTTTTTTGTCAGCGTCAGGACGATGACGACGGCCGCCGCAAGGACCATGACGCCGGCGACGATCCAGTGGCCGAAGCGGGTGACGTTCGGGACCTGGCTTGTGACGAGCCGCCCGGCCATCATGGCCACGGCGAAAACCGAGAGCATCCGCTGGGCCGAAGCGTCGGCCGCGGCCTCTCCACGATCCGGACGGTCACGGATGACCAGCTCCTTGGCGCAGGGGGTCAGCCAGTTGCAGAACGAGGTTTCGATGCTGCTGTAAAAAAGGAGCACGGCCGCCCCGAGGATGACGACCGGTTCGGTGAGAAGCTTCGCGGCGGTCGCGAGATCGATGCCGGCCGCGGCCTTCGGGTAGGCCGCCAGCAGCGCCGGCGCCAGGGGAAGAAGGAGCAGGAGGCCGAGCGCCGAAACGGCCAGGGGATAGCTCGTCTTCCGGAAAAGCAGGCTCACGAGAAGGGGTGTCACGAACAATCCCAGGCCAAAGAAGACGTTTCCGAGGTTGCTCGCCGCGGCCGGGTTCTGGCCGCCGAACAGGACCACCGGGATGAGCGTGTTGCCGGCCGTGTTCAGGGCCATGGCCCCGAAGCCCAGGCCGACGCAGCAGAGAGCGGCCGAGGCGAACGTCCGGGCCCGGGCCAGGAGAAAAATGCCCAGGGCCGCGGCCGCGAAGCCGAAGACGGCGACCGGACCGTACCCGAGCTTGTCCGTGACCAGGCCGGCGAGGAGCGAGACGACGAGGCAGGTGAACATGAAGGCCGAGATCAGGGTCCCGAACCGCCCCCGGTCGATGGCCAGCCTCGGCATCAGCTTGACGCCGATCGAGCCGAGGAGGGAAAAGCACATTCCCAACCCGAAGACGCACAATAAGGCCACGAGCGCTGTCATCGCTTCCTCTCATACACGGCGTCGAAGGCCGCGGCGGCCGGCGCGATGTCGATCCGGCGGACGAAGTCCAGGGCCTCCTTGGCGCCCTGCTCCCGGTCCATGCCGCTGTCTTCCCACTCGACCGAGAGCGGACCTTTATAGCCGATATGGTTGAGGGTCCGGACGATCTCCTCGAACTTGACCCCGCCCCGGCCGAGCGAGCGGAAGTCCCAGCTGCGGTCGGGGTGGCCGAAGTTGAGGTGCGAGCCCAGGATGCTGCCGCGGCCGTCGAGCTGCAGCGCGGCGTCCTTCATGTGGACGTGGATGATCCGGTCGGGGAATTCCCTCAGGAACAGCACCGGATCGACCATCTGCCAGTGAAGATGGCTGGGGTCGAAGTTGAAGCCGAAGGCCCGGCGGCCGTCCAGGGCCTCCAAGGCCCGCCGGGCCGTGAGGATGTCGAAGGCGATCTCCGTCGGGTGGACCTCGAGGGCGAAACGGACGCCGCACTCGTCGAAGACGTCGAGGATGGGGTTCCACAGCTTGGCGAAGATAGCGGAACCCGTCCTCGATCATCGTCGTCGGGCACGGGCGGGAAGCTGTAGAAGAGATGCCAGATCGACGAGCCGGTGAAGCCGGCCACGGTCCTGACGCCGAGGTTGCGGGCGGCGCGGGCCGTGGCCTTCATGGCCTCCACGGCCCAGGCCCGCTTGTGCTCGGGGTCGCCGGCGCAGGCCGGCGGCGCGAACTTGTCGCTCCGGGCGTCGGCGTTGGGATCGCAGACGAGCTGGCCGGCGATAGCGTTGTTGATGGCGAAGAGCTTGAGATGGTGTCGTCCGAGGATGTCGAGCTGCCTCTGACAATAAGCTTTGTCGACGGCGGCCTTTTCGGGGTCCAGATGATCGCCGAGGCAGATGAGCTCGAGGCCGTCATAGCCCCATTGCTCCGCCTTGGCGGCCAAGGTCTCCAGGGGCAGGTCCGCCCATTGCCCCGTGAACAAGGTGACGGGTCTGGCCATTGTCCCTCTCCTTGGGCCCAGTGTTACCGGATTTGCCCGACAATATCAATCGCTTTCTTGGGGCGAAGCTGGTTGGATCTTTCGAGACAGTGCCCATCTGCCGGGCCTCTCGCGGGGACCTGAGGACATCCAGCCCAGCCGCCTTGATTCGTGACGCAGGCCCGGGCTTAACATTCGCCGCAGGAGGGAACGATGCCCAAAGCGCGATGGCCTTGCATAATGGCCGCGGTCCTGGCCCAGGGCCTCTGGGCCCAGTTCACCGTCGACCGGCTCTCGAGGCTCGGGGATTATGGATCGCGCCGGACGTCGAGCTACGACCGGACGGGAGCGAACGGCGATTACCGGCCTCTCAAGGCCGGCGAGACGATGGAGCTCTTCAACGAGGCCGGGCCGGCCGAGATCCGCCACATCTGGATCACCATGGCCACCGGGGAGGCTTATCACCTGAAGAAGGTCGTCCTGCGGATGTATTGGGACGGCGAAAAGGAACCCAGCGTCGAGACCCCGATCGGCGACTTCTTCGGCCTGGGCCTCGGGACCTACGCCGTCTTCCACGCGGCTCCGCTCGCCGTGGCCCCGGACAAGGCCCTGAACTGCTATTTTCCGATGCCGTTCGCCCGCCGGGGGAAGATCACCGTCACCAATGAAGGGAACCAGGAGATCACGGACTTCTATTGGAACATCGACTGGGTCAAGCTCGCGTCGCTCCCTCCCGACACGGCCTATTTTCACGCCCAGTACCGGCAGGCCGTGCCGCACCCGGGCTGGTACAATGGCGATTTCTATTCCAACGATTTCAGCCAGGCCCGCCGCGACCCGCGCTGGCTCAACACGACCGGGGCCGGGAATTATGTCTTCTTCGAGGCCAAGGGAGAAGGGCATTTCGTCGGCGTGACGCTCTCGGTCTTCCAGAACCAATGGGGCGGGTGGAACGAGGGCGACGAGATGTTCTGGATCGACGGCGAGGCCGAGCCGCGCATCCACGGTACCGGCGGCGAGGATTATTTCAACGGGGCTTGGGGGTTCTCGTCCCTCTACTCGTTCCCGCTTGTCGGGCTGACGGAGTTCCACGGGTGGGAGCCCGGCTCGCGGTTCTCGCACTACCGCTTTCATCTGGAGGCTCCGGTGCGCTTTCACAAGTCGATCAAGGCCACGATCGAGGACGGCCACGCCAACCTCCGCTCGGACAACCTCTTTTCCGTGGCCTACTGGTACCAGATGGAGCCGCACGCCGCGTTCCCGGCCCTTCCGACGGTCGAGTCGCGCATCCCCAAGTTCGTCGCGACCGGCGGCCCCGGCCAGGACCCCAGGATGAAATGAGTCATATGTTGACATCCGCCATTTCCCGCATATCCTATGTCTCAACGCCGGGAAAGCCGCTCTCCCCAGAAGGCGGCCCGGCAGGGCCCTCACTTCAGGCAAGGAGGTCCGCATGAGCCCCAAAAAGATCAGCCGCCGCGATGCCCTCGGTATGATCGCGAGATCAGGAGCGACATTGGGCGCCGGAGCCGCGTTCTTTGTCAGTTTGAGGACGGCGCCGTTCGGGGACGGCTCCAGGTCTTTGAGCCCCTTGGACGATGAACAGGTCGTCCAGAGGGCCCGTCCGAGGGGCGGCCCCAGGCGCGAGGAGAAGGTCCTCGTCAGCGGATCCGGATCGACTCTCGTCTTCAAGATCTCCGGCCAGCCCGGCCGCCACTGCGGCGTTTCCTATGCGGACCTGGACTCGCAGGACCACTACAAGGCTGCTCCTGGCGGCCGCGGGGTCATCGGGAAGAACGGGCTCTGCGTCATCGAGCTGGACCTGAAGCACCTCCCCGACCGGAAGTTCTACTTTCGGGTCGTGACCGGAGGCTCGAGCGATTTCGAGAACGACCGCCGGGGGACCGATGTCTTCGAGGTCGTTCTGGCCAAAGGCGCGATCAGCCGCTTTGGCGGCGTCCGCGAAAGGATCCTCGATGGGGCCACCGCCGCCGCGACCATGGCCGCCGTGTGCTATCAAAAGTCCAAGTCGCCTTCATGATGATGACCGCCGCTCGGCCCGGGCGGGGGAGGACGAGCGGGCTGCGTCTCCGGACGCGCCGGGTCCGCTATGCGGGCAACGGGCTGAGGTCGGTGCCGCTTGAAGAGACCCTGGCCGCGATCGAGAAGTTCCTGCTCGAGCACGACGACGAAGTCCAATTCGAGATCTTCCGCCGGGACGAGGACGGCGCCACCCGGGCCGCCCTCCAGGACCTGACCCCTCTGCGGGAGCCGCTGTACCAGCGCTACTCGGGGAAGGGGATCTCGAGCGGTCAGGCCCTGGCCAGCGCCTTCATGGAATTCATCGAGAGGCTTGCGGCCCGAGCGCAGCCCCGGGCCCGTCTTGTCGAGGCCAGCTTTGGCGAGTTGGCCTCTGACGCCGTCGATCCGCGCCTCTTCAGCTTGTCCTCCGACGCGGCCTGGGACGCCGACAAAAAGCTCGACTGGGTCTCGGGTTATTCCCTGACGCGTTCCCGGCCGGTTCTGGTGCCGGCCAACCTGGTCTTCGCGCCGTACCTGGCGGACCAGGAAAAAAAATACATCTGTCTGTCCGATTCGAACGGCCTGGCCTCCGGCAACAACCTCGAGGAAGCGGTCCTCCACGGACTCATGGAGGTCGTCGAGCGCGATGCGGCCATGATCGGCGAATATAATCGCCTCGGCCGGCCGGAGTTCGCGCCCGAGGGCCTGCCTCCCGACGTCCTCGGCCTGGCCGGTCTTCTTAGCGAGAGGGGATACCGCTGTTCCTTCCGGAACGCGACGACGGATATTCCGGTCCCCGCCGTCTCGGCCTTCCTCCAGAACGAGGCCGACCCATCGCTCTGCTGCGTCGCTTTTGGCTGCGACCTCGACCCGCAGGTCGCGTTCTCGCGGGCGCTCACGGAAGCGGTCCAGCTCTTGCCCCCGAGCTATAACCAGAAGGAGTGGTTGGAGTCCGGGTCTCCCGAGCACTATGCCGCGCCGAGTCCTGTCACGATGCGGCCGACGGAGCTTCCGAACGCGGCCACGGACGATCTCAAGAGGAATATCGAGATCTGCGTCGCGGCCTTGGAACAGGCCGGTTCCGAGGTCATCGTCGTCGACTTGAGCTTGCCTGACGTTCCCTTTCCGGCCGTCCGGGTGCTGGCCACCGGTCTCCAGCCGATCGTGCGCCAGGACGACCTGAGGCTATCGCCGCGGTTCTTTCATGTCCCCGTCAAATTGGGTTTGCGCGAGGGGCCTTCCGATCCCAGCCGAGTCCGCTTTTGGCCCCTTTGCGGCTACCGTTAGATCATCGTATCTTATTCTATAATAATTAATTAGAATCTGTTGGGCCCAAAATGATCCTCGCCTCTAGTGTGCTAAAATTTTTTTATAAATATACTTGACAATAATATATTATATATTGTAATGACAGGATATGGTCACAGTTCAGAATAGAACATTAGGTTACAAAAGCCTTACCGAGTGCGTCATCGATTATCTCAAGCAGATGCTTATGAAGGGCGAGCTCCATCCGGGCGATGAGATCAACCTGACCTCTTTGTGCCAAACGCTCGGCGTCAGCCGCACGCCCGTCCGCGAGGCCCTCGTTCAGCTGATCAAGGACGGCTTCATCGAGGAGGCCACCCGAAAGGGCTTCCAGATCAAGAGACTCGAGCTCCCTGAGATCAGCGAGATCTACATGGTCGGCGGATTGCTGGAAAGCGAGGTCGTCCAGCTCGCCTGCGACCGGGTGTCGGACGGCGACATCGCGCGCTTGGAGGCCGTGCTCGACGAATCCGAGGCCGCCCTCGCTCGCGGCGAATTTGTGGCCTATGCGGCCAAGAACGGCCAGTTCAACGAGCTCCTCCGGAGCTTCTGCCCTAACGCCCTGCTCATCCATCTCGTCGAGAATATCCGCGAGCGCCTCTATTTCGCGCACAACAGGTCCGATTCCCCGGACTGGAACAGCCTGATGGCCGCCGACCATCGCCAGATCCTCTCGCTCCTGAAGGCCCGCGACAGGTCCGGCCTGGAGCGGTTGATCCGCGACGTCCATTGGAACTTCGACCGGCACCTGCCGTTCATCGTTCAGTTCTACAGCCTCACGACCAACGGCGACGGTAAACGGCCTTGAACGGCCGCCCGACCGCCGGGAGATGACCCTAAAGGAGGTATCCCATGTCTTGCCGATGCTGCCTGATCCTCGTGGCTATGATGTGTCTCGTCCTTCTGCCGTTGACCGCCGGCCAGGTCAAGCTGACCGGCGACATTGACGGCCTCGTTCTCGATGCGAACGGAGAGGCCCTTCCCGGGGCGTCGATCACGCTCACGGGCCCGAAGCTCTTCCAGAGCTCCCTCTCGGCCCAGGCCAACGAAAAGGGCGCCTTCCGGTTCCTGGGCCTGAACCCCGGCGAATACAGCCTCGAGATCAAGATGTCCGGCTTCGACACCCTGATCGTCAAGGCGACCGTGTCCGTGGGCGTCGCGACTCCGGTGCGGGCCCGGCTGGCCGCGGCCAAGCCCAATCAGGAGGTCGTCGTCAAGGCCGAGGCGCCGCTCGTCGAGCTGAAGAGCGCCCAGACGTCCGTCAACTACTCCAGTCTGGTCGTCAGCCAGGTCCCGACGACGCGCAACGTCCAGGACCTGATGGAAGCGGCCCCGGCCATCAACGACAACGGGGCCTACGGCGCCGGGGCCCGGGTCCGGGACGATTATTACAAAGGTTCCGGGGCCAACGCCTACCTTCTCAACGGCGTGGACATCAGCGACCTGGCCTCCGGCGCGACCTGGGTCAACCCGAACTATGACAGCGTCGAGGAGATCCAGATCGTGGGCATCGGCGCTTCGGCCGAGTACGGCAATTTCTCCGGCGGCGTCCTGAACGTCGTGACCAAGACGGGGAGCAACGCCTTCCACGGCGGGTTGAGCACCTACTTCACCAACCACTCCCTCTGGGGTGACAACTCGGGGGGGATCGAGGACCTTGCGCCCAAGCAGGTCCGGTTCAACACCGAGACCTCGTTCAGCCTGGGCGGCCCTCTGATCAAAGAAAAGCTCTTCTTCTTCGCGGCGGGCGGCTTCACCGGGGTCAAGAGCCGCCGCCCCTCTGAGCCCGCATACGGCAATCTCAAGCAGCCCCGCTTCCAGGGCACCCTGAGCTGGCTGCCGAGCCCCAAGCATGCCTTCACTCTCATGGCCAACGTCGACCCGCTCAACCACGACAACCTGGGGCTCGTGTCCGGCAGCGGTCCCGAGATCGCCTACAGCCGGAAGTTCCGCAGCAGCGTCCTGACGGCCAGCTGGCGCTTCACCCCGAACGCGAGCTCCCTGTACGAGGTCAAGTACGCGGGCTTCCACGGCCGGGACCTCACCGATCCCGCGACCTCCGATGTCGCGGCCGTGAACGATTATTCCGTCTACCGGTTCTACGGCTCCTCGGGGATCATCCAGGACAATGTCCGGGACCGGAACCAGGTCAATGCCTCGACGACGCAGTACCTGGATCATTTCCTGGGCGCCAGCCACGAGCTCAAGGTCGGCCTCGAGTACGAGGCCTCGGCGGCCAACAACGACATCGACACGACCGGGCCCGGCGATTCGATGTTCGAGATCTACCAGCTGGACACGGACCTGTATATGTATCTCGGCTACGAGAACTACGAGCAGCACACCAAGGCCCGGGTCAACCGGATCGGCGCCTTCATCCAGGACAACGTCCAGATCGGCACGCGACTGAGCCTCAACCTGGGCGCCCGGCTCGACGCGCCGCGGCTGACGGCCGTGGGGCACACCGGGACCATCGCCAATTTCACCAACATCGCGCCCCGGCTTGGCCTGACCTACGACCTGACGGGCGACGCCAAGAACGTCTTCCACGCCAGCTACGGCCGGTATTATGACAAGATGACCAGCGACGGTTTCTCCTCCGCTCTTCCGGGCATGGGCGCCGTGAACCTCTACATGACGTTCGCGACAACGCCTTTCGATCCGACGGCCGAGAACCTGGCCAATATCGCCGCTTTCGTCAATCAGCCCGCGAACCTCTACTATGTCCTGCCGGCAGGGGAGTCGATCGCCGTCAATTCCAACCTCAAGGGGCCTTATACGGACGTTCTCAGCCTGGAATTCGAACGCCAGATCTTCCGCAACGTGGCCGCCTCGGTCGAGTACGTCCATAAGAACGACCGGGGCTTCATCGGGCTGGCCACCTCGACGCCCCACACGTACCAGGAGGTCCCGTGGACGGATCCCTACCTCGGCAAGACGATCTCGGTGTGGGAGCAGACCGATGCCGCCCCCGATGTCTGGTCCTACGCGAATTCGACCTGGGCCAAGCGACGCCACAACTTCGTCATCGCCACCCTGAGGACCCTGCAGACGGCCAAGTGGTCGCTCATGGCCTCTGCCGTCTACCAGGACAGCCAAGGCAATATCGACAACATCAGCTCGTCGATCGGGGCGGGCGGATACGGCATTGACACCGATCCGAACTACACGGAGAATCCCCTGGTGTGGGGCAAGCTCCGCTACGACCGGACGTGGCAGTTCAAGGTCCTCGGCTCCTACGCCCTGCCCTGGGGCCTGCGGATCGCCGGCGACGCCCACGTCCTCTCCGGCGTGGCCTGGTCGCCGACGATCAGCAGCAGCTTCACCGGCCTTTATTTCCCCCAGGCTGACACGCTCCTCCTCGAGCAGCGGGGCAGCGAGCGGGCGCCCTGGACCTGGTACCTCAATCTCCGGTTGTCGAAGCGGTTCATGATCGGCGGCGCCGCGTCCATGGAGCTCATGGCCGATGTCTTCAACCTGTTCAACAAGGCCAACACCGCCTACGTGGCCACGGAGCCTTATGCCATCTTTCCGATCTCGGGCGATCCGGCCTACGGCCAGGCCTTCGCCCTTTCGGACCCGATCTATATGAGGCTGGGGCTCCGCCTGGGATTCTGACGATGAGCCGCAAATCGTTGGGCCTGGCCGCGGCCCTCGCCGCGGTCGGCGCGACGGCCCTGTTCTGCGCCAAGGCTAGGGCGCCGTTCTGGTACGACCATGACGCGACCGTCGAGGCCGCCCAGGTCGACGCCTCGGTCTTCCCCTTCTTTTCGAAGTGGCTCTCCCGGTCGGGCTCGGACCCGCTGGACTACATCGTCGACAAATGCCGGAGCCACCAGCTCGTGATCGTCGGCGAGCAGCATTACATCAAGGACTATTGCCAACTTTTCGCCAAGGCCGTCCCCGAGGTCTATCGGAAGGCCGGCGTGCGCGTCGTCGCGCTCGAGGTCTGCAACGCCGATGACAACGACAAGATCGCACGCCTGATCGAAGGCCCGACCTATGACGTGCCGCTGGCCTACGAGATCGCCCGGTCCGAGGACTGGGAGCTCTGGGGATACAAGGAATATTGGGACATCCTCGAGGCCGCCTGGGCCCTCAACAGAAGCCTGCCGGCCGGACAGGAGCACCTCCGGGTCGTCGGCATCGATAAAAGGATGGACTTCCAGCTGGACGCCCTCTGGCGGGCCAACAAGCTGACGGATCCGGCCCTGATCGAAAAGGCCAAGGCCCAGCCGGACATCTACAAGCGGGACGACTGGCTGCTGGAAAACCTGGAGAAGGAGACCCTGGCCAAGGGGGCCAAAGCGCTGCTGCTCATCGGTCTGCACCACTCTTTCACGCGCTACGCGCAACCGAAGCTGGACAAGGACCTCAAGCTGGAGCGGGAATGGCCCAGGACGGGTCGCGTGCTCCGGCAGAAATACGGAGAGAAGGTCTTCCAGATTGCCCTTCACGGGCCGCAGATGTCCCCACAGGTGATCGACAAGACCTACCAGGGCGGCGAGCCGGTCCTGAGCGACCTCATCGAACGGATCATGGCCGCCCGCGGGAACCGGCCGGCCGGGTTCGACTCGACCGGGTCGCCGTTCGCGAACATCCGCGACAGCTTGTCGTACTACTTCCATTGGCAGCCCCGGATGACCTTCGCCGATATCTACGAGGGCTTTGTCTTCCTGAAGCCGGTCAAGGAGCTCTCGCCTTGCAGCTGGATGAAGGGCTTCATCTCCGACGAGATGTTCGAAAAGAGCAAGGCCTATTACGAGTTCGCCTACGGCCGGAAGTTCAAGGACGCCAAAGAGGTCGACGAATTCCTGTCCTCCGGACTGAAGACGCTCTGAGGCCCACGGGCGGGGGCTTGACCTGGCGGCGCCGGTCTCGACTGGCCGGGCCTTGACGCGCAAGGAGAAGTCTGATGACAGCCAAACTTTCCCGGATCGAAGACGCGCTTCTCAAAGGCAGCCTGCCGGTCTTGGTGGCCCTGGCTTTGGCCGCCGGCGGGCTCGGGCCGGGCAGCGCCGCGGCCCAGGACCGGCCGGCCGGCCGGGCGAACTACGATCTGGCCCAAAAGTTCGCCCAGGAGAACGTCAAGAAGATGGTCTTCGACCTGAACGTCATTCCCGAATGGATCGGCGGGACGGACGCCTTCTGGTACCGCTGGACGACGTCGAAGGGCACGGACTTCTATCTTGTCGACTGCGGCCGCCGCAAGGCCCAGAAGGCCTTCGATCCGGCCGTCCTCGCGGCCGGGCTGTCCAAGGCCCTGGGCAAGCCGGTCGATCCGGCCTCCCTGGGGATCGAACAGCTGATCTTCCCCAAGGGCACCCGGACCGTCCAATTCGCCGCCGCGGAGGCGATCTGGGAGCTCGACCGGACCTCGGGCCGGGTGCGGCAACTCCCGATGACGGAGCTCGCCGACGAGAGGTCGCCGTTCAACGCCGCCCAGCTCAAGATCATCCGCGACTACACCGGCGGCGGCACGCTCCGCGGCACGACGCTCTTTTCCCCCAACGACCGCTGGGGCGTTTTCTCGCGCGACCACAACCTCTTCGTCGTCGACGCGCTCGACCCCGCCAAGAAGGAATATCAGCTGACGAAGGACGGCGAAGCCTGGTACGGTTACGACTCCTCGAACGACGACGGGTCCTCTACCAAGGGCCAGAACCAGTTCGTCTTCGTGACCTGGTTCCCCGATTCGAAGAGGTTTTTCATCAAGCGGACCGATAATCGGAAGGTCCGGGACATGTTTCTTCTTCAACCGCTGGTCAAACCCGTCCCGACCCTCTATCGCTATAAGAACACCCTGGCCGGGGACGAATTCTCGCCGCAATACGAGCTCTGGGTCTTCAACTGCGAGACAAAGACGGGCCTGAAGATCGCCGCCGACCGGTGGGCCGACCAGCAGATCGGCGGCAAGGCCGTGGACGGGGGCGTCTATCCGCTGCTCGCGGCCGACAAGCTCCTGTTCATCCGCACGGACCGGACCTGGACGCGGACGGACCTGGCCGAAGCGGACCTGCGCACGGGCCAGGTCCGGACGGTGATCGACGAGGAGCTCCATCCCAACGTGACGCCGACCTCGGCCCAGGTCCGGATCCTGGGCCAGGGTCAAGAGATCATCTGGTGGTCCGACCGGGACGGCTGGGGCCAGTTCTATCTCTATGACGGGACGGGCCGCCTGAAGAGCCGGATCACGACCGGCGGCTTCTGCGCCCGGTCGATCGTCCGGGTGGACGAGGCGCGGCGGGTCCTTTATTTCACCGCTTCCGGCTTGGAGTCCGGGATCGATCCCTACTACGAATTCCTTTATCGGATCGGGCTCGACGGGAGGGGTCTCAAGCGGTTGACGCCCGAGCCGGCGACCCACCCTCTCGAGATGCTCAGCGTGTCCCCGTCGGGAAGGTTCTTCGTCGACAATCCGTCCCGCGTGGACCTTGCGCCTCAGGCCGTCGTCAGGGATATGAACGGCCTCGAGATCCTGGCCTTGGCCCCGCCCGATCTCTCCAATCTGACAGCGGCGGGCTGGCGAGCCCCCGAGACCTTCAAGCTGAAGGCGGCCGACGACACGACCGACCTCTATGGCGTCATGTGGAAGCCGTTCGATCTCAAGGCCGGCGTGAAGTATCCCGTCATCATGGTGACCTATCCGGGACCGATCAGCGAGGCCGTCCCCAAGTCGTTCAGCCCCTTGCAGCCATTCGCGGCCGACCTGGCCCAGCTGGGCGCCATCGTGGTCATGTTCGGCAATCGGGGCGGCAGCGCCGAGCGGTCCAAGGCCTACAACGCCTTCGGCTACGGCAACCTCCGCGACTTCGGCCTACCGGACAAGAAGGTCGGGCTCGAGCGGCTGGCGGCCATGTTCCCGTTCGTCGACCTCGACCGGGTGGGCGTCTTCGGAGGCTCGGGCGGCGGCTTCCAGTCGACGTCGCTCATGCTGACCTATCCCGACCTCTTCAAGGTCTGCGTCTCTTGGGCGGGGAACCATGACAACAGCCTGATGGAAAGCTATTGGCCGGAGCTCAACCAGGGCGTGCGGGAGGTTCCGGAGAACGGCCGGACGCGGTTCGAGGTCCATACGCCCACGAACATGGAGCTCGCGAGGAACCTCAAGGGCCATTATCTGATCATGCAGGGGCTCGAGGACAGCCGGGTCCATCCGGCCATCGCCTATCGGATGATCCAGGCGCTGATCGAGGCCAACAAGGGCTTCGACATGTTCATCGTCCCCGACGAGCAGCACCAGGTGAGCCGGGCCAAGTACCTGCCATACATCAACCGGGTGATCTGGCAGTACTTCGGCTGCTACCTGCTGGGCGATCCCCGGAGCCGGGCCGAAGTCTTCGCCTCGCTCAAAGCCCCGATCTATAACGAGCCCTGGAGATACCGCTAGGGTTCACTTCCGGCTCATAAAGGCGCCGATGTCCGCGGCGAGGACCTGAAGCGAGGACGGGACCGTGTACATCATGTGGCCGCCGGCATAGACCTTGAGAGTCAGACGGTCTTTGTCGATCCCGCTCTGATCGAAGACGTACTGGGTCCCGTAATAGGCCGTCGTCAGGTCGTAAAGCCCGCTGGCGACGAAGACGCGGAAGTCCCGGTTGGTGGCCGCCGCCTGGACCAGGTCGGGTACGGTGTTGAGGTAGCCGGCGAAGACGAAATTCGTGTCCCCAGCGCGCTTCCAGCTCCTGGCGGCATCGGACGAGAACACGACGTAGGGCCGGTCCATCTTGACGCCGAGCTCGGCGCTCAGGTAGTTGTTGAGCCCGGCCACGAACGGCCCGGCGATGCCGAGGGCGAAGGGATCGAACTGGACCGTCTCGCCGGCCTCGTCCGGGTCCCTGCCCGTGTAGCGCGTGTCGTAAACTCCCATCACGAGGCCGCGGTCGCGCAGCAATTCTTTGCGGAAGCGCTCCTGGTCGATCCTGAGGTGGGCGCGCTTGAGGTAGTCGACGCCTAAGCCGGTATATTGATGCAGCTTCTGGGCGACCGCCTCCTGCTCGGCAGGCGGAAGGGAATTCCCTTTGAACAGGGCCGCGAGATATTCGGAGGAGGCGAATTCCTCGACCTGGCGCAGGAACGCAGAGAGGTCGGCCGGCTGCTGCGGCAGCGTCTTGTGATAAAAGCCCGTGGCGGCGTAAGTCGGCAGGTTCGTCACCCAGGGCAGCTCGTTCCCGGGCCCGGCGGTCATGAAGGTCCGCGGATCGCACGCTGCCGAGATCAGGATGACACCGTTGAGGTTCAGGCCTTCGAGTGGGGCGAGTTCGAGGTTCCAGACGAGCGCGCAAGCCCGGATGGTGCCGTAACTTTCGCCGGCCAGGTACTTGGGGGAATTCCACCGCCTGTTGGCCGTGAGGTAGGCCCGGATGAACCTCGCGATGACCTCGCCGTCTTCGTCGACCCCCCAAAAATCCCGGTTGGCCTTTTTGCCCAGGGCTCGGCTGTAGCCGGTGCCGATGGGGTCCACGAACACGAGGTCCGAAAAGCGGAGCAGGGTTTCCTGGTTGTCGACCAGGGGGTAGGGGGGCGCGCCGGGAATGACCGGATCGTTCGGCAGTGCCAGGCGGCGCGGCCCGAAGGCGCCCAGGTGGAGCCAGGCCGAGCTCGAGCCGGGCCCTCCGTTGAACAGGAACGTAAGGGGACGGGCTTCCGGACGATCGGCGCCCTCTTTGATGTAGGCGATCGAGTAGAAGCTCGCTTCCGGCGTTCCGTCCCGGTCCTGGACGACCGTCTCGCCGACGACAGCCGTGTAGGCCAGCAACTCCTTCCCGATCGTGATGCTGTGGCGCGTGACGAAGTCCTTCGTGCCGCCCGGCGAGGGCGGCGCCGAGGGGTTGGCCGCGGGCTTGACTTCTTGGGCCGTGGCCACGCCCATGGCCAGACACCAGATGACCAGAAAGCAGACCGTCAAAGACCTCTTGATCATTTGTCCTATCCCTCCCAACCGGTTCAGGCCGTTCGCTCGCGGCCCGGCCGCTTCAAAGCCACGGCATCTTGACTTTGCCGACGTAGGCGTCCCAAGCGGGGCCGAACGTCCGCGACAGGGTCTTCTCTTCCTCGGGCGCGTATCGCCGGGCTCCGATATAAAGAACGATCCCGACGAGCGCCCCGAGCCAGGTGTTCAACAGGAAACAGGCCGACGGGATCACCAGCAGGCCCACGCTCGTGTAGATGGGGTGCTTGATCAGAGCATAGGGTCCGGTCGTGATCAGCTCCCCCCGGCGGGCTTTCGTCGCTATCAAGGCGGTCGACCACCACCAGATCACGATCCCCGGGATCAGCATGAGGAACGAGATCGTCCTCAAGATGTGAGACGGGCCGCCGACCCTGAACACCGCGGGATACAGGATGTTCAGGACCAGCCCGACGGCCAGGATCGGCAAGGTGAAAAGCCAGATCCTACCCCCGCTTCCGACGAGCTCTTTCAGCGTCAAGGCTTGTCTCCGTGTCCTCGTGAACGCGCCGTTCGTCCGCAGCCCCCGTGAGCGCCGCGATTTGAGGCTATTGTATTCCGATTGGTCGGACTCCGGCAAGGACGGGGGTCGGGGCGCCTCGTCCTTTCGCCCTGAAACCTTTCGTTCCTCCGGAACGTCTTAACCGAGGAACAGGCGCTGAATGCCGGCCGCCGGCAGGGCGGGATGGAATCCCGGCCCCGGCGGAGCTATAATCCTTAACTTATGAGCGCACGGTTCCCAAAGTCCGCTGGAAGGTGAGACCCATGACCAAAAAGCTCTTTGCCGTCGACGACATCCCCCGCCGCAAGTTCCTCGAGATGGGGCTGAAAGGCGGCATCGCCCTGGCGGCCGCGCCGTCCCTGTTGCGCGGCGCCCTGGCCGGCCAGGCGCCGCCCCGCCCCCAGTTCGCTCTCGACGACCTGAACAAGGTCATCCGGCGGGCGCTGGCCAAGGGCGGGGAGTTCGGCGAGATCTACATCGAGAACCGGATCTCCCGCAATATCCTGCTCGAGGAAGGCAAGTTCAAGAGCGCCGTCTTCGGCATCAGCCAGGGCGCCGGCGTCCGCGTCATCTCGGGGGACAAGACGGGCTACGCCTACACCGACGATCTGACCATGGATGCTTTCCTGCGGGCCGCCGATGTCGCGTCGTATGTCGCGCGCGGCGCCAAGGCGGTGGCGCCGGTCGATATCAAGGAAGAGAAGCGGCCGTCCTACATCACGGTCCGGGTCCCACTCCAGACGGTGGCCGACGAGAAGCGCCTGGAGATCATGAAGCGGGCCCACGACGCGGCCCTGGCCTACGACCCCCGGATCAAGATGGCCTCTATCGATTATTCCGATGAGGTCCGCGGCCGCGTCATCGCCAACAGCGAGGGCCTCTACCTTGCCGACGAGCTGCCGCTCATCTTCTTCATCGTCCAGGCCTTGGCCGTTGGCAATGCCACCTCCCACATGGGGCGCGAGAGGCTGAGCCGCCACGCCGGGATCGAGATGTTCGACGAGCTCAAACCGGAGGACGCGGCCCGCACGTGCGCCCGCGAATCCATCACCATGCTCGAGGCCAAGGACGCGCCGGCCGGCAAGATGGACGTCGTCATGCAGAACGGCTGGGGCGGGGTCCTCGTCCATGAGGCCGTCGGGCACCCGCTCGAGGGCGACAATATCGCCCGCGAGACCGGCGTCTTCGTCGGCAAGCTCGGCCAGATGGTGGCCAATCCCAAGTTCACCATGATCGACGACGGCACCCTGCCGTGCTTCCGCGGCACGACCAACTTCGACGACGAGGGCACCCCGATGAAGCGGAACGTCCTGATCCAGGACGGCAAGCTGGTCAGGTTCATGACCGACATCCTCTCGGCCAAGCAGCTCAAGATGGAGCGCACCGGCAACGCGCGCCGGGAGTCCTTCCGCTACCGGCCGATCGTCCGGATGACCAACACCTTCATCGCCAACGGCAAGGACAAGCCGGCCGACATCCTGGCCTCGACGAAGAGCGGCATCTACGTCCAGAGCCTGAGCGGCGGCAGCGTCAACCCCACCGACGGCGTCTTCAACTTCACCTGCCGGGAAGCCTATCTCATCGAGAACGGCAAGAAGACGACGCCGGTCAAGGGCGCCACCCTGATCGGCAGCTGCCTCGACGTTATCCAGGGCGTCGATGCGATCGGGGACAACCTTGACTTCGGGCCCGGCATCTGCGGCAAGGGCCAGGCGGCCGAGGTCACGGCCGGGCAGCCCACGGTCCGGATCCGGGGCATCAACGTCGGCGGCTCGCGTGCGCGATAAGACGAGAAAGGACAATGACGATGGACATCAAGGGAACAGCCGGACAGCTGGTCAAGACGTGCTTGAAGAAGGGCGCCGACGCCGCCGAGGTCTATATCGAGACGGCCCGCAACCTGAGCCTCGAGGTGCGCAAGGGCGACATCGAGACGGTCCAGGAAGCCGCCGCGAACGGGGCCGGGATCAGGGTCTTCGTCAAGGGCCGGATGGCCTTCGCCAGCTCGAACGATCTCGGCGATAAGGCCCTCGCCGATGCCGTCGGCCGGGCCATCGATTTCGCCCGCGTCACCACCGCCGACCCCAACAACGTCCTGACCGACGACAAGGGCGTGACCGCGGTCGCCGGGCTCTACGACCCGCGCATCGCCCAGGTGCCGATGGACGAGAAGATCGAGCTGGCCAAGCGGGCCGAGAAGCTGGCCATGAAAGACCCGCGGATCACCAAGAGCGACGGCGCGAGCTACGGGGAATCCGAAGGCGAGGTCGTCATCGCCAACTCGAACGGACTGCTCAAGAGCTACCGGTCGTCGGGCTGCGGCTTCAGCGTCTCGGTTGTCGCCGAGAAAGGCGAGCAGAGATCTTCCGGCGGCGATTCCTGCAACCGACGCTTTTACGGGGACCTCAAGCCGGTCGAGGAGGTCGCCGCCAAGGCCGCCCGGGACGCTTATGAGGCCCTCGATCCGCGGCCGGTCAAGACGCAGAAGGCCGCGGTCATCTTCCATTCCGACGCCGCCGGCTATCTCCTGGCCGGGGTCCTCGGGGCGGTGGACGGCGAGCGCGTCCTGCAGGGCGCGAGCTTCCTGGCTTCCAAGATGGGCCAGAAGATCGGCTCGGAGCTGATGACCGTCATCGACGACGGCACACGCGAGAAGGGGATGGCCAGCGCGCCGTTCGACGGCGAGGGCGTGCCGACCCAAAAGCGGATCATCATCGACAAGGGCGTGCTGAAAGGCTTCATGTACAACGCCGCCGTGGCCAAGAGGGCCGGGGTCAAGAGCACGGGCAACGCTTCGCGCGGCGATTTCGGCAGCCTGCCGGGGATCGGACCGCATAACTTCTTAATGACCGCCGGAGCGGCCAAGCTCGATGACATCATCAAGGCCACGCCGAAGGGACTCCTGGTCAAGGGCATCACCGGCTACGGCATCAACTCCGTCAACGGCAATTTCAGCGGCGGCGTCTCGGGGTTCTGGATCGAGAACGGCAAGATCGCATTCCCCGTGAAGAGCCTGACCGTCGCCGGGACGGCCGACGAGATCTTCAACGGCCTCGACCTGGTGGCCGACGATCTGGACCTGAACCAGGGCCTGGCCGCCCCGTCCTTCCGCATCCGGCTGCTCCAGATCGGCGGGGAATGATCGGCCGAACGGGCCGGCGCAATTGCCCCAGGGCCGACCCCCGGCCCGGGATTTACGCGAAGGTCGGGCAGTTCTTGAAGGCGCGGGGCTATCTAGCGACCAAATGAAGGCTGGGCGGCCGGAAGGCGGAGGGGGAGGTCCGGCTCGGCCAAGCGGGCGCGGAACTTGGCCACGTCCATGTTCCGGATGAAGGCCGGGATGTTCAGATAGTACCAGTGGAACCCGTACCCGCCCTTCTTGAGCTCCGCGATGGCCTCGTCCTTGGTCCAATCCTGGATGACGACCCGATAGGCGGCGATCACGACGCCCGACCGGTCAGCGCCCTGTTGGCAGTGAACGAGGACCGGCTTGGGGCCGGCTTGGATCGCCTTTAAGGCCCGCACGATCTGGTCCTCCGAAAAGTGCCAGGCATGCATGGGGACCTCGACCAGGTTGAAGCCGAGCCCCTCGACGAGCTTGGCGTCAGAATGGCTCGAGCGGAGATCGATGATCGTCCGGATCCCCATCTCCTTGGCGGCTTCGAAACCCTTCCGGTCGGGCTGGCGGGAGCGGTAGAGCCCGTCGTCGATGTTGTACCAGTTGTGGATAGCCGTCGAAGCGACGGCCTGGGCCCAATTCGCGGGGCGCGGATGCGTAGCCGACGCGGGCGCGAGCGAGAAGGCTCCGGCCGCGAGGAGGACCGCCGCCATGGCGATCCCTATGGCCCTGGGGCCCTTCCGACGGAACGAACCATCTCTCATATTGATCTATTATACCTCCAGGCTGGGTCCTGGCTCCGTCTTTCACCGGGAAGGGGCGGCCTGGACGTAGTGCGGCCGGGCCAGGTAGAGGCGGCCCTCGCCTTTCTCTCCGGTCGCGGGGTCGCTCAGCTTGACGTCGATGGTGATCCAATCGCCGGAGGCCGCCGACTTCGGCAGGGGCGTCTGGACGAGATAGCCGTAAAGAGCCTGGGTCAAGCTGCCGGCTTCTTGGACCTTGTTGACGCGGAGCACCTCGACGGTCTCGCCGTCTATCTTCACCGTGATGTCCTTGGCCGAAAGACCGGGGGCGATATCGATGAACGGCAGCCCGCCCAACTTATCCATGCCCCCGGCCTTGGTCACGGCGGCAATGGTCATGGTCAGGCTCATGGGCCGGAAATAGATCTGGTAGGACGGAAAGCCCCCTTGCGGCCGCCACGCGTTCAACCCGTAGACCTCGAGCCTGTCGAAACGCGGATCGATCTCGAGATCGCCAAAAGCGGGGACGTTCCAGGCCCAATATTCGAGCTTGCTGACCTGGTAGTCCTTGACGGCGGCGAAAGCGATGTACATTCCCGCCTCGACCGACATGGAATAACTCCCGTCCCGGGCGCTCCGGGTCGCGGCCGCGTTCTCGAAACGGGCCGTCTTGAGCTCGATGTCGGCGCCCTCGATGGGTTTTCCATCGAAATCGCGGACATGTCCGAAGATCCTGGCCCCGGCAGCGGGGCCGGTCGTCTGCGGGACTTCTGCCGCCGTGCCGGCGATCGAGGTCAAGCCGAGGACCATGACGCTGATCAAGACATGCCATATCAAAACCCGAACGGACCCAGTCTCCATTTCTTCTCCTTTACGACACCGGCGAAACGTCAGCCTTCGATCCTATTATATCAACCTCCTGTTCGTCCGAGATTCCTTGGCGTTGATGAAGCGGCCTAGATCGGCCGGGGCCCTTCAGCGCTGAAGCGTGTCGAAAAGCGGTTGGGCGGTCCGGACCTCGGGGCCTTCGTCCGAGACCGTGACAGCAAAAATGCGGATCCGGCCGTCGTCCGGGAGAGTCAGCGTCGTCGCTCCCGGGGGCACTTCAAGGGTATAAGCGAACAGATATGAATAGGCGTAGGGATCGTTCGTGCCGTCTTGCAGGTGCCGGTGCGAGGCGAACCAGGCCACGGATGCCGGCCTGATGAAACCCGGGACGAGCGCGGCATATTCCTGGATCGTCCTGAGGCGCGGCGCGCCGCCCCGCGGTCCCGGACCGTACTCCTGCCGCGTCGTCCAGACGCGGTTGTCCCATTGGCCGATGTAACCGCCCCAGTCCTGGACCGTCAGTTCAACGGGTTTGTCGCCGATCTTGAGCGTGGCCTTCGCATCCCCGGCCGCTGACGCGGCCAGGACATAGACCCGGCCCCAGGTCCCGGCCGGGAGCGTCAGGACCTGTCCTCTCGCAGACGTGGCGTTCCGCCGGCCGGAGGGGCCGAGCGCGAACTCGATCCCGTCGTAGCCGATGCGCGCCGGGAGCATCTCCGCCGGAAGGCTGCGGCCCTCGGCGTCGAAGCCTCCGACGGGGACCTCGCCGTCCCGCGTCGTCGCATAAGCGTCGTATTCGAGCGGGATGGCTTCGAACTGGGGCCTCGCCAGGCGGACCGGAGCGGGTCCCATCTTCACCGCGAACGAGCGGACGGCGAAAGCCCCGAAGTCGGCTACGAGGGCGCCCCCTTCGAGCTTGGCCGGCCCGATGGCGTCTTCGATGCCGTTGACCTCCCGCGCGGCGACGAGCGGCGCGGCGAACGACACCTTGACCGCCTTCGCCGGCCGGCCGCTCATCTCGACCAGACGGACGATGACCTCGTCGCCCTGCTCGGCTTTCTTCAGCGCCAGGGCCCGGACGCGGTTCGACCCGACGGACATCAGCGACCACGACTTGCCGAGCGCGCCCGCGTGCGCCGGGGCCAGGAACGAGGCCGGCGGCTGGTCGAGCCGCAGGGCCTCCCAGTCCGTGCCGCCCCGGCGGAAGTCCCCGGCGTGGCCCGCGATGCCGTACACGATCTCGTGGCGGCCCCAGTCCTGCGAGGTCTGATCCGTATAGCCGCGGCTGCCTTCGATGCCCGGCGTCCGGACCAGGGTCAGCCGTAGCGTGTGGTCGTCGGGCTTGTCCGAGCCGAACTTGGCCCCGGTGAGGATGGTGGCCCCGAACGCGCCGGACGTGTCGGTCAGGTCGACCCACTGGTGGGAGGGCATCTCGAACTGCTTTTCGGTATCGGTCGGCCGTTCGATCGTGCCGATGTCCCAGTTGTAGGTCGCGACCTTGTTCCTCGCGGTGAGCGGGAAGACCGCCTTGACGTGACTGGCCGGGGTCTTCCAATCCACGACTGTCGCGAACTCGACCCGGCCCGCTGCGCCCGCCGCGGCCAGCCTGACGGTCTGGACGAACTTCGAGCCTTCGGTCTCGCGGCTGATCTCGATCGCGACGCGGGCCGGTCCGTTCTCGACGACCCGGACCTGGGCCGGCCCGCCGACGAAGGCGCGGGCCGCCCGGCTCTGATCGGCCCAATCCATGTTCCAGGCAGGCCATTGGGCCGGCTTGTCGGTCTTGATCTCGAGGCGCGCCGGCGCGGCCAGGAGCTCGCGGCCAACCGATTTGTCGATAGATGGACGCGACGTCGCCGTCCGCGTTCATGGTCACGCGGTATCGGGGGTTCTCGAGCGACGACGGTCCGACCTTGAGCGCCGAGGGCATTGGGCGCCTCAGCCGGCCGGACGTCAAAGACGGCGAAACCGACCGAAGGGACCTTGGCCACGAAGAGGACCTTGCCGTTCGTGAGCTGGGCCGGAGCTTCCCGGCCGTCGGGGCCGAAGACGCGGACCGCTTTGGGGGTCCCGCCGGGGAATTCGATGGCCGCCTCGACGACGTCCTCGCGCGGGATGGACAGGCCGTTGGTGACGATGACGGCCGCGCCCTGAACGCGGGTGTCGAGGGCCTCGGCGACCGATCCGACGGCGCTCGTGAGCACGCCGCCGAACTGGTTCAGGGCCAGGACCTCGTCGTTCCACGAGTATTCGTAAGCCTTGGGCAGGCTTGTCCCGGGGATGATGTCGTGGAACTGGCCGCCCATGACCAGGGTCCAGGCGTCGTTGAGCCGACGCATGGGATAGGCTCGGCCGCCCAGCCAGTCAGCCGCGACCGAGGCCCGCTCGGCGTCGTCCGCCAGGACCTCGTTGCGGCGGTTCCAGCGCTTCATGTACGGCTTGCGGACGTGATCGAGCCCGCGGAATGGTTCGTCAGCTCGAGGTCGCCCTTGTAGCGCGGCAGCTTGGCCTTCGCTTCCGGGTTGATGTCCAGGAACATCTGGTCCGACGTCGCCGAGACGACGCGGACCGGGCCGTCCCCGACCGTGACGGCCGGTGCGCCGGGCTCCAAGACGGCCTGGCCCTGGGTCACGATCTTCTCCGTGAGGGCGACCGAGCGCTCGTTAGGCGAGCCGCCCGTATCTCCGGTGCCGTAGTACATGTAGTCGGCGAAGAGGCCGGAGGCCCCGCCGTCGAGGGCGATGCGGGCCGGCCAGTCGATCGTTTCGGCCCGGCGCTGAGGCTGCCCGGCCTTGGCCGGGGGCGGGGGAGGGGGCGTTTTGGATAGGTCGTAGGTCACCGATCCCGTGTAATCGCCGGCGTTGAGCGCGGCGATCACGCCCCGGCCGTCTAGGCCTTCCCAGACGCCGACGTTGAAGGGAATGCCCGCCGGGGTCTTCTCGGGCGAATCCGGCCCGCCGACAGGGGCGAAGGAGCCCCAGCTGAGCTTCTGGGTCGAGAATCCCAGGATGCCGCAGTGGGCCAGGATGCTGGGCAGCGAGGCCGGGAAACCGAAGCAGTCGGGCAGCATGTATTCGGCGCTGGTCCGGCCGAACTCGCTCCGGAACCAGTGCGTGCCGTAGAGGATCTGGCGGATGGTCGATTCCGCCGAGGGCGAGTTGACGTCGTTCTCCTCCATCGAGGAGCCCGCCGGGATACCACCGGCCGGCGGCGACATACTCCTTGACCCTCTTGAAGCCTTCCGGATAGTACTCCTTCATCATCCGATAGCGGTTGGCGCCGCTGAAGTTGAAGACGTAGTGCGGGTACTTTTCGAAGAGCTCGAAATTGGTCCGCATGGTCTTCGGGCAGATACTCGCGGATGGTCGTGGGGTAATCCCAGCGCCATTGCGTATCCAGGTGGGCGTAGCCGACGACGTAAAGGGTCGGCGTCTTGGGGCTGGGGGATTGGCTCACGGCTGGGCCGGGGATCGAGCCGAGGAGGATCAAACCGGTCAGGCCGGCGGCGAAGGACCGGTGGACGGCGTTTCGCATGGTGACCTCTCATCTTTGGTCCCGGCGGCGGGGCCATAAGCCTGCCAGCATAGTCCAAACCAGGCCAAAAGGGAACCCTCGTTGACTCCCGCCGGGGCCCGTGATTATCATGGGCTCATGAGCGATCGACGGCATCGGTCAAGGGTTCAAGTTCGTCTCCTGGTCGTAGGGGCCATCGGCCTGGGATGCGCGCTCGCCGCGGCCGGCCCGGCGGGCTCCTCCGTCCCAGCATCTCCCGGCGCCTCCGTGTTCGAGGTCTACGCGATCCGGTACGCGACGGCCCCGGGCTACCCGGTCTCGTCGCTCGTGGCCGGGGCGGACCCCGGCCGGAAGATCGATATCCCGTTCATGATCTGGGCGCTCAAGGGTCGGGACGGGCGGAATATCCTCGTGGACGCCGGTTCCTATAAAGGGCCGGTCTTTGAGAGCTGGCATCTCCGGGACTTCGTCAAGCCCTCGGCCGCCATAGGCAAGATCGGGCTGGCGCCCCAGGACATCACCGACGTCGTCATAACTCACATCCACTGGGATCACGTGAACGGGGTGGACCTGTTCCCGGCGGCCCGCGTCTGGATCCAGCGCGACGAGTTCGAGCACTATGTCGGCGAATCGGGCCAGCCCAAGGACGAGGCGATCGCGCCTGACGACGCGGCGACCCTGTGGAAGCTGAAAAAGGGAGGCCGCTTGATCCTCATTGATGGGGACGCCAAGGAGATCATCCCCGGGGTGACCGTTTACATCGGCGGAAAGCACACGTTCGCTTCGCAGTACGCCGTCGTCCGGACGGCCGAGGGGAATGTCGTCCTGGCCTCCGACAACATCTACCTCTACGAGAACCTGGAGAAGCGCCTGGCGTCCGCGCAGACGAGCGACCCGGCCGCCGACTTCCGGGTCCAGGAGCGCATACTCCGCCTGGCCTCCAGCCCGCGCCTGATCGTCCCGGGACACGACCCGGATGTTTTCAAGCGCTTCCCGGAACCCGGCGACGGCGTCGCCCGCATCAAGTGACCGGCGCCGCGGCCGCCTTCTATCAGGCGTGATCGAGCGCCTGGGCCAGGTCCGCAATAAGCTCGTCCGTATCCTCGATGCCGACCGAGTAGCGGACGAGACCCTCGGGAATGCCCATGGCTTCGCGTTCTTCGGCCGTGCACTCGACGTGGCTCGTCGTGGCCGGCGGCCCGGCGATCGTCTCGACGGCTCCCAGGTTCGCCGCCCGGCGGGCCAGGCGCAGCTCGGGCAGAACGCGCTTGACCGCCCCGAACCCGCCCTTGAGCATGAAGCTGAGCACGCCGCCGAAGCCGCGCATCTGGCGGCGGGCGACATCGTGGTGCGTATGCGTCTCGAGTCCCGGGTAAAAAACGGAGGCGACGGCCGGCTGGCCCTGGAGCCAGCGGGCGATCGTCAGGGCGCTCTCGTTCTGCTGCCTGATCCTCAGGTGCAGCGTCTTCATCCCCCGGATGATGAGGAAGGCGGCCATCGGATCGAGCACGGCGCCCGTGATCTCGCGGAAATGGTAGATCCGCTGGACGAGTTCGCGCCGGCCGCAGACGAGCCCGCCCAGGGCGTCGGCGTGGCCGCCCAGGAACTTGGTCGCGCTGTGGATCACCAGGTCCGCGCCGAGGGCCAGGGGGTTTTGGTTGATCGGCGTGGCGAAGGTGTTGTCGGCGACGACGACGGCGCCGGCCCGGTGGGCGGCCGCGGCGATCCGGGCGATGTCCATGACCTTGAGCGTCGGGTTGGTCGGGGTTTCCAGATAGACGACCCGGCAGCCCTTGGCGACGGCGGCCTCGATCTGCTCGTGGTCGGTCGTGTCGCGCAAGTCCGCCGTGATGTTGAACCGGGGCAGGAATTCCAGGAAGAGCTTGTTCGTGCCGCCGTAGGAGTCCTTGACCGAGACAACCCGGTCGCCCGGCGAAAGCAGGGTAAAGAGCGTATTGCTGATGGCGGCCATGCCGCTCGCGAAGCTCGTCGCCGCCTCCGCACCCTCGAGCAAACGGACCTTGGTCTCGAACGCTTCGACGGTCGGATTGGTGTTCCGGGAATAGATGTGCCCGGGTTTCCGGCCGAGGGCGACATCGAGCCAGCTGTCCACATCCGGATAGCCGTAGGCCGCGCTGTAGACGATCGGGACCTGCGTGGCTCCCATGACGAGCGGATCTTCTTCGCCTCCCCAGACCGATAATGTCGCGGCCGAACGCTTGCTGTTGGGAGTCCGATCAGCCATGGGGTTCTCCTTCCTTCGAGGCGTCTCGTGAGTCAGCCGCCCTTCATAATCTCCGTCCGGCGCTCCGCTGTCAACATCCGTCAATCCCCCCGGGGCGATGGGGACTGAACGGCGCGCTCCGGCGTGGGCCTCTTCTGTCGCTTTCGCCGGGAAGAGCGGCCTGGGCAGCCGGAATTATCGTCTCGTCAGAGACGGCCTACGGGATGATCCGTCCGGGCGTTGAGCGATCGGTCGTCGTGCCGTCTCCGAGCTGGTAGTCGAAGTTGTGGCCCCAGGCCCAGACCGTGCCGTCGGCCAGGATGGCCACGGTGTGGTCGTAGCTGGCGCCCACGGCGATGACCGACGAGAGGCCGAGGACCGTGACGGCGAGCGAGCTATTGGCGTTCGTGCCGTCGCCGAGCTGCCCGAAGAAATTGAAGCCGAAGGCCCGCAGGGTCCCGTCGGCCAGGATCGCGATCGTGTGGTAAGAGCCGGCGGCGGCCGCTGCGACGTTGGACAGCCCGATCGCCTGGACCGGGGACGGCCAGAACATCGGCTGGTCCCCGATGCCGAGCTCGCCGTAATAGCCCGAGCCCCACGACCAGAGGGTCCCGTCGCCCAGGACCGCGGCGGTATGATAGCCGTTGGCCGCGATCCCCATGACCGTCGACAGCCCCGGCACCTGGATCGGGACCAGCTCAGTCGTCGTGCTGCCGTCCCCGAGATCGCCGTAGGTGTTGGAGCCCCAGGCCCAAACGGTCCCGTTGGACTTGAGCGCGACGCCGTGGCGCTGTCCCGCGGCGATAGCCACCACGGAGGAAAGCCCCTGGACCGGAGCGGGAACGTAGTGGTCCGTGACCGTCCCGTCGCCGAGCTGCCCCTCGCTGTTGTTGCCCCAGGCCCAGACGGAGCCGTCGCTCTTCAGGGCATAGGTCGAGTTCTCGCCGCCGGCCACGGCGGTGACGCCCGAGATCCCCGCGGCCTGGACGGGGACGAGGCTCTGGTTCGTGGTCCCGTTGCCTAGCTGTCCGGCCAGGTTACGGCCCCAGGCCCAGACCGTACCGTCGCTCTTCAGGGCGATCGAATGGTAGTAGCCGGCGGCGACGGCGATCACGCCGGTGAGGCCCGGAACGGGAGCGGGGACCGCGGCCGGGTTGGTCGTCCCGTCGCCGATCTGGCCTTCGGTGTTCCCTCCCCAGGTCCACACGGCGCCGTCGCTCTGGGCCAGGATGGAATGATAGATGCCGGCGCCGATGCCGAATCGCCTGTATTCGCCGGTCGTCACCGAGGACGTCGTCCAGCCGCTGCGGTACGCGACAGCCTTCAGGGTCATGGTCCGGTCGACCGGGACGGGCGACGCGTAGACCGTCCCCTTGGTCACCGTCGGCGTCGAGCCGTCCGTGGTGTAGCGGATGGTCGCGCCCGATGTAGCGGTCGTGATGGCCACGTTCCGGGGCCGGGAGAAATTCCCCGGCGGCGCGCTGAACTCGGGGGCGGCCACCGTCAGTCCGATCGTGTAGGAACCCGAAGTCACCGCGGACGTGATCAAGCCCGAGAGATAGGCCACGGCCTTGAGGGTCACGGACGAAGACAAACGCACCGGGGCCATGTAGACCGTTCCCACGGTTTCCGTAGGGGTCGTCCCGTCGGTCGTATAGCGGATGGCCGCGCCGGCGGTCGTCGTCGTGATGGCGACGTCCTGCTCGGCGCTGTACGTCCCGGGCGGTGGCGTGAACCGAGGAGGGGCGACGTGCGGGCCGATCGTGTAGGTTCCGGAGGTGACCGGCGAGCTCCTCCAGCCGGACTCGAACGCGACGGCCTTGAGGGTCAGGTCGGCCGAGACATGGACAGGGCCGGTGTACAAGACTCCGACCGCATCCGTTGGCGTCGAACCGTCCGCGGTGTAGCGGATGGACGCCCCCGGCGTCGACGTGGATATGGTCACGTCCTGCGGATCCAAATAGTCGCCTGGCGCCGGGCCGAAGACCGGCGCGGCGGCCTGGGGACCGACGATGTAGACGCCCGCCGTCACCAGCGAGGTCGTCCAGCCCGTCTGGTAGGCGACCGCCTTGAGGGTCACCTCGCCGACGGGCAGGTGGACCGGGCCCCCATAGACCTCGCCGAGGGACGCGGTCGGCGTCGAGCCGTCCGTGGTATAGCGGATCGATGCGCCTGCCGTCGTCGTCGATAGGGTGATGTCTTGAGGACTCGCGTAGGCTCCAGCCGCGGGGCTGAAGGTCGGGGCGGCCACCAGCGGCGCGATCGTGTACGTGCCGGAGGTCACGGACGAGGTCGTCCAGCCCGAGCGATAGGCGACGGCCTGGAAGGTCGTCGTTTCGGCGACATGGACCGGGGCCGTGTAGATCGTGCCGTTCGCGGTCGTCGGCGCCGAGCCGTCGGTCGTGTAGCGGATCGTCGCGTCGGCGGTCGAAGTGGCCATGACCACGTCCAGGGGCGCGGAGTAGGTCCCGGGGACGGGGGTCAGGGCCGGGGCGGCGACCGTGCCCGGCTCCGGAGCATTGTTCGCGGTCCCGCAGCCGGAGGATATCAGGAGCAAAAGGCATGATCCCAGCGCGGCAAGGTTCGCTCGTAGCTTCACGTGGCCCCTCCCAGGCCATGATAGACCCCGCCTCAGAGGGATGTCAACGCGGACCGCGGCCGGCGGGAGGCTGCGCGCCCGTCGATCAGGATGGGCGCGCAGCCAGGTCGTCGAGGACCTTCCGCAGCCGGGCCGTCTTTTCCTTCGGGTTCAGGTCGTCGACGATCGGCAGGACGAGGTCGTGCAGGTCCTTGTCGAGCGCGTTGTCGAGCCATTCGACCGCGTGGGCGACCGAATGGCGCGTCCCGACGGCGATGTTCTGATAGGCCCGGCGGATGTCCGCCTGCGGATAATACAGACCGAGCAGCTTGAAGATGTTGCCGAACGTGGCCTCGAGGTCCTTGAGCAGCTCGGACCGGCGGGCCGTGTCGTCCGGGCCTGGCCCGCGTTCCTGAAGGTCGATGAAGTCCCGGCAGAACTTCTCGATGAGGGCGTAGGTCTTCCTCCGGGCCGCGGCCGTCGACATCGGGATGTCCCCGCGCTCGGTCCGCAGACGGTCGAGGGCTTCGATGATGGCCTTGTCGAGGTCGCCCGCCCCATACTCGAGCTCTTCGGTCAGGGACCGGACGGCCGGCCGGGTCCCGATCCGTCCTAGGGCCTCGACGGCCGCCGCCCGCTCCGCAAAGGCCGCGGCGCGGTCGAGCAGGCGGCGCTCGAGCGGCCCGACGGCCTTGTCGCCGTAGGCCCGCAAGGCCTCGACCGCGTCCTCGAAGGTCACCGGAAGGCCGAGCTTGCGGATGATCGCCGGGATACAGTCCTCATTCTTGAGCCGGGCGGCGCTTTTCAAGGCCAGGCTCGAAACGCCGGCGCTGGAGTCGCCGATGAGCCGGGGAAGACAGCCCGCCAGGGCGGAGGAGGGGCTCATCAGGCCGATGGCCTTGGCCAGCTCCATCTTCTCAATTTCGGCCCCCTTTTCGAGCAGCTTCTCCGCGTAGGACCCCATCACTCGCTGATAGTCCTCGAGCGACAGGATGATGGGGATCTCGGTCCTCATGTCGTCGGACGGAAGCTCGTCGAGGGTCGCGGGGATCAGGGCCTCGGTACCGGTCTCGAGCCGGTCGCTCAGGGCCCTGGCCCGGATCTCCTCGGTCTTGGCCGCGATGACCTTTTGGAGTTCCGGCGTGAGCCTGTTCTGGGCCAGCAGATCGAACAGGTGCAAGGCGTAGAGGACCGAGCTGTAGTTCCGGCTGTCCACGGTGTCGAAGACCAGCTTGGCGTACTCGACGTCGACCTTCTCGGCCAGGCCGAGCTCGGCCGGCTCCCACAGCGGCTGGATGTTGTCCTTGAGAACGGCGAGATACTCCCGCCCGACTTTGCGGCCGATCCAGATCCAGGCCACCAGGAAGGCGATGAGGACCCAGCTCAAGTACCGGGCCAGTTGAGGATCGAACCGGGGCGTGAGCACGTCGACCTGCTTGTTCATGACCAGGGCGAACGCGAGGAGCACGACCGCGCCGGCCACCTTGGCGAACTGGCCGACGAACATCTCGATGAACGCCTTGGCTTTGTGCCGGAGGCGGGCCGGGATGGGGATGTACATGATCTCCCGGAACGGGTGGTTGACCGAGAAGGACAGCCCTTCGTCCAGGCCTCGCATGAGCAGGCCGGGGACGAGGCCGAACGGGGCCAGGAGCACGGCCACCGACCCGGCCAGGAGCACGGCCGGCGTCAGCAGCAGGGTACGTGGCGCGGTCAGCCGCTTCAGCAGATAGCCGGCCATCAGCAGGTTCAGGACGAAGGCGAAGACGGTCAGCGCGGCCTCGAAGAAGCCGAAGAAGGCCTGCAACGAGGCCTGGCGCGGGTAATGGCCGTAGGCGGCCGAAAGGAACTGGAATTCGATGCCCGTGGAGACGACGATCCCGATGGCCACGATGGCCGCGATCAGGGCCAGGAAACGGTCTCTCCGGACGGCCCGGAAGCTCTCCAGGATCCCCGTGCCCCAGTTTTCCGCCTGCTCGATCGGGCCCCCTGTCCGGCCGCCTTCGGCCGGGCGCGATTCGTGCAGCCGATAAATGGCGTTGACGACCCCGACGCAGCCGAGCAGCATGGCGCAGGCCAGCGGCAGCAGGAACGGCCCGAGCCGGCCCTCGGACAGGAGAGCCACGATCAGACCGCCCAGGACGCTGCCCGACAGCCCGCCGCTGTTGAGAAAGACCATCAGGCGCCTGGCCTGGCGCGGGTTGTAGACCTCGCTGACCGTCATCCAGAAGCCGGTGATGAGGACCGTGATCAGGACGCTGGCCCAGACCCAATAAACGTAGTTCAGAGCCGCGCTGCGCCGGCCGGCCTCGGTCTCCAGCAGCCATTGAAGGACGCACCCCGAAACCGCGAAGAACACGAGGCTGGGGACGATCAGGGCGCGGAGCGACCTGCGGACCCGGAACTTTGTCTGCATGATGACGATCAGCCCCGTGGCGACGACGGCCAGGAGGTAGACGACCGGCAGCCACCCGACGCCTTCCTTGAACAGGAAGTTGCTCGTCCGCAGGGCGTTGACCATGGTGTAGGGGGCGGCGATCAGGAAGAAATAGGCGAAGATCAGGCGGGCGAGCTTCCGTTCGCCGGGCTTGATCTCGACGATCTGGCGCAGGACCCTCGTCGGCCGGCTCGTACCCATGCCGCCTTCCCCCCTCGGTCAGGCTGGGCCAAGCCTAACAAGAAAGGAGACCTGAGTCAAACCGGTCTCCGCCGTCTGTTGACAGGGTTTTCAGCGGCTCCTATAGTTTGGCCGGGACTCGATCATGAAGATCCCGCCGCGCGGCTTCTATGCCCGACCGACGAGCCTTGTGGCCCGCGAACTGCTGGGCAAGGTCCTGGTGCGGCAGATCGGGGAGCGGAGGCTGGCGGGGCGGATCGTGGAGGTCGAGGCCTACACCGAGGATGACCCGGCCAGCCACGCGTTCCGCGGCCGGACGCCGCGGAACAAGGCCTTGTTCGCTCAGGTCGGGCGCGCCTATATCCATCAGACCCGCGGCCACTATGGCTTGAATGTCGTCGCCAAGACAGGCCGACGGGCCGGCGGGGTCCTCATCCGATCGCTCGAGCCGCTTGCCGGGATCGACCTGATGCGGCGGTCAAGAGGCGATGTCGGCGAGGGACGGTTGGCCAGGGGCCCCGGCAACCTGGCCCGGGCGCTGGGGATCGATCTGGCGCTCTATGGCGCCGACATGACCAGGGAGGGGCCTCTGTTCATTGCCGATGATGGAGCGCCCCGGCCCAAGGTCCGGCGGACGGTCCGGATCGGCGTCACCGCGGCCCGCGACAAGCTCCGCCGTTTTGTCATCGACGGCAGCCCGTTCATCACCCGGCCGCGTCTGGTCTGACGCGTCCGACCGGCACTTTCTTCAGGGCGGGATTTGTGCTATATGTTCCGGCAAGAGGAGAGCCATGGGCGTCACCTGCCCGCGTTGCCAGGCGGAGAATCCCTCCGACTCGAAGTACTGCAAAGAGTGCGCGACGCCCTTGCCCCGTTCGGCCTCCGAACCAGGCGCTTCCACCAGGACGATCGAGACCTCCCGGGACGAGCTGACCTCCGGAACCACGTTCGCCGGCCGCTACCAGATCGTCGAGGAGCTCGGCGGCGGGGGCATGGGCAAGGTCTACCGGGCCCTCGACACCAAGGTCGGAGAGGAGATCGCCCTCAAGCTCATCAAGCCCGAGATCGCGGCTGACAGGGCCACGATCGAGCGGTTCAAGAACGAGCTCAAGATCGCCCGGAAGATCGTCCACAAGAACGTCGGCCGGGTCTATGACCTGAACGAGGAGAGAGGATCCTACTATTTCACGATGGAATACGTCCGGGGCGAAGACCTGAAGGCCTTCATCCAGAGCTCCGGGCAGATGGCGGTCGGCACCTCCCTCCGGATCGCTCGCCAGGTCGCCGAGGGACTGGCCGAGGCCCACGAGCTGGGGATCGTCCACCGGGATCTCAAGCCCTCGAATATCATGATCGACCGCCACGGCAACGCCCGGATCATGGATTTCGGGATCGCCCGATTGACGGGGACGAAGGGCGTCACCGGCGGGAACGTCATGATCGGGACGCCCGAATACATGTCGCCCGAACAGGTCGAGGGCAAGGAGGCCGGTTTCGCGAGCGACATCTATTCCCTGGGGGTCCTCCTCTTCGAGATGCTGACCGGCCGCGTGCCGTTCGAAGGCGAGACGGCCCTGAGCGTCGCGGTCAAGCAGAAGAGCGAGGCGCCGCCCGATCCGCGGACGCTGAATCCCCAGATCTCCGAGGACCTCGACCGGGTCATCCTCAAGTGCCTCGAGAAGTCCAAGGAGAAGAGATATCGGACGGCCGCTGAGTTCCTGGCCGCCTTGGCCCTGGCCGAGAAGTCGTTGCCGACGACCACGCGGGCGGCAGCCGTCCCCAAGCCGACGACCTCCAAGGAGATCACGGTCCGGCTGCCGTCCAAGAAGGTCTGGATCCCCGCCGTGGTTGTCCTTCTGGCGTTGGCCGCACTCATCGTCTGGCAGTTCATCCCCAGCCGGGAGGCGGACCGGCGGACGATCGCCGTCATCGGCTTCAAGAACCAGAGCGGCGACGCGGATCTCGACTACCTGCGCGAGGCCATCCCGCACCTCCTGATTACCAGCCTCGGGGAATCCAAGCGCCTCCGGGTCACTTCATGGGAACGGATGAAGGACCTCCTCCGCAACACCGGTCGCGAGGCGAGCGCCATTTTCGAGGAGGACGCCGGTTTCGAGGCCTGCCGGAAGGAGGGCATCGAGGCCATCGTCCTCGGCAGCTTCGTCAAGGCTGGCGACACGTACGCGACCGAGGTCCAGGTCCTGGACGCTTCGACGAAACACCTCCTCAAGAGCGCCTCAGCCAAAGGGACCGGGATCGACAGCATCCTCAAGTCCCAGATCGACGAGATCAGCCGGACGATCCGTCGCGGCATCGCACTGCCGCCGCTCAAGGTCGATCTGCCGACGAAGAAGATCATCGACCTGACGACGGGCTCGATGGAGGCCTACAACCTCTATCTCAAAGCCCAGCAGGCCTTATATGATTTCTTGTGGGCCGATTCGAAGGCTTATGCTGAGAGGGCCGTCGCTGTCGATCCCTCGTTCGGTCTCGGCTACTATGTCCTGTCGCAGGCGGCCAACAACCTCCTCGATTACCCGGCGCGCGACGCGGCGCTTGAGAAAGCCATGAGGTTCTCGGCCAGGGCTACGGACAGGGAGCGGCTCCTCATCGAGGCGCAGTATGGGTCTGTCATCGAGCACGATGCCGCCAAGCGCCGCCGGCTCCTGACGCAGTTGCTTGATCGCTATCCGGATGATAAGAGTGCCCATTACGAGCTGGCGATATCCTTGGGCAATGCCGGCCGCTATCCGGAGGCCATCGCCGAATATGAGAAAAGCGTGGAGATTGACGCCCGGTACGCGCCAGCCTTCAATCAGCTCGGCTATTCCTATGCGGCGATCGGGGATTTTGCCCAGGCCATCCGGAATTTCCAGCGTTATGCCGAGCTGAGACCCGGCTTGCCCAATCCGGTCGATTCCATCGCCGAGATGAACATGTTCCTCGGCGACCTGGACGCGGCCATCACGACCTACAAGAAAGCTCTGGCCATCAAGCCGGATTTCTACAATTCTTGCGTCGGCTTGGCCTATGTCTGCGCGCTCAAGGAGGATTACCCGGAAACAGGCCGTTGGTTGGAAGAGGTTTCTAAGAGGGCGCCGACGGACCAGGCCAAGATGGAGGGGGCTTACCTCAGGACTTTCTACGATCATCTTCTCGGGCGAGATGAGGCCGCGGTCGCCCGCCTTCTTCCTCTTCGGGGCGTGGCGGAAAAATTTAAATTCAACTATGGCGTCGCCGCCGCAGACTTCATTTTGGGCCATATTTACCTGGACCGAAAGGAGTTCGATAAGGCCCGGCAGGCCTTTGGATCCTGGGCAGAATACGAGAAGGGAAACTCCCGAGGCGAGGATTATTCCGTCGCGATCTCGGATTTCTTATCAGGAACCGTTGACCTTGGCCAGGGACGGCTCGAGGCCTTGAAGGGCCGGCTGGCCGAAATGGAGAAGATCCTCCCGGGGCTCGATCCAGGTCGGAGGATAAGTCTCACCGAAGCCTATTTCGTCTTGGCTGCGGAGGCAGCGCTGGCCGGGAATTCGGTCGATGAGGCTATCGACCTCGGACAGAAGATCGAGGTCGGGGTCCTGAGGTCGGTCAACACGAACACCTCGATCCCCTACAATCTCCCGTTCCTCAAAGACGTCCTGGCTCGGGCCTATTGGAAGAAAGGTGAGCTCGATAAGGCCATTGCCGAATACGAGCGTCTCACGACGATCGATCCGAGAAGCCGGCTCCGCCGGCTGATTTCTCCCCTTTATCATTACCGCTTCGGCCGGGTCCTGGAAGAGAAAGGCGAGAAGGACCGGGCCAGGGGCGAGTACCAGAAGTTCCTCAAGTATTGGGCCGATGCCGATCCGGACTTCTCCGAGCTCAAGGATGCCCGGACGCGTCTGGCCGCATTAGGCGGTCGGGCCTCCCGCTAGGTCCGGCTCGGCCGGAATTCCCCCTTCTCTCTTAGAGAACAGGTAGGCCCACGGGATAGCGATCAGGTCGCCGACGATGTAGCCGAGGAAGACGACCGCGATCATCACGAGATAAAGCGGGAATTGTCCCTTGAGGAAGACGGGGAGCGCGCCCACGACGATCCAGATCGGCTTGTAGACGAGCTGGAGAAGCAGAAGAGCCACGAACTTCAGAGGGAAGCGCAGGGCCGGGATGGCGACGAGGCCCGCGCCAAGGATGATGCTGCCGTAGAGTTTGAGGGCGGTCGGGTCGTCGACGGGAAAGCCAAAAAGCGAATGGAGCAGTCCGGGGAAGGCCAGCATGGCCAATCCGAACCCGCCCGCTGTGACGATGGTGTAGATATACATCGCTCGGAGCCAGCCCCAGCGCACAACGAAGCTCTTTTCCATCGGGAACCTCCTCATGATCCGTTTGATCTCACGTCCCACTAAGGGACGTATTTCTTCAGGCTTAACATGACCCAGTCATCGCTGTAATGCCCGTAGTGGCTCTCGATGGTCAGGTTCTTCAGGTCGCATAGGGACTGGGCCCCCTCGATGATGTCCGCGTCGACGCCAAAATATCCGGGGTACTGGCCATCCGGGCTAATGAATTTGAGGATCTCCTTGGCCGTCGTGTACCTGATGCCTGCCGATCCGGCCGCCGCGAGCTCGTCGAGGATCCTTTTGTTCAGGGCGTCGTAGCGCCACTGGGAATCCTGGATCAGCTTGCCGAAGATGGTTTTCAGCCACGGATGCATGGACGTGTACCGCATCTCCGGGATGACGAAGTGATTCGTCGTTAGGACCACATCGTCCCGGGATTCTCTCTGCGGCGGAAAATAGAACGGACCGGGGCAATTCGCGTCTTCATACGTCTCATTGAAGTGACCGTACTCATCCAGGGCGTTAGGGACCAGGGTCCCGCCGAGGCGCCGGAACAGGCTCTCGTTGAAATCCAGGTAGGCCGGATGGTAGGCGTAGTCCGCCCCTCGGACCATGACCCCCAGGTTCTGGGACGCCGTCGAGTGGCTCGCCAGGAAGCTCCGGCCCGGGAGCGGAGGATGCCGGTTGAAGAGGCATTTCTTGACGTACTTTTTGGGGGGAACGAAACGAAATCGATCTGGTCGCGGGCATCGACCGTCTCCACGACGCAGGCCTTGTCGGTCGTTCCGTCGGCGACGATGTAGATCCAGGGGACTGTCCGGGGGGCGTTAATGATGACGGCAACCGCGGCGTCCGCGTCGGCGGCCCTCTCAACGACGTCGCGGTTCAAAACGAGGGAATTGAGGCCCACCTTCCTGACGTCGGCGGCCATCGACGGGACGACCTCCACCCCGATCGCCACGCCCCGGCGGTTCATCCCGGTGACGCTGCCGACCATGCCCGGCGCCGTGAGGCTGACGAAGGGGAGCCGGTTCGGGGCGCCGGGGTCCTCGGGATTGCCGATGATGTGGCAGGCCCGCTCACCGAAGATGCCCGCCGTTGGGAACATGAAGTCCCGGCCGAAGAAATGCTCGTTGCCGGCCGCGGCCTTGGACAGCGAAAAGCCGTTGCACATCACCGACCTTCTTAGCGTCTTGAAGATGCCACCCATGCTGTAGACGTTGCCGAGGAACCAATCGATCCCGAAATTGAGGACCAGCAGGTCCTTCTTGTTGACCCCCGTATCGGGGTTGGCAGCGCGGCAGCCATCGAGGATCCCATCGATCTCCTGGAGGTATTCGGGAGGGACGAGATGCGCAGGGGCGGCCCCGGGAGCCACGGGCTGGGTGAAGACGGCGATGAGTCGGGCGAACATCTCCCCGAGGGCCGCCTTGATCGTGGTCATGATATCCGTCTCATGGTCGTCGTGCGGATCGGCCTTCGCCCGCGGATGCCAAAAGAAGAGCTCCCAAACCATGTTATCGACGAAGTGAGTGGCCATCTCGCGGATGTCCTCTTCGGCCATCAACCCAAGAAGATGCCCCATCTCCCTGTGAGTCCCTTCCAGATAAAAGGCCTTCTTCGGTTTCTGCGGATCGCCTCCGCTGAACGCCGTGCCGTGTTCGGCGGCCACCCCCAGCTTGCCGTTCCATCGGACGTTGTTGACGACCTTGAAGCCCTCCGATTCAAAGGCCGCGGTCAATTGCTGAAGATCATAGCTCGACATGTTTGTAACCCCCTTGGGCTGATTCTAGGGCCGTTTGCGGAGGAATAGCAAGCCCCTGCCCCAGGCTCTTAGCGCGGCCGCGATGGCCGGTCTTGAGGCGGGCGGGCGTCTGCCTGGCGGGACCCCCCCGGTCACCGTCTGGGGTCGATGCTCACCTTGGTCGAGGAGCCGGGAATGCCGGCCAGCGGGCCGGGCTTACGGATGCCGCCTGGCGCGGCCTGGCCGACGATATCGAGCAGGAAATGCCTGCCGGCCGGGACCTGGGGCACGGCGCCGGCGATCGACCAGGTCATCGTCAGCGCGTCGAGGTCGACGTCGATGGCCATGTCGGCATAGGCCCCGTTCTTATCGAAGCCGAAGAACCGCTGCCAGGCCGGGAGGTCGAGCTGGAGCGTGGTATTGGCGTCGGGGATCCAGTTCAGGCCGCGGCCGACGCCCTTGGTCTCGTCCCGAACCTCGCCCCAGTCCTTGGTGTAGAGGTTGTAGTCGGCCGTGTTGTCCTGGTTCGAAAAGTCGATCGACTTGCCGCAGCGGTAGAAGATGTTGGCCAGGACCTTGTTCCTCCGGGTCGTGCCGCCCCGCCCGCTGACGATCCGGCCCTCGATGTTGCGGAACTTGATGGCCGCGTCCTGGGCGAGGCCGATCAGGTTGTGGGCGACGACCGTATCGTCGCTGCCGTCGACGGTGATGCCCCAGCCGCCGTGGCCGGGCATGTTGTAGGACCCGCCGCCGGCGCCCTCAGTGGCCTTCCAGATGATGTTGTTGTCGAGCATGTTGGGCTCATGCGAAGCCTCGAGGTAGATGCCGCCGCGGAGCGTCTCGAGATTGTCGCCGAAGACATTGCCGGTGATGCGGTTGTTGGCGTTCTCGTAATCGATCCAGATGGCCTCGGCGTGGATGGTATGGCGGATGACGTTCCGCCAGACGAGGCAGCTCTTGGCGAAATGGAGCTTGATCCCGCCCGTCTCCCAGGCCAGCTCGACGTCGCGGTCGCCGATGTGCTCGATGAGGTTAGACTCGATGAGCGTGCCCTGGACGCCAGCCCCGGCGATGCCGCAGACCCCGGCCTCGTCGATATGGTTGCGGCGGACGATGGCCTGGCCGATGACCGCCGGCGGGATCATGTCCCAGTCTTGGGCCCCGATGTCGAGGGCGACCGCGTTGGCTTCCCTCAGCGTGCAATCTTCGATGATCCAGTGGTGGCCGCGGCTCATCGAGACGAGACCGCGCTGCGGCGGCGGAAAGGCGTTGGCGCCGTGTTCGAAGGTCAGGCCCTTGATGCGGATGTAGCCGAGGCCGGTCGTTCGGGGCGCGAACACCTGCTCCTGGACGGCGAGCTCGACCTCGTGGGCCGCCGGGTCGGCGTCCCCGGGCAGGCGGACGTGGATGGCGAGGCCATTGTGCTCGCACCAGAACGCGCCGTCCGACCGGCCGAGCTCCTGGTAGAGCTCGACCTGCTTGAGGCGCCGGCCGTCGACGAAGACCATGCCGCGGCGCACGAGATGGCGCCACAGCTCCTCGGGCTTGGGCATCAGGTAGACGCGGTTCTGCATGATGCTGGCCATGCCGAAGGGGTTGTAGCCCTGGAAGTCGATGTCTTCGAGGCCGCGCCGATAGATCTTGACCGCCGAGCGGTCGAGGCCGGGCGCCGTCAAGCGATATTCCGTCGACGGCAGCCAGCCCGTCTGGACCAGGCGCGAGCCCTTGACCACGACCTTGGCCCCAGGCGCCGCCTCGTAGCTGATCATCTTGTCCGGGGCCGTGCCGCCGCGGGCCGGGTCGACGCGCTCGCGGTAAACCCCTTCTTTGATGACCACCCTCTCGCCGGGCTCGAGGACCTGCGCGGCCCGGTTGATGGTCAGGAAAGGAAGCTCGGCCGTGCCTGGGTTCGAATCGGCGGCCCGCGGATCGCGATTGTCCACGTAATAGGTCCGGGTCGGCGAGGACGGCCTTTCCCAGGACATGAACTCGGTCCCGTCCGGAAGCAGGACGCCGGTCCCGAGCTTTTCGGGCGCCAGCGGGGAGGCGATCCCCGCCAGCCCTGCGAGGGCGACCAGGACCGGAATAAGCCAGACCCATCGGGCGGCGGGAAGGCGCCCTGGATCTCCCCCGTGGACGACGCGAGCCTTTAACATCGTTCCCTCCGATCGTGCGGATGATAGACCGCGTTCGGACGGCAAGTCAAGGCGATGAGGCAGAACGCGACCGTCCTCGAAAGGGGACAGGATTGGTCGGCGTCGCCATGCGCTGCGCGCGCTAGCCGGCGACGGCCCGGATCTCCGAAGGGACTGTCCCGGCCGGGGACCGAACCACCACAGAGTCTTAACATCGGCGGCCGCGGCACGTAGAATGGTATGTATCATGAATAGGATCATCCACCCCGGTCTCATCCTCGTCTTTGCCGTCGTTGCCGGCCTTCTCCTGGCCGCGGCCCCCGCGCCGGCGGACCGCGTCATCCCCAACGATCCCTACTTCAAATATCAGGCCAGCTTCCTCAATCCCGGCGGGAAGATCACGATCGAGCGGACCTCGTCCAAGCCTTCGCCGGTGACTTACGAAGCTCTGGAAGGCATCGACGCCAACGTCACCCGGGCCTGGGCCCTTTCGACCGGCCGCCGTGACGTCGTGGTCGCTATCTTGGACGACGGCTTTTTCTATGCCCATGAGGACCTGGCCGGCAATATCTGGGCCAATCCCGGCGAGTCGGGCCCGGACGCGACCGGCCACGCTAAGGAAACCAACGGCGTCGACGACGACAAGAACGGCTATGTCGACGACGTCATGGGCTGGGATTTCGCTTTCGACGATCCCGATCCCGACTGCTATGTCTTTGACGGGATGGACCGGACGCGCATCCAACCCTATTGGCACAGCATCTCGGCGCTGGGCATCATCGGGGCGCGGGGGAACAACGGCATCGGCGTCGCCGGGATCAACTGGGACGTTTCGATGATGCTGCTCAAGATCGGCGCCCAAGGCGTCGGCCGGAACGAAAAGGACACCCTCAGGCCGGGGCGGGCGGCCAAGGCCATCCGCTACGCGGCCGACAACGGCGCCAGGGTCATCAACTGGAGCGGCTTCGTCAGCGACCCGACCCCGGAGGCCCTGGCGGAGCTGAGATTGGCCATCGAATACGCCGGCCGGAAAGACGTCCTTCTCGTCGTCGGGGCCGGCAATTCCGGGCTCGATATCGACCGGCCCGAGAACCTCACCTATCCGGCCTGCTTCGATCTCGACAACATCCTGACCGTGGCCATGATCGACTTCCAGGGCCGGCTCGTCCGCTACCAGGCGGGGGACCGCTGGCTCGGTTCGAACTTCGGTCGGCGGAAGGTCGACATCGCCGCGGTCGAGCAGAACTTCTCCACTTTCGTCGAGAACGGCCGTAGCTCCTATCGGCTGGCCGGCGGGACCTCCAACGCCGGGCCCGTGGCGGCAGGGGTCGCCGCCCTGACCCTTTCGGTCGCTCCGCGGCTGAGCGCCCGGCAGCTCAAGCAGATCCTGATGGACACTGTGACACGTCTTCCGGGCCTGGACGGAAAGACCGTCTCGGGGGGAATGATCAACGCCTATGCGGCGCTGAAGGCCGCGCGCTCCCGCGGATGATCGGCGAGCCGCCGACCCGGGACCTCTTGCGTTAACGCGCTAACTTGACCGTCGCCGTCAGGATCCGCGACGGATCGCTCTCCGAGACCGCCCGCAACGTGACGGTCGCGGACTTGGCCGCCTGGGGTCCATGGACGACAAAGACCGTGATCGGGCTTTCGCCGCCCGCCTTCACGGCGGCCAGGGCATTGAGCAGACGCGCGCTCCAGCCCTGGCCCTCGACCGAGGCCGACAGCCGATAGACGTCGGAGCCGAAAGCGGAACCGGCTTCCGTCCCCGCGGGGGCGGAGGCGTTGACCAGGGCGAATGAGACGGGAGTGAACCCCGGCCCGGCCGGGAGTCCATCTTTGAACGGGGATGGCGCCATGAGGACGTCCTTTCGATCCCGCGGCCCCGCCGCGTCGAGCGAGCGGACGGCCAGCTTGTAGACGAGGATCCCGTCCTTGTCGCGCCGGAGGTCGACCACGTAGAAATGGAGTCGGTTGGGCGCGTCTTCCCACTCGAACGGGCTGCCCGCGTCGAGCCCGGCGTGAAAGAGGGCGTCGTTGAGCTGGCGATAGTCGGCGACCGTCCGCATGACCTTTTCGCCGTCGGGCCTGATGTAATCGACCATGGCGATGTCTTCGGGGTGGGCGTCGATCACCCAGATGTAGCTGTTGAACTCGTTCGGGCCGCCGTTCCGGCCGCGCAGGGAGTCCTTGTTCTTGGCGATGAGGACGCCGCTGTCGGGCGTGAACGAATCGTAGCCGATGCGCTGGACGACCTCGAGGGTGTAGAAGCTGTAGTTCGGGGTGCCGGGGGAGAGGGGGTTCGTGGCCGGGTCGTCGGGCGGCGTGAGGTCGCCCGGCTTCTCGCCGTCGAAGCGGACGATGATCCCGGTATATGTGCCGGGGAGAGGGTCGACGGCCCGGGCCGTGACCTCGGCCACGGCCGTCCCATTGGCCGCGAGCGAGGCCCGCCCGACCGTGAGCAGGTCCGACTCGCCGATGAACTTGTTCTCGAGACGGTTGCGGACCATGAGCCCGGCCGGCATGAAGGCCCCCTGCGTCGGCGGCACGACCCAGCGCTTGTGAGGCCCGCCCGGCCCGTTGAAGCAGCCGCGGTCCATCATGTCCCAAGTCCCGGCGGCGACGCGCCGATAGGGCTTGACGTAGGGGTTGTTGTTGAGGTCGGGCAGGCTGAAGGCGAAGTGGCCGAGCTCGTGGGTGATGGTGCCCGAGTTCTCCCCCTGGCGGATCGAGGACAGGCCCCATTGCTGCGCCCCGGCCAGCCAGCTCGTCCACGCGACATAGCGGGTCGGGACCCAGCGCGGCTTGGCCGGGTTCGGGTTGCCCCACGCGGCCGGGATGTCGTCCTTGGTGTTGAACTTCATCTCGCCGAATTCCTGCCAGACGCCCGTCTCGTCGTAGCCCGCGTAGAGGCGGAGGACGGCGTCGAAATCCTTGCGGACGTCCCGTCCCACGGCGGCCGTCCAGATCTCGTCGCAGTCGCGCTCCATGCGGCCGTCGGCGTGGCTGCCGTCTGGGGTCTGGTCGTTCTGGCCGAATTCGTTGAGGCCATAGTGCCAGAACGGCTTGGGCATGCGGTAGGGGCCGAAGGCCGCGACCTCGGTGATGCCGAACCGGCCGCGCGACTGCTCCATCCAATAGCCATTGATGGTCTGGCCGTGATTGACCTGGCCGGGCTTCATCCAGAAGTCGGCGTAGAACCGGGGCACGAGCTCGCGCGCGATGGGCTCGATCTGCGGATTGCCGAAGGGATCAGAGCCCCTCGCCCTGGTCATGACGAAGGGCTGGTCCGGGAAGTCGATGCCGACGACGGCCAGCTTGAAGCCCCGTTGCGGCTTGAGGGAGGGGTCGGCCCAGTTATGCCCGGGGATGGGCCGATAGTCCGCCCAGGTCATGGTGTCCTGGTCCCTGACCCGCTGGGGATCGATCGGACCGGGAGGGGCGATGCCGGTCTTCGGAGCGGGCGGGCCGCCCGCGTTCAGGGCCAGGACGAGGCTCAAGAGGCCGGCGGCCGCGGTCAGTCGGATTCTCTTGGGTCGAGCCATGGTGCCTCCTCGGGCCGGGTGAAGAGAAGCGATTGCCCTATAGTTTAGCCCAGATCGGGGGATACGCCAAATAAATGGGGACGTTTCTATTTAATTATTTCATCTTCTGATAAATGGGCCTCAAATGAATAAAGAAAATAGAAACGTCCCCATTTTGGCGCCTTGACTTAACTGAATGGATACTGATATATCAGCGGACTGAATGATCGCTTGCCGGAAATCTGCCTGCGGATCAGCCGCCTCGGCCCTTGCGTTAGCCTTGGTTTGGCTGGCCGTTCTTGCGGCCGCGGCCCCGTTGCCCCAAGGCCAGGCCGCCTCCATGCCGGATGATCCGCGGACCGTCAGGACCGTCGCCGCGGTCCCGGCCGGGGGGCCCATTGTCATCGACGGCCTTCTCTCCGAGCCGGTCTGGCAGACGCCCGGCGCCGGGGGCTTCACTCAGCATGACCCGCTCGACGGCCAACCGGCCAGCGAGCCGACGACCGTCTGGGTCGCTTTCGACAACCGCTGTCTCTATGTGGCCGCCCGGCTGGCCGATTCCGAGCCTGGCCAGATCGTCGGCCGCCTCGGCCGGCGCGACGGGGACGTCCAGTCGGACTGGTTCCACGTCGGCCTCGATCCCTACCACGACCGGCGCAGCGGCTACTTCTTCGGCGTCAATCCCCTCGGCTCGATCGAGGACGGCGCGATCTCGAACGACACGGACACCAATACGACCTGGGACGGCGTCTGGGACAGCGCCGCCCACATCGACGATGCCGGCTGGACGGTCGAGATCCGCATCCCCTTCGACCAGATCAGGTTCAAGAGCGCCGGAGTCCAAGTCTGGGGCATCAATTTCGAGCGCATCATCAAGCGCAAGAACGAAGAGGATTTCTTCGCCTGGGTGCCGAAGGAGGAGAGCGGCCTGGCCTCGCGGTTCGCCGAGCTCACCGGTCTGGCCGCGATCGCCGCGGGCGGACGTCTCGAGATCTCGCCGTTCGCCCTGACCAAGGCGACCCTGAGCCCGGCCGTCGCCGGGGACCCCTTCCACACCGGTCGCGAGGCCGGGGCCAACGCGGGCTTCGATCTCAAGGGCGGGCTCAGCAGCAACCTGACCCTCGACGTCTCGGTCAACCCGGATTTCGGCCAGGTCGAGGTCGACCCCGCCATCATCAATATCAGCGACGAAGAGACCTATTACCAGGAGAAACGGCCGTTCTTCATCGAAGGCTCGAGCATCTTCAACTTCGGCCGGGGCGGGCCCAACGTCTATCGCATGTTCGGCTGGGAGGACCCGGACCTCTTCTACAGCCGCCGCATCGGCCGCAGCCCGCAGGGACGGCCTGCGACGGCCGGCTTCTACGAAATGCCCGACTGGACGACCATCCTGGGCGCGGCCAAGGTGACCGGCAAGATCGGCCGCGACTTCAATCTCGGCGTCGTCAGCGCGGCCACCGCCCGCGAGTACGCCACGATCGATGTCGGCGGCGACCGATCGACGGCCGAGGTCGAGCCCTTCAGCTATTACGGCGTCGCCAGGGGCCTGAAGGAGTTCGGCCAGGGCCGCAGCGGCCTCGGCTTCATGGCCACGACCGTCGCCCGGGACCTGCGCGGCGGCGCGCTCGAGGACGCCCTCACCAGGGACGCCTTGGCCTTCGGCGTCGACGGTTGGACCTGCCTCGGCAAGGACCGGGATTGGGTCGTTGCCGGCTGGGGCGCCGGGACCACGGTCCACGGCAGCACGGAGGCCATCACGGCGCTCCAGCTGTCGTCCCTTCACTATTTTCAGCGGCCGGACGCCGACTGGGTCTCGGTCGACCCCCACGCGACGTCCCTTTCGGGCTGGGCCGGCCGCCTGTACGTCAACAAGCAGAACGGCAGCCTCGTCTTCAACGCGGCGATCGGGGCCATGTCCCCAGGCTTCGAGGCCAACGACCTCGGCTACCACAACCGCGGCGACCTCATCAACGGGCATGTCGAGACCGGATACCGCTGGCTCCGGCCGGGCCGGACCTTCCGCAAGGCGTCGGTCATCGCGTCCTACTACCGGAACTACGACTTCGGCTGGAACCGTGTCGGCGAGTACGTCTACCTCGACGGCAAGGGGACGTTCCTCAATTACTGGACGGCCGCCCTGCACCTCGATTGGGAGCCGCCCAAGTACAGCCATTGGCTGACCCGGGGCGGGCCGATGGCCTTCTACCCGGCGGGCGAGACCGTCCGCGTCGAGCTCGAGGGCGACGACCGCAAGCCGCTCGTCCTCGAGGGCAGCGCCCAATACCGCTATCACCCGAGCGGCGGGTACAACTATACGTTCACCGCCGGCCTGACCTGGAAGCCGAGCCCGAACTTCTTCCTGTCTGTGGGCCCGAGCTACACCTGGCGCTATTCCCAGGGGCAATGGGTGAAGAGCGTGGTCGATCCGCTCAAGACCTCGACCTATGGCGTCCGGTATGTCTGCGCGGACATCCATCAGATAACATTGCCCATCGAGGTCCGAGTTGGTTGGACTTTTACGCCCCGGCTGAGCCTCCAGGCCTATCTCCAGCCTTACGTCGCGGTGGGCGATTTTTCGGCCTTCAAAGAGCTTCATGCCGCCCGGACGTTCGACTTCGATTACTACGGCGGCTTCGACGATTCGACGATCAGCCGCTCGGCCGACGGCACCTACACGGTCGATCCCGACGGGCCGACCGGGCCGGCGGCGCCATTCGCCTTCGCCGACCCGGACTTCAGCCTCAAGTCCCTGCGGGGAACGATCGTCCTGCGCTGGGAATACCGGCCGGGATCGATGCTCTATTTTGTCTGGACGCAGAGGCGGGCGGATTACTCCGAGCCCGGTGACTTCGAGCTCTGGCGGGATATGGGCGATATCTTCCGGGCCCCGGGCGAGAACATCTTCATGATCAAGTTCTCGTACCGGTTCGAGGTCCGCTGAGCTTGACCACGGTCGCGCCCCAGCCGCCGCCGTCGAGACCGGCGTCCTTGAAGCTGAGGACGCGGGGGTCCTTCTTCAGGAGTCCGTGGACGATGGCCTTGAGCGTGCCCGTACCCTTGCCGTGGATGATGCGGATCTCGGCGAGGCCGAGCCGCACGCATTCGCCGATGTATTCCGGGACGAGGTCCTTGACCTCTTTGGGGCTGAAGGTGTGAAGATCGAGGACGCCGTCGATGGGCAGCCTGAAAACGTCGTCCTCGGGCATGTCCGGATTCTAGCCCAAAACCGGTCCGAAGGACACTCCCGGCCCGGTTGACAATCCGGCCCGACTTCGCTAAATTAGAGGGGCTTTTTTGGCCCGCTAGCTCAATTGGTAGAGCAGCAGACTCTTAATCTGCGGGTTGTAGGTTCGAGTCCTACGCGGGTCATTTTCTTTTTTACTGAATTTCCCCGCTTCCACCAATTCCACGCCAAGGCCGGGATGACCGGCTACTTCTTGATCGCTTTTCTTTTCCTCTCGATCTCTTGCTGAACGGCATCCAGCTCCTTGATCGTCTGCCTCAGGCGCTCGATCTCCTTTTTTTGGTTTTCGACCACCTTGGCCAGGGATTCGCCGTTCCTGTTCGAGCGATCGTATTGCAGCTTCAACTGGGCATAGCTCTTGGCCAGTTTCTCCTGCTCGCGAAGAGAGTTGTCCAGGGCCTGCACGACGGACTTCCAAGCCACCGTCTCATCGATGTCCTTGCGGGCCGGCTCGAGCGCAATGTACTTGTCCAAGTATTGAACGGCCTTGGGGTAATCAGGCGAAGGATTCTTGTAATGCATGTGGGCCAGGCCGATATAGAAGAGGGCCCGGCTGCGGACCGCCACGTTCTTGTCGTTCTGGGAGATGTCCTCGAGCTGTTTGATCTTGGCGGGGAAATCCTCGGGACGAAGAAGGGAAAAGTCCTCCTGCAGGAGCGGCGGGCTGGGGGCCAGCGTCTTGAACAGGGAGCAACAGCCGGACGACAGCAGGGCCGCCGCGACGACGAGAGGCACGACTCGAGAAAGCGCGCCGGGCTTCTGGGGTCCCTTTTCCATCTCCGTCCGCTCTCTTTGGTAGTTTAGTCGGCGGACGCCCCTAAGAGTTGGCCTCCCTGCGGTCGACATAATAGACGCTGCCTGGCCTGGACTTGGCATAGTCCTTGGCCTCGGCCGCGATCTCTCCGACCTGGGCGACGTGCTTCAGCGGCCTTTTCTCGTTTGCGACCACCCCGATGGACACCGTCATGACGGGGAATTTTTCCTCGACTCCCTTGCGGGTTTTCCTCACGATGAAGCCGTTCCTCAAGTCCTCGGGATCATAGAATTGGCCGACCGTCCGGTCGAATTTCTCGATGATGAATTCGCAGATCTTGGCATAGCGATCGATCGGACAGAGGATCACGAAATCGTCCCCTCCGATATGGCCGATGAACGTCTCGTCCGTCCCGTGCGCCTTGACCGCCTCCTCGACCACGAGGGCGGTGTGCTTGATGACCTGGTTCCCCCGGGCATAGCCGTAGGTGTCGTTGTAGGCCTTGAAATTATCCAGGTCCGCCAGGCAAAAGGCGAACGGGCCGGCGGAGTCGATCCTCTTCTGCAGGATGTTCTCGATGGCGATCCCGCCCGGAAGATGGGTCAGGGGGCTGGTGTCGAGGTTCATTTCTTCCAATCTCCGCAGCCGCTGGCCCATCTCGGAGAACGCGTGCGAGAGCTCTCCCAGCTCGTCCTGATTATGGATATCCGGAACATAATCGAATTTTCCCTTCGAGATCTCTTGGGTGGCGTTCTTGAGCCGGATGACCGCGCCTGAGATATTCCGGGTGATGGCCAGGGCCGCGCCCAAGCCGATCATGAGGCTGAAGATGCAGAATACCAGATAGATCCTCGACGACATGGAGCCGATGACGGACGCCGTCTGCGTCTTGGCCCTCAGATCGGAGGAGGTTTGGACCGACAGCTCCCGGATGAGGCCGATCAATTCGTTCTGTTTGTCCCCGATCCGTTGAGGCGAAACGGTCCGATCTGAAACGCGTGTCTCCTGGGACTTGAACCAGCCCGTGAAGAGCGCGTCGTATTCGTTGTGAAGGGCCGAAAGACGGTCGACCACGCCTTTGTCCGCTCCTGGCAGGCCGCGGACGATCTTGATTTGCTTCTTGAATTCCAGTCTCTCCCCCTCATAGAGCTGCAGGTTCTGCGCGCTCTTGAGGATCATATAGCGGTCCGCGTGGAGCTCCTGCGAATAAACGCTGCTGATCATCCGATCCGTGGCCAACAGGGTCGGCATGTCCAGCTGAACGATGCTTCTGTTGATCCCGTTCAGTCTGGCCAGGTTGGCCAGGGCATAAGCGGCCATCAGAACGGTCAGGACCACCAGCGGAAGGAATCCCAGCAGCAACTTATTGCTGATATTGAGGCGAAGATATCTTCTCCTGGTCCGTTCGATCGCGCCGTCAAAATAGCTTTTTCGGGGCTTGGCCATCTGCGCTCAGATGAGACCCCTCGCGCTATTTGAGGGCGGAAACATTCCTGCTTCCGCCGGTCCGCCGGCGCCGACTTGGTGGCCGATAACCCCTCCCATTATAACGGGAGGATATCCGGGCCGGGGGCGAGAGTCAAGGATCATGATCGGGGCCAACTCGTTCTTCTGGTATCATAGATATGGCAGAGGCGCGAACGGAAAGGACTGGGGGAGGGAGCGTGGGCCTAGACGATGGTCACGAGCATCATCATCACCACCAGGGGACTTCCCCGGGCCATTCCGGCCACGAAGGGCCCATGGCCATGGGCCATAACCATGGCGCGATGACCCGGGAAGAGATAGGACAGGGTCGAGGCGCGGGGGACGGATCCCATGCCGCCGGACCGGAAAGCCACGGGCGTCTCTCTGACCTCCGCGAGCGATTCTGGATCTCTCTCGTCGCCACCGTCCCGATCCTGGCGCTCTCGCCCATGGTCCAGCGTCTCGTCGGCCTGGGCGAAGCCCTCCGGTTCCCCGGCGACACGATCGCCCTGTTCCTGATCTCGTCCTTCGTTTATTTCTACGGCGGCTCTCCGTTCCTCAAAGGCCTCGCTGGCGAGCTCAGGACCCGGACGCCGGGGATGATGACGCTCGTCGGCGTGGCCATCACCACGGCCTATGTTTACAGCAGCGCCGTCGTCTTTGGCGCCCCGGGGAGTGTCTTCTTCTGGGAGCTGGCGACCCTCGTCGACATCATGCTTCTCGGCCATTGGCTCGAAATGAAGTCCGTGATGGGAGCCTCACGGGCCGTCGAGGCGCTGGCCAGGCTCATGCCGTCCGAGGCCCATCGATGGAATGCCGACGGGTCGGTGAGCGAGGTGCCGCTCGCCGAGCTCAAGGCCGGCGACCGGGTCCTGGTCAAACCGGGCGAGAAAGTGCCGGCGGACGGGGTCGTGACCGAAGGGGAGACGTCGGTCAACGAAGCCCTGCTGACGGGCGAATCGCGGCCTATCCTCAAGACGCCGGGAGCCGTGGTCATCGGCGGGTCCGTCAGCGGGGAGGGCTCGGTCACCGTGGAGATCCGCAAGACCGGACCCGAATCCTATCTGGCCCAGGTCCTCGAGCTCGTCCGCCAAGCTCAGGCCAGCAAGTCCAGGACCCAGAGGCTGTCGGACCGGGCGGCCTTGGGATTGACGGTTATCGCCATCGCGGCCGGAGGGCTGACGTTCGCCCTTTGGCTGGCGCTGTCGGATCGAGGTCTGGCCTTCGCGACCGAACGCGCGGTCACGGTCATGGTCATCGCCTGCCCGCACGCGCTCGGCCTGGCCGTCCCCCTCGTCGTGTCCATTTCCACCGCGATCGCCGCCAGCCGCGGCCTGCTCATCCGCGACCGGGCCGCCTTTGAGCGGGCCCGGACGATCGGAGCCGTCATCTTCGACAAGACCGGGACCCTCACGGAGGGCCGGTTCGGCGTGACCGACACGCTGGCCTTCGATGAAGCCGCCATTAGCCAGGCGGACGTTCTGCGGCTGGCCGCAGCGGTCGAGGCCCGGTCGGAACATCCCATCGCCCGCGGGATCGTCGCGGCCGTCCCCGGCAGCCTGCCCCCCGTTGAGGCCTTTCTGGCCCGGCCCGGGCAGGGCGCCCAAGGCCGGGTCGAAGGCTTGGAGGTCCGGATCGTCAGTCCCGCCTCTCTCAAAGCCGCCGGGATGGACCTCGCCGATCCCCGGATCGACCGGCTGAGCGGGCAGGGCAAGACCGTCGTGGCCGTTCTCGTCGCCGGCCGGCCCGCCGGCGCGATCGCCTTGGCCAACCTGATCAGGCCGGAATCGAAAGAGGCGATCGCCCGCCTTCAACGCGCGGGGATCCGCTGCCTGATGGTGACGGGCGACGATCACGCCGTCGCCCGCTGGGTGGCCGGGGAGCTCGGCCTCGACGAGTATTTCGCAGAGGTGCGGCCCGGGGACAAGGCCCGCAAAGTCGAAGAGGTCCAGAGAGGCGGGGAGGTCGTGGCCATGGTCGGCGACGGCGTCAATGACGCCCCGGCCCTGGCCAAGGCCGATGTCGGCATCGCCATCGGGGCCGGCACCGACGTCGCAGTCGAGACGGCCGATATCGTTCTCGTCCGGAGCGATCCCCGCGACGCCGCGGCCGTCGTCGCGCTGGCCCGGGCCACGTATCGGAAGATGGTCCAGAACCTGGCCTGGGCGACCGGCTACAATGCCGTGGCCATCCCTCTCGCGGCCGGGGCTCTGTCCGGGGCGGGCGTCCTCCTGAGCCCGGCGCTGGGCGCCGTCCTCATGTCGCTGAGCACCCTGATCGTGGCCTTCAACGCCAGGCTCCTGAAGATCAGGGAATAGGGTATAATCGGGCCTCCGGCGATGCGCAATATCCTCCTCATCCTTGTCTTCCTCGTCCTGACGGTCCTGGCCATTCCCGTCCTGGCCTTTTGTGCTCTCGCCGGCCTCCGCGACGGCTTCTTGTTATACGGGGCCTGGATGATGCGGGTCGGACGGTGGATCGAAGGGATCCCCGTGGAGGCCGTCGGCCGCGACCGCCTCGACCGGCGCACTCCCTACGTGTTCATGTCCAATCACCTGAGCTTCCTCGATGCCCCCTTGCTCCTGACCGTGATCGACCGGCCCGTCCGCTTCATCGTCAAGCGCTTCGTCTTCCGCATCCCCATCATGGGGCTGGGCATGCGCCTCGCCGGTTACGTGCCCGTCGACAAGGACGGAGTGGGGGAGGGCCGCAGGCGGATCGCCATCGCGGCCGAACGGATCAAGGAGAGAGGCTATTCCTTCCTCGTTTATCCCGAAGGAACGCGGAGCTGGGACGGCTCGCTGCTGCGTTTTCGCCGCGGCGGCTTCTTCCTGGCCATCGAGGCGGGGGTCCCTATCGTCCCGATATCGATCCAGGGGACCTACGAGCTCATGCCCCGGGTGAGCTGGTGGATCCGCAGGGGACCGGTGCGGGTCGTCTTCCACGAGCCTATCGATGTGACGGACTATACCCGGGAGACGATGCCGCAACTCATAGAGCGCGCCCGTTCCGCTATCGCTTCGGGACTGGCTTCATAAGCCCGGCGACGGTCTCGGCCACCAGGCGGTTGAACTCGTCCGGCCGCTCAAGCATCGGGTAGTGGCCCATGTGCGTCATGATGACCGCGTCGAAGTCGGGATAGACCTTCCTGTTGGCGGCGATGTCGGTCGGATATAGGTCGCCGTTGATGGCCCGCAGCGGCACCTTCAGCCGCCTGACTGAGGCCTCGAGGTCGTAGCCCTCCATTCCTAGGAACATGGCCTTGGCGGTCGCCGGCGAAGTCGACATCATGCGTTTCTCCGCGTCGGCCATGATGGCCGGGTCGGCGTCCTTGTGGAACAGCATGGCGACCATGGCCTTCATCGACCCGGCATAATCCTTCTCGAACTGCTCGGCCCGCTGGCGCATCATCCCGGCCGGGATCTCCTGCCTGAGGACTTGGAACGTATCGACGCCGACGACGCCGAGGACCTGTCCGGGCAAGAGCAAAGCCGCTTCGACGGCCACCGGGCCGCCGAGCGAGTTGCCGAAAAGGACGACCTTCCTCGGCTTCTCCGCGTCGACCACGGCCTTGACGTCCGCCCCGAACTCCGGCATGCCCCACTTCGTCCGGTCCCGGCCGGACTCGCCGTGGCCGGCCAGGTCGAGCGCGATCGTCTTGTGCCTCGGCCCGAAGGCCTTGAGCTCGGCGTCCCAGAATCCGCGGTTGGCCAGCCCGCCGTGGATGAAGACCATGGCCGGTTCGCCCGTTCCCGCGACCGAATAGACGATCTCGACGCCGTCGGCGGACCGGCAGGTCTTCCGCTCGATGCGGACAGCCGTGTCGGCTCCGCAGGCCAGCGCTGAGGCTGCCATGACCAAGAGCGCGAGCATCGTCAGCATCGCCAACCTCCTGACCTTCTTTGTCGTTGTCATGGTCCCCTCCTGTCGATCTGATGATCCAAGACCCGTCTGATCCGCGGACCGGGTTGTCTCCCGGCGGCTTAAGAATTACAATCAGTCTACCAGAATCAAAAGGCGACTTGAAGCCAGAGCGAGGTGAGCCATGACGGGACATCGGATCCGGCGACGTGATTTCCTCAAAACGGTGGCCGCGGCCGCAGCGGCCGGGGCGGCGGTGCCGTCGCTAAGAGGGACAGTCCCCTTCGGGGACGGTCCCTCTACGGCGGGCCTCGATGCCAAAGGACTGCCGACGGTGACGCTCGGCCAGACCGGCGCCGTCGTGCCCAGGATCGGTATCGGGCTCGGCAGCCGCTTCTGCGCCGTCGAAAACGAGGACCGGGCCCTGGAGATCCTGGAAGCCGCCCTCGACCACGGCTTCTATTATTGGGACACGGCCGCCAATTACACGAACAAGGCGATCGTCAGCGAGGCGCGCATCGGCCGCGTCCTCGAGCGCCGGCGAAAAGACGTCTTCCTGGCCACCAAGTTCGAGGAGCGCACCTACGACGGCGTCATGCGCCAGCTCGACCAGAGCCTCAAGCGCCTGCGAACGGACCGCCTGGATCTCTACCAGGTCCATCTCGTCGCCTCGATGTCCGACCTCGACACGCTGGGCCTGCCGGGCGGGGCGCTGGACGCCCTTCATAAGATCAGGGACCAGAAGATCGCCCGCTTCATCGGCTTTTCCGGCCATGCCGATGCCGCGGCCATGGCCGAGGCGGCCCGGCGCCACGATTTCGATACCATGCTCATCGCCCTCAACCATTACGAGGAGCGGCGCGGCGATCTCGAGGGCGGGGCCATCCCGGCGGCGGCGGCCCGCCAGATGGGCGTCATGATCATCAAGTCGGTCCGGCCGCGGGAGACCGTCGCCGAGATCTCGGCCACGGACCTCATTCGCTACGCCCTGAGCCTGCCGCTCGTCCACGCGGCCGTCGTCGGCACGGACGGGGTCGACATCGTCCGCAAGAACGCGGCCCTGCTGCGAGATTTCAAGCCACTCACGCCCGAGGAGAAGTCCCGCCTGACGGTCAAGCTCGAGCCGTTCTTCGCCGGCGCGTCCCTGCCCTGGATGACGCCCGGCTATCGGGACGGGGAGGCGTGTTGAGGCCCGAAGGGCCGGCCGCCCTGGCCCTCGCCGTCGCCCTCCTCGCCTCGGCCTTGTGCCGGTCCGGCCGCGACGGCGCTATCCGGATCGTGGCCTGCGACTTCGAGACCGGAACGGCGCTGGGCTGGACGCCCAGCGATCCGTCCCACTGGCGGGTCGCCGACGACCACGGCACGAAGGTTTACGAGCTTACGGCGCCGGGGACGCCCGGCCCGGTCCGAGCGCCGACGTCGCGTTCTGTCCTCGCCGGCCATGATGCCGCCTCCTTCGAGTTCTCCGGCCGCCTCCGGTGCGATACGGACCCGGCGATCCCTGTCCGCGACATATGTGTCTTTTTCCATTATCGGGACCCGACGCACTTCTACTATGTCCACTTCGCCGGTTCGAGCGACCAGGTCCACAACATCATCGGGCTGGTCAACGGGGCTGACCGGGTCAAGATCAACGCCGAGCCGGCCGGCGGGTCGGTTTTCCGCCTGACCGATCGGGCCTGGCACGCGTTCAAGGTGACCTGCGACGCGACGACCGGCGAGATCCGGGCTTACCTCGACGACCTGACGGTCCCGATCCTGACGGCCCGGGACCGGACGCTCGACCGCGGGCTCGTCGGCGTCGGCTCGTTCGACGACACCGGCGCCTTCGACGATCTGAAGCTCAAGGTCCTGGAGCGATAGCCCGATCGGGCTGCCGTATGATTTGGCCGGTCGCGATGTTCCTGATAATATGGAGCCGAACCCATGCCCAACTTCCTCAAGGCCCTCTTCAAGCCGGCCAGCCGGATCAATCCCGGGGAGGACGCCTGCGTCCTCCTTGGCAGCGCCGAAGAGCTTGACGCGGCGGTCGAGAGCCACGACAAGCTCATGGTCCTGTTCTATGCCTCCTGGTGCCCCTTCTCCCAGGCCTTCCTTTCGACCTACCTGGAGCACGCCGCCTCGGGCGATCCTTGCTATGCCCGCATCATCGTCGATGACCACGATCCGCTCGTCCACCGGTTCGCGATCGAGGTCTATCCGACCGTCCTGTTCTTCGAGCAGGGGAAGGTCGCCAAGCGGCTCGACGGCGGCTTCCACCGCGGTCTCAGCCAGTCTCAGCTCGAGGACTTCGCCCGGCGCTGCGCCGTCAAATGACTGTCCGCGGATTGACAGTCCCTCCGATTTCAAGGAGAATCCCCCTGGGTCGTGCCGGGTCACGGCCGGAACCTCATGCCGCCCGCGCGCTATGATCTCGTCATCACCCACGACTGGGAGTACGACCGGGATTTCGTCCGCCTCGTCGCGGCCTCGGCCCAAGCCCGCAGCCTGGCCACCCTGCTCGTCGCTCCCGGCGAGTCCGGCCGTGCTCTCGAGGCGTTCCGGGCCGGCGGCCTCGATCTCGGCGTCCTGCTCGACCGGGCCTCGGGCTCGTCGCCGGAGTTCATCGAGCTCCAGGCCCTGGCCGTCGAGCGGGGCCGCGACGTCATCGAGCCCCTCGACAAGGTCCGCTGGGCTTCCGACAAGGCCACCATGCATCTGGAGTTCCTGACGGCCGGACTGCCCACGCCCCACACCGTGATCCTGCCGTCGGTCGCCGCCCAGGCGGACATCCGCGTCTCGTCCGCCGACCTGGCCCCCCTCGGCGTCCCGTTCGTCATCAAGCCGGCCAACACGACGGGCGGCAGCCTCGGGGTCGTGGCCGACGCCTCGACGACCGACGATATCTTGGCCGCCCGGCGCACCTATCCGGCCGACAAGTACCTGCTCCAGGAGAAAGTCGTCCCCCTGGCCCGCGACGGGCGGCGGTTCTGGTTCCGCGGGTTCTACGTCCTCGGCGAGGTCCATCTGACCTGGTGGGACGACCGGACCCACCTCTACGGCGAGCTGGCCTATGACCGGGCCGCGGCCGAGGGCCTGGTCCCGATCTATGCCATCGTCCGGACGATCGCCCGGGTATCCCGCCTTCGCTTCTTTTCGACCGAGGTGGCCTTGGATGTCCGGGGCCGCTTTGTCGTCGTCGACTATGTCAACGAGATCTGCGATATGCGACTGAGGTCGGCGCACGCCGACGGCGTCCCCGACGCCGTGGTCCAGCGCGTCGCCGACCGCATCGCCGCCTACGCGGCCGGGACCCCGGCGCTCGGGCGCCCGGCCGAGGAGGTCTGAATGAAATTCCGGGGCTTGCTCATCGGGCTCCTGCTGGTCCTCGTCGTGGTCTATGCCATCTTCTTCACCAAGACCGAGAAGGGCGGCAAGGCCGGCCTGGAGATCATGGTCGACAAGTACCTCGAGTCGAAGATCAAGCTGACCGAAGCCAACATCGTGGCCCTGTCCCGCGAGGTCCTGTCCTTTGCCACCGAAGGGGAGGGGCTGCCCGAGAACCTCGGCGCCTTACGGCGTTTCCATCCGACCGCCGGCTCGACGCCCGACGCGTGGGGACGGCCGATCCGCTACGAGAGGCTTTCCGATTCGGGCTTCCGGCTGCTCTCGGCCGGCCCCGACGGCGTTTTCGACACCGCGGACGACATCGTCAAGGAGTTCTAGCCTGACTTATTCACGGATCGAGACGGCCCTCACATGCGAGGCCCGAGGGGTGAAGCTGTACTCTTAGGTACTGCGAACCCTGAGAACGAAGCAGATGGGGGCGGATCGGTTCGCCCGGAGGGCAAAAACGCCCAATAAAAAGAGAAGCGAAAAAGGGCTTTTTTATGAATGAGTCAGGTTGATGAACAGCCGCTTCAACCGGGACCAGAACGACCGCCGCGGTGGGGCCTCCTCGATCTCGAGCTTTCCGACCGACCGCCGGAACGGAGCTTTGGGGGGCGTGTAGGGGGCGTGGCGCAGCAGCGCCAGGTCGTATTCCTTGCGCCTGGCCGGGTCCCGGAGGGTCTGGAAGGCCTCCTGGACGCGCTCGAGCGTGGGCCCGCGCTCGGCCTCCGTGACCAGCCCGTAAAGAGCCTCCGACCCGTCCTTGTAGGTCGCCAGCGCCGCCTGGTAGGCTTCCCAGATCTCGTCCTGGGACGCGGTCCTCTCGACTGAGAGGAGCTCGTAGTAGTTCCAGTCCTCGATCCTCTTCAGCATCAGACGTCCGGCAGGCGGATCTCGGGCGGCGTCCGCAGCGTGAACTCGATCGAGTAGGCCAGCTCCTCGGACATCTGCCGGATAGCCTTGGCCGCGGCCGCGTTCCGGTGGTCCGGGTAATAGGGCCGCAGGGCCCGGAGCGAGCCGGCCACGTCGTCGTCGTAGGGGATGGCCCCGAGGTATTTCATGTCGATGAGCAGGTACTTGCGGGCCACGTCGGCCACCGAACGGCCAAGGCGGACGTCTTCCTCGCCGCGGGCCTTGTTCATGACCAGGCAGGGACGGAACGTCCGCAGCGCCCGGTAAAGGATGGTGCCGTAGGACCGGTCGGTTTCCATCAGCGACTTGAAGAAGCTGTAGAGCGACTGGGAGTTCTTCTCGATCTGGTCGAGCATCTTCTGGTGCAGGTCGCGGATCTTGTAGTGGTCCATGTAGAGCTTGAGGACGCGCATAATGCAGGATTTGAGGAACAGGTAGGTGTTCTCGATGGCCGTCGGCTCGGGGGTGGTCACGACCACTCCCGGATTGGCGCTGAGGAAGAAGTCCAGCGTGTTGTACGAGCTGCCGGTGCCGAGATCGAGGATGACGTTCTGGGTCGCGAGCTGGCGGACCTGGCGCAGGAGCCGGAGCTTCCGGAAGTGGGCGACGTTGGCGATGAAGAGGATGTTCTCCGAGCCCTTGATCAGGCGCAGGTTCCGGTAGGGCGTCGCGACCGCCGCGGCCTCGAGCGAGGGCACGGCGCCCGTCAGGAAGTCGCCGAGGTCGGGATGGGACGGCCTGAGGCCGAGCAGGGTGTGAAGGTTGGGCGCCCCGAGATCGGCGTCGAGGAGGACGACGTCCCGGTCAAGCGACGCGAGATGGAGACCCAGATTGGCGGCCACGAAGCTCTTGCCCGTGCCGCCCTTGCCTCCTCCGATAGCCCAGATGCGCTTGTCCATACGCTCCTAACCTTGGCCCCGGTCTCATTTCTACCACAGACCCGGCCCGAATTCAATTTAGCTGGGCCATTTATAAAACGCCGGATTCTTTCTGAACCAAGAAATCCGAAGACGGCGTTTTTATAAATGGCCTAGGTTGACTTGGTCCGGCGTTTTCTCTAGAATTCCCGCCTGTCGCATGGACCCTCGAAACCCTCCGCCCCCTTCGCCGCGCGCGCCGTCGAGCCGGCCCAATCCGTTCCTCGGACCCGTGCTCGCCGGCATCGGCGTCGTGGCCCTGCTCGTGGCCGTCAAGTCGGCCGGACTCGCGACTCCGCCGCGCCAGCTCCTGCTCGGGGCCCGCTGGGTCACGACGGCCCTCTTCGCCGCGTATGCCGTCAAGCGCCGCTCCCTGACGACCTGGATCATCGTGGCCATGCTGATCGGGGCCGGCATCGGCTTCGACGCGCCGTCCCTGGGTACTCAGCTCAGGCTCCTCAGCCTGATCTTCCTCCGCCTGATCAAGACGATCATCGCCCCGCTGATCTTCGCGACGCTCGTCGTCGGCATCGCCGGCCATCACGACCTCAAGCAGGTCGGCCGCATGGGGGTCAAGTCGCTCGTCTATTTCGAGATCGTGACCACCCTGGCCCTGTTCATCGGGCTCGCGGCCATCAACATCTCCCAGGCCGGCCGGGGCATCAAGCTGCCGCCGGCGCCGCAGACGGCCGAGATCCAGGCCGTCAAGCAGACGGCCTCCGACGTCATCCTCCACATCTTTCCCGAGAACATCGCCAAGTCGGTGGCCGAGGCCCAGATCCTCCAGGTCGTCATCTTCGCCATCCTCTTCGGCATCGCCCTGGCCCTCGTCCCCGAGGTCAAGCGGCGGCCCATCCTGACGGTGACGGAGAGCCTGGCCGAGGTCATGTTCAAGTTCACCAACATCGTCATGCACTTCGCGCCGATCGGCGTCGGGTGCGCCATCGCCTATACGGTCGGGCACATGGGCCTGGGCGTCCTGGTCAACCTGCTCAAGCTGCTGCTGACCTTCTATGCGGCCATCCTCGTCTTCATCCTGATCGTCCTGTTCCCCGTGGCCTTGCTGATCAAGGCCCCCATCAAGAAGTTCCTGGCGGCCGTGGCCGACCCCGTGGCCCTGGCCTTCGCCACGACCAGCTCCGAAGCGGCCCTGCCCCGGGCCATGGAGGCGATGGAGGCCATCGGCGTGCCGCGCCGCGTCGTCGCCTTCGTCATGCCGACCGGCTACAGCTTCAACCTGGACGGTTCGAGCCTTTATCTCTCGCTCGCGGCCATCTTCGTGGCCCAGGCGGCCGGGGTGCACATGCCGTTCGGGCAGCAGGTCCTGCTCGTCTTCACCCTGATGCTGACCAGCAAGGGAGTGGCCGGCGTGCCCCGGGCGGCCCTGGTCATCCTGCTCGGCACGGTGGCCCAGTTCAACCTGCCGGTCGAACCGGTGTTCATCATCCTCGGCATCGACGAGCTGATGGACATGGCCCGGACCTCCCTGAACGTCCTGGGCAACAGCTTCGCGACCGTGGTCATCGCCAAATGGGAAGGGGAGTTCGGCAAGGAGCACCCGTCCAGGGTCGTCCAGGAAGCCGTCGAGCCCTGACGCAAAACCTCCCGGTTCTTGCATTTCCGGGAAATTTCTGCTATCCTTGGCGTTCCTATTCGCCCAATCATCCACAGGAGCCGACATACATTGGACGCTTTCGGGAATATCGACAGCAAATACCGGTTCATCATCCTGGCCGCCAAGAGGGCCAAGCAGCTGCTCAAGGGGGCCAAGCCGAAGATCCAGGGCAAGTCCAAGAACCCGATCCGCATCGCCCAGGCCGAGGTCCGGGCCGGGCTCATCGAGTACGAGATCATCCCGACCCATATGGATGAGGTCCCGGAGCGGGAAGAGCGCGTCTTTGTCGGCGGCGGCATCCCCGATGAAGGGCCGGAGGTCGAGGGCAAGGAGACCGCCGACGAGGAGATCGAGACCGTCCCCGGGGAAGAGCACGAAGAAGAAGAGGGCGCCGAGGGCGAGGACGAAGAGGGCGAGGACGCCCCCAAGGACGAGAAGGACGACTAAGACCGCACCCGGGCCGGCGCGCCCGGTCCGTCCGCAAGCTCCTTCTCTTTGATCATCTCCACGTAGCTCCGGGTGATGAAGTCCGCCCGCTTGAAGCCCAGGGCCCGGGCGAAGCGAGTGATCTCGTGGCGCTCGCCCTCAAGCTCGACATAGTTCCCGACCGCCGTCTCGTCGATCGTGATCGTCAGGCGGCTCTTGCGCAGGACCGTCCGGTGCTTCCGGTAGGTGAACTTCTCCCGCAACCCCAGACCCTTGAGGATCCGGCGCATTTCTTTAGGGTCGCGGACCTGGGTCTCGATCTCTTCCCGAACCTTGAAGGAGCGGGACTTCTGCGGCTGGCTCTTGAAGGTCAGGGTGGCCCGACGCCCCGCCGACCGCAGGCGCAGGGCCTGGTGATTGGGGCGCAGGACCGGGGGATCGAAATCGAAGAGCGAGTTCTCCTCCAGGTGCCGTTCCCTCGCGACGGCGGCGCCCAGGCCGATGATCTTCTCGCGCATGGCCTTGGGATCGTCGATCCGGAGCTTGACTTCGATCTCGGTCATGGCGTCCCTCCTGCGGACCTCAGTGATCCCTCTTCAGGCTGAAGACGGCCAGCCGGATGAGCGTCTCGCGCGCCGTCGATTCCGGGAAGCGGGAGACGGCCTCGAGAGACTTTTCGGCGTACTCGCGGGCCTTTTGGATCGCATAATCGAAGGCCCCCCGGGAGGCCAGGGTTTCGATGAGGTGGCGGCGCTCTTCGGCCGGGATCCCCTTGCAGCCGATGAGGGACTTGATCCGCTGCCGTCCGGTCCGGCCGTCGGCGCTCAAGGCCCGGATCAGGGGCAGGGTGATGCGGCCTTCGCCCAGGTCGGAGAGCGTGGCCTTGCCCAGGACCCGGGCGTCCCCGGTGAAATCGAGCAGGTCGTCGACGATCTGAAAGGTCTTGCCCAGGTTCAGGCCGTAGGCGGCGAGCGCTTCCTCTTCCTCGGGCGAGGCCAGGCCGAGGATGGCCCCGATGCGGCAGCAGCCCCCGAACAGAACGGCGGTCTTGGCCTCGACGATGTCGAGGTACTGGGCTTCGGTGATCCCGAGATCGCCGGCCCGGGCGCACTCGTCGAGCTCGCCTTCGATCATCCGCGAGGAGACCTCGGCCAGCAGCCGGACGATCCGGTCGTGCCGCGACTGGAGGGACAGGCCGATGGACTTGATGTAGAGGTAATCGCCGAGGAGCACGGTGACGTTGGGGCCCCACTTGGCGTGGACCGACTCCTTGCCCCGCCGGACCTCGGCCTGGTCGACGATGTCGTCATGGATGAGCGAGGCCGTATGGAGGAGCTCGACGAGGGAGGCCAGGAAGATCGTCTCTTCGCTGGCCGGGTTGAACAGGCGCGAGGTCAGAAGCACGAGCGCCGGCCGGAGCCGCTTGCCCTTCTTGCGCAGCACATAGCCGCTCGTTTCGGCGGTCAGGGGGTTGGCCGAATGGGCCCAGGTGGCGAGCCGCTCCTCGACGCGATCGAGGTCCGACCGGATCTCCTTGTAGAGAGAGGACATGTCCTTCCACTTGGGAGCGGACGTCCACCGATCGACGAGCGGGGTGGGCGGGCTCATCTGTAGTTCGTGAACTGCATGTGGATGCCCAGGTCCTTCCCCTTCAGGAAGGCCATGATCTCCTGGAGCACGTCGATCTTGGGCGAGGTGATCCGGACCTCGTCGCCCTGGATGGCCACCTGGGCCTTGAATTTCTCGCCCTTGACGAGCTTGACGATCTCGCGGGCTTTCTCGATGGGGATGCCGGCCTGGAAGAGGACGTCCTGCTTGACTGTGCGGTTGGCCCCGTCTTCGATGCGGCCGTACTCGAGGGCCTTCAGCGACACTTTCCGCTTGACCAGCTTCTCCTCGAGCGTCTGGCGCAGGGCCTTGACCTTGAAGTCATCCTCGGCGACCAGGGTCAGCTTGTCCTTCTCGAGGACGATGTCGGCCCGGCTGTTCTTGAAATCGAAGCGGTTGCGGATCTCCTTGAGGGTCACGTTGACGGCGTTGGCGACCTCCTGGAGATCGATGCGCGAGACGATGTCGAAGGAATGATCAGCGCCCATGGCGCGATTATCTTAGCATCCGGCCCCCGTTTTTTCAAACGGGAAGCGCCGGGCGAAGTTGGCCGTGGTGGCCTCGGCCAGGTCCTCGAGCGCCAAACCCCGGACCCGGGCCAGGACCCGGGCCGTCTCGAGGACGTAAGCGGGCTCGTTCCGCCGGCCCGAGCCCCGGTAGGGGACCGGGGCGAGATAAGGCGAATCGGTCTCGACGAGGAGGCGGTCGAGGGGGACCCTGGCCGCGACCTCGCGGAGGGCCTCGGCCTTGGGGAAGGTCACGATGCCCGCGAAGGAGACGTCGAATCCCCGATCGATCATGGCCCGGGCCGTCGGCCCAGTCCTCGGTGAAGCAATGGAGGATGCCGCCGCCCTGATAGCGCTCGCCGTCGATCGCCGCGACGATGTCCGGGCCGGCCAGACGGCTGTGCAGGATGACCGGCAGGCCCGCTTCGGCGGCCGCGGCCAGCTGGCGCCGCAGGGCTTCGCGCTGGGCCTCGGGCGGGGAAAAGTCATAATGATAGTCGAGCCCGATCTCGCCGACCGCTCGGATCGCGCCGCGGGCGGCCAGGTCCTTGATCGCCGCGAGGTGGCCGGCCGTGAGGTCCTTGGCCTGGTGGGCGTGCACGCCAGCCGCGGCCAGGACGGTCGGGAACTCCGCGCCGAGCGCCGCGAGGGAGGGCAGGCTTGCGGCACGGGTCAGATCGCCCGGGCAGAGGATGGCGACGACCCCGGCCGCGAAGGCCCGGCGCACGGTCTCGGCCCGGTCGGGGTCGAACTCCGGCACGTCGAGATGGGCGTGAGAATCGACGAGGCGAGGCTTCGTGTCCATGAAAAAGAAGGGGACACGTACCGCGGCGGTACGTGCCCCCGTAAGAGACTTTACTGGGCGATCTTGGTCCGGAGGGTCCGGAGCGGGATGGCGCCGTAGCTGAGGAGCTTCTGCAGGAAGTCCTTGCTGTTAAAGGCGTCACCCTTCAGCTTCTTCATCTCGGTCTCCATGGCCAAGATCTCGCGATAGCCGATGTAGGGCTGGGACAGCTCGCCCGGGTTCAGGACGATCGTGTTCCAGCGCCGCTCGGCCTCGACCTTGGACATGAAGCCCTTGGTCACGAACGTGTCGAGGACCTTTTCCTTGGTGTACGTGCCCTGGTGGACGGAGATGTCCATCTGGAAGTCCAGCACGGTCTTCAGCAGGAGCTTGAGCTGGTTGAGGCGCATCCGCAGGTCGTAGTTGCCGTAGCCGCTCTCCATGAACATGTCCTCGAGGAAGATCGGCCAGCCCTTGATCAGGCCCTGGTTGGCGGCCATGCGCTTGACGACCGAAGGATCGCGGCGCGTCAGGGCCGTCGGCTCGAACATGCCGGGGAAGATCCGGTGGACGGTCATGAAGTCGATGTAATAGTTGTTGTGCTCCTCGAGGAAGGCATTGGCGTCCTCGGCCGACCAGCCGGCGGGGACGGGCCGGACGTAAGCGGTGTAGGGTCCGGCGGCTTCGAAGGCGCCGGGGCCGGAAAGCATCGTCCAGGTGCCGTCCGCGAAATAGGCCGGCATGGGCTCGATGGCCAGCGTGTCCGCCGGCAGCTCGATCATGTTCGTCTGCTGGAGGAAGGACTTGATGTTGCCGGCCGCGGTGACGACGCGGTTGACGAACTCCTCCCGGCCGACGTGATCGGTCTTGATCTTGTCGAACACGCCCTGGATGACGATGTTCCGGGTCTGTTCCTCGCCCTTCGTCCGGCCGAGCTGCTCGATGTCGACGTTCGGGTACATGAGCTTGTAGAAGGGGATGCAGACGAGGAACATCTCGCGGCGGATGTTGGCCACGTCGGCCTGTGACTGGGGCAGGATCTCCTCGACGATGGGCAGGTTCCCCTGGGTCGTCTTCTGGATGATCTGCTTGTGCCAGTCGCGCATCCGGAAATTGCCCGTCGACTTGGGCAGAAGGTCGCCCTTCAGGTACCTCTGATAATCCTCGAGGGCGGCGACGCACTTGACGACCTCGGCCTGGAGGCCGGCGGCCCCCCCGGAGAGCTTGGCGACGTCCGTCCGGTAGAAGTCGAGGATGGCCGGCATCTGGTCGATGGCCGCCTGGGTGTACTCCTGGGGCGGGTTCTTGAGGCTTTCCTTGGCCCTCTTGACCAGGCCGGGGATGGCCTTGGCCCGGGCCGTGGCCGGGGCGACGCCGTTCGGGCCGAGCTTCACGAGCAGGCTCCGCAGGCTCTGCACGAACAGGTCGTTGTAGAGCATCGGGTTGTCGTTCCAGGGCAGGATGTACTGGAGCTTGAGGAATTCGAGGTCGACGAAGTCGAGCATCATCTCCCGCTCGATCTGGTCGTCGGCGGAGAGCTTGGCGAAGTCCATCTTGGAGACCATCTCCGTGTTGAACGCGGTCAGCTGCTCGTTGAACTTGTCGAGCGCGCCTTCGCTCGGGTCCTCGAGCTTGTCATTGTACTTCGTGAAGCCCTGGAGCGTGCCGGCCGTGGGGTAGAACTTGAAATAGGCGTCCCAGAACGTATCCAGGAATTTCTTGAACTTGGCGTCTTCGGCCGATTGGGCCCGCACGACGCCCGCCATGCCGACGACGAGGGCCAGCACGACGAGGACGGTGGCGGTCTTTTTCATCTGTTCCTCCTCAACGCGATCTCGGGAATCCTAGCATACATCGCTGTTCCCTGACAAACCCTTTTCATACCCTGCTCTATGTCAAACGGGGCCTGAGTTTACCAGCGGATAAAGGCCGAAGCCCAGGTATAGCCCGACCCGAAGGCTGTCAGGGCGACCAGGTTCCCCTTCGTGATCCGTCCGGCCTTGACGGCCTCGTCGAGCGCGATCGGGATCGAGGCCGCGGTGGTGTTGCCGAAGCGTTCGATGTTGCGAATGACCTTCTCGACCGGGATCTTGAGCCCCTTGGCGACCATGAGCGAGATGCGATCATTGGCCTGGTGGGGGATGAGGGCGTCGATGTCCTCGACCCTCAGGCCGTTGGCCGCCAGGCCGGCCCGGATGGCCTCGGGCATGCGCTGGCAGGCGTTGACGAACACGTTGCGCCCGTCCATGCGCGGGAAGAACAGGCCTTCCTCGAAGAACTCCGTCCTGAAGGTCGGCTTGTCGTGGGAGCTCGGCTTTTCCATCCACAGGTGGTGGACGAAGTTCCCGTCGGCGAAGAGATGCGTGGAGAGGATGCCCCGTCCGCCGTCGCCGTTGCCCGGCTCGAGGATGATCGCGCCCGCGCCGTCGCCGAAGAGGACCGACATGTCACGGCCCCGGTCCGTATAGTCGAGGTTGGCCGACTGGACCTCGGCGGCCACGAGCAGGATGCGCTTGTAGGTGCCGGCCTTGATGTACTGGTCTGCGACCGAGAGGGCATAGATGAAGCCGCTGCACTGGTTGCGGACGTCGAGGGCCCCGATCGTACCGAGCCCGAGTTTGGCCTGGACCATGACCCCGATCCCCGGGAAATAGTGGTCCGGCGACAGGGTGGCGGCGATGAGGAAGTCGATCGAGGCGGGGTCCACGCCGGCGTCCGCGATGGCCCGGCGGGCCGCCTCCGCGGCCAGGTCGGACGTGCCGACGCCGGGGTCGACATGGTGCCGCTCCCGGATGCCGCTCCGTTCGCGGATCCACTCGTCGGACGTGTCCATCAGCTTTTCGAGGTCCTGATTGGTGACGATCCGAGGCGGAACGTAGTGGCCCGTGCCAGTGATAATAGTCCGAGGGGTCGCCATGGGCATGTTCATTATAGAGGAAGCCTCCCAAAAAATAAATTCCGGCCCGAAGCGGACCGGGTCATATCCAGCCCTTCCAGAGATACCAGGCCAGAGTCTCGCCGAGACCCTGCTCCAGGGAAAAGATGGCCTCGAACCCGAGCTCGCGCCGGGCCTTGCTCACGTCCGCCACCCAGCCGTCCGCCTTCATCTGCCTGGCCTTGCTAAGGTTGAACAGAGCGTTGCCGCCGCCGGTGAGCCGTTGCACCCCCGCCGACACTAGCGAGGCGAGATAGGCCGACCAGACGGGCAGGGGGACAGGCACGGTTTTCTTGACCAGCAGAGAGGCGGCAATGCGGCCGATATCGTCCCAGGCGCAGGGTTCCGGATGGGCGATGTTGAAGATCTCACCGCTTGGCCGGTCCGCGGCGGCGGCCAGACGGCAGGCCCGGACGGCGTCGCGCACGTAGATCAGGCTCAGGACCTTGCGGCGGCCGACGACGGGCTTGATGCCGCGCGGGATCCAGCGGAAATACTCGAGGAAGTCCTCGTCCCGGGGCCCGTAAATCGCCGCCGCCCGGAGCAGGATGACCGAGAGACGGTCCTTGGACTTCAGGACCTCGATCTCGGCCTGGCGCTTGCTCTCCCCATAGGGCGAGACCGGGTGAGGCGGATCGTCCTCGCGGACGCCCCGGCCGGGCGAAGAGGGGCCTACGGCGGCCAAGCTGCTCAGATGGACGAATCGCGGCCGGCCTTTCTGGCGATCCAGGGCCCGGAGGAGATTTGCCGTGCCGTCGCGGTTTACGCTATAATACGCGCTTGGTCTGAGGGTTTTGGTCAGTCCGGCCAGGTGGTAGACGCAATCCAGGCCGGCCGGCAGGCCGGGGAGCTTTCCGAGGTCCCCGACCAGCCACCGGATCCCGTCGATCCCCTCCAGCCAGCGCGGCTTCGACGGGTCGCGGACGAGGGCGAAGACCTCGCAGCCGGGGTCCTCAAGGAGCGACTCGATCAAGTGGCTCCCGAGGAAGCCCGTTCCTCCGGTGACCAGGACGCGCATGGGCCGGATTGTATGCGAATCGGCCGCCACGGTCAACGGATCCGAAACGGCCGGCCGCAGCGGAGGAGATGCGCGTGGATCCTAACGACAGATGCTTTTTCCGGCTCGGGCGACGCCCCGCTTTCTTCGCCCTGGCCATCCTCCTCGCGGCCTCGGCCGCCGCGGCGGCGACGATCACCATGCCCTTATCCCAGGTCAAGCCGGGCATGATCGGCCGCGGCCGGACCGTCTTTCAGGGCAAGATCATCGAAGAATTCGAGGCCGAGATCCTCGGCGTCCTCGAAAACGCGTCCCCGAAGAGGAGCATCATCCTGGCCCGGCTCAAGGGCCACGGTCTCGAATCGACGGGCATCGTCGCCGGCATGAGCGGCAGCCCGGTTTATATCGACGGCAAGCTCATCGGGGCCGTGGCCTCGGGATTCGCCTTCTCCAAGGAGGCCATCGCGGGCATCACGCCCATCGAGGAGATGCTGGCCATCGGCCAGGCGCCCGAGGAGCCCCGGCCGGCCGTGTCCTCGCCGGTCGTGATCCGGGAAGGCGCCAGCCAGGAAGAGCTGGCCGGGGCCTTTGCCAAGGCCCAGGCCGCGGCCGCGACGGACGAAGGGCGGAGCCGGCAGAGCTTCGCGCCCCTGGAACTGCCTCTTGTCTTCAGCGGCTTCTCGGCCCAGGCCTTTGAGAAGGTCCGGGCCTTCGCGCCGCTCGGCTTCAGGGCCGTTCGAGGCGGGACCGAGCCGCAGGCCCCGGGGACGCCGGGACCGGCCGCCGAGCCGGCGCTCCGGGAAGGCGACGCCGTGGGCGTCCAGCTCCTGGGCGGCGACCTCGATGTCTCCGCCGTCGGGACCGTGACCTACGTGGACGGCAACAAGGTCCTGGCCTTCGGGCACCCGGTCTATAACCTGGGCCACGTCGATTACGCGATGACCCGGGCCGGGGTCATCGCCGTCATGCCCAGTCTCGAGAGCTCGTTCAAGCTGGCTTCGGTCGGGCCGGTCATCGGCCGCTTCAGCCAGGACCGGACCTCCGGCGCCTCCGGCGAGATCGGCACGCTGCCCCACCTCATCCCGCTCAATATCGGGCTCCAGACGGGGCCCGGGGCCCGCAGGGACTTCAAGCTCAAGCTGATCTCCGACAAATTCCTGACGCCCGCCCTGATCAACATGGCCGTGTCGGGATTGGTGACGAGCGAGCTCCGCAGCTACGGCGACATCTCGCTCGATTTCAGCGCCGATATCTTCCTCGACAAGGGCGGGCTCAGCGTCCACCTCGAGGACCTGTTCTCCGGCAGCTACGACAATCCTCCGACGAGCCTGTCCGGGCTCCTGGCCGCGGTCGTCCAGTTCCTGATGAACAACGAGTTCAGGGGGGACGTCGGCATCTTCCGCATCGATCTCAACGTCAAGGCCGTCGAGGAGAGCCGGCAGGCCTCCCTCGAGAAGGTCCTCCTCGACAAGTACGAGGTTCGGCCCGGCGAGCCCATCCAGCTCAAGGCCTTCTACCGGACGGCCGACGAGCAGAGTTTGGTCGAAGAGGTCACCGTCATCGCGCCCGCTTTGCCGGCCGCGAGCGAGTTCCAGATCATCGTCGGCGACGCCGCGTCCATGCAGCAGATCGAGCGGGCCCAATACCGGGTCGCGGGGTTCGTGCCCCGGAGCCTGGACATGCTCGTCCGCATGCTCAACAACCTGAGGAAGAACGACCGGATCTACTTCCGGATCATGGCCCCCAAGCCGGGCCTGTTCCTGAAGGGCGAGGAGCTGCCCAACCTGCCGCCGACCCTGAAGTCGATGTTCGCCTCGCCGCGGGCCTCGGCGGCCGGGCCGACCGAGATCACCCGCTCGACCCTGAGCGAGTACCAGCTGGTCATCCCGTACGTCTTCCACGGCGGGGCTTCCATCCCCGTCCGCATCCGCAGATAGGAGACTCCGCTATGCGTCGCAACGCCGTCCTTATGATCCTTGGACTTCTCGTCGCGGCTTCGTTCCTCCAGGCCGTCGTGCCCCAGAAGTGGGAGCTGCGGACCCGGGAGGATTATCTGCGGGGCAAGTTCGACGGCGTCTCCGTCTCCTATGACGGGACGCTGGCCCTGGCCCCCAAGGAGCAGAAGATCGCCGCGCCCCAGGAGGAATTCTATCTGTCCGCCCTGGTGACGGCGGATGGCGCGACCTTTCTCGGCACCGGCCACGGCGGCAAGGTCTATCGCATCGACAAGGACGGCAAGGCCGCGCTTTGGTTCCAGGCCCCCGAGATGGACGTCACCGCGCTCGTCCAGGACCGCAAGGGTACGCTCTACGCGGCGACCTCGCCGAACGGCAAGGTCTACAAGATCACCGACAAGGGCAAGGGCGAGGAGTTCTTCAACCCGGCCGAGAAATATATTTGGGACCTGTTGGTGCTCGACAGCGGCGAGATGTGGGCGGCCGTCGGGGAAAGCGGCGGCATCTACAGGATCTCGCCGCTCGGCGAAGGCCGGATGTTCTTCAAGGCCGCCGAGAACCACATCCTGTGCCTCAAGCGCAGCGGCCCCGGCGACATCATCGCCGGCAGCGGCGGCAATGGGCTCGTCTACCGGATCACGCCGGAGGGCCGCCCCTCCGTGCTGTTCGAGACGCCGTATGAAGAGGTCCGGAGCCTGGCCATCGATCATGAGGGCATGATCTACGCGGCGGCCTCGGGCACGCCGTCGAGGCAGAAGAAGGACGAGGCGTCTTCCGGCGATTCGCCCGTTCGGGCCGACGCCGAGGTGGTCATGACCGTCAGTGCCTCGGCCCCGGCCGGGCCGGCCCCCGCGGCGTCCGGATCTCCGGCCGGAGCGGAGGGCAGGGACGGCGGGGCCCTGTTCCGTATCACCCCCGACGGGCTGGCCAAGCGTCTCTGGAGCTCCGACTCCGAGATGATCTACTCGCTGCTCTGGAGGGACGCCGGGAACAAGATCCTCTTTGGCACGGGCGGCGCAGGCCGGATCTATTCCGTGGACAGCCAGGAGCACGTGGAGCTGCTCCTCCAGCAGAGCTCGGAACAGGTCTACGAGCTCCTGCCCCTCGACTCCAAGATCTACGTCCTGTCCAACAACCCGTGCTATTTCGGCCTGCTGCTGACCGAGCAGCGCTTCAGCGGGGAATACACCAGTCCGGCGCTGGACGCGCGGACGCTGGCTTCGTGGGGACGGATCCTCTGGGACGCCGCAGTGCCGGCCGGAGCCGCGGTCCAGCTCCAGACCCGGAGCGGCAACACGAGCGAGCCCAACGCGACCTGGACGGACTGGTCGCCGTTCGCCAGCAAGGGCGAAGAGCAGGTCCTCAGCCCCAAGGCCCGTTTCCTTCAGGTCAAGGTCCTGCTGCGGACCCAGACCGGCAAGGCCTCGCCGGTCTTCAACAGGCTGTCCGTTTTCTACCTCCAATCGAACATCGCGCCGGCCGTGTCCCGGTTCGAGTTCCTGAAGCCGAACGAGGTCTACCTGAAGATCCCGGACAACGAAGACGTCATCCTCGGCGTGGAGCGCAACCTGGCCGAGTCGCCGGCCAAGAAGGACGATCTCCGGATCAGCATCCCGGCGCGCAAGGGCGAACGCAAGGGCTTCCAGACGATCTCGTGGGACGCCGCCGACGAGAACGGCGACACCCTGGAGTATTCGCTGGCCCTCCGCAAGGACGGGGAGACCGAGTGGCGGCCGCTCGAAGACAACTGGACCGAGACGATCTACGCCTTCGATACCCTGGCCTACCCGGACGGGACGTACTTCGTGAAGCTCACGGCCTCCGACGCGCCGTCCAACCCGGCCGGGCTGGAGCTCCGGGCCGACAAGATCAGCCCGCCGCTCGTCATCGACAACTCGCTGCCCGTGGTCAAGAATTTCACGGCCGCGCGCAACGGCGCCTCGCTCGACATCGGCTTCCAGGCCGAGGACGCCTACTCCTACATCGAGGAGGCCAAGGTGCTGGTCCGGCCGGGAGAATGGCGGGTGGTCTTCCCCGTCGACGGGATCGCCGACTCGCGCAGCGAAGCGTTCAAATTCTCGCTGAAGCTCCCGGCCGGGGCCGAGAACCAGGTCACGGTCCGGGTCCGGGACAGCTACGGGAACGTCGGGGTTTACCGGCAGAATTATTGAGACCGGATCAGGCCCGGCTGAGATACTTGTCATCCTGCGTGTCGACGCGGATGACGTCGCCTTCCTTGATGAACTCCGGCACTTGGACGATTGCGCCCGTTTCGATGACGGCCGGCTTGTAGAGCGCGGTCTTGGTCGCGCCCTGGAGCCGGGGCTCCGTGCTCGTGACCTTGAACTCCATGGTCCGGGGCAGGTTGACGCCGACGGGTTTGCCCTCGTACAGCTCGACCTCGATGACCGTGTTCGGCTTGAGGTACTTGACGGCGTCGCCGATGGCCTCGGCCTTCAGGGGGAGCTGTTCGTAGTTCTCGAGGTTCATGAAGACGTAATCCCCGTCCTGCTCGTAGAGGTATTCCATCTCGGTCTCGTCGAGGCGGGCCTGTTCGAGGCGCTCCTCGGAGCGAAAGCGGTGCTCGGTCTGGGAGCCGTTGAGGATGTTGCGCAGCTTTGTCTGGACCATGGCCTTCCACCGGCCCGGGGTGATGAGCTGCATCTCCATCACCCGCCAGAGGGTGCCGTCCATGATGATGATCATGCCTTTGCGGATATTGGTCGCGTCGATCATGAGTTCCTCCGAAGGGATGGCGGCGTGCGGGGCGTCCGTCAAGCGCACTATTCTACCATATCGCGGAAGCGGCGCGAAGCGCCCCTCATGAGGGCCCATAGGCATCAGGCGTCGATCGTGGCGCGCGCGAGCGTCCGACGAGATGGCTGAGAACGACAGACGAGATATCCGGCGTGTCTATCGTTGCTTGATCCAATCAAAACCGCCGCCAGGAAAGGTCCAGCTCAGCCCGATGACCGTGCCGGAGGCGTCGCGCCGGAAGAGGACGTCCCCATAATATTTGTATTCGAAGAAACGATCGGGGCCAATGGCGTAGATCCGCTCGTCCCCGGCCCACAAGCCCCCGGCCCTGGCCTTCATCTCGACGCGGGTGCCGTCCTCCCGCTGGAAAGTGCCGAGGAACGGCGCGAGATCGGGGTCGGGCAGGATCTGGGGGCGGCGTACGGCCGCGGGGGGCGGCTGCTGACCCTTGAGGATGGCCGAAAGACCGCGGAGGATGATGTCGATCGAGCCGCAATTCAGATTGGAGACCAGGGCATAGCCGTATGTCCCGTCCTTCTCGATCTCCAGGTAGGCCCGGTGCCCGTTGGTGCTGCCGCTCCCGCTGATCCCCTGAGGTCCCGCCACGAAGGCCAGGGCCTGGCGGCCCAGAATCCCGTCCTGCAGCGCCCGGCCGAAGCGGTAAAGGTCCGCGGCGGTGCAGAAGACCGAGCCCGCCCCGACCAGGAAGGAATAATCCTTCAGCGCGGCGTTGACCGGGCCCTGCGGGGATAAAAGATAGTCCTGGGCCCGGCGTTCCATGATCGCTTCGCTCCGGAAGTCGAGCGAATCGGCCATGCGGGCCGGCCCGAAGACATCATCCTGGAGCAGGCTGGCGTACGGGCGGCCCGACGCGATCTCCAGGACCCGGGCCAGGACGGCGTACCCGGCCGAGCTGTAGAGCCTCTTCGTGCCTGGCTCGAACTCGAGCTTGGCCGCTTTGACCTTGTCCACGAACTCGACTGTCGTGTAGGGCAGGGATTCGGCCTCCGGCGGCATGACCCGGTGGGGAATGCCCGACCGATGCCGCATCAGCATGTCGATGGTGATCTTCTCCCCGTTCGGGAAATCGGGGATGAACTTCGCCAGCTTGTCGGAGAGGGCGATCCGTCCGGCCTCGGTGAGGCGCGTCAGCACGACGATCGTCATGAGCTTGGTGATCGAAGCGATGCCGAACCGGGTGTCGGTCCCGTTAGGCACGCGGAATTCGGAGTTGGCCAGGCCGAAGGCCTTCTCGTAGATGATGCGTCCCTTTTCCGCGGCCAGGACGACTCCCGAGAAATGGCCGGCCTCGACGAAGGGCCGGATAAAGGTTTCGATCTTCTGAGCATCGTCCGCTTGCCCATATCCCGGCCGAAGGGTGGCTAGGAGGGACACGAGCAAGACTGCCGCGATCCGTGCCGTTCTTTTCATCCTTGATCTCCTTTCCGCGGTCCTGCTTGCGCCAAGGCCTTCATTATATTACTGGCCGGCCGTGATGAGGGTTACGCAAGTTCGAAAATGGGGACGTGGATCAGGTGAACGCAGAATGAAAAAGAAAAATAGAAGCGTCCCCATTTTCGGGACGAGGTTGCTTTCGCGGGGCAATTCTTCTATATAACCATCATGATAAAGCGGCTTTTAGTGATGGCCTTGATCGCCGCTCGTGACGGTCGCTTCGGGCTGCAAGAAGGCGGCGGAGGGGAACATGGTCGATCTGGTGCTGGTCAATGGCAAGGTCTGGACCGGGGACGCGGCGCGGCCGTGGGCCGAGGCCGTGGCCGTCCGTGACGGCAAGATCTTCGCCGTCGGCCGGACGTCGGACGTTCGGGCCCTGGCCGGGCCGGGGACCAAGCTCATCGATCTCGGCGGCTCGCTGGCACTGCCGGGCTTCATCGACAGCCATACCCATTTCTTGGCCGGCGGCTTCGCCCTGAAGAGCATCCAGCTGCGTGAGGCCAAGAGCCGGGACGAGTTCGTCGCCCTGGTCGCCGCCAAGGCCAAGGAGCTCGGTCCCGGCCGCTGGATCGTGAACGGCGACTGGGACCATCAGCAATTCGACCCGGTGGAGCTGCCGCGCAGGGACTGGATCGACGCGGTCACCGCCAATAATCCCGTCTGCATCAACCGGTTCGACGGCCACATGGTCCTGGCCAACACCCTGGCCCTCAAGCTGGCCGGCGTCACCAAGGACACCCCGGTGCCCCCCGGCGGCGAGATCGTCAAGGACCCGGCGACCGGCGAGCCCACGGGCATCCTCAAGGACGAGGCCATGGGCTTCGTCTATTCCAAGATCCCGGACGCGACGTTCGACGAGAACCTGGAAGCGGCCGAGGCCTCGGTCCGCCACGCCGCCGGGAACGGCGTCACCTCGGTCAACGAGATGGCCGACGCCACGAGCCTCGAGGTCTTCCAGGAGCTGGCCCGGCGAGGCCGGCTGACGACGCGCGTCCACGTCTACATCCCGATCACGGAAGTCGATACGCTCGCCCGGCTCAAGCTGAAATCTCCCTTCGGCGGGCCCTACGTCACCCTGGCCGGCCTCAAGGGGTTCGTCGACGGCTCGCTGGGTTCGGCGACGGCCTATTTCTTCGAGCCGTATCGCGACGACCCGACGACGTCCGGCATCCTGAACGGCCAGATGTATCCCGAGGGGATCATGGAGAAGAGGATCCTCGAGGCCGACAAGGCGGGTCTCCAGGTGGCCGTCCACGCCATCGGTGACCGGGCCAACAGCATGCTCCTCGACATCTTCGAGAAGGCCGTGGCCGCCAACGGGCCCCGGGACCGGCGCTGGCGGGTCGAGCACGCCCAGCACCTCCGGCCGGCCGACATCGCCCGCTTCGGCAAGCTCGGCCTGGTGGCCTCGGTCCAGCCCTATCACGCCATCGACGACGGCCGCTGGGCCGAGAAAAAGATCGGGCCGGAGCGGGCCAGGACGACCTACGCGTTCGAGTCGCTGCGGCGGGCCGGAGCCGTCTTGGCGTTCGGCTCGGATTGGACGGTGGCCCCGCTTTCGCCGATCCTCGGCATTTACGCGGCGGTGACCCGGCGGACGCTCGACGGCCGGAACCCCGGCGGCTGGGTGCCCGCGGAGAAGGTCACGGTCGACGAGGCCGTCCGGGCTTATACAGTGAACGGCGCCTGGGCGGAGTTCGCCGAAGCGTTCAAAGGATCGATCCGGCCCGGCCAGCTGGCCGACCTCGTCGTCCTCGACCGCGATATCTTCACCGTGCCGCCGGAGGAGATCGCTCAGGCCAAGGTCCGGTGGACGATCTTCGACGGCCGCGTCATCTACGGGAAGGACTGATGGCGCCAGGGCTCTTCCCGGCCGAGCCGGGGCGCATCGGCTCGGACGAATCGGGCAAGGGGGATTATTTTGGGCCCCTGGTCGTGGCCGCGTTCTTCATGCCCGAGGGGCAGGACGAGGTCCTGCGCGAGCTCGGGGTCAAGGACTCGAAGCGGACCTCGGACGCCCGGTGCCGCGAGATCGCGGAAACGCTCAAGCGTGGCTATCCCTTCCACTCGGTCGTCACGATCGGGCCCGAGAAATACAACGAGCTCTGGGCCAAGCTTCGCAACCTCAACCGGCTGTTGGCCTGGGGCCACGCCCGGGCCATCGAGAACGTCCTCGAGAGGGTACCCGCCGGCAAGGCGGTGACCGACCAGTTCGGCGACGAGCGGTTCGTTCGCGGTGCCCTGCTCAAGAAGGGCCGGGAGATCGAGCTCGTCCAGATGCCCCGGGCCGAGGAGGACCCGGCCGTCGCGGCCGCCTCCATCCTGGCCCGAGCCGAGTTCCTGACCCGGCTCCATTATCTATCGAGGGACGTCGGGGTCGAGCTCCCCAAGGGCGCGTCCGACCAGGTCGAAGCGGCCGCGGTCAAGCTCGTCCGGGCCAAGGGCCCCGGGATCCTCGATACGGTGGCCAAGACCCATTTCAAGACGACCGTCCGGGTCCTGGCCGCGGCCGGCGTCGCCAAGCTCGTTTAAGAAAATGGGGACGTTTCTATTTTTCGCTTTCATCCGGCATTCATCTGATCCCGATATGAATAGAAGATTAAAAAAATAAAATAGAAACGTCCCCATTTTCAGGAGAAGACGATGGCTGAAACACGGCGGCTCTATTACGACGACGCCTATCTCCTCGAGTTCGAGGCCGAGGTCGTGAACCGGACGGAGCACGAGGGGCAGCCCGCGGTCGTGCTCGATAAGACCGCTTTCTATCCCGAGTCGGGCGGCCAGCCCTGGGACAAGGGGACCCTCAACGGGATCGAGGTCGTCAAGGTCATCGAGCTCGACGGCGCCGTCCTCCACGTCCTCCGCTCGGAGATCGGAGCAGGCCCGGCGCACGGCCGGATCGATGCGGCCACGCGGACCGATCACATGCAGCAGCATACCGGACAGCACGTCCTGTCCCAGGCATTCTGGGAGCTTCTAAAGGGCGAGACGCGGTCCTTTCACATGGGCCCCGAGGTCTCGACGCTCGAGATCGGCCTGGCCGCGATCACTGACCGCGACCTGGACCGTGTCGAGGATCGGGCCAACGCCGTGGTCTGGGAGAACCGTGAGGTCAAGACCTATTTCGTGCCCGAAGAGCGGATCGGCGAAGTGCCGCTGCGGCGGCCGCCGAAGAAGACGGGACTCCTGCGCGTCGTCGAGGTCGACGGATTCGATTATTCAGCCTGCGGTGGCACCCATGTCCGGCGGACCGGCGAGATCGGCCTCATCAGGATCGGTCCGGGCGAGAAGATCCGCGGCAACCTGCGCTTCGACTTCCTGTGCGGCTGGCGGGCCGTGCGGGACTATCGGACCAAGGACCGCGTCCTCCGCAAGCTCGCGGCGACCTTCTCGGCCTCGCCGGCCGACGTCGGAGGCCAGGTCGAAAAGTCGGCCGCCGAGCACAAGGCTCTGAAAAAGCGGGCCCGACAGCTCGAAGAGCGGCTGGCGGCGTTCGAGGCGGAGGGGATCGTCAGGACCGCGCCCGGACGGGTCGTCGCCCAGGTGCTCGTCGACAGGACGCCCGAGGAGGCCCGTTTCCTGGCCCTGGCCGTCATCAAGCGCGGCGACCTGGCCGTGGCGTACGGGGCCGAGACCGAAGCCCAGGCGCATCTCATCCTGGCCCGGTCCGAAGGCCTGAAGGCCGACCTCCGGCAGGCCATCCCCGCGGTCGCCGGCATCGTTCCCGTGAAAGGCGGCGGAGGGCCGTCCCTGGTGGAGCTTGTCATGGCGGATAAGGGCCGGCTGAAGGACGCGGTCGCGGCCGCGGCGGCCTGGCTCGAGGAGAACGCATGAGCCGGGTCCTCGTCGTCGGCAGCTCCAACACGGACATGATCATCCGCGTGCCGCGCATCCCTCGCCCCGGCGAAACGATCCTCGGCGGCACGTTCGCTATGGCCGCCGGCGGCAAGGGGGCGAATCAGGCCGTGGCCGCCGCGCGGGCCGGCGGCGAGGTCATCTTTGTCGCCCGTGTCGGCGGCGATGTTTTTGGCCGGCAGGCCTTGGCCGGCTTCGAGGCCGACGGGATCGACACGCGGTTCGTCGAGCGGACCGAAGGCTCGCCGTCAGGCGTGGCCCTGATCAACGTCGACGACCGGGGCGAGAACAGCATTTCCGTCGCTTCGGGGGCCAACGCCCGCCTCTCGCTCGAGGACATCGGCCGGGCCAAAGAGGCCTTCGCCGAGGCCGATATCGTCCTTCTCCAGCTCGAGTCCCCGCTCGAGGCCGTGGCCGCCGCGGTCCGCATGGCGCGGGAGGCGCGCGTCCCCGTCATCCTCAATCCGGCCCCGGCCCTCCCGCTCGACGACGCCCTTCTCAGCCAGATCACCGTGCTGACCCCGAATGAGCACGAGGCGTCGATCCTGATCGGGCTCCCGGTCGAAAACGAGTTCGACGCGAGGATGGCCGCGACGCGGCTGCGGGCCCGCGGGCCCGAGACGGTCATCGTCACGCTCGGCGCTAAAGGGGTCTTGGTTTCGGCGGCGGGTGTCATGGGGATCCTGCCCGCCTTCGCCGTCGAGCCCGTCGATACGACCGCGGCCGGGGACGTCTTCAACGGCGCTCTGGCCGTGGCCTTGGCCGAGAAACGGCCGCTGGCCGACGCGATCCGCTTCGCCCAGGCCGCTGCCGCTATTTCCGTTACCCGTCCCGGCGCCCAGCCCTCCGCCCCGAGCCGCGCAGAGATCGAGGCCTTCCTGGAGACACGGTAGGAAGCCGGGGCGACTTTATTCGTAGCGGAGAGCGACGATCGGGTCCATGTGCGCGGCCTTCTGGGCCGGGAAGATGCCGAAGAAGAGGCCGATGGCGGCCGAGACCGACAGCCCCAGGACGACCGACCAGGCCGTGACCGCGGCCGGCAGGGGGGTGGCCGCTTTGACGATGAGGGCGATGCCGAAGCCGGCCAGGACGCCAAGGAGGCCGCCCAGGCCGGTCAGGAACATGGCCTCGATCAGGAACTGCTTCATGATATCGCCGGCCCGGGCCCCGATGGCCTTGCGGATGCCGATCTCGCGGGTCCTCTCTTTGACCGAGACGAGCATGATGTTCATGACCCCGATGCCGCCGACCAGCAGGCCGATCGAGGAGATGACGATCATGACCAGGTAGGCGGCGCCCGTCAGCTGGTTATAGAGATCGACGATGCTGTCCTGGGTCATGATCGAGAAGTCGTTGGGCTTGCCGTAAGGGACCTTGCGCCGCTGCCGCAGGACGCCCGAGAGCTGCTCGATCGTCTCGCTGAGGGTCCCGGATTGGCGGGGCGACGCCATGATCTCCAGGCCGTCCTTTTCGTAGCTGTAATACTTCATCAGCGTGGTGATGGGCACGCCGACGAAGTTGTCGCGGCTCTGGCCGAACATCTGGCCCCGCTTGGCCAGGACGCCGACCACGGTGAACTCCTCGGGTCCGACGCGGATCTCCTTGCCGAGCGGGTTGGTGGTCGGGAACAGGACATCGGCCAGCTCCGAGCCGAGGACACAGACGCGGGCGCTGCGGGTCACTTCGGACTCGGTGAGGAACCGTCCGAGCCGCGGCAGGTACAGGGACATCACGACCGGCCATTTCTCATTCATGCCGATGACCATGGCATTGTCGCTCTTGGCGTTCCGGTACTTGACCTCGATCGGCTCGAACGGGCTGACGTAGATGCTGACCGCGACGGCGCGGACGAGCGGCGCGCCCTGCTCGATGGCCTTGGCGTCGTCGAAGGTCAGGTCCTTGCGGGTCCGCTCCTCCTCGGTCATGCGGCCCATCTGGAAGCCCTCGGTCTTGCGGATGACGATCATGTCGGACCCGGCCGACTGGAGCTCGGACAGGAAGCTCTTGTTGAGCCCCTGGATGACGGAGACCATGCCGATGACGGTCATGACCCCGATGACGATGCCGAGGACGGTCAGGAAGGACCGGAGCTTGTGAGACCGCAGGGACTCCAAGGCCATGCGGAAGACCTCACGGAAGATCTGGAGCCGGAGCTTCATTGTTCCGCCCTCAAGGCCTCGACCGGATCGAGCTTGGCGGCCCGGTTGGCCGGATAGATGCCGAAGAACAGTCCGATCGACCAGGACATGACCATGGCCATAGCGACCGAGACGGGCTCGACGCGCGACGGCATGGACGTCGCCGCGGAGATGATCCGGGCGACGACGAATCCGAGGACGATGCCGACGAAGCCGCCCAGTCCGGAGATGACGGCCGACTCGATGAGGAACTGGTAGAGGATGTCCCGGCGGCGGGCCCCGACGGCCATGCGGATGCCGATCTCCTTCTTCCGCTCGGAGACCGAGACGAACATGATGTTCATGATGACGATGCCGCCGACGAGGAGGGAGATCGAGGACACGGCCAGCATGGCGAAGTAGATGCCCGATGTGGCGGTCTTGTAGAACTGGATGAAGGTCTCGGACGTGGCGAACGAGAAATCGTCGGGATCGCCGTAGCCGCGCTTCCGCCACGACCGCAGGACCGTCCGGACCTCCTCCTGGGCCTTGGCCATCTCCGCCTGGGAGTCGGTGTGGATGTTGATGGCGATCGAGCGCCGTGAGCCGTAGGCTTTCATGAAGGTCGTGATGGGAATGCGGGCGTAGTTGTCCTGGCTGAAGCCCAGGATCTTGCCCTTCTTCTTGCCGACCCCGACGACCAGGAAGTTGTCGCCGCCGACCCTGAGCCAACGGCCGATGGGGTCGAGGGAGCCGAAGACCTTCTCGGCGACGTCCGAGCCGATGACGCAGACATAGCGGGAGTTGGTCTCGTCCATGCTCTGGAGGTGGCGGCCGCTCGTGAGCTCGACGACCGAGCCGATCTCGTGGTCGAGATAGGTCACGCCGTGGACCTCTGTGTCCTTGAGCGACTCGTTGCCGTACTTCACGGTGGCGCTGGTCGAGGTCGAGGCGCCGACCAGCCGGCAGGACGGGCAGTTGGCCCGGATGAGCTCGCGCTCGGTCAGGGTGATGTCCTTGCGCTTCATCTGCTCCTTGAAGTCCTTGAGCGAGGTCCCGATCATGGAGAACTTTTGGACGGAGAAGTCGTTGGCCCCGTAGAACGACATCTTGGTGTACACGTAGTTGTTGAGACCCTGGATGACCGAGACCACGGCGATGATGGTCAGGACGCCGATGATGATGCCCAAGAGGGTCAGGAAGGTCCGCAGCTTGTTGGCCCTGAGGGAGACCACGGCCATGCGGAACGATTCACCGAGCTGTAATTTAGCCATAACTATACTTGTTCTATTCTACCATGCTTATACGAATTCCCCCGGCCTTGGTTCAACCCGCCTTGACTTGGCTGGGCCCTCGCCAGATAATCATCAAAGAAATCCATGGAGATGCGGCTCAATAAATTCCTGGCCCACGCCGGGGTCTGCTCACGGCGGGAGGCCGACAGCTGGATCGCCGAGGGCCGGGTCAGCGTCAACGGGCAGGTCGTCCAGGAGCTCGGGGCCAAGATCGATCCGGGCCGCGACCGGATCGCGGCCAACGGCAGGCCCGTTCGCGGCGTCGAGGAGCGGCTCCTTTATGTCCTGCTGAACAAGCCGGCTGGCCTCGTCGTCAGCGTCAAGGACCCCTTTGGGCGGCCGACGGTCATGGACCTTCTCAAGCACGTGCCGGCCCGGATCTATCCGGTCGGCCGGCTCGACCTCGAAACGGAAGGGGCCCTGCTGCTCACGAACGACGGCGATCTGGCCCTCAAGCTGATCCATCCCCGTTACGAGATCGCCAAGACCTATGAGGTCCGGGTCGAGGGGGAGCCCCGGAGCGCGGATCTCGACAAGGTCCGGCACGGCATCTTCCTGGAGGGCCGCAGGACGGCCCCGGCCAAGATCGACATCCTGCGCCGCAGCCATCGGCATGCGACGCTCCGGGTCGAGATCCGCGAAGGCCGGAAGCGGGAGATCCGCAAGATGTTCGAAGCCGTGGGGTACCCGGTCGACAAGCTGCTCCGGGTCGATTTCGCCGGGTTGACCCTCGAAGGCCTCAAGCCCGGCGGCTGGCGCTATCTTCGCACGGCCGAGGTCAAGCGGCTGAAGAAGCTCGTCGGGATCGACGCCCAGTAGCCCCGGGCTTTTTTCTTTTCTTATCCTCGGCCGAACCGCCGTTCCCTTCGCCGGCGCCCGCGAAATCCTTGAGGCCCTTGGCCAGCCGCTGCAGTTCCCGGTCGACGAGACCGTGGACCGTTCCGTCGGGATACTCGCCGCGCGCGTCCGGCGCCCCGGCCTCGACCCCCGTCAGGATCTCGATCCCCTCGTCGATCGACTTGACCGGGTAGATATGGAACGTCTTGGCTTTGACCGCGTCGATGACGTCGGAGCGGAGCATCAGGTTCTGGACGTTCTGGTGGGGGATGACGACTCCCTGGGTCCCGGTCAGGCCCTTGGCCTTGCAGACGCCGTAGAAGCCTTCGATCTTCTCGTTGACCCCGCCGATCGGCTGGATGTCGCCGCGCTGGTTGAGCGATCCGGTCACGGCCAGGTCCTGGCGGAGGGGCAGCCCGGAGAGGCTCGACAGGATGGCGTAGACCTCGGTCGACGACGCGCTGTCGCCGTCGACCCCGCCGTAGGACTGCTCGAAGGCCAGCGAGGCCGTCAGCGACATCGGCCGCTTGGTCGCGTACTTGCCGCGCAGGTAGCCGCCGAGGATCAGGACGCCCTTGTTGTGGGTCGGCCCGCTCATGTCGGCCTCGCGCTCGATGTTGATGACCCCGCCCCGGCCCATGCCCGTCCGGGCGGTGATCCGGGCCGGCTTGCCGAACATGAATTGGCCCATGTCGTAAACCGACAGGCCGTTGACCTGCCCGACGACCGCGCCCTGGGTGTCGATGAGGATGGTGCCCTCGTCGATCATCTCCTGGATCTTGTCCTCGATCAGGCTGACTCGCTCGAACCGTTCCCGGATGGCCTTTTCGACGTCCTCCCGGCCGACCGTCTTCTTATCGGCCTTGCCGGCCCAATAGCTCGACTCGCGGATGACGTCGGCGATGATGTGGAACCGGGTCGACAGCTTCTTCTGGCGGCCCGCGATCCGGGTCGAGTACTCGATGAGGGCCCCCAGGCCTTCTTTGTCGAGGGGCAGCAGATTGTCCTCGAGGCAGATCTTGTTGACGAACTGGACGTAGTCCATGAACGACTTCTCGTCCTTGGCCATCTCCGTGTCGAACTCGGCCTTGATCTTGAAGATCTTCTTGAAATCGTCGTCCATGAAAAAGAGCAGGTTGTAGATGGTGGCGTCCCCGATCATGATCACCTTGACGTCGGCCTTGATCGGCTCCGGCTTGAGCCGGGCGCTGGTGAAGAGATACATCTGGAGGTAGTTCTGGATCTCGAAGACCTGGTTGCGCAGGGTCCGCTTCAGGGTCGGCCAGACCCCCGGCTCGACCAGGGCGTCAAGGGCGTTGACGACGAGGTAGCCGCCGTTGGCCTTGAGGAACGATCCCGCCTTGATCATGGTGAAATCTGTCTGGCTGAGTCCGATCCGGGTGATCGTCGATTCGATCGACCCGAACAGATTGACGTAGTTCGGGTTGGTCTCCATGATGACCGGGGCGCCCTTCTTGTCCGAGTTGTCGACCAGGAGGTTGACCCTGAAATCGAGGAAGTCCTCGACCGTCTCTTTCTCCTCCTTCTTTTGGGCCTTGAAGACCTCGATCGTCTTGATCAGGGCCTTTTCGACCTCGTCGAGGTAGGCGCTGATCTTCGGGGAGTCGAACGACTTGCGGATGTCGCCGATCGCGTCGCTGATGATGGGCGTGATCGACTCCTCGTCCCAGCCCCGGAGCAGGTTCCGGGTCTCCTCGTCGATCTCCTTGAGGCTTTCGAAGATGGCCTCCAGCTTCGAGGTCAGCTGCTCGTACTTCTCCCGGAGGGCTTGCAACGTCTCCTTGGGGAACTTCTTTTCCTTGACCAGGGCCTCGAGCCGGGCGAACGGGACCGGCTGGCCGTCGATGACGGGGATGAGGTCGGGCCGGCTGAACAGGCCCATCTGGACCTGGATGACCGTGAAGCCCTGTTCCGAGACCTCCTCCTCGAAGCTCTGGAGCAGCTCCCGCTGCTTCTTCTGCTGGGTCTCGACGATGGCGTCACGCTTTTCCGTGTAATAGGGGCTCTTGAGAAGGTGGGGGATGTTGGCCCTCAGCATGTCGATGAGCTTGGTCATCGAGGCGCTGAATTCCTTGCCTTGGCCGGCCGGCAGCATGATCAGGACCGGCTCGTCGGGGTACTTGAAGTTATTGACGTAGAGAATGTCGTCGGGCGTCTTCTCGCCCTTCTCGAGCTGGTCGAGCAACTGGGTGATCGTGGTCGTCCGCCCCGTGCCGACCATGCCGGTGATGAAGATGTTGTAACCGAGGCTCTTGATGTCAAGCCCCGTCTGGATGGCCCGCAGGGCCCGCTCCTGGCCGATGATCTCCTCGCAGGGCTCGGCCTCGGCGCTCGATTCGACAGGGACGATGTCCGGGCAGCAGCTCCACTTCATCTGGTCGGGGGAGAGTTCCAGGAAATCCGCTTTTGTTCTCATGACCCACTCCTTGCCACCAAACTACCATATTCGTTGGCCTTCCTCAAGGCAGCCCCCCGGGGGCAGACCGGCGCGGTCCGTGCCTGGATCATTCACCGGCCGAGACGGCCGCAGAAGCGAGGCGTCAGAGGGTGAAGCCGAGAGTTGATGAATTTGGCCCCGACATCTGATAGAATAAGGCCCCATGGTCCCAGACCGGATCGACGGCAAGTCCATCTCCGACAAGGGGGCGCGACGTCCATGAAGATCTATCAAGGCAAGCTCCAGGCCAAGGGCCTGCGGATCGCCATCGTGGTCAGCCGCTTCAACAGCTTCATCTCCGAGCGGCTTCTCGAGGGGGCTCTCGAGGCCCTGCAGAAGATGGGGGCCCAGGAAGCCGACCTGGCCGTCTACAAAGTCCCGGGCTCGTTCGAGGTCCCGCTTCTGGCCAAGAAGATCGCCAAGGCCAAGTCGGCCGACGGCATCCTCTGCATCGGCGCCCTCATCCGGGGCGACACGCCGCACTTCGACTACCTCAGCGCCGAAGTGACCAAGGGGCTGGCCCAGATCGCCATGGAGGACGGCGTGCCCGTCTCCTTCGGCATCCTGACCGTCGACACGGTCGAGCAGGGCATCGAGCGGGCCGGGACCAAGGCCGGCAACAAGGGCTACGACGCGGCCTTTTCGCTTGTCGAGACCCTGAACGTGATCAAGGAGGCGGGTCTCCGCTGAGCGGGCGACCGGCCGAGCCATGGGACCACGCCGCAAGGCGCGCGAGTGCGCCCTCCAGATCCTGTTCCAGCTCGAGTTCAACGCCGGGGACCCCGAGGACCTGATCCGGATCTACTGGGGCTATCAGAAGTCGACGCCGCAGGTCCGGACCTACGGGACCTGGATCGTCGAGACCTATCTGGCCAACCGGGCCGCGATCGACGCGGCCATCCAGGCGGCCTCGAAGAACTGGCGGTTGGCCCGGATGGCCGTGGTCGACCGGAACATCCTGCGCATCGCCGTGTCCGAGCTCCTGTACGAGCCGGCCCTGGTGCCGGCCATCGTCATGGACGAGGCCATCGAGATCGCCAAGCGCTACAGCGGCAAGGAGTCGGCCGTGTTCGTCAATGGCGTCCTCGACGCGGTCGTCCGCGGCCTCGCGCCCGCGCCGGCGAAGGCCGGGGCCCCGGACCAAGAAGGTGAGCATGAACCCAAAGAACGAACCCGCCGAGCTTGACCAGGACATCGCCCGGCGCGAGAAGTATCACAAGCTGGGGGAGGCGGGCGTGCCCCTGTTCCCCTACACGTCGGCCCGGACCCACGAGGCGAGCGAGATCGTCGAGACCTTCGCCTGCCTCGGTCCCGAGGAGCTCGAGGCCAGGAAGCCCGAGGTCGTCGTGCCGGGCCGGATCATGTCCGTCCGCAAGATGGGCAAGGCGACGTTCTTCCATGTCTCCGATGGGCGCCATCAGCTCCAGGCCTACATCCGCGCCGACAAGGTCGGGCCCGAGGCCTATGAGCGTTTCGGCCTCCTCGATCTGGGCGATCTCGTGGCCGTCTCCGGGACGCTGTTCAAGACCCGCACCGGCGAGCTGACCGTCCTTTGCGACGCGGTCACATTCCTGGCCAAGTGCCTCCACCCGCTGCCCGAGAAGTGGCACGGCCTGCAGGACGTCGAGCTCCGCTACCGCCAGCGCCACCTCGACCTGATCATGAACCCCGAGGTCGGCGAGGTCTTCCGGCTGCGCGGGGCCATCATTTCCTACATCCGCCGCTTCTTCGACGCCCGCGGCTATCTCGAGGTCGAGACGCCGATGATGCACCCCATCCCCGGCGGGGCCCTGGCCCGGCCGTTCAAGACGCATCACAACGCCCTGGACATTGACCTTTATCTCCGGATCGCCCCGGAGCTCTACCTGAAGCGCCTGGTCGTCGGCGGGCTGGGCCGGGTCTACGAGATCAACCGGAGCTTCCGCAACGAGGGGATCGACGCCCAGCACAACCCCGAGTTCACGATGCTCGAGTTCTACGAGGCCTACAAGGACTACTTCGACATGATGGACATGACCGAGGAGCTCCTGACCGGCCTGACGGTCGACCTGCTCGGCAAGGACGAGGTCGTTTACGGCGAGCAGACGATCTCCTTCAAGCGCCCCTACAAAAGGCTCAAGTTCATCGACGCCTGCGTCCATTACAGCGGCCTGGCCCCGAGCCGCTTCGAGGACCGCCAGGGCCTGATCGCGTTCGCGGCCGGCCTGGCCCCGGACAAGAAGCCGGCGTCCTACGGCAAGGCCTTGGACGTCATCTTCGACCGCTTCGTCAAGGACCGCATCGTCCAGCCGACGTTCATCACCAACCCGCCCCGCGAGATCTCGCCCCTGGCCAAGACCTCGCGCGACAACCCCGAGGAGTCCGAGCGCTTCGAGCTCATGGTCGCCGGCATGGAGATCGCCAACGCCTTCTCGGAGCTGACCGACCCGGCCGAGCAGCGGGCCCGCTTCGAGGAGCAGGCCCAGGAGCGGCGCCGCGGGGACGACGAAACGATGGGCGTGGACATGGACTACGTCGAGGCCCTTGAGTACGGCCTGCCGCCGACCGGCGGGGAGGGCATCGGGATCGACCGCCTGACCATGATCCTGGCCAACCGCCGGACGATCCGGGAAGTCGTCCTCTTCCCCCTATTGAGGCCGAAATAGAGCCATGAGCTTCGAACTGTTCGTCGCCCGGCGTTACCTCACGGCGCGGAGGAAGCAGGCCTTCATCTCCGTCATCACGCTGATCTCCGTCCTGGGCATCGCCATCGGCGTCGCGGCCCTGGTCATCGCCATCGCCCTGATCACGGGCTTCCAGGGCGACGTCCAGGACAAGATCCTCGGCGCGACCTCCCACGTCATGGTCTCGGACCTCGGCGGGCGAGGGCTCGAGGATTACCGGGGCCTGGCCGCGAAGGTCCGGGCCCTGCCGGGCGTCGAATCGGCCACGCCCGTCGTCTATAGCACGGTCCTCATCACCGGCGTGGGCGAGAGCTCGGGGGCCCTGGTCAAGGGCATCGATTTTGACGAGGAGCGGGCCGCGTCGCCCTGGCTCCGGAAGCTCGAGGCCGGCGAGATCCCGAAAGCGGGCGGGGCCCGCGACGGCCTCCTGCTCGGGCGCGAGCTGGCCCTGCACATCGGCGCCCAGGTCGGGGACATCGTCGACGTCGTGACCGCCTCCTCGACCCTGTCGCCCCTGGGGCTGATGCCGAAAAGGAAGCGGTTCCTGGTCACCGGCCTCTTCAACACCGGCCTCTACGAATTCGACAGCTCGACCGCTCTCGTCGCGATCGGCGTGGCCCAGAAGCTGTTCGGGCTGGAGGGCCGGGCCAGCTACATCCAGGTCAAGCTCAAAGACATCTTCGCGGCGCCCCGGATCGGCGAGGAGATCAAGGCCCTGATGCCGGCGGCCGTCTATATCACGACCTGGATGGAGCTCAACAAGTCGCTCTTCTCGGCCCTGAAGCTCGAAAAGAACATCATGTTCCTGACCATCACGCTGATCGTCATCGTCGCCGCCCTGAACATCATCGCCACCCTCATCCTCATGGTCATGGAGAAGACCCGCGACATCGGCATCCTCATGGCCATCGGGGCCACGCCGGCCATGATCAACCGGGTGTTCTTCTACCAGGGCGCCCTGATCGGGGTCATCGGCACGGCCTGCGGCGCCGTCCTCGGCCTGGTCTGGTGCGGCCTGGCCAACGCCTTCAAGCTCATCCGCATCCCGGTCGACATCTACCAGATCTCCTATGTCCCCTTCCGGATGAGGCCGCTCGACCTGGCCCTCATCGTCGGCGTGACGCTGCTCATCAGCTTCGTTTCGACCCTGTTCCCGGCCCGCCGCGCGGCCAAAGTGGACCCCGCGGTGGCGTTGAAATATGAATGACCCCGTCCTCGTCGCCGCGGGCCTGGGCAAGACCTATCCGTTGCCGAAAGGGGAGCTGCGGATCTTCGAGGGCCTCGACTTCGAGCTCGCGCCGGGCGAGCTCGTCGCCGTCATGGGGGCCTCGGGAGTGGGCAAGACGACGCTGCTCAATCTGCTCGGCGGCCTCGACCGGCCGACCGAGGGCCGGGTCACGCTCGGCGGCGAGGACCTCTTCGCGCGGGGGGACCAGGAGGTGGCCGCGATCCGGAACCGCAAGATCGGCTTCGTCTTCCAGGTCTACCATCTCCTGCCCGAGTTCACCGCCCTCGAGAACGTCGCGTTCCCGCCGATGATCGGCGGCGAGCCCCGCCGGACCGCCTTCCGGCGTGCGGCCGAGCTCCTCAAGGAGGTCGGCCTCGAGGACAAGGCCGGTTCGCGGCCGAGCCAGCTGTCGGGAGGCGAGCAGCAGCGGGTGGCCATCGCCCGGGCGCTGGTCAACGACCCCTGCCTGCTCCTGGCCGACGAGCCGACCGGCAACCTGGACTGGAAGACGGGGGAGAGGGTTCTCCGCCTGGTGCTCGACCTGCACGAGCGGCGGGGCCTGTCATCGATCCTGGTCACGCACAACGAGAGGATCGCCCGGTACTGCCACAAGATCTACATGATGGAGGCCGGGACGATGAAACTTCTCGAGGCTCCCCCGAGTTAAGGTTCTTGGACGGCCGATCCATCTCTGCCTGATGTGCGGCAATGTCTCTTTGACCGTCCCGGAACGATATGATATATATAGAAAGATGTCGTCCATGAAGAAACTCCTCCTCATTGCCGGACTGCTGGCTCTGCCCGCCTTCTTGGCCGCCCAGGACATCGTGGAGAAGGTCGAGATCGCCGGCAACGAGCGGGTGACCACCGAGACGGTCATGTACTACCTGACTGTCCGCGAGGGGGACCTTTACAATGCCGACCAGTTCCGCCGGGACTTCCGAGTCTTGTGGTCGACCGGGTTCTTCTCGGACATCACGTTCGAGGAGGCCCAGGGCACCCGGGGCAAGATCGTCAAGATCACCGTGTCCGAGAACCCTGTCGTCAAGGCGGTCACATACAAGACCGGGCGGAAGGTCAAGGAAAAGGACATCACCGACAAGCTCAAGGAGAAGGACCAGTCCATCCTGCCCTATTCCTACTACAGCCCCTATAAGATCCAGCGCATCAAGGACACCATCACCGACCTCCTCTACGATAAGGGCCTCCTGGCCTCCAAGATCGACATCGAGACCGTCCGGCAGGGCAAGAACGAGGTCGACGTCCAGATCCGGATCGACGAAGGGCCCAAGCTCCGGGTCGGCGAGGTCGTCTTCGACGGCGGCACCAAGATCCCGCCGAGCACCCTGACCTGGTCGATGAAGCAGAACCGGCCCCACAGCCTCTTCAACTTCATCGCGGGCAAGGACGTCTTCAAGCAGAACAAGATCGAAGAGGACGTCGACACCGTCAAGAAGAAATACCAGGAGCTGGGCTACATGGAGGCCTCGGTCGGCCAGCCGCGGACCGAGGAGTTCGTCAAGCGTTCCGTGCTCTTCAAGAAGCAGAAGATGATGCGCCTGGTCTTCCCGGTCAACCCCGGCTACCTTTACCGAACGGGCGAGGTCAAGATCGAGGGCAGCAAGGCCCTGAACGTCAAAAACCTCCAGAACCTGGTCAAGCTCAAGAAGGGCGCGATCTACAGCACCAAGGACCGGGAAAAGAGCATGGATTCGATGGGCGAGGTGTTCCGGGACTTCGGCTACGTCTACGCCCGGATCGTCCCGGTCGAGAACCTCGATCCGAAGAACAAGATCGTCAACCTGACCTTCAACATCGACGAGGGCGAGATCGCCTACCTCAACCGGCTCGAGTTCCGGGGCAACATCTACACCAAGGACAAGGTCATCCGCCGGGAGATGATCATCCGCGAGGGCGACCGCTTCAGCTTCTCCCTGTTCAAGAACAGCATCCTCCGGATCAAGCAGCTGGGCCTGGTCGATCTCGAGAAAGACCCGGACATCAAGCCCGACACGAGCGATCCGACCAAGATGGACGTCACGGTCAACGTCAAGGAAATGCAGCGCAACAACATCCAGTTCACGGCCGGATACAGCGGCTACGAGGGCACGTTCGTGGCCTTCAGCTACTCGACCGTCAACTTCCTCGGGGCCGGCGAGACGCTCGAGTTCAGCATCCAGCAGGGCAAGCTGGTCAAGAACTATTCGTTCGGCTTCACCGAGCCGTACATGTTCGACAAGCCCATCACGGCCGGCTTCAACATCTACGACCGGAAGATCGATTACAGCACTTACGGGCTCTACAAGCAGCTCACCAAAGGCATCGACCTCAGCCTGGGCACGCGCCTGTTCGGGATGTGGCGGGCCAACATGACCTACACCCTCCAGCGGATCGAGATCAACTATCCCGTGGGCTCGTATTACGCGACCTACTATGGCGCGCTGAACGGCAAGTACTACGAGAGCTCCGTGACCCCGATGATCTGGCGGTCGACGATCGACAGCCCCTTGACGCCGACGCGCGGCACGTCCTATTCGGCCAGCGTCAAGCTCGCCGGCGGGGTTCTGGGCGGGGCCGTCGACATGATCAAGCCCTCGTTCGAGTTCACCCATTACCAGCCCATCCTCGGGCGAGGCCCGAAGGCCCACGTCGTCGGCCTTCACGCCTCCTACGATTTCCTCAAGACCTTCCACAACTCGCAGGTCCCGTACTGGGAGCGGTTCTTCCTCGGCGGCGAGCGGTCCATCCGCGGCTACGAGGTCTACTCGATCGGCACCCGCGACGCCAACGGCTACATGCTCGGCGGCGAGAAGGCCATCGTCCTCAACGCCGAGTACATCATCCCCGTCGGCGGCCCCCTCTTCGCCATTTTCTTCTATGACCGGGGCAACGCCGTGAACTACGGGACCCCGCTGACCTGGAAGGGCATGTATTCCTCGGCCGGCTTCGAGGCCCGCCTGTTCATCCCCGCCCTGCGGGTGCCGTTCCGCCTGATCTTCGCTTACAACAATAAAAAGATCCTCGCGACCGACACGAATTTCGCGTTCCGGTTCGCCGTCGGCACGACGTTCTAGGGAGGTTCCGTTCATGAGACAACACGCCCGGCGCATCATCGTCGCGGCCCTGGTGGCCGCGGCCGGCCTGACCGGTCTGGCCCTGGCCCAGGAGGGCAGCAAGATCGGCGCCATCAATTCCCAGGAGGTCCTGGAAAAATCGGCCGAGGGCAAGAAGGCCATCGCCCAGCTCCAGGCCGCCGACAAGAGGTTCGGCGATCAGATCGCCCAGATCGACGACCAGATCAAGCAGCTCCAGAACCGCCTGCAGGCCCAGCGCCTGACCCTGACGGTCGAGGCCGCCGCGGGCATCCAGGCCGACATCCAGAAGAAGCAGACCGACCGGCAGAGGATGGCCGAGGATGCGACCCAACAAATGCAGCAGCTTCAGGCCACGGTCCTGTCACAGATCCAGACGGATCTCATGCCCGTCATCGAGCAGCTCCGCAAGGACAAGGGGCTCGAAATGATCTTCGACGTGACCAAGGGCGGGACGGTCTACTTCAACCCGGCCATCGACATGACCGCCGAGGTCATCCGGCGCTATGACGCCGCCAAGGCGGCCGCTCCCGCGCCCCCGGTCAAGAAGTAGCCCTCGGCGAGGCGGACCATGATCCCGACCGAACAGATCATGAGGTTCCTGCCCCACCGGTTCCCTTTCCTGCTCGTCGACCGGGTCCTCGATATCGAGCCCAAGCATAAGATCACGGCCGTCAAGAACGTGACCTGCAACGAACAGTTCTTCCAGGGCCACTTTCCCGAGTGGAAGATCATGCCCGGCGTCCTGATCATCGAGGCCATGGCCCAGGCCGGGGCCGTGCTCCTGTTCAGCTCCATCCCCGATCCCGAAACGAAGTTCGTCGTGCTCAGCAAGGTCGACAAGGCCAAGTTCAAACGCATGGTCGTGCCCGGCGATCAGCTCAAGCTCGAGGTCGTGTGGACGCGCGAGAAGGGCCGCATCTGCCAGATGAAGGGCAAGGCCTTCGTCGACGGCGACCTGGCCGCCGAGGCCGAGATCTATGCCACCGTCCTCGACGTGGCCGAGGTCAAGCCGCCGCTCACCTGACCGTCTTGACCAGCCGACCGGCCGCGGGCACGGCGCAGAGTTCCATCCCGTTCAGAATGGCGAACCGGGGGCCAGGACTTTCCGGGTTCGTGCTTACTTGAGCGTGAACAATGCGTCGTCCAGGTTGGTGTTGAACGTGACGGCCGTGACGGTGACGCGCTGGGCGTCGGCCCCGTTCTGGACGACCCGGACGGAGTAGGGGACCATCATGCCGCCGACCTTTTGGTAATTCGTCAAGGTGCCTTCGGAATCGACCTCGGCCCCGTTCTGGTCGATGCTGCGTTCCTGCGTCTTGTAGGGGAGATAGGTCGCCGGGTCGAGATAGTAGGTCGCTTTGTGGCCGTCGGCCAGCGTCTGCTCGAGAACGATATAGTCCTTCCCTTCGATCGTGGCCTTGGGTTTCAGGGCATAGATGACATTGAGCTTCCGGGGGTAGAGTAGGGCCTGGTTCTCTCCGGCCTGGCGGGCCATCTCTTTGGCCATGAAATCGGGCATCTCTTCGGTCGCGCCCGACTGCGGGTTCGTCATCCGGCCCTTCCGGCCATCGAAGGCCTGGACGATGGTCATATTGGCCTCGGTGATGGTCAGGTCGATGCGCAGCTTGTCGGGTTCCTTCCGGTAGATCGTGAGCGGCACGGTGATGCCGAACTGGACGATCTCCGCGCTGCCCGAAATGGTCGTGTCCTTGATCGACTCGAGGACCTTGCGCCCGCCCATGGCGGCGACGAGCTTGTCGACGACCGCCAGAGCTTCCTTGCTGCTGGCCGCTGCCGGCAGTTGGGCGAAGGCCGAAGCGGCAACGACAGCCGAGGCCAAGACGATGCCGGCGATCCATCGGCTATTCTCCTTCATGGCAGCCTCCTTGGTGGGTTTTGACGCATTCTATTCCAATGACCGCGGCTTTTCCAATCGGCCGCCCCGGGTCCGGTCCGGCCCGAACGAACGTCGGGGAGGACGGGGAGGCTGGCTAGCCTCTCGAAATTGACAAGCCTAGCCTTTTGTCAGCCCAAGCGCATCATGGTCGTATCGAATTGATATTAAATATATTATGGCGAATTTATCCATAATGGTCATTATCTAGTGTAAGGATATGGAACAGTCAATAATCCACAATTACATTATTATGCTTGACTTATGAAATTATGATGTGTTATAATCATAATGTTCAAATATAGTACATATTCTATCAGGATCGCGGCTCAATGCCACTCCAGATCAGTGTAATCAGTTGCTCGAGTTTCGACCGCGAGGTGCAGGCCGTCCAAAGCTCGCCCGACTTTCGGGACATCCGGCTCTTGGCCCATCGGACCTCCTGCGATCTGGCCGAATCGTCCTGGGCCGGGCTCGGCGAGACCGTGACCAAGTGCCGCGCGGAAGGGTGTCCGGTCGGACTCATCGGCGGCTACTGCCTCAGGGGTCCGATGAAGGGGCTCGGCCTCGCCGGAACGGTCCGCCTCCAACAGGAGAACCCGTGCGTCGAGTGGGTCGCGGGTAAGAGCCTCCTCGACCCTCTCTTGCAGGACGGGGCCCTCCCGGTCCTGCCCGGCTGGCTCGAAGATTGGGAAGCCCACCTGGCGGAGCGCTGGCCCTCGGACCCCAAGGCCGCGCAGTCTTTTTTCCGTGATGTGTCCCGCAAGGTCGTCCTCCTCGACACCGGCCTCTATCCCGCCGCCGACCGCGAGCTGCGATCGTTCGGACGTTTTCTCCGCCTGCCGGCGGAGATCCGGCCGGTGGGGCTCGATCATTTCCGGCTGTCGCTCGGCCGGTTCCTCCAGACTTGGCGCATGGACCAGATGAAAGCCGAGAATGCCGAGCGCCTGGAGGTCCTGGGGCGGAGGATCGGCGACATCGCCCGGCTCGGCCGTCTTCTCAACGCCGTGACCTCGGTCAAATCGATCGAAGAAGCCCAGGCCGGCCTGGTTGAGCTCATCCGGGGGCTGCTCGCGCCCGGGGAGGCGGCCTTTCATCCCATCGAATCCTTCCCCGGCCGTCCCGTTCCCGAAGGCTCTCCGATCGACCGGATCATCGCTCTCAACGCCGACCATGCCTGGACCGACGACCGCCGCAGCGTTTTTCTTCGGGTCGCCCACGGGCGGGACACCCTGGGTGTCCTTGAGATCACGGGATTCGGCGGTCCGGGCCGCGGCGAGAACGACCTCGAACTGGCCCTGACCCTGGCCCGCATCTCGGGGCTGGCCCTGGCCAGCGTTCGACAGGCCCGCTCGCTCGAGGAGGCCCGCGACCGGGCCGTCCGCGCCGAGGCCGCCCTGGCCTCCGGCGAGGAACGGCTGGAGCAGATCTTCAGTTACCCGATCGGCCTTTACAAGGCCACGCCGCAAGGCCAGATCATCGACGCCTCGCCGGCCCTTGCCAAGATGCTTGGCTATCCGGACGTCGAGGCTCTCAAGGCCGTCAACTTCTGGGACCTGCAGTGCGACCCGCGCGACCGCGACAACAAGGTCAGCTTCCACGACTCGACCCCCATGGCCGGGACCTTCGAGTGGCAGCTGCGGCGGAAGAACGGCACTTTGTTCTGGGCCGAGGATTCCTGCCAGGCTGCCAAGGACGGCTTCGGCCGGGTGCTCTTTTACGACGGCGTCATCAAGGACATCACGGCCAGCAAGAAGATGGCCGAGGAGCATTCCCAGGCCGTGCGTCTCGAAACGGCCGTGCGCGAGGCCTCCGTGCGCCTGCTCTCGCCGACCCCTATCGACGAGATGTCCGCGCTCGTCCTGGACCAGGCCCGGCGGCTGACGTCGAGCGCGTCCGGCTTCGTCGGGCGCGTGGACCAGAGGACCGGCCGCATCATCCCGTCGGCCATGACCGCCGACGCCCGGGACACGCTCAACGGGCATCCCGACGTCGAGGTCCGGTTCCACGAGAACGCGGGCCTGTGGCGTTGGGTGCTCGAAGAGCGCCGGCCCATCTTGACCTCGATGCCGAGCCTCGATCCCCGCTTCCGGGGCATGCCCGATTGGCACCTCGAGGTCGGACCGTTCCTGGCCGTCCCGGCCATCATGTCCGGGGCCATCGTCGGCCTGGTCGTCGTCGCCAATCCCGCCAATCCTTATCTCGAGAAGGACCTCAAGGCCGTCGAGCGCCTGGCCGGCCTGTATGCCATCGCCGTCGAGCGGACCCGGACGGAGGACGAGCTCCGGGAGATGTCCCTCGTCGACGCGCTGACCGGAGTCTATAACCGGCGCGGCTTCCTGACCTTGGCCGAGCAGCAAATGAAGTTCGCCCACCGGACGAAGAAGGACATGGTGCTCTACTACGCCGACCTCGATGACCTCAAGCGGATCAACGATTCGTTCGGCCACGACCAGGGGGACGCTGCCCTCATCGAAGCCGCCGAAGTGCTCAAGGACGCGTTCCGGGATTCCGACATCGTCGCCCGGCTCGGCGGGGACGAGTTCGCCGTCCTGGCCATCGACATCGCCGAGGGCAAGGTGGCGGCCCTGACCCGGCGCCTCCGGGAGAAGCTCCAGGCCCGCAACGCCCTCCCCGAGGCCGTCTACGCCCTCGCGTTCAGCCTGGGGGTGGCCCGCTACGATCCGGACAGGCCCTGTTCGGTTCAGGAGCTCCTGACCGAGGCCGACCGCCGGATGTACCAGGAGAAAACGTCGAAGAAGCGGGCCGGGGCGACCGCCTGACCCGGGCCGCCGTAGCCAGGTCTATTCACGAATCGAGGCGGCCTCAGATGCGAGGCCCGATTCTGCGAGATATCGCGCGATAAGCGCTTTTTCCAGATATTTCTCAGATGCGCAGCTACGAGTCGCTCCGCTGCGCATCTGACCTCCGCTCGCTTCGGTCGCTCCGGGTAGGCTGGATCGGTTCGCCCGGAGGGTCAGAACGTCCCATAAAAGAGACGGAGAAAGAGAGGACGTTCTTATGAATAGGTCAGGCTAGCTCCGGAGGCCGTATTTCGCCAGCTTGTTGTAGAGAGTCGTCCGCGAGATCGACAGGATCTTGGCCGTCTGGCGCAGGTTCCCCTTGGTCACCTTCAGGAGATAGGCGATGTAGTCCTTTTCCAGGTCCTCGAGGGTCGACAGATGGCTGCGCCCGGCAAAGGCGACCGCCCCCTCGGGCGGCACATAATCCCGGAGATACTTGGGCAGGTTGGCGACGTCGATGAAATCCTTCTTGCACAGCATGGCCGCGCTCTCGAGGACGTTGGCCAGCTCCCGGACGTTGCCGGGCCAGGTGTACTTCAGGAAGAGCTTCTGAACTTCGCGGGAAACGCCCCGGACGTTCTTGCCGAAGTTCCGGCAGGCCGCCTGAAGGAAATGGCGGACGAGCAGGGGGACGTCCTCGGGCCGCTCGCGGAGCGGCGGCAGCTCGATGACGACCTTGTTGAGGCGATGCAGCAGGTCCTCGCGGAACGTCCCGGCCCGGACCATCTCGGTCAGGTCCCTGTTCGTCGCGGCCAGGACCCGGACGTCGACGTTCACGCTCTCGTTGCCGCCGAGGGGCCGGAACTCGTGACTTTCCAGGACCCGCAGCAGCTTGGCCTGGACGGCCGGGGGGATCTCGGCGATCTCATCGAGGAAGATCGTTCCCCCGTCCGCCTCCTCGAACAGGCCCCGCTTGTCCTTGTCGGCCCCGGTGAAGGCGCCCTTCTTGTAGCCGAAGAGCTCCGATTCGAACAGGTTCTCGGGGATGGCGGCGCTATCACAGACGACGAGCGGCTTGTCCTTGAACGGGCTGAGACCGTGGATGGCCCTGGCGGCGACCTCCTTGCCCGTCCCGGTCTCGCCGGTGATGAGGACGCTCGAGAAATACTTGGCGATGTTCTCGATCGTGCCGAAGATCTCGAGCATGGTCGGGTTCCGGCTGATGAGCCCCTCGAAGACGTACTTGCGCTCGAGCTTCTTCTCCAGGTTCAGGGTCTCCCGGCGGAGCTCGCCCTTGCGCGAGATGCGGCGGAGGATGTCGCCGAGGATGTCGCGCTCATAGGGCTTGGGCACGAAATCGGTCGCCCCGGCGCGGACGACGTCGAGGACGGCCTCGCGGCCGATCGGGGAACCGCCGATGAGCACGTCGACCAGGGCGTCGGCCTTCTTGATCTTCTTCAGGATCACGAGGCCGGCCGCGAGCGAGTCGGGGCAATCGATCAGGACGGCGCGGATGGCCTGGTCGCGAACGACCTCGACCACGTCGTCGTCGGACTGGGCGAAGTAGACATTGAAGTCCGCGGCGACCGGGGCCTTCTTGACGGTCTCATAGAGGGAAAAGTCGTCGGAGATGATCAGCAAGTTGGTTTGGGTGTCCATTGCTCTCCGCCCTGTTCCCTCGGTGTGTCCAATATCTTAACAAAGCCGTCATGCCCGCGCAAGGGTATCATGTCCCCATTTTTCCGGGGCGGCCGCGGACGAACGTGATCCGGGCCCGGCCGCGGACCTCTTCCTCGATCCGGACGACCGGATAGTCGGCCCGCGTCAAGTACTTGACGTGGGCTCGCAGGTAGGCCAGCCCTTGGGCGCAAAGGGCCTCGAGCCAATCGCCCGTCGCCGTCTCGTCCATGAGCTCGGGGGTCTCGTCGCTGAACGTGGTCTGGGCCCGCGGCGTCATCCGGTTCTCCGTCGGGCCTTTGCGCTTGGAGAAGATGGCCAGCCCGTTCTCGATCTCGAGCCCGTCCATGTGCGGCGCCCAGCGGGCCGACCAGCGCTCGTAGCGTTCGAGGAAGCGCCGGTTCGACGCGGCGATGGCCGGATCCGCGGTGAGCTCCGCGGCGATGAGCTTCCTCAGGGCCTCCGCGGCGGCCCGGTGGTCCTCGTACAGGGGCAAGCTCAAGGACTTGAAGTAGGTGAAAAAGCCCTTGGGGATCCAGTAATCCCGGAATAGATAGGGCGTGTAGTTGGAGAACGGCTGAACCCACTCGTGGGAGGGATAGCCGTGGAGGTTGAGGAAGATGTCCGGCGCCCAGCGGTCATATAGCTTCGTCCGTACCGCCGCTTCCGGCAACAGGGGCTTGGTCCCGGTCTGATAGCCCATGTCGACGCCGAGGGCCCCGTACCGGCCGGCGTGGAGGCTGTGGAAAGGCTCGTTCTTCTGCATGGCGTAGGCGAGGGCAGCCCCGTCCGGATTCTCCACGGGCTCGAAGACGAAGCTCATCTTCTTGAGCGCCTCCCGCGTGGCGGGATCGCGGGCCAAGAGCTCGGCGAATCGGAGCAGGTAGCTCGTCGAGGAAACTTCGTTGGCGTGCTGCCGGCCGACGGCCTGAAGGGTCGGCTTGACGGTGGCCAGCCGCGGCAGGGACACGTACTTGGCCGCGGGCAGGAAGAGCTCGAGCACGGGCACATCCCGGCCCTCGAATGACCGGCCGCCGACGTAGCCTCGGACCCCTTTGAGCCCGGCCAGCCGGCGAACGATGTTCGCGGCCGCTTCCGGCGAGATGATCTCGTTCGTTTTGACGATCGCTTCATCTCCCGGAGGCGGCCCGGCTGCCGCGGCTCCGGCGCCAGGCTCCGCCTCCGGCCAGACGGCCAGCCGCTCGTCCTTTTCCTGGGTCTGATAATGCGGCCTCAGGGTGACTGAATCGAGGCCGGGGACCCGGAACGCGTTCGGGATGAGGCCGGAGTCCCGCAGGCGCCGCCAGGTTTCGGCGATCTCGATGACGGCCAGGTAATCGGCCTCCTTCTCCCAGTCGGATTCGAAGACCACATTGGCGACGCGCCCGGACCGGCCGTCGAAGACGAGCTCCGAGACCCGGGTCTCCTTGGGCTTGAGCGCGGGGAACGCCGTCTTCCGGACGACCTCGTCGTGACCTTTCTCCTTGAAGCGCAGGACCATTTCGGGCGAGCCGGCCGGCCAGTCCTCGAGCACGATCCGGACCTTGGACGGGCCGCCTTCGAGGGACGGATGCAACGACGGAAAGACGTTGCCCGGAGCCGAGGACCGGGAGGTATCGGGGGTCGCGTCCTTGTCCTCCGCGTCGAACCGGGTGATGCCCCGGAGGAGGTCGAGCGTGTCAAAATAGATCTCGTCGTGGATGGCTTCGAGCGAGGAGATGATCTCTTCGTCGAGCCCGGTCCGGTAGTCCGGCTCGCTCGCCTGGAGGTCGACGAGGAGACGCTTGAAATAGGGCTGCTTGGAGAAAGTCGGCTCGCCCCCCGTCTTCTTGCGGACGTGGGCCACGACCGCCGGCAGGACGTCCTTCTGGTAAAAGCCCCAGAACCGTTCCAGGTCCGTCTCGAGCGGCTGGTCGCAGACGACGGTCCCGCCCGCGATGACGCGCAGCCAACCGGTCGTGACCTTGGCGTCCCCCCATTCGGGCAGGACGCCGGAGAGAGGGACCTGCCTCGTCCGGGGCGTGAAGCTGGCGTCGAAAAGCACGGCCCCCTTGGCGTCCAGGGCCTGGACCGCGTAAACGGCTCCGCCCGGATCGGCGATCTGGAACTTGATCCGGTCGAGGGGCAGGTTGAGCTCGCGCGACAGGACCTCGTCAGCCGGGTAGAGCTCCTGGAGCCAGCGGCTGGGCTCCGCGTAGGTGCGCTGGGCCCGGGTGAAGTCCTGGCGCTCCTCGGCGAAATGAACGATCAGATGGTCGACGGGGCGGCCCCTCAGGGACGGCAGCACCGTCTCGACCAGCCAGAAATATCCGGGCTTATAGGCGCAGGAGACGTCCACCCGGGCCGCCGGGTAGCCGGAGGTTTCGAGGAAATCTTTGATCTCGCCGCGGACCTTGGCCCGGACGGCCGGCGATTCGCTGACGCCGAGATCGACCGCGACCGCGCCGCCCTTGCCGGCGGCGTCGACCAGGGCCTTGAGCTTGTCCTTGAGGAGGGCTTTGGCGTCGTCGACCTCCCACGGCAGGGACTTCTCTTTTTCGAAGATCGTCCGGCCGGATTTGAGGGAGGTCGCGGTGATAGAGACCGGTGCGGCGCCGGCGACCGCCCGCAACGCCGTTTTCACGGCCTCCCCGAACGGCGCGTTCGCTTCCGGCAAGATCAGGTCGGCGCTGACCGACTCGAGATCGCGGCCCTCGAGCTCGGCCGTGGCCTTTGTGACGGCGTTCATGAAGACCGCTTCGGCGGCCCCCTTTTCGCCGGAGAGGAAGCGGTCGATGCCGGACGCGAGATCGGAGAGCTGGGCCTGGCCCTCGCCGTAGTCGGCGAAGAAGGGGAAGGTCTGCGACAGGTAGGCGAGGGTCCGCTCGAGACCGGGCCCGTCGGAGCCCTGGACGACCAGTGCCGAGGCCTTTCCGAAGGCCTTGGGCACGATCTTGAGGACCCCCGTGCCCGGCTCGAGGGCCGGGACCTTGAGCTTGCCCGTCTTGACCAGATCGGCGGTCAGGGCGTTCTCGCCGACGAGGAGGGGCGCGGGCAGGGCCTTCCGGCTCTCGATCTCAGAGTCCAACTGGACGATCGGGAACGACGCGCCGGCCGTACCGAGGACGAGACGGCTGGTGAGATCGGCCAGCCCCAGCCCCGTGAATTTTGCCGGGACGACCGTGACCGCGTCAAGGCCGTCCGGGATGCCGTCATGGTCCGTATCGGCATAGGCGCCCTTGGTCGAGAAAAGGCCGAGAAGATCGAACTCCTTGGCGCCCCCATCGGCAGGCCTTTCCTTGAAGGCCGGCGTGAGCAGCCTCTTGGTCGCACCGGTCCGGGGCAGGGTGACCTTCGTGTGGGCGGTCCCGTAGCAGACATCAAAGGTCAGGGCGGCGCAGGCCGGATAGGACAGGACCGACGTCCGATCGCCCCCCCGCTGGTCGGCCGCCAGCGCGCGCAGGGCCGCGGCGGCACTCTCGCGGTCCGCGTCGGCCGGGACCCGGACCTCGACGACGAGCTCGCGGATCTGGCCCTGATCGAACGCCAGGGCCTTGAGGCCGTCGGCGACCGGCGGGGTCGCCGGGAACTCGTACACGGCCTCCCGGACGATCGTCTTCTGGAGCTTGATCCCCGCCGCGGCCAGGAAGCCGGCCAGGTCCTCTTCGAGGCTCTCGTAGGTCGCCCCGGTCTCTCGGCCCCAGATCTCCCAGAAATAGGGCCAACGCAGGAAGAAGGCGCGGCCCGTCTTGAGCAGGGTCTCGTCGGAGCCGGCGACGCAGGCGATCCCGGTGACGGACTTTCGGTTGACGAGGAAGATCCGTCCTTGGTTCGGCGGCAGCGGCGACGCGTCCAGCCCGCGTTCCTTCAGGGCCTCGCGGGTCCAGGCGAGGTTGCTGCCCACGAGGATCGGGAGGGCGACCGTGGGATCCGCGGCGGCGTCCGACTCGCGCCGGACCAACCCGAATTCGACGGCCAGGCTTTCGAAGTTGGCCCGGGCGGCGATGTCGGCCGCCAAAGCCAGCTCGGATCCCGAAGGCTTGTCGGGAACGATGATCGTCAGGACCGGCTTGTCCGGAAAGCCGTCGCCGTCGAGGTCGAGGACCGCCCGGCCGGGAACGAACAGGCGCGACAGGCTGTCCACGTCGGCGCCGGCGGCTTGGGCCATGACCAGGGCCGCGCACGCGACCCAAAAGGCTCGTTTCATGATGGTCTCCGTGGATCGATTCGCCCGAATTCTATCATGGAAAACGGAAATGGGGACGCTTCTATTTTCTCAGGTCCCCCGGTCGGGAATATAGAAGCGTCCCCATTTTCCGGTCCCCGTTTTCCGTCTTCTTGGCTAGCCGGATCCAAAAAAATTGCCTCTCTAAATACTACATCTTGTGGAGGTTATGGGCATACGCCCAATACGTAGATTCATTCGCTTGACAAAGCGGACCTCGGCCGCTACCATGTATTCGTCCAAGCGTCAGCGGGTTCCTCGATGAAGACATATAGATTCAGGTACTTTTTTATCCTGTTCGTCGGGTTCTTTTTCTTCGGGGGGACCCCTGTCGAATTTGGGACCGAGGGAGCTTTCTTCCACGGCTTCATGATCCCCAAACCGGTCATCCGGGTCGGCCTGGGCACCAACCTCGAGGACATCCGCATCCGGGCCTCTTCGGGCATGAAGATCTACGAGGTCAACACCGGCTACCGGATCATCAACGACGACGCGGACGAGGTCGAGGTCCGCGGCGCCGCCGAGAAGCTGACCGAAAAGTACATCATCGTCCTGGGCCACGCCAAGGAGCGCGAAGAGGCCGAGCAGCTGGCTTCGACCTATCGGGCCCAGTTCGGCGGCACGGTCTCCGTCGCCGCGGAGCGCGATGCCGCCGCGGGCGGCGTCTTCGAGATCAAGCTGGGCGATTTCCTGACCCGGGGCGACGCGCTAACCAAAGTCACTGGGCTCAACGCGGCCGGGCTCAAGGACATCTGGATCGACCGCGAAGAGATCGTCGAGGAACCCTCCCGGCCGATATGGATGGTCATCGGGAACGAGATGAAGTCCTTGGACCGGATGTCCGACCTCTACTTCATCCCGGCCAATCCGCAGAGCTACTTGACGCTGAACGGCCAGAGCTATCGGGGCTTCCTGGTCCTCGCCGGGAGCCCGCGCGGCATCGTCATCGTCAACTATGTCAACCTCGAAGATTACCTGAAGAGCGTCGTCCCCGGAGAGCTGTCGCCGGGGCAGTTCAACGCCATCGAGGCCCAGAAGGCCCAGGCCGTCGCGGCCCGGACCTATGCGCTCAAGAACCTGAAGCAGTTCGACCAGTTCGGCTACGACCTGATCAATACCCCGCGCTCCCAGGTTTATGTGGGCATGGTCTCCGAGAATCCCCTGAGCACCCGGGCCGTCGAGGAGACCAGGGGCGAGGTCCTCCGCTATCGCGGGGAGCTCATCAACGCCCTCTACACCAGCACCTGCGGCGGACGGACGGAGGATGCGGAGAAAGTCTTCGCCGGCCGACCGGTGCCGTACCTCAAGAGCGTCGAATGCGCCTTTGAAAAGCAAAAGGAATGGCAGCTCGAGGCCAAGACGCCGGTGACGCCGATCATGGTCGACGGCCGGAACGCCAGCCTCGACGTCGCGTTCCTCGTCGGCCTGGGGATCGTGCCCATGGGCGTCGAACCGCTCGACTTCCGGACCGCGGCTTCCTTCGACGAGGCCGTCGAATGGATCAAGGATGTCCGCCGCCTTCTTGGCGTCAGGGACAAAGGCTTCTTGCCCGACTCGGCGGCCCTTGATTTCGTCAGCCTGGCGGGCCTGCTGGTCGAGGCCTTCGGCTGGCAGCAGCGCATCGAAGAGCTGATCCTGCCGGGCGAGGTCGATTTCATCCTCAAAGACCTGCCCCAGGTGCAGGGCAAGGACCGCCGGGCGCTGGCCTACTGCTTCCAGGCGGGCCTGTTCCCGGCCTCCGTCCGGACGGGCGGCTGCGAGCGGCCGGTCGTCCGGGCCGAGCTGGCCATGGCCTTGGCCCGGGTCCTCAAGGACCACAAGGACTTCTTCAAGACGGGGACCTTCCGGGCCGCCGGCAAGGGCACGATCGAGGTCGGTCAGGACTTCGACCGCCGGACGCTGGCCCTGTCCAACCACGTGAGGCTCCTGCGGACGATCGAGGGCGAGACGACCTTCGCCACCAAGCTGAACCTCCTCGGCGGCGAGAACATCCGCTGGCTCGAGCGGGAGGGCCAGGTCGCCTACCTCGAGGTCTTCTATCCGCCGAACTCCAACGTCCTCGACCGGTCGTCGCGGTACAACCGCTGGACGGAACGTACGAGCCGGAAGGATCTCGAGCGGCAGGTCAACCAGTCCTATGCGATCGGCCAGCTGGTCGACGTCGAGGTCAAGGGCCGCGGCGAATCGGGGCGGGTGACCGAGCTTCTGCTCACGGGCTCCGCCGCGAGCGCGACCGTCCACGGCTTCCAGATCCGGGCCGTGCTGGGCCTGCGCGACACGCTCTTCGTCATCGACAGGTCCTACGACGAGGCCGGACACGTCGATCAGTTCACGTTCTCCGGCCGGGGCTGGGGACACGGGGTCGGGCTCTGCCAGGTCGGCGCCTACGGCATGGCCGTGGCCGGCGGCAAGTACCAGGACATCCTCAAGAAGTACTACAGCGGCGTCAAGATCGATAAGATCTATTGACGCGGCCTGCCCTGTCATTTTCAAAGGTCGAAAAAGTCGCCTCTTCGGCTACGCTCGGGATATCGATTCCTGCCCCCGCGCCCCGGAAACCTTGTAGCTGGTTTCCCCCAGCCTACGGCCGGGTCCCCCTTCCATTACGGGGGCCTCGAATCGACATCCCTCGCCGCCTCACGGCGACTTTTTCATTCATTGAATCAAAAGGAGAGCAGAAAGGGGAGTTGCCATTATGCTATCATGAACGGGCGATTTGGCGGCCTCGTTATAGATCCGACGGGCCCGAAGAGAGAGAAAGCAAGAAAGAAGGGAGAACGAGATGAAGACGAATAGGGGCTTGAATGCGGCGAAGACCGAGGCTCGCGAGTATCAGACCCCGGCCTCCGGCATCTTCTTCACCGTGAAGGACGTCCTTTACGAGGGGAAGTCCAAGTTCCAGAGGATCGAGATCATCCGCAATAAGGATTATGGCCGGGTCCTCCTTCTTGACGGACTCGTCCAGACGACCGAGCGCGACGAGTTCTACTACCACGAGATGCTCGTGCACCCGGCCATGGCCTCGCATCCCGCGGCCGGCCCGGGTCCTGATCATCGGCGGCGGCGACGGCGGGGCGCTCCGCGAGGTCCTCAAGCACCCGGTCAAGAAGGCCTGGCTGGTCGAGATCGACGGGCAGGTCATCGAGGCCTGCCGGGAGCATTTCCCCTGGCTCAAGGCGACCTTCCGCGATCCGCGGGCCGAGCTCGTGGTCGAAGACGGCAACGTCTTCATCGACAAGGTCCGCGAGACCTTTGACGTCATCCTGGTCGATTCGTCGGACCCGGTCGGCCCCTCGACGGTCCTGCACCAGGAATCGTTCTATCGGAAGCTCAAGGCCAAGCTCAACCCCGGCGGCATCATCGCCGCCCAGGCCGGCTCGCTGATGCTCCACCTGGAGTCCCACGCCCGCAAGAGCGTCTTCCTGAAGAAGATCTTCCGCCACTCGCCGCTCTACCTCGGCCCCGTGCCGACCTATCCCGTCGGGACCTGGTGCTACAATTTCCTCTCGGACAAGGTCAACCCGGCCCAGATCAAGACGCTCTACATCCCGGACGGCTTGAAGTATTTCAATCCCGATGTTTACCGGGCGTCCTTCGCCCTGCCGAATTTCCTGGCCGAGCGGCTGGCGAAAGGGAAGTAGGAACGAAGGCGAAACCGGCCGGGCCTCAGTCGCCGAGCGTCCCGGCGTCGCGCCGCTTCTCGAGTGCGGCGAGCATGTCCGCGGTCATCGCGGCCAGGTCATAATCCGGTTTCGAATCCCGCTCGGCTTTGCCATGATCCGCCGTCCGGACTGCCAAGGGGAGCGATTGTTGACGCTTTCCTGCAAGACGCGGGGGGACCGCTAAAACTTTCTCCTGCTGGCCGGGATGAGGCGTTTGAGCTCTTCGAACCAGTTCTGGACGAGGATCATCTCGGTGATGGGCGTGGGCTTCCTGTCGTCTAGCTTGACCATGAGGAACCGCTGTCCGTCGAGGGACAGGTCATAGCCGCGCATGGGGTGACCGAGCCAATAGCCGGATTTCTCAAAGAGCAACCGGGGCTTGCTGGCTGAGAGTCCGCCGTCCGTCCGGATATCCGCGACCCATACTCGATCCTGCCATCTATAGAAAAGCCGCCTGCCATCTCTCGCCCAGAGCGGCTCTCTCCCGCCTTCACTCGAGACCTGGAGCCTCCGGCCAGGACCGGGAAAAGCCCGCACAAAAACCTCATAGCGCTTGGATTCATTGGAGGTATAGGCTATCCAGTGACCATCAGGCGAGAATTCGGGATACGCCTCCTCGAATTGCGAATTCAGGAACGGCATGATGCGTCGTGATCGGACATCCAGGAGGGCGATGTCGTAATTTATGCCCGATCGAACTTCCACCAGCGCGATCGTTGTTCCATCCGGAGACGATGTCCCGCTGAACTCCTGATATTCGCTCGACGTCAGGCGTTCCATCGCAGAGCCTCCGTCGGAAGGCTGCCAGAACAGGTTAGGCATTCCGGTTTTCAACCACCCGAAAATGAGCCTGCCTCCGCCGGGAGTCCACGTGGGAAACAGCGCCCCCCCCTCGCTCGTCAGGGGGGTGTTCGTGCCCCTTCTAAGATCGTAGACATAGATCCGATCTTCTCGTGCCGCGACCGAATTGTATGCGATCTTCTGCCCGTCCGGCGAAAGACGGGGAGCGCAAAAAGGGAGGTGCACGTCCGTGACAGGTAGCTCGTTCCCTTCCTGGTCCACCCAAACCAACGAGTTCTTTAGGTCCGGGACGACGCCTCCCCTGGCATAGATGAGCGACCCCGACTCAGAAATATCGAACTGCCCAGCACCGCTGTTATAGTACGTATTAACGTTAACGGCCTGCACGACGTCTTCCACAAGCGGGAACGGCTGTCCAAGGATCTCCAGCTTGGCCAGATCGAATCGTACGGCCATGAGTGTTCCCCGCTTCAGGAAAACGAGGTGCCCGGTGGGAACGTACCTGGCATCTGCCGCGTCCGGTAACAGGACGCGCCACGCGTGCGTGTCCAATCGGAGCACCGCGAGCGAGGATTGTGAATCCCAGGAATGACTCAAGACCGTGAACAGCACCGCGTTCCCACCCGGAAGCCACGATGGCAAGCGATGACTTGCTTCCTGTCGGTTCGTATCGGGCACGGTCAAGGTCTCGCGCTTACCGCCATCAGCCGAGATGGTCGCGAGACCCGCTTGGTAGCCGTCTGCAAAAACGATGATATTAGCAGGCCCCCAATTCGCGCCAAAGACCATCGAAACGTCGCACAGAGCGCTTGCGACACCGCCTTCAACTGGGATCTTCTTCAATTTGCGGTCTGCCCAAAAACCGACCCAGCGGTCATCTGGCGAGAGAAATGGGCTGACGCCGCCTTCCGTTCCGGCGATGGGCTTGGCTTCTGATTGATCCATTCTCCGCAGGAACAACCGAGGCATCGACTGAGGGCCGGGGTTCTCTGCGATCGCGCTATAAATGACGAATCCGCCGTCCTTCGATATGGCCATGGCCGTGCGACTCGGGCGCTGCAGTTCAAGTTGCGCGTTGCGCATTCCGTCCAGCCAGTGCCCGGGCTCGACCTCGATGGTAAAGCGTCCGACAGCGGGTATCGGCGCAGGGCGGAGATGCCGGATGATGAGTCCCGTCGCGACGGCGGCTAAGACCGGTCCCCCAACGAGGGCGGCCACCAACCAGGCCCCCGCTAGCTTGCGTATCGTGGCGGTTTTCGGACGCGGAACCGGGCTTATTGATTCCTCGTCTTCAGTCCCTGCCTCCACGTTATCGGGCAGATGGCCCTTCTCGTCCCGCCAAGCGTCGAGCTCGGCCGCATACGCGAATACCCGGGCCCTGGGGGAGCTGTCCAGCCTGTGAATGGGAAGACCGAGCTCTCGCTCCCAGGTCTGGCAAGTGCGGATGTTCCGATTCAGGTAGGCAGCGATGTCTTTCCAGCAATCAAGATAGCGTCCCTTATCCATACCTTCCCCCGATGAATCGGACCTCCGGATCGGTTCACGTCTAGGCGTCGATTCTAAAGCCTTCCCCGGAAATAAGTCAACAAAGACGAAGCCGGACGAAAGGGATGGAGTTGGCGAGAGGGATCGAACCTCCGGCCTTTGGATATTGGGGAAATCCTGAAGCCGGCCCGTTTGGCTGGAGAAAACAGGGGAGATGACCTTCGTACTATTCCAGACGATCGGCCCACACTGCGGCCGAGGGCGTCAGGTACCCAGCTTGCCCTCGGCTTGGCGCTTCTCGAGCGCGGCGAGCATGTCCGCGGTCATCGCGGCCAGGTCATAATCCGGCTTCCAGTCCCATTCGGCCCTGGCCGCGCTGTCGTCGATCGAGGCCGGCCAAGAGTCGGCGATGGCCTGGCGGAAGTCCGGCTCGTAGCGGACCTCGAACCCCGGCATGTGTTTGCGGATCTCCGCGGCCAGCTCCCCGGCGCTGAAGCTCATCGCCGTGACATTGAAGCTCGAATGGTGCCTGAGCCGGGCGAAGTCCGCGTCCATGAGGTCGAGCGTGCACTTGAGGCAGTCGGGCATGTACATCATCGGCAGGCGCGTGTCCTCGCGCAGGAAGCAGGTGTATCGGCCGTGCTTGACGGCGTCATAGAAGATGGCCACGGCGTAGTCGGTCGTCCCGCCGCCGGGCAGGGTCAGGTGGCTGATGATCCCAGGATAGCGGCAGCCCCGGACGTCGAGACCATATTTTTGGACGTAATAGTCGCACAGCAGCTCCCCGGCGACCTTGGTCACGCCGTACATGGTGGTCGGGCCGAGGACGGTGTCCTGGGGAGTCATCTCGCGGGGTGTCGTCGGCCCGAAGACTGCGATCGAGCTCGGCGAGTAAACCCGGACGAGGTCATGGGCCCGGGCCGCCTCGAGGACGTTATAGAGGCCGGTCATGTTGACATGCCAGGCCTTCTGGGGGTTCTTTTCGCCCGTGGCCGAGAGCAGCGCAGCCAGGTGATAGACCGTGTCGATGCGGTGCTTCTCGAGGATCGCCTCGAGGGCCTTGGCGTCGGTGACATCGAGGATCTCGAACGGCCCCGCTTCGGCGAGCTCTCCCTGGGGCCGGAAAAGGTCGGTGACGACGACATTCGCGTCGCCGTATTTCTTGCGCAGAGCCCGGGCCAACTCGGAGCCGATCTGCCCGGCCGCCCCGGTCATCAGGACCTTCTTCATCTGTCTCGTCATCTGGCTGTCTCCGCTCGCGAAATGGGCCAAAAATAGAAGGGTATTTATAGCACAGGGGGCCCCGCCAGGCAACCGGGTTGACCCCCTCCGGAACTTCGGCTAAAGTAATGGCTCACTATGAACCGCGACCCTGACCATCATACCCAGGAGGACCTTCCATGCCTGTCAATCTGACCGGAACCGGTCTGACCATCGAGACCGTCGTCAAAGTGGCCCGCGACCGCCTGTCCGTCGCCATCGATCCGGCGGCCAAGAAACGCATCGAAAAGTGCCGGGCCCTGCTCGAGAATAAGATCCAGAAGAACGAGATCATGTACGGGGTCAACACCGGCATCGGCGAGCTGGCCAATGTCGTCCTGACCCAGGACCAGGTCGAGAAATACCAGCGCTATCTCATCTACAGCCACGCCGCGGGCTACGGCAAGCCCATGCCCGAGGAGATCGTCCGGGCGGCCATCCTCAGCCGGATCAGCTGCCACTGCCACGGCCACTCCGGGCTCCGTCCCGTCGTCACCGAGACCCTGGCCGAGCTCCTCAACAAGGGCGTGACCCCCGTGATGTGCGAGAAGGGCTCGGTCGGCGCCTGCGGCGACCTTTCTCCGATGGCCCAGATGGCCCTCGTCCCCATGGGCGAGGGCGAGGCCTTCTACAAGGGCGAGCGCCTGCCCGGCGCCGAGGCCCTCAAGCGGGCCGGCATCACGCCGCTCGTCCTCCACGCCCGGGACGGCCTGTCCATGATCAACGGCTCGAACGTCATCGCCGGCATGTCGGCCCTGATCGTTCACGACGTCCACCGCTGGCTCAAGATGTCCGAGATCGCCGCGGCCATGACCCTCGAGGTCCTCAACGCCAACATGATCGCCTACGACGAGCGGCTCCACAAGACCCGCGGCTACCCCGGCGCCCTCGAGTCGGCGGAGAACGTCCGGCGGATCACCGAGGGGAGCGAGCTGCTGGCCCAGCCGGGCAAGAAGGTCCAGGACGCCTACAGCCTCCGCAGCACGCCCCAGGTCGTCGGCGCGGCGCGCGACGCGCTCAAGTGGGCCCGCTACATGATCGAGATCGAGCTCAACGGCGCGGCCGACAACCCCGTCTTTTTCCCGGACGAGGACCTGGTCCTGACCGGGGCCAACTTCCAGGGCGTGCCCATGGCCTTCCCTCTCGAGCTCCTCGGCACGGCCGTGACCACGATCGCCGTCCTGTCCGAGCGGCGCCACAACCGGCTGATGAACCCGCACCTCAGCGCCGGCCTGCCGGCCTTCCTGACCAAGGGCGCGGGCATGTTCTCCGGCCTGATGCTCACGCAGTACACGGCCGGGCGCCCTGGTCTGCGAGAACCGCGTCCTGTCGCACCCCGCGGCCACCGGCTCCATCCCGGCCGCGGCCGACCAGGAGGACTTCGTCAGCATGGGCATGACCACGGCCCTCAAGACCCGCCAGATCATCGACAATGCCCAGGCCGTCTTGGCGATCGAGCTCATGGCCGGGGCCCAGGCCCTCGATTTCCGCAAGCCCCATCGGCCGGGCAAGGGCACGCAGGCCGCCCACGAGATCATCCGCAAGCACGTCGCTCATCTCGAGGAGGACCGGCCCCTCTACAACGACATCAACAAGCTCAAGGAGGTCGTCCAGTCCGGCGAGATCCTCGAGGCCGTCGAGAAGGCCGTCGGGACCCTGGCCTAGGACGCAGCCATGAGCCTGCGGATCGCCCTCGTCACCGGGGCCAGCCGCGGCATCGGCCGGGCCATCGCCCTGAGGCTGGCCGAAGATGTCTCGGGCGTCGCCGTCCATTATTTCAGTCACCGCGACGAGGCCCAGGAGCTGGCCGCGGCCATCCGCGGGAAGGGCAAGCTCTCGGCCGTCTTCCGGGCCGACCTGACCAAGAAGGCCCAGGCCGCGGGGCTGGTCAAAAAGGTCGAAGAGCGGTTCGCCCGGGTCGATGTCCTGGTCAACAACGTCGGGCCGTTCCTGGTCAAGCCCTGGGACCAGCTCGAGGTCGCCGATTGGGAGAAGGTCCTGCGCGGCAACCTGCTCGGGGCCTATTTCTGCATGAAAGCCGCCCTGCCCGGCATGCGCAAGAGAAAGTGGGGAAGGATCGTCAACATCGGTTTCAGCCGGGCCGAACACCTGGGCGCCTTCCCCACCATCGCCCCCTATGCCGTGGCCAAGACGGGTCTGCTGACGGTGACCCGGACGGCCGCCGCGGCTGAGGTCGCGAACGGCCTGACCGTCAACATGGTCTCGCCGGGGCTCATCCGGGGCGGGGCCATGCCCCAGGTCCGTGACCTGCCCGAGTCTGCGCTCGGCCGTTTCGAGGACGTGGCCGAAGCGGTAGCCTTCTGCGCTTCGGACCAGGCCGCGGCGGTCACCGGCTCGAACATCATCGTCTCCGGCACCTGGAAGATGTGAACGAACGATAGAGGGGGAGGGGATCCGCCCATGAACTCTCTCGTCCCAATTCCGTACTTGAACGAAAGGCGAACGGAGAATTTCACATCTGACGGGCTTTAGGAGGAACGGCATGACACACATCGGAATTTATCTTTGGATCGCCGGCATCATTGTCTTCATCTTCCTGCTGGGCATCCGGATCGTCCGGCCCACCCACCGCGGCCTGGTCGAGCGGCTGGGCCGCTACAACCGCTTCGGCATGCCGGGCCTCAACTGGGTCATCCCGGTCATCGAGACGATGCGCCAGATCAACATCACCGAGATGATGGTCGACGCCGCGCCCCAGGAGATCATCACCAACGACAACCTCAACGCCCGGGTGGACGCCCAGGTCTACTTCCGGGTCAAGGAGGATGAGCCGAGCGTCAAGGCCTCCCAGTACAACGTCAACAACTTCCAATGGCAGATCGTCAACCTGGCCCGGACGACCCTGCGCAACATCATCGGCACGCTGACCCTGAAGTCGGCCAATAGCGAGCGCGGCAAGATCAACGACGAGCTCCTCAAGACCCTGTCCGCGGAAGCGGCCCGCTGGGGCATCGACATCGTCCGGACCGAGCTCAAGGAGATCGACCCGCCCAAGGACGTCCAGGAGACGATGAACAAGGTCGTCAAGGCGGAGAACGAGAAGATCGCCGCCATCGACTTCGCCACGGCCCGCGAAACGGTCGCCGACGGCGAGCGCCGGGCCGAGATCAAGAAGGCCGAAGGCGTCCGCCAGGCCAAGATCCTCGAGGCCCAGGGCGAGGCCGAGGCCATCCGCCTGGTCAACGAGGCGGCCGAGAAGTATTTCGTCGGCAACGCCCAGGTCCTGCGCCGGCTTCAGGCCCTCGAGACGGCCCTGCAGGCTAACGCCAAGATCGTCCTCCCGTCGGACAAGGACATCGTCAACGTCATCGGGGACATGGCGGGGATCGTTCCCCTGAAGAAATAGGGATCTTTTTTCTTAGCTGTTGCCGGTGAGCTCGATCTTGACCGTCCGGGCCTTGCCCTCGCGCTCGATGGTCAGCGTCACCGTGTCCCCGATCTTGTAGCCGTCCAAGGCGTTGAAGAGATCGTCGTAGGACTTGATCTTGGTGCCGTCGATCCCCGTGACGACGTCGCGGACGAGCAGCCGGCCGAAGGCGTCGCGAGAGAGCCCCCTCAGCCCCATCTGGTAGGCCGGGCTGCCCTGCGTGACCTCCAAAATAACGGCGCCCTGGATGCCGGCCCGCTGGGCCACCTCGTCCCGGACGAATTCGACGCCGCCGAGATCGGGCCGGATGACCTTGCCGAACTGGATGATCTGGGGCACGATCTTGCGGATCAGGTCGACCGGCAGGGCGAATCCGACGCCGCTCGAGGCGCCCGAGGGCGAGGCGATCATCGTGTTCATGCCGATGAGCTCGCCGCTCGAGTTCAGGAGCGGCCCGCCCGAATTGCCCGGGTTGATGGAAGCGTCCGTCTGGATCATGTCCCGGATGGTGACGTCCCCGGCCCCGAGCATGCTCCGGCCCAGGGCGCTGACGATCCCCGACGTGACGGTGTGATCGAAGCCGAAGGGGTTGCCGATGGCCACGACCTTCTGGCCGACCTGGAGGTCCTTCGACGTCCCGACGACGACCGGCACCAGGTCGGACACTTGCTGCTTGAGCTTGAGGACGGCGATATCCCGCCTGGGGTCGCGGCCGACGAGGGCCGCTTCGTACTGCTTCTGGTTCGGGAAGCTGACCATGAACTTGTCGCCCTCGTCGATGACATGGAAGTTGGTGACGATGTGGCCCTGGTCGTCCCAAACGAAGCCCGACCCGCTGCCCCGCGGCACCTCCTGCTCGGACGACGAAAAGAAATCGCGGACGAACTGGACGTTGGTGACAAAAACGACCGAGTTGCGGCACCGGCGGACGATCTCGATGGTGTTCTGCTCCTCGGCCGTCAGCCGGGAGTTCCCCGTGGCCTGGCCGTTCGGCTCGGCCGCCCCGGGCGCCAGGACCTGGCCCGCCGGCGGGCTCTGCTCGGAGGGGCCGGACGACGCGGACTGATCCCCCACGGCCGGAACGGCCGAAGATCTTCCCTGGGCCTTCGATCCCGCGTCCGCGCAGGCGACGAGAGCCAGGCTGAGCGCGATCACGGCCAATAGGACCGATCGTGACGTCGGTGTTCTCATCTTCGCCTCCCCTGGGATCTCATTATAGCACTCATACCTCTCCCCGGATGAGCTTCCCCGGGAGGGACATCATGCGCCAGACATAATAGACCATCAGGACCCCCATGAGGATGAAGGCCGGCAACGCGTCCTTGAGGGGCAGGCCGGTCCGCGTCCCCATCGCGACTTCGATCGAGCCGCGGATGAAGAGATAGAACAGGAGATCGAGCGCCGCCGCCAGCCCGGCGAAGAACTCTCGATAGATCGCCCAATAGATCTCTTTCTTTTCTGCCGGGAGCCTCAGGAATTCCGCCTTGTGCGGGATGTTCACGGAGCGGGGATTGGCCGCCAGCCGGGGCACCATCGCGACCATCAGGTAGAGGACGGCGGTGGCGATAGCCGGCAAAACCGCGAGCCAGATCATCTCGTCACGGCTGCCCCAGCGGTCGGGCCGGCCGGCGAAGTTGAAGTGTGCCGGCACGCGCGCCGGCAGGTCCGGATAGGACCGGAAGAAAACGACCCCGATGAGCAGGAGCAGGACCAAGTTGGCCAGGTCGAACAGACGCTTCATGCCGCCTATTTCCGGACGAAGGGCTTGGTCTCGAGCGGCTGGGCTGCGTCGTCGAAGAACTTCTTCTGCAGCCCGGCCGTGACGGCGTCGCTCTTGACCGACCTGATCATCTCGACCAGGGCCCCGGTCTCGGCCTCGAACAGGGCCTTGCCGAACTCCGCGTTCCCGGATGAGCCGTCGCCGCGGTAATGGTTGGGCTGCCCGGCGTACCACCAGATCCCGGTATAGGCGTTCTTGAGCCCGGCCAGGCGCTTCTGGTCCGCGCCGCTCTCGTCCTTGGCCCGGTCGAGATGAACGAGGCCGGGGTAATGGAACAGCATGACCGAGGTCTCCTCCTCGCCGGCGTGCCCGTCGACGGCCGTCTTGCGCATCTTGTCCAGCCGGTCTTCGGTGGCCTTGTCGTAGGACGGCTCGAACAGATAGACGACGTAATCGCGGCGCGTCTCCAGCTGCGCTTGGCAGAAGAAATGGAGGAAGGCGTCGTTGCCGCCGTGCCCGTTGACCAGGATGATCTTCTTGATCCCGTTGCGGGCCAGCTCGTCGCAGGTCTGCTGCAACAGGTCGAGCATCATCCGGCTGCCGTAGGCGATGGTGCCGGGCTGGTGCTTGGCTTCGAAGATCTGGCCGACGAAGTAGGACGGGAAGACGATCGTGTACTCCGTCGCCGCCGCCTGAAGCGCCACCTCGCGGCAGTCGATGAGGTCGGTGCCGAGCGGCATATGCGGGCCGTGCTTCTCGAGGATGCCCAGCGGCACGAGGCAGGTGCCGCCGGACTTGACCACGGCCCGGGCGAAATCGGGAGCGGTCAGCTCCTCGTAGTGCGCGGACAGGGCGGTCGCGGCGGGTGGGACGGCCTGCGGCCCGGCTGTCGCGGCCCCGGCCGCCAGCGTCACGACGATCACGGCCCAAGCGGCGGGATTCTTCATGGGAACCTCCTCGGAACGGATGCGCGTGCTCGAACTATAGCCGCCCCCCCCGGGCCTGTCAACAGGGGCGGACGCCGGTCCCGTCGGTTTGGCGAATCGGGTGGGACATGGTATATTTTTTCCGGGAGAGGCGGCCATGAACCTTCAATTGACCAAAGAACAGCTGACATCCCTCGTCAAGCTCGTCTATCTCGGCAACCGCATGGCCAACGACTGGCGGACCGACGACGTTATCGAGGAGTACGACGAGGTCGAGAGCCTCGTCCTCGGGGCCGCCCAAAAGGCCGGGCTCGGGGAGTACGCGGAACACGATGAAGAGACCCGCAAGGCCGTCCCCTCCGGCGAGCTCGAGGAAAAGATGGCCGAGACGGTCGATTTCTACAACGACAATTGCTTCTGGGACCAGCTCATCTACCGCATGGCCGACCGCGATTACGTCCGCAAGTTCGGGGACGAGGCCCTCGACGAGATCTACACCGAGAAGGGCATGGAGCGGGAGCGGCCCCTGATCGAAAAGTACGAGAAGGAATTCAACGAGAACGGCCTCGACCGGGTCGAGATCCGACGCGACAACTAACTTGGGCCATTCGTAAGAAGGCCGGGTTTCTTTACAAGACCAGAAGAACCAAGACCGGCGTTCTGACCCTACGGGCGAGCCGATCCGGCCGCATCTGCTTCGTTGCAAAGACTCGCAGTACTCCGAGTACAGCTTCGCCTTTGACGCTTTGCATCTGCAGCCGCCTCGGCTCGCGCATGGCCCAAATCGGTCCGGGCGGCCCGCCCGTCGCCCGGCGCTATCCTTGGGCCGGATCGATGACCGCGTAGACCACCGAGTAGTCCGCGTCCGGAGAGCCCTGTTCGCAGGCCTTGTCGACGAGGCCGGCCAGGCCCTCGACCGAATCGGTCTGGAGGCCGAGCCGGCGGCCCTCGGCCAGGGCCAGGCGCACGTCCTTGGCCAGGTGCCGGGCCGTGAATGTGGCCGGCCAGAACTCCCGGCTGAGCATCTTGTCGAGCTTCTTCTCGAACTGCAGGGCGTAGAGCGTGCTCGTCCGCAGGACCTCCATGAACTGGCCGACGTCGATCCCGCTCCCCCGGACCATCGCCAGGCTGTAGGCGAAGGCCATGACCTCGGCCGCGAGGATCTGGTTCAGGGCCAGCTTGAAGGCCGCGGCCCGGCCCACGGGCCCGACGTGCCCGGGCGCCGCGGCGAGCGCGCTGAACAGCGGCCGCCAACGCTCATATTGCTGCGGCGTCGAGCCGACCAGGACGTGAAGCCGGCCCTTCTCGGCGTCCGGAGGCCCGCCGAGGACCGGGGCCTCGAGGTAGGCGCCGCCGGCCGCTTCGATGTCCCTCTGGAGTTCGAGGCTCTGCTCGGGCCCGATCGTGCCCATTTGGATGACGGTCCGTCCAGCCAGGTTGGGCCGGGGACCGGCGGCCGGAAAGAGCACCTCCCGGATCGCCCCCGCGTCGGGGAGCATGAGGACCGTGGCCGGGGCCGCGGCGATCGCGCCCGCGGCAGAGGCCTCGACCTTCGCGCCGAGCTCGGCCAGAGGCGCCGCCTTCGCCCGGGTCCGGTTGAATACGATGATCTTATGACCCGATTCGATCAGGCGCCGGGCCATGGCCGCGCCCATTTTCCCCAACCCGATCAAGGCGATGTCCATCACTCCCTCCCTGATCCCATCATACCACGCCCCCTGAAGCGGTTCCCGCCGTCCCAGGAGCCGGGTGGCGCTCGGAGCGGGGCGATGATAGAATAGTCGCCGTGAGGAGGGGACAGTTATGAACGATCTGACGAGCGCCGGGCTGCTCATCCTCCGGATCGCCCTGGGCGGGCTTTTCTTCGTCCACGGGGCCCAAAAGCTTTTCGGCTGGTTCGGCGGCCACGGCCTGGCGGGCCACGCCGGATTCATGGAGAGCCTCGGCGTCCGGCCGGCCCGCCTCCTGAGCCTGATTAACGCCCTGGGGGAGTTCTTCGGGGGGTCGGGCGTTCTCTGCGGCTTTTTAACCCCCATCGCCGCCGCCGGCCTCATCGGTTCGATGGCCGTGGCCATCATCAAGGTCCACTGGCCCAAAGGCTTTTTCAACCACGACGGCGGCATCGAGTTCCCGCTCATCCTCGCCGTGGCGGCCTTCGTCATCGGTCTCATCGGGCCCGGCCGGTTCTCGCTCGACCGGCAGTTCGGCCTTCATCTCCCCGAGCCGGTGACCTACGTCGTCGTGCTGATCCTCACAGCCTTGACGGTCCTCTTCGTCGTGACCCGTCCGGCGCCCCGGAAGCAGACCTGACATGGCGGCCGGCGATGTCGTCCTGGGACCGACGCGGCTCTCGGAGCAGGACGTCTATCTCTTCCGGGAAGGCAATCATTTCAACCTCTTCGACAAGCTCGGCGCCCATGCCCTGACCGTGGCCGGCTCGCCCGGCACCCTGTTCGCGGTCTGGGCGCCGAACGCCGCGAGCGTCTCCGTCGTCGGCGACTTCAACGACTGGGTCCCCGGCCGCCACGCCCTCGGGCCGCGCTGGGACGGCTCCGGCATCTGGGAAGGGTTCATCCCCGGCCTCGGGCCGGGAGCGATGTACAAGTACTCGATCGTCTCCAAGATCGGCCGGCGGACGATGGAGAAAGGCGATCCCTATGCCTTCGCCTGGGAGGTCCCGCCCCGGTCCGCGTCCGTGGTCTGGGACCTCGCCTATGACTGGAGCGACGGCGATTGGATGGCCTCGCGCCGGGACCGCATCCGCTTCGAGGCCCCGATCGCGGTCTATGAGGTCCATTTCGGGTCCTGGCGCCGCGTCCCCGAGGAAGGGAACCGGTTCCTGACTTACCGGGAGATGGCCCCTCTCCTGGCCGACTATGTCAAGGAGATGGGCTTCACCCACGTCGAGTTCCTGCCGATCATGGAGCATCCGTTCTACGGTTCCTGGGGCTATCAGACCCTGGGCTATTTCGCCCCGACCAGCCGCTACGGCACGCCCCAGGATTTCATGGCCCTGGTCGATCACATGCATCAGAACGGCATCGGCGTCATCCTTGACTGGGTGCCGTCCCATTTCGCCACGGACGGCCACGGCCTGCAGCAGTTCGACGGCAGCCATCTCTACGAGCACATGGACCCGCGGCAGGGGTTCCACCCCGATTGGAAGAGCTTCGTCTTCAACTACGGCCGCAACGAGGTCCGCGAGTTCCTCATCAGCTCGGCCCTGTTCTGGCTGGACAAGTACCATGCCGACGGTCTGCGCATCGACGCCGTGGCCTCGATGCTCTACCTCGACTACTCCCGCAAGAACGGCGAGTGGATGCCCAACGCCTACGGCGGGCGCGAAAACCTGGAGGCCCTGAGCTTCATCCGCCGCTTCAACGAGGCCATCTACGCCGCCTACCCCGACGTCCAGACGATCGCCGAGGAATCGACGGCCTGGCCCATGGTCACCCGCCCCGTCTATGCCGGCGGCCTGGGTTTCGGCATGAAGTGGAAGATGGGTTGGATGAACGACACGCTCGAGTACTTCAGCCGGGACCCGATCTTCCGCAAGTATTATCATAAGGGCCTGACCTTCAGCATGTGGTATGCCTACTCGGAGAACTACCTCCTGCCTCTGTCCCACGACGAGGTCGTCCACGGCAAGGGCTCTCTCGTCGGCAAGATGCCGGGCGATGAGACGAGCAAATACGCCAGCCTCCGCTCGCTCTTCGGCCTCATGTACACGCACCCCGGCAAGAAGCTCCTGTTCATGGGCGGCGAATTCGCCCAGTGGAGGGAATGGAGCCACGACGAGAGCCTGGAGTGGCACGCCCTCGGCTACGAGGGGCATCGAGGCGTCCAACGCTGGGTCCGGGACCTCAACGCCCTCTACCGCCGCGAGCCGGCCCTTCACGAGCTCGATTTCGACGAGGCCGGGTTCAAGTGGGTCGATTTCAACGACGCCGATCACAGCATCGTCAGCTACGTGCGCCGCGGCCGCACGACGTCCGACATCATCCTCGTGGTCTGCAATTTCACGCCGGTCGCGCACTACGGCTATCATGTCGGCGTTCCGGCCGGAGGCGTTTGGACGGAGGTCCTGAACAGCGACGCCCTCGAGTACGGCGGGGGAGGCCTGGGCAACGCCGGCGCCGCCGAAGCCGGCCCGGCGCCGTTCCACGGCCACGGCCAATCGCTGAGCCTGACCCTGCCGCCGCTCGGCGTCGTGATCTTCAAGAAGGCGATGGGCTGACGGGGAGGGGACGACGGCCATGAAACGGCACATCTGCATCCACGGCCATTTTTACCAGCCGCCCCGCGAGAACGCCTGGCTCGAGGAGATCGAGTTCCAGGAGTCGGCCGCCCCCTATCACGATTGGAACGAGCGCGTCAGCGCCGAGAGCTACGCGCCGAACTCGGCCTCGCGCATCCTCGACCGCGAGGACCGGATCATCGACATCATCAACAACTATGCCCGCATCAGCTTCGACGCCGGGCCGACGCTCCTGACCTGGATGGCCCGTTCGGCCCCCGACATCCACCAGGCCATCGTCGAGGCCGACCGGGAGAGCCGCACCCGCTTCCACGGCCACGGCGGGGCCATGGCCCAGGCCTACAATCACCTCATCATGCCGCTGGCCCAGAGCCGCGACAAGAGGACCCAGATCCTCTGGGGCCTGAGGGATTTCGAATCCAGGTTCGGCCGGAAAGCGGAAGGGCTGTGGCTGCCCGAGACGGCGGTCGATCTCGAAAGCCTGGACCTGGCGGCCGAGCAGGGCGTCGCCTTCACCATCCTGTCGCCCTATCAAGCTGCCCGAAGCCGCAAGATCGGCTCGAGGGAGTGGGTTGACGCGAGCCACGGGGCCATCGACCCCCGGCGGCCCTACCTCTGCCATCTGCCCTCGGGCCGGACGATCGCCCTCTTCTTCTATGACGGCCCGATCTCCCACGACATCGCGTTCGGCCATATCCTCCGGAACGGCGAGGATTTCGCCAACCGCCTGCTGGGCGCGTTCACCCCCGATCCCGCCTCCGACGAGCTCGTCCATGTGGCCACCGACGGCGAGACCTACGGCCACCATCATCGCTTCGGCGACATGGCCCTGGCCTATTGTCTCCGCCACATCGAGGAGAACCGGCTGGCTGAGATCACGGTCTACGCCGACTATCTCGAGCGCTTCCCGCCCGCGCAAGAGGTGGAGATCGCCGAGAACACGGCCTGGAGCTGCGGCCACGGCGTCGAACGCTGGCGCAGCGACTGCGGCGACAGCTCCGGGATGCACCCGCGCTGGAACCAGAAGTGGCGGACGCCGCTCCGCCAGGCCATGGACTGGCTTCGCGATCAGATGACCGGCCCCTTCGAGCAGGCCCTGTCGGGCTTTGGGGCCGACCCGTGGGCGGTCCGGAACGACTACATCTCCGTCATCCTCGACCGCTCGCCGCGGGCGATCGAGAGCTTCATGGCCCGGAACATCAAGGCCGCCCTGTCGCCGCAGGACAAGACCCGGCTGCTCAAGCTCCTCGAGATCCAGCGTCATGCCATGCTCATCTTCACGAGCGACGGCTGGTTCTTCGATGACATCTCCAACGTCGAGACGGTCCAGGTCGTCCAGTACGCCGCCCGGGCCATCCAGCTGCACCGGGACGTCACCGGCGCCGACCTCGAGCCCGCGTTCATCGCCAAGCTGGCCGCGGCCAAGAGCAACGTCCCGGCCTACAAGGACGGGGCCCGCGTCTTCGACCGGTTCGTCAGGCCCTCGATCATCGACTTCCCGCGCCTGGCCGCCCACTACGGCGTGTCCTCGCTTTTCGAGGAGTATCCGCAGGCCGTCAAGATCGCCCACTACGAAGCCTCCGCCGAAACGTGCGATCGCGAGTCGCGGGGCCGAAAGAAGCTGGCCCTTGGCCGGGTCCGGCTCAAGTCGGAGATCACGTGGGAGGAGCGAACCATCTCCTACGCCGTGCTCCACGGCGGGGGCCAGGACCTGACGGCCGGGATCAGGGAAGCGGTCCCCGATGATCGATTCCGGGACATGTGCGCCGAGATCCAGGCGGCCTTCGGCCGGGACGACATGACCAAGGTCCTGGCCCTCATCGACCGGCACTTCGGGGACCACAGCTATTCGCTCTGGCACCTCTTCAAGGACGAGCGCCGGAAGGTCGTCTCCGCGATCCTCCAGGACAACCTCCGGGCCCTCGACGCCGACTACCGCCGCATCTTCGAGACCAACCGGCCGATCATGGAGACCATGGTCCGGATCCAGATCCCCCTCCCCGAGACCCTTCTCGGTCCGGCCGCCTTCGTCCTCAACGCCGAGTTCAAGGACCTCCTCGAGGCCCCGGCCACGGACTTCGACCGGCTCGCGGCCCTGGTCGAGGAGTACCGCAAGTGGTCCCTCGAGCCCGGAAAGGCCGGTCTCGGATTCGAGGCCGAAAAGAAGATCGAGGCCCTGATGGCCGGCTGGGCGAACGATCCCGGAAGCCCCGAGGCCCTGCGCACGGTCGCCCGATTGCTGGCCGTGCTGAAGCCCATGGAGATCGACATCGACCTTTGGAAAAGCCAGAACCTCTACGTCTCCAAGGGTCGCCGGGTCCACGCCGACCAGGGGGCCCGCGCCGACCGGGGCGACTCCGGCGCCAAAGCATGGCTCGAGGCGTTCGAGGCGGCGGGCCAAAGCCTGAGGGTCAGCCCGGCCGTCTTCGAGCGGTCCTGACCGCGCCCCTCGGCGGTCCGGCGCTGAGGCTGCCTTGACCTCATTCACCGAAGGTGCTTAAATCGAAAATGCCGGCCGCGCCAGCGTCCCGGACCAATGAGAAATCGATCCAGGGAGGTCCTCTCATGAGAAGATCCAATCTTGCGGTGTCCCTCGCCGCCGTCCTGCTCCTCGGCTTCGTCCTGAGCTTCGCCAAGGCGCCCGAGATCAAGACGATCAAGCTCAACGACCCGAACAAGACCCGGGGCGTTCCCGTCATGCAGGCCTTCGCCCAGAGGGCCTCTGTCCACGAGTGGTCCGAGAAGGACCTCGGCCTTCAGGACCTGTCCGACCTGCTCTGGGCCGCCGACGGCGTCAACCGGCCCGACGGACGCCGGACCGCCCCTTCGGCGATGAACGCCCAGGATGTCGACATCTACGTGTTCATGAAAGACGGCGCCTACAAGTACGACGCCGCCGCCCACGCCCTGGCGCCGATCGTCGCCGGCGACTATCGGCTGACGGTCACCCCGCCCCGCGGCGGTCCCGGCGCCAAGCCGATGGCCAAGCCCGGGGAAAAGCCGGAAGCGAAGCCCCAGATGCCGCCCCCGGCCAAGCCCGAAGCCAAGCCGGCCCCGTCCACCCCGGCGCCCGTCCTGCTGGTCCTGGTCACGGACCTCGGCAAGTTCCGGATGGGGGAGGCCGAGATGAAGCTCAGGTTCGGCACCCTCGACGTCGGCATCGTCGCCGAGAACATCGCCGTCTTCTGCGCCGGTACGGGTTTGGCCACCCGGCCGCGGGCGGGCATGGACACGGTCAGGATCAAGGAGCTGCTCAAGCTGGCCGATACGCAGGTCCCGCTCTTGAACATGCCGGTCGGGTATCCGAAGTAAGAGCGGTCAGCGCTCCTCGTCCAAGGCGTCGAGGGTGGCCATATCCTCGGCGGTCAGCTCAAATTCAAAGACCGCCGCGTTTTCGAGGATGTGGTCCCTGTGGAGGGCCTTGGGGATGGTCACGACCTCTTTTTGGAGGGCCCAACGGAGCAGGACCTGGGCCGGCGTGCAGCCGCGGGCCTCGGCCACGGTCCGGACGACCCGGTCGCCGAGCCTCCGGCCTCGCGTGAGCGGGCTGTAGCCTTCGAGCCGGATGCCGTTCTCGGCGCAGAACTCGCAGAGCTTGCGCTGCTGATTGAAGGGGCTGTACGGGACCTGATCCACGGACGGCACCTCGCGGCCGTCGCCCTCCGAGAGGATCTCCTCGAGTTCGGCGATGCCGTAGTTGCAGACGCCGATCGCCCGGGCCCGCCCGTCGGCCAGCAGGGTCTCGAGGGCCCGCCAGGCCTCGTCGCGGCGGCGCCGGTCGTCGCCGGGCCAGTGGAGAAGATAGAGGTCGACCTGCTCGACGCCGAGCAGGCTGCGGCTGGACTCGAAGGCCCGCAGCGTCGCCTCGTAGCCGAACTCGGCCGGCCAGACCTTCGTGGTGATGAAGATCTCGTTTCGCGGTACGCCGCTGGCCTTGACGGCCTCTCCGATCTCGCGCTCGTTGCCGTAGGACGAGGCCGTGTCGATCAGGCGGTACCCCGATTCGAGGGCCCACAGGGCGGCCTGACGGCCTTTTCTTCCCGTGGCGTCCCACGTGCCGAGACCGAAGAGCGGCATGTTGACGCCGTTGTTGAGGGAGACGTAGGACTGAAGTTCCAGTTTCATGGCTTATTCCCCTCCGTAGGGGAAGCCTGCAAGAACCATGCCAGGGAATCAGGGTGCCGGGCCGATCAGCCCGGATCTCTTTAAAGTCAGCCCCGAATGTCGGTCAAGGGAAGGAAGGGCCAGAACGGGCCCGACTCAGGCCAGAGCGTGGACGTTCGAGACCTCGACCGTGACCTGGGTCCCGGTGTCATAGGCGGCGACGAAATCGCCCTTTGTGACACTGTTGGCGATCAGGTTGAAGCCGACAAGGCTCAGGAACGAGGCCAGCAGGAAGATGGCGATCTTAGCCCGGAGTTTCATTGTATTTTCCTCTTTTCGTTGGTTTCTTCTCAATATCCTTACATACTATTAGACGTAAGGCCGGGAAAAAGGTTCCTATTCTTATAAAAATAGTAGGAATTCGGGGATCTGGGCCTGGGGAGAGAAGGCTCCGGGAGGCTGTTTTCCTGGGAGCAGTTGCGCCCCGCCCGGGGGTCGATCCTATCGGCGACCGGGACGCACGGGTTCGCCCCTGCCCCCCGTGAGAGCCCGGCGGATCGTCTCGGCCATCTCGCGGATCGAATAGGGCTTCATCAGGAACTCGCGGACGCCCAGGGCCCGGGCCCCCGCGGCGTCGACGGTCTCGCTGTATCCCGTGCAGAGGATGATCGGCAGGTCCGGCCGGAGACCGAGGGCCTCTTCGCAGATCCTCGTGCCCGTCAGCTGGGGCATGGTCTGGTCGGTGATCAGGAGGTCGAAGGCCTGGGGATCGGACTTGAACAGGGCCAACGCCTCCAGGCCGCCCGTCATCGCGACGACCTGATAGCCCAGCCGCGTCAGCATGTTCCGGACGCTCCGGACCTGGACATCTTCGTCATCGATGAGAAGGACGCGCTCCGACCCCCGCGGCAGGCCTTCCACAGCGGCCGGGGTCTCCGGCTTTTCAACGGCCACGCGCGGGAGATAGATCGTGAAGGCGGATCCCAAGTCCTCTTCGCTCGTGAACGACGGCCCCGCCGAAGTCCCTGACGATCCCGGCCACGACGGCCAGGCCCATGCCCGAGCCACGCCGCCAACGAAGCCGAAGCGGCGGCAAGCGGCAGAACGTATTGCTGGCCGGCGTCCGCAATCTCGAGCGCGAGATCGCGAACGTCATGCGCAAGGTCGCCCGCTCGGTCGCCGAGGGACGCAAGCGCAAGACCGTGATCGACGTGAAGAAGCTCACCGAGTTCCTCGGCCCGCAGCGGTTCGAGTACGGCGAGCTCGAGTCCGAGGATCAGATCGGAGCGGCGACGGGCCTGGTCGTGACCGAGGTCGGCGGCGACGTGATCGCCATCGAGGTCACGCTCATGGAAGGCAAGGAGGACTTCATCCTCACCGGCCAGCTCGGCGAGGTCATGAAGGAGTCCGCCAGGGCCGGCTCTGTCGTGGATCCGCGCCCACGCGAGCCAGCTCGGCATCAAGCGCGAGGTCTTCGAGAAGAACACGCTCCACATCCACGTGCCGGCCGGCGGCATCCCCAAGGACGGCCCGTCGGCCGGGCATCACGATGGCCACGGCCATGGTCAGCGCCTTCACCGGCATCCCGGTCCGCAAGGACGTCGCGATGACCGGCGAGATCACCCTGCGCGGCCGGGTCCTGCCGATCGGCGGCCTCAAGAGCAAGATCCTGGCCGCCCACCTGTCGGGCGCGCGGATGATCATCCTGCCAAGAAGAACGAGAAGGACCTGCGGGACATCCCCGAGGAGATCCGCAAGCAGATCAAGCTCGTCCTGGTCGAGTCGATGGACCAGGTGCTGGAGGCGGCCCTCCGGCGGAGGCCGACGCCGCTCGAGACGAGCAAGCCCGAGGGCGGGAAGGAATCTGGCCCGGAGGGCGAAGGCCGCGTCCGGGTCGGGTTCCCGCCGCCCCCAGGCTCGCAGCCGCCGGCGATGGCGGACCAACTGCCGGGCGCCGGGTCGCCGAGCAGCGGCGTGCCGGAAGAAGGGCGCCGCGCCGGACGCCAAGGTGCAGCGAGGCTTCCCGGCGGACCAGCCGCCGGCATGGCGCGTCGCCGTAGGGCGAGGCGAGACCGCACGGGCCCGGCGGGGGCGCACGAGCGCCGCCGCGACGGCAGGGGGGTCATGGAATACAAGGACTACTACAAGACGCTGGGAGTCGCCGCAAGCGCGCCCCGGCCGACATCAAGAAGGCCTACCGGCAGGCTGGCCCGGGAATTCCACCCCGACCGCAACCCGGGCGACAAGACGGCCGAGCGCCGCTTCAAGGACGTCAACGAGGCCAACGAGGTCCTGTCGGACCCGCGGAAGCGCGGCCAGTACGACACTGCTCGGCGCCAACTGGGAGCAATACTCCCGGGCCGGGTCCGGGCGGCCGGGCGGCCCAGCGCCGATCCGTTCGGGCCGGGCGGCCCCTTTGCCGGGCTTCGGCGCAGGGCTCGGGAGGCGGCAACGTGCGCTACGAGTTCCACGGCGGCCGAGGCCGGCGGACTTCTCGGACTTCTTCAACGCGTTCTTCGGCGGCGGCGGCCGGCGGCGCGGCCGCTTCGAGCCCAGGCGCCGGCGGCTCGGCCACCGCGGACCACGGACGCGCCGGCGCCCGTCCGGGGGCCGCCGGGGAGGCGGAACGCTCGATGATCTGCTCTCGCGGCTGCGGTTCGAGGGCGCCGACGCCGGCACGGGCCGGCGGCGGCACAGGCCGGAGCGGCCCGTGGCCGCGGGACGCACGCGGCGAGGACGTCGAGGTCGAGGTGGACGTCACGCTCGAGGAGGCGTTCCACGGCTCGGCGCGGCTGATGCAGGTCGGCGACAAGCGGCTCGAGGTCAAGGTCCCGGCCGGAGTCGAGACCGGCAGCCGGATCCGGCTCTCGGGCAAGGCCGGCACCGGGCAGCGGCGCGGGCGACCTCGTACTCGTCGGCGAAGGTCAGCCCGCACCCGATCTTCACCCGGACGGCGCCGACCTCACGCGCGAGCTCCCGGTCACGCTCGGCGAGGCGCTGCTCGGCGGCGAGGTCGCCGGTCGAGACGCTGGCCGGCCGCGTGATCCTCACCATTCCGCCGGGCACCCAGCACGGGCGGACCTTCCGCTTGGCCGGCCAGGGGATGCCGCGCCTGAAGGGCGAGGGCAAGGGCGACCTCTTCGTGAAGGTGAGGGTCGTGCTGCCCGCGCAAGCTCGAGGGCGGGCGCGCAAGGCCGCGGAGCAGTTCCTGCGCCAGGTCGACCAGCCCGATCCACGCAACTAGCGACCGACATGGCCGCGCCCCCGGCGAGTGCCGCGCGGGCGAGCGGCCCGAGGGAGTCCCCCGGGAGTTGAGACGCAACATGAACCTCGATCGTTTCACCCAGAAAGCCCAGGAGTCGATCGTCGCCGCCCAGCGCGCTCGCCGAGGAGCTGCAGAGCCCCGTCCTCGATGCCGAGCATCTCCTCGCCGCCCTCGTCGAGGCCGACGACGGCATCCCGGCCGAGACGCTGCGGCGCCTGGGCGTGGACCTGCCCGCGTTCAGAGCCGAGCTGGCGGCGGCGCTGAACAGGCGCGCCCGGATCCAGGGCGGCTCGATGACCCTCGGACCCGCGCGCCCAGCGGCCGATCGAGCGCGCCGGCGCGGAGGCCCGCCGCCTCCAGCGACGAGTACGTCTCCACCGAGCACCTGCTCCTCGGCGTGGCCGAGGCGCGGCGGCGAGGCGCCAGGCAGCTGCTCGAGCGCAACGGCGCCACACCCGAGGACATCCTCGCGGCGCTGCACGGCGTCCGCGGCGGCCAGCGCGTCACCGACCAGAACCCGGAGGACAAGTACCAGGCGCTCGAGAAGTACGGCCGCGACCTCACCGCACGGGCGCGCGCGGGCAAGCTCGACCCGGTCATCGGCCGCGACGACGAGATCCGCCGCGTCATCCAGGTGCTCTCGCCGCCGCACCAAGAACAACCCGGTGCTGATCGGCGAGCCGGGCGTGGGCAAGACGGCCATCGTCGAGGGGCTGGCCCAGCGCATCGTCCGCGGCGACGTGCCCGAGGCGCTCAAGGACAAGCGCGTGATCGCGCTCGACCTGGGCGCGCTCGATCGCCGGCGCCAAGTTCCGCGGCGAGTTCGAGGACCGGCTCAAGGCCGTGCTCAAGGAGATCAAGGACGCCGAGGGGCGGGTCATCCTGTTCATCGACGAGCTGCACACGGTGGTCGGCGCGGGCGCGGCCGAGGGCGCGATGGACGCTCGCAACATGCTCAAGCCGATGCTGGCGCGCGGCGAGCTGCACACGCATCGGCGCGACCACGCTCGACGAGTACCGCAAGCACATCGAGAAGGACGCGGCGCTGGAGCGGCGCTTCCAGCCGGTGCTGGTCGACGAGCCGACCGTCGAGGACACCATCGCCATCCTGCGCGGCCTGAAGGAGCGCTACGAGGTCCACCACGGCGTCCGGATCACGGACTCGGCGCTGGTCGCGGCGGCCACGCTGTCGAACCGCTACATCACCGACCGCTTCCTGCCCGACAAGGCCATCGACCTGGTGGACGAGGCGGCCGCCGGCTGCGGATGGAGATCGACTCCATGCCCGTCGAGCTCGACGAGCTCGAGCGCCGGCGGATCCAGCTCGAGATCGAGCGCGAGGCGCTGCGCAAGG
>CAWECI010000010.1:0-9081 GCA_963807525.1 Candidatus Aminicenantota bacterium | reverse complement strand
CTCTTCGAGACCGGGAACCTGGCCCGGCTGGCCGCCCTGGGGGTTCTCTCGATACTCTATCTCGCGGCCCTGTTCTCGCTCGGCCTGCTCATTTCCACCCGGACCCACCGGACCAGCCTGGCTTTGCTGGCCAGCTTCTTCGTCTGGATCTTCCTGACCTTCGTCATCCCGAGGATGAGCGAACCGGTGGCCGGCCTCATCCGTCATGTGCCAAGCGAGGAGGCTACCAAAGCCAACCGGACCCAGCTCCGAAACCAGATCGAGAAGGAGAAGGGCAAGGCCCTGGCTCCGCTCATGGAGAAGTACCTCAACGCCCAAGGGCAGGGCAAATGGGACTGGGACGCCTACACCAAGGAGCGGGGCCCCGTCGCCAAGTCCTTTGAGGACCGGCTGGCCCAGGACCTCCAGAATTTCGACGCCGATTACGACCGCCTGAAGGCCGTCCGGCGGGCCCTCAGCCTCAACCTGGCCCGCCTTTCGCCGGCTTCCGCCTTTACCCAGTCGGCCCTGGCCTTTTGCCGCACCGGGGTCCCCGACCTCGAGAACTTCAACCACAGCCTCCAGACTCATTACCTCGCGCTCGACCAGGTCCTGTTCAGGTTCCAGTTCAGCGATATTTTCGAGTCCCCCGACGGGACGTCTCGGCGGCAGATGGGCGGGGACACGCGCCCGGGCGGCAAGGTCGACTATCCGGCCTTCCGCTACCAGTTCCCGTCCTTCGACGCCATACTGAGGAGCACAGCCCCGGATATCGTCCTGCTCGTTCTCTTCAACCTGATCTTCTTTGCCGGAGCCTATTATTCGTTCATCCGTTATGACGTGCGCTAGTCGTGATAATGTACATACGTTTGTACATATATTTTCGAGGGGAGGATTTGTGCCGTCAGGGCGCGGCCTCATAGCATAAGGGGACGAGAATTGATCTGGACCATCATCAAGCGCGAGTTCCTGGACAACCTGCTCTCCTTCAAATTCATCGCCTGCGTCCTGGTCGCCATCGTCATATCCCTTTCGAGCACGGCCATCCTGACCCGCGATTATCAGGCTCGGCTGAGGAATTATGACCAGGGCGTAGCCGCCGCCAAGGAAGCCCTGACCAGGGTCCCCGTCTATTCCGCGCTCAAGGTCAAGTTGTTCCGGAAGCCGACTCCCCTGAGCATTTTCGTGGCCGGGATCGAAAGACGAGCGGGCAGCTACACAGAGCTCACGACGATGCAGATAGATATCCCCGTGTCGCTCAAGGGGGGTATCGCGAAGAACGAGTTCGCGGCGGTTTTTTCCATCTTCGATTTTTCCTCGGTCATCGTCATCATCTTCACGATCCTGGCCATCCTCCTATCCTATGACGCCGTCTCGGGAGAAAAGGAGGACGGGCTTCTTTCGCTGATCCTTTCGAATTCCGCCCCGCGCTCCAAGATCCTCCTCGGCAAGTACCTGGGAGCGCTGGTGTCCGTGGCTATCCCCCTAGCCCTATGCTTCATCTTGGGAACGCTCTATGTCCTTTTCTCAAAGAACGTCGAAACGAACAGCCAATTCTTCATGTCCATGGGCTCGATCTTCCTCGCCGCCCTTCTTTACCTCTCCTGCATCCTACTTCTGGGCCTTTTCGTCTCCGCCCGGACGAGGACGTCCTTTTCCAGCCTGCTGCTCCTTTTGGGCTTATATATCGTTCTGAGCTTCCTGGTTCCCCAAGCCGTCAAGAGCTATTCGGCCAACGTCATCGCCCGTCAGACGAGAAATGTCGAAACCAATATAGAAAGCCTGACGAGCGATTGGGAAAAGAAGCGTAGCGAGGCCCGGCATAAAGTATCGTTTAAGAAGCAGTGGATCATCCCTCGCGACAGCTACGATATGGAGCGTTACGGGGGGATCATCCTCAATCGGATCAGCTCGCCGGAAGCCATCGAAAACCAGGCCCTAATAACGTCCATCATGAATCCTCTGGAAAGAGGATACGCCCGGCAACTGTACGATTTGAAATACAAGGACATTGCGGCCGAAGAGGGCATCCGCAACGACATTCGCCGGTATTTGGCCTTCGTTCCTTCCGAGAATTTCGGCAGGGCCGCGGGATTGATGGCCGACACGGACGAGGACTCCGTAGGCCGTTATCTCCGCGGCGTCGCAGGGTACTGGGATCAATTCATGCGCTACCTGGACGGGAAGCACGCCTTCGGCCTGAGGTTCGCCTATCCGGGCCCGGACGCGCAGACAGCTTATGAGACGGCCATGGTCCAAAAGATCTCCGACGACTTCGCGAGGCTCGACAAGGAAAAGGCCGTGACTTGGAGCGGCTACTATTCTTTCTATCGGGGGACATTTTTCGAGGAAGCCGTGAAGTATCGACCCCAGCTGACCTTTCTCAACCTGGACGACCTGCCGGCGTTCGCCGCCCCCAAGATCGGCCTGGCCGAGAGATGGCGCGACGCCTGGCTGAACATCGTCATCTTGGTCTTCTACAATCTGCTGTTCTTCCTTCTGGCCTATTTCTCTTTCTCGTGCTATGACCCGAGAAGGATCGATTGATCATGCTGAAAACCCTGCTCCGGCGCCAATTGAGCGAGGATATCCTGACCGCGAGGTTCTTCGTGGGCCTGGCCTTGATCTTGGGCGCAATCTGCGCGTTTTCCCTCGTTTTCGCCGATCAGTATCAAAGGTCCCAGTCCGCCTATGCCGCGGCCATCGCCAAGAACGATCGCGGCCTCCAGCAATTCGCGAAGTCGCCCGCCGGGAACCTCGGCGATTCCTTGCAGACGTTTCTGCTGAGGCCGAGGCCCGAGCTGTTCATTGCGGAAGCCGGCGAGAGCTCGATCCCCCAGGGACTCCTTTATCAGCCGTACATGAACTCCCTGCAATTGTTGAGCCCCAAAGAGGAGGCCTTCGGCGCCCAGAACTTCAGGTCCATCAGCAAGAGAGAGAGCCTCGCCGATGTTCTGACCTATTCCCCCGACCTGATGTTCGTCGTCCAAGTCCTGCTGAGCTTCTTTGCCCTGATCCTGGCCTACGGCGCCGTGACCGGTGAAAAGGAACGGGGAACGCTGGGCCTCATCTATTCGAACTCCGTAAAGCGCGCGCCCTTGATCCTAGCCAAGTATCTCAGCGCTCTCCTGATCATCGGCCTCTCCCTTCTTCTCGGCCTTATCTTAAGCCTCATCCTTCTCCATGTGGTGTCCGGAGTTCCGCTATCTTCGTCCTTGATCCTCAGCTTTTCGCTCTTCTTCCTGGCTTCCCTCATTTATCTCTCTGTCTTCATTCTCTTGGGGATCGCCTTCTCGGTTCTCAGCCACCGGAGCAAGAACAGCCTGGTCCTTGGCCTCTTGGCCTGGGTCTTCTTGGTGATCGTCTTGCCGAAATCGACCGGGATGCTCCTGACTCTCAAGCGCTTTGACGTGCCCACGGGAGAGGAGATCGACCGGTTGGCCCTAAAAGCTTCCTCGGAAACGGAGGACCGACTGGGGAAGCAGCTGCCGCCCGAGTGGTCACACTCGGATTATTCGACCTATCGCCTTGACGAGCGATTCTTAAAGCTGATTTTCGCTTCTGACAAGGCCCGGCAGGACGTTCTCGATCACTACCTGAGGAAGAAGCTCTCGGCCGTCGAAACCGCCAGGAAGATCAATTTCTTATCTCCGGCATCGCTCTTCGAGTATTCGGCGCCATCGGTCTCGGGGACGGGGGTAGCCCATTTCGAGAGCTTCTGGATACAGGTCCAACGATACGAGGACCAATTCCTGTCCTATGTCCGGGACGAGCGGAGCGTGCTCAAGAAAGGCTCTTTCTTTTATTTGGAAAGCGAGACGATCTCTGACAAGCCGCTCGATTTCAATGCCGTCCCGAAGTTCGAGGACCGGCTTCAGCCGGCCGGCGACCGTCTCAAGGACGCACTGCCCTATCTGGGGCTTCTGGCCCTCTATAATCTTTTCCTCTTTGCGTTTGTTTTCTACAAATTCCAGACGTACGATGTCCGATAAAGCCAATGGGCACGCATCGAAATATAAGAACCGGGGGCGCGTCCCGGGGGACATGCTCCCTTAAATCGTGAGGAGGCGACATGGCTGAACAACAATCCATCCTGAAGACGGTCGATCTGACGAAGCGCTACGAGGACGGCGTCCTGGCCCTGGACCGCCTGAACCTGGAGGTCCGGCCCGGCGAGATCTACTGCCTGCTCGGGGCCAACGGCGCCGGCAAGACGACGACGATCAACCTCTTCCTGGGCTTCATCCCGCCGACCTCGGGCACCTGCCTGATCAACGGCGTCGATGTCACCAAGGACCCCCTGGAGGCCAAGAAGTACGTCTCGTTCGTGTCCGAGAACGTCATGCTCTACGGCAACTTCACGGCCCGCCAGAACCTCGACTTCTTCGCCAAGCTCGGCGGCAAGACCGCCCTGACCAAGGCCGACTACTACCAGGTCATGCGGCGCGTCTCGCTTCAGGAGAAGGCCTTCGACCAGCGGGTCAAGAACTTCTCCAAGGGCATGCGCCAGAAGCTGGGCATCGCCATCGCCATCGTCAAGGACGCCCCGGCCGTCCTCCTCGACGAGCCTACCTCGGGCCTCGACCCCAAGGCCGCGGCCGAGTTCATCGAGATCATGACCGAGCTCCGGACCGAGGGCAAAGCCGTCCTGATGTCGACCCACGACATCTTCCGGGCCAAGGAGATCGGCGACCGCGTCGGCATCATGCGCGAGGGGAAGCTGGTCATGGAGCGGAACCGGGCCGAGTTGGCCAACGAGGACCTCAACCGCATCTACATCGACTTCATGGAATCCGAGGCCGTCCCGCCCGCCGCGGCCTGACGCCCAGCGCCCGACCGCCGGCCCCGGAGCGCATCCATGTGGAAGACGATCGTCCGCAAAGAGCTGCTCGAGACGATCTTCAGCTATCGCTTCCCGCTCTTCGCCGTCATCTGCCTGCTTCTCATCCCCCTCGGCCTGGCCGTCAACCAGGCCGCCTACGGGAAGAGGGTCCGCGACTACAGCGACCAGGTGCGCCTCGCCGACGAGGCCGCCGCGGCCATCAAGATCCAGGACGTCATGGCCGGGACGGTCACGATCAAGGGCTTCCGCCGGCCGGCGCCGCTCTCGGTCTTCACCCAGGGCTTCGAGAGCGCCCTGCCGCGCTATTACGAGTTCACCCAGGACGGCTTCAAGCCAGGCGAGTCGGCCAGCGACGACGAGTCGATCTTATCGGTCCAGGGCAAGGTCGATTTCGTCTTTCTCGTGCAAATGGTCATCAGCCTCATCGCCATGCTCTTCGCCTCCGACATGATCTCGGGCGAGAAGGAGTCCGGGACCCTGCGGGCCATGCTGGCCAACAGCCTGCCCCGCGACACGCTTCTCACGGGCAAGATCGGCGGCGGCTTCCTGGCCCTTTGGGTGCCGTTCCTCGTCGCCTTTCTCCTCGGCACGGCCGTGCTGCTCGTCGGCGCCTTCCCCCTGGCCGGCGCCGGGACTGCGGCCCGGGTCCTAATCGTCCTCCTGGGGACGTCGCTCTTCGTCCTGACCTATTTCACGATCGGCGTCGCCGTCTCGGCCAGCACGGCCAAAGCCCGGACCTCGCTCGTGGCCATCCTGATCATCTGGGCGGCCTTCCAGCTCATCGTGCCCAGGCTCGGCGACATGGCCGCCCGGCTGGTCTACCCGGTCCGCAGCGAGACGCAGGTCTCACTTCAGAAATCGCTCCTCGTCCGCTCGCTCGATATGGAGACGGCCAAGGATCTCGGCCACCAATGGGACCTCATCCTCGGCCCCGCTTCCCCGCAGGCCCGGGACGACCAGAACTCGCCGGAGAACAAGAAGTGGGAGCCGATCCGCGACGACATCCAGCAGCGGGCCCGGGAGCGCAAATCGCAGCAGCTTGCGGCCATCGACGAGACCTACCTCCAGGAGCGGCGCCGCCAGCTTGATCTGGCCGTCAGCCTATCGCTGCTCTCGCCGAGCTCGGCCTTCGCCCGGTTCATCGCCGACGTCTGCGGCACGGGCGAAATGGAGCGGGCCCGGTACATCGAGGCCGTGCGCGCCCACCAGAAGGCCCTCGACACCGAGCTCTTCAGCAAGGTCAAGCGGACGCTCATGATCCACGCGGGCGGCCAGATGTCGATGGGCTTCTCGGCCCAGCCGGTCGACGCGTCGAAGCTGCCGAGATTCGCCATCACCCCCGCCTCGCTGGCCGAGATCTTCAAGGCCAACGTGCCGAGCCTGTTATCGTTCCTCTTCTGGCTCGTGGCCCCGTTCGCCTACGCCTACGTCCGGTTCGTCCATTACGACGTGAGGTAAAATTTGGGGACGGATCATCGATGCTGAAGACGATCATCAAGCGCGAGATCCTGGAGTACCTGAAATCCGCCAAGTTCCTCGTCGGCTTGCTCATCGCCATCGTCCTCACGGCCGCGAGCACGTCCCTCAACGTCCAGGATCACGCCACCCGCCACCAGGACTATCTCGACGCCAAGAAAGAGTTCAAGTCCAACGGCTTCGTAATCGTCCTCTTTCGCGAGCCCCAGATCCTGAGCGCGTTCGCCCGCGGCAAAGACAGGGACGTCGGCAGCCAGACCAAGATGTCGGTGATGAACGCGCCCGGTCCTCTGACCGGGTACATGGGTGACGAGCCCGGAAGGAGTCCCGCGTTCGCCGGCTTCTCCGCCGTCGACCTCGCCTTCATCATCCGGGTCATCCTCAGCTTAATCGGCTGTCTTCCTAGCCTACACCTCTGTGTCCGAGGAAAAAGCCAACGGCACCCTGAAGCTGGCTTTGTCCAACGCCGTGCCCCGGGACAAGCTCCTCCTGGGGAAACTCCTGAGCGGCCTGGCCGCCGTGGTCGGCCCGCTGGCCGTCGTGGTCTTGCTCTCGTCCGCGATCCTCGTTCTCCATCCCGGTGTCTCCCTTTCGGCCGACGACCTCGTCCGGATCTTCCTGATGTTCGTCGTCTCCGTCCTCTATCTTTCGATCTTTTACGCGCTCGGCCTATTCGTTTCCGTCAAGACCGATCGCCCCGCCGTTTCGTTGATGATCCTCCTCCAGGCCTGGATTTTTCTCGTCGTCATCTATCCCAATCTGAGCGTCATTCTATCGGAACGGATCGCTCCGTTGCCGAGCGAGGAGGTCCTGGCCAGGCAGAAGGACGCCGTATCGGAAAGACATATCGCGGACATCAAAAAAGCGAATGAGGGCATCCATCAGGTATCCCCGACGCGCGAGGACCGGCTCCGGTTCAACGACGCCTGGTCTGCCGAGGCGGCGGACTTCGACCAGGTCGAAGGGGAGTTCAGCCGCCGCCAGACGGCCCAAATGCGGCTCGCCGACGGGCTCTCAGCCCTCTCGCCGGCCGCCCTGTACGACCAGATCATGGGGCGTCTGGCCCGAACCGATATCCGCGAATATGACCGTTTCATGGAAGACGCCCACAGGCTCTGGCTGAAGCACATCGAACGAGCTCGGCTGAGGTATCGGGACGAAGACGCGTACAAGAGAACGTCGCTGCCTGAATTCAGCCAACCGTCGGAGTCCGCGGGGGAGTCCGCGGCCTCCGTTTGGCCGCAGGTGATCATCCTGGTCCTCTGCGGACTTGTATTCTTCGCCCTGGCTTACACAGGCTTCCTGAGAAAGGACCTCAGGTAGCGCCATGAAGACGATCATCCGCCGGGAATTCCTGGAGCACGCCCAAAGCCTCCAGTTCATGGTGCTGCTCGTCCTGAGCCTAGCCTTGTTCGCGGGGAACGGTCTTATCTTCATCGAGTCATACGGCGTTCGTATGGACTCCTATCAAAAGAACCTGGCCTTCATGGACAGCTGGAAGAGCACTGTGCGATTAGAGTTATTCCGGCTCCCGAATTCGCTTGTGTTCGTCGCCGAAGGCGGCGATAACAAAAGGCCATCCGAATACTATCTCCTCCCCGGAGGACAGGTCACCGCGGGGTCCCCGAATCTCCGGGCGTTCAAGCTGCCGCCGGTGCCGCCGCTCGACTGGTCGTTCATCATCGGCGTCCTTTTCAGCCTTTATGCAATCCTGCTCGGGTACAGCTCGATCTCTGGAGAGAGAGAACAGGGGACCCTCCGGCTCGTGCTTTCGAACTCCCTGGGGCGGGCGAAGCTGCTTGCGGCCAAATATATCTCCATCCTGCTCGTCCTCCTTGTCCCGCTACTGGCCGGCGCCCTCCTAAGCCTGACCATCATCGCCGGATTTCTCCCCCAACTCTTGACTCTGGCGAACGTGTCCAGGGCAGGGCTCGTATTCATCATAGCCCTGGCTTATATCTCCCTGTTCGCGCTCCTCAGTCTCTTGTTTTCGGCGCTCATCCCCCGGTCTGCGCTTGTCTTATTGGTGCTCCTGGCCATCTGGGTCGTGTTCTCGGTCATCATACCGAGTTCTTCGGTCATCATCGGGGAGAAGCTCGCGGCGGCGCCTCGCGAGATCCAGACAGCCCGGATGTTCGAGCCAATGGTTGACAAGGAGATCAGCGCCAAGATCGAGGAGATCGTGAAAAGAGGCGAGCGCGGAGGATTCAAGACGGAAGAGGATATGCGGGCCGCGGCAGACCGGGCCTTCGAGGAAGGCCAGGTCAAGGTGAACCAGTTCTATGGTGATTTCCGCAGGGCCCAGCGCCAGCGGCTCGAGGCCGTGAGGGACCTTTCCCGGCTCTCGCCCGCAGCGCTGTTCCAATACGCGGCCGAAGGCGTCGTCCGTTCTGGACCCGGCGGCGAGGACCAGTTCCTGCAGCAGGTCGGGGACTATTCCCGGGTTTACGACGCATACATCCTGAAGAAGCTCGGCCAGGTCGTTCCGGCATCAAACTTCTCGTTCGGGGAGAGTGTCACGTTCAATGGAAAAAAGATCAGCCTCGATTCGCCCGAGCCCCGGGAATACGAAGGGGACAAATCGGATTTCCCCGTCTTTTCGGAGCGGCAGGCTTCGATAGGAGCAGGTCTCAAGAGCGCCCTCGGCGACCTGCTAGGGCTCGTCCTCTGGAACATCATCCTGGCCGGGTTAGCCTTTTCGGCCTTCCTGAGGACCGACGTGAGGTGAGCCCGAGGGGGGAACGGCCATGCTGAAAACTCTCTTCCTTAAAGAGATCTTGGAG
>CAWECI010000009.1:0-418205 GCA_963807525.1 Candidatus Aminicenantota bacterium | reverse complement strand
TCCTGCTGGGCGTATTCCTAGTTAGCGGCACCCTCTTGGTGTGGGTGGTCAACAGGCTCTGGACCGCCTCACCTTGTATCTCGCAGCCTTCTTCGTCACAATGATTGTCGAAGGCGAACTGCAACGCGCCAGGTAACCGTTCGCCGGGAACCTTTTCCTTCGCTTACCCAACTTATTCAGGGGAGTCGTCATGCGCAACACACCTTCGTTGTTCTTGGCAGTTGTCGTAGTGTTCGTTGGCGGTCCGTCCGCCCAAGCGGGGCCGCCCGAGACCGTTGGGCTCGTGCCGCAACCCGCGCACGTATCCTCCAATACCGGCAGATTTGTGTTGAGCGAGGGCGTGACGATCCGCGTCCACCGGGATTCGGCGGATGCGGCCAATGTCGCCGACTCAGTTGGCCCACCGAATCCGCACTGGCACAGGGCTGCACCTGGCAATCGTACCGTCCGACGGCGGCCCTGCGAATAATGCCATTGTACTGACGACCATGGCCGGTGACGCCGCTCTAGGCGCTGAGGGCTACGTCTTAGATGTTTCGCCCCAGGGCGTGACGATTTCCGCCGCCGGCGGGCCAGGGCTTTTCTACGGGACGCAAACGCTGCTGCAACTCCTGCCGCCGCAGGTGTTCTCGCCCACCAAGCCGCCGCAACCGCCAGCCTGGGCCTTGCCCGCCGTGCGGATCGAAACCGGCCGCGATTTCCTTGGCGGGAGTTGATGCTAGACTGCTCCCGCCATTTCTTCAGCAAGCACGAAATCGAGAACTTCATCGATCTGATGGCCCAGCACAAGCTGAACGTCTTCCACTGGCACCTGACCGACGACCAGGGCTGGCGGATCGAGATCAAACGATATCCCAGCTCACCGAATCGGCGCCTGGCGGAAGGGGATCCTGTACGGGCTCAATCCCAAGGACGGCACGGCATGGGGACCGGACGGCCGCTACGGCGGCTTCTACACTCAGGACGACATCCGCGAGATCGTCGCTTATGCCAAGGCCCGATACATCACGATTGTGCCTGAAATCGACATGCCCGGCCACTCCGGCGCGGCGCTGGCGGCCTATCCGGAGTACGGTTGCACGGGCCGGCGTTTCGACCTGGACCAGGCGGGAGACGAACATTGGCGTCTACTGCGCCGGCAACGACGCCACCTTTGAGTTCATCGAAGGGTCCTCAGGAAGTCATCGACCTTTCCCAGCAATACATCCACCTTGGCGGCGACGAGGTGCGAAAGGACCAATGGAAGGCGTGCCCGAAATGCCAAGCTCGAATCCACAGCGAAGGACTCGCGGGCGAGAGCCAGTTACAGAGCTATTTCACCCGTCGCCTCGAAAAGTTCCTCAACGCTGGAACCGGACCCTGGTTGGTTGGGACGAGATTCTCGAGGGCGGACTGGCGCTCAACGCTTTAGTGATGAGTTGGCACGGCACCGACGGCGGCACTGCCGCAGCTCGCGCGGGCCACGACGTGGTCATGACCCCCACCTCCCACTGTTATTTCGACTATTATCAGGCCGCCAGCGGCGAGCCGAAGGCCATCGGCGGCCTGCTGCCGCTTAAGACGGTCTACGCCTTCGAGCCTCTTCCGCCGGAACTGGCCGCCGCCAATGCCAAGCATGTTCTGGGCACCGGCGGCTGTATTTGGACCGAGTATTTTCCCAATTTTGCCCACCTGCAATACATGGTTTATCCGCGGGCGTGCGCGATGGCCGAGGTGACCTGGTCAGATCCGAAGCAGACGAATTGGGACGGTTTTTGCCGCCGGCTGCAACTGCATCTGAAGCGGCTGAAGGCCGAGGGAGTAAACTACCGCGCGCCAAGTTCAGCGCCTCGCCCGCCTCCCAAAACGACACGGCCAACTGACCACTGAGCCGCATGCAAGTAAGAATATGCAAAGACGTTGGCGACCTGGCCCGCCAGGCGGCCTACGATGCGGCCGGGCGGCTTCGTCGGGCAATCCAAGATCGCGGCGAGGCTAACCTCGTTGTTGCCACGGGCGCCTCGCATTCGAGATTCTTGCGGCCCTGGTTGCCGCGCAGGGCGTCACTGGTCCAGGTCGTCGGCTTCCACCTCGACGAGTATCTCGGCCTGCCAAAGTCGCACCCGGCGTCGTTTTGTGCCTATCTCAAGCAGCGGCTGGTCGATCACCTGCCGCTGCGGGCGTTTCACTACCTAGATGGCGAAGCAGACGCAGCGGCCGAGTGCCGCCGAATGGGCAACCTGATCCGCCGGCATCCGATCGAGGTGGCCTTGGTCGGCATTGGCGAAAACGGGCACCTTGCCTTCAACGATCCCCCCGCCGACTTTCAGACGGAAGAACCATACATCGTTGTTGATCTCGATGATGCTTGCCGCCGCCAGCAATTCGGCGAGGGATGGTTTCCAACCATCGATGCGGTGCCGAATCGTGCCCTCAGCATGTCGATCCGTCAGATCATGAAATCAAGGGCGATCGTTTGCGGCGTGCCCGAACAGCGAAGGCCGAAGCGGCTCCGCGCGGCATTGGAAGGCCCCGTGACTCCGCAGGTGCCCGCCTCAATCCTCCAGCAGCACCCCCAGGCAATCGTCTACGTCGATCCCCCCGCGGCATCGTTGCTGCAGCGTTCGTACGCGCCAGCAGAGAAGGGGAATGAGGGTTTCTTGTGCCTGCAACGCGCCATGTTCACGTCGCTGGCATGACAGCCAATCCTGATGGCGTCTGGATGCCGTCAACATCTTTCCACCTTTACCTTATCGAGCGTAATTGAGGAAATCCGGCATTCGTGCAAGACCCGTCGCAGTTTTTTCGCCCGATAGGTGGAGAAACTTGGGCTGATCGGCTACGGGCTTCCCGATAACGGCCGTCTCTCGTTGCTGGACCGCGTGATTCCCGTGCCGGACGGATAAGGGCACAAAAATGCCTTTCAGACCCAACTTGAGAGTTGGTTTCCTGGGAAGCTTCGCCGGGTGCCACTGCTGGCTTGTCCCAATGGTGTCCGGAAAATCTTCTACAACTCATCTTGCGCCCTTGGTCTAAATCGCGCACAATGCCGCGCATGACCAAAGATACTGGTGTTGAATCGCTGCCAGAATGGCCGGAGCAGGTCACGGGCGGCAAGTACGTCCGAATGCTGGAAAAGTACGTGCAGTCGCTGCGGGGCACGGATGCCCATGGCAATCGGCGGCTGTTTCTCGACGATGTTGTGATCGCGCATCTGCTGGCGTTCTTCAATCCGACCTTGCGTAGTTTGCGAACCATTGAAGATTTCAGCCAGACGCGGCAAGCGCAACGGCATCTGTCCGTGCGACGCCTCTGCAAGAGCACGCTCTCCGAATTTCACCAAGTCGCCGATCCGACCTTGCTCGCGCCGATCATCGAGCGTTTGCGGGCCGTCGCTGCCGCAAAGGGGTTGCGGCCGACGCCCGCTGGCTTGCCTGAGACGCTGGGCCAAGTGTTGGCCGTCGATGGGTCGTTTTTTGCCGTGGCTGCCGATGTAGCCTGGGCCGTCGCGCATCGCACGAACCGGGGCGAAAAAAGGGCCTGCGTTCGGCTCGACATGCACCTTGATGTGGCCACGTGGCTGCCACAGGTCATGGCGGTCTCGGGCGGCGAGACAAGCGAAGCCGAAAGCGCGGCCGCGTGCATAACGCCCGGCGCCATCCATGTTTACGATCGTGGCATTTTCAGTTTCGACTTGTTGGAACGTCAGCAACAAGCTGGCGCGTTGTTCGTGCATCGGTTGCGGGAGCCCGGGCCGCGTTGTCCGAAGTTTTCGGGCGAAACCGCTCGTCCGTTGGCGCGGGAAGACGAAGCGGCCGGCGTGCAAAGCGACACCATCGGACGGATGGCCGGCTCGGCACATCGCAACGCCCCCGACATCGTGTTGCGCGAAGTGATCGTGCAATCACCCGACGAGCCGGGCGGAATCGTTCGCTTGTTGACCAATCTGCTGGAGATCGAGGCCTGGGCGGTGGCGTTGTTGTATCGCTATCGCTGGCAGGTGGAATTGTTTTTTCGCTGGCTGAAGTGTTTTGCCAATTTCGCCCACCTGATCAGCGAGAGCCGCCAGGGCGTCTTGTTGAGTTTCTATGTGGCGGTGATCGGCGTGTTGCTGCTGTATCTGCACAGCGGCGCAAAGCCGAGCAAGTATGCCTTCAGCCTGCTGGGCTTGGTGGCCAACGGTGCATCGACGCTGGAAGAGATTGCGCCGATTCTGGCGGAGCGGGAGCGCCGCATCGCGTTGGAGGCTGCCCGACGGGCGCGCCGTAAAGCGAACCAGAATTGATCGTTTGTCAGGCTGCCGCATGAGCGCGCTTCAGCCCGAGCCGCTGCATGCGCAGAACGAAGAGGAGCCGTGATGCCGTGACGCATGGAGATTGTCATCTCCGCCTTGCCCAACTTCTTGTGTCGCTTGCCGATCAAGTCTTCGACCCGTTACAATGCCTCAAATACCGGGGCGGAACCCTGTTCAGTCAGGCCCCCGGCAACTTACTTCACTTCGTACTCTGCATCCACCACATCCGGTCCACCAGGTTGCGAACCCCCGGGGCTGCCCCCCGGGGCGCTCCCGTAGCCCTCGCCTGGCCCGGCCCCGCCGGCTGCCTGGGTCTTCTTGTAGGCCGCCTCTGACAGGGAGTAGGCCGCCTGCTGCAGATCGCTCTTCAACATCCGGATCTTGTCGATCTGGGCGTTCTCCTTCAGCGCTGCCTTGAGATCGGATGCCAACTGCTCCACCCGGGCCTTCTCGTGCACCGGCACCTGGTCGCCCAGGTCCCGCAGACTGGCGCTCCACCTGATAGACCAGGCTGTCTGCCTCGTTGCGGACCCCGATCTCCTGACGCCGCTTTTTGTCTTCCTCGGCATTGGACTGGGCATCCCTGATCATATGGTCGATTTCGCCCTTGTCCAGGTTGCTGGAGCCGCTGATAGTGACTGTCTGCTCCTTGCCCGAAGCCTTATCCTGGGCGCTCACCTTCAGGATCCCGTTGGCGTCGATGTCGAAGGCCACCTCGACCTGCGGGATGCCTCGCGGTGCCGGCGGAATGCCGTCCAGCCGGAACTGCCCCAGCGACCGGTTGTCTCGGCCATCTCCCGCTCGCCCTGCAGCACGTGGATGTCCACTGCCGGTCTGGTTGTCCTCGGCGGTGGAGAAGATCTGGCTGCGCCGCGCCGGGATGGTGGTGTTGCGCTCGATGAGCTTGGTCATCACGCCGCCCAGGGTCTCCACGCCCAGGGACAGCGGGGTCACGTCCAGCAGCACCACGTCCTTGACCTCGCCGGCCAGCACACCGGCCTGGATGGCCGCCCCCATGGCGACCACCTCGTCCGGGTTGACGCCCATGTTCGGCTCCTTGCCGCAGCAATTCCCGCACCAGCTCCTGCACCGCCGGCGTCCGGGTCGAGCCGCCCACCAGGATCACCTCGTCGATTTCCTTTGCGGTCAGCTTGGCGTCCGCCAAGGCCGGCCTTGAACGGCCCCCGGCAGCGCTCCACCAGGTCGGCGGTCAGCTCGTCGAACTTCGCGCGGGTCAGCTTCATCTCCAGGTGCTTCGGCCCGGTGGCGTCGGCCGTGATGAAGGGCAGGCTGATCTCGGTCTCCACCGTGGCGGACAGCTCGATCTTGGCCTTCTCGGCGGCCTCGATCAGCCGCTGCAGCGCCTGCCGGTCCTTGCGCAGATCGATCCCGTGATCCTTCTTGAACTCGTCGGCCATCCAGTCGACGATCTCGCTTGTCGAAGTCATCGCCGCCCAGATGGGTATCGCCGTTGGTGGACTTGACTTCGAACACGCCGTCGCCCACGTCCAGAATGGAGACGTCGAAGGTGCCGCCGCCCAGGTCGAAGACCAGGATGGTCTCGTTGGCCTTCTTGTCCAGGCCGTAGGCCAGCGCTGCCGCTGTCGGCTCGTTGATGATCCGCAGCACGTTCGAGGCCGGCGATCTTGCCGGCGTCCTTGGTAGCCTGGCGCTGGGCATCGTTGAAGTAGGCCGGCACCGTGATCACGGCGTCGACCACCTTCTCGCCCAGATACTTGGAGGCGTCCTCCGCCAGCTTCCTCAAGACCTGGGCCGAGATCTCCTCCGGGGCGTACTTGGTGCCGCGCACTTCGAAACGCACGGCGTCGCTCGGCCCCGCCACCACCTTGTAGGGGACGAGCTTGCGCTCCTCGGCCACCTCCCCAAACCGGCGCCCGATAAAGCGCTTGATCGAAAATATGGTATTCTCGGGGTTAAGAGCCGCCTGCCGCTTGGCGATCTGGCCGACCAGCCGCTCCCCGGACTCCTTGAAAGCCACCACCGACGGAGTCAGCCGCGCCCCTTCGGCGTTCAGGATCACCTCGGCTTGCCGCCCTCCATCACAGCCACGACCGAGTTGGTGGTTCCCAGGTCGATCCCTACCGATTTTGCCATAAGACAACCCTCCTATTGGAATTTATTCCTTATCAGGTCCAGCTAAAATAAATATGATACATAAGTCAAAGAAAGTCAATAAGAATTTTACAGCAAGGCCGGAGAAGCAGAATCAGGATTCTGTTATTTTGCCCAGGTTGAGCCGGTTGCAATCCGGTTGGCAAAGACGCCTTCAGGGATGCTGCCCCCGGGGTCAACGAGTCCAGCGGCTTGGAGCCGCCTGGCTCCCGACCCGGTGGGGGTGCGGCGGCGGCGCCATAGGACTTGGCCGCACTTATAATCGATTCAGAGAAGCGGGTTATCAGAGCGCCTAGCGGTCTTATCCGTCACTCAAAAGAAAAGGGGGATCAGGGCGCCGGGTCAGGCGGACCCGGCACAGTTGCAGGAGCGCGATATGAGGTTGGGTGTGCGCGGCATGTAATAAGACAAGGGCTGCCCGGGAAGAATCGGGAAACTAGTTCCCCTCACCCTGCAAACGCACCGTCTGCCCGAAGATCTTCCTGTAGTGGAAGCCTTTGATAGAGAAGCTCACGGCTTCCGGCAGGAAGCGCGGGTAGCGGAAGGTGGTCTTGAACAGGAGCTTCCAATAGTGGCGGCGCCCCTTCTCCAGGATGCCCAGGTAGAACATCGCCTGCAGCAGGGCCTTGAGGTAGACCAGCCGGAAGCGTTCGCTGCGCTTCCGTTTGATCGGCTTGAACTCCTTGAAAAATTTATACACCCGATCGTAGAAGGCGGCCGGATCGTAGATGGTGGTGACGATGCTTTGATAACCCTCCACCAGCTTCCGGGGGTTCATCTTGGGAATGAAGTTCAAGGAGAAGTCGGTGTTGTTGCCGGTAAAATCGTCGAGCAGGCGTTTCTCCTGCTTCAGGCGCTCGAACAGGCGCGTCCCCTTGGGGGCGCTCAGCAGCCCGACCATGGCGGTGACGATGCCGCTCTGCTGGATGAAGTTGATCTGCCGCTCGAAGATGGAGGGGGTGTCGCTGTCAAAACCGACGATGAATCCGCCGCTGACCTCCATCCCGTAGTTCTGGATCTGCTTTACGGCGGCGATCATGTCGCGGTTGCCGTTGTTGAACTTGTTGCACTCCGCGAGGCCCTCCTCGCTGGGCGTCTCGATGCCGATAAAGACGTGGTTGAATCCAGCGTGTTTCATCAGCTCCATCAGAGCCGGGTCGTCGGCCAGGTTGATGGACGCCTCGGTGATGAAAGTGAAGGGGTATTTATGCCTCTCCATCCAGTCGATCATCGCGGGCAGGACTTCCTTTTTCAGGCTTTCTTATTGCCGATGAAGTTGTCGTCCACGACGAAGACCGAGCCCCGCCAGCCGCTGTCGTAGATGGCTTCGAGCTCGGCGATGAACTGGGAGTGTGCTTTTCAGGCGCGGCTTGCGCCCGTAGAGGGAGGTGATGTCGCAGAACTCGCAGTCGTAAGGGCAGCCCCGGGAGTACTGGATATTCATGCAGGCATAGTCCCGTTTCGATCAGGTTCCAGGCGGGGACCGGGGTGTGTCCATGGACGGCCGCTCGCTGGTAGTGTAGATATGCCCGGCCGTACCCTGCGCCAGGTCTCCCAGGAAGGGCGGCAGGGTGACCTCGGCCTCGCCGAGCACCAGGTGGTCCACCTCGGGTACTCCTCCGGCTCCATCGTGAACAGCGGCCCACCGGCTACGGTCTTGACGCCCAGGGCCTGGCACCGGTTCAGATCTCCTGCGCCGATTGCCTCTGGATGATCATGGCGCTGATGAACACGTAATCCGCCCAGCGCAGGTCCTCATCCGTAACTTTTGTGACGTTCATGTCGATCAGCCGCTTTGTCCCAGTCGACCGGCAGCATGGCAGCCACCGTCAGCAGCCCCAGCGGCGGGTGCGCCGCCTTTTTATTGATGAATCGCAGGGCGTAATTGAAGCTCCAGAAGCTGTTCGGATACCTCGGATATAGCATCAGTACTTTCAACATATCGCATCTCCTTTGGAGGGTTCTTTGTTGACAATTTCTTATTACCAGATAATATCCTAGATATATTTTACCATAAAAAGCCGCTGATCCTGAACTTTTATTATTAATTATTTATTAAGTCCGGCGCAAAAATACATAGACCTGCTGAAAGGCCGGGCGGGAGCATCATACAGGATGGTTAGAGGCCAGAGACTTTACTGGGAGGCTGGTAGACATCCTTCACGATATCCACGAACATGTATACGTATTCGGGATCGTACCAGGTGCCGGCGTGGGCTTTCAGATCTGTGCAGGCCTCTTCCATGGTCATCGCCGCCCGGTGGGGACGATCGGTAGTCATGACGTCAAAGCTGTCGGCAATGCGCAGGATGCGCGCATTCAGGGGGATGTCCACCCCCCGGCGTCCGTCGGGATAGCCACCTTGGAGGTTGGGGTGGGAACTGGGCAGGCAGAATCGCCGACTTCCAGGTTTATGACTACGCGCTGGGTGACAATGAAGTAGCTTACCTCGCGACCGACGGCACGGGCCAGCTACTGCTACCGTTGAATTCCAGAAGCAATTTCAATCTTGACGGTGGCACAGCAGACGACGCGAACCAGATTGTCAACTTTAAGGATTTGGCTGTAATGGGAAATCAGTGGCACCAGATTCAACTGTGGCCGTAAACAAACGCAACTTGTTAATTAGTTAGTGTTTTCTTCGGGGCCTGCAACGCCGAATGGCGGGGCAGGCCCCGCTTATTTTTAGGTATGTGTAAATCTGTCTCATTCTTGATGAAGACATACACCTGTGTCGTCCAAGTTCAAGAACCAGCTCGTGCAAATCGGCCATCTCCGTGAGTTGACCGAGCACTTTTTTGCTCTCTTCAATGTCTATCCCCTTGTTGGCTTGACCTTTATGAAATCTTTAACAAAGTCAATAATAGACATCTATTGGGCAACAAATGGCATATCTTCTATAGTCGAATATGTATTATACTATATGATGATACTATGCCATTCACATGTGTCTTTTGGGTGGGATAGTTTTTTGGAGATATGGTGATGAAGTCAAATATAAGATTTTCCGCGATTATCGTTTTTGCGTTTCTTTGTTCGACCCTGCCGGTCTATGCCTCTGATTTAACAGTAAGCGTTGATGCCTCATCGTATATCCGGGCTATTCCGGAGACGATGTATGGAACAAACATGCAATGCTGGGATGGCTCTCAAAACGGCAGCAATGACAATGTCAACACTCTGATAGCGGCATCGGGCAGCAGATACGTGCGCTGGCCGGGTGGCTCGTGGGGCGACGGGGTTCTTTGGAACGATATGGAGGTGAGTTATACACAGACATGGAAAGTCAGCTATGGCCAATCGATGTATAGAATGAATAAGTTTGACTCCATTATGCAGCCGATAGTTAATTTCTCGGGTATCTGGCCTGACTCTACAGGGACTGACGTCAACCATTGGGAAGCCGGGGCAATCAGTGCCGCGGCTGCCTGGGTTACTGACCAGAGTTCAAGAACCAATTGCGCCACGCTACTGGGAAATCGGCAATGAGCAGGGCGGCCCATGGGAATACGGATGGTTTTCAGGAATCAGCGGAACATATTACGGCAGCAGATACACTCATATGTATAATGCAATGAAGGCGATTAATCCGCAAATCAAAATCGGGGCAGATTCCGACCCCTGCGATACTTATCAGCCATGGGGCTGGTATGTTGGAAAATGGACACGCGATATGTTAAACATAATGGAGGCAAATGGCATTCAGCCTGATTTTCTCATTATCCATTCATATCCAGGCGATACCGACAATGCGGCATTATTAGGCGGCGATGTTTTGTATATTCGCGATTTTACAAACAGTTTGAATAATATAATTTCGACTTCAATAGGTTCTCAATATGTAGGCAAAATAAAATACTGGATGACGGAATGGGACGCCGGAAGCCCAAGCACTTACAATAGAGATATGTCTTATGTAAGCGCGTTATTCAAAGCACAGTATATTATGGAAATGTGCAAATACGGCTGGGAAGGTTCCAATCCATGGAGCCAGAATCAGTATCATTATAATGAAACAGGTTATCAGAATTTTCAATTGTATCCGAAATGGTATGTCAATCCATTATTGAGTTATTATTTCGGCAGGGATATGGTTACTGCATCATCAACGGATTCTACGGTTAGAGCATACGCAAGCAGAGATGACGCCAATAATCTAACCATCTTTATGGCAAATAATTATCCGAGCACCGACAGAACGGTGCATATTAACATATCCGGTTTCGGTGCAGGAACGACAGGTCGAAAGTTGGCTGATTCAACCCGCAGGTTCAATGTGTCCAAATGGAGTAAATATCCAGGATTATAATTGCCTGATGATAAATGGAGTGGTGAATCCGAGCCCGTCAACCGTACCTTCATTAAGCAGCGTCGCTGTTACTACAGGTGATTCATTTGATATCAGTTTGCCGAGAAGCAGTATGCTAATTATTAAAATTCCACCCGCTAATCAGACAGCACAGTTACCTTACGGGGGACTCCGTGGCCTATTCCCGGGACGATTGAGGCGGAAAATTACGACACGGGCGGCCAGTTTGTCGCTTATTACGATACAACAGCGGGAAACAGCGGCGGTCAATACCGTTCGGATGATGTTGATATCGAGACGTGCAGCGATGGCGGTTATGATGTTACCGGTATCAAGACCGGCGAGTGGCTGAAATATTCCGTCAATGTAAGTTCCAGCGGCTTATATAAAATTACAGCCCGGGTCGCTTCTGCGGACTCCAACCAGCAATTCAGAATCGAATTCGACGGCAGAGATGAGACGGGGCCCGTGCTTTTCGCTTCGACAGGCGGGGCACAGATTTTTGGCAACGTCGATGTTAACGCATTTCTTACCAAAGGCCCGCATACTATGCGGCTGTTGATGGATACGAATGACTGGAGCATCAATAAGCTTACATTTACGAAATTCGGCAACGGCACCGGTTTGGCACTTCGCGAGGTTTGGTTAGGCATATCAGGCGGAGCAGTCAGCAATCTGACATCAAATGTGAATTACCCATGGGATCCTACCAGCAGGTTTTTGGAGCATAGTTTTGAGGGGCCTACAAACTGGACGACGGGCAGCTCCAATTCAAATTTGGACAACTACGGGACACGCATACGCGGGTATCTCAATCCCATAACCACCGGCAGTTACACATTCTGGATTGCTGCCGATGATGCTGCCGAATTGTGGTTGAGCACGGATACCGACCCGAATCACAAAAGCAAAATTGCCTATACAACGAGCTGGACAAATGATTACCGGTGGAATGAGTACTCGTCGCAGCAATCATCGCCGATTTCGCTTGTCGCCGGCCAAAGCTACTATATCGAGGCATTGCACAAGGAAAATACCGGTGGTGACAATATCGCGGTTGCCTGGCAGGGACCGGGTATAATACAACAGGCCATCTCAGGTGCTTATCTGTCTCCGTATGTTATTGATTTTGTGGACTTTTGTAATTTTGCGAGCCAGTGGCTGAAAACCAACTGCACTTCAGCCAATGGCTGGTGCAGCGGCTCTGACTATGACCATGACGGCAATGTACAGCTTGATGACCTGATGCAGTTTGTCGAGAACTGGTGGCTCTACGGCGGTGAGTAAGCAAGGCAGTTGATTCAAATATAAGGGCCGCAAATTGTTTTGCGGCCTTTTTATTGTTCTACCGCAATACTACGGGGGTAACCCGTAGATGAAGCTATCCGCCAAGGGCGGACGCTTTTTTTACTGCTTAAAATTTTAAATTTGCAACCTCCATATTTTTTAACGTAAGTGTTTAAAGGTGCCGGGGGGTATACCAAAAATCCGTTTGAATACTCTGGAAAAATTGAAAGGATCGCTGAAACCGAATTCCTGCGCCACTTCCTTTACCGATGAATCTGGTGATTGAAGCCGCTGTGCCGCGAGATTCATTTTCATTTGCATCAGATATTGATATGGGCTTTGGTTGTCGAATCTTTTGAAGAGTCTGCAAAGATAGGCATTATCTATATTACATTCTTCGGCAATCTTATCGAGGCTTCGAAGCGTAAGGCAATTCTTCTGTATTATTTCTCTGGATTTTTGATAAGTGTAAAAAGCAGCAGACTTTCGTGTGTTTTCAATTATAGAAGTTTCGGCGATTTTAAAAATGAGCTGCTGCAAAATGGCCGTGCATAAAAGGGGAGTATAAGAACTGCCATTTTGCCCATTTTTTATGAGATCTTCAAAAATTATTATTATCGCATCAGGCGCAGATACCTGAACAGCACTTCCCAAAGCAGGACCGAATTTTCGCAGCATTTTTAAAGCTTCGGGCCCGGTAAAATCGACGAAATATTTGACCAGAGGAAATTCAGTTTCATTTGTAATTATATGAGCTATACCCGGGCCGTAAGAAAATACTTTTCCGGCAAAAAGTGTGTTTTTTTTATCATCAAGAACAACTGCGCCTCTTCCACTTGCCACAAATTCAATGGAATAAAAAGGGAAATTAGAACGATCGATTCGATACCCTGGCTGACAATGTTCCCGGCCGCCGCATATGACCTTAAGTTTTTGATTTTTTTGAGATTGGGTATTTAGATAAAAACGATTTGCCTCCAGAACCTGGTTGGAAAAAAAATCCGGCTCTCTTTTATCAACAGGAACCATAAATAATCCATAAAAGTCAATAATAGACATCTATTGGACAACAATTGGCATATAATGCAATCATATATGCATTATACTAAATATGATGAGAAAATCAAGAGTCAATAAGATACAGGTATTAATTCCCGATTCTAAAGTCATTTATTGAGCAGGGTAAAAGAGAGGATAATAATGGCAAAGAAGAACAATTCGGTAGCGGTTTCATGTATGAAAGAGGATGATTTAATTGTCATTACAGGGGCCGGTGGATTTATCGCCGGGGCATTAGCGAGATATTTCCGCAAACAGGGCTTTACCCGCATCCGCGCGATAGATAAAAAGCCGCTGCCGCAATGGTACCAGCGAACCGAAGGCGTAGAATGCCTCTGCATGGACCTGAGTAATGAGGAAAATTGCCGCAGGGCCTGCCAGGATGCCGTCGAAGTTTACAATCTTGCTGCGGACATGGGTGGAATGGGATTCATCGAGCGATTCAGGATAGAATGCCTGCGAAGCATATTAATCAATACACATATGATAGAGTCAGCTTACAGGGCCGGCGCCCGGAGGTATTTCTTCTCATCTTCAGCCTGCGCTTATAACATCGAGCTGCAGAAAGATAAAAATTCCCGCGCATTAAAAGAATCCGATGCTTACCCGGCAATGGCTGAGCGGGGATATGGATGGGAGAAACTTATGTCTGAGATGTTCTGCCAGGAATATTATGCGGAAAGAGGATTAGAGACGCATATCGCGAGGTTCCATAACGTTTATGGTCCATACGGAACATGGGCCGGTGGACGTGAAAAGGCCCCAGCTGCAATTTGCCGTAAAGTCATCGAGGCCAAAGATAAAAATTCCAACGAAATCGTTATATGGGGCGACGGAAATCAGACACGCAGCTTCATGTATATCAATGATTGCGTTAAAGGCATCGATATGATTATGCACTGCGATAAACTTATAGCCACTCCAGTCAATCTCGGGTCAGACCGGCTTGTTTCAATTAATGACCTGGTTTCAATAGTTGAAGTGCATCGGCGGTATCACATTGAAACGCAAATATGATTTGAATGCCCCAAAGGGTGTTGGAAGCGGACGCTTATGATCCACGAGGGCGGCCAGATGTCGATGGGCTTCTCGGCCCAGCCGGTCGACGCGTCCAAGCTGCCGAGATTCGCCATCTCCCCGGCTTCGCTGGCCGAGATCTTCAAGGCCAACGTGCCGAGCCTGTTATCGTTCCTCTTCTGGCTAGTGGCCCCGTTCGCCTATGCCTATGTCCGGTTCGTCCGTTACGACGTGAGATAAACGGCCATGCTGAGAACGCTCTTGCTCAAGGAGTTGCGCGAGGCCTTCGCCAGCCGGCGGTTCTGGGTCATTCTCATCCTCTGCCTTGTCCTCGTGCCGCTGGGCGTCGAGGTCAGCCTGAGGGGCTACCGGACCCGGCTCCAGAACTACCGCGAGGCCGTCCGCATCAACCAGGAAGATAGCAAGACGGTCAGCGACATCCTGTACCGGGAGGGGGGCAAGGCCTTCGCTCCGCCTTCGCCGCTCTCGTTCCTGTCGCTCGGCCTCGAGCTTCTAAGCCCGAACGTCGCCGAGGCCCAATACAAGTATGGCGAGCCTCCGGCGGTCATGCGGCTCAGCAACAACCAGGGCCGCGACAATCTCTATGAATTCTTTTACGGGCCGCTCGACCTCGTCTTCATCGTGGCCGTGGTCATGAGCTTCCTGGCTGTTATTTTGACTTATGGCGCCGTGGCCGGAGAGAAGGAGCAAGGAACGCTCCGCCAAATCCTCAGCAACTCCGTCTCACGGGGCCGTGTCCTCTTGGCCAAGGCCGCGGCGAACGCCCTGGTCCTCCTCGTCCCGTTCCTCCTGGCGCTGGCCGCGTCCCTGGTCCTGCTGGAGGTCCAGGGGAACCCCATCGCCGCCGTGCCGGGCGCCTGGCCCTCCATCGGGCTGGCGGCCCTCATCGCCGTCCTTTTTATCGGGGCTTTCTTCAATCTGGGCTTGCTGGTCTCGGCGCTAACGAAACAGGCCGTCTCGGCCCTGGTCGCTCTCCTTCTCCTCTGGGTCTCGCTCTACGGCGTCTACCCGCGCCTGAGCTCGGCCGTGGCCCAGATCATCTCGCCCAGCAAGTCCGGGGCCCGGGTGGCCCTGGAGAAAGCCCAGCTCCGGTGGAACGTTCAGAAAGAGCGGGACGCCGAGATCGATCGCCTGCTCCGGTCCCTGCCCGACGACGATAGCAGCCCGGCGGCCAAGGAAGGGGTGAAAACCCAAGAGGAGATCCGTAATCGCTACCAGGCCAAGCTCGAGGAGGGTTGGCAGGCCATGAACCGCGACCTCGAGGTCCGGGAGCAGGCACGCAACGCCCTGGCCTTGGCCATCGCCCGGCTTTCGCCGGTCACGTCCTTCATCCGCCCCCTCGCCGAGCTGGGACGGACCGGGCAGCTCGAGTACGAGCGGTTCCGGGCCGGGGTCCGGCGCTTCGGAGACGTCTTGAACCGGGACATCTTCGAGAAGAACAAGATGATCCGCTTTAAGCACGGCATCCAACAGGACAACAAAGTCGACATGGAGGCCGCACCGCCCGTATTCACCAATGTCCCGGCCGCGACCGAGGCTGTCGTCCGGGACGTCCTGCCGGATGTCGCCATCCTCGCGATCTTCAACCTCGTCTTCTTCGCCGGGGCGTTCGTCGCCTTCGTGCGCTACGACGTCCGATAGGGGGAGACCGGCGATGTTCAAGACCCTCTATAGAAAGGAGCTCCTCGAGAACGTCCAGAACTACCGCTTCCTCCTGGCCCTGGTCATCTGCCTCGTCGTGATCCCCCTCGGTTTCGTGGTTAGCCAGAGGGACTATGCAGACCGGCGGCAGGTTTACGAGGATGCCGTCCGCGACGACGCCGAGTTGCGCAAGACCGTCCAGGACTTCCTGCAGAACGGCGGCCTGGCGCTCCGGCCGCCGGCCGCCCTGGGGCTGCTCTCCGCCGGCGTCGAGACGGTCCTGCCCAACGCGGTCGAGACGCGCGGTTTCGTCACCCAGGCGGGAGCCCAGGTCCAGTTCAACAACTCGCGGCGGCTGGACAACCCGTTCACCTCGCTCTTCGGCCGGCTGGACCTGGCCTTCATCGCGACCACCGTTCTGGCCGTCCTGGTCATGATCTTCGCCTTCAACGCCGTGATCGGCGAGAAGGAGCGGCGGACCCTGGCCCAGGTCATGGCTAACGCCGTGCCGCGGCCGGTCGTTATCGCCGCCAAGATGGCCGCCGGTTCGACCCTCCTCGCGGCCGCTTTCCTGGTCGGCGTCCTAGCCGGAGTCCTGCTGACGACGGCGTTGGGCATCGATCCCTTCCGGGAGGCCGGGAACTGGGCGCCCTTCGGGATTGGCATCGCCGCGTCCCTCGTCTTCCTGATGGCCTTCTATGCCCTCGGACTGCTCGTCTCGAGCTTCAGCCGGAGCTCCGTCTCGGCCATGGTCGCTCTTCTCTCGTGCTGGGTGGCCCTGGCCATGGTCCTGCCCAAGGGCAGCGTCGTCCTGGCCAAACTCCTCCGTCCCATCAGGTCCCAGCAGGTCGTCGAGCTCGAGAAAACCCAGGTTCGACGTCAGTATCAAAAGGACGTCGAGGACGCCGTCGAAAAGCTGGCGGCGTCAACGCCCGGGGTCAAAGACATGTCCTTGCAGGAATATCATGAAGGCCATGCGGGCCAAGGACCCGGCCCTCGATGGCTACGCCAAGGCTCAGGCCGACCTCCGGAGCGAGTTCGCGGCCCGGCTCAACGCCGACCTGGACAAGATCGACGCCGCTTTCGACGAGCAGAGAGCGAGTCAGGCGGCGGCGGCCAGGGCCATCGCCCGGCTATCGCCGGTCAGCTGCCTGGTCCATGTCCTGACGGAGCTGGCCGGAACGGGCTTCACCGAGGAGGCGGCCTGGCGGGAAACGCGTTCGCGGTATAAGCAGATCGTCAACCGAGACGTGGCCAGCAAGATGGACATGACGCGTTTCAAGAACCTCAGCTATGGCGGGGCGAAGATCGACCGGAACGCGCCGGCCCCGAAGTTCCCCGCCGAGGTCGTGCAGCCTCGAGCAACGCCTGGCGGCCGTTTCGTCGACCTCGTCCTGCTCGGGATCTACGGCCTGCTCTTCTTCGCCGCGGCCTACGTCGCCTTCCTGCGCTACGACGTGAGATGACGATGATCAAGACCATCGCCCGCAAAGAAATCGTCTCCAACCTCCTCAGCTACAAGTTCTTCGTCGTCCTCCTGCTCATGGTCCTGCTCGTGGCCACGAGCCTGTTCGTCCTGTACCGCGATTTCGCCGAGCGGATGGCCGACTACCAGATCATCCGGCCCAAGCCCGGCGAGCCGATCGCGGTCGTCGCGCCCAACCCGCTGTCGATCTTCGCCAAGGGCCTGGAGAACGCCATGACCCGGTCGTTCGAGATCGGCGTCACCGGCGTCGAGGTCCGGGCCGGCCAGTCCTCCGGCAACATCGTCTATTCATTCTTCCCGGCGCCCGATTTCCTCTACGTCGTCCGGGTCGTCCTGTCGCTCGTGGCCCTGCTCTTCGGCTTCGACCAGATCAGCCGGGAGCGCGAGCAGGGAACGCTGAAGCTCCTCCTCAGCGGGCCCGTCTCGCGGGCCCAGGTTCTCGCCGGCAAGTGGCTCGGCAACTTCCTGAGCCTGGCTGTTCCGTTCCTCCTGGTGACCCTCATCGGCGCGGCCGTGCTGCGCTTCGACCCGCAGGTCCGCTTCTCGGCCGGAACGACGGCCCGGCTCGGGCTCATCCTGTTTCTATCGCTCCTCTACCTGGCGTTCTTCCTGAGCCTGGGCATGCTCGTCTCGGCCCTGACCCACCGCGCGGCCACGTCGGTCGTCGTTCTCCTCTTCATCTGGGCGCTCGTCGTCTTTGTCCTGCCCAACCTGGGCACGCTGGTGGCCCGGCAATTCGTCGATGTTCCCTCCGTCCGGGCCCTGAGCGAGAAGCGGGAGCAGACCTGGACCCGGGAGGTCCTGCTCGGCCTGCGCGAGGGCGAGAGCCTGGCCGAGCACTGGCGGACGGTCAACCGGGAGAACGACCGGATGGAGGAGGACTACCGCCTGAAGTTCGAGCGCCTGGTCCGGGTCGCCCGGGACATCAACCGCCTGTCGCCGGCGGCCAGCTTCCTCGACGCCGTGACCGAGATCGCCGGCACGGGGATCGCCGAGGAGAGCCGGTTCAAGGGCGAGATCGTCCGCTACGAGGGCTCGATCATCGACCAGATCATCGCCGACCAGGATGCGGGCCGCCGGGACGCCCAATACGCCGCCTTCGTCTACCGGCCGAGGCCGCTGGCCGAGGTCTTCGCCGCCGGGGCCCTCTTCGACACGGCCTGGCTCGTCCTCTTCAACGTCCTGGCTTTCGTCCTGGCCTACGCCGGCTTCGTCCGTTATGACGTGAGGTAGAAGATGTTGAGAGCGCTCATCCTCAAGGAGCTGCGGGGCCACCTACTGTCGTTCCGCTTCCTGGCCAGCTTCGTCACCGTCTTCGTCCTGGTCGTCGTCACCGCCGTCGTGCTGACGGGCGACTATGTCCGCAAGGTCGACGAGTATTCGGCCCGGCAGGCCGAGCTCGACCGCTACCTGCGGAGCTACGCCCACTTCAACCGCATCGGGGGCGTCCTCCGAGCCGGCCCAGCCGCCGATCCCCTTCCAGGCGCTCGTCCGGGGCCTGACGGCCGACGTCAACATGGAGTACTTCGACAACGATCCGCTGCCGGTCATGTTCCCGCTCATCGACCTGACCTTCATCGTCACCATCCTGATGAGCCTGGTCGCGCTGATCCTGACCTACGACGCGGTGAGCGGCGAGAAGGAGGACGGGACGCTGAAGCTGATGCTGGCCAACGGCCTGGCCCGCTCGAAGGTCATCCTGGCCAAGGTCGCCGGCGCGGGGCTGACCCTCGTCGGCCCGCTTCGTCGTCTCGCTCGCGGCCGGGATGCTCGTCGTCCTCCTCCACCCGCGCGTCGGCTGGACGGGCGCGAACTGGGGCGCCCTGGCCCTGATCCTGGCCGGGGCCGTCGTTTACACTGGGGTTTTCGCCCTCATCGGCGATCCTCATTTCGGCCATCCACCACTCCAGCGCCTCGTCGATCATGACCTCGCTCTTCGTCTGGACCTTGCTCGTCCTCGTCGTGCCCAACCTCAGCCCTTACGTGGCCTCGTTCCTCTCGCCCGCCCCGTCGCGGATCAAGGTGGCCCGGGAAACACAGCGGCTGACCGACGTCGAGCGCGATGACCTCGGCCGGAAGCTCATGGCCCAATACCGGGCCGAGGCCCTGAAGGAATATCCCGTGCTCGGCGAGAGGCTGACCGAATCCGAGGTCAAGAGACGGGTCGCCGAGGACCCGGAATACCGGAAGGCCTACGAGGCCGCCCGGGCCGCGGGCGAGCGGGCCTGGAAAGAAGCGAACGACATCCAGGGGGCCAAGGCCGATGTGCTCAACGAGGATCTGCAGCGCAAGGAGCAGGCTCAGACGAGCCTGGCCCGGACGATCTCTATGGCCTCGCCGCTGGCCGATTTCAGCTATCTCGCGACGGACCTGTCATCGACGGGGACGAGGAACATGGAGCATTTCGGACGGCTGGCCGGCCTGTGGAGCCGGACCTTCTTCCGGGACTATGAGCCCAAGAAGATGGCGGACATGAAGGCCAAGGACCCGACCGCGGACACCTGGAACACCGCCGTCGACATGACCGACGCGCCGCGGTTCCGCTACGTCGAGGAGGGTCTGGGGGGGCGGTTCCGCGCCGCCCTGCCGCCGTTCGCGGTCCTTCTTGGCTTTGCCGTCTTCCTGGTCGCCGGCGCCTATGTCGCCTTCATCCGTTACGATGTCCGCTAAAATGGGTGGCGTGATATCCGTTTCCCATTTTTCGGAAGAGCGAGAAAGGAAAAATGGGAAACGGATATCACGCCACCATTATTATGGCAACCTATCGCGCTTATATGAGTATAAAGGTATATATCGGGTGACTCCGGAGTAGGATGAGACCGTGATCGGCACGATCGCCAAGAAGGACTTCCTGACCAACCTGGTCGCGCCTCGCTTCATCATCGGCTTCGTCCTCTGCCTCGTCCTGATCCCTTTCAGCATCTTGCTCAATATCAGCAGCTTCCGGGAACGCACGGCCCAGTACCGGATCGACCGGGCCGCCGCCGAGAGAGCCGCGGCCGAGGTCCGGGTCTACTCGACGCTGCGGCCTGAAGTGGTCCTGCCGCCCGAGCCCCTGAGCGTGTTCGGCAAAGGGCTTTCCGGCCAGGTCGGCAGCCGGGTCAAGATCATGCTTGGGGAGAAGCCCCTGCTCGCGATCGGCAAGACCGCGGCCGGCGACAACCCGTTCCTGGCTTCGTTCGTCTCGGTCGATTTCGTTGATATCGCGGCCATCGTCTTCTCGCTCCTGGCCCTGCTCTTCAGCTACGACGCCTTCACCCGCGAGAAAGAGGACGGGACTCTCAAGCTCCAGATGTCAAACGCGGTCAGCCGCTCCACGTGCTTGGCCGGGAAGCTCCTCGGCATCTTCGCGACCGTTCTTCCGGTCCTTGTCTTCTCTTTCGCGCTGAGCGCGGTCCTGGTCCTGCTCTCGCGCGACGCCGCCTTTGCGGCGGCCGATTGGGGCCGCATCGTCCTGCTCTTCGGCCTGAGCCTGGCCTACCTGGCCGTTTTCGTCTTCATCGGCGTCCTCGTTTCGGCCCGGTCGAGAAGCTCGGTCACGAGCCTGGTCGTCTGCCTCTTCCTGTGGGTCCTGTTCGTGTTCATCCTGCCGGTCGTGGCCGCCAATTTCGCCGAGAGCTTTGTCGGCACCGCCTCTCGGGACAATCTCGACCGCGTGCTTCGCGACATCGACAAGCAACGGGACGAGGCCATCAGCGCGGCCTTCAAGGCCGCAGGGCATTCCGGAGGGCTGGAGCTGCTGGTGGTGTTCCAGCAACGACGACGGCATGATCGAGACCTACGGCAACAACCGCCAGCAATTCGAGAACTTCCGCCGCCGGGCGGCGATCTCGGAGCCGATCCGCTTGGACTACGCCGACAGGAAGTGGGCCTCCCAAAAGGGCTACCTCGACAGCCTGACCCGCCAGGCCAAGGCCGCGGAAACGCTTTCGCTCTTGTCCCCCGCCGGGATCTTCCGGTCGGTCGCGTCGGCGATCTGCCGGACCGACCTCGCCTCGCACCTCCGGCGGATCGACTGGATCCGCCAGTACCGCGAAAGCTTCGTTGGCTGGCTCAAGGGCAAGGACATCTTCAAGTCCTATCGCTGGATCACGCCGACCGACCCGGTCGCGTTCAAGACCGAGGACGAGCTCGTCCGGGGTCGGACGGGCGGCGAGTTCAAGAACGAGGCCGAATTCAATGCCTGGGCCGCCAAGCAGAAGGACGCCCGGGCGCCCTGGGCGAAGCTCAGCACGGTCCACCTCCCGGGCGACGGCCCGCAGGACTTTCCCTTCCTCGATATCTCCGACATGCCCCGCTACCAGGGCCAGCCTGCGGTTCTGCTCGCCGGTCTCGAGCCGTCGGTCCCTAAGGCCGGCGGGCTCCTCGTCGCGGCCGTGTTCCTCTTCGCCCTCGGCTACGTCGCGTTCATCCGCTTCGATGTGAGGTAAGGGATGTTCCGGATCGTCCTCAGGCGCGAGCTCCTGCACAACCTTTACAGCCTGCGTTTCCTCATTTCGCTGGTCCTCGTCCTGGCCGTCTTCGCGGCCGGGGCCGTCTCGTTCGTCCGGAGCCAGGCCCAGGACCTGGAGAAATACCGTGAGACCCAGAATCAATATCTCGAGAACATGCGCAGCCTGGCTGCCGCCGGGGCCACGGAGCTGGCCGTCCGGCGGCAGACCTATCCCCTGAAGCCCCGGGAGAGCGCCTTCATCGCCGACGCGAAAGAGCGCTATCTGCCGAACGCCATCGTCTACAGCGCCTGGAACGTCTTCGGTGTCCCGAACCGGGGCGGCAGCGCCAATCCTTTCCTCGTCCGCTTCGACGAGCTGAGCTGGACCTTCATCGCCGCGCTCGTCATCAGCTTCATCGCCTTGCTCTTCACCTTCGACGCGGTCTCCGGGGAGAAAGAGACCAAGACGCTGGCCCTATCCCTCGCCAATCCGGTCTCCCGGGCCACCCTCCTCTGGGCCAAGCTCGCGAGCGCCGTCCTCTCGGTCATGGCCATGGTCGTCGTCGGGACGTTGACGAGTCTCCTCATCATCCTCGTCCTCGGCCGGGGCGGACTGACCGCGGCCCTGGCGGGCGAGGTGGCCGGCTTCCTGGTCATAACGGCGCTTCTGGCCGGGACGTTCGCCGCGTGCGGCCTGTTCGCGTCGGTCGTCTCCAGGAACTCCAACGTCAGCCTGCTCCTGGCCTTGGCCTTCTGGCTGGCCTTCTCGGTCGTCATCCCCAATTCGAGCACCTTCATCGCCAAGGCCTTCTTCTCCATCGAGAGCTCCGAGGCCGTCGAGCGCCGGGTCGAGGCCGCCTTTGACGACCTCGACAAGGCCGCGCCGCCGGGCAGCTGGATGATGAACTCAGGCAACCCGTTCCTGCCCCAGCACGAGCTCCGGGCCAACCTGCAGATGAAGCGCCTCGTGGCCGAGAAGGGCATCCGCGACGCCCACTATCAGGCCATGTTCGACCAATTCGAGCGGACGCGCCTGGTGACTTCGGCCTCCCCGGTCTCGGTCTTTGAGTATCTCGCCGAGGCCGCGGCGGGCGGCGGATATCTGCGGTTCCGGAAGGACTGGGACGACCTGCACATCTATCAGGCCCAGTTCCTGAATTTCTTCAAGGCCCTCGACGCGGCCGACAGCGCGAGCCCCCACTGGTACAACCCGAGCGAGGACGTCTCGACGACGCGGAAGCCCGTGGCCTTCGAGAAGGTGCCTCAGTTCGAGGAGCGGCCGATGTCGTTCGCGGACCGCCTCGCGCCGGCCCTGAAGTACCTGATCATCAACGTCTTCATGCTGAGCGCCGTTTACTTCCTGGCCTTCATCCTCTTTGTCCGTTACGACGTCCGTTAGAGCCCGCCCCAGACCCTCAAGCCCGGGATGGCGCTGAAATGCGCATCGTAGGTCACCAGAATTGATCCGGTTTCGAGGGCCTGAGCGGCGATCCAGACATCGTTGAGAGGAAGCGGTTGCCCGGCCTTCTTGAGCGAGGACTTGATCAGGCCGAAATATTCCGCCGTCTCACGGGTCGCCTCGAGGACCCGCACCACCGGTTTGCCGAGGAACGACTCCAGGATCTGCCGATTCACTTTTTCCATCGATCCGCGCCGGAAGCCGGCGTAGAGCTCGCCCAGGACGATCACCGACATGTATACGAGGCCGGCGCCGGCCAGGGCTTCGAGGACCCCAGGATCGCCTCTCAAGTATTTCGCATAAGCGTTGGTATCAAGCAAAACGGCTCTCATGTCCAATCCTCTTCGTCCGTCGTCTCCAGGTCGGCGATGGAGTCCAGGAATTCCCGCTCCTGGGCTTCCGTCCAGACGCCGCTGAGATCCACGAACAAGGCCCGGTTATCGGGCGGCTTATCCCCCAAACCGAGCCCCTGGGCGATCAGATCCTTCACGATCTTATTGACGCTCCTCCCCTCCTTTTTTGCTCGCTCCTTGATGACCTGCTCTAGCTTAGAATCGATCCCGTGTATGCTAATGGACTTCATGGTTTGTCTACTCCTCCAATATGCATCATATTATGGTTCATTACCAGTCATATAATGATTCATCAGGCGATCGTAGTCAAGCCTCCTCGGGGACTTTTCGGGTCGACTGTCCAGGGGTGTTTTCGCCCGATCGATATGTCGAGAAGATCAGGACTTCGGTGCGCTATGCAAAATACAAATTCTTTGCGGTCGAGACCGCGAGCACCATTAAGAACTGATCAACGGGCGAAGGCGTCGAGGTCGAGGTCCGTCGACGTCTCGGGGTGGGCGGCGAAACGCTTGATCGCCACGGCCCCGACCATGGCCGCGTTGTCCGTGCAGAGCTTCGGCGAGGGAACGTAGGCGTCGATGCCGGCCTTGCGGGCGAAATCCTGGAAGCGGGCCCGCAGGCGCGTGTTCCGGGCCACGCCGCCGCACAGGATGAGCGACTTCGGCGGGACCTGGTCGGACGCGTCCCGGACGTGATCGACGAGGGTCCGGACCACGACGGCCTCGAAGCTGGCCAGGAAATCGGCCAGGCGCGGGTGGCTCGCCGTGATGCCGTTCTCGCGGATCAACTTGAGGGCCGCCGTCTTGAGCCCGCTGAAGCTGAAATCCAGGCTGCGGGTCTTGGTCCTCGGCACAGAGAAGGGAAAGGCTTTGGGATCGCCCGTCTTGCCGAGCTTCTCGATGACCGGGCCGCCCGGATAGCCCAGCCCCAGGAACTTGGCGATCTTGTCGAGCGCCTCTCCTGCGGCATCGTCACGCGTCTTGCCGAGGAGCTTATACGACAGCGGCTCGTCCATAAGATAAAGGGCCGTGTGCCCGCCCGAGACGAGGATCCCCAGCACGGGATAGGCGATGGCCGGGTTCTCGAGGAAGCAGGCCTCGAGATGGGCCTCGAGATGGTCGACGCCGAGGAGCGGTTTTTTGTGATAGTAGGCCAGGCCCTTAGCGAAAGACAGGCCCACAAGGAGCGAGCCGATAAGGCCCGGCCCCTGGGTCACAGCGTAGAGGTCGATCGCCTCGAGATCGACGCCCGCCCGGGTGAGCGCCTCGCTGACGATCACCGGGATGGACTTGATGTGCTGACGAGAGGCGAGCTCGGGCACGACCCCGCCGTAGGGCGCGTGGACCTCGTCCTGCGACAGGACGATGTTGCTGAGGATCTCGGGGGCCGCAGCCGATTCAAGAGCGACAGTCCCCGTTCGCGAGCCAAGAGGGACAGTCCCCGTTCGGGGACAGTCCCCTTCACGGTCCGGCACCCGCAGCACGGCAGCGGAAGTTTCGTCGCAAGAGGTTTCGATCGCTAGAACGAGCACGGGATCCGGCCTTTCGCGGTCATCTTATCAGAAAACCCGGCCCGTGGCAGCGCTTGCAGTCGAGCGCCACCAGGTCCTTGTGAAAGGTGTACTTGAAGAAATCATGGTCGAGGACACTGGCCTCGGCGATCTGCGTCCGGGCCTGGAAGATCTGCTCGGCCAGCTCAGATTCGACCTCGGCTCCGGGCTCGGGGTGGAGGCGCACGATCTCGGAGCCCATCCAGTAGACGATGATCTCGGGCGCCTTGGTCACGGAGTTCTCGGCGATCAAGGCGTGCGGCTCCGCCAGGTCCTCGGAGACGCCCACGAACTCGACGGTCAGGGCCGGGTTGGCGGCGGCCGCGGCAGCGAGCCCCACGGCCGCGGCCAGCTTGAGGTCGGCCGGACGCGAAGCGCGCAGGAACATCCGGATGTGGACGGGATCGATCAGAGCCACGAACGACGCCAGAGCCGCGGGCGCCGGAGCGAAGGACGCCACGGACGCATCGGCCGCCTTGGCCAAGTCGACGACGCGGTCCATGCCGACGAAACCGAGCGGCGGCGCGTCCTGTCCCTGTCCCGCGCCAGCCGCCGCCAGGACGCCGGCGAACGCCGCGAGCAGGACCGCCGAAACCCCCGCGGCCGGTCTTTTCGGGATGGCTGTTTTCATATCGCTCTCGGCCGCGTCCGGTCAGGCCCGGGCCCTATTTTCTCAAGGCCGGCGTCTCGTCTTCTCCCCTCAACGCCCGCAGAGGCTGGTCTCGTAAGGCGGCCGGCAGACCCCGCGCTCGGTGACGATGGCCGTGATGTACTTGGCCGGCGTGACGTCGAAGGCCGGGTTGCGCACCTCGACATAGGGAACCGTGATCAGACGCCCGCCGACCTCGCGGACCTCGTCCGGGTTGCGCTCCTCGATGGGGATGCTCGCGCCGTCGGGTAGGGTCAGGTCGATGGTGCTCGTCGGCGCGGCGACATAGAACGGGATGCCGTTCTCGTTGGCCAGGACGGCCACGGTGTACGTCCCGATCTTGTTGGCCGTGTCGCCGTTGCGGGCGATGCGGTCGGCGCCGACGATGACCGCGCTGATCTCGCCGCGGCGCATGAACCAGCCGGCCATGCCGTCGGTGATCAGGACGACGGGGATGCCGTCCTTATCGAGCTCCCAGACGGTCAGGCGGGCGCCCTGAAGAAAGGGCCGCGTCTCGTCGGCAAGGACCTTGATCCGCTTGCCCTCGGCGACGGCGGCCCGGACGATGCCGAGCGCCGTGCCGTAAGCGGCCGTGGCCAGCGCCCCGGCGTTGCAGTGCGTGAGCACGGTCCAGCCGTCGCGGAGGAGGGCCTGGCCGTGCCGCCCGATGGCCTGGTTCGTCTCCGCGTCTTCGCGTTCGATCGCCTGAGCTTCCTCGAGGAGGGCGGCGCGGATGGCCCTCAGGCCTCCCGATCGCGTCCGCTCGTATACGGCCCTCATCCGCTCCAGGGCCCAGAAGAGGTTCCGGGCCGTGGGGCGCGTTCGCTCCAGCCGTCGGTAGACCTTCTCGAAATCGCGATCAAGGGACCGCCCGGTCTCCGCATTGAGGGCCATCACGCCGAGGACCAGGCCGTAGGCGGCGGCGATGCCGATGGCCGGCGCGCCGCGGATGACCATCTTTTCGATGGCCTGGGCCACCTGGATGTAGGTCCGGCAGCGGACGTAGGCCTCCTGTCCCGGGAGCTTGCGCTGGTCGATCATGATGACGGAACGGCCCCGCCAAGCGATCGCAGGCAGCATCGGTCACTCCTTCTTCCAGGCCGGCGTCCGCTCGTCGCGCCAGCCCCACTTCGCCGCCCAGCGGGCCTGGGCCGCCGTCAGGGCGCCGCGTTCGGCCTCCGGGAGCGATTCCACCAGCCGCCCATAACAATACACGAGCTGGTTGTCGTTGTCTCGCCTGATCTTTTCGGAGGGCAGGCCGAGCTCGCGGGCCATGACCGCTTCCTCGTACGACCGCCGCAGGTCGCCGAGATGGCCATCGACCTGGGCGTGGAGATAGTGATAGAAGCCGCAGGCGAAATCGCGTTCGACGAGGCGGTCGAGCGTCTTGAGCAGGGCGGCCAGGGTCCGGGCCGTCCCCGCGGCATCAAGCTCGTCGAGTCCGGCCAGGATGAGGTTCGTGCGCCGCTCGGCGGCGAGCATCAGGGCTGGCTCGAAGGCGGAATCGTCGACGATCTGGGCGTAGAGGCGGAGCGCCGACGCCTCGAGGCCCTGGTTCTCGAACGACACGGCGAGGCCGGCCAGCGCCGAGTCCGAGGCCCAGGTCTTGCCGTCGCCGAAGCCGAAGCTGAAAGCGGCCAGGAAGGAGGCTTCGGCCTCCTGCCAGCGTCCGAGGTTGGCCTCGGCCAGCCCGCGGACCGTGAAGGACTGGGCGGAAGGGCGGCGCCGGCATTCGCGGTCGGCTTCCTCGCGGGCCTTGAGCCAATAAGCCTCGGCCCGCTCTGTCTGGAAGGCCCGGGCCTGGGCTTGACCTTCGGCGTAATACCGTTTGGCCCGGCTCAGATGCGTCAGGCAGGCCGCGGAGAAGGCCAGGGCCAGAATGAGCGCCAGGGTCGCGAGCCGACGTTTTCTCATGCTTCGGAGGGCATGGACGGTCCGGCCGCGCCCGGACCCTTGATCAGGGCGACGATCATGTCCTGGACCTCCTCATCCTTGAGAAGATGAAGGCCGAGAGAGGCCGCGTTCCGGCCGATCGCCTCCAGGGCCCGCCAGAAGGCCGGGTCCGCGGCGGCCGGCTTGACGTCCTCGCGGGCGCGGGCCGTCCGGCCGGCGAACTCGACGACGACAGCCCGGAAGTCGCGCCGCTCGATCTCGGGCTTGAAAAGGGCCTTGAGAAAGGCATCGTCTAGGCCGATGACCGCGTAGAGGGCCGGGAAGGCGGCCCGCAGGGCGCGGAGGTCGTTCCGATCGATCTCGGCCGCGTATTCCCGGCAGAGGGCGGCGTCACCGCGGAAGAAATCGAGGATGAAGCCGTCGGGCTTGGTCCGGACGAACTCCGGATCGAGCCAAACCTGCCAGGCGAAGATGCGCTCGCGGTAATCGAAGACGCGGCGGATGGCCCAGACGCAGGCCGCGTAGAGGAGGGGGAAATAGAGCCAGGACTTGAGCGGCAGGAACTCGTCCAGGAGCGCGACGCCCCTGGCCAGGGCCGCCTCGAGGTCCTTCTTGTTCACAGCCCCCCCCCAGAAAATGGGGACGCTTCTATTTTATTTTTTCATCAATGAAAGCCTGATGAAAATAAAAAATAGAAGCGTCCCCATTTTTTGTCCCCATCGGAGATGCCCGGCTATTTCGTGTCCTGTTTTTCGACCGAGAAAGTTCCGGCGGCCCCGCCTTGGGTGAAATCGCCGGACAGCTTCTTGCCGGTCGCGTCGAGCGTCCCCTTGAAGGACGGCTCTCCCGGAACGTTATCGATCATGAAGGTGATGGTCTTGTCCTTGATCTCGATCGCGCCGAGGCCGAGCCCGAAAGCGCCCTGGGAGATGGAATCGAAGGTGCCCTGGATCTTCTTGGCTTGGTCGAGCGAGAAATTGAGGCCGATCTCGAGCTCGGCGCCCGCGACGCTCAGCGTGCCCTTCCAGGCGCCGAGGAACGGCTTCGGGTCTGTCGACTGCGCCGCGTTGACGCCGACAAGCGCGAGAATGCCAACGACGATCGCGAGCTGCTTGGTGAGGTTCTTGGTCATGAGAGACTCCTTAGGAGATTTCAATACGTCATTATACGATATCTTGCCCGCCGCGTTCTCTGGTCTAAGGCTGAGTTTCTGCGAACGGGAGCTCCGGTGGCTGCGATGAAGGCGACGAGCAGGGCGGTCGAGCCCGATTTGGAAAAGTTTAGCCGGGGCGCGTGGCGGACGAGGGAAGTTTCGGGGGAAACTGCCAAAACGTGTTTGAGCGAGGCTTAGCGCAAGCCGAGCGAGTTGTTTTGGCACCGAGGCCGGCGCACGTCCCGGCGTCTTTAAACTTTTCCCATGAGGGCAAGACCGTTCTCCGAGACGCCGAGCGGCCGATGTCAGGCCTATTTGACCTCCAGGATGGCCAGGAAGGCCTCCTGGGGGATATCGACCTTGCCGACGCGCCGCATCCGCTTCTTGCCGGCCTTCTGCTTCTCCAGGACCTTCATCTTGCGCGTGTAGTCGCCGCCGTAGAGCTTGGCCAGGACGTCCTTGCGGAAGGGCTTAACCGTCTCCCGGGCGATGATGCGCTTGCCGATCGCGGCCTGCAGGGCCACCTCGTACTGCTGCCGCGGGATGACCTTGCGCATGCGCTCGACGAGGGCCCGCCCGATGGTCACAACCTTGTCCTCATGGACGATGAGCGACAGGGCGTCGATGGGATCGCCGTTGATGAGGATGTCGAGCTTGACCAGCGGCCCTTCGCGGTAGCCCGAAAACTCGTAGTCGAGCGAGGCGTAGCCCTGCGACAGCTGCTTGAGCTGGTTGTAGAAGTCGAAAACGACCTCGTTCAGCGGCAGCGTGTAGGTCAGGAGGACGCGCCCGGGGCCGATGTACTCCATCTTCTTCTGGACGCCCCGGCGCTCCTCGAGCAGCTTGAACAGTCCGCCGAGGTAGCGGTCGGGCGTCAGGATGACGGCCTCGATGATCGGCTCCTCGATCATCGTCACCTCGGTCGGCTCGGGCATTTCGGACGGATTGTGGATCTCGAAGGTCTCCCCTTTCCGGTCGGTCACGCGATAGCCGACGCTCGGGGCCGTGGTGATGAGCGTCAGGCCGTAGTCGCGCTCCAGCCGCTCCTGGACGATCTCCCGGTGGAGCAGCCCCAGGAACCCGGCCCGGAACCCGAGGCCGAGTGCCGGCGAGTTCTCGGGCTCGTACTGGAACGAGGCGTCGTTCAGCCGCAGCTTCTCCATGGCGTCGCGGAGCTCCTCGATGTTGCTCGCGCCGGCCGGGAAAATGCCGCAGAAGACCATCGGCTTGGCTTCCTTGAACCCGGGCAAGGGCTTGGCCGTGGGGCGGTTCCTGAGCGTGACCGTGTCGCCGACGCGGGCGTCGCTGAGCTTCTTGATGCCGGCGACGAGATAGCCGACCTCGCCGGTTCTCAGGGCCGCGGACTTGACCGGTTTGGGCGTCAGGTACCCGACCTCCTCGGCCTCGTATTCGGCGCCCGAGGCCATGAGGGTGATCCGGTCGCCGGCCTTGAGCTCGCCGTCGATGATGCGGACGAGAACAATGACCCCGCGATAGGTGTCGAACCAGGAGTCGAAAAGGAGGGCCTTGAGCGGCGCGTCCGGGTCGCCCTTCGGCGGCGGAATGCGCGCGACCACGGCCTCGAACAGCTCGGGCAGGCCCTGGCCCGTCTTGGCGCTGACGAGCAGGGCCTCGGAGCGGGGCAGGCCGATGACGTGCTCGATCTGCTCGAGCGAATCCTCGATCTGGATCTGGGGCAGGTCGATCTTGTTGATGACCGGGACGAGGACGAGGTCGTTGTGGATCGCGAGATAGGCGTTGGCCAGGGTCTGGGCCTCGACCCCCTGGGAGGCGTCGATGACGAGGAGGGCGCCGTCGCAGGCGGACAGGCTGCGCGAGACCTCGTAGGAGAAATCGACGTGGCCCGGCGTGTCGATGAGGTCGAAGACGTACTCTTCCCCCGACCGGCTCTTGTAGGTCAGGCGGACCGTCTGGGCCTTGATGGTGATGCCCCGCTCCCGCTCGAGCTCCATGGTGTCCAGGACCTGCTCCTTGAGCTCCCGGGCCGACAGGGCCCCGGTCAGCTCGATAAACCGGTCCGCCAGGGTCGATTTGCCGTGATCGACGTGGGCGATGATGGAGAAGTTCCTGATATTCTTCATGGAATCACTCATTATGGCAGAAACGGCCCGAAAAGATAAGCCCCAGAGGGACAGTCCCCATCCGGGGACAGTCCCGGGCTTGAGCCCCCTGAAAGATTGACTTTTCAGGGGGAGGGGCGTATCCTCTAGTGGTGATTTTGGCCTGAAAATCAAGGAGATCTAGATGAACATATTCGGACTCGGCCTGCCGGAGCTGCTGGTCATCCTTCTGATCGCCGTCCTGCTGTTCGGAGGGAAGAAGCTGGGCACGATCGGGAAGTCCCTGGGCGAAGGCATCCGGAACTTCAAGGACTCCGTCAAGAGCAACGACGATCCCAACAAGCCCAAGACCCCTGAGCCGCCCAAGAACTGACACGCCTTCCTGACCGCTACCGGCCGGATCCGGCCGGGCGGACCCTCGAGACGCCCCCATGACATCCGCATATGACGCCGGATTCGACATCGGCGGCACCCAGATCAAGTACGGCCTGGTCGACCAGGACGGGCGACTCGTCCACAAGGGCAAGGTCCGCAGCCCCGGGTCCATGGCCGGGTTCCTGGCCGTCATCGGGGAGACCTGGACCGGCCTGAAGAAGAAAGCGCCGGGTCCCATCCGCTCCTGCGGCTTCGGCATCGCCGGCTTCTACAGCATCAGGGAGCGGAAGATCCTCCAATCGCCGAACTATCCGAGCCTCAACGGCTACCCGATCCTGCCGGCCCTGCGCCGGACGATCGACGTTCCGGTCCGCATCGGCAACGACGCCAACATGGCCGCCTACGGCGAGTTCCGTCACGGAGCCGGGCGGGGCGCCCGCAGCCTGGTCCTCCTGACGGTCGGGACGGGCATCGGCGGGGGCGTCATCCTCGACGGCAAGCTCTGGGAGGGCCACGGCGGCTACGCCGGCGAGTTCGGCCACATCACGGTCAATCCCGAAGGCGAGCGCTGCGCCTGCGGCCGGATCGGCTGCCTCGAGACGGAGGCCTCGGCCCCCCGCCTCGTCCGGAACTACCAGGCCCTGAGCGGACGGACGGACGTCACCGATTCCCGGGACGTCTATCTCCGGGCCAAGGCGGGCGAATCGGCCGCCCTGGAGAGCTTCCGCAAGCTCGCCTATTGGCTGGGGATCGGCATCGGCATCGTGATCACCTCCCTCAACCCCGAGAAAGTGCTCATCGGCGGCGGGGTGGTCTCGGCCGGCAAGCTCCTGCTTGACCCGGTCGTCGAGGAGGCCCGCCGCTGGTCCCACCCCATCCCCTTCGCCGGCTGCCGCATCGAGAAAGCCGCCTTGGGGAACGATGCCGGCCTGGTGGGCGCGGCCGCCTGGGCCCGCCTTAAGGCAAAACGGTCGTAACCATCCCGGCCGGGCCGGAGTTATTTGTTTTGACAACCCGGGCGGAAAAAATATACAAAGTACCGTAAACAGAGACCAAGGAGGCCTCATTGACCCGCAAGCCCGTTGTTTCCCTGGCCATCGGCCTGGCCATCCTGTCTCTGTCGCTCTCCGCCGGCCAACCCGGCCTGACGGGGGCCATCAAGGGCCGGATCACGAATGAGAAAGGCGCCCCGCTCCGGGGGGCCTATCTCTACATCAGCTCCCCCTCCGCCCTGGGCATATCCAATTTCATGACCCCGAAATCCGGGCTTTTCGAGGTCGCCGGCCTGGAGCCGGGCGTCTATAAGGTCGTCGTCGAGATGCCCGGGTACAAGACCGTGACCATGGGTGGCGTCCGCGTTTCCGCGGGGTCGAGGTCCACCGCCAACTTCCGGCTGGAGCCGACGGCGGTCGAGGAGGAGCCCGGGACGGCCCGGGCCGGCTCGGGTCTCGATCGCGATTCGGCCCGCTATGCCCATGTCATCGACCACGACCTCATCGACCGGCTGCCCCTCCACCGGGACCTCTCCGCCCTCCTGGGGATCGTTCCCGGCCTGATCTCCGAGACCGACCCCGGCCAAGGCCCGATCGCGATCGGGGGGGCCCCGTTCACCGAAGCCGTTGTCGACCAGGACGGCATCGTCGTCAGCCACCCGACGGACACCCACGTCATGGACCGGGTCAACACCGAGCTCATCGACGAGATGGTCGTCGAATCGGCCGCCCACCCCGTGGAGAGGGGCCCGGATCAGGGCGCATACATCACGCTCATCCACAAGCCCGGCGCCATCGCGCCCCGGGGCAGCCTTTTGTACAGCGCTTCGGGCAGGGGCCTGGTCCATACGCTCTGGTCGCCCGAAGAGCTGGCCCAGATGCCCGACGCCGTTCCGACCTCGCTGCGGCGGGAGCATGACGTCTCCTTCTCGCTGGCCGCTCCAGTCCTCGAGGACATGGCCTGGTTCTTCACGAATATGCGGTTCAACAGCCTGGGCAGCCGGGCCCCGTTCAACTACTGGACCGACCCCGTGGGCGTCCGGCACTTCGTTTACGACTACAAGCAGGAGGACTTGGCCGGGACCTTCAAGCTGGGCCTGAGCATCCTCGACAAGATCAAGGGCGTCATCGAGCTCGGCTTCACCAAGCTTGATGAGCCGGTCGACGCGGCCGAGGTCGACAAGCTCCGCCCCGAGGCCGCGACCCGGAGCCTGGCCGAACGCACGTTCCTGGCCCGCATCGCCGCGAGCTACGTCCTCGACGAGAACATGCGGGCCGACGTCAACATCGGCTACGCCCACTTCAATCAGCCGCTCACGCTCGACGTCGCGGCCGTGGACAAGCCCCAGTACTACGACATCGTCACGGGGCGCAGCTTCGGCAGCGGGTCGCTGAACGACAGGGAGAAATCGGACCGGATGCGGGGCAACGCCGCCGTCACCCGGCTCTGGGACGGCCTGCTCGGCGGCTTCCACGAGATCGTCGCCGGAGCGGATTACGAGACCATGTCCACGTCCTCGTCGACCTGGAAGGCCGACAACCTCATCTACAATTACGCCAACGGCAGCCCCTACACCTATGGCCAGACCGTCTCCCCAGAGTCCGGCGAGGAGGTCGGCTGGGGCCTCGTCGGCTTCTACATTGCCCCCTCGACCGACAACATGGTCCTCAAGCGCCAGGTGCAGCGGTTCGGCTTCTTCCTCCAGGACACGGTCAAGATCGCGGGACGGCTCTCGCTCTCCGCGGGCCTGCGGTTCGACCGCTCCTCGGCCCACTTCGGCGCCTTTACCAAGGGTTCGAGCGGCAATTCGGTCGGCACGAGCCTCGGCACCTCGCTGGTCAAGCCCGTCCTGGGCTACAACATCTACAGCTCGATCAGCCTCTCAGCCTGGGACAACGCCATCATCTGGAGCGCCTTCTCGCCCCGGTTCGGCCTGAGCTTCGATGTTTTCGGCAACGGCCGGACGCTCCTCAAGGGCAGCTGGGCCAGGCTTCCCGAATACCTCGGCCTCGGATATTCCCAGGACCTGAGCCCCATCGACCCGACCGCTTCCCACGATTTCGTCTGGTACGACGAGAACGGGGACGGCGCGGTCGACAGCGACGACACGTTCACCCTCGTCCCCTACGACTTCCGGGTTTACAGCACGGGCTACTCCCACCAGGCCGTCCAGCCCAAGCTGTCCGCGCCCGTGATCGAGGAATGGACGGCCGGGATCGAGCAGGAGATCAGCTCCGGCTTCAGCCTCGGCGTCCGGTACATCGACCGGCGCCATTCCAACCTCATCGGCCACGTGGTGTTCGACCCGTCGACGGGGGCGGAGTGGTGGCGGCTCGAGGACGCCCCGACCGGCTGGTGGGTGCCCTTCACGACGACCGTGCCCGGCACGGACGGCTATGCCGACGAGACCGTGAACATGTACGTGCCCGCGGCCACGGCGCCGGCCTACTTCGAGCGGATCGAGAATGTCCCCGAGCTCACGGCCCGGTACCGGAGCCTGGAATTCTCGTTCACCAAGAGGATGTCGCACAACTGGCAGGCCTTCGGCTCCCTGACCTGGAACCGGGCCACCGGCAACGCCACCATCGCCTCGCGCTGGAACGCCGGGAATTCGCCCTATCTGCTGACCCCCAACGCCTTCATCAACATCTCCTCGACCGATCGCCTGTCCCAGGACCGGCCCCTGGTGGCCCGGCTGGCCGGGACCTTCCGCTTCCCGGCCGACATCTATGCCAGCGTCATCGTCAAAGTCCAGAGCGGCCCGACCTGGGGCCGGACCGTGACCATCATCCCGCCGGCCGATTGGGCCGCGGCCAACGGCGCGCAGGTCGTCCCGGTCAAGGTCTACCTCGAAAGCCCGGGTTCGCGGCGGTTCGGCTCTTGGAAGACCGTGGATTTCCGGCTGGAGAAGGAATTCCTGCGGGCCGGCCGGAGCGCCTTCGGCCTCTCGGTCGACGTCTACAACCTGCTCGGGACCAAGTACCGGCTCCTCGACCTCAACGACGGCGGCACCTGGGCCCCGGCGGGCGAGGGCGGGACAACGGGAACACGGATCCTCAGCGGCACTTACGGCACCTACACGCCGCTCATCGGGACGCGGGTCGTCCGGCTGAACCTGAGCCTAAAATTTTAGCTGGAAGTTGACGACCTTCTTGAGCTCGTCCCCCTCGGTCGTGCTCTTGACCGAGACGTCCATGCGCAGCTTGGCGCCTTTCAGATGGTCGACGTCCTTGTCGAGGCGCAGAGGGAACTCGATCCGGTAGCGGGCTTTCCGGTTCTCGACCAGGTCCTTCTCCGCGAGGGCCAGCGGAAAAGTGCCTTCCGTCTGCCAGACCATGTTGCCGTTCTGCTCGGAGATCTCGACGTGGACCTCGAACGCGGTCTCGAGCTTCCCCTCCTTGAAGTTGAACCAGATCGTGTCATAGGGGATGTCGACATAGACCTTGCCTTCGTAAACGCCGGCCTCGTACCGGGTCCTGGCCATCGAGACCTGGTAGTCGAAGAGCTTCTTGTTCTGGGTAAAGGTCTTCTGGAAGTAGCCCTGGGCGATATTGAGCTCCTGGAGGTGCTCCAGGTTGATAGCGGTCATGACGAAATAGCCCGCGCAGTGCTGATCGATGAACACGACCGGGAACGAGCCATAGTACCAGACCTCGCGGCAGAAGCCGGACGCGTCCATGGGGTAGGTCAGCCGCTCCGAGGGCGGGCCGAACAGGATGAAGATGCGGCCGCGGTCGGTCTGCCAGCCGGGGCGCCCCTCGCCCCGGAACATGGCCTCGGCCTTGGCCACCCGGTCCTCGTACTCGATCTTGAACTCGTTTCTCTCCGAGTCGGGGGTCGGGTCACGGCGCTGCCAGAACTGGACGATGAAATCGTCCCGGCCGCTGTCGGGGAGCTCGGTGAAGATCTTCTTCTCTTCCTTGGTGATGATGTAGCTGACCTTGGCCAGCCACTCACGCCGGGCGGCCGGGAGCTTCGTCTTGGCCCCGTAGCCGGGGCTGGGGAGCAAAGCCAGGCCGGCGGCGACGAGCAGAAGGCCGATGGCCGCCGTGGCGGCCCGGAGACGGCCAGGTTTCGGGTCGATCGTCCTCATGGGTTCGACGGTCCTTTCGTCTCCTAAAGTAGTCCTTGGGGGGCGGATTGGCAAGGGCGTGGCTCAGGCCGGGCCGCGGAGCAGGGCTTCGACCTCGGCCGGGGGGAGACCGCTTTTGAGATACGCGAAGGCCGTCTTGTTGTGGAGCAGAGGGTCGGCCCGGTCGTCGAGGACGCCGGCGCGACCGAGCCGGTCCCATTCCGGCGTGCCCGGGATGGGCGAGAAATAGGCCACCCGGGGCACCGCGCCCAGGACGCGGACATAATCGATGCTCCGGGCGACGCTTGCGGCGGGCTGACCGGGGAGGCCGACGATAAGATAAACGCTCACGGCTTTCCGGTCGTAGCCGGCCGCCTCGAGCGCGTTCAGGGCCGATTCAAGGTCTTGAGGCGAGGCTTTGGGGCAGCGGTCCTTGAGGAGGCCGGGATCAGTCGATTCCAGGCTCAGGTAGAGCGATTCGAGGCCGGCGGCCCGCATGCGCCGGGCCGTCTGAGCGTCGATCTCGCGAACGTGGAGACCGTTCGGCGTGTGGAACGAGAGGGCAGGTCCCGCGGCCAGACCGTCGAAGATCGGCCAGGCGTGGCCCGTCTTTGCGGAGAGAAGCGCGTCGTCATAGAACGCAAAGTGGCGCGTGCCGAAGCGCGCATGGCTTTCGGCGATCTCGGCCAGAACAGAGGCGGGCGGCCTCTGCGCGAAGCCTCGCGAAAGGAGCGAGCTCCCACAGAAGGTGCAGCGCAGCGGGCAGCCGCGGGATGTCAGGACCGGAAGCCACGTCTTGTCCCGGAGGAGATCGAAGGCGGGCGTTGGCAGGGGGCCGGAAACAGCCGGGTCATAAGACGCCGGCACAGCATCGCCAAGTACTTCAGCCAGGACCGGCCAGAGCCCCTCCTCGGCCGGGCCCGACAAGACGAAGTCCGCGCCGGACTCAGCTTTGGCGTGGCCCGGGCAGAGCGAAGCGTAAATGCCGCCGAGGATGACCGGCACTCGGCCGAAGCGGCGGCGGACAATGTCGATAACGGCCTGGACGCCCGGGTACCAATAGGTCATGGCCGAGGTCACGAGGACCGCGTCGGGCCGCGGCACGCCTTCGAGCTCGGCGTTGAAAACCGGGACCGGAATGCCGTAGCGCGAAAAGCGCCGCGGTACGTCCCGGACCGCCGCCGGCTTCGGGATCTCCTCCTTCGGGAAGGGGCCTCGGCCGTCCGGCTTTCCCGCGGCCCTTCGCTTCAGAGCCGGATGGAAGCGGTCCAGGCAATCGATGAAAGAGACGCGATGCGGAGTGTGGCGCCGGATGAGCGAGGCGACGTAGAGAAGCCCCAGAGGCTTCATCCAGAAATCGTAGGCGGCAAAATCGTGGATCCAGGGATTGATGAGCAGAAAGTTCTTGGCCTTGGCCATGATCGCCGCGGGCGGCGGGAAAAGAGGGCTGGTGCGGAAGGAGGGACTCGAACCCTCAAGGCCTTGCGGCCATAGACTCCTGAGGCCTACGCGTCTGCCAATTCCGCCACTTCCGCGCTCAGGGAGCCCATATTATAGCGATTTTTCACCCGAGTGCAAATGCAGGAGATCGTACCCATAAGAGGGCCGAGCGGCATCCTCAAGGCCGACTTGACAAAGCCCCTTACCCCTCCTATTCTGGACTTGGTGATGATCCCTCGGACGGAACCCATCTCAGGGCGCCCGTTCTTCCCTTCTATCCCAGCCAAGGAGGACGTATGAAATTCCTAGACCGCTCCCAGATCGAGACCCTGGCCAAGTTCAAGGGCCAGGGAGATCCTGTGACCTCGTTCTACCTGGACACGAGTAAGAGCCGGCTGAACAAGAAGGAGAGCATGCTGGCCCTGAAAAACCTGCTCAACGAGGCCAAGACGCGGGCCTCGGCCCTGGCGGTCGGCAAGGACAAGATCGAAGCCCTCCTCCGGGACCTGGACCATATCGCCGAGTACGGCAGCCAGATCATCCAAACCTCGAACGCGCCCGGTCTGGCGGCCTTCTCGGCCAGCCAGAAGGGTTTCTGGCAGCCGCTCGAGCTGCCGCACGGCCCGCGCAACCGGATCGTCTTCGACGCCAACTTCTACGTCCGGCCGCTGGCCTCGATCCTCGATAAATACAGCCACATCTGCGTGCTGCTCATCGACCGCCGCGAGGCGGTCTGGTACGACGTCGTGATGGGCGAGATCAAGTTCCTTGACAAGATCCTGAGCGACGTCCCGAGCAAGGTCAAGGAGGGCGGCTTCGAGGGCACGGCGGCGAAAAGGATCGAGCGGCACATCGACGCCCACGTCCAGGAGCACCATAAAAAGGCCGCCCAGCGGACCTTCGAGATCAGCAAGAAGCATCCCTTCGATTGGCTCTTCATCGGCACGGAGGAGAACCATAGCGCCGAGTTCGAATCCCACCTCCACAGCTATCTCTGCGATAAGATCAAGGCCAAACTGCGTTCCCGCGTCAGCGATTCCGAGGCCAAGGTCCTCCAGGAGGTCCTCGAGGTCGAGACCCGCCTGAAGAAGGCGGAGGAGGAGGAGATCGTCCAGAAGCTCACGACCGAGCTCGAGCGGGGCGGCCTGGCGACGTCGGGCCTGCGCGACACCATCCATCGGCTGAACCAGTTCGAGGTCCAGACGCTCGTCGTCACTCACAACTTCTCGCGGCCGGGACGGGTCTGCCCGACCCACAAGTTCTTCTATCTCGACGAGCTCCAGTGCCCCATCGACGACAAGAAGACCGACATCGTCCAGGACCTCGTCGACGAGGCCATCGAGACGGTCATCAAGCGGGGCGGGACGGTGCGCCAGGTCGAGCCGCCGACCAAGCTCGACCGCTACGGCGGCATCGGCGCCTTCCTCAAGTATAAGGCCTAGCCGGAAACCGGATCTTGCGGCAGGGGTCGCCGCCCGATTGTCTCCGGCCGGACGCCGCAGTACAATAGGGGTATCTTTCGGTCCTTCGGAAAACCATGGAAAGGGGTTTTCTGCGGCGCTGGATCCGGCCTCTCAGCGGGGCGCTCGGGTTCGTTTGTCTCGTCGCCGCCGTGGCCGGCCAGGTCGTCCAGCGCCCGCCATGCGGCCAGAAGGAGAATCCGCTCCAGGATCAGCCGCCGTCCACCCGGACCTGGTGGGAGGTCGGCGTGGTCATCGCGGTCAAGGGCGACTATGCCATCCGCGGCGTCGAATCCCCCGTCTCCGGCGTTTATAGCTACAAGGCCCGCTGGAACGGCCGGCTCGAGCTCGACAGCGCCGGCGACTTCCTGCTCGTCCATCTGGGAACGGAAGTTCTGGACTGGCACCTCCGCGAGACGGGCCGCCCCGGCGGGCGCGAGAGCGTCCTCGAGGCCGCCGCGGCGACGAAGCCGCTGCTGCGGATGGAGTACCTGATCAAGGACGGCCAGGAGGTCGAATTCGTCTTCGGCCTCGGCACGATCACCGTTCCGCTTCACGAGGCCGGGCTGGGCCTGGCCCTCGATCTGCCCCGGACCTCGGCCCGCCAGCCGGGACCGTTCGGTCGGGGTTACGGAGCTTTCGTCTGCCGCGGCTCATGCCGGGTGGCCATTCCGGAAACGGATTTCGTCAAACAGGCCCCGGAGCGCCGCTTTACCTGGGATTGGCGCAGGGAAAAGACCCAATCCCGGCAGGACCGCGAAGCCGTGACCCTGGTCGAGAACCACGCGGCGGACGCCGTCATCACGGTCGTCATCCACTGAGCGCGCCGGGGCGTCGTCAGGCCCGGGGGTGATACTTGTCGTAGACCCGCCGAAGCCGTTCCCGGCTGACGTGGGTGTAGATCTGGGTCGTCGTGATCTGGCTGTGGCCGAGCATGAGCTGGACCGAGCGCAGGTCCGCGCCGCGCTCGAGCAGATGGGTGGCGAAGGAATGGCGCAGCACGTGGGGATGGATCTTCGTGGCCACCAGCCCGGCCTTGGCGGCGTGCTGGCGCAGGAGCTTCCAGACGCCCTGGCGGGTGAAGCGGCGGCCGCGACGGGTCAGGAAGAGCTCGTCCCGCCCGTCCTTGTCGAAGACCGGCCGGACCTGGCCGAGATAGCGCCGGATGGCCTGGCAGGACGACCGGCCGAGCGGCACGATCCGCTCCTTGCCGCCCTTGCCGCGGCAGACGAGAAAGCCGTCGTCGAGATTGATCTCCGCCTGCTTGAGGCCGGCCAGCTCCGAGACGCGCAAACCGGAGCCGTAGAGGACCTCGAGCATGGCCCGGTCCCGCACGCCCTGGGGCTTGGCGTCGTCGGGGGCTTGGAGGAGGGCCTCGGCCTCGGCGACGGTCAGGAACTTGGGCAGGGACAGCCAGGTCGAGGGGGTGGTCAGCTGGGCGGTCACGTCCTTCTTGAGATAGCCGCTGAGGACGAGGAAGCGGAAGAAGGACCGCAACGCCGAGATGAGCCGGGCCCGCGACCGGGCCGACAGTCCGGCCTGGCTTTCCGCGTGGATGAGGCCCACAACGGTCTCTTCGGTGACCCGGTTCAGGACGAGCTTCCGGGTCTTGAGGTGATCGACGAGCTTGCGGATGTCGCGGGCGTACGCCTGGATGGTGTTCGCGGCCAGACCCTTTTCGACGGCCAGGTATTCGAGGAACAGTCGAAGGGCGTCCTCGGGCGAGGAGGCGGGGGCCGTCATGTCAGGAAGGGGTTGGAGCCGCGCTCCTGGCCGACCGTGGTATGCGGCCCGTGGCCGGGCAGGACGACGGTGTCCTCGGGCAGGGTCAGGATGCGCTCGCGGATGGATCGCTCCAAGTCCTTCCAGGAGCCGCCGGGAAGATCGGTCCGGCCGACGCCGCCGCAGAACAGGGTGTCGCCCGAGAAGAAGACGCCGTCGTGGAGGAAGCCGACGCTGCCGGGCGTGTGGCCGGGGGTATGGAGGACCCGAAGGGAGAAGCTGCCGACCGTGACCTCGTCGCCTTCGGCGAGAAGGCGGTCCGGGGCCGGCGAGTTCCGGGCCCCGAGCAGCAGGCTGAGCTCGATGTAGTCCGAGACCTGGAGCATGCCGGTATCGGCCTTGTGCATGGCCAGCGGCACGCCGTACTTCTCGATGATGTCGCTGTTGGCGCCGATGTGATCGACGTGGCCGTGGGTGTTGAGGACGATGACCGGCTTGAGCTCGAGGTCGGCGATGGCGGCCACGATCTTCTCGTGGTCGGCCCCCGGATCGATGATGGCGCAGGCCCGCGTCTCTTCGCAGTAGACGAGATAGCAGTTGGTCTCGAGGGCGCCGACGACGACCAGCTCATACTTCATGACGGATCCTGCGGGGACTGTCCCCGGATTCATCTTAATTCGAATTCCCGAAGCGAGTCAACAACGGATAAGGAGGTACCGGGTTTACGCATTACGCATCTCCAGGGTAGGTGCGTAATGCGTAAACCCGGTACCTTCTGAGTTTTTCCCAAAGCGAGTATAATCGGGGCGTGGATGTGCTCATCGTTCCCGAGGCGCGGCGGGAGATCGAAGCTCTCCAGGCTCTCCGCCCGGCCGCGGGGACTTGGGGCGTCCTCGTAGGCCACCGTCGCGGGCCGCGCTATTTCGTCGAAAAGGTCGTGACGGCCGGCCCGCCCGAGCGGTTGCCGGACGAGCGGGTCCTCGAAGAGTTCGACCGGATCTGGCCCGGCGGCATCATCGGCTTGGCTGTCATCAAGCCCGGCGCCGCGTTCAAAAGGGCCGTGTTGGCCCCGGCCTGGTACGGGAAGATCGTCCTGCAATCGACCGGCCCGGAAAAATGGGGACGCGTCTATCTCTCTCAACATCGGGGCTCTAAAAAAATAGAAGCGTCCCCATTTTTCCGGGCCGCCCTTGTCGCGTTCGAGCGACGGTTCTTTCTCGACCCGGTCCCGTTCGCCGAGGCCGCGAAGGAGGAAGCCCGTGAGTGAGCCGCTGACGCCCGAAGAAGAGCGCGCCTGCCTGAAGCTGGCCCGCCAGGCGTTGGAGCACTATTTCAAGACCGGCAGCGTGCTGCGCTCTCCGGTCAAATCAGGCCCGCTCAAGGAGAAGCGAGGCGCCTTCGTCACGCTTAACGTCGACGGCGAGCTGCGCGGCTGCATCGGCTATCCCTTGCCGGTCAAAGCGCTCGACGCGACCATTATCGAGATGGCGCTGGCCGCGGCCACTCAGGATACGCGGTTCGAACCGCTGCAGGCTAACGAGCTGAAAAAGCTGAAGATAGAGATCTCCGTGCTGGGCTTGCCCGAGCCCGTGGGCGACCCCTCCGAGGTTCAGGTCGGCGGCCACGGCATCATCGTGTCCAAGGGATTCTATAAGGGTCTGCTCCTGCCTCAGGTCCCGACCGAATACGGCTGGGACCGGGAGACTTTTCTGAGCCACGGCTGTCTCAAGGCCGGCCTGCCGCCCGACGAGTGGAAGAAAGGGGCCAAGCTCGAGGTCTTCACCGCCCAGGTCTTTTCAGAATAGCGCCGCCCGGCGGCCCGGGCCTCCGCGAGTTTCTAATGTCTCTTGGCGAGCTTGTCGAGCTCCGCCTTGGCTTGTTTTTTCAGGATGTCGTCTTCCGAGGTGGTCTTGGGCAGGTCGATCGCCTGCTCGAAAGCCCGGGCCGCTTCGTCGTACTTCTTCTCGTCGACGAGCGTCCGGCCAAGCTCGAGGTAATGGTTCACGAACTCCGGGTGGAGATCGACCGCCCGGCGCAGCGATTTCTCCGATTCGGGGTAGGAGCCCTTGGGGATCGGGCCGATGAAGATGTCCCCGAGAAGACGCCTGGTCCGGCCGATCTCTTCGAGCCTCCGGTACCAGACCCCGCGCGCGGCCCAGGCGAGATGATTGGCCGGATCGAGCGCGAGGGCCTTGTCGATCTCGGCCTTGATCTCTCTCGAAGCGTCGACCTGCTTCTTCGCGCCGAGCATGAGAAGACGCTTGCCGTCGGCGGCCGCGATCAGGAAATGCCCCCAGGTCCCGTCGGAGTTGGCCGCGACGGCCTGGCGGGCCAAGACGGCCGCGTCGGCATAGAGCTTCATCTGCCGCGTTCCCGCTTCCTTGTCCGTGGCCGTGATGACATCGGCGATATTGACCAGGGCCCGTGAAGCTTTGTAGAGGGCTTCGTAGTTCGAGGGCTCGAGCGCCAGCGCCGCTCTATACTGGGCGAGGGCCGCCTGGTCGTCGAACCTGGCATAGGCGCTATCACCCGAGGCGATAAGCTGGGCTGCCGTCTGGGCCTGGACCGGGAAAACCGAGACCGCAACCGCAAGGATGACCAGGATGGCGCGCATCACATCGCTCCGTACCCAGTACTATCTTAGCGGATACCCGAAAAGTCAGGCGGCTGGCCGACCGGGCCGCGCGCGGGAAACCTTGAGGATCTCGATGATCAGACCCGCCGCGAATCCGGCCGCGCCGAGCCCGATCCCTGCCGGCAGCGACCAGGGCCAGGCAGGAAGATGGAGCAGCGGAAGCCCCGACTCGGCCAGAAAGGAGACGATCGCGTAGCCGCCGCCGCAGACAAGCCCCAAGAGACCCGCAAGCGGGGCCCGTCGCCTCAGGAACAGGGCGGCGATCCCGGGAATGAGGAGCCCTTCGGCCATGATGGTCGAGGCCAGTCCCAGGGTCTTGAGGATGCTTCCCAGGCGGGCCGCGATCAGGAAGGCGGCCAGGGCCAGGACGGTGGTCGCCGCCCGGGCCAGACGCAGAGGGCGCCGGCCGGGCCAGGGCCCGTCGGGCTTGCGGAGGAGATCCGTGGTCAGGGTGAAGGCCCCGGCGTTGAGGGCGGCGTCCATAGTCGAAAAGATGGCGGCGAGAACGGTCACAAAGAGGAGGCGGCTGACCCAGGCCGACGGGTCGAGACCGATGAGGCGGGTCACAAGGGGCACTCCGGTCGGGCCGCCGGGAAAGAGGGGAAGGAAGAACATCCCGGCCGCGACCACCCCGGCATAGAAAAGCCCGAGAACGAAGGCCGCAGCGAGCGTCCCCCGGCGCGATTGCCGCTCGCCGCGGGCGGCTTGCATCCGCTGCCAGGCGATGGGCGAGATCGTCCAGGCCAGGACGAACGAGAGGGCGATAAGGATGTTCCGGCCGCCGCCCGAAAGGACGTCGAAATAGCCGGCCTTCCCGGCGCCGGCCGCGGCGGCGCGCACGGCGCTCCAAGACGTTCGCGAGGCCAGGGCCAGGACCAGGCCGCCGAGCCCGACGAGGAGGAGCGCCAGCTGAAGAACGTGGGTCCGGGCCACCGCCCGAAGCCCGCCGACCGCGGAATAGACCATGACCATGGCCGCGGCCAGGGCCAGACTGGGAAGCGGTCTTGTCTTGAGGAATGCGGCCAGGAAGGGTCCGGCGGCGACCATCTGCGAGGCCGCCAGGGCGGTCATGTACCAGACGACGAGGATCGTCGTCAGCAGGCCGGCTGCCTTGCCGTAGCGCCGGCGCATGAGCTCGGACGGGGTCAGTCCCGAAACGGCCCTGATGGGCCGGGTGAGGGCCGTGAGAAGGAGGAGTGTCGCCACGGCCGGGACGCCCATGATCCATATGGCACTCAGGCCGTCCCGACAGGCCTCGTCGGTAGACACAAGGAGAGAAGCGGCCCCGATCCAGGCGGCGCAGAGGGAGAAAGCGACCCGACCCGCCCCGAGCTCGCGCGAAGCCAGGAAGAAGGAGTCCAGGCTGCCGGGACGACGCCTGAGGCCCAGGCCCGCGGCCCAAAGAACGGCGGCGTAGGCGAGGATGGCCAGGATGAAGCCGGTGTTCATGTCCCGCCAAGTATAACAGAATGGGGGCGGGGACTGTCCCCGCAGGGGGGCTGTCCCTCTTGTCTTTTTCGTGGAAAATGGGGACGTTTCTGTTTTTCCTGATCTTGGACTTCGAAAAACAGAAACGTCCCTATTTTCCGGTATAATAGCGGCCATGAAGCGCTGGCTTTTGGCGGCCGCGGTCCTGGTGGTGATGGCCGGCCTGTTGGCCGCTCAAGAGGGACAGTCCCCTGCGGGGACAGTCCCTGCAAGGCCGACGGCCCCCGCCAAGCCCGCCCCGGCGGTCCAGCCGGAAGGGCAAGCCCCCTGGGGCAGGTCCCCGGCCAAGACGCCGCCTGTGATCGCTCCCAGCGTCACCGCGGAACAGGCCGTGGCCAACCTCGAGAAAGCTCTCAAGGCCGTCAAAACCCTGCAGGCCAAGTTCGAGCAGCTCTATTATTCGATGTCCGTCTCCGAACCCCTGAGGGAAAAAGGCGACGTTTATCTCCAGAGGCCGGACCTCATGCGCTGGAACTACAAGACGCCCCAAGAAAAGGTCTTCCTCTACAGGACCGGGGTCCTCGAGACCTACCTGCCCGAGGAGAACCAGCTGACGCGCACGTTGGTCCCTCCCGAGGCCCTGGAGTCCGACATCTTCGGCATCTTTCTGGGGACCGCGTCGTTCCGCGACGCCTACACCGTCGCCGACACCCAGTTCCCGACCGACGCGACCCACGTCAGGCAGATCCGGGCGGTGCCCAAGGAGGAGGGTGACTTCTCCCACATCCTCCTCGAGATCGACGAGACGACCTGGCTCCTCCGCCGGGCCATCTTCCTCGAATGGGCCGGGAACAAGCGTGAATTCGTCTTTTCCCAGGTCAAGACGGGAGTCCGGATCCCGGCCAAGACCTTCACCCTGAAGGTCCCTCCGACGACCGAGATCATCGATGATACGGGCCGTCGCGGCCCCGAGGAACGCTAAACCTTTCGGTTCGAGACACGTATGAACACCCGAGGGCAGGATGCTCTCTCGATGACAGAAGACCGTCAGCTTGTGTCCCGGGCCCTCAAGGGAGACCGCAAGGCCTTTGAAATGATCGTCCGCAAATACGAGCAGCCCCTCACAAGCTACCTCGGCCGCGTGACCGGGGAGCGCGAGGCGGCACTCGATTTTTCCCAAGAGATTTTCCTCAAGGCCTACTGCTCGCTGGCCTCCTACCGGCCCGATTTCAAGTTCTCGACCTGGCTGTTCAAGATCGCTTCGAACCACCTCATCGACCACTGGCGGAAGAAGAAGCTCCCGACCGTGTCGATCGACCAGCCCATCGACGACCAGGACGGCGAAGTCCTGCCGCAGGTGGCGGACCCCGGGCCGTCGGTCGTCCGGAAGTTCGAGCTGGCCGAGATCCGGCAGAAGATCGAGAGGGCCCTCAAGACGATCCCGGCCGGGCTGCGGGAGTTGTTCGTGCTCCGGCACGTCAACGAATTCTCGTACGAAGAGATCGCCGACATCAAAGGCCTGCCCGTCGGCACGGTCAAGAACCGGGTTTTCCAGGCCAAAGAGCTCTTGAGAAAGAAGATGGAGGGATCGTGACGATCGTGACGCCGTGTCCGCGCCCCGAAGACCTCTATCTCTACCTCGAGGGCGAGCTCGGCCCCTACGAGGCCGCCAAGCTCGAGGAGCACCTCGATTGTTGCGCGGAATGCCGCGAGGCCCTGGCCGAGCGCCGCCTGCTCCACGAGGCCTTCACGACCCTCCCGCCGTTCGAGGTGCCGGCGGGCTTCGCCGGGTCGGTCATGGACAGCCTGCCCGAGCCCGAGCCGCGCCCCCTCGGCTGGCTGGCGCCTCTTGTGGCGGGGGTGATGGCCCTGGCCGTCGGGCTGGTCGGTTTCTCTCTCTTCACAGGCCTGAGCGTCTTCGACATGCTCGTCGCGCTGAACCGGTCCTTCGGCCAGGCCGTCGCCCAGGCCGCGCCGGCCGCCGGCAAGCTGTACAAAGTGGCCGCCGTCATCTTGAAAGTCGCCGGGGACATCCTGCTCGCGGGCCTGGCCGGCCTGTCGACCCTGTTCCGCATTCTGGGCCCTCAGGGCATCATCCTCATCGGCGCCGGAGCGGCCCTCCTCGTGGGCCTCGCCGTTTTCGGGGCGAGGCGATTCCTGAGTCAGGGAGAGCAATCATGATGAAAAAGATACTGGCCGCAGCTCTGTTCGGCCTGGCCGTCCTCCTGCCGCTCGCCGCCCCGACCTCGGCCCAGGCGGCCGTCATCTCCTCGAAAGAGATCCATGTCGCCCCCGGCGAGAGGAGCGAGGCCATCCTCAGCTTCGGCGGCAACGTCCTCGTCGAGGGCCAGGTCAAAGGGGACGTCGTGGTCATCGGCGGCTCGATCACCATCGCCGGCGACGTCGATCAGTCGGTCGTCGGCATCGGCTCCCACGTCGTCGTCAAATCGACGGCCCGGATCACCAAGGACCTGGCCGCCCTGGGCGGGACCCTGGAGAAGGAGCCCGGCTGCTCGATCGGCGGCGACACGACCTATTTCCAGACGGCCGAGATCAGCGAGCGGCTTTTCCGGGACGGCCACATCTTCCAAGGGGCCCTGTCCCTGTCCCTCATCCCGATCATCCTGGCCGTCAAGCTGGTCATGATCGTCCTCTGGCTGATCGTCGCCGTCCTCGGAGCCTCCCTCTTCCCCAAGCCGATCGCCTACGCCGCCGGGGAGATCCGCAAGCATTTCTGGCCGGCCTTCGGGATCGGCCTCGTGGCCATCCTCGTCTTCACGATGGCCGTGTTCATCGCGGCCCTGCTGAGCATCATCCTCATCGGCATCCCGATCGTTCTGGCCCTGGCCGTGGCCGGGTTCATCGTCAAGATCTTCGGCCGCCTGGCCGTCTTTTACTTACTGGGCGCCGCCGCGCTCGGCGGCTTCCGCGATAAGAAGGTCTCCGTGATGGGCGCCAGCCTGCTGGGCCTGGTCATCTTCAGCCTGGCCGGATTCGTGCCGGTCCTCGGCTTCCTCTTCACCTTGGTGATGAACGCCGTGGGCTGGGGCATCGCCATCCGGACGAAGTTCGGGTCGCGCGAGAACTGGTTCGTGAAAACGCCGCCGGCGGCATGCTAAGGTCGCTCGCCGGGAGGCTCTTCCTCCCTCGGCGTCACCCCCGGCTGTGCTCGGCGCTCTAAAGCGCTCTTTGGCATCAGCGCCTGCGCGCAGGCGGGGGGCCCCCACGCCGTTGCGTCATCGCCCCCCTGCGAGCACTCAAGTATAGGGCCGGGGTCGCAAACGAACCCGTATCGCACGAAGGGGCAATTTCAATTAAGAATACGGAAAGGGGCCAGCAGGTTATCGTTCGAGAATTTCTTTTTCTTTCGCGGCGGCGAGCTCTTCGGCCTTGGCGATCGTCTCGTCGAGGAGCTTCTGGAGCTGTTCGAGCCCCGAGAACTTATCGTCCTCGGTGATCTCTTTTTCCTTCTCCAGCTCCTCGATGAACTCCTTGGACTCGCGGCGCATGTTCCGCAGGGCCGTCTTTTCCTCTTCGAGCATCTTGCCGATCTTCTTGGCCATCTCCCGGCGGCGCTCCTCGTCCAGAGGCGGGATGGGGACCCGCAGGAGCTTGCCGTCGTTGAGGGGATTGAGGCCAAGGTCGGCGCCGCGGATGGCCTTGTCGACAGGCTCCAGCATGGTGGGGTCGTAGGGCTGGACGACGATGAGCGTCGGCTCGGGGACCTTGATGGTGGCCACCTGGTTGACCGGCGTGGGCACGCCGTAATAACTGACCTTGATCTCCTCGAAGATGCTGATGTTGGCCCGGCCGGTCCGGAGCATGCCGATCTCCTTGCGGAAATGGTCGGCCGAGGTCTTCATCTTCTTGGCCGTATCGTTGAGCACGTCTTTGACCATGGCGTTCCTCTCTAGTAGACGCGGGTGCCGATGGCCTCGCCCATGACGGCCCGCTTGATGTTGCCGGCCGGCCTCAGCGCGAAGACAAGGATGGGCATGCCGTTGTCGCTGCAGAGGGAGATGGCCGTGGCGTCCATGACCCTGAGGTTCTTCTTGAGGACGTCGATGTAGCGGATGGTCTTGAACTTCTTGGCCGCCTTGTCCGTCACCGGGTCCGACGAATAGACGCCGTCGACCTTGGTGGCCTTGAAGATGATGTCGGCCCCGATCTCGAGGGCCCGCTGGGCGGCCGCCGTGTCGGTCGTGAAGAAGGGGCAGCCGATGCCGGCCGAGAAGATGATGATCCGGCCCTTCTCCATGTGCCGGATGACCCGCCGGCGGATGAACGGCTCGGCCACGGACTTGATCTCGATGGCCGAGACGTGGCGGGTGTCGGCCCCGGCCTTGTCCAGGGCCGCCTGGAGGGCGATGCCGTTGATGACCGTGGCCAGCATGCCCATCTGGTCGGCGGAGCCCTGGTCGATGCCCTCCTTGATGCCCTTGGCGCCGCGGAAGAGGTTGCCGCCGCCGATCATGACCGCGACGTCGACCCCCAGGTCGTGGATCTCCTTGATCTCGCGGGCGACGGACAGGGCCCGGTTGAAATCGATCCCGGTGGTCACGTCGCCGAGGAAGGACTCCCCGGAGATCTTGAGCAGGATGCGCTTGTAGGCGGGCTTGGGTGAGGGCATGGGTTAGGCTCCGGGGCCTATTCTATACCCGTTCGGGCCGGGAGTTCAATCCTGGCCGATCTCGAAGCGCGCGAACCGCCCGATCTTGATGTTCTCGCCCATCTTGGCCACGAGCTTGGTCACCAGGTCGCGGACCTTGACCTTGTCGTCGCGGATGTAGGGCTGCTCGAGAAGGCAGACCTCCTCGAAGAACTTGAGGAGCTTGCCGTTGACGATCTTCTCCATGATCTCGGGCGGCTTCTTCATGTCGCCGAGCTGGGCCTGGATGATCTCCTTCTCCTTCTCGACGATGTGGGGCGGCACGTCGACGGCGGCGACCCACCGCGGCTTGGCCGCGGCGACCTGCATGGCCAGCTCCTTGACCAGGTCCTGGAACTCGCAGTTGCGGGCGACGAAGTCGGACTCGCAGTTGAGCTCGACCAGGACGCCGATGCGGCCGTTCATGTGGATGTAGGAGCCGATGAAGCCTTCCTTAGCGGCCCGGGTGGACTTGGCCTCGGCCCGGGCGTAGCCCTTCTTGCGCAGCAGCTCGACGGCCTTGTCCATGTCGCAGTCGCATTCGGCCAGGGCGCTCTTGCACTCCATCATGCCGATGCCGGTCCGCTCGCGCAGCTCTTTGACTTTTTCTGCCGTGATTTCCATGGTGACTCTCTCCCCCTGACCCGTCATGCCCCCTCGGGGGTCCCGCCTTCGGGCGTCTCGCCGCCCTCACCGGCCGGCGGGACCGCGCCCTCTCCGGCCGTCTTCTCCTCGAGGAGCTCCTTGCTGATCCTGTTCTTCTTGCCTTCGATGATCGACTCGGCGGCCTTCGAGGCGAACAGCTCGATGGCCCGCACGGCGTCGTCGTTGCCGGGGATGGGATAGGTGATGTCCTCGGGGTTGCCGTTCGTGTCGACGACGGCGACGATGGGGATGTTCATCTTCCGGGCCTCGGCGATGGCGATCGTCTCCTTGGAGGAGTCGATGATGAAGATCGCTCCCGGCAGCCCGGCCATGGTCTTCAGGCCGCCCAGGTTCTTCTGGAGCTTGCGGTAGACCTTCTCCTGCTTGGACTGGACCTTCTTGGACAGGATGTCCCAGCGGCCGTCCTCCTTCATCTCCTCGAGCTCCTTGAGCTTGTCGACGCTCGTCCGGACGACGGCGAAGTTCGTCAGCAGGCCGCCCAGCCAGCGCTGGTTGACGTAGGCCGACTCGCACTTGGTGGCGTAGTCGCGAACGATGTCCTGGGCCTGTTTCTTGGTGCCGACGAAGAGGATCATCTTGCCCTCTTCGGCGACGGAGCGAAGGTAGTTCAGGGCTTCCTTGAAGTTCTTGATCGTCTTCTGCAGATCGACGATGTAGATGCCGTTCCTCTGGCCGAAGATGTATTCCTTCATCTTCGGGTTCCAGCGCTTGGTCTGGTGCCCGAAGTGGACGCCCGCTTCCAACAGTTCTTTCATCGTGACGGAAACCAAAGTGAGCCTCCTCTTTAGCGCTTGTGGTACTGAGGGGCCTTGCGGGCGCCCAGCAATCCGTATTTTTTCCGCTCTTTGACCCGGGCGTCGCGCGTCAGCAGGCTGGCCGCCTTGAGCGCGGGCTTGAGCTCCCGGTTGAACTCGACGAGGGCCCGGGAGATGCCGAGCCGGACGGCCTCGGCCTGGGCCTTGGCCCCGCCTCCGCTGATCCGGAGGAACATGTCGAACTTGTCCTCGGTCTCCGTCAGCTGAAGCGGCTGCCGGATGATGGTCTTGTAGGCGTCGAGCTTGAAATAATCAGCGAAGGGCCGCGACCTCTTGTTGACGAACAGCGTGATGTCGCCCTTGCCCGAGCGCAGGAAGACGCGGGCGATGGCCGATTTCCTCTTCCCCGTTCCATAATACTGGATCAGACTCAAAGGGGCCTCCTAAAACTTGTATTCCTGGGGGTTCTGGGCTTCGTGGGGGTGGGAGGGTCCGCGGTAGACCTTGAGCTTCTTGTACAGGGCCCGGCCGAGCTTCCCCTTGGGAACCATGCCCCAGACGGCGTTCTTGATGACCTCCTCCGGCTTCGTGGCCAGGAGGTCCTTCAGGGTCGTCTCCTTGATGCCGCCGGGGTAGAGGGAGTGGTGATAGTACTTCTTCTGGTCAAGCTTGCGCCCGGTGACCTTGATCTTCTCGGCGTTGATGACGACGACGAAGTCCCCGGTGTCCAGATGGCTGGTGAACTGGGGCTTGCGCTTGCCGCGGATCAGGTCGGCCACTTCGGTGGCCAGGCGGCCCAGGATCCGGCCGTCGGCGTTGACCAGCCACCACTTCTGTTCGATCTCGTCCTTTTTTGGAATATACGTCCTCATGAGCTTCTAACCTTAGACGAAAGATAGAGAGACGCCCTAAAATACAAGAATCTGAGGAAAAAGTCAACTTCGGCCCTTGATTTTTCAGGCCCCCGGAAGGCGCGAAACAGCGGCCTGCCGGTAGCCCCGCCCCAAGGCCAGGCGGATGAACAGGATGCCGGCGAGGAAGCCGCCGATATGGGCGAACCAGGCCACCCCGCCGCCCATGCCGACGTTGAAGACCTGGAGCACGAACCAGAGGCCGAGGACGATCCCGGCCGGGACCGCGACGACGTCGATATAGAAAATGAGGAAGATGAACGTCTTGACCCTGGCCCGGGGGTAAAGCAGCCAGTACGCCCCCAGCACCCCGGCGATGGCCCCGCTGGCCCCGATCATGGGCGTCCGGGAGCCCGGCTGGAAAGCGATATGGGTCAGGGCCGCGGCCAGGCCGCTGGCTAGGTAGAACAAGGTGAAGCGGACGGGCCCGAGCCGGTCCTCGACGTTGTTGCCGAAGATCCAGAGGTAGAGCATGTTGCCGAGGAGGTGGAACACGCTGCCGTGCAGGAACATGCTGGTCAGGAGCGTCAGGAGCGGCGGCACGGCCGCCGTCCCCGCCAGGGCCCGAAAGTGGGTGATGGCGAAGGGCACGGCGCCGAATCGGAAGGCGGCCAGCTCGAGACCGTTGGGAGCGACGGCCTGGAGCAGGAACACGACCGTGTTCGCGGCGATGAGCCCGATCGTAACAAAGGGGAACCGGACGGTCGGATTGTCGTCGCGCAGCGGGATGAACATGGCCTAAATGAAAATTGCGCTCCGTCGGCGGGACGGAGCGCAATTCACGGTCGTCAGTGTCAGGGCGCCGGGCTACTTCTTCAGCTCTTCCTCGAGCTTCTTCCGGTCGGCGGCCCGCTTGCGCAGCTCTTGGAACTTGTCCAGGTAGCGGTCGCCCTCGGCGTTGTAGCGGGCTTCCTTCTCGGGCTCGAGCTTGGCCAGAACCGCCTTGTAGAGCGGGCCCATCCAGGCGTAGGGCTCGGGATAAGACGGGTCGATCTCGATGGCCTTGCTGATCGAGGCCAGGGCGCTGTTGGCCATCTTGAGCCGCTCGGCGGCCGTCAGGAACTGGAAGCGGAAGGACCGCGACCACTGGTTGACGCCCAAGGCCAGCCAGGCCTCGGCGGAATCCGGCTGCAGGTCGATCCTCTTCTGCCAGAATTCGGACGCCCGCTCGTAGGACTTCAGCATCTCCTCGGGCGAGCCGGACGATTCCTGCAGGTAGGTGGCCATGTAGGCGTAGCCCTGCGGATTGTCGGGATCGGTCTCGATGCGGCGCAGGTACATGGACTCGGCCTTCTTGGCGATGTCCTTGTTGTCGGCCGAGTAGCGTTTGTAGAACTCGGCCACGACATAGTAGTTGCTCATGTTCTCAGGCTGGAGCTGGATGATGCGGAGGTAGAGCTTCTCGGCCTCGGGGAACTTGCGCAGCTTGTCGTACATGTCCCCCAGCGAGTAGATGATGTCCTTGTTGTTCGGCTCGATCGAAAGGGCCTTGATCAGGGCGTCGAGGGTCTTCTTCTCGAGGTCCTTGTTGAGCGGCGTGTCGACGCCGGGCTTGTAGAGCTGTTTGTAGCTCTCGCCGAGGAACCGGTAGGCCTGGGTCAGATTGGAGTTGTACTTGAGCGTCGCCTCATATTCGGTGATGGCCTGGCGGTACTTGTTCTCACGGAAGAGGGCGTTTGCCTTGCCGAAGTGGTAGTTCGCGGCGAGCTTGGAGTAGCTGATATTCTGGCAGCCCGTGAACGCGGCGAGGACCGCGATCGCGGCCGCGGCAAACATGATTCGCTGGGTCTTGCGAGACATCCTGACCTCCTTACAGTCAAACGCCTGTCGCAGAGAAAGACAGAAATCTATTTATAAACGAAGGCCCCCTCAAAGTCAAGAAAAAACCCCCTGGAAGCGGGCAGCAGCTTCAGCTGGTGCGGACGATGAGCCGGAGGGGGGTGCCGACAAAGCCGAACTCCCGGCGCAGAGACTCCAGGAAGTGCTTTTCGTAGGTCGGCGAGAGGGGCCCCCGGGCGCCCAGGAACAGGATGAAGGTCGGAGGGGACACCCCTTTCTGGGTGATGTAGCGGAGCTTGGCCCGGGCCCCGTTCTTCAGGCGGGGCGGGTGGCTTTCGGTCGTCCGGGCCAGGAACTCGTTGAGCTTCGAGGTCTCGACCCGGATGGTGCCGCCCCGGTGGATCTCCTCGGCCATGTCGAGGATCTTGACGACGCGCTGGCCGGTCCGGGCCGAGATGAAAAGGAGCGGGGCGTAGGAGACGAAGCCAAGCTTGCGGAAAACCTGCTCCCGGACGGCGTCGGGCTGGACCCGGTCCTTGTCGACGAGGTCCCACTTGTTGATGACGATGAGGAGCGGGCGGCCCGAATCGAGGGCCAGCTGGGCGATGCGGGCGTCCTGGCGGGTCGGGAACTGCTGCATGTCGAGGACCAGGCAGACGACATCGGCCTGGCGGATGTTGGCCTTGGCCCGGACGATGCCGGCCTTCTCCCGGCCGTCCTCGGTGGAGGCCATCCGGCGGATGCCGGCCGTATCGACGAGACAGAACGGCTTGCCGTCGCGCAGGATGAGCGTGTCGGTGCTGTCCCGGGTCGTGCCCGGGATCTCGCTGACGATGAGCCGCTCTTCCCCGATGAGGCGGTTGACGATCGAGGACTTGCCGACGTTGGTCCGGCCGACGATGGCGATGCGCAAGGGCTCCGCGGCGTCCGCGGCGGCTTCCGCGCGAAGGGGCAGGGCGGCCGCGATCGCCTCCTCGAGGCGCTCGATGTTGATCTTGTGCTCGGCCGAGATGAAGGAGATGTCCTTCTCGCCGAACCGGTAATAGTCGGCCGTCATCGACTCTTCCTTGGCCGGGGAATCGAACTTGTTGACGACCAGGAGCAGGCGCAGGCCGAGCCGCTTGAGCTGAAGATAGAGCTCCTCCTCGGCCGGGGCGATGTCGCGCTGGCCATCGAGGACGAAGAGGACGAGATCGGCCGCGGCCGCCTCGGCCAGGGCCTTGTCCCGGACCTTGTCGCTGAGGGGCTCGTCGGCCACGCCGAAAAGGCCGCCCGTGTCGACCAGGGTGAAACGGCGGCCGCCGAGCGTGGTCTCGGCCGAGACGCTGTCCCGGGTCATGCCCGGTTCGGAGTGGACGAGGGACTTGCGCCGGCCCAGCAGCCGGTTGAAAAGAGTGGACTTGCCGACGTTGGGGAAGCCGACGATGACCACCCGGGGAAGCTTCGTCACGACCGGCTCGCGGTCATTTGGCGACCAGGGAATAGTCGGGGAAGAAGGCCCGCGAGAGATCGACGTGGCCGCCGAGGGTCTCGCGCTCCGCCCCCTCGACCAGCAGGACGACCTTCTTGACCGCCTTGAAGTTGGAGACCAGGGTGTCCACGACGGCGTAGACCGCGGCCAGCTCGGAGGTCGAGCCATACGAGAACCCCTCGGCGATCTCGCGGCTGAAATCGACGGTCGCGAGGCCGTCCTTGCCGATGAAGACCTGGCGCACTTTCGTGCCCGGCGGCAGGGGCGAGTCGAGGCCCTGCTCGGAGCCGCGGACGAGCTCGGTCAAGGCCCGTTCGGCCTCGTCGGCGTCCGTCGGGCCGGCCGTGATCTCGCGCGTCTCCTTGTGGAGGAGGTCCTCGCTGTCGACGAAGAAGAGCGTCACGACCCGGGTGGCCGGCTTCTCCGGCGCGCCCGGCGACTTCGGGGTGTTCGCTTCGACGAAGCGCTTGACCTTCTCCCCGCCTCCGCCGGAGAAGAACACGATGACCAGGACGAGCAGGACGAGGCCGAGCCCGCTCAGGATGAGCGCCTGCGTGGAGATGCGGCCCTTCTTTTTCGCTGCCATGATCCTACTCCGGGTTCTTCTTGAGGAAGAGGGCCAGCCCGCGGTAGATCGCCTCGGCGATCTTGGCCTGGAACTCGTCGGAAGCCAGCTTCTGCTCTTCGTCGGGGTTGGAGATGAAGGCCGTCTCGACCAGGATGGCCGGGCAGGCGACCCCGGTCAGGACCTTGAACGGGGCCTGCTTGATGCCGCGGTCGCGCGTGCCGAGCATGGCGTCGAGCTCCTTCTGGACGAGCTCGGCCAACCGGCTGCTCTCCTTGATGTAGGCGTTCTGGGCCATGTCCCAGAGGATCATCATCAGGTCGTTGTCCGAAGAGCGGTCGATGTGGCTTTGGAGCTCGGAGGAGTTGTTCTCGAGGTAGGCCAGGCGGCGGGTGTCCTCGTCGGTCGCGTTGAGGCTGAGGAAGAACGTCTCCGAGCCGGCCGCCGCCCTCTGGACCGAGCCGTTGGCGTGGATGCTGATGAACAGGCCGGCCTTGTGGTTGTTGGCGATGGCCGAGCGGTTCTCGATCGAGACGTCGACGTCGCGGTCCCGGGTCAGGACGACCTCGTAGCCCATGTCCTTCTCGATCAGGGCCTTGAGCTTGAGGCTGACGGCCAGGGTGATGTCTTTCTCGAGGTTGCCGAAGCGGCCCTTGGCCCCGCTCTCCAGCCCGCCGTGGCCGGGATCGATGACGATCGTCCGGAGGGCCTGGGCCTGGCCCGTCGCGGCGGCGGCCGGGGCGGGACAGACGAGGAGGGCGGCGAGGACAAGGACGGCCGCGGCCAACGCCGTCCGTTCTATCTTGAATCTCATCATGATCGGGTCTGGTGGAGGCGGCGGGAATCGAACCCGCGTCCGGAAGCATTCAACGCCAGGTCTCTACACGCTTATCCCCTTCCTTGATCTCGCTCCGCGGTGCCCGAAGAGGAAGGGCGCCGCGGCGCCAGCCCCGATGTACTTTCGCTCCCCGGCCTCAAGGCCGGACCGGCTTGCTATCCCGCCCGTTTGACGCTCCCGGAACCCTGCGGGAGGGGATCCCGGGAACGGCGAGCCTTTCTATTAGGCCGCGACTGCTAAAGGTTCTGCAGTTAAATTGTTTCCACCAGTTTAGCGAGGTGGGTGGGACCTCGGCGTGCAACCTGTGTCTCGTAACCTCCGTCGAAACCAGTTCGCCCCCAGTCTCCTTTCAGCTTTTCATTATAGGGGGGAATCCCCGGCTTTTCAACTGGTAAGGGGGTTGTCGGGGGTGATGTTGACTCGGGCGGGCGGCCGTCCTATAGTCCGCTCTCAGCCCGACACCTCCAAAGGAGAACCCGATGCCGAAGTCCTTGAGCCTGAAAAAGACATCCGCGGTCGTATTCGCGATCCTGATCGGCCTCGCGATCACCGGCTCCTGCCGGCCTGGCCAAACGGCGAAGGAGCCGGCCGCGTCGGCCCCCGCGGCCTCGTCGGCCCCTGTCCTGGCGCCCGTGCCGCCCATGGGCTTCAACACCTGGAACAAGTTCGGCTGCAACGTCGACGAGGGCCTGATCCGCCAGACCGCCGATGCCATGGTCGAGACCGGCATGCTCGAGGCCGGCTACAAGTACCTGGTCATCGACGATTGCTGGCAGGTCGACCGGACGCCCGAAGGCCGGATCATCGCCGACCCGAAGCGGTTCCCCGGGGGCATGAAGGCCCTGGCCGATTACGTCCATTCCAAGGGCCTGCTGTTCGGCCTCTACTCGGACATCGGGCCGAAGACCTGCGCCGGGCGCCCCGGCGCGGCCGGCCATTTCGACCTCGACGCGGCCACGTACGCCGGGTGGGGCATCGACTACATCAAGGTCGACTGGTGCAACTGCGACGATCTCGACGCCCCGGCCGAATACGCCAGATTCCGGGACGCGCTGCGCGCCGCCGGGCGGCCCATCGTCCTGAGCCTATGCGAGTGGGGCCGGAACGATCCCTGGAAATGGGCCAACGGCGTCGGCCAGCTCTGGCGCACGACTTCCGATATCGGCGACGACTGGCAGAGCGTCGTCTGGATCGTCAGCGCCAATTCACGCCTGGCCGACGCGGCCGGGCCCGGCGGCTGGAACGATCCCGACATGCTCGAGGTCGGCAACGGCGGCATGACCTTCGACGAATACAAGACGCACTTCTCGCTCTGGGCCGTCATGGCCGCCCCGCTCATGGCCGGGAACGACCTCCGGGGCATGACCGAGGAAACGAGATCGATCCTGCTCAACAAGGAAGTCATCGCCGTCGACCAGGATCCGCTCGGGGTCCAGGGCCGGATCGTCGTCGAACGGGGCTACGGCGGCCAGGTCTGGATGAAACCCCTCGCGGACGGCTCCAAGGCCGTCGCCTTCGTGAACTACACCAAGGGCGAGCTCTCCCAGTACGTGCGCTGGTCGCAGATCGGCCTCCCGCCCGGGCCGGCCAAGGTCCGCGACCTCTGGGCCCACGCCGACCTGGGCGTCCATACCGATCTGGGCAAGACCTTCGACGAGCGTTTCGAGGTCAAGGTGCCCTCCCACGGCGTCGTGCTGGTTCGGATCTGGCCAGGCGATAAATCGGGGACATGATACCCGTTCCCTATTTTCTCTGATCTCGTTCGCTTCTTTTGGTTGGATCAAGGGGCGATCCTGGAGACCGCGCAAGTCCGCGCCCGCCCCCGGTTCTTCCCGCCCCTATCAGACGGTCCGATCCAGCGAAAATAGGGAACGGGTATCATGTCCCCCATAAAAAAGGGGCCGGGCGAGACGCCCGGCCCCGATCCGTTTCGCGATCAGGTCGCCCTTACGGCTGGATGAACTGGTACGCGATCACCGTGTAGGCGTGCCAGCTATAGGTCCCGTCGGTCTCCTTGACCGGGTAGACCCAGATCTTGACCCTGTTGACCGAGGTGGTCAGCAGCGTTTCCCACTGGGTGGGCGGCACCGGCAGCGTGAACGTAACCACATGTGTCGTGCCGTTCCAGATGAACGAGCCGACGATCGTCTGCAGGTCGCCCGAAGTGTCGAGCTTAACGGTCCAGGCTTCGGGAGTGGACCAATCCCAGCAGCTGTAGGACGAAACGCCCAACGTCCCCGTGGACGCCTGATAGCCCGTGGTGATCTTCGTCATATCGTGGAGCTTCATGGGCGCCAGGACCAGGCTTTCGACCGTCCATTGTTTGGCGGTCGCGTCCCAAGTCAACCCGGCCCAGGCAAAGACCCAAAGGCGCGCCTGCTGGGCCGCCGTGACCATGTCGATCAGGGCCTGGCGGTCCGTCGAGCGGCTGGAATCCAGGCCGTAATTCCACCAGCCGAATTCGTGGCCGGAGACGGCGCTGTAAGCCATGGTCTGGGCCCGCCAGAACCAGCCCAGCTTGAAGCTGTCGAGAGTGGGCTCCACGACGATCCCCTCGGCGTGGGCGAACTGGATGTTGATCGAGCTGGCGATCTTGGGCGTGACGTTCTCGTCGACATAGACGACTTCGACGCGATAGCCTCGCGAGACGTAGGCGAGGCCGGCCAGGCCCACGACGCCCATGTCAGAGCCTTGGAAGGACCAAGTGGTGGCGTCATTGACGAAGACGGTCTCGGCGTCCCAGCCGCAACGATGGTGATGGTCGCCGGTCGCGGTCGCCTCGGCCTCCTTCTTCTGGATGCTCAGCCAGCTGTCGCCGACCCGACGGACCAGGCCTTCAGGGGTGAACTGGGGCAGCTTGGTGATGTCGCTGGAGTACCAGATCCGGCGCGCGTAGAGGGTGCCGTCGTTCATCAGGTTCGACGCGATGAGGGCGGCGCCCGTTCCGACCAGGGCCTTGAACCCGTCAAAGTTGCCGCCGACCCCGCTCCCGGACGATACGTCCGTATAGATCGAATTGCCGTTCCCGGTGAATGTGATCTCGGACCCTTGCAGGTTCTTGACCGTAAGGGTGGCCGTGCCGTCGGTGTTGGCCGTGGCCGCGGTGATGTCGCCGAGCGTCCGGGCGAACTGGATGCTGCCGAGCCTCGCGGGCAGGGCCCGGTGGCGGACCTTCAGGCTGATGACGACCTTGCCGTCCAGGTTGACGATCGAGAGCGGATGGCCCAGGTCGAAGTCGATGCTGACGATATTGTTCGAGTCCGCTTCGACGACGAGATTGGGCGAGAGATCGACCTTGATCTCGCCGGTGCCGCTGGGGTCGACGACGGTGATGTCCTCCGGCTTGATGGTCGCGCCGTCGGCCGTGATGAGGGTCATCGAATCGGCGGCGGTGCTGGTGTTCATGACCAGCTTGAGCCGGTCATAGGTGCCGGCTTGGATCGTGCCGGCGTTCAGGATGTCGGAGATGCCGCTCAGGTCGATGAGGTTGACCTTGCCGGACGCCGGATCGGACGCGTTGGCCGTCCAGAAGGCCTCCCAGCCATTGGCGCCCTGGCGATGCAGGCTGGCCGACAGGAAGTGGACGGTCACTTCCGTCCAATCGTCGGTCGGGCCGTCGGTCATCAGCATCATCAGGTTGCCCGTCCCGGACGAGCTCCCGGCGATGTTGCACGACGTGGCCAGGCCGAGGCAGGCCAGAGCCAGAACGAGAATAAGAGAACTGCGGACAATGCGACTCATGGATCCTCCTTCAGGGTCGAGTCAGGCCGGTCTAATTAGCCCCTTGCCAAGGTTTATGATAAGCCTCCCCGAGGGCGATGTCAACGGGTAAGCCGCCCTCGGGGAGAGGTCCTTTTTGTCCCCGTTGGGGGAGCGCTTGTCGGGGATCATGGACCTTTCTTCTGGTTCCGTATGATTCCATATGAGCGGCCCGGGTTCATCCCCAAGAAGGGGTATTCGGGAGGGTATTCGGGCCGGTCGTTGGCTAGCCTTCCCGCCTGGACGGCCCCGCTCGGGTGTCATGGGCTCCTCCGCTTCTTAGACACCGGGGGGCAACCGACCTTTGAGGCGGTCAGGATCTTCCCGCCGCGGGGCCCAAGCCCGGCAACCGGGACAGCCAATGCAGGATATTCAAGGCCAGGCGGCGATTGTCGGCGCCGGGCCAATCCAGGCCGAAATGGAACTCCCCGGACGGTCCCGCCGCCTTCTGGGAGGTCAGGACGCCCGCCTCGCCCAGGACGACGACCCGGCCCCGGCCGAACTCGAGAGCGACTCCCTGACATAAGCCGGCGGCCGGGACGAAGTCGTCATCCGCGGCCCGGGGCTTGAGGTAGAGCCTGGCCGTCGGCGAGAGCCGCAGGAAAGGAACGCCCGAAGCCGGCGCTTTGAGGGCCTGACCGGTAAACGTCACGACGCGCCCTATCCGCTCATCGTCATTACGGCCGCTCGTGATGGGGTGGTCGGCCAAGAGGCCATTGTCCCTCGAGAACAGAAGGAAGCCCCAGTTGTCGGCGACCGGGTCGTGGAAGGGGCTCTCGTCCTCGGCCCAGCCGTTGGTCATGCCGACCCCGAAGGCCGCCGCGAGCCCGGCCGCCGCCTTTCCCGTCGGGGCATGGTCCGCGACCAGCAGGAGAGAGCCGCCGTCACGCACCCAGGCGGCCACCGCTTCGCACTCCTTGCGGCTGAAGGCGCTCCGGGTCAGGTCCATAAGGCGATCGAGCCTCAGAAGCGTCAGCAGATGCTGGGCGGCGCCCCGGAGGCCCAACGCGTTGGCGACGATCAGGACGTCGGCCCCGCGAAGCCTTTCCGCGGTGAATCTCTTCGTGCCGGGGCGGACGTCATAACCGTCGCTGCGCAGCAGCTCGGCCAAGGGCCTGTAGCGCTTGGCCATGGTATGGACGTTGAAGTGGGCCTGGTCGATGAGCACGACCGGATGAGGGCCGGCGGACGAGCCGTAAGCGGGGGCTCCAACCTGGGGTTTGAAATCAGGGTCCCCGATCTGCCGCGGCCAGGACAGGAAGATGGCGATCGCCAGGATGAGCCCGGTCACGACCATGATGCGCAGCCGCTTGAGGGTCCGATCTTCCATGTCGACGTCTATTGTACACCCCAGGATCCCGGGACCGGGCCGGGAGGCGGCTCATCGGCCCGCGCTTGATAACCCGGGGGCCGGGGGCATACAATGGCGGCACGGGGAGGGCCGGCCATGATCAGGAGATTCTTCGCCACCGAAAAGAGCTATGCCGAGACGATCCTGCGGCTGGCCCTCGGCGTCGTCATGTTCCCGCACGGCGCCCAAAAGCTCCTGGGCTGGTTCGGCGGCCGCGGCTTCGAAGCCACGGTCCAAGGGTTCGTGAACGGCCGCCACATCCCCGAGCTGCTGGCCATTCTCGTCATCCTGACCGAATCGTTCGGCGCCGTGGCCCTCGTGGCCGGGTTCTTCACCCGCCTGGCGGCGCTGGCCATGGCCGTCGACATGACCGTCGCGGTCGTCCTCGTCCACCTCAAGAACGGCTTCTTCATGAACTGGTCGGGCCAGGCCGCGGGAGAAGGCTTCGAGTATCATCTGCTCATGATCGCCATCGCGCTGGCCTTGGTGATCAAGGGCGCCGGGACCTTGTCCGTGGACGGTATGATCGCCAGGAGGCTCAAGCGATGATGCGCCGATCGTTCATCATCCCGTTCTTGATCTCCGGTCTCGGCCTGCTCGTCGTCACGGCCTGCGGCAAACGTCCCGCGGACGGCGCCAATATTCCCGTCGGCACTCCGACGGCGGACCGCGATCTTCTCGGCGCGCTCGAGCTGGCCCGGGCCGAGGATCCGAGCTTCGAGTCGGTGGCCGCCTATCTCCAGCCGCTGCGGAAGCCGCGCGAGGCCATCGGGGTCTGGCAACATCCCGATGAGATCGGCGTCGCCCCGGACGCCTCACTCGAGCTGTCCGAGGATGCCAGCGTCGCCGAGAACCCACGGGCCTGGTTCGAGGTCGGCGAGCCGGCCGCGCGTTTTGGCGCCTCGCCGGACGGCTGCCGCAAGAGCCTGGTGGATGGCGTTCCGGTGGTCCGGGCCGTGTTCGAGCGCCGGGGCTTCGTCTACCGGCAGACCGTGTTCGGCTATTCCGAGGGCTTGAGCCCGGACGCTCCCCTTTGGGTTTATGTCGAGCTCCGGACAGAACGCTCGGAAGCCCCGGCCGACAGAAAGACGTCCGTCTCTCTCCGGATCGGTCCGGAGAAGTCGGCCGCGAAGGCCCGGTCCTGGGACCTGGATCCCGGCCCCGGGGAAAGCGCCACCATCGCCTTGAAGATCCCCTTCGACGCGCCGGACATGGGTTGGAGCGAGATCAGCCAAGCCGAGTACGACGCCAAGGAGGACGAGGTCCTCAGGTATTGGAAGGGCTATCTCGGCTCGGGCACCCAGCTCCGGACGCCCGAGGAGCGCATCGACGCCGCACGCGGCGCCTGGCTGGCCTACGCGGCGCTCGACCTCGACAAGCGCCCCGACGGCGTCGTCGAACCCCACGACGGGGCCGGGTTCTACGAGCAGGTCTACGGCTACAGCGCCGCGCTCCACGCCATCGCGCTCGACCTCTGGGGCCGGCCGGGCGAGGCCCGCGCCGTCCTCGACTCATTGCTGACGTTCCAGGCCCCCGACGGCGTCTTCACCCGGAACTTCGGCACGCCCGACACCGGGACGCTCCTCTTCGCCATGGCCGAGCATTTCACGCTCACAGCCGACGCGGCCTGGCTGAAGAGGGTCGCGCCGAACATGATCCGGATGGCCGGCTGGATCACAGCCAAGCGCCGGGAATCGATGACCGGGCCGGCCGGCGGACCACGGCCGGTGACTTACGGCCTGATCAAGTTCCGCCCCTACGCCGATTTTCCGCAGGAAACCTACGACTATTTCGGCGACACCTACTGCGCCGCCGGCCTCGAGAAGACGGCCCAGGCGCTGGCCGCGGTCGGTCTCACCGGGGAGGCCCGGCGGCTGGCGGCCGAGGCCAAGGCCTACCGGGCCGACATCCTGGCCTCGATGGACCAGGCGGTGTTCGAGAGCGACGGCCTGAAGGTCCTGCCGATCGAGCCGGCGACCCACCGCGTCCTCAACGATTCGAAGGGCCGGGCCAGCGACTATTACAGCCTCATCGGGAGCTGCGTCCTCGAGAACGAGTTCCTCGCCGCGGCCGACGAGCGCGCCGGCTGGATCATGCGCTTCCTCGAAGAGCGGGGCGGCCTGCGCCTGGGGATGTGCGAGTTCGGCGGCGGCATCGATCACGCCTACACCTACGGGTATTGGCTCGACTGCCTGAAGCTCGACCGGGTCAAGCCGGTGATCCTCGGCCTTTACGGGTCGCTCGCCTACGGCATGTCCCGCGAGACCTATTCCGGCGTGGAGGTGACGCGCCTGTTCACCGGCGACAACGAGCCGACGCTCCCCCACCTCTATTCCTGCACCCAGCAGCTGCGGCTGCTCAGGATGATGCTCGTTCAAGAAGACGGCGACCAGCTCTGGATCGGCCGGGCCATCCCGAGGCCGTGGCTGGGCGGGGAGGCGGTGACCGAGATCAAGAGCGCCCCGACGGCCTTCGGCCCGGTCTCCTTCACGATCCGGCCGCATCCGGCCAGGGCCCGCACGGAGGTCGATCTCATGGCCCCGTCGCGGCGCACGCCGTCGGCCATCCTCCTGCGCCTGAGGGATCCCGCCCGCCGCAATATCACAGGCGTCAGGGTCAACGGCCTGGCCCTCCGGACGTTCGACAAGGATACGATCCAGCTGCCCTCGCCCGCGGGGCGCCTGATGATCGAAGTCGCTTACGATTAGGACGCGCGGGGGATGTTCCCGCTCTTGGCGAGGCGGTACATGGCCAGGGTCCGCACGCTCTCGGCCGCGTGATCGGCGATGGGCTCGGGGTAGCCCCCGGGACGGCGGCCCTCCAGGCGGTCCAGGCGGTGGATGAGACCGGGATCGGTCCGGGCCAGCTCCGGCACCCAGCGCTTGACGTAGGCGGCGTCCGGATCGTACCGCCTCTGCTGCAACCAGGGATTGAAAACGCGAAAGTACGGCGCCGCGTCGCAGCCGGTCGAGGCCACCCACTGCCAGTTGCCGTTGTTGACGCAGGGATCATAGTCCTCGAGACGCGTGGCGAAAAAGCGCTCGCCCTCGCGCCAGTCGATGCGGAGATCCTTGACCAGGAACGAGGCGCAGATCATCCGGACGCGGTTGGGCATGAAGCCGGTGGCCTCGAGCTGGCGCATGCCGGCGTCGACGATGGGGAAACCGGTCGTTCCCTCCTGCCAGCGCTTGAGCCGGGCCGGATCGTCGTTCCAGGGGACCTTCTCGTACGCGGCCTGGAACGGGTGACCGAAGACGCGGTCGAAATGGAACGCCACGTGGGTGAAGAAATCCCGCCAGTAAAGCTGCCGCAGGAGCGGATGCCCGGGGCCGAGACAGTCCCGGACGGCCTTGTGGAATTCCCGGATCGAGATCGTCCCGAACTTGTTGTGGGGCGAGAGACCGGTCGTCCCGTCGACCGCGGGGAGATCGCGCGTCTTCTCGTAGGCGCGGAACCGATCGATCGTGGCGAGGATGCGCAGGGCTTCCCTTCTGCCTCCCCGCCGGAAAAGGTCCTCGTTCCGGCGCTTCAGGATCCGGTCATAGACCTCCGGGCCGGCGGCGGCCGCGATCGCCCGCCTACGATAGTTCTTAAAAGGGTTGTCCCGCGGCGTCCCGACCGCGAGCGCGCGGGCGGCGTTGAAGAACGGCGTGAAAACCGCGTAGGGGCCGCCGTCCGCCTTGGCCACGTCTTCGGGCTCGTGGAGGAGAGAGTCGCCGACGGGGACGAACGTGGCGTTCTTCTCCCGGCAGGCCGCGGCGATGGCCTCGTCCCGGCGGCGGCTGAAGGGCGTGTAGTCCCGGTTGCAATAGACCGCGCCGAGGCCCTCGGAGCGGAGAAGGGCCGCGACGACCTTCTCCGCCGGGCCCTGGAAGAGATAAAGACGGGACCCCTTGGCCCGGAGCTCGCGGTCAAGCTCGCGGAGAGACGCGATCATGAACTGCAGGGCGCTCTCGCTCCGGTAGGGATGCCGGCCGGTCTGCCGGGGGTCGAAGATGAAGGCCGGCAGGACCTCGGCCGATTCCGTCAGGGCCTTGAGAAGCCCGCTGTTGTCCTTCAGCCGAAGGTCGCGGCGGAAGATGAAGAGCGACTTCATGTCTTTTTCGGGAACCAGGGCACGAACATCGGGGTCCGGGCTTTGTAAGCCTCCCAATCGGGCCGGCCCGCGTACTTCTTCTCGAGCAGGGGCACGCCCGAGACGAACAGGAGCATCAGGGTGATCGTAAGCGGCCCGAGGAGCGCGACAAGCCCGTGCCGCGACGAAACCGCCAGGAGCCCGATCCCCCACCATAGGAGCGCCTCGCCGAAGTAATTCGGGTGCCGCGTCGTCGACCAGAGGCCGCGGGTCATCAGCCGGCCCCGGCTCTCCGGGTCGCGGATGTGGGCGGCAAGCTGGGCGTCGCCGACGGCCTCGAACACGAGGCCGGCCGCGAAGACGATCGCCCCGATGACGTCGAGCCCGGCCAGCGGGCGGGCCGGCGCGCTCAAGACGACCGTGACCGGCAGGGACACGATCAGCATGATCAGCCCCTGCAGCATGAATATGAAAAAGAACGACTTGACGAGGGCGGTCCGGCCCCATTTCTGCCGCATCGCGGCGTAGCGGAAGTCCTCCGGCCGGCCCCAATTCCTGCGGAAGATGTGGGTCGAAAGACGCAGTCCCCAGACGAGGACCGCGGCCAGGACCAAGGCCTTGGCCGGATCAACGACCGGCGATCGAATGAACTCAACGGCCGCGACGACGATGAAGCCGAGGCCCCAGGCGATGTCGACAAGACCGTTGTTCCGCCGCAGCTGGGCCAGGCCGAACACCGCTGCCATGTAGATGAAGATGGTGATCGCGGCGGTCTCGAGCGAACCGATCATAGGCCCCCCCTTCTATGAGTTCGGGCGCGTCAAGGCTCGGCCAGAAAGGCCAGGGCCACCGTGCCGAGGCCGGCGTGCAGGCCGATCGCGGGCGAGATGTCCATGACGAAGGCCGGCTTCCGGCCGAAGGCGGCCTCAGCTCGGGCCGCGTAGGCGGCGGCGTCGGCCGGGTTGTGGGCGTGGAGAACGCAATAGTCCCCGACCCGGTCCCCGGCGCCCGCGCCCCGCTCGAGCTGCCGCAGGATCTTCCTCAGCAAGCCGCGTTGGCTGAAGGCCTTGTCGAAGATCTTCGCTTCGCCGTTCTCGCTCATGGCCACGATGGGCTTGAGATGGAGGACTTTGGCCGCCAGCCCGGCCATGGGGCTGACGCGGCCGCTGCGGACCATGTTCCTGAGCGTGCGGACGCCGACCAGGAGCCGCGTCCTCGGTCCGGCCGCCTCGGCCGCGGCCACCGCCTCGTCGTGCGACCGGCCCTCTTCGATGAGCCTGGCGGCCTCGAGGACCACGAATCCCAGGGCCCCGGACAGGGTCCGCGAGTCGATGACGGTGATCGTTTTCCCGGTCTCGGCGGCCACCCGCCTGGCCGCCGCCAGGCTTGTCGAATACGTGCCGCTCAGCTTCTGCGACAGGTGGACGGCGATGATCGAGTCATAGTGCGCGGCCAAGTTCGCGTACAGGCTTTCGAAGGCCTGAGGGCTCGGCTGGGCCGTGGTCGGCAGCTCCCGCTGCTCGTCGAGCCGGGCGTAAAACTGGTCCGTGGTGATGGTGACCTTGTCGATGAAGGACGTCTCCCCGAAGATCAGCCGCATGGGCACGACGTGGATCTGGTAGCGGTCGAGCGTCTCCGGCGGCAGGTCGCACGCGGAGTCGGTCACCAGCGCGATGGGCCAGCGGCGGAGGTGGGCCGCTTCGTACTGCCGGCGCATATCGTCGGCCTTTTGGAACACGATGTCGCCGGCCGGCCGGATCTTATGGAACAGCTGAGCGGGCGTGTCGGTGTGGATGTGGAAGCGGAGCGCTTGGGGCGAGCCGGCGATGACGAGCGAGTCGCCGAAGCCGGCGATCTCCCTCTTCAGCCAGTCCCTGTCCAGCCTCGCGGCCGGGTCGCCCGCGGGCGGTTTGATCAGGGCTTCGGTGCAGTAGCGGAGACGGACCGGGCCTGACGGGACCTCGGCGACCGCCTCGATCACGTCCGCGCCCTTCCGGACCGAGACGATCTTCTTGTGCGAGGGCTTGGCCAGGAAATCGATCATGCCCTCGAGAAAGAGGACGATGCCCTTGGAGCCGGCGTCGACGACATTGGCCCGGCGCATGGCCTCGAGCCGGTGCCGGGTCTCCTGCAGGGCTTCGACGGCACGGGCCTGGGCCCGGGTCAGGGCTTTGAGCAGGCTCTCGGGCTCCTCCCGGCGCGCCGCCATGGCCTCGGCCCATTTGCGGATGACCGTGATCATGGTCCCTTCGACGGGCTCGGCGATGGCCTCGTACATGTAGCGGACGGCCCGGCGGACGGACTGGCCGAAGTGGGCCACGGAGACCTCCGGCGCGTCGCTGGATTCGACGCTGAGGCCGTACAGGAATTGGGCGAAGATGACGCCGGAATTGCCGCGGGCGCCCTCGAGGGCGGCGGCGGCGATGGCCGCCGACGTGACCTTGTAGGACCGGTGCGGCCGGACCCGCTCGATGATGGCCCGGACGGTGGACGCCAGGTTGGTCCCCGTGTCCGCGTCGGGAACGGGAAAGACGTTGATCCGGTTGAGCTCCTTCTGGTTCTCGAGGATCCTCTTGGCCCCGGCCAGGAAGGCGTAGTAGAAGCCTTTGCCGGTGAGACGCGCGCTTCGGACCCTCATGCCCGTCCTTCTCTCAATACACCTTGAGGAGGCGTCCGGCCCAGGCGATGAAGAAGCCGGCGAAGGCGCCGAGGACGGGGCCCCAGACGACCTCGAGAACGGTCATGACGGCGCTCCAATCGCGGACGAGCCAGTGGTTGACCAGGCCGTAGACCGAGATGCCCAGGACGCCGCCCATGACACAGGACAGGACGATCCTGCCGGTGGCCGCCGCGCCGCCGGAGAATTGAAGAGAGGCCAGGACCACGAAGGCGGTGATCACCAGGACCTGGGCGGCGAGCCCGCTCCCGTTGTGGAGCGCGGGCTTGCCGTCGATGACGGCCGCCACCCGCCGGATACCGGCGCCGTAGAGCCTGCCCCAAAGCACCAGATGCCACAGGGCGTCGACGGCGCTGATAGCCACGAAAGAGGCCAGCCATAGCAGCGCGTATCTCAGGATCATCGTCCCTCTCACGTCAGGGTCGTTCTCAGCGGCACAGTCCATTATAGCAAAGACAGGACCTCGGGACCTAAGGGAAACGCGGGCTCGGGGGGCGTGGTATAATCTTTGTCCGTACTTACGGCGAGGCCACACGATGCAATTCCGGAAATTCGGACGGGCCGGGACCGAGGTCTCGGTCCTCGGGTTCGGCTGCATGCGCCTGCCGACCCTCGACGGCATCCCCCAAAGCGAAAAGATCGACGAGGCCGCGACCATCGGCATGATCCGGCATGCCGTCGACGAAGGCGTGAACTACATCGACACGGCCTATCCCTATCACAACGGCCGCAGCGAGGTCGTCACGGGCCGGGCCCTGCGGGACGGCTACCGGGCCAAGGTCCTGCTGGCCACCAAGTCCCCGGTCTGGTTGATCGCCAAGCCGGCCGACTTCGACACGTATCTCGACGAGCAGTTGACCCGGCTCCAGACCGACCACATCGACGTTTATCTTCTGCACGCCCTCTCGGCCGAGCGCTGGGAGAAGTTCGTCGTCAGGCACGGGCTTCTCGAACGAGCCGAGGCGGCCATCAAGGACGGCCGCATCGGCCATATCGGCTTCTCCTTCCATGACAAGCGCGAAGCCTTCAACATGATCGTCGACGCCTACGACGGCTGGAGCGTCTGCCAGATCCAGTACAACTACATGGACACGGAGAACCAGGCCGGGACGGCGGGCTTGAAGCGCGCCGCGGCCAAGGGCTTGGGCATCGTCGTCATGGAGCCTCTCCTGGGCGGGCGCCTGGCCGCCCCGCCGCAGGCCGCCGCCGACGTCTTCCGCGCTTCAGGCCGAGGCTGGTCACCCGCCGAGTGGGCCCTACAGTGGATCTGGGATCAACCGGAGGTTTCGACCGTGCTGAGCGGCATGAAGACGATGGACCAGGTCGAGGAGAACCTCCGCGCGGCGGATCGCTCCGGCGCCGGCTCGATGGACGAGGCCGGCCGGCGGCTCATCGAGCGGGCCCGCCAGATCCTGAGCGACCGCGCCCCCATCCCCTGCACCCAATGCGGCTACTGCCAGCCGTGCCCGAGCGGGGTCAACATCCCCAGGTGCCTCAGCCTCTACAACGACGCCGTCATGTACGAGGACCTCGCCATCCCGCGGGCGATCTATGGCCGGTTCGTGCCCGAAGGCGAGCGGGCCGCGAACTGCACAAAGTGCCGGGAGTGTGAGAGCAAATGCCCGCAGGGGATCGCCATCAGCGAATGCCTGGAGGAAGTCGACGCCGTGCTCGGCAGGGGGCAGGAGCCGAAGCCGCGGAAGGGCTAGTTCCAGTCTCAGCCGGCAACCCTTTCCGGCCCCTCATCGTCAATAAAGATGTGGTGGAGGTTTTTATGAAAAAGCTCTTTCCCCTGCTTTTCGTGATCCTGTTCTCGACCGCCGGGCCCAGCCTCGCCGGAAGCCAGGCCAGATCTGCCGGCGCTCCCAAACCCGAGATCCTGATCGTCGGCACTTATCATATGAACAATCCCGGTCACGACATCTTCAATTCCCAGGCCGACGACGTGCTTTCGGCCAAGCGGCAGGCCGAGATCGCCGAGCTCCTGGGCGCCTTGAAGAAGTTCCGGCCGACGAAGATCGCCATCGAGAGCACCGTTTACGACGACACGCGCAAGAAGCAATACGCGGAGTATCTCGCCGGCCAGCGCACGCTGACCCGGAACGAGATCGAGCAGGTCGGATTCCGGCTGGCCAAGGAGCTAGGGCATCCAGATATCTACCCCGTCGATTACGACGGCGACTTCCCTTGGCAGCGCCTGATCAATTTCGCCAAGGCCAAGGGGCGGACGAACGAGTGGGATCAGCTGGTCGCGGAGATGGGCGCCCACTTCAAGCAGCAGAACGAGTTCCTGCCCCGGCACACGATCCTCGAAACGCTCCTGTTCATGAACGCGGACGAGCGCGTCGTAAAGGACGTCGGGTTCTACTATCGCGAGGTCCATTTCGGCGAGGCGGGCGATTACGCCGGCCCCGATCTCCTGGCCAGCTGGTATCAGCGCAACATGCGCATTTACAACAATATCACCAACTTGATCGGATCGCCGGACGAGCGCATCCTGGTCGTCTACGGCAGCGGACATCTGGGCTGGCTTCGTCAGGCCGCGGAGAACGACCCGGGCGTGAGGCTCAGGAAGCTCGCGGAATTCGCGCCCGCCGCTCCCAAGTGAGCTTCGAAAAGCGGCCTACTTCGGGCTTTTCAGGTACCTGTCGAACCAGGCCGCCCAGCGGTCTAGCCTCTCCCTGATGAAGCTCGGTCGGGTCAGGATGTGGAACTGGCCGGGATAGATCACGAGCTCGGTCGGGACGCCGAGGGCTCGCAGGGCCTGGTACATCTGTTCGCTGCCGATGATGGGGACGTTGAAGTCCTTCTCCCCGCCCATGAACAGCGTCGGGGTGCGGATCCGGTCGGCCCGCAACAGCGGATAGGACAGCTTCTGATAGAGGTCCGGCGCGCGGTAGGGCGGGCCGAGCTCGGTCTCATATTGATGGATGTACTGATCGCTGCCGTAGGTGGCGAAGACGTTGGCGCTCCCGGCGCCGCTCATGGCCGCCTTGAACCGCGGGTCCGACGCGATGACGTAATCGGTCGAGATGCCGCCGTAGCTCCAGCCGCCGATACCGAGCCGGTCCGGGTCGGCGATCCCCTTCCGGACGGCCTCGTCGACCCCCGCCAGCAGGTCGGCCACCTCGCGGTCTCCCCAATCGGCGAAGATGCTCTGCGTGAACGCGGCGCCGCGGCCGCTGCTGCCACGGTAGTTGACGGCCAGGACGACGTAGCCGCGGGCGGCGAAGAGCTGGCGCTCCATCTGGAGCGGATACAGGTCGAACAGAAGCGCGTGATCGTCCTGCATGTTCGACCCGCCGTGGATCCACAGGATGGCCGGGTAGCGGCGCCCGGCCTCGAAATCCGGCGGCTTGATCATCAGGCCGTGGATCTCGGTCCCGTCGGCGCTGCGGCAGGTCAGGTCCTCGACGGCGCCGAGACGGACCGCGGCGAGCAGGTCGTCGTTCTGGCCGGTCAGCCGGCGCAGCCGGCCGCCGTCGAGAGCGTAGATCTCGGTCGCCGCCGTGTCCGTGGACGCGGCGACCGCGAGGTGGCCCCCGCGGGTCGTCTTTTCAGTGACGACAGCGAGACCATCGCTCAGGCGCTCGAGCGGACCGCCGCCGACGTTGACCTTCGCCAGATAGGCCCGCCGATCGTCTTCGACGATGAAGGTCAGGGCCGAGCCGTCGGGCGTGAATTCCGGCTGCCAGACGTTCCGGTCGAGCGCCGCCGTGAGATCGCGCGGCTCGCCGCCCGTCGCCGGGATCACTGTCAGATGGTCCTGGCCGTAGAACTGGTACTTGAGCTCGGACCCGTGCATGAAGGCAAGCTGGCGGCCGTCCGGGGACCAGGCCAGGTGCTGACGGTCGGCGTTGAAGAACGCGTGCGCCTTGCGCGGCGCGGCGCCGGCGCGGGCCTCGACGACACAGATGTCGCTCGTCCCCGTCGGGACCGTCTGATCGACCGCGCTGGCGATGAAGGCGAGCCGCGCCCCGTCGGGAGACCAGGCCGGCCAGCTCTCTTCGAAGTCCTTGTCCGAGGTCAGAGCCTCGAGCGTCTTAGTCCCGACGTCGAAAAGATAGAGGTGGTCCCGGCCCGACCCCGTGACGTAACCCAGGACGTCCCTCTTGAACTGGTGCCGGTCGATGACGATCGGCTTGGGCGTCTTGTCGGCGGCCTTATCGGAAGTCGCGCCCGGACCGTCCTCGTCCGCCTTCATGATCAGGGCCAGCCGACGACCGTCCGGCGACCAGACGAAATCGTCGATCTCTCCCTTGACGTCGGTGAGGGGGACGGCTTCTCCGCCGCGCCGGTCGAGCAGCCAGATCTGGGCCTTGGCCTCGGCCGGGCGGGAGGTCATGAAGGCCAGGTACTTGCCGTCCGGGCTCCAGCGGGGGGTCGATTCCGACGACGGGCCGTTGGTCAGGCGTACGTTCCTGTCGCCGGCCCAGCTCACCATCCAGACCGCGCTCTGCAGCTTGTCCGCCTCGCGGTCCAAGCTCGTGACGGTGTAGGCGACCCAGGCGCCGTCCGGCGAGACCTGCGGGTCGGAGACGGTCTTCATCCGAAAGATATCGTCGGGGCTGAGCGGACGCTTGACGGGGGCTTGGGCTACAGAAAACGCCGGGCCCAACGTCAGGCCGAAGCCGGCGAGGAGGATCAGAAGCGGCAGCGCACGGGTCCAACGGGAACGACGCATGACAGCTCTCCTTTGGTCGCTTTGCTCGGGACGATAGGATACTGCCGTCCGCCTGTCAAGCCGGACGCTCGGGCGGTCCCGGCCGGATCGTCGTGGCGTGCTTCTTCATGAACTCCAGCGTCTGCTTGACGATCTCGGCCGCCCGGGGGTCCGTCCGCTGCTCGACGTCAAAGGCGTGGACGCCGGCCTCGAACTCGATGAGGGTCAGTTGAGCCTTTCCGGCTCGGGCCAGCCCCGCGAAATGGCCGATCGAATCGTTGACAAAAGGGATCGTATCGCGGCCGCACTTGACGATGAGCAGCGGCAGGGCCGTGGGGATCCGGCTGATGCTTCTGAGCTCGGCCGAATAGCAGCCGTACTGGTCGCAGAGGGCGTTGATCTCCTGGCGCAGCCAGTCGCCCGGATTGAGCATCAGGCTGTAATAGAAGACGGCGAACCTCAGGTAGGATCTGTCCGCCCCCATGACAAAGGACGAAGCCGCCAGACCGTTCGCCGAACACGACCAGATGCCGAGGCGGTCCCGGCTGATGTGGAGCGAGGCGGCATGGTCCCGGATATGCGCGACGAGCGCCTCCAGGTCATCCGCGTGCTCCGTTTGATAGGTCACGGCGATCAGGCCCGCAGCGGCCGTCAAACGTCCCCAGGAAATATAGGAATCCAGGTCCTTGAGCGGATGCCCCTTCGTGACCGGCGAAGTATCCGGAAAAGCCGTGACGAAGATCACCGCCGGGGCCGCGGCGTCGTTCGGCAGCTCCGGAGGATAGAAGATGTCCATGGTCAGAGGCTTGCCGTCCGCGACGCGAAAGACCCCGTGCCGCACGGTCACCGCAGCCATCCCGGGCAGGCTATAGGCGAGCACGTCGATCGGAAGGTCGCTCTTCACCCGCCTGTCGGGAATCGAAGGCTTGGCCGGGCCATCAGGTTTGTCTGCCATCCTTACCCCCAAAACGACGTTACTCTCGATGGCGCATGGAAGTCAACCCCGCGATGACGGCTCCGCAAGGGAAAGAGGACGAGCTCAAGCCGGGCTGGCGGGGTCCTCCCAGTCCCGGATCGCCTTCAGCGCCTCCTGCGGCGTCCGGACGGACCGGAGGGCCTGCATGAGATACCGGTTCTGGGCGGCCCGGCTGGCCAGTCCTAAGAGCTGGACCTGGGCGTCGGGGGTCTCGGCCGGCGTCAGGATGAGGAAAACGATCTCGACGGGCTTGTCGGTCGCCACGTCGCTCACGCCCGCCCGCGTCAGGCCCAGGGCCAGGAACGGCGCGGCCAGCCCCTCGACCCGGACGTGCGGAAAGGCGACCCCTTCGTTGAGGAACGTCGAGCCCTGGGCTTCCCGCCTGTCGATGGCCTCGATCAGGCTCTGGACGCTCTCCTGCCGGGCTTCGGACCCGATCGTGGAGGCCAGCGCGCGGAGGACGCCTTCCTTGTCCACGGCCTTGTCCCAGATGACGATCCGGCCGGGCGAGAGCAACTTGCTCAGGGCCCGCGGCTCGGGCGGCCGGCCCACCGGCCCGCCGGTCCCGCCACCCTGCCCCGCGGGCTCCTCCTCGGGGATCTCCTCCTGGGGCCGCACGGTCGGCGGCAGCGTCTCGCAGGTATCCAGGACGATGATCGTGATGCCCTTGGCCAGCTTGATCAAGCGCTCGCCCACCGACGCCTTGCGGCCGAGCCTTTTCCAGAACGGCTTCGAGCAGGTCTTGCCGACGACGATGTGGCTGACCCGGTATTCCGCCGCGAACTGGAGGAGGGTCTCGGCCACGTCGTCGCCCTTGTACGTGAAGACCATGGCGCCGAGCTTCTTGGCCAAGGTCAGCGAGTCCGACAGGTGGCGCTGGACCTGGGCGTCGATGACCGTGGCCTCCTCCGACGGCGTCTGCACATAGACCGCGTACCAGTTCCGGTTGAACCTCCCGGCCAGGCGCGAGCCGTAGCGCAGGAGCCGTTCGCTGTTCGGCCCCTGTGAGCTCAGGCAGACCATGAGCTGGTCGGAGGCCGCGTCGCCGCCCTCCTCGCCGAGCTCCTCGCGGCGGCGCAGGTCGATCTGCGAGGCCAGCTCCCGCAGCGCCAGCTCGCGGAGCTTCTCCAGATTGGAAGGCGTGAAGAAGTTGGCCATGGCCGTCTCGATGCGCTCGGCCGGATAGACCTTGCCGTCCTCGAGGCGCTTCCGCAGATCGGCCGTGGCCAGATCCACGTCGACGATCTCGTCGGCCTCGGCCAGGATGGAGTCGGGCAGGCGCTCGCGGACTTTGACCCCGGTCGCGTTCTCGACGATATTGTAGAGACTCTCGAGGTGCTGGACGTTGAGCGTGCTGATGACGTGGATCCCGGACGCCAGGATGTCCTGGACGTCCTCGTAGCGCTTGGCGTTCCGGCTGCCGGGGATGTTCGTGTGGGCCAGCTCGTCGATCAGGGCCACCTGCGGCTTGCGGCCCAGGACGGCGTCCGTGTCCATCTCCTCGACGGCGATGCCGTGGTAGAACTGGGTGCGGCGGGGCACGGCTTCGAGGCCCTCGGCCAGCTTGGCGATATCGGCTCGGCCGTGTGTCTCGAGCAGTCCGATGACGACATCGATGCCCTCGCTCTTGAGCCGGTGGCCCTCCTGGAGCATCTGGTAGGTCTTGCCGACGCCGGCCGAGTAGCCGAGATAGATCTTGAGGCGGCCGCGCTGGGAGCGCCGGATCATCCGGAGGAACGCGTCGGCCTTATTTTCCGGCATCGCGGACCCCGTCGAGGGAGAGATCCAGCAGCAGGACGTTCACGCGCGGCTCGCCCAGGACGCCCAGCGTGCGGCCCTCGGTGCAGGCCTCGATCCGGCGCAGGACGTCGGCCTCGGAAAGGCCGCGGGCCTGGGCCACCCGCCGGGCCTGGAGGCGGGCGTTCTCGGGCGAGATGTGCGGGTCGAGCCCGCTCCCTGAAGCCGTGACCGCATCGGCCGGCACCGGCGCGTCGGAGGCCAGGCCGTTTTCCGCCCGATAGGAGGCCGCGCGGGCCCGGACCGTCTCCGCGAGGACCTTCGACAGCGGACCGAGGTTCGACCCGCCCGATCGCTCCGCATCGTAACCATCGCCGGCGGCTGACGGGCGCGGATGGAAATAGGCCGGCGACCGGAACGGCTGGCCGAGCAGGCCCGACCCGACGACGCGGCCGTTCTGCGTCACGAGCGAACCGTTCGCCCGCCCCGGGAAGAGGGCCTGGGCGATGCCCCAAGACGCGAGCGGATAGACCCCGCCCACGAGGAGCCCGAGAATGGCCACGGCCAGGACCGACGACTTCAGCTCCTCGAGCCAGCCTTTCATGGTCTTACCGCCTCTCATATTAAACAAGGTGCAGAGCGTTCACAATGACGTCGATGAGCTTGATCCCGGGGAACGGCGCCACCAGGCCGCCGAGGCCGTAGATCAGGAGATTGCGCCGCAGCAGCGCCGCGGCGCCCATGGGCCGGAAACGCACCCCGCGCAGGGCCAGCGGGATCAGGGCGACGATGATCAGGGCGTTGAAGATGACGGCGCTCAGGATGGCGCTCGCCGGCGAGCCCAGGCCCATGATGTTCAGCGGCGCGATGACGGGGAAGACGCCCACCAGCATGGCCGGGATGATGGCGAAGTACTTGGCCACGTCGTTGGCGATGCTGAACGTCGTCAGGGCGCCCCGGGTGACGAGCAGCTGCTTGCCGATCTCGACGACCTCGATGAGTTTCGTCGGGTTGGAGTCGAGGTCGACCATGTTGCCGGCCTCCTTGGCGGCCTGGGTCCCGGTGTTCATGGCCACGCCCACGTCGGCCTGGGCCAGGGCCGGGGCGTCGTTGGTGCCGTCGCCCGTCATGGCTACGAGGTGCCCGGCCGCCTGCTCCCGCCGGATGAGGGCCAGCTTGTCCTCGGGCTTGGCCTCGGCCACGAAATCGTCGACGCCGGCTTCCCTGGCGATGGCCGCCGCGGTCAGGGGGTTGTCGCCGGTGATCATGACCGTCTTGATGCCCATGGCCCGGAACCGCTCGAAGCGGTCGCTCAGGCCGCCCTTGACGATGTCCTTGAGATGGACCGTGCCCAGGATCCGGTCGTTCTCGGCGACAAGCAGGGGCGTCCCGCCCTGGAAAGCGATGTGGTCGACCGCGTCGCTGACCGCCCGCGGAACGTCCTTCCCGGTGAAAGCGCGGATGGCCGTCGGCGCGCCCTTGCGGATGCGGCGATCTTCGAGATCGACGCCGCTCATCCGGGTCTGGGCGGAGAAGGCGATGAAGACGGCGCCGGGCAGATCGGCCACCGACCGGCCCCGCAGGCCGTGCTGCTTCGCCAGGACGACGATGCTCCGCCCCTCCGGGGTCTCGTCGGCGAAGGAGGCCAGCTGCGCCGCCTCGGCCATCTCCTCCATCGTCACGCCCGGGGCCGGAATGAAGCCTGAGGCCTGGCGGTCGCCCAGGGTGATCGTACCTGTCTTGTCGAGGAGCAGCACGTCGATGTCGCCCGCGGCCTCGACGGCCCGGCCGCTCATGGCCAGGACGTTCTTCTGGACCATGCGGTCGATGCCGGCGATGCCGATGGCGTTGAGGAGCCCGCCGATCGTGGTCGGGATGAGGCAGACGAGCAGGGCCACGAGAACGGTGAAGGTCAGGGTCACCCCGGAATAAGCGCCGAAGGGCTTCAACGACATGACCACGACGAGGAAGATGATCGTCAGCGCGGACAGGAGGATGGTCAGGGCGATCTCGTTGGGCGTCCGCTGGCGCTTGGCGCCCTCGACGAGTCCGATCATCCGGTCGAGGAAGCTCTTGCCCGGATCGGCCGTGACGCGGACCTTGATGCGGTCGGACAGAACGCGGGTGCCGCCCGTGACCGCGCTCCGGTCGCCGCCGGCCTCGCGGATGACCGGGGCCGATTCGCCGGTGATGGCCGACTCGTCCACGGTCGCCGCGCCCTCGACGATCTCGCCGTCGGCCGGGATCGTCTCACGGGCCGAAACGATGACCAGGTCGCCCTGGCGCAGCTTCTCGGCCGGGACCTCGGCGGTCGCGCCGTCGCCCTGGAGGAGATGGGCCACGGTCCGGGTCCGGGTCTTGCGGAGCTCATCGGCCTGGGCCTTGCCCCGGCCCTCGGCCATGGCCTCGGCGAAGTTGGCGAAGAGGACCGTGAACCAGAGCCACAGGGCGATCTGGAGGCCGAAACCCGTCGATTCGCCCTTGGATCCTGCGAGGAGGCCGATCGTGGTCAGCAAGGCGCCGACCTCGGTCACGAAGATGACCGGATTCTTCATCAGGTGGATCGGGTTGAGCTTGCGGACCGAGTCGGCGGCGGCCCGGCGCAGAAGGGCGGGGTCGAAGAGCGAGCGCTTCTTCCTAGGCACGCGCGTCGTCCTTCAATAGAGGATCCCCGACCCGGTCATCAAGAGATGCTCGACGATGGGCCCCAGGGCCAGGGCCGGCAGGAACGTCAGCGCCCCGACGATGAGGACGGTCCCGATGAGGATGACCACGAAGGTCGGGCCGGTCGCGGGGAACATGGCCTCGCTCGGCGGCAGGAGCTTCTTGCGGGCCAGGCTGCCGGCCAGGGCCAACACCGGGACGATCACCAGGAAGCGGCCGCCCAGCATGACCAGCGCCAGGACGATGTTGTAGATGGGGGACGCGGCGTTGAGGCCGGCGAAGGCGCTGCCGTTGTTGCCCGCCGTGGACGAGAAAGCGTAAAGGATCTCGCTCAGCCCGTGCGGGCCGGCGTTGCCCCGGGCGGCCAACCCCCAACCGGCGATCGACGCCCAGGCGGAAAACCCGAGGATGGCAAAGACCGCGACCAGCACGGCCAGCACGGAGACCTTGACGTCGTAGGCCTCGATCTTCTTGCCCAGGTACTCGGGCGTCCGCCCGACCATGAGCCCGGTCAGAAAGACGGCCAGGACGACGAAGATCAGCATCCCGTAGAGCCCGGCGCCGACTCCGCCGAAGACTACCTCGCCGAGCTGGATGTTGAAGAGCGGGACGAGGCCGCCGAGCGGAGTGAACGAATCGTGCATGCTGTTGACCGCCCCGCACGAGGCGTCCGTCGTGACCGTGGCGAAGAGCGTTGAGCCGGGAACGCCGAAACGGACCTCCTTGCCCTCCATATTGCCCGCGTTCGGAGCGACCCCCTCGGCCCGCAGGCGCGGGTTTCCGGCGCTCTCGGCCCGCCAGCAGACCAGGACCGCCGCCAGGAACAAGATGGCCATGGCGCTCCAGACCGCCCAGCCGTGCTTCGGATTCTTGACCTTCCGCCCCAGGTAATAAGTCAGGCCGCTTGGGATGAGGAAGATAGCCAGCATCTGGAGGAGGTTCGAGAGCGGCGTCGGGTTCTCATAAGGATGCGCGGCGTTGGCATTGAAGAACCCGCCGCCGTTCGTGCCAAGCATCTTGATGGCAACCTGCGACGCCGCGGGGCCCTGGGCGATCGTCTGCGCGGCCGCGCCGTCGACCGTCGCGGCGTTGACGTGGGGCTTGAAGTTCTGGACGACGCCCTGCGACGTGAGGAAGATCGAAAAGACGAGCGACAGAGGGATCAGGAGGTAGAGGTTGACCCGGACCAGATCGACCCAGAAGTTCCCGACGGTCCTCGAGGAATGGCGAGCGATGCCCCGGACCAGGGCCGCAGCCGCGGCGATCCCGGCCGCCGCCGAGACGAAATTCTGGAAGGCGAGCCCGACCATCTGGGAGAAGTAGGAGAGCGTCGTCTCACCAGCGTAGTTCTGCCAGTTCGTGTTGGTGGCGAAGCTCGCGGCCGTGTTGAAGGCCAGGTCAGGCTTGACCGGCCCGAGGTGCTGAGGGTTGAGGGGAAGCAGGTGCTGGAGCCGCAGCACGGCGTAGGTGAATAGGAGACCGATCAGGCTGAACAGGAGGAGCGAGCGCGTGTACTGTTTCCAGTCCTGTTCCCGCCCGGGCCCGGTCCGGAGGATCCGGTAGACCAGCCGCTCGACGGGCCGGAGCGGCCGGTCGAGCCAAGTCCGCCCGTCCGGCTCGAGCACCCGGACCAGATAGAGGCCGACGGGCTTGGTCAGGGCCCAGAGAAGCCCGCAGAAGAGAATGAGCTGGAGCCAACCGGAGACTTCCATGGTCGCCACCCGTCAGAACTTCTCCGGCTTCACGATGCTGAACACAAGATAGCCGATGAGCAGGATGCCGACGATGAGCCCGACGATCGTCATCAGGCCGTCTCCTCTTTCGGGAACTTGTCGGCCCGCCGCAGTGTGAACGAGAAGCTCGAGCCGGCGCCTTCCCGGCTGTCCACGCCGACCGTCCCGCCGTGCGCCTCGACGATCTCCTTGACGATGGCCAGGCCGAGCCCGGCGCCGAGGGAGACTTCCTTCTGTCCGGGGACCCGGAAAAAGGGCTCGAAAATCCGGGTCAGGAACGCCTTGGGAATGCCTTCCCCCGTGTCGGAAACGATGAAGCGGACCCAGGCGTCGTTGGCCTCGGCCGTGATATGGATGCGGCCGCCCGCCGAGGTGTGCTTGAGGGCGTTCGAGAGGAGGTTGCCGAAAACGTTGCCGATCCGGGTCGTATCGACCCAGACTGGCGGCAGGTCCGCGGCGACCTCGGCCAGGAGGCTGACGCCGCGGTCCTGGGCCTCGCGCCGGAAGGGCTCGATCCCGTCCGCGATGACCGCGCTCGGCGCCAAGGCCTGGAACTCCATCCGGACCCGGCCCGACTCCAAGCGGCTGATATCGAGCAGGCCGCTGAGGATCTCGTGGAGGCGGTCGCTGTCCTCGCGGGCCGAGAGCAGGAGCTCGACCTGCTTCTCGTTGAGGCCGCCGACCTTCTCGGCCAAGAGCAGGTGGATGGCCATGCGAATCGAGGTCAGCGGCGTGTTCAACTGGTGGGAGACGGTCCGGACGACGCTGCGCTTGATCTCCTCCTGCTGCCGGAGCTGGGTGACGTCCTTGAGCACGAGGACCATGCCCGTGGCCTCGCCCTCGCCGTTCAGGATGGGTACGGCTTCGGGCCGGTAATAGCGCTCCTCGCCGTGGACGAACTGCTGGATGGCCCGGCCGCCCTCGAGGGTCGCGGGCCTTCCACTTTGGCGCGCGTCGCGATAGAGCTCGACGAGCCAGCCGAAGGGCAGGTCCTCGACGCCCGCGCCGGTCTTGAGCCCGAAGACCGAGCGGGCCGACTCGGTGGCCACCTCGACCTTGCCGCCCGGGTCGACGACGGCCACGGCGTCGGGCAGGCTGTCGAAGGCATGCTGAGTGGCCTTCTGGATGCGCATCAGCTTGGCCTGGTCCGAACGCCGGAACTCGCGCAGGCTGGCGGCCATCGTGTTGAACGACTCGGACAGGTGCCCGATCTCATCGTGCGAATCGCTGGCCACGACGAGATCGAGATTGCCGCGGCGGATCTCGTCGGCCGACCGGATCAGGCGATGGATCGGCCGGAGGATCCAGCGGCGGGTGAAGAAGATGAAGACCAGGGCCAGCACCGTGCCCACGGCCAGGAAGATATACATCCGGCGGCGGGCCGCGGCGGCCCCGTGGCGCGCGCTGTCGTTGGCGTCGCTCATGTTCTTCTGGTTCAGCTGCAGGATGGCGTCGGCCTGGCCCTTGATCTGGCTGAACAGGGGCAGAAGTTCCGCGAAGTAGGCCTGGCTCATGGCCGCGGGAGGCTGGGACGCGAGGGTGCGGTCGAGCACGGCGGCGTACCGGCGGTAGAGGTCCTGCAGGCGGACGGCCATCGGCCCTTCGTCGGGCAGGGTGATGTTGTGAAGCTCGGCCTGAAGGGACTTATCGAAAGAGGCGCGGTTGTCGCGGACAAGGGCCTGCCCCTGGTCGGTATGGCCGAGAAGGACGAAGAGGTAGCCGCTGTCGATGCGCTCGATCGACTCCTTCATCTGCTGGCAGGCCAGGACGCTGCGGTAGTTCTCGCGCAGGATGACGTCGATCGAAACGCCGAGCCGGGACAGGTGATAGATGCTCTGCGTGCCGATGACCAGGATGATGACTAGCAGGGCGCCGAAGCCCAACGAGATCTTGTGGCGGAGTCCGAGCATGGAATTCTCCTTGCATGGGACTTTCAATGCAAGAAACGCGCCTGGCTCGACAGACGCGTATGATGCTGATAATTATAAATTTCCATGAAGGACACGACCTCAGAGCATTGCAGAATCAATAAAAATCGCGCTAAGCGCGCTGAACTTTGCAATGTGCCCGGCCGTCGGTCGAGGCCGTCAGATGCCGTATTTTTTACGCCGGCGCCAGAGGGTGGCCGTGTCGATGCCGAGGATGGCCGCGGCTTCCTGGAGCGACTTGGCCGTAGCCAGGACCCTGCGGATGTGGACCTCTTCGATCTTCTCGAGGCTCACAGCGTCCCCGATCCGGGCCTCCTCTTCCGCGCCGGTCAGGTTGGCCGGCAGGCATTCGAGGCCGATGCGATCGGCCCGGCACAGGATGGCGGCCCGCTCGACGGCATTGCTCAATTCACGCACGTTCCCGGGCCAGGCATAGGCCGTCAGCGCCTTCAGGGCCTCCTCCGTGAAGCCGAGGAACGACCGATGGTTGTTCCGGCCGTGAAAGGCCAGCAGCCGCTCCGCGATGACGGGGACATCGTCGCGCCGCTCCCGGAGCGGGGGAAGCTCGATCGAGATCACGGCGAGCCGGAAATAGAGGTCCTCACGGAAACGGCCCGCCTTGACGGCGTCTTCGAGCCGGGTGTTCGTGGCGGCGATCAGCCGGACGTCGGCCTTGCGGGTGGCCGTCTCGCCGACCCGCTCGTACTCGCGCTCCTGGACGAAGCGGAGCAGCTTCGGCTGGAGGGCGGGCGGAAGGTCGCCGATCTCGTCCAGGAACAATGTGCCGCCGTCCGTCACCGCGATCCGGCCCGGGTTGTCGCGGACGGCGCCGGTGAATGCGCCCTTCACGGAGCCGAAGAGCTCGCTCTCGAGGAGCTCCGACGGGAACGAGGGGCAGGAGACGAATCCAAAGGGCTTGTCCGCCCGCGGGCTCCAGGCATGAACGGCCCGGGCGAGCAGGGTCTTGCCCGTCCCGCTCTCGCCGAGAAGCAGGATCGTAGCCTGGGAGGAGGCGGCCTGGTGGGCCAGGTCCACGGCCTTCTGCATCGGCGGGCTCGAGCTCGAGAAATCGATCTCCGGATGCTGATGCCCGAGGTCGTCCTGGAGGGCCGCGATCTTCTGCTCCAGGGACAGGACCTCGAACACCTTGTGGACGGCCAGGTTGATCTGGGCCGGCGTGAACGGCTTGGGGATGTAGTCCGAAGCCCCGCGCCGGATGGCCTCGACCGCCGTGTCGATCGACGCGTAGGCCGTGATCACGATGATCTTGAGCCAGGGCGTCGAGGCCAAAAGGACGGGGATGAGGTCGAGGCCGTCGTCGAGGCCGAGACGGAGATCGACAAAGGCGATGTCGAAGGAGCGGCGCCCGGCTACGGCCACGGCGTCCTTGAAGTTGCTGACGGCGGCGACCTCGTGGCCCTCGGTCTCGAGACAGGTCGCCAGCGTCTTCCGGATATTGACCTCGTCATCCACGACGAGAACGCGAAGACGGTTCTTCACTTCAGGAACGCCGCATTCGGATCCCATGGATGGCCCTTTGATCGGTCCCAGCATAATGGACATCCGGGGCGAATTCAACCGCATGCCCGCCGGACTGCGGCAAGCGTCAGGCCATCCAGGGGCGGACGCGCTTCATCTGCGAGACGGCCTTGAGCGCGTTCGTGCGCAGGGCCAGATCCAAGGCCCTTGGTTTCCCCTTGAATGACCCAGTCCCCGCCCCGGGCGTTCAGCACGTCATATTCCGGCCCCCCTCCGACAACGCCTTGCTGATTCAACCTATAGCACCGCATGGTGGCACAGTCAATTCCGGCATCTCTGCGGAATCTGTTAAGATACCCGGGATGAGAAGGATCCCGGTCGCCCAAGCTCTCTTTGTTCTTCTTTTTCTCGTGCCCATCCAGGGCCTGGGAGGCCACGCCCCCCAGAAGAATGATCCCTGGAAGGCCTGGCTCGACGAGGTCCGGCCCATCATGACCAAAAACGAAGAGGCCGTCTTCAAGAACCTCCGGACCGATGAGGATCGGATGAGGTTCCAGCAGCTCTTCTGGAAGCTCCGGAACCCCGACCCCGGCGCTCTGGAGAACGCCTTCAAAAAGGAATATTACAGCCGCCGGTCCTACGCGGAAAGGCGCCTGAACGGCGTGGATTCAGACCGGGGCCGGATCTATTTGCTCCTGGGTAAACCGACGGAGAAATATGACATCTCCGGCGCCGAGAGGGTCGTCGACTGCGAGCTCTGGGTCTATCAGAACACCGGACTGCCCGGTCTCCCTCCGCTCCTCGATCTCGTCTTCTTCAGGGAGAATAATATCGGCGACCTCAAGCTCTTCTATCCGGGGGCAAACACGCCTCTCGGATATCCTCTCCACGAGCTATATGCGGGGCGCCGTCTCCAAGGCCCAAGCCCATAAGATCATCTCGGCGAGTTTCCCCGAGTTGGGCCGGGCCACCCTGTCCGTCGTGCCGGACGAGGCCGACGTCGGATCGAGCACGTTGGATTCGGGGACGGTCCTCGCCCAGATCTTCAGCCTCCCCGAACGTCAGGTCGACAGGAGCTATCTCCGGGGTTTCAAGCCCGGCGAAGGTCTCGTGGACTTCTCTTCTTCGACAAAGGAGATCAGCGGCAAGGTGGCCGTGGCCTTGGGCCAGGACCGCGGCTTCCGGTTCCTGAACTATGCGCTTCTGCCCGATGTCATTCATACGGTCAAGGGCCCGGACGGAGTCAACCGGGCCCGGGTCGTCTTGGGCCTTCGGGTCGAGGACCGGGGAGGGACCACCATCTATCAGCAGGAGCGGCCGCTTGACCTCAAGTTCGACGACGAGCAGAAAAAGACGATGCTCGAGGCGGCCAAGCTGGTCCTCAAGGACTTCGCGCCCATCGTGAACGGTGAATTCACGGCCTATGTGACCTTCACGAACCGGACCTCGGACGAGTTCTTTACCCACAAGGAAAGACTCACCATCTCTCCGGGGACCGTGGCCTTTCTCGCGGGCTACAAGGTCCAGGACGCCGCGACGGACCAATTCCTTCCGTTCCGCAACGGGGCGTTCAAGGTCTCGCTCGACCCCAGGTCCCTCTTCACACAGGAAGACTCGCTCGAGGGAGTCGTTTCGTCCGTCCCCCGGCCCGAGGCCTGGCTCGTATCCGCGGACGACTCGAAAAGCGTCGTCTCCATGGGATCCATGGAGAGCCGGGAAGGGTCCTGGATCTTCCGCAGGCCGCTCAAGGACGTTCGCCCTGGGGACTACACCCTTCGCGTTCTCGTCGACGGGCGCGAGGTCGCCGGCCAGGCCCTCACCGTCCTCTCGTTCAAGCTGGAAAAACCCATCGGCATCGACCGGGCGGAGCCGGCCGACTCGTCATCGAATTTCGACTTCGTCATCGGCCAAGAGCACATCAATCGAGGGGATGTCGACCTGGCCCTGGAGGATTTTCGGAAGCTCCCCTCACCGATGTGGAACACGACGACCCTGCCGGTCATCGCTCGGGCGTTCTATCTGAAAAAAGACTACGCCAAGGTCATCGAGCTCCTGGGGAGCGAGGCCGTCGTGAAGACCTATCCGGTTCTCCTGATGCTGGGCAACGCCTGCCTGGAGACAAAGGACTTGCGACGGGCCGCCGAATATTTCGAGCGCGTCCGCAAGTATGGCGACACGGTCGACAATAACCGCGTCCTGGGGGCGATCTATTTTTCGCTCGGGGATCGGGAAAAGGCCCAAGCCTGCTGGGACAGGGCCGAGGAGATCCTCAAGAGCCTGAAGTGATCCTGGACGGGGTCCGGCAGTCCTTTTTTGCTGATTGACATCCGCGTTGCGGTGTCATATTTAATGCTCAGAACCGGGGCGCGCAGGCTTCGTTGCGGGCCTCATCCGAATCTCGCCCTGAACGAAGGGAGGGCACCATTGAACAAGCTCGCGAAACAAGGCGTGGCGTTCTTTGGCATCCTGGTCTTGCTGGCCGGTCTCGGCTATTCCCAGAGCTCGACGACGGGCGCCATCGAGGGAAAGGTCTCGGATGACCAGGGATCGCCCCTCCCTGGAGCCCAGGTCAAGCTCTCCTCCCCCGACCTGATCGGAGGCGCTCAGACCAGGCTCACCAATGCCGAGGGCAAGTTCCGGTTCGTCGCGCTCCTCCGGGGGACGTTCGTGCTTGAGGCCTCTCTGCCCGGGTTCATCACCGCGAGGAAGGACGACATCAAGGTCTTCGTCGGGCAGACGATCACGATCGACCTCGTCCTCACCATCGGCCACTTGGCGGAGGAGGTCACGGTCAAGGCCGCCGCGCCGGTGATCGACATCAAGGACACGCAGACGAATGCCACGAACCTGGACAAACAGATGCTCCAGACCGTCGGTTCGGAAATGCGCTGGAAAGACTCGACCAACCTGATCAACCTGGCGCCGGGCGTCAAGGACAGCAGCGCCATGGGCGCTCCGTCCTCGGTCAGCAACCAGTGGCAGATCGACGGCCAGAGCCTCCTCACGTATGTGGGCGACGGCCGACCCTGGTCGTTCCCCGACATCGACATCATCGAGGAGGCCAAGGTCTCCGGCTCGGGGGCCAATGCGGAATACGGGGACTTCACAGGGGCCATGCTGAACCTGGTCACGAAAAGCGGCGGGAACAGCTTCGAGGGATTGCTCTCGGCCTCCTATTCCCCCTTCGGCTGGAACCAGAAGAATTTCAGCCCGACCGATCCGGTGTTTGGCCTGTTTGCGACGCCCCCCCGGACCCGTTTCTACGACGCCCACCTGGGGCTGGGGGGCCCCATCATCAAGGACAGGCTCTGGTTCTACGTTTCGGGCGGAACGATGCGGGAGCAAACCCAGGTCATGGGATCTGAGCTCGATTCGGTGATGGGCTTGAAGACGAGCCAGATCCCCAAGGGTTTCGCCAAGCTCACTTACCAGATCGACACGAACAACAGGCTGTCGGCCTTCGCCGAATACGAAAACTGGAACATGATCAACTTTGACTTGGCCGTCAACCGCCCGGCATCGGCGTCCTGCGGGCAGATAGGACCGGCCCTGCCTGTCTCTCTCGACTTCCTCCACATCTTCACCCAAAGCACGTTCGCCGAGATCAAGCTGGGCTACTATGCCGAACATTGGGACCAGAATCCGAACCAGGGCAGGGACGTTTCCCAACACTACGACTGGCTCACGGGACTCTACTCCGGGAACGCTACGAATTGGAGCGAGAATCCGACAAAACAATTCACGGCCGCGGCGACCGTCACCCATCACGCGGAGGATTTCCTCAAGGGCTCGCATGAATTCAAGTTCGGCGTCGAATTCATGCACGGCACCGACAACATGAGGCAGGATTACGCGGGCGGCTTCACGTACACGGACAACTACCCCTATAGCTTCGTCTACCACGCCTACCAGTATGTCACCCAGGCTTTTTCGTACGGCTTCGACCTCAGATCCAACGGCTGGAAGGCGTCGGTGTTCGCTCAGGATTCCTGGACGATCGGCAACCGCCTGACCATCAACCCCGGTGTCCGCTGGAGCATGCAGAGAGGCTACCTCCCGAACCTGCAGGAGGGGGCTTTCTTCAAGCCCCGGAATTACGTCGAGCCGCGGATCGGCCTGACGTTCGATGTGTTCGGCGACCACAAGACGGCGTTCAAGGCCCACTACGGCCGGTACCATGAGTCCTTCAAGACCTGGTATTTCAACACCGCCGACCCCGGCTACCGGGATTGGGTCGGATACGAGGTCCTGCCCGACGGGTCGAAAGCGGAGCTCTGGAGAGTTCCCTACTCCAAACCGGCCGCCATGGACCCCGACATCAGCATCCCCTATTCGGACCAATTCACCGTGGGGCTGGAACGGACGATCATGCGGGACACGTCCTTGGGGGTGACGTTCGTCTACCGGGAATACAAGAACTTCATCGGCCGCGTCAACATGACCGCGGTCTGGGAACTGTCGCCCTATACCTACAGGGATCAGAACGATAACTTGCAGACGATCGAGGTGTACCGGCAGACATCCGCGCCGGAGGATGACCAGTTTGAGATCACGAACCCCAAGGCCGGCCTGTCGCCTTCGCTTCTGATAACGCCCAAGAACACGTATACCGGCCTTTCCGTTTCGCTGAACAAGAGATTCTCGGCCGGCTGGATGTTCCACATCGATTACACGTACAGCCGGGCCAAGGGGAACATGTACAACTCGGGGACCGCGGCCTGGGGCGGGAACTACTTCGAGAACCCCAACCGGCAGATCAACGCGTATGGCTTCCTGATCTACGACGCCCCCCACGCCGTGGATATCTACGGGACCCTCTCGTTGCCCCTGGGTATCGTCCTCACTCCCCGGTTCACATACCAGAGCGGCTCGAACTGGACGCCCTATGCCCAAGTGAACGATATCGCCGGCTCTCCTTGGGTCTTTCTCGAACCGCGGGGGTCGGAGAGGCTGCCGGCCCAGATCGCGCTCGACCTCAGGCTGGAGGAGCAGATCAAGCTATCTCCGCGGTATAAGCTAGGACTGGTCCTGGACGCGTTCAACGTCTTCAACCGCGGGGTGCCGACCGGCGTCTACGGCCAGGTCAACGGCGCCAACTACGGATTGGCCTACGGGGTCTGCGAACCCCGGTACTTCCGGGTGGGCATGCGGATGTACTTCTGATCCTGCGCGTCTTCGGCCGTCGAGCTTACGTCGTCGAAGAAGACGTCTCCCGTCTTCCCGGCGGCCAGGACCGTCCAGACCGACCAGGTGCCGGCGGGGGCCGTGGCCGTGGTCGTGAATTTCCGCCAAGCGGCCGTCAGGTTCACGAGGCCCTCGTTGGCCGCGATCGTCTTTTGGTCCTCGTCTTTGAATTCGATCTTGAGCCACCCGGCGACATTATCTCGTCCACCCCGCATCCATGCGGTCACGGTGAATTGCGAACCGGAGTGGGCATCGTTGGCGAAATGAGCCCAAGCCCCGCCGCGGAGCCTCAGGCAGTTCGTTCCGGCCTTCGCCACGGAAGCGTTCCTGACGAGCGTGACGTCCCCTCGTGGCCGCCAGCCGTCGGCCACGCCGGGGAGCGTGCTCTTCTCGAAGCTTCCGTTCGTCACGCCGCCGTAAGGGGCGAATGAGGACAGCCCCGACAGCGGGGGCTCGGGAAGATGCAGCACCTTGGCCAGGTGCCGGGCCACGATATTCGCGAATCCCGCGTGCTCGTTGACCACCGCGTGCTCCTGTCCCCAGAGCCAGGGGATGCGGACCCAGGAAACATTCCGCTCGCCTGCGGCGTTCAGTTCGGCGACCGCGTCCGCCAGGCAATTGGCCGGCTCGGCGTGGCTCCAACCGTACGACTCGAGCAGGACGATGTGGGCGCGGGGGTAATGGCCCCTCAGGTCCCGGGTCACGAAACGTTTCCATCCCTCTTTGACGTCCGTGGTGGGGGCGCCGGCCAAGACGTCGTTCGACCCGACGTTGATGATGACGGCCGCCGGAGTGTAATCGCCGAAATTCCAGAGATTGCCGTCCTTGGCCGGGTCGTTCATGTGGATCAGATCGTAGAAGTGGACGAGATTTCTCCAGGCCTTGTCGGTAATGCCCACCCCGCCCATGCTGATGTTGTGATACTCGGCGTTCAGCAGACGGGCGGCGATGCCGGGGTAGGTGAAATACCCCCCGTTGTCGACGACGGCGCCCCTGTCGAAGATATCGTAGGCCGAATGCCCGGCCGGATTCGAATCTCCATAAAACTCGAGAGACAGGGCAGGCCGAACCGGCTTGGGCAGCAGGACGCCCCCCGTCACTTTGAAGCCGTGAAACGCGACCTTGGTATCATATTGGTTTTCTTTGACGACCTCGACCTTGTGATCGCCGGCAGGCAGGCCTTGGGCCAGGACGAAAGATCTCGGACGCCGCCGGTCGATCTTGATCAATCGCCGGACCGCGGGGTCGGCTTTGCCATCGACAATGATATACAAATAACTCGTTCCGCCGGCCGATGAGAAGACCGCCGAGATCCCGGTGCCGTGAAAATTGGCCTTGATGGACGTGCTGACGTGACTGAAGACGGGGGCCGCGGGATCGGAGAGATCGAAGCGGCCGGTCAACAGGGCTTGCTCCTGAGGAAACGGGGAGGCCGGCGGGCGGGCCGGCCCGTCGAACGGGAGCGCGATCAGCACGCTGAGAAGCAAGAACCTTGATACGGCCTTCATTCTGAGCTCCTGCCGGGGCCGGTGACGGGGAACCGATCCTGCCCTTATGAAACGATGCTATCGCCGGCCATGCGTCCAAGTCAATAAGCCACACGGCGGCGGAATGGTTTCAGGCATCCTATCGCCGGCCTCGTGTCGAGAGCTCCGTTGACTCACGCTCGAGCCCGGACCTCCACGCCGCATCGCGCGCGTGGCCGTCATGGCCGGGGACTGAGCCCGCTATTTGCCGACGACGGGCAGGACGATCCGCGACCCTCGTCCGGATTCTCTGTAAACCGTGATCTGCGGGGCCGGATCGACCGCCGTCGTTTCCGCGTTGTCGGCGTCGGCGCAAGTGATCGTCACCCGGATGCGGTGTCCCGCATCGAAGATATTCGAGATCGGCGGCATGTCGAAGACGAGTTCCACCGGCTCACCCGGCGTCAGGGATCTGGCATCCTTCCCGAAACCGCGGTGATAGGGCAAACCCAGAACATCATAGGGAGCCTGCCCCAGGACGCGGAAGGACGCCTTGATCGCGCCCTCCGTCACGTATTCGGAGAAACCCTTTTCGTCGACTTCCTCGAGATAGGCGAAGAAATCCCCGTCCGCGGCCGTCGAACTCAGCCACAGGCGGACGACCGGATGCCCGGTGACCTCGACGTCCGCCGCGAGCGGCGCCGTCGTGTAGGTCAGGCCTTTGGCGTCGTTGGCCGCCAGGTCGGGATACTGGAAGCCGCCGCCCACAGCGTTGTCCCAGCGGGTTGCCGTTCCCATCGTCGTCGAAGGATCAGGCGCATAGCCGTCCCGCCCCTCGCGTTGCCTCGGCCCGACCTTGGCGAGGAGCAGGCCGTCATTCGTGGACCGCACGCTCCCGGAGGGTCCGGCGGCAAAGTAAAAGTCCGTCGCCCGCGCCCCGGGCACCGGCCAGGACGGTGCCGTCCGCCACTCCCCGGCCTTGGGCGAGCGCATGACCTGGTAGCGGACCGGAGGCTCCGCCATGACGCCGTTCTCGATGCCTTTGAGCCAGTGGTCGAACCATCGCAGCGCCTCGTTGAGGGCCAAGCGCATCTCCTCGTTGCCGATCGCGGGGTCTTTCGGCGAATGCGACCAGCCGCCGATCACGAACTTGCGGGGCACGCCATAATTCTTGTTCATGAGGAAGGCGTCGCGGGTGAAAGCGTCGTACCAGCCGCTCCACAGGTACATCGGGACCTTCGCGGCCGTGATATCCGCGACGTGGCCGGCCGGCTGCCAGTCCCTCAGCACGTAAGCGCCGGTCACCTGATCGCGGGCGTCGCGATAGAGCCCAGGCGGGAACAGGTCGAGCGTCGGCCGGTTCTTCGCGTGTTCCGCGAGCGCGGCCTTGAGCATGGCGCCGTCGCGGTCCTCGTCGACGGGCGCCGCCGGGATCTTGGTGTCCAGCATGATCGTCAGGTCGTTCCAGGTCTTGAGGAAATCCCTGAAGTAGACGCCGTTGTGATAGCCGATATCGAAAAGGTCGAACGGCGGCACGATCGGGAAGATGGCCTTGAGGTGAGGCGGCCGGGTCGAAGCCGCCATGAGCTGGGTCGCGCCGAGATAGGAGCCTCCGACCATGCCGACGTTCCCATCGCACCAGGGCTGCGCCGCCAGCCATTCGATGATCTCATGGGCATCCTGCGTTTCTTCGGGATTGAACAGACCCGTCCATGTGCCGAACGACGCCCCCGAGCCCCGCACGTCGACCACGACGATGACGTAGCCGTACTTGAGGAAAACTTGGCTCAGCGGGGAATCGGCCTCGCTGACGATCTTGCCGTCTTTACCGACGTTGGCCCGATGGTATCGCGTGTGAGTGAAGATCGCCGGGAGCGGTTTCTCCTCGGCCTTGCCGGCCTTGGCCGGCCGGATGATGTCGGCCGCGAGACGAACGCCGTCCCTCATCGTGAGGTAGCGCGAAGTGCGGACCCAGGAATCGTAGACCGGCGCGGAGTAGCCACGGTATTCGCCGAAACGGGAGACTTTTTCCGGCGCCCCTGATTGCTGAGCGCCTGCCGGGGGCAGGGCCAGAGAGAGCAAAAGGGCCAAGGCCGCGGCCAGGACGGCCGGGCGCCGAGGGCCAGCGGCGGCAGAACGGATCGGTCTCATGGGCGGACTCCTTTCAACACCGACAACCTAACGTGGCGTTCATCCCGAGCTGGATGGAAATATCGTGCCACATGAATTAAACGGAATTCCCTGAAAGCCGTTCCGGACGTCCTCCCGAGTATGGCGAGTGTTCTGAGCGCTTTTGACAGAATTCGTCGTGGGGCGTAACATTCATGCGTGAAGGGGGTTGCCGTTAATACGTCCGGGACAGCCGCGCCTCGCCGTCGCCGGCGCTCCGGACGGCGTTTTCCGAAGACGTGGCGCAAGCTGGCGGCCGTCGTGGCCGCGTTGCTCGTCGCTTACGCCGTCATCGGTTTCCTTATTGTCCCGCCGATCGCAAAATCGCAGATCGTGAAGCTCGCGGCGAGACAGTTCCACAGACAGGCGACCGTCGACCGGGTCCGCTTCAACCCTTTCACTTTTACCATGGTGGTGGGCGGGTTCGACCTGAGGGATCGGGACGGAGGCGATCTCCTCAAATTCGACCGGTTGACCGTCGATCTTCAGCTTTCGGGCCTTTTCCGGCGGGCCTGGAAGTTCCGCATCATCAGGATCGAGCGGCCGCAGGTGGTCGTCCGCATCGCCGCCAACGGCCAGCTGAGCGTGGCCGACCTGTTCGCGGCCGCGACCTCTCCGCCGTCCTCAAGCCCTGCCCGGACGCCGCGGATCGTCGTCGGCCAGTTCAAGATGGACGCCGGCCGCGTGGACTACGTCGATGAGTCGCGCACGCCACGGTTCGTCGAGACCCTCGATCCCATCAACCTGGACGTCCGCGAGTTCAGCACCATCCCGGATGTGACCGGCGACCACGGCCTGACCTTCGGCATCGGCCCGGACACCCGGATCCGATGGACGGGGCGCCAGATGATCGAGCCCCTGCATCTCGAGGGCCGATGCGAAGTGACGGGGCTTTCTCTGCCGCTCCTGTGGCGGTACGCCGCCCTGGCCCCGGGGCTCGAGCTCCGTGACGGCCGGGCCGATATCTCCTGGTCGTACGAGGTGCGCGAGAATGCCGACGGGCTCAGCCTCTCGATCTCCGACGCGGCCCTGGCCGCACGGGACGTCGCCCTGCGACCCTCGGCGGGAGGCGAAGACTGGCTCGCCGTGCCTCTCGCCGAGGTCCGGGCATCCAAGCCGCCTGGCCGGCGCAGACGGTGGACATCGGAGATATCAAGATCACGGGGCCTCGGATCACGGCCGCTCTCGAAGCGAACGGGATGACGAACTGGCAGGCGGCCATGGCCGGCCCGGCCGGCGCCCCCGGAGCGAGCGGGACAGCCGGACAGACGGCGACGGCCCCGGCCGCCTCTCCGCCGCCGACCGCGAAACCCTGGACGGTCAAGATCGGATCGGTCGAGATAGAGAACGGCGCCGGGCGGTTCGACGACCGCGCCGCGGCCCCCCCGGTGTCCGTCGCCCTGTCACGAATAGGGGTCCAGATCGAGAACCTGTCGAGCGATCTCAAGGCGCCGATCGCCGTGCGGGCTTCGGCGCGGGTCGACGAGGCCGGCGATGTGAGCGCCGAAGGCACTGTCACGCCCGAGCCGATGGGGGCGGACCTAGAGGTCGCTGTCCTGGGGCTCGACCTCGTCCCTTTCCGTTCCTACTTGGATCTGTTCCCCGGGACCGAATTTCGGTCCGGTCGGGCCGATCTCAAAGGGAAGGTCCGCCTGGCCCAGGGCCAGCCGTCCTTGCGATTCGAAGGCGAGGCGGCGCTGGCCAAGTTCGACCTGGAAGAGGCGGGGACCGGGCAGCTGCTCGCTTGGGATCTGGCCAAGGTCACAGGGCTCGTGGTCACGCAGCAACCCGACCGGGTACGGGCGGCCCGGATCGAATTCACCCAGCCGTTCTTCAAGATCCATATCAGCAAGGACGGGACACTCAACTTGTCGAAGCTCACCGCGCCGGCGGGGACGGCCGGCCCGGCCGCGACGCCGGCCCCTTCGCCGGCCCCGGCCATGCCTGTCGACATCGCCGCCATCGCCTTCAACAGCGCAACCCTCGACTACACCGACGAGAGCTTGATCCTGCCGTTCGACACAAAGATCTACTCCACGAACGGGACCCTGCGCGATCTCTCGACGACCTCGGCCGCGGCCGCCCGCCTCGATCTCGAGGGGCGGGTCGCCCAGGCCGGTTTTTTCAAGGCCGCCGGGACGCTCCGGATCTCCGACCCCTTCGCCTCGACCGACATCGCCGTGACTTTCCGGGGCGTGCCGATGACCGACCTGACGCCCTACGTCGCGCAGTTCGCCGGATACTCGGTCAAGAAGGGAGACCTCGACGTAGACGTCCGCTACCACATCCAGGACCGCCATCTCATGGGCGAGAACAGGGCCGTCATGACGGACCTCACGCTCGGCCCCAAGGTCCCGGGCGCCAAGGGACCGGGTCTGCCCGTGCGGCTGGCCATCGCGCTCCTCAAAGACAAGGAGGGGCGCATCGACCTCAACGTCCCTGTGGAGGGGACCGTCGACTCGCCCGAGTTCAACTATGGCAAGCTCTTCTGGACGGCCCTCAAGAAGATCCTGTTGAACCTGGTGACGGCTCCGTTCCGGGCCATCGGCCGGCTGTTCGGCAGCAAGGACGAAGACCTCGACCTGGTCGGGTTCTCGTCCGGCAGCAGCGAGATCCTCCCGGCGGAGCAGGAAACCTTGACCAAGATCGCGGCCGAGCTGGCCAAACGTCCCGAGCTCACGGTCGAGGTCGGGGGCCGCTACGACCCACAGACGGACGCCGAGGCCCTGCGCCGCAGCCGCCTCGAGGCCCGGATCGACGCCAAGAGGACCGGCACGGCCACTCTCGAAAGCATCCTCGAGGCGTTATATGCGGAGGCCTACTCGCCGGGACGGCTGGAGGCCGAGCGGGCCAGGTTCGAGCCGCAGGCGGCGCCGTCCGAAACGGGAAAGAAGAAGGTGAAGAAGAAGACGCCCATGCCGCCGCCGGCGGCGCCTTCGACCTCCTTCAACGCCGGGGGCTTTTACGATTCCCTGCGGGCCCAGCTCCTGGACGCCGAGGCCGTCGGCACGGACGATCTCATGGCCTTGGCCGGAACCCGGGCCGCGGCCATTGTCGCCGCGCTCACCGCGCCGGGAGGGCTCGACCCCTCACGGGTCAAGGCGGGCGAACCCAAGCCGGTCACGCGCAAAAAACGGGGCTCGGACCTCGTGGCCAGCGAAATGACTTTATCCGCAGGGGACTGAGAAGCCTGCCCCGGGGCAGGGCTGGGCGGAAATCCGTCGGACACGCGTTTATTATCCAGGTATACGATATCATCCCTTCGATCGTCGATATGAGTGAAGACCATGCGTGAAAACGAAGGCGGAGCGGCCTCGGCCAAGAGGAAGGCCGTCGAGCAGACGTACCGCGAGCGCGGGCGGCCCTTCCTCGCTTGGGCCAGGCGCCACGCGCCCGATATGGAAACCGCCGAGGACATCCTCCAGGACGCCTTCATCCGCGCCCTCGCGAACGCCGATGCGCTCTCCCCTGTCAGGGATCTCGCCGCCTGGATCTTCTCGGCGATGCGGAACCGCCTCGCGGACCTGTGGAGAGGCGAGGGGGCGAGGCGCCGGGCGGGAGGGGTCGATCTCCCCGAGGCGGTCCTCGAGGAGGTCGCCGAAGAGGCAGGGCTCGACCCCCAGGACCGGCTCCAGCGGGATGAGATGCTCGCGGCCCTCGATGTGGCGATCGAGGCTTTGCCTGCGACGCAGCGGGACGTCATCCGGGCCCAGGCCCTGGGCGGGGTGGGCTTCAAGGAACTCGCCGAGGCGACGGGCGTCCCGATCGATACCCTCATGGCCCGGAAGCGATACGCGGTCCGCAAGCTGGCGGCCGCGCTCGAATATTGGCTGGACAATTGACATCGAAAGAGGAGGCTTGATATGTGGCATCACGAAGGCAACGATCTCCGTCATAAGAGATGGTCCGAGCGGCCGCTCGGCACCAAGGTCGCGGTGATCGCCGCGGCGCATCGTTCTCACACCCGGGCTCCTGGCCCTCTTCACCGCGGTCACGATGTGGCTCTGGAACTGGCTCATGCCCGCGCTCTTCAGGCTGCCGACGATCGGGTTCTGGAAGGCCGCCGGCATCCTGATCCTCTCGCACATCCTTTTCAAGGGAGGGTGCATCGGGAGGGCGGGCCGATCGCGCCGGATGAGGGCCAGGGTCCGCGAACGGATGGCGGAGGAAGGCCAAGAGACGGACGCCGCCTGAGTGGGACCGGACGGCCCCCTAGCCCCTCAGGAACTCCATCGGCACGGCCTTGAGCCGGGCGATGTCCTGGATCCTCTCTCGGACGTCGAAGCCCGAGGCGCAAGTCACGGAGCAGGATCCACAAGAGCCGCACGGGTCACCGCTCACCTCGACGCTGTCGAGCGTGTGCCGGGCCTGCGCGGCGTTCCGATAGCCGTAAGCGTACATGTAGCTGCGCATCAGGGTCGGGATGTCGAGGTTGGACGGGCACTGGCCGTCGCATTGCCGGCACTGCTGGCAGTAGAGGCCCAGATCCGGCCGCTTCGCCGCGAGCTTCAGGTCCTTGAGCTCCTGCTCGGACATCTTGATGTCCTTGAGCATCTCGAGGTTCTTCCGCATCTCTTCGAGCGAGGACATCCCGGAGATGATGCTCGAGATGTGCGGGTCCTGAAGGACCCATTTCAGGGCGGCGCTGCTGTTGAAGGGCTGGGTCCGGTTCTTGTCGGAGGCGCCGCCGGCCGTCGTCTTGAACGCGAATACGCCCACCCCCGCCTGGGCCGCATAGGCCAGGGCCTCGGCCATCGCCGCCTTGTTCTGGATCTGGAAGTTGTAGGCGGTCATCACGACGTCGTAGGCCTTGGCGTCGGCGGCCGCTTTTAGCGCGACGTCGCAGCCGCCGTGCGTGGCGATCCCGGCAAAACGGATCTTGCCCTGCTTCTTGAGCGTGGTCATGGCCTCGAGGACCGGGTCGAAGATGATGAACTCCCGCTTCTCCGCGAAGGGCAGGAAGAGCATGTCGATGTGGTCGAGGCCGAAGCGCGCCAGGCTGTCCTCGGCCGTCTTGATGTAGGCCGCGGCCTTCATGTCCTTGGGCAGCGTTCCGCCCCGGGTGTTCGTGCCTTCGGCGGTCGCGGCCGTGCCGACGACGAACGAGTCGCGCGGCAGGCCCTTGAGCGCCTGGCCCACCAGCCGCTCGTTGTTCCCGTGGCCGTAATAGGTCGCCGAGAAAAAGAACTTGATGCCGGCGTCATAGCCCTGGCGGATGAATTCGACGGTCGGGGCCTCGGCCGTGCCCATGCTGATGAGCGGTGTCGTGAGGCCGGTCTTGCCGAGCGGGCGGCTGGGGAGCGACGGGACGGCGCCTTTCGCGGCGGACGGCGCGGTGGATGCGGCCTGGGCCGAACGCGGGCTCAGGATGCCCGGGATGGCGGCGGCGCCGCAGATCCCGGCCAGTCCCTTCTTCAGGAATTCACGACGAGGGTTCGTTGCCATGGGGTTCTCCTTTATCCCGACCTTTAGGAACACGTTAGCAAAGGCCGGGCGGGCAAGTCAATTCGAGATCCGGACGAGGTCAGAATGCGTTGACTCCGGCCCATGTTCGTACTAGCATCTCGGAAACACGATCCAACTGCTCGAAGCCGAGCCTTACGCGGGCACCGAGAGCGAGGCCGGGGAGCCGGGATCATAAAAACGAAGAAGGAGACGCGCATGCCCAAGATCTCGCTCAGGCTCGCCGTGGCCGGGCTCTTGACAGCCGGCCTATTCGGGGGACTCGTGGTCGCGCAGGAGAAGATCCACGACCGGCGCGCCTGGATCGACCCCAAGACCGCGACCACGGACGATCCGCGCCGCATCCCCGTGCCTCCCGGGCCGCGGGGGCCGGAGGGCGTCCTTGTTCTGCGCGGCGGGAGGATCTTCGACGGCACCGGAGCTCCGGTTCGCGAGGGGACGGTCGTTATCCGCCGGAATAGGATCGAACGGATCCTCGCCTCCGGCGCCGCCGATTGGCCGAAGGACGCCCGCGTCATCGACGTCGCGGGGAAGACCGTCCTGCCCGGGCTCATCGACGGTCACACCCACCTGGACTACGCCATGCCCGAAACACCGCCGGGGATGGAGACGAGCGAGGCCGACGCCATGCTCCGGGCGGTCGAGAAGACCCGGTTCTTCCTCGAGTGCGGCATCACGAGCATGCGCGACGTCGGTTCGCTTCGCAACGTGCCCTTCCGCCTCAAGGACTGGGTCGCGCAGAACCGCGTGCCCGCGCCGCGCATCTTCGCCGCCGGCGCCTTCATCACCTCGACCGGCGGGCCACGGCATGGAGGGGACGGACCCCGACAGCCGGCTGGCCACGTCCTTCCGGGTCGCCGAGGGCCCCGACGATTGGCGGCGGGCCGTCCGGGAACAGTTCACGCGGGGCGCGGACCTCATCAAGATCGGGAGCCATTTCAGCCGCGAGGAGGTCCGGGCGGCCGTCGAGGAAGCCCATTCGCTGGGCCTCAAGGTCGCCTGCGACGCCGAGACGACCTATATCCAATGGGCCGTCGAGGCCGGGGTGGACACCATCGAGCATCCGCTGCCGCGGACCGACGAGACGATCCGGCTCATGGCCGAGAAGGGGACCGCGTCCATGCCGACTCTCGTGCCTTATATCTATATCTTCGACCAGCTGGGCGGCTATTTCGGCTCGACCTCGCGGCGGTTCACATTCTCCAAGGAGGCCAACCTCGACGTCCTGCGCCGCATGAAGCGGGCCGGGATCAAGATGGGCGTTGGCACCGACCTGGTTACGGACTGGTACCGCTATCTGCCGCTCCCCTACATCACGGAGCTCAAGACGTTCGTCGAGGCCGGATACACGGTCCCCGAGGCCCTGGTCGCGGCGACCAAGACCAACGCCGAAATCCTCGACATGGCCGACAAGCTGGGGACGCTCGAGCCCGGGAAGCTGGCCGACGTGATCGTCATCGACGGCAGGCCCGACCAGAATCTCGACGATCTGGCCAGGGTCGATCTCGTCATCCGCGACGGCTATCTCGTCGTCAAGGGCGGTCAGGTCGTCATCCCGAGGCATGTGCCGGTCGTGCCTCCCTCCCCCGCGAAGGAGAAGTGAGGGTCGGCGGAAAACCGGCGGACGGCGCTTTTGAAGTGGAATGGCGGGGCCGACGAGACTCGAACTCGCGACCTCCGGCGTGACAGGCCGGCGTTCTAACCAACTGAACTACGACCCCGCGAGGGCCCGCCTATTATAGAGAAAGGCCCCGGGAGTTGCAAGACATCGCTCCGGATCGGAGGGACAGTCCCGTCCAGGAGAAGAGGGGCAGTCCCCTCCGTGGACAGCCCCTTCAAGAGGGACAGTCCCCTTGCGGGGACAGTCCCGGCATTCGCCCGGGCTCGGTTTTTTTGGTAGATTAGAGCCGGGGAGGGAAAGCATGGCGAAAATGACCAAGAAAGACGAACTCATGGAACGGCTCGGGATCGAGATGGACCACATCAAGGCGGGACTGGCCGAGCTCAAGGTCAAGGGCCGGAAGCTCCAGCTCGAGGCCCGGCTCGACCTCGACAAAGGCGTCAAATCCTTCGAGACGGCCCAGAAGGACCTCAAGGTCCGGATCGGGGAATGGTCCAAGGCCGGCGGGAAGGCTGGGGCGGAGGTCAAGAAGGGGCTCGAGCAGGCGGCCAAGGACCTCAAGAAGGCGATCGGCGAAGCCAAGTCGCGCCTGAAATAGCCCTGCCCGGGGGCGGTCCGTCCCATGCCCATCCACAATAACGACGTCGCCGAGATCTTCGACGAGCTGGCCGACCTGCTCGAGATCAAGGGCGAGAACCAGTTCCGCGTCCGGGCCTACCGGAACGCCGCGCGCACCGTCGCCGGGCTGTCCCGGAGCGTCGCCGACCTGGCCGCGGAAGAGAAGGGCCTCGACGGCATCCCCGGGATAGGCAAGGACCTGGCCGAGAAGATCCGCACGATCGTGGCCACGAAGAAGCTGCCGGTCCTCGAGGACCTGAAAAGGGAGATGCCGGCCAGCCTGAGCACGCTGATGAAGGTCCGCGGGCTCGGGCCGAAGAAGATCGCCACGCTCTTCAAGGAGCTCAAGGTCGCCTCCCTCGAGGACCTCAAGAAAGTCGCGACCGAGGGCAAGATCCGCGAGCTCGCCGGCTTCACCGAAAAGACGGAGCAGGCCATCCTCGAGGGTCTCGGCCAGACCAAGATCACCGAGCGCGGTCCCGACCGGTTCAAGCGGGCCGTGGCCGAGCAGATCGTGACGCCTCTTTTCGAGGAGCTGAAGAAGGCCAAGGGCCTTGACCGGATCGAGATCGCCGGCAGCTACCGCCGCTGGGCCGAGACCGTGGGCGATGTCGACATCCTGGCCGCCGCCAAGGACAGCGCCGGCGTCATGCGCCGCTTCGTCCATTACGACGACGTCTCCAAGGTCCTGGCCGAAGGCGAGACCAAGTCGTCGGTCCTGCTCCGCGGCGGTCTCCAGGTCGACCTCCGCGTCGTCGAGCCCAAGTCGTTCGGGGCGGCCCTCCATTATTTCACCGGGTCCAAGGCCCACAACATCGCCGTCCGGCTGATGGGCGTCAAGCGCGGCCTCAAGGTCAACGAATACGGCGTCTTCCGCGGCAAGAGGATGATCGCGGGGCGGACCGAGGAGGAGATCTACAAGCTCTTCGGCATGCCCTATATCGAGCCTGAGCTGCGGGAGGACCGCGGCGAGCTCCAGGCGGCGCTCAAGGGCCGGCTGCCGCGCCTCGTCACGATCGGGGACCTCCGAGGCGACCTCCACTCCCACACCAAGACGACCGACGGGCGCTACACGGTTGAGGAGATGGCCGAGGCGGCGAAGGCGCTCGGTTACGAGTACCTGGCCATCACGGATCACTCCAAGCGCGTGACCATGGCCCACGGTCTCGATGCCAAGGGGCTGGCCAAGTCCAACAAGGAGATCGACAAGCTCAACGCCAAGATCAAGGGCATCACGCTGCTGAAGTCGATCGAGTGTGACATCCTGGCCGACGGGTCGCTCGACTTGCCGGATGCGGCGCTGGCCGGGTGCGACCTGGTCGTCGCCTCGGTCCACTATTACGGCAAGCTGCCGAAGGAGAAGCAGACCGAGAGGGTCATCCGGGCCCTGGACAACAAGCACGTCAATATCTTCGGCCATCCTTCGGGACGGCTCATCAACGAGCGGCCGGCTTACGAGATCGACCTCGAAAAGGTCATGAGAGTGGCGGTCGAGCGGGGTTGCTTTCTCGAGCTCAATGCGCATCCCGATCGCCTCGATCTCGACGACGTCCATTGCCTGATGGCCAAGAAGATGGGGCTCAAGATCGCCGTCTCGACCGACGCCCACAGCCTGGACGACCTGAAGCTGATGCGGTTCGGGATCGGTCAGGCACGGCGGGGCTGGCTCGAAGCGGCCGACGTGGTCAACACGCGGAGCCTCCCCGAGCTCCGCAAGCTGCTCAAGAGGACTTAGGCGAGGCCGGCGGGCCCGGCGAAGCGGGCGGACAAGCGTCGCACGAGGCGGTGGCGCAGGCCACGCCCCCCTCCTCGGCCTCGACCTGGAACGTCGAGTGGGCGACCTTGTAGAGTGACGAGATGGCGTCGTGGGCCCGGCGCAGCACGTCGGCCGGGTCCACGCCGGTCCGAACTCTGAGGTGGGCGCTCAGAGAGACGAACTCCGAGGTGATCGTCCAGATGTGGAGGTCGTGGACGTCGGTGACGCCGTCGAGGGCGGCCAGGGTCGCCCGGATGGCTCCGACATCGAGGTGGGCCGGCACGCCCTCCATGAAGATGCGGAAAGAATCGCGGATCAGGCGGGCCGAGCTCCAGAGGATGAGGAGGCAGACCGCGGCGCTGACGATCGGGTCCCAAATGAACGAGCCGGTCACGGCGATGAGCAGGGCGGCGACGAGGACGCCGACGCTGCCGACGGCGTCGGCCACGACGTGGAGGAAGGCGCCGCGGATATTGAGGTTGCGCTCGCGGCTGCGATAGAGGATGGCCCCGACGGCGATGTTGGCGAGGAGGCCGAAGACGGCGATGGCCAGCATGAGCGCGCCCTTGACCGGTCGCGGCGACTGGATCCGCAGGAAAGCCTCGTAGCCGATGACGGCGGCGATGAGCCAGAGGGCGACGCCGTTGACGAAAGCGGCGAAGATCTCGAAGCGGCGCCAGCCGAAGGTCCGCTGGGCCGAGGCCGGGCGGCCGGAGAGCCAGAAGGCGAAGAGGCCGAGGCCAGGGCGCCGCGACGTCGGTCAGCATGTGCCCGGCGTCGGCGAGGAGAGCCAGGCTGTGGCTCAGGAAACCGCCGGCCGTCTCGACGACGAGCACGGCCGCCGTGACGACGAGGGCGATGGCCAGGGGGCGCTGAGGCTCCGAATGGTCGTGATCGTGGGCCAAGCGGCGAACCTCCGTTACATCTTCTCGAGGGCGGCGATGCGCTCCTCGATGGGCGGGTGGGTGCTGAAGAGCCGGTTGATCCCGCTCTTGAGGTCCTTGAGCGGGTTGACGATGTAAAGGTGGGCCGTGGCCTTGTTGGCCGCCTCGAGGGGCTCGGTGTCGGCCGAGATCTTGCGCAGGGCCGAGGCCAGGCCGGCCGGGTAGCGGGTCAGCATGGCCCCGCTCGCGTCGGCCAGGAACTCGCGCTTGCGGGAAACGGCGAGCTGGATGATCGTGGCCACGAGCGGCGAGAGGAGGGCCAGGGCCAGGCCGACGAGGACAAGGATGCCGCCGGCGGCGCCGCTCGAGCTCCGGCCGCGGACCCGGCGGCGGCCGCCCCACCAGAAGGACCGCAGCATCCAGTCGCTGAGCAGGGCCACGACCCCGGCCATGACCACGACGAGGTCTGGAGCCGGATGTCATAGTTCTTGATGTGGGACATCTCGTGGGCGATGACGCCCTCGAGCTCGACCCGGTTGAGCTTCTGGAGGATGCCGGTCGTGACGCAGATCACGGCCGTCTCGGGCTTGCGGCCGGTGGCGAAGGCGTTGGGGGCCGTGTCGTCGATGACGTAGCACCTGGGCGTCGGGACGCCGGCGGCGATGGCCAGGCCCTCGACGACGTTATAGAGGTAAGGGATACTCCTCTTTGGTTGCCGGCCGGGCCCGGCTGATGGCCGAGGACGATCTTGTCGCTCTGATAGTAGCCGACCGCGGCCATGCCCATGGCCACGATGACGGCCAGGACGAGGCCGCCCTTGCCCCAGCCGGTCACGTACTCGAAGAACCAGGTCAGGAGGAAGATGAAGCCCATGAAGAAGACGATGAGGGCGACGGATTTCCACTTGTTGCGGGAGATCTGTTCGTACATCTTCTGACCGCGATCACGGCCCCGCCGGACGCCCGGGGACGAAAGGCCGGGAAATTCGGAAAATAGTATCGTGTCCCCGATCTAGAACTGGACCTTGACCGGGCCCTCGGGCGACGTCTTCCTCGATCTGGAAGTATTCCCGCGCCTTGAAGCCGAACATGTTGGCGATGATCGACGAGGGGAAGACCTGCGTGCGCATGTTGTACTTCATGACCGTGTCGTTGTAGAACTGGCGGGCGTAGGCGACCTTGCTCTCGGTGCCGGCCAGCTCTTCCTGCAGCATGAGGAAGTTCTGGTTGGCCTTGAGCTCGGGGTAGTTCTCGGCCACGGCGAAGAGGGACTTCAGGGCGCCGGAGAGCACGTTCTCGGCCTGGCCCTGCTCCTTGACGGTCTGGGCGTTGACGGCCGCGGCGCGAGCCTCGGTCACGTTCTGGAAGACCGTGCTTTCATGCTTGGCGTAACCCTTGACCGTTTCCACCAGGTTGGGGATAAGGTCGTAGCGGCGACGGAGCTGGACGTCGATCTGGGACCAGCCGTTGTCGCAGCGGTTGCGCAGCGTGATCAAGCTGTTGTACATGCCGATGGCGATCAGTGCCACGGCCACGATAATGACCAATAAAAAGACCAGAGCAACCATTTGAGCCTCCTTTGGGCCGAAACGTCCGAGTCCTAACAATACGGGCGCGGGGGCGAAAAATCAAGGCGCCGCTAGCGCCCGGCGCGACCGGACGTGCATATCCCTGGGAGGAAATACGCACCGCGACGGCTTTAGTTCAGAGAAGGTACCGGGTCTACGCATTACGCAGTTCCTCCTTAGACGCGTAATGCGTAGTACCCGGTACCTTCTTGAAAAGATAGGAAAAGAGTATCATGTCCCCCATTTTCTGCCTTATAATCCCGGTCAGCGTCCCTCAGGAGGTTCCCATGAAGAAGATGTGGGCATCGATCGCCATGATCCTTATCATGTCAGGTTCGATCGCGGGACTGGCCGCCGGCCAGACGCCCGCCCCGAAGCCGAACGCCAAACCGGCGCCGGCGGCGGCCAAGACCCCGCTCCTCAACGAGGGGTTGCTGGCCGGCCTGGCCTTCCGCAACATCGGCCCGGCCATCATGTCCGGCCGCATCAGCGACATCGCCGTCCACCCGCTCAAGCCCCACACCTGGTATGTCGCCGTCGGCTCGGGCGGCGTCTGGAAGACGGAGAACGCGCGGCACGACCTGGACGCCGATCTTCGACGCCCAGGGCTCCTACTCGATCGGCTGCGTCACCCTCGACCCCTCCAACCCCGAGACCGTCTGGGTCGGCACGGGCGAGAACGTCAGCGGCCGCCACGTCGGCTTCGGCGACGGCGTCTACAAGAGCCTGAACGGCGGCAAGACCTGGACGAACATGGGTCTTGCCAAGTCCGAGCACATCGGCCGGATCCTGGTCGACCCGCGCAACTCCGACGTCGTCTATGTCGCGGCGGAAGGCCCGCTTTGGGCCGCGGGCGGCGAGCGCGGCCTCTACAAGACGACCGACGGCGGCAAGACCTGGACGCTCGCCCTCAAGATCTCGGAGGATACCGGCGTCACGTCGGCCGAGTTCGACCGCGCCAACCCCGACATCCTCTACGCCGCAGCCTACCAGCGGCGCCGCAGCGTCGCCGCCTTCATGGGCGGCGGGCCCGAGTCGGGCATCCACAAGAGCGTCGACGCCGGCAAGACCTGGCGCAAGCTCACGGTCGGGCTGCCGGCCGGCGACAAGGGCAAGATCGGCCTGGCCGTTTCGCCCATTGGACCCGCGCGTCGTCTACGCCACGGTCGAGGCCAAGCCCGAGGAGCGCGGCTTCTACCGCTCGACCGACCGCGGCGAGAGCTTCGAGAAGCGCAACTCCTATATCAGCGGCGGCACGGGGCCGCATTATTACCAGGAGCTCTACGCCGATCCGACCGTCTTCGACCGCGTCTACCAGACGGACCCGGAGATGATGGTCACGGAGGACGGCGGCCGGACCTTCCGGCCGGTCGGCGAGCGCAACAAGCACGCCGACAATCACGCCCTGGCTTTCTTCAAGGGCGACCCGGACCACCTCCTCGACGGCAACGACGGCGGGCTCTACGAGACCTTCGACGGCGGCAAGACCTGGCGCTTCTTCGAGAACCTGCCGGTGACCCAGTTCTACAAGCTGGCCCTCGACAACGCCCTGCCGTTCTACAACGTCCACGGCGGGGCCCAGGACAACGGCAGCCAGATGGGGCCGTCGCGGACGCTCAACGCCAACGGCATCTCCAATTTCGACTGGACCATCACCTACGGCGCCGACGGCTACGCCTGCGCCATCGACCCGGCCGACCCGAACACGGTCTATCTCGAGTGGCAGATGGGGAACCTGCTGCGCTACGACCGCAAGAGCCACGAGACGGTCTACATCAGCCCGAAGCCAGAGCCCGGGGATCCGCCGCTGCGGTTCAACTGGGACTCGCCGATCCTCATCAGCCCGTACTCGCACGCGCGGCTTTATTACGCCGGCCAGTTCGTCTGGCGGAGCGACGACCGCGGCGACTCGTGGACGCGGATCAGTCACCGGACCTGACGCGCGGCATCTTCCGCCTCGAGCAGAAGATCATGGGGCGGCAGTGGAGCGTCGACGCGCTCTGGGACCACGGCGCCATGTCGCAGTACGGGACGATCACGGCGATCAGCGAATCGCCGCTCCAGGAGGGGCTGATCTACGTCGGGACCGATGACGGCCTCATCCAGGTGACCGAGGACGGCGGCAAGGCCTGGCGCAAGGTCGATAAGATCGCCGGCGTCCCCGATTATTTCTTCGTCAACAAGATCATGGCCTCCAAGCACGACAAGGACACGGTCTACGCGGCCGTCGACAGCCACAAGACCGGCGACTACAAGCCCTATCTCTTGATGAGCACGGACCGCGGCAAGACCTGGGCCAACATCGCCGGCGGGATGCCGCAGCGGACGATCGTCTGGTCGGTGGCCCAGGACGCGGTCAAGAAGGACCTCCTTTTCGCCGGGACGGAGTTCGGCATCTACGCCACCCTCGACGGCGGCAAGATCTGGATGAAGCTCGGCGGCGGCGTGCCGATCATCTCGTTCCGGGACATCGAGGTCCAGGAACGGGAGGGCGACCTCGTCGGCGCGTCGTTCGGGCGCAGCTTCTTCGTCCTCGACGACTACTCGCCGCTGCGCGAACTGACCGAGGCCGGGCTGGCCCAGGAAGCGGCGCTCTTCCCGGTCAAGAAGGCCTTCGCCTACATGCCGCTGAAGCCGATCGATTCGGACGGCAAAGGCAATCTCGGCGAGACGTTCTTCCTCGCCCCCAACCCGCCCTTCGGCGCGGTCTTCACCTATTACTTGAAGGACGGCGTCAAATCGACGGCCGAGACGAGGCGCGAGGCCGAGGCCCAGCTCATCAAGGACGGCAAGCCCGTACCGTTCCCCGGCTGGGACAAGCTGCGCAAAGAAGAGGGCGAGGACAAGCCGGCCGTCGTCCTGATCGTCACGGACGAGGCGGGCCAGGTCGTGAAGCGAGTGCCGGCGGATGCGGGCAAAGGGCTGCACCGCACCGCTTGGGACCTGCGCTACCCCTCGGTCGACCCGACCGTGCTGGAGACGACGCGCCGTGACGACTGGGGGCGGCTGCCCACAGGACCCATGGTCGTGCCGGGCAAGTTCGCGGTCACGCTGGCCAAGATCGTGGACGGCGTGACGACGACGCTCGCCGGGCCGCAGCCCTTCGTCGTCGAATCGCTCAACCTGGCCAGCCTGCCGGAAAAGGACAAAGCGGCTCTCCTCGCTTTTCAGGAGAAGGCCGGGGAATTGCAGCGGGCCATGATGGGCGCCGGCGCGGCGGCCGAGGACGCGCTCAAGAACCTGAAGTATATCAAGAAGGCCCTCGCCGACACCCCGAAGGCCGATCCCAAGCTGGCCGAGACGGCCCAGGCCCTTTCAGAGCGGATCCAGAAGCAGGTCGTGGCCCTTTACGGCGACATGACCCGGAGCATGCGCTCCGAACCGGCCGAACCCTCGCTCATGGACCGGGTCACGGCCCAGCTCGACGCGACCGGCCCGATCACGGCCACGGCCAAGCGCGGCTACGCGATCGCGGCCGACGGCTTCGCGAAGCTGCTCGAGGAGATGCGGCAGGCGATCGACGTCGATCTCAAAAAGCTCCAGTCGGAGCTCGAGGCCGCCGGCGCGCCCTGGACGCCCGGCCGCGGCGTCCCGGTCTGGAAGAAGAGATAAAAATGGTGGCGTGATACCCGTTTCCTATTTTCCGGAATAGGGAAACGGGTATCATGTCCCCCTATTAATCACCAGTTGTCGGTGCGGAAGGGGGAGGCCGGGAGGCCGTCCTTGTTCGCCAGGTTGGGCACGGCCAGCTGGCTCCAGCCGAACCGGACCGCTTTCGGCGCCGCGACCTTCGGGCTCCAGACGACGACCGTGTCGCCGGCGATATCGGCCTCGGCGTTGTAGAAGATGTGATCGTCGCCGGCGATCTCGAACCACTTGAGCGGCTGCCCGTCGTTGGCGACGAGCCCGCCGCCGACGTGATCGAACGCGAGGCGGATCAGGTTCCCGTCGACGGTCATCGATTTGTAGAGCGGCCCGGAGTGGACGAGCGTCTTCTCGCCGTAGGTCTCGGCCCGGGCCCAGAGCGACAGGCGGTAGCCGACGTCTCGCTTGTTCGTCGGGTGGATGTTCCGCAGATCGGCGATGTCGGTGACGACGGCCATGCCCGTGTTGGGGATGCCCATGGCCTTCGTCTGGGCCTCCCAGATGAGGGGCAGCCGCAGGTCGTCGGGCACGTCGACGACCGGGGTGTCGCGGTTGTAGCCGTAATCATAGGGCGCGAGCTGGACATAATAGAACGGGAAATCGCCGAGCTGCCAGGCCGTGCGCCAGCCCTTGATCATCGCCTCCATCTTCTTCGCGTAAAGGAGGCCGTCGTTCCGGTTGGCTTCGCCCTGATACCAGATCGCGCCGCGGATAGCAAAGGGCGTCAGGGCATGGATCATCCCGTTGTAAAGGGCCGTCGGCGCCTGGGGACTGCTAAAAGGATTGTCGGGTCCGAGCGGCGGCTCGGGCGGCAGCGGCGCGTTCGCCGCCAGGGCCTTGCGGGCCTCGCGGATCCACGTCTCCCAGGACGGCAGGGTCTTGCCCAGCTCGTCTCGATAGGTTTGATACTTGACCGCCTGGCCGTCAAGGATGGGCTTCAGCTCGGGCACGGCGGCGAAGCCGATCGGCGGCGTCCAGGGCTCGATCATCGTTCCGCCCCAGGCCGACTCGATGATACCGACGGGCACCCCGAGGCGCTTATGGAGCTCGAGCCCGAAATAATACGCGACGGCCGAGAACGGCCGGACCGCGTCGGGAGAGCACGGCTGCCACTTGGCATCCACGTCGTCCTGGGGCCGGTCGGCCGTGCGCTTGGGCACGAGGAATAGGCGCATGTTCGGGTTCACGGCCCGCAGGATGTCCGGCGCCGGGTCGGGCAGCCACGACATGGCCCATTCCATGTTGGACTGGCCCGAGCAGACCCAGACTTCGCCGACGAGGATGTCCTTGATGACGTTCGCCGGGCCCTTCGCGCCGCGGATCGTCATCTCGAGCGGCTTGTCCGAAGCCTTGAGCGCGTCGAAGACGACCCGCCACCGGCCGTCAGGGGCCGCGGCGACGGCCTTCTTCTCCTGGCCGTTGAAGATGACGGTGACCGGTTCGTTCTTGCCCGCCCAACCCCAGATCGCGACCGGCTTGTCCTGCTGGATGACCATATGGTCGCCGATGAGCGCCGGCAGCCTGATTTGAGCGGCGAGGACCGCCGCAAGCCCGAGCACCAGCGCGCCCGCGAGGGCGAACGAGGCCAGCCGTTTCGTCAAAGTCGTCATGATCCCCTCCGCGTATTCAGATCAGGCATGGAACACCGGCAAGATATCGTCCCGTCCCCGTCAAGTCAAGGCGGGCGGATCGGTTCGCCGCCCGGACCGCTAGAACCGCAAGCTGAAGCTGAGGCCGCCGGGGCCGAAGCCGAGGCTCCACTGCGCGGCGGGGCGAGCCGAGGGGCCAGCGAAGTCTCCCGCTTCGTATGTCTTCAGGTCGCGGGCCGCCTTCATCGGCTGCGTATAGATATTGAGCAGCGAGACGGCTTCGCCGGTCGCGAACGTGACCGCGGCGCTGCCCCAGCTTTGATGGTAGCCGGCTTTGACGACCACGGCCGCCGCCGCGTTGGCTCCCACATTCAGGAGCTGCGTGGTCAAGCTCCGGCCTCGCTTCTCGCGCGCGGCGCACTTCCGCAGCAGCTCCTCGGCGCGCCCGAGCTTGGCCAGACGCTCCTGCGGGGTTGCTTCAGGCAGGCGCCCCAGCTTCCGCGCCGCCGTGGCCGGCGTGAACGGGTCGATCAGCAAGCTTCCGACGCCGAGGACGAACGTCGCTCCGCCGACCAGCATGCCCTCGGCGAACTCGCGGTCGGGAACCGTCTCGGGGCCTTCCATCTTGGTGTCGTGCCAGTGGGACGCGGCCAGGACGCCGCCAGCCACGGCCCCGGCGGTGTACGCGCCCATCCAGCCGTACCACCACCTCCGGGCGGCCGGCTGTCCGTCCTGAAGCGCCTTGGTGATGAAGGTCAGGCGCTGCCCGACCTGTTCATCGGTGAGCGACGCCTGCTGGGCGTACGCCGCCGAGATATTCACCGCCAAAAGAAGAAGCCCGACCCAAGCGATACGTCTCAGATGGAGCATGAGCACCTCCGCGTGAGGATTGAGGCCCCGATTGGCTAGACAATATGCCAGGCCCGGGAGGTTGTCAACGGGCCCTCAGTTGTGGACAATAGGGGGCCGGTCGATCCCGGACAGGAGGTCTCGCATGAAACCCGTCGCCCGCGCCCTCGCCGCCATCGCGCTCCTCGCCGCAATTTGCGCTTTCGCCGCGGACCAGGCCCCGACCGTCGATTGGGACATGGCCGCCCGGATCCGCGAGGAAGGTCTCCAACGCTCGCAGGTCATGGACATCGTCGGCTACATGACGGACGTCCTGGGCGGGCGCCTGACCCTGTCGCAGGACATGAAGCGGGCCCAGCTCTGGGCCAAGGACAAAATGGAGAAGATCGGGCTCGCGAACGTCGTCATCGAGCCCTTCATGGATTACGGCGCCGCTTGGGACACCGAGTACTTCTCGCTGCACATGCTCGAGCCCGACTATCAGCCCTTGGTCGGCTTCCCGATCGCCTACACGTCGAGCACGCCGGGCCGGGTGACCGCCCCCGTCGTCATCGCCTCGGACATCCAGGTCAAGAAGGACTTCGACCGCTACAGGGGCAAGCTCAAGGGCGCGATCGTCCTCGCGACGCCGCCCGCCACGCTCGACATGGCCGCCCTGACCCAGGGCGTTCCGCGCCTGACGGCCGACGATCTGAAGCAGATCGAAGAGACCGTCGTGCCGCGGCCGCAGCGCGCGCCGGTGACGCCGCCGCCGCCGAACCCCGACCTGGTCAAGCCCGAAGAGAGGATGGATTTCTTCAAGGCCGAAGGCGTCGTCGCCGTCCTCCAGTGCACGGGCGGCCAGATGGGCGCGGTCGTCGGTTTCTCCCGGCCCGGCGCCAACGAGGACCACTGGTCGCGCGAGAAGACGCTGGCCACGCTGCCCATGGTCGCCGTGACGCCGGAGCACTACAACCGCATGTTCCGCATCCTCAAGCGCGGCATCCCGGTCAAGGTCGAGCTCGAGGTCCGCAACCGCGTCGGCGACAAGGTCGAGAAGGCCGCGAACGTCCTCGGCGAGATCCCCGGCACGGACCTGGCCGGCGAGGTCGTCATGCTCGGGGCGCACTTTGACAGCTGGCACCAAGCCTCCGGCGCCAGCGACACCGCATCCGGCTGCGCCGTCGCCCTCGAGGCGGCCCGCATCCTCAAGGCGATCGGGGCCAAGCCGCGCCGGACGATCCGGGTCGCCTTCTGGGCCGGCGAGGAGCAGGGCCTGCACGGCTCGCGCGAATACGTCAATGCCCACTTCGGGAACCCCAAGGACCCGAAGGTCGGGGCCAAGCCGGATTACGACAAGCTGTCCGTCTATTTCAACCAGGACTACGGCGCCGGCCAGTTCCGCGGCATTTACCTGCAAGGCAACGAGCGGGTCCGGCGGCTCTTCGCGGCCTGGATGGAGCCGTTCCAGGACTTCGGCTTCACGGCCCTCTCGATCCAGAGCGTCGGCAGCACCGACCACGTCTCGTTCGACGTCGCGGGGCTGCCCGGCTTCCAGTTCATCCAGGACCGCATCGGCGGCACGTACGGGCACACCAACCTGGACTTCTACGACACGCTGCGGTCCGAGGACCTGATGAAGAACGCCGTGATCGAAGCCTTCTTCGCTTATCAGGCCGCCATGACCGACCAGCGCATCCCGCGCAAGCCATTGCTATAGAAATAATTATCGCGATTGACACCCTCGAGCGGGCCGTGTTAAAATGGACCACTTGCGAGGGTGGGTTTCACCCTTCAAATACATCATTACAGGAGGTTTTACCGGCATGGCGACACTGAAAGAGAAATTTTATCTGAAGGTGGGCCCGATGAAGACCCGGGTCCAGGCCCTGGCCAAGGACTACGGCACGGTCAACGTGTCCAAGGTCGACGTCGGCCAGGTCGTCGGCGGCGCCCGCGACATCATCTCGCTCCTCTGGGATGTCTCGCTCCTCGACAAGTTCGAGGGCATCCGTTTCCGCGGCTATTCCATCCCCGAGCTCCGGGACAAGCTGCCCAAGGCCCCCGGCAGCACCGAGCCCCTGCCCGAGGCCATCTTTTATCTCCTCCTCCTCGGCGAGATCCCGACCTACCAGGATTGCGTCGAGCTGACGGAAGAGTGGCAGAAGCGCAGCGTCCTGCCCCAGTACCTGATCGACGTTTTGAACGCCGTCCCCAAGGACACCCACCCGATGACCCAGTTCTCGCTGGCCATCCTCCAGCTCCAGCGGGAGTCCGAGTTCGCCCGGCGCTACAAAGAGAAGATGCCCAAGACCCAGTACTGGGACGCCATGTTCGAGGACGTGATGAACCTCATCGCCAAGCTCCCGAACATCGCGGCCTACATCTTCCGCCGGACCTACTTCGACGGCAAGCACATCGCCCCCGACCCGAAGCTCGACTGGGGCGGCAACCTGGCCCACATGCTGGGCGTCAGCAACGATCCCGCGTTCAAGGACCTCATGCGGCTGTACCTCTGCATCCATAGCGATCACGAGGGCGGCAACGTGTCGGCCCACACGACCCATCTCGTCGGCTCGGCCCTGTCCGACGCCTACTACTCGCTGTCCGCCGGCATGGGCGGGCTCGCCGGCCCGCTCCACGGCCTGGCCAACCAGGAAGTGCTGGCCTGGATCATGGACCTCATGAAGGAGTTCAACGGCGTCCCGACCAAGGAGCAGATGGAGAAGTTCATGTGGGACACGCTGAACGGCGGACGGGTCATCCCGGGCTACGGCCACGCCGTCCTGCGCAAGACCGACCCCCGCTACGTCGCCCAGCGCGAGTTCGCCCTCAAGCACATGCCCGACTACGACCTGTTCAAGATCGTCAGCCTGGTCTATGAGGTCGCGCCCGACGTTCTGACCAAGCACGGCAAGACCAAGAACCCGTGGCCGAACGTCGACGCCCATTCCGGCGTCCTTCTGTATTACTACGGCGCCAAGCAGTTCGACTTCTACACCGTCTTCTTCGGCGTGTCGCGCGCCCTCGGCGTCCTGGCCCAGCTCATCTGGGACCGCGCCCTCGGCCTGCCGATCGAGCGGCCGAAGTCCGTCACGACCGAGTGGCTCGAGAACTTCCTCAAGGAAGCGAACGCCACCCCGGCCGCCAAGTAAGCGCCGCTTCAACGCGAACGCAGGGCCGTCGTCCTTCGGGACGGCGGCCCTTTTTTTTGCTGTGGATTTACCGCCGGGCCAGGCTGAAGTCCTTGACGATGTCCATGAAATCGGACGAGGTGAAGGACACCGAGCGCTCGCTGGTCCGGACTGCGCCGGGCACCCAGGCGGCCCGCATGGCCAGGTTCTCGTCGGTGAAGGCGATCTCGAGCTTATAGGGCGCCGCGGGCTTGTAGGGTCTGTAGGCCTTCAGGTTCCGCAGGGCCGCGGCGACGCCCTTGCGGATCATCTCCTGGGCTTTCGCGGGGTGGATCATCGAGGCGGCCGTGCCGATGCCGTCCTTGACGGCGGCGGTCTCGATGGGCCCGATGATCTCCTGGATCTGCTTGCAGATCGCCGAATCGCCGGACAGGAAGACCACGGGGACGTCGAAGTACCCGGCGATCGCCGCGTTCCAGCCGGCTTCGGGCATCCGGATGCCGTTGAGGATGAGATCGTAGATGGTCAGGCTCATCGTGTGCTTGAGCACGGCGTTGGGCGTGCCGGCCCGGGCGTGATAGCCGACGAAGACGACGGCGTCGAACGTCTTGTCGAGGCCCTCCATCATGCTCAGGGGACTCGTCCACTCCCGGATGAGCCGGGCCTCGGGCCGCAGGAGGTCGGGCAGGATGTTCCTGGCGCTGCCGTGGGCGTCGCGGACGACGATCTCGGTCGCTCCGGCGTCGAGCGCGCCGGCGATGGCGGCGTTGGCCTCCTCGGTCATGAGCCGGCGGAACAAGGGATAGTCCGGGCCGCCCTGCTCGGTCTCGTCCCAGTTGATGAGGCCGGCGACGCCTTCCATGTCGATCGAGATGAAGACCTTGAGCTTCTTCGCCGGCGTCTGTCCATATGCGGCGAGCGACGCGACGAACAGGATGACGGCCAGGATCGTAAGGGTTTTTTTCATGGGACCTCCTCGCGTTGGCCCCATTCTATCAAAAATCGGTGACGTGATACCCGTTTCCCTTTTTCGGTCAAAATTGGGAAACGGATATCACGCCACCAATTCTTATTCTTCCGACATGTGCGGGTAGAAGGGGTCCTTCGGCGGGGTGAAGTTCTCCTTGACGGCCTGGGGGCTCGTCCAGCGGAGCATGTTGAAGTAGCCGCCGGCCTTGTCGTTCGTGCCGCTCATCCGGCCGCCGCCGAACGGCTGCTGCCCGACCACGGCGCCCGTCGGCTTGTCGTTGATGTACACGTTCCCGGCGGCCTGAGACAGCCGGTCGAGAGCGAGACGGATCATGGCCCGGTCCCGGCCGAAGATCGACCCCGTCAGGGCGTAAGGACTGGTCCCGTCGATAAGCGTCAGCGTCTCGTCGAACTTACGGTCGGGATAGATATAGACGGTCAGGACCGGCCCGAAGATCTCCTCGGTCATGCCCCGCGACCGGGGATCGTCGGTCCGGACCACGGTCGGCCTTATGAAGTAGCCCTTCCGGTCGTCGGCCTCGCCGCCGATGACCACTTCCGCGTCGCGGGAGGCCCGGGCCTCGTCGATGTACTTGGTGATGCGGTCGAAGGCGGGCCGATCGATCACCGCGCCCATGAAGTTCCGGAAGTCGCGAACGTCGCCGACCTTGGCCTGCTGGGCCATCTCGGACAGGCAGGCCAGGACATTGGGCCAGATCGATTCGGGGATGTAAGCGCGGCTCGCGGCCGAGCACTTCTGGCCTTGGTATTCAAAGGCGCCCCGGAACATGGCCACGGCCAGCTCGTCGATGTCGGCGTCGGGGCAGGCCAAGATGAAATCCTTGCCTCCGGTCTCGCCGACCAGGCGCGGATAGTTGCGATACACGCGCTTGCCCAGGTTCTCGGACACCCGGCCCCAGATGTAGATGAACGTCCCGGTCGATCCCGTGAAGTGGATGCCGGCCAGGTCGCGGTGGTCGATCACCGGGTTGGCGATCTCGGGCCCGGCGCCGGGGACCATGTTGATGACGCCCTCCGGCAGCCCAGCTTCCATCAGGATCTTCATGAAATAGTGGGCGCTCAGGACGGCCGAGCTGGCCGGCTTCCAGATGACCGTGTTGCCCATCATGGCCGGGGCGGTCGGCAGGTTGCCGCCGATCGAGGTGAAGTTGAACGGCGCGATGGCGAAGACGAACCCGTCGAGCGGCCGGTACTCGAGCTTGTTCCAGCTGCCCTGCGGGCTCGTCTCGGGCTGGCTCGAGTAGATGCGGCAGACGTAGGACACGTTGAACCGCAGGTAATCCGTGAGCTCGCAGCCGGCGTCGATCTCGGCCTGGTACACGGTCTTGCTCTGGCCGAGCATCGTGGCCGCGTTCATCACCTGGCGGTAGGGGCCGGCGAGCAGGTCGGCGGCCTTGAGAAAGACGGCCGCCCGGTCCTCCCAGGGCAGCCGCTGCCAGGAGTCCTTGGCGGCGGACGCGGCGGCGATGGCCCGGACCGCGGTCTCGGGCGTGCCCATGGAGTACGCCCCGAGCGTGCGCCCGTGGTCGTGCGGACAAACGATCCGGCCGGTCTTGGCCGTCAGGACCGGCGCGCCCCCGATGACGATCGGGACCTCGACGGGGTTCTCGAGCTGCCGCTTCAACTCCAGCTTCAGGAGCCTCTTGTCCTCGGATCCTGGCCCGTAGTCTCGGGTGTTTTCGTTGACAGGACGTGGCGTGACGAACCGTCCGGCTGGCATGCTCCCCCTCCCTGCCGTGCTGTGACAAATATACCCTCTTTGGTCCCGCGGTCAAAATCGGGGACCCGATTTTGCGAAAACTCCGCTTCCCGCCGGTCCCCCATTTTTGCTATATTAAAGCCCTGGAAATCGACGATAGGAGACTTTGAAATGGAACACAAGCTGGCTCTCATCGGCTGCGGCACGGTCGGGCAGGGACTCCTGCAGATCCTGAACGATAAAAGGGATTATCTCCGCGACACCTTCGGCTTCGAAGTCAAGGTCGTGGCCATCTCCGACAAGCTCAAGGGCTCGCTCCTCGTCCCCGAGGGCATCGACGTCCCCGAGGTCCTGGCCGTTCTCGGGGCCGGCAAGGGCCTGGCCGATTATTCCAAGGCCGCCCCGGGCCAGGCCGAACCGCTCGATCCGCTGGACATGATCGAGAAGACCGACGCCGACATCGTCGCCGAGATGACCTATACGGACATCAAGACCGGCGAGCCGGCCACGAGCTACATCAAGAAGGCCCTGCGGCTCGGCAAGCACGTGGTGACGTCCAACAAGGGCCCGGCGGCCCTCCATTACCGGGAGCTCCAGCTCCTGGCCCGCCAGAACAGCGTCCAGTTCCGCATCGAGGGCACGGTCATGAGCGGCACGCCGGTCTTCCATCTGGCCGAATGCGGCCTGGCCGGCAACGCCATCCGCGAGGTCAAGGGCATCCTCAACGGCACGACCAATTTCATCCTGACCAAAATGGAGACCGAGGGCATGGATTACGGGCCGGCCCTGGCCCTGGCCCAGAAGCTCGGCTACGCCGAGGCCGACCCGACCGCCGACGTCGAGGGCTTCGACGCCCTGGCCAAGGTCGTCATCCTGTCGAACGTCCTCCTCGGCGGCTCGCTCAAGACGACCGACGTCCCCTGCAAGGGCATCTCGGCCATCACCAAGGCCGACGTCGAGGCGGCCAAGGCCCAGGGCTTCCGCTACAAGCTCATCGGCCACACGAAGATCGAGAACGGGGTAGTCAAGGCCTCCGTCTCGCCCCAGAAGCTGCCCATCACGGACCCTCTCGCTGGCGTCATGGGCGCCCAGAACGCCCTGACCTTTGATACCGACCTGATGGGCAAGATCACCATCCAGGGGGCCGGCGCCGGCAAGCTCGAGACGGGCTTCTCGATCCTGTCGGACATCCTGGCCGTCCACCGCTCCCAATAGAATGAAACGGGCGTCACGCCCACAGCCGGGGGTGACGCCGAGGGAGGAAGAGCCCCAAGCGAACGGAGACGATATTCCGAGGCCAACTTGACTCGCCCCCCTTCTTCTTTATATGCTGGAGGCACAGTCTCGACTGTGTCATGCCGTTTGCCCTAACATCGGCCGCTCGACTTCCCACAATCCCGTCTATCCCGAGAGCCGCATTGGAGGTCCCATGAGCTCCGCCCCGAAACTCACGCCCGGCGTCCAGAAATACGTCGACGCCGCCCAGAAGCTCCTGGCCCAGCGCGAAGCCGCCTTGGCCCGGATGAAGACGATGAAGTTCGACACCATCGCCGTCCACGGGCTTTATACCGTCGAAGAGGCCCTGCAGCGGAACCAGGGGGCCGTCATCGAACCCCTCTATCTTTCCACGTCCCAGGCCTACGCCGACGCCGACGAGCTCGAGGCCGCCCTGGCCTACCTCGTGCCGACCTGGTGCTACACGCGGATCGCCAACCCCACGACCTATTACCTCGAGTGGGTCCTGGCCCTCCTCGAAGGCTACGGGACCGGTTCCGACACGTCCTGCTGCGTCACCGCCTCGGGCATGGGCGCCATCATGCAGGCCGTCGACCCCTTCCTGGTCAAGCAGAAGGAGGGGCCGGAGCGGATGAACTTCGTCTCCTGTGTCCAGGTCTACGGCGGCACGTATCAGCAGTTCTCGCTCCGGAAGATGAAGGAGCGGGGGATCGAGTGCCGCTGGGTCCTCCACCCCTGGGACATCCAGGATTGGAAGTCGAAGATCGACGAGGACACGCGCTTCGTCTACATGGAGATGCCCTCCAACCCCCAGCAGTCCTTCGCCGACATCAAGGCCCTCGCCGACCTGGCCCATTCCTGGGAGATCCCGGTCATCATCGATTCGACCTGCGCGACGCCGGCCCTGATGCGGCCCATCGCCTACGGCGCCGACATCGTCGTCCATTCGCTGACGAAATCGATCACGGCCGGCGGCTTCGCCATCGGCGGAGCCCTCATCAGCCGCAAGCCGATCACGACCAAGGTCAAGAACGACCATCCGCTCTTCAAGGACAGCTTCGCCGAGTACGTCAAGTTCCTGCCCTACCGCGACAACGGGCCGGCCGCCTCGCCGGTCAACGCCATCTTCGCCCTGAACGACCTGCGGACGCTGCGCTCGAAGATGGACGTCGTCAGCGTCAACTGCCAGAAGGTGGCCGAGTTCCTGCAGACGCACCCCCGCGTCTACCAGGTCGACTACCTCGGCCTGCCCAGCTTCCATCTCCACCAGGTGGCCAAAAAGTACATGACCCTCGTCGATTCCGACGACGGCACGGGCCGCGAAGTCAACCGCTACGGCCACCTCATGAGCTTCCGCGTCGACGGCCCGCCCGCGAACGCCCGCAAGGTCTTTGACAAGTTCAAGATGATCTACCGGGCCACCGACCTCGGCCGGATCAAGAGCGTGGCCACCATCCCGGCCATCTCGACCCACCAGCAGCAGGGCGAGGAGGCCCGGCGCATGGCCGACGTCCCGCCGCAGCTCATCCGCCTGTGCGTCGGGGCCGAGCACCCCGACGACGTCATCGCCGACGTCGATCAGGCGCTGAGATCGCTTTAGGCGGCAGCCGCCGAAGGAGAGGGACGAGTCGCCGGACGTTCAGGTCCGGCCGAGGATCGACGGGGTGATCTTGAAGGCCCGGCAGATCTTCCGCAGTTCATCCTCGGTCAGCCCCTGCCCGGTCTCGCCGTTCGTCAGGTTGAGATATTCGTAGCGGGCCGCCGTCTCCGCGTATTCGATCCGGTCGACCGCCCGCTTGACGGACCGGTCCGAGCGGGCGATGACGCCGTGCTTGCTCCAGACGGCGATCCGGTGGGACCGGAGCGCCTTCGACGTCGCGGCGGAAAGCTCCGCCGACCCCGGGGACGCGGAAGGGGACACAGCCGAGGCCCTCCGGCAGATTCACGATCGTCTCGGGCTGCCAGCGCAACAGGCGGCGGCTCAGGACTGCCGCGGTCCGGTAACGGGGGATGTGGCTCAGGTAGGTCAGGTAGACCGGCTGGGCGTGGACGACGGCGTGGAAGTTCGTGCCGGTCATTCCCACTTGGTCCTGGTGCACGGCCAGGTGGGAATCGAACTCGCTCGTCAGCCGGTCAAAGAGCCGCCGCGGCGAGGTATACAAGCGGCCGGTGCGGCCGCCCTTCTCGATCGCGACGAACCCCAGGTTGGCCGCCGGTTCGTGGAGGATCTCCCGCAGCCGGCGGCCCGAGCCGGTCACGAGGAGCGAGCCCGGAAAGAGCGCCGGGGCCGGGACGGGGAAGCTGATGGCCTCGGAGTTGGGGAAGATCCGCCGGGGATCGACGGCCCAGCCCAAGTAGACCGAGATATTCCCTGCGGCGCCCTCGGAGGCGTCGATCTGGGACAGACGCTGGCCGGCCTCTCCGATCGCGGCGATAAGCTCGTCCAGATCCGGAAACGGCGCATCGACAGGCATAGGACACTCCTCTCCCTGAGGATCTCCGAAGCCCGACTCCCGACCGGCCTTAGGACTTCGGCAGGTACCAGCAGATGACCTTGGGCTCGGTCATCTCCTGGAGGGAGAACTTGATGCCCTCGCGGCCGAGGCCGGAGTTCTTGATGCCTCCGAACGGCATCGAATCCAGCCGGTAATCCGTCGAGTCGTTGACCATGACGCCGCCGCAGTCGAGGCCGCAGGCGAGCTTGAAGGCCATGTCGACGTCGCGGGTGAACAAGGCGGCGTGGAGGCCGTAGTCGATGCTGTTGGCCTCGGCGAGCGCCTCGTCGAGCGTCGTCCACGGGATAGAGGTTGACGGTCGGGCCGAACACCTCCTCGGTGTGGATCGTGGCCGTCTTGGGCACGTTCTCGAGCACGGTCGGCTCGAGGAGCGCGCCGGTGCGGCCGCCGCCGCTCGAGGACCTTGGCCCCGCCTTCTCGGCCTCCCGCACCCAGCCGTTCGACCCGCTTCGCCTCGCCCTCGGTGATCATCGGGCCCATGTCCGCTCCTCCTTGAGCTTGTCGCCGATCTTGTACTTCTTGGTGAGCTCCACGAAGCGCTCCTGAACGGGCTCGTAGACGTCCTCGTGGATGTAGATGCGCTGGACGCCGATGCAGTTCTGGCCGGCGGCCCAGAAGGCGCCCGAGACGCAGTCTCGGCGGCCCACTCGATGTCGGCGTCCTTCCAGACGATGACCGGCGAGTTGGAGCCCAGCTCCATGCCGATCTTCTTGATGCCCGCCATCTTGGTGATCCGCAGCCCGGCCTCGACGCCGCCGGTGAAGGAGATCATCCGGACGCGGCGCGTCCGGCACCAGCACGTCGCCGATCTCGGCGCCGTAGCCGGTGACGACCTGCATGACGAGCGGCGGCAGCCCCGCCTCCATGAACGCCTCGGCGAGCTTGAGCGCCGACAGCGGCGTGACCGTCGCGGGCTTGAGGATGACGGAGTTGCCGGCGGCGACCGCCGGACCGAGCTTGTGGGCGACGAGGTTCAGGGGGTCGTTGAAGGGCGTGATGGCCAGCACGACGCCGATCGGCACGCGCTAGTAATAGCCGCGCCGCTTCTCGCCGCCGGGGAAGGAGTCGAAGGGGATGGTCTCGCCCTGGATCCGCTTGGCCTCCTCGGCCGAGACGTCAGCGTGTTGACGCAGCGCCGCGCCTCCTTGCGGGCCTCGCGGATGGTCTTGGAGCCCTCGCTCGCGATCGTCAGGGCGAATTCCTCGAGGCGGCCCTCCACGATCTTGGCCGTCCTGAACAGGATCTGGGCCCGGTCATAGACGGTCAGCTTGCGGGCGACCTCGAAGCCCTTCGACCGCGGCGGCGAGGGCGTCTCCACGTCCGCCGCGTCGGCGCGCGGCACCGTTCGATCAGGGAATTGTCGTAAGGATCGCGGACCTCGATCTTCTTCGTCGCGGTCAACCCAGTCGCCGCCCAAGAGCATCTTCATGCGTGTCTCTCCTCAGGATTCGGATAACCCCCCGGACCGTCATGGCCTGTCCGGGCAAGGGGGAATACTACCGGCCGCCGGGAAGCCTGTCAAGAATAAGAAGGGCGGTCCCCCGTTCGGGGACAGTCCCCGTTGAATTCGCCCCGGGCTTCCTTTACAATCGGCCCGATGGAAAAGCTTGTCATCCGCGGCAACCACGGCCTCCATCTCAGAGGGGAGGTCCGCATGAGCGGGGCCAAGAACGCCGTCCTGCCGGCCATCGCGGCCTCGCTGCTGACGAGCGAGGAGATCCGCCTCTCGAACGTGCCGCGGGTGAAGGACGTCGAGACCATCCTCACGCTGATCGCCGACCTCGGCGGCAAGACCAGCGCCGCCGGCGACCGCGTGTCCCTCCGCGTGCCGAAGATCCGCTCGGACGAGGCCTCTTACGAGCTCGTCAGGGCCATGCGCGCCTCGGTCCTGGTCCTCGGCCCGCTCGTGGCCCGCTTCGGCAAGGCCCTCGTGGCCCTGCCCGGCGGCTGCGCCATCGGGTCCCGCCCGGTCAACCTCCACATCGCCGGCCTGCAGAAGCTCGGAGCGACGATCTCGCTCGAGCACGGCTACATCCGGGCCGAGGCCGACCGCCTGCGCGGGGCCGAGATCGAGTTCGAAAAGAAGACGGTCACGGGCACGGAGAACCTGCTCATGGCCGCGGCCCTGGCCAAGGGCGAGACCGTGCTCCGCAACTGCGCCCGCGAGCCCGAGGTCACGGACCTGGCGCTCCTGCTCAACAAGATGGGGGCCCAGATCGACTGGCCGGACCCGGACACGGCCCGCATCCGGGGGGTCGACGCGCTCGGCGGGGCCGACCACGCCATCATCCCCGACCGCATCGAGACGGGCACGTTCCTCGTCGCCGGGGCGCTCGCCGGCGGCGACTTCGTCATCCGGGGCGCGGTGCCCGAGCACGTCGCCAGCGTCATCGACCGGCTCCGGGCCTCGGGCGCCTTTGTCGAGACGGAGGGCGGCGGCGACCTGCGGGTCGTCGGCACGACCGGCCTGCGGCCCCAGGACATCACGACCTCGCCCTATCCCGGCTTCCCGACCGACATGCAGGCCCAGTTCATGGTCCTGCTGACCCAGGCTGCGGGCACGTCGATCATCACCGAGACGATCTTCGACCGCCGCTTCTCTCACGTCAACGAGCTCGTCCGGCTCGGCGCGGCCATCGAGGTCCAGGGCGACAAGGCCATCGTCAAAGGCGCCACGCCGCTCTCGGGGGCCGAAGTAGTGGCCACGGACCTGCGGGCCTCCGCGGCCCTGGTCCTGGCCGGGCTCATCGCTGCCGGCGAAACGACGGTGACCGAGATCGAGCACCTCGACCGGGGCTACGAGCGGATCGAGGAGAAGCTGCGCGGCCTCGGTGCCCGGATCGAGCGGGTCCAGGCATGACCCGTCAGGACCCGGCCTGCATCTTCTGCCGGATCATCCGGCGCGAGCTCCCGGCCAAGGTCCTGTTCGAGACCGACCGCAGCCTGGCCTTCGAGGACGTCCGGCCGCAGGCGCCGGTCCACATCCTCGTTATTCCCAAAGACCATATCGCCTCGCTCAACGATACGCCGGCCGGGTCGGAGAAGCTCCTGGGTGAGCTCCTCATGGATGCCCGGCGGGCGGCCCGGGAGAAAGGCCTCGCCGAGAGCGGCTACCGCATCGTCCTCAACACGGGACCCGGATCGGGCCAGGCCGTCTTCCACATCCATTTCCACGTTCTCGGCGGGCGGCCTCTCCACTGGCCGCCAGGATGAGGCGGGACGGCTGACGGCGGAGCACGATGGCTTATCTCATCGACGGCAATAACCTGCTCGGCCGCATCGCCCCGCATGAGCTGCGGGAGCGGTCCGGCCGCGAGGGCCTGGTCGTCCGGCTGCTCGCGTTCCAGCGGGTCACCCGGTCCCGCATCCATCTCGTCTTCGACGGCAACCCCGAGGCGACCCCGACGGACATCGTCGTCAACCCGAAGTTCACCATCCACTATCCCGGCGAAGGCCAGAGCGCGGACGACGTCATCAAGGACATGATCGGCCGCCAGACCGACCGGCGCCGCTTCTTCGTCGTCAGCTCCGACCGGGCCATCCGGGATATGGCCCGCAAGAAGGGGCTCGAGTCCGTGACCTCGGACGTCTTCGCCCGCGAGCTCAAGGCGGTCCTCAAGGAAGGCAAGACGCTGCGCGAGCTCGAGAAGCGGTCGGTCGCGCCGACCGGTCTCGAGGTCGATCTCTGGAGCGAGGTGTTCAAGTCCAAGCCATGAAGAGCTTCTCGATCGTAGGGGCGGGGCGGTTGGGCACGGTGCTCGGCGCGGCCCTGGCGCGGCGCGGCTGGCGGGTCGAAGCGATCGTCGACCGCGAACGGGGGGCGGCCCGCGAGGGCCGGCGCATCATCGGCGCCGGGCGGGCGTCGATATCGCCGGCCGCGGCGGCCAAGGCCAAGGGTGCCGTCGTCATCGCCGTCCCGGACGGGGCGGTCGCCGGCGTGGCCCGCGCCCTGGCCCGCGCCGGCGGGTCGTGGTCCGGCCGCGACGTTTTCCATACGAGCGGTCTCCTCACGGCCGCGGCGCTGAGCCCGCTCGCCGCTCGGGGAGCGCGGGTCGCGTCCCTTCATCCGGTCCAGTCGTTCCCGCGGAAGGACCTGCCGGCCTCGGTCTTTCGGGGCATCACCTGGGGGATCGAGGGCGGCCCGGAGGCCGCAGAAGCGGCGACCAGTATCGTCAGGACCCTCGGCGGCCACGTTATCCTGCTCGCGGCCCGGGACAAGGCCCTCTACCACGCCGCGTGTACGCTGGCTTCGAACGCCTTCGTCGCGCTCGAGTGGACGGCGGCACGGCTGCTCGAGGGCGCCGGAATGGACGATGCGGCGGCCGTCCGGACCCTGCTCCCCCTCGTGCAAGGAACTTTACAGAACGTAAAATCTTTCGGGCTCGAGAAGGCCTTGACCGGGCCCATTCTCCGGGGGGACATCGAGACCGTTCGGCGGCACCTCGGAGCTTTGAGGCGGCGGCCTGAGGCCAGACGGGTCTATGAGGGGCTGGGGAAACTGGTCTTGGGCCTGGCCGCCTCGAGCCGGGCCCTTCCGGCGGGCCGGATCAAAGCATTGAAGCGTCTGCTCGAAGGGTGATGACCTCTTCCTCGAGCCGGACGCCAAAGGCCCTGTAAACCCTGTCCTTGAGCTGCTCGGCCAGGGCCAGAACGTCCTTCGAGCCCGCGTTGCCCTTGTTGATGATGAAATTGCAGTGCTTGTCGTAGACGGCCGCGTCGCCCACGGCCAGTCCGCGGGCGCCGGCCTGCTCGAGGAGCTGGCCGGCCGCGATGCGCCTCCCGGTGGCCGCGCAGGAGTTCTTGAAATAGCTGCCGGCGCAGGCCGTGCCCAGGGGTGGGTGCCGGGTCCGCCGCTTCTCGAGAATCTCCCGGATCTTGGCTTCGGATTCGCGGCTGTCCCCTGGAGAGCACAGGAGCGAAGCCGAGAGGACGATGCCCGCCCCGGCGGCCGTCTTGAGGACCGAATCCCGGTAGCCGAAGCCCAGATCGGCCCTGGTCAGGGTCTCCTTGCGACCGTCCGTCCGGAGGATGGTCGCCGACTCGAGAATGTCGCCGATGCTCGCGCCGTAGGCCCCGGCGTTGCCGTAGACCGCGCCTCCGACCGTCCCGGGAATGCCGGCCAGGAACTCCAGGCCGGTCAGGGAAGCGTTGAGGGCTTCATGCAGGACACAGGGCAGGCCCGTCCCCGAAAGAACGGTCAGCCGGCCATGGCCCGGGACAAGCCCCTCCAAACGGTTGCGGATGATAACGCCCCTGTAGCCGGCATCGTCGAAGAGGAGGTTGTTGCCGCCTCCGATGACAAAGAAGGGGTATCTTTCCTCGACAGCCAGGGCGACGGCCGCGCTGAGCTCGTCCTCCGTCCGGGCCTCGAAGAACAAGTCGGCCGGCCCGCCGATGCCGAAACTGGATATGGCCGACAGGGGGACGTTCTCCGAGAGGGAGGCGCCGAGCCGCTCGACAAAGGCCTCCCGGAAGAGCGATTTCCGGTCCATGGCCGGTATTATAACCCGGATCGGATTCCAGGGCACGCCGGAGATGGCGGAAAGATCGGGGACATAACCATTTTCTCTGGAAAAGGGATCGTGTCCAGGGGGTTTTTCTCAGCGGGTCTGGCCGGCCCGGAGTCCGATCCGGGGCCAAGCCCCTGTATTGGCATAATTTTTGCTATAATTTAGGCGTGCGCGCCCGACGGTTGACAAAGAATGGGGATGCGGGCTATGATTCCTGAAATTTTTAGGAGAGGTTCATGATGAAAAGGACACTCATCGCGACCGTGACCTTGACGCTGGTCCTTGCCGGCCTGGCCGCCGCGCAGAGCGCCGACGAAGAATACCTGGCGGCCATGCAGAAACAGGATCCTTGCCAGAAGATCCAGGCGCTCGACGCCTATATCACGAAATACGCCGGCCAGGGCACGGCCAACGAACACTGGGCCTATGCTTACTATTGCCTGACCCTGTGCGCCTCGACGCCGGCCCAGAAGGCCGCCGAATACGGCGAGAAAGCCCTGGGCATGCAAGGATTGGACAACGATACGAAGACGAAACTCATGGTCGCCATCCCCCAGTACTATTACAAGGCAGGGCAGACGGATAAAGCCGAGGCCGCGACCCGCAAGCTCATCGACTACGGCAAGGGCTTAGGTGAAGGTAAGACAGGGGCCCAGCTTCAGGCCGCCGGTTATATCATGATCGGCCAAGCCGCAGAGAAGGCCGGCGACTACGGCAAGGCCGCCCAGAGCTTCATCACCGCCTACGGCATCCTGCCCGACCCGGGCATCAACAAGCTCCTCAACGGCCTGGCCGACAACCTCTACAAGAGCGGCAAGTTCGCCGAGGCCGAGCAGGTCTTCCGGCAGAACTACGCCGCCAACAGGGGCCCCGGGAGCGCCGCCCTCCTCGGTCAGGTCCTCTACAAGCAGGGCAAGGTCGACGAGGCTCTGGCCATCTATAAAGAAGGCTACGCCATCAAGAAGACCCCGTCCCTGGCCCAGAACATCGCCGTGCTACTGAACGCCGAGGTTAAGAAGGACCCCTCCAAGACTCAGGAGGCCATCACGGCCAACATCGAGGCCGGGCTCCTCAATCCGGCCCAGCAGAAGAACTTCCTCGGCATGGCCCAGAACCTCTTTGTCGGCCAGGACAAGGAGCTAGCCTCGAGCTACGCCCAGATCGATGAGCACAAGAAGGCCATCGACGAGTTCAACAAGACGATCGAGACCAAGTTCGAGGGCAAGAGCGAGGACGAGCTGTCCGATTCCGACAAGCGCCTGCTGAAGACGCTCCAGAACAACATCGAAGCCGAGAAGGCCGCCATCGACAAGATCGTGGCCAGCCAGAAGGGCGTTCTCGACAAGTACAACGCGTTGGTTTCTCAGGTCAGGACCCGGCTGGGCAAGTAAGACCGGACCGCGAGCCGTTTGCGACGACCGCCGCGACCCCGACAGGATCTGCGGCCGGCCCGTCATCGATAGAAGGAGGGAAGACGTGACCTCCTCTGCCGCCGGAGCCAAGGAGCGCGCCCGGGCCGAGGCCTTGCGCCACAAGATCGCCCTCCACGAGCGCAAGTACTACGTCGAGAACGACCCCCAGATCTCGGACCAGGAATTCGACCGCCTGGTCCGGGAGCTCCGGGAGCTCGAAGCCCGCTGCCCCGAGCTGGTGACGCCCGAGTCGCCCACGCAGCGCGTCGGCGGCAAGCCGGTCGAAGGCTTCCCCACCGTCGTCCACCGGACACCGATGATGAGCATCGACAACGGCTACACCGAGGAGGAGATCCGCGAATTCGACGAGCGCGTCCGCAAGCTCCTCGACGCCCGCCCCGTCGCCTACACCGCCGAGCTCAAGATCGACGGCTTGAGCATGTCCCTCCTCTACCGGGACGGCCGCTTCGTCCGGGGCGTGACCCGCGGCGACGGCGTCCGGGGCGATGACGTGAGCGCCAACGTCAAGACCATCCGGTCGCTTCCCCTGACGATCGACTGCCCCGGCGAGGTCGAGGTCCGGGGCGAGGTCTACCTGCCGTTCTCCTCGTTCCGGGCTATCAACCGCGAGCGGGAGGAGGCCGGCGAGCGGCTCTTCGCCAACCCCCGCAACGCCGCGGCCGGCTCGATCCGGCTGCTCGACCCCCGGCTCGTGGCCTCCCGCAAGCTCGGCCTCTTCGTCTATTACCTGTTCGTCGGCGGGAAGGAGCTCCCCAGCCAATGGCAGGCCCTGCAGAAGCTCAAGGAGCTGGGCTTCCCGATCAACCCCCAGTCGAGGCTCTGCAAGACGATCGACGAGGGGATCGCCTATTTCCGGGAATGGAACGAGAAGAGGGATGACCTCGCCTACGACGCCGACGGCGTCGTCCTCAAGGTCGACGCGGCGGCCGCGCGGGAAAAGCTCGGGGCCACGGCCAAGTCGCCGCGCTGGGCCATCGCCTACAAGTTCCCGGCCCGCCAGGCCACGACCCGGGTCGAGGACATCCTCATCCAGGTCGGCCGCACCGGGGCCCTGACGCCGGTCGCCGTCCTCGAGCCGGTCAAGCTTTCGGGGACGACGATCAGCCGCTCGACGCTCCACAACGAGGAGGAGCTCAAGCGCAAGGACATCCGGGTCGGCGACCACGTCCTCATCGAACGGAGCGGCGACGTCATCCCCCAGGTCGTCTCGGTGATGAAGGACCGGCGGCCGCGGGGCGCCAAGCCCTTCGCCTGGCCGACCCACTGCCCCGTCTGCGGCTCCAAGATCTTCAAGCCCGAGGGCGAGGTCATCTCGCGCTGCATGAACACGTCCTGCCCGGCCCGGGTCCGGGAGTCCGTCCTCCACTTCGCCGGCCGCCGGGCCATGGATATTACCGGGCTCGGCGAGGCCATGGTCGATCAGCTCCTGGCGTCCCAGCTGGTCAAGTCCATCCCCGACCTCTACGACCTGAAGCGCGACGGGCTGACCGCCCTCGAACGGGTCGGTCCGACAAGCGCCCAGAACCTGCTCGACCAGATCGAGGCCTCCAAATCGCGGGGCCTGGCCCGGCTGCTCTTCGCCCTCGGCATCCGGCATGTCGGCGAGAAGATGGCCCAGACGCTGGCCGCCCGCTTCAAGACCATGGAGGCGCTGGAAAAGGCCAAGCGCGACGACCTCATCGAGGTCGAGGACGTCGGCCTTGCGGTGGCGGAGAGCATCCTCTTTTTCTTCGCCCAGCCCGAGAACCGGGAGGTCCTCGGGCGGCTCCGGAAGGCCGGGGTCAAGGACGAGCTGCCGGCCGGGAGCGGCGGGCCTAGGCCGCTAGCCGGCCAGGTCTTCGTCATCACGGGCACGCTGGCCAGCATGGGCCGGGAAGAGGCCCGCGATCTCCTCGAGGCCCGGGGCGCCGAGGTCGGATCGTCGGTGACCCGGAAGACGACGGCCCTCGTCGCCGGGGAGTCCCCCGGCTCCAAGCTCGACCGGGCCAGGGAGCTGGGGATCAGGACGATGGACGAGAGGGAATTCCTGAAGCTTGTCGGCCGGACGCCCTAGCCTGACTTATTCATCAAAATGCCGTTATTTCTCCATCTCTCTTTTATCGGCGTTTTGACCCTGCGGGCGAACCGATCCGGCCCCATCTGCTTCGTTCTCGGGATTCGCAGTACCAAAAAGTACAGCTTCACCCCTCGGGCCTCGCATCTGAGGCCGCCTCGATTCGTGAATAAGCAGGCGAGCTACTTCTTTTTTTTCTTCGACCCGAACAGATCGAACTTGAAGAGGCCGGAAGGCCCTTTCTTCGGGCCGCCCGTCAGCTCGTCCAGGGCTTCGCGGGCCGAGGCGTGGTCGGGATCGACCGACAGGGCCTTCTCGAGCTGTTTGACGGCCTTGGTCTGCAGGCCCTCCGCCTTGTAGAGGAGGCCGAGGCCGACGTAGCCCTCGGGGTTCCAGGGCTCGAGCTGGATGGCCTTCAGGAAGTCCTCCTCGGACTTCCTGACGTAGGCCGGCAGCTTCGATTCGCACATGGCCAGGAGCAGGTAGTAGTCGGCCTTGTCCCGGCGCATCCGAACGGCTTCCTCGAGATAGGCCACGGCCTCGTTATAACGTCCCTGGCCGTGCAGGGTCTTGCCCTGGCGGAACTTGATGTCGGCCTTCCTAAAGGTCTCCTGGGCGTCGTCCTGGCCCGAAACCTGGCCCGACTTGGCATCGTAGACCCGTCGCGATTCCTTGTTGCTGAGGACCCGGTAGGCGTGGGTGATGGCGTCGAAGACCTCGTGGATCTGGGCCTTGAACTCAGTCGCGATCTGGCGGTCGAAGCGGTCGGGATGGAAGCGGCGGGCCATCTGGAAATAGGCCTTCTTGATGTCCTCGTCCGAGGCCGTTCGGGGAATGTCCAGGACCTGATAGAGGGTCATGGACGGGATGGTGTCCCGCAAGGTCAGGACCTCGGCGATCTGCTTTGGCGCGTCCTCGTGGGCCTCGCTCGGCTTCCGCAGCCGGTCCTTCTCGTCCGCCGCCGCCTCCGCCGCGGCCTCCTCGCCGGCCAGATCGACGACGCCGAGGCAATAGAAGAGGTACAGGCTCTTCCAGAACTGGTCGGGCGGCATGGTCAGCGTCCGCAGGATGATCTCGGCCGTGTCCTTGCCGTCGATCTTCTCGAGAATGTCTTTTTCCTCGATGGTCAGGAGATACGCATAGGTCCTGCGGCCGAGGACCGGTGTCCGCCGGGCCAGGAACGACTGCAGCATCGGGTGCGACTGCATCCGGCGGATGCCGTATTCGATGAGGAGGGGCACGCTGACCAGGGACTCGGCCGGCGCGCCGGCGAAGCTCTCGCGGGGCTGGAACTCGATCTCGGCGTCGAAGAAGCCGAAGACGTTGAGGACGCTGTCCCGGATCTGCTGGCTCAGGGCGTCGGCCAGGTCCTTCTCGGAGATGACGCCCTGGGTCTTAAGGACCTCGCCGATGTTCATGTTGGGCTCGACGTATTCGTCGAGCTTGGCGTGCTCCTCCTTGGAGAGACGCTCGAGCTTGTAGAGGACCTCGCCGAGCCGCTCCTGGGGCTGGTTCGTTTTAACCTGGATGATGCTGCCCTTGTCGAAGAAGAAGTACTTGACGATCTCGCCGCGGCGGAAGATCAGGCTGCCCGTCTTCTTGGCGAAAAAGATGTCCCGGAGGTGGGTCGCGATATGGTTCATGGCGCTTAGGATCCTCGAGAGGGTTCACTATATCCCTCTCGCCGCTGATTTTCAACCGCCAGACCCGAAGGCGGCTCGGAGGGTCATCTCGCCCTCATGGGAAAATTTTAAAGACGCCGGGACGTGCGCCGGCCTCGGCGCCAAAACAACTCGCTCGGCGTGCGCTACGCCTCGCTCAAACACGTTTTGGCGGTTTCCTCTGAAACGTCCCTCGACCGCCACGCGCCCCGGCTAAAATTTTCCAAATCGGGCTCGATAACCCTCCTCGCCGCCTTATTCGGCCCTATCAGACCCTCCTCGCCGCCGGCGTGCCGCGATGGTCCCTATGACCGAGCATAGTTTGAACAGGCCTTGGGAATGTGCTAATTATGGCGCATGAAGATCGCGCTGGCTCAGATCGTGCCGAAGCTCGGGGACGTCGAAGCGAACATCGATGCCCACCTCGAGATCATCGAAAAGGCGAGGAAGCAAAAGGTCGAGCTGGTCTGTTTCCCCGAGCTCGGGCTGACCGGCTACACCCTCAAGGACCTGGTCGAGGAGGTGGCCCTCGATCCGGCCGCGGACCCGCGTTTCGGCAAGCTTGTGGCCGCGACCAAGGGGATCTCGGTCGTCGCCGGCTTCGTCGAGGAGAGCCCGAAGTCGCGGGGCCTCTTCTACAACGCCGCGGCCTTCATCGCCGGCGGCCGGGTCCTCCATGTCCATCGGAAGGTCTTCCTGCCGACTGCGGGCATCTTCGAGGAGGCCAAGTTCTTCGCCCAGGGCCTGGACTTCCGGACCTTCCGGGCCCCGTTCGGGCGCGTCGGCCTGCTCATCTGCCGGGATTTCCTCCAACTCGGCTCGAGCTACGTCCATCATGCGGCCGGCGCCGATGTCATCATCTGCATTTCGGCCGCGCCCGGGCGCGGCGTGGCCGGCGGCGAGGCCTTCGAGACGAGCCGGATGTGGGAGCTCATGGGCGAAGCCGTGTCCTATTTTTCGACCGCGTTCGTTATCTACGCCAACCGGGCCGGCAGCGAGGACGGCGTCACGTTCGCCGGCGGCTCCTTCGTCTACGCCCCCGGCGGGCGCCTGGTGGCCCGCGGCGCCGCGGCCGCCCCGGACCTCGTCGTCTGCCAGGTCGACCTGGTCGATGTGCGCGAAGCCCGGCGCAAGTGGCTGTTCAAACGCGACGAGAAACCCGAAGCCATCTGGAGGTCCCTCGAAAGGATCGTCCGTGCCCCCGAAGATTAACGGCCCGTTCGTCGAGAAGGTCCTCACGTCGTTCATCCGGGACGAATTCGGCCGCTGCGGCTGCCGGAAAGCCCTGCTGGGCCTGTCGGGCGGGCTGGACTCGGCGGTCTGCGCGGCGTTGTCCGCCCGGGCCCTCGGGCCTCGGAACGTCCTGGGCCTGGTCCTCCCCTGCGGCCCGGGCTTCCCCCAGGACGTCAAGGACGCCGTGGCCTGGGCCCGCCGTCTCGGCATCCGGCACAAGACGATCGACATCGCGCCGCAGGTCGACCTCTATTTCGCCGCCCATCCGACCACGAGCCGGGTCCGGCGCGGCAACAAGATGGCCCGGGAACGCATGTCCATCCTGTACGACTACTCCTCCCGCGAAGGCGGCCTCGTCCTGGGCACGAGCAACAAGACCGAGCTTCTCCTCGGCTACGGCACGGTCTACGGCGACATGGCCTGTGCCATCAACCCCATGGGCGACCTCTACAAGACGCAGGTCCGGGAGCTGGCGGCTCATCTGCGGGTCCCCGTGGGGATCCGCCGCAAGGCGCCGACAGCCGGGCTTTGGCCGGGCCAGACCGACGAGGGCGATCTCGGCTTGACCTACGAGGAGATCGACCTCATCCTTTACGGGCTGGTCGAGGGCCGAAAGACCCGGGCCGAGGTGATCGAGGCGGGCCACGCCGCGGCCGACGTCGACCGCGTGCTCGGGTTGATCAGGGGCTCTCAGTTCAAGCGGGCCCTGCCGCCCATCGCCAAGCTCTCCATCCGCTCCGTGGGTCACGATTTCCTCTATCCCTACGATCGGGGTCGATAGACCGTGGCCGGCCGCCTCTTTGTCGTCGGGACGCCCATCGGCAACCTGGAGGACATCACCCTGCGGGCGTTGCGGGTCCTCGGCGAAGTCGCGGCCATCGCCTGCGAGGACACTCGCCAGACGGTCAAGCTTCTGAACCGCTACGGCATCAAGAAACCGCTCCTCAGCTATTTCCAGCCTCGCGAGGGACAGCGCATCCCGGAGATCATCCGGTTGCTCAAGGCCGGCGGGGATGTCGCGCTCGTTTCGGACGCCGGCACGCCGGGGATATCGGACCCCGGGTTCCCGCTCATCCGCGAGGCGCTCAAGGAGGGCCTGGCCGTCGTCCCCATCCCCGGGCCTGCGGCGGTGACGGCGGCCCTGTCGGCCGCCGGCCTGCCGACGCATCGGTTCCTCTTCGTCGGCTTTCCGCCGCCGAAGGCTGCGGCCCTCCGGAAGTTTCTCGAGGCTTTGAGGCCGGAAAGCGCGACGCTCGTCTTCTACCTGCCGACCCGGAAGCTCTCGACGTTCTTGGCCGCCGTGATCGAGGTCCTGGGGGACCGGCGGATGACCGTGGCCCGGGAATTGACCAAGGTCCACGAGGAGTTTCTTCGCGGGACGGCCTCGGGGCTGATGGCCGCGATAGGCTCGCGCGAGCTCAAGGGAGAAGCGACTGTGCTGGTCGAGGGAACCCGCTAGGCCGCTTAGCCGGAGATAAAAGAAACCGGCGGCCTGACGGAATTATTGTAAGCATAGTATTATGAATTATTTATACTTACTTAACAAATTTTATCGAGATACTTGACAACTAAACGCTCAGATATTATATTATTAACTAACTAAGATATAATATCAGGAGGTTTTTCATGGCCATTATCAGATGGGATCCCTATAGGGACATGATCAGCCTGAGGGACAGGATGAACCGGCTTTTCGAGGATATGTCCTCAGCCAAGGGCGAGGAGAAGGACCTCATGGCCCGCACTTGGGCCCCGTCGGTCGACATCTACGAGACCGAGAACGAAGTCGTCCTGACCGCCGAGATCCCCGGCGTCGACGAGAAGGATGTCGAGATCAAGGTCGAAGACAACAACCTGACCCTGCGCGGCGAGCGGAAGTTCGAGAAGGAGACGAAGGAAGAGAACTACCACAGGGTCGAGCGGGCCTACGGATCATTCTTCCGGTCCTTCTCCCTGCCTAGCTACATCGATCAGGACCGGATCGAAGCCGAGCAGGAGAACGGCGTCCTCAAGATCCACATGCCCAAGCGGGCCGAGCTCAGGCCCCGTAAGGTCAAGATCCTTAAGCCCGTTCAGGTGACGGCCGAAAAGCCCAAGAAGTAAGGCGTTTTATAGGGGGACATGATACCTGTTTCCTAATTTCCGAAATTTTGGAAATTGGGAAACAGGTTTCGCGTCCCCGTTTTTTTAAGCCCGGGCGATCGTGATCGCCCGCACCTCTTTAGCCCCCGCCGCCATCAGCACTCTCGCACACTCGCGGATGGTCGCTCCCGTCGTGGTGACGTCGTCAACAAGGACGAGCGTCCTGTCGGCGACACGGTGCGGCTTCCTCACAGCGTAGACCCGCCGGACGTTCCGTTCCCGGTCCGCGGCCTTGAGCCCGGCTTGGGCGGGGACGTTGCGGGTCTTGACCAACACCCGGTCGAGGACGTCAAGGCCCCGCATCTTCCCGAGATCGCGGGCTAGCAGGCGGGCCTGGTTGAAGCCCCGCTCGCGCCGCCGCGACGGATGGAGAGGGACGGGGACGAAGAAGTCCGCGCCGTCCCACAAGGCCTCATCCTCGTTCAGGCGATCCCGCGCGAATGACGCGAGGGGCCGGCTGAGCGGGGCGTACCGCCGGTACTTGAAGAGCAGGATGACGTCCTTGAGCGTGCCGCCGTAAACGCCGCAGGAACGATGGATGGAGAAGGCCGGCGCGTCACCGAGGCAGCGGCCGCAGAGATGGTCCGCGACGTCACCGGCCTCGAACCGGCCGCAGCGCGGACAGCGCGACCCGGTCCAGGGCGCGAGTTTCTGCAGGCAGCCGCCGCAGACGATCCTCTCCCCGGTTCTTTCCAAGGGTTCTTGGCATATCTTGCAGAAAGACGGAAAGACCAGGAGCTCGGCCAGCCGGGCCAGGCCGGCCGCCCGGACCCGCCACGTCGGGGTCACTGGGCCCTGAGCTCTTCCTCGTTCTTTTCCTGGCAATCGATGCAGAACGGCGTCCACGGGATGGCCAGCAGCCGCTTGCCGCCGATCTCCTTCTGACAGGTCTGGCAGACGCCGAACTCGCCGTGCTCGAGCCTCTTGATGGCCTCGTCGATGAGAAGCAGCTGCTCGCGCTCGGCGTCGGAAAGGCTCAGGAGGAATTCCTTGCTGTAGGAGGTCTCGGCCTTATCGACAAGGTCCTGGGCCACGTTGGAATCCATGTCCTTGCTCTCGGTGATCTTATCCGTGAGCTTGCGGATGATGCTTTCCTTCTTGTCCGCCAGCCTCTTCCGGAATTCGTCCTTGTCCTTCTTGTTCATCTTTCGCAACATCGGTCCATCCCCTTCACTTGGCGTAATGCCGGCCCCCGACGATGGTCAGGGCCCGGTAGACCTGCTCCAGCAGGACGACGCGGGCGAGTTCGTGTGAGAAGGTCATCCGCGATAGCGACATCGTCATGTCCGCCCGTTCGACGATCCGGTCCGCGAGCCCGAGGAAGCCGCCCACGACGAAGGCCAGCGGCCGGCCCGCCTCGCGCGCCCGGCCGCGGAGAAAACCGGCGAACTCCTCGGAGGTCATCTCCCGGCCGCGGCCGTCAAGGCAAATCACATACGCTCCTTCGAGGTGTTTTTCGAGGCCGCCCGCCTCCAGATCCTTGATCTTGGCGGCGTGCCGTTCCTCCAGCCCCCGGGCCTCGCGCGTCTCGATGATCTCGACCGTCGCGAGGGACCTGATGCGCGCCTCGTAAAACCCCTGCAACCCCCTGAACTCGGGGCCCTTCGTCTTGCCAGGCCAGAGGAATTTTAAGCGCATCGCCCAAAAGGCGCTAACACAATAATGATTCGATCCTGACTTGTCAACACCGGACCGCCGTTCCCGCGAACAAATCCCGGCCGCCGATCAGAAGTCGAGCCGCAGGGCGTCGCCCCACAGGTTCTCGAGGCCGTAGCGGTCGCGCGCGGCCCGCGAGAAGACGTGGACGACGAGCGAGCCGTAGTCGAGCAGGATCCACTCGCCCGACTCGAGGCCCTCGACGCTGAGCGGCCGCAGGCCGTGGGCCTTGAGCGCGGCCTCGACCGCCTCGGCCAAAGCCACGTTCTGCCGGGACGAGTTCCCGTGCGTGATGACGAAGAAGTCGGTGAACGAGGAGAGGTCGCGCAGGTCGAGGACAGTCAGGTCCTCGGCCTTGCGTCCGAGGGCGGCTTCGACGGCCAGGCGGACGTGAGCGGGCAGACTCCTCTTGGTGAACCTTTTTTTCTTCTCTTCGGGCATGGCTCCTATCGTCCTCGATAAAGTTGGTGGGCGCGGATGTAGGCCCCGACGGCCCGGGGCACGAGTCCTTCGAGCGAGGCGCCGCGGCGGGCCCGGTCCCGGACGAGCGTCGAGGATACGTCCAGGGCCCGGATAGGCACGAGGATGACGCTAAAGCGGGGCGGCGCCGAGGCCGCGAGGCTCCCGGCCTCGGCCAGCGGCCCGGTCGCGTCCCGCAGACGGCCGCCGAGAACGCCCCGGGCCCGATCGAGCTCGTAACCCGGCCGCCCGGTCACGAGAAAGACGCACTCGGCCAGGACCTTCTCGGATTCGTGCCAGGTCCCGATGTCCAGGAAGGCGTCGACGCCGACGATGAAGAACGCCCGGGACCGGGGCCAGAGGCGCTTGACCCGGCGCAGGGTCCGGATGGAATAGGACTTGCCCCGGGCCTCGACCTCGATCGGCGAGACCTCGAACCCGGCCCGGCGCCGGCAGGCGAGCTCGACCATGCGCAGGCGGTCGGCCGCCGGCGCGGCCCCGCCCGCGGCCTTGTGCGGCGGGATGTGGGACGGGATGAACAGGATGCGGTCGAGGCGGGCCCGGCGCCGGACCTCGGCCGCCGCCTGCAGATGGCCGCAGTGGATGGGATCGAAGGTCCCGCCGAACAGCCCGATGGTTTCCATCTAGGCGTCCTTGCGGCCGTCGGGCTCGGCGATCCGGCCCAGCAACTTGGCCACGGCCTCGACGAGCGGCTTGAGGCCTTCGCGCTTGAGCGCGGAGATGGCGAAGATCGGGATCTTCCGCCGGGCGGCCATGCGGTGAAGGCGGACGAGCCGCGACCGATCGTCGCCGAGCAGATCGACCTTGTTGGCCGCGATGATCTGGGGCCGGGCCGCGACTTCGGGCGAGAAGGCCTCGAGCTCCTTCTGGATGACCCGGAAATCTTGGAGCGGATCCCGGCCCGAGTAGGGCGACACGTCGACGACATGGATGAGGACCTTCGTCCGCTCGATGTGGCGCAGGAAACGGATGCCCAGCCCCTGGCCGAGATGAGCGCCCTCGATGAGCCCCGGGATGTCGGCGACGACGAAGGAACGGTACTCGCCGATGTCGACGACGCCGAGGTTGGGGGTCAGGGTGGTGAAGGGATATTCGGCGATGAGCGGCCGGGCCGCCGAGATCTTCGAGATCAGGGTCGATTTCCCGGCGTTGGGGAAGCCGACCAGGCCTACGTCGGCGATGAGCTTGAGCTCGAGAAAGAGCTCCTTCTCCTCGCCGGGCCGCCCCGGCTGCCACTCGCGCGGGGCCTGGTGGGTCGAGGTCGCGAACGTGGCGTTGCCGCGGCCGCCCTTGCCGCCGCAGGCCGCGACGAAGCTCGCGCCGTGGCAGGCCAGGTCGGCCAGCATCGTGCCGCCGTCCGTCTCCTTGATCACCGTGCCGACGGGGACGCTGAGGCGAACGTCGGCGCCGCGCTTGCCCTGGCGGTTGTTGCCCTCGCCAGGCGCGCCGTTCTTGGCCTTGAGGATCGGATGGAAGCGGAAGTAGGCCAGCGAACTGATGTTCTCGTCGGCGGCGAAAATGATGCTTCCCCCGTCGCCGCCGCGGCCTCCGTCCGGTCCCCCTTTGGGGACGCGGGCTTCGCGGCGGAAGCTCACGCAGCCGTCGCCGCCCTTCCCGGCCTTCAGCGTGACGGTGACTTGGTCAACGAACAACGGAGGTGGGGCTCTTCCTCAAGCCGGCAGGACGGAGACAACCTTTCCCTTGCGGCCCTTGTCGGCGTAATGGACGGTCCCGGTGACCGTCGCGAACAAGGTATCATCTTTGCCCCGGCCGACGTGGAGCCCGGGCTTGATGGGCGTCCCCCGCTGGCGGACGAGGATGGATCCGGCGTTGACCTGCTGGCCGCCATGGCGCTTGACGCCCAGCCTTTTCCCCGCGCTGTCGCGTCCGTTCTTGCCGGCGCCGCCGGTCTTTTTATGGGCCATGGCTTACTCCTTCGCGGCTTTCTTGGGTTTGGCCGGGGCCTTCTTCTCGGCCTTCGGCTTGGCGGCTTCCTTCTTGGCCGGCTTGGCCTTGGGCGCCGACTTGGCGGGCTTGGCCGGGGCCGGGGCCTCGACCGGAGCGGCCGCCTTGGGCTTGGGGGCCGGGGCGGGCTTCTCGGCCGGGACGATCTTCTCTTCGGCCAGGTCGGCGGCCGTGATCTGCGTCCGGTCCGCGGCGATCTTGGTGATGCGGACCTTGGTCAGCTGCTGGCGGTGGCCGCGGGTCCGGCGGAACTGTTTCCTTCTCTTCTTCTTGAAGACGATGACTTTCTCGTCCTTGAAGTTCTCGAGGACCAGGCCCAGGACCATGGCGTTGTCAAGGATGGGGGTCCCGACCTGGACCGTGCCGCCGTCCTCGATCAGGAGGACGCGGTCGAAATGGGCCTTCCGGCCGGGTTCGAGGTCGAGCTTCTCGACGGCCAGGACGTCGCCTGCCTTGACGCGGTACTGCTTGCCGCCTGTCAGGATCACTGCGTACATAGGAACCTACCTACCCTTCGGTTTAGGATGCGGAAAAGGAACGTCAAATTTAGCATAGGGCCCGCCGGAAGTCAAATAGCGGGTCTGGAAGGCAGAGCCGGACAGACCCGTGGAATTCGGGGGCCTGGCCGGGAATTCGGGACATGACCCTTTTCTCTGGAAAAGGGATCGTGTCCCAGCAATTCCCAGGGGCCCAACGAATTCCGGCGGCAAGAGCGTCTTGACACTCCAGGGGGCTTTCCTTACGCTAGGGCTGCGGGCGGTTAGCTCAGCGGTAGAGCATCGGTTTTACAAGCCGGGGGTCGCAGGTTCGAACCCTGCACCGCCCACCAACCGGAGCGAGCGAAGCGAGCGGAGGGCGAAACTCAGCGGAGATACACGTAGCTGGGTTTCTGCGAAATATCTTGATCAAGGTGTTTCTGGGGACTTGCGTCAGCGGAGCGGAGGCGGCAAAAGTCCCCCGGAGCGACTCGAAGGGGGACTTTTGCGAAACATCGGAATCAAGGTGTTCTCTTGGATCCGAACGAAGCGAGCGGAGGGCAGAAGGGACCCGCCCCTGGATCAACGACTCTTGCCCACCGTCCGGGCCGCGTCCTTCTTTTCTTCTTCCGAGAAATCGCTCTCGCGGTGGCGATGGGTGTTGCCTCGCAGATCCCCGTGCTGGAGGGTGGACCCGCATAGCGGGGGGAACCGTGTAACTGGTTCCCGGGGTCGGGGAGCTAGAGGCAATACCCTGAGCCGAACCGAAGAGAGGGATTTCTCGGCTATGAGAACGAAAGAAGCGCCCCCGACGGGATTCGAACCCGTGTTGCTGCCTTGAAAGGGCGGTGTCCTGGGCCTCTAGACGACAGGGGCGAAAAAAATGAGCCGTGCTGGACTCGAACCAGCGACACCCGGCTTAAAAGGCCGGTGCTCTCCCTCTGAGCTAACGGCCCGGAAAAAGCCCTCTTATTATAGTAGCCGGGCGCATGGTGTCAATCCCGGCCCACGAAACGTCCCGGCCCCTCAGGGGAGAGGCTCGAACTTGATGATGACCCAGCGGCTGGATAGGCGACGGCCGCTCGCGTCTTTGAGAACGTACTGCCTCATGTCGAGCTTGTAGGTCTTCTTCACGCCGCCCTTGCCGGTGATGGCGACCACGACGTCCTTCGAGTGGATGTCGCCGGTCAGCTCCCGGATGGTCGGCAGCTCGCGAACGCCCAGGGAGAACATGGCCATCTCTTCCTGCGTGGCAGCCGCGGACTTGGCGGTGTTATAGGCCTTCTTGAACTCCTGCATCTTGCCGTTCTGGATGTCATAGGCCTTCTGGAGCTCGTCGATCTTCCTCTGGGCGGCGGCCTTGCCCGCGGCCGACCGGGAAGTGTCCTTCTCGTACTGGGCGTCCTTGAGGGCCGCATCGGCGTCGATCGTCGGGCCGATCTGGGCGTCCTGGGCCTTCTTGGCCTCGATCTCGGTCTTGTTCAGGTCGGGCAGATCGAAGGGCTCGATCTTCTCGGGGCTGATGCTCACGATCGACCAGGAGGTGAGCTCGGGCTGAAGGGGCTCGAGCGCCATGCTGGACATCGTGTCGTTGTCGTTCATCATGACGGCATTGAAGTACTTTTTGAGGAGGGTTTGTTCGGGCGCCGACGTGCATCCCTGGATGATCAGGAACGCAGCGAATACGCCGATCACGACGAGAGCCTTCTTATGCATGATGCCTCCTTCTATTGTTCCGAAACTTCTCTGGGTGAAATCATAACTTCTTTACCAGTCAAAAATCAAGCCCTTTTCTGAGGGGCCGAGGGAGGTTTCCCCCGGCGGCCCATTTATGATAAACTATTGAATCCTAAAACTCCGGATTCGGGGTAAGACCATGACGACTGAGAAAGACATCGTCCTCAAGCATCCCAAGGACCCTTCGCGCCTGCTCGCCGTCATCCGGGACGTCCAGACCCGCTTCGGGCACGTTTCCGGCGAGGCGGTGAGCCGGATCGCGGCCCACCTGAAGCTCTCTGAAGCCGAGGTCCGCGGCGCGGTCACCTTCTACCATTTCTTCTCCCTGACCCCCCGGGGCGCCTCGACCGTCTACCTGAACGACTCGATCACGTCGAGGATGGCGGGCCGGTCCGCCGTCGCCCGGGCCTTCGAGGAGGAAGCCGGCTGCCGGTTCGGCGAGGTCTCGCCGGACGGCCGGATCGGCCTCTTCCCGACCTCCTGCATCGGCATGAACGACCAGGAACCGTCGGCCATCATCGACGGCGTCGTTTTCACCGCCCTGACGCCGGACAAGGCCAAGGCCATCGTCCGGGGGCTCCGGGCCGGGACGCCGGCCCGGGACCAGGTCGCGGCCCTCGGCGACGGCGCCAACCAGTCCGACCTCGTCCGGGCCATGGTCGTCAACAACATCCGCGAACGCGGCCCCGTCCTCTTCGGCGCCCACGAACCGGGGGCCGGGCTGCGCAAGGCCGTGGCCATGAAGCCGGAGGCGGTCATCGACGAGGTCAAGCGGTCCGGCCTGCTCGGCCGCGGCGGGGCCGGCTTCCCGACGGGCCTCAAATGGGAGTTCTGCCGGCGCGAGGCCGCGACCCCCCGCTACGTCGTCTGCAACGCCGACGAGGGCGAGCCCGGCACGTTCAAGGACCGGGTCATCCTGACCGAGCTGCCGCACCTGCTCTTCGAGGGCCTGGCCGTGGCCGGCTACGCCATCGGGGCCAAGACCGGCGTTCTCTACCTCCGCTCGGAGTACGCCTATCTCCGGGCCCACCTCGAGGCCGCTCTGGCCAAGCTCCGGCAGGACGGCCTGCTCGGCCCGAAGACAGCCGGCGCCGCCGGCTTCGACTTCGACATCGTCATCAAGTCGGGCGCCGGCGCCTATGTCTGCGGCGAAGAATCGGCCCTGCTCGAATCGGCCGAAGGCAAGCGCGGCGAGCCCCGCGACAGGCCGCCCTTCCCCGTCGAGACCGGCTACCTGAACAAGCCGACGACGGTCAACAACGTCGAGACCCTGGCCACGGCCGCCCGCATCCTGGCCGAAGGCGCGGGTTGGTTCAAGTCCATGGGCACGGCCAAATCGGCCGGCACCAAGCTCCTGAGCGTCTCCGGCGATTGCTGCCGGCCGGGCATCTACGAGGTCGCCTACGGCCTGACCCTGGCCGAGCTCCTGGAGAAGGCCGGCGGCACCGACGCCAAGGCCGTCCAGGTCGGCGGTCCGTCCGGGACCTGCGTGGCCCCGGCCGAGTTCGGCCGCCGGATCGACTTCAGCGACCTGGCCACGGGCGGCTCGGTCATCGTCTTCGGGCCGCGGCGCGACATCTTCGAGGTCGTCGAGAACTTCATGGAGTTCTTCGTCGACGAGTCCTGCGGCTGGTGCACGCCGTGCCGGGCCGGGAACGTCCTGATCAAGAAGAAATTCGAGAAGATCGCGGCCGGGCTCGGCACCGACGCCGACCTTCGGGACCTCGAGGCCTGGGGCAACCTGATCAAGCGCACCAGCCGGTGCGGGCTGGGGCAGACCTCGCCCAATCCCATCCTGACGACGATGAAGAGCTTTCCCGAGCTCTACCAGGCCAAGCTCCGGTCGGGCGAGGAGTTCGTGCCGCTGTTCAACCTGGCGGAGGCCATCCAGGACGGCTGCGCGGCCGCCCATCGCGCGCCGGAGTGCAAGGAGACCCTCTATGAGTGAGATCCGCTTCACGATCGACGGCCGGCCCTGCGTGGCCGAGCGCGGCCAGACCATCGTCGAGGCCGCCAAGGCCAACGGTGTCTACATCCCCGTCCTCTGCCACTACGAGGGCCTCCAACCGGTCGGCAGCTGCCGCATCTGCACGGTCCGCGCCGCCGGCCGCTATATGGCCGCCTGCACCCAGCCGGTGACCGAGGGTCTGGCCGTGGAGAACACGGCCCCCGACCTCGAGGACATGCGCAAGGCCCTGGTCGAGATGCTGTTCGTCGAGGGCAACCACTTCTGCCCGGCCTGCGAGAAGAGCGGCAACTGCGAGCTCCAGGCCCTGGGCTACCGCTATCAGATGATGGTGCCGCGGTTCCCCTTCCTCTGGCCGGGCCGGCCGCTCCTGTCCGCGTCGCCGCTGCTCATGCTCGAGCGCAACCGCTGCATCCAGTGCCTGCGCTGCGTCCGCGGCGTCAAGACCAAGGACGGCCGCAAGATCTTCGCTTCGATCCGGCGCGGCCCCCAGGTCACGATCGAGGTCGACGCCAAGCTGGCCGCCAGGATGTCCGACGAGGAGGCCCGCCGGGCCATGGCCATCTGTCCGGTCGGGGCCATCCTCAGGAAAGGGACCGGCTTCGCCGTGCCCATCGGGAAGCGCAAGTTCGACCCGGCGCCGATCGGCAGCGACATCGCCCCGGGGACCGGGAGGTAGTCCGTGAGCAAAGCCGTCATCGCCACCACCTCGCTCGCCGGCTGCTTCGGCTGCCACATGTCCCTGCTCGACATCGACGAGCGCATCCTCAAGCTCGTCGAGCTCGTCGAGTTCAACAAGTCCCCGATCGACGACATCAAGCGCTTCACCAAGCCCTGCGACGTCGGCCTGATCGAGGGCGGCTGCTGCAACAGCGAGAACGTCGAGGTCCTGCGCTCGTTCCGCAAGAACTGCAAGGTCCTGGTCTCGGTCGGCGAGTGCGCCATCATGGGCGGCCTGCCGGCCCTGCGCAACAGCATCCCGCTCAAGGAGTGCCTCGAGGAGGCCTACCTGAACGTGCCCACGGTCGACGCGGGCGAGCCCATCATCCCGAACGACGAGGATCTGCCGATCATCCTGGACAAGGTCTATCCCTGCCACGAGGTCGTCAAGATCGATTATTTCCTGCCGGGGTGCCCGCCCTCGGCGGACGCCATCTGGGAGGCCTTGACCGCCCTCGTCGAGGGCCGGCCCCTGGCCCTGACTTATGACCAGATCAAATTCGACTGAAGAGTGAATGCCCATGGGGAAAAAGATCACGATCGAGCCCGTCACCCGGGTCGAAGGCCACGGCAAGGTCACCATCCGGCTCGACGACGCCGGCAAGGTGACCCAGTCCCGGTTCCACGTCGTCGAGTTCCGCGGCTTCGAGCGCTTCGTCCAGGGCCGCCCTTACTGGGAGGCCCCGGTCCTCGTCCAGAGGCTCTGCGGCATCTGCCCCGTCAGCCACCACCTGGCGGCGGCCAAGGCCATGGACGTCATCGTCGGGGCCGGACCCGGCAAGCTGACCGCCACGGCCGAGAAGGTCCGGCGGCTCATGCACTACGGCCAGATGTTCCAGTCCCACGCCCTCCACTTCTTCCACCTCTGCTCGCCGGACTTCCTGCTGGGCATGGACGCCGACCCGGCCATCCGCAACGTCATCGGCATCATCGGCCTCGACAAGGAGCTGGCCGACGCGGGCCGTACTCATGCGCAAGTTCGGGCAGGAGCTCATCCTGGCCACGGCGGGCAAGAAGATCCACGGCACCGGGCGCGGTGCCCGGCGGCGTCAACAAGAACCTCGGCCTCGAGGAGCGGGACCGCTTCCTCAAGGGCCCCGAGCCCCTGACGGCCGACCGGATGATCGAGTGGGCACAGGCCGCCCTCGAGCTCTTCAAGGGCTATCACGGCCAAGAACAAGGACCTGGTCGACGGCTTCGCCGCCTTCCCCTCGAACCACCTCAGCCTGGTCCGCAAGGACGGCGCCCTCGACTTCTATCACGGCTGCCTCCGGGCCGTCGACGCGGACGGCCGCAAGATCCTCAACGACGTCGACTACCAGGACTACCTCGAACATATCGGCGAAGAGACCCGGGCCTGGAGCTACATGAAATTCCCCTATCCTCCGCAGCCTGGGCAAGGAGGAGGGCTGGTACCGGGTCGGCCCGCTGGCCCGGCTCAACACCTGCGACTACATCCCCTCGCCGCTGGCCCAGAAGGAGTTCGAGGCCTACAAGGCCTACACCGACGGCAAGCCCAACAACATGTCGCTCCACACGCACTGGGCCCGGCTCATCGAGCTGCTGCACGCGGCCGAGGTCATCAAGGAGCTGCTCCTGGACAAGGACCTGCAGGGGACCAAGCTGCTCAAGACCGGGCGCCGGGCGCCCGAGGGCGTCGGCCTGGTCGAGGCTCCCCGCGGCACGCTCTTCCACCACTACCGCGTCAACGCCGACGACCAGATCACCATGGCCAACCTCATCGTGTCGACCACGAACAACAACGAGGCCATGAACCGGGCCGTCCACTGGGTGGCCGTGAACGTCCTCTCGGAGAAGCCCGAGATCACGGAAGGCATGCTCAACCGCGTCGAGGTGGCCATCCGGGCCTATGATCCGTGCCTGAGCTGCGCCACGCACGCCCTGGGCCGGATGCCCCTCGAGGTCAGCCTCATCGGCCCGGACGGGCGCGTCCTCCAGAGGAAGGTCCGCTGATTCCGAGACGCACGACGCGCCCGCGAACGCTCGTCCTGGGCATCGGCAACCCGGGACGCCGGGATGACGGCTTGGGCGCCGCCGCGGTCGAGCGGCTGCGGCGGCTGCGGCTGAAGAACGTGACCGTCGACGCCAACTACCAACTCAACATCGAGGACGCGCTCGCCTGCGCCGGCCATGACGTCGTCGTCTTTGTTGACGCAGCCCGCGGCCTGCGCCGGCCGTTCGGCGTCTCGACGCTCGAGCCGGCGGCCGCGTTCCCGGCCCTGAGCCACGCCCTCAGCCCGGCGGCCGTCCTGGCCGTCGCGGCCGAGCTTTACGGCCGGCATCCCGAGGCCCGGCTGCTGGCCGTCCGCGGCCACGATTTCTCCGTCGGCGAAGGATTGACCCGCCGGGCCGAGGCCAACCTCGACCTGGCCGTGCTCTTTCTCGACGCCTTCCTGAAGGGACTCCGGACATGACCACCAAGACGATCACCGTCGTCCGCGACCTCCTGGCCACGAACAAGCAGGCCGCCGCCGCCATCAGGGCCGAGCTCCGGGCCCGGGGCATCCTAGGGGTCAACCTGCTGAGCTCGCCCGGTTCGGGCAAGACCACCCTCCTCGAGGCCCTGGCCGACCGGTTCCGCGGCCGCTTCCGGATGGCCGTCATCGAAGGCGACATCGAGACCGAGCGCGACGCCGAGCGCATCCGGGCCAAGGGCATCCCGGCCCGGCAGATCACGACCGGCGGGGCCTGCCACCTCGAGGCCAAGATGATCGGCCAGGCCCTGAAGGATGTCCCCGCGGCCATCGACTTCCTGTTCATCGAGAACGTCGGCAACCTCGTCTGCCCGGCGTCCTACGACCTCGGCGAGGACGTCCGCCTGGTCCTGCTCTCGACCCCCGAAGGGGACGACAAGCCGGCCAAGTATCCCCAGGCCTTCCTCTCGGCCGACGCCCTGGTCCTGACCAAGTCCGACCTGCTGCCCTACCTGCCCTTCGATCCCGGCAAGGCGGCGGCCGAGGCCCTGGCCATCAAGCCGACGCTCCGGGTCTTCCGGGTCTCGGCCCTGTGCGGCGACGGCCTCGACGGGCTCGCCGCCTACTTCGTCGAAGCGCTCGAGCGCCTGAGGTCCGGCCGTGCATGAGCTGTCGCTCATCGCCTCGGTCTTCGAGGTCCTCGAGGACGAGGCCCGCAAGCACGGCGCCCGGCGCGTCAGCCGCGTCGTCCTCCGGGTCGGCCTGATGTCCGGAGTCGTGCCCGAGCTGCTTGAATCGGCCTTCGAGAGCTATAAAATAGGGACGCTGGCCGCCGCGGCCACGCTGGAGATCGAGGTCGTGCCGGTCAAGCTGCGCTGTCCCGACTGCGGCGGAGAGGCCGTCCGCGCCGACACGGATTTTTCCTGCGCGGCCTGCGGCTCGCGGCGGGTCGAGATCGTCGAGGGCCGCGATCTGGTGGTCGGGACGATCGATCTCGAGACCTGAACGGCGCGACTTGACAAGCCTATTTTCATCCTGTATATATCCGGTCTTGTTTTTCAATTGGTCTGCGAGTCTCCGGGCATAGCCGTCAAGGAGATTTTTATTTTTATAGACTATATTCGCCAGCCTGCGAGGCCGGCAGCCGGCCGAGAGCCGTACGCCGCCTCCTTCCCCTCAGTCCTCTGTCTGGCCGCTTTCCCTGCCGTCCCGCGCCCCGCCGGCCGGTCCCTGAAGGCCGCCGAAATCCTCGATCCGGAGGGATGATTTGGACACCGATAAGACCAAGATCCAGAAGATCATCGACAAGCACCAAGGCCTTCGGAAGAACCTCATCGCCATCCTCCTCGACGTCCAAGAGACCTTCAACTACCTCCCGCCGGACGCCCTGCGCCAGGTCGCCAAGGGCCTGGACATGCCGCTCATCAACGTCATCGGCGTGGCCACGTTCTACCGGGCCTTCAGCCTGAAGCCGAGAGGCAAGCACACCTGCCTGGTCTGCCTCGGCACGGCCTGCCACGTCCGGGGCGGACCCAAGATCCTGGAGGAGCTCGAGCGCCGGCTCGACGTCCCCGCCGGCGACACGACCAAGGACGGACAGTTCACGCTGGAGACCGTGGCCTGCCTCGGCTGCTGCGCCATTGGCCCGGTCATCGTCGTCGACGGCGAATACCACGGCCACGCGACCATCCGCAAGATCGCGCCGATCCTGAGCAAGTACCAGAAGCCGGAAGCGGCATAAGGAAAAGGAGAGATACCGATGGCCGGCACCAAGAAACTCCGCATCCAAGACCTGGCGAAGATCCGGGAAAAGACCAAGTCCCTGATGACCATCCGGGAGAGCGAGGGCCGGGCCAAGGTGACGGTCCACATGGGCACCTGCGGCATCGCCGCCGGGGCCCGCGACATCATGGACGCCCTCCTCGGCGAGATCAGCAAGGCCAACATCCAGGATGTCATCGTCACGACGTCCGGCTGCGCCGGGCTCTGCAACGCGCGAGCCGATGATGACCGTCGAGCTCAAGAACCAGCCTCCGGTGAAATACGGCCACCTGACCCCGGACAAGCTGCGCAAGATCTTCGTCCAGCACGTCCTGGGAGGCCAGATGGCGACGGACCTAGCCCTGGCCGTCGGCAGCGAAACCGTGTACTGAGAGGGACGCGTGAAACAATATCGCACTCACCTGTTGGTTTGCGCCGGGACGGGCTGCGTCTCCTGCGGGTCCTTCAAGGTCAAGGAAGCCCTGGAAAAAGAGATCAAAGCGCAAGGCCTCGACAAGGAAGTCCAGGTCGTGGCCACGGGCTGCAACGGCTTCTGCGAGCGGGGCCCGATCGTCCTGGTCCAGCCCGACGGCATCTTCTACCAGCACCTCAAGATCGAGGACGTGCCCCATCTCGTCGAGGAGCATCTCCTCAAGGGCCGTCCGGTCAAGAAGCTGATGTACGTCCCGCCGGCCGAGAAGACGCCGGTCCCGAAGATGAAGGACATCGAGTTCTTCAAGCACCAGCGCCTGATCGTCCTGCGCAACCGCGGCCGGATCGACCCGGAGAAGATCGAGGAGTACATCGCCTTCGACGGCTACGAGGCCATGGGCAAGGCCCTCACGGAGATGACGCCCGAGGAGATCATCGACGAGATCACGCTTCTCGGGCCTGCGCGGGCCGCGGCGGCGCCGGGTTCCCGACGGGCAAGAAGTGGGCGCCTCTGCGCGCCAGGAGAAGGCGTCGCCCAAGTACCTCATCTGCAACGGCGACGAGGGCGATCCCGGCGCGTTCATGGACCGGTCCGTCCTCGAGGCCGACCCCCACGCCGTCCTCGAAGGCATGGTCATCGGGGCCAAGGCCATCGGGGCCGCGAAGGGCTTCGTCTACATCCGCCACGAATATCCCGCTGGCCCTGAAGCGCATGGCCATCGCCATCCAGCAGGCCCGGGACAACGGGCTGCTCGGCGAGGACATCCTGGGCACGGGATTCAACTTCGACCTCGAGATCGTCCAGGGCGCCGGGGCCTTCGTCTCCGGCGAGGAGACGGCCCTGATCGCCTCCGTCGAAGGCCGGATCGCCATGCCCCGGCAGCGGCCCCCCTATCCCGGCCCAGAAGGGCCTCTGGGGCAAGCCGACGGTCATCAACAACGTCGAGACCTGGGCCACCGTCCCCAACATCATCCGCCGCGGGCTCGAACTGGTTCGCGAGCCTCGGGCACGGAGACGAGCAAGGGGACCAAGATCTTCTCGCTCGTCGGCAAGATCAACAACACCGGCCTGGTCGAGGTCCCCATGGGCATCACCCTCCGGGAGATCGTCTACGGCATCGGCGGCGGCATCCCCGACAGGCCGCGATTTCAAGGCCGTCCAGATCGGCGGGCCCTCGGGCGGCTGCCTGCCGGCCAAGCTGCTCGACCTGCCCATCGATTACGAGAGCCTGACCGCCGCCGGGGCCATGATGGGCTCGGGCGGCATGATCGTCATGGACGACAAGACCTGCATGGTCGACGTCGCCAAGTACTTCCTCAACTTCCTGCAGGACGAATCCTGCGGCAAGTGCGTCTCCTGCCGGGAGGGGACGCAGAGGATGTACGAGATCGTCAAGGGCATCACCGAGGGCAAGGGCACAGGAGAGCGACCTGGCCCTGCTCGAGGAGCTGGCCACGGTCTGCAAGGACGCCTCCATGTGCGCCCTCGGCCAGACGGCCGCCAATCCCGTCCTGACGACCCTGCGCTACTTCCGCCACGAATACGAGGCCCACATCCTCGACAAGCGCTGCCCGGCCGGCGTCTGCAAAGCCCTCATCCGCTACGTCGTCCTGGCCGAGAAGTGCACCGGCTGCCAGTCCTGCAAGAAGGCCTGCCCGAACGACTGCATCAAGGGCACCCTCAAGGACGTCCACCTCATCGACCAGACGCAGTGCATCAAGTGCGGCGCCTGCAAGGAGGCCTGCAAGTTCGAGGCCATCGAGGAGCAGCGCGAAGAAGCGATCCAGGTCATCTGAGAGGACACATGATCACCTTTCGCATGAACGGTTTGGAAGTCAAGGTCGAAGAGGGGTCGACCCTCCTCGACGCGGCCAGGTTCTACGGCCTCGAGATCCCGACGCTCTGCTACAACGAAGGGCTGACGCCCTTCGGCGGCTGCCGGCTCTGCGTCGTCGAGATCGGCGAGGGCCTGAAGAGCAAGCTCGTCTCCTCTTGCACCTACCCGGCCGAGGAGGGGCTCGTCGTCCGGACGGACTCGAAGCCCGGGTCTGGAAGTCGCGCCGGATGATGATCGAGCTGATGCTGGCCATGGCCCCCGGCTCGAAGGTCCTCCAGGACATGGCCTCCCAGTTCGGGGTCACCCAGGTCCGGTTCACGCCCCGCAACGAGGAATGCATCCTCTGCGGACTGTGCATCGCGGATCTGCGCCGAGCAGATGGACGCCGAGGCCATCGGGTTCCAGCAGCGCGGCCACAAGCGGAAGATCTCGACGCCGTTCGACATGCGCTCGGAGGACTGCCGGCTGTGCGGGGCCTGCATGTACATCTGTCCCGGCCTGCCAGCTCCGCTGCCAGGGGCCCGAGGCCGAGACGACCCTCTGCAACGGCTGCCTGACCATGGAACCGACCTGTCTCGAACATTACGAGGATCTCCAGTGCTGGATGTACGACGCGGGCCGCTGCGGCACGTGCGTTCAAGAGAAAGAAATGACTTAAAGGACATCATAACGAAGGAGGTAATTTCATGCCGAGTCTGACGAAACTCAACAGAAGCGCCGCCACCCTGACCAAGAACAGGACGGAGGGCTCGGTCAGCCCCTTCAGCGGCATGTGCGTGACCTGCGTCGACGGCTGCATCGGGATGTGCGAGATCGGCAAATCCGCCTACCGCGGCGCCGAGGTCCTCTATCCCCAGCCCTTCGGCATCATCACGGCCGGCTGCGGAGAAGGACTACCCCGTCGACCTGTCCCACTTCAGCATCATGGGCACGGCCAAGGGCGCCTACGGCGTCGAGGCCGACAGCGACAAGGCGACCTTCGAGAAGGTCAGCATCGAGACGAAGATCGGCGTCAAGAAGGACATCAAGCTCAAGGTGCCGTTCATCATCGCCGGCATGGGCTCGACCAACGTCGCCAAGCAGAACTGGGCCGGCCTCGGCGGCGGCGCCGCCATCGCCGGGACCATCCTGACCATCGGCGAGAACGTCTGCGGCATGGACGACGAGACCGAGATCAAGAACGGCCGGGTCGTCCGCTCGCCGGACATGGAGTTCCGCGTCAAGTCCTTCCGCGACTGGCAGGACGGCTACGGCGACGTCGTCGTCCAGGCCAACGTCGAGGACACCCGGCTCGGGACGCAGGAATACGCCATCGAGAAGCTGGGCGTCGAGACCGTCGAGCTCAAGTGGGGCCAGGGCGCCAAGGACATCGGCGGCGAGGTCAAGATCAAGACCGTCAAGAAGGCCCAGGCCCTCAAGAAGCAGCGGCTACATCGTCCTGCCCGACCCCGAGGACCCCAACGTCATCGAGGCCTTCGAGAAGGGCAGCTTCAAGGAGTTCGAGCGCCACTCCCGCCTGGGCATGGTCGAGGAGGACAGCTTCATGACGCGGGTCGAGGAGCTGCGCAAGCTCGGCGCCAAGCACGTCTTCCTGAAGACGGGCGCCTACCGGCCGGCCGACCTGGCCCGGGCCGTCAAGTTCGCCTCCAAGGCCAAGCTCGACCTGCTGACCGTGGACGGCGCCGGCGGCGGCACGGGCATGAGCCCCTGGCGGATGATGAACGAGTGGGGCGTCCCGACCGTCGAGATCTGGTCGCTGACCTGGAAGTACGCCGACCAGCTGGCCAAGCAGGGCGAGTTCGTTCCCGACCTGGCCTTCGCCGGCGGCATCACCTTCGAGGACCAGATCTTCAAGGCCCTGGCCCTCGGCGCCCCCTACGTCAAGGCCGTCGGCATGGCCCGCTGCTCCGCTGGCCGCGGCCATGGTCGGCAAGACCATCGGCAGCCGCATCAACGACGGCCAGGTCCCGGTTTACGTCGAGCGCTTCGGCAACAGCAAGGACGAGATCTTCGTCACCGCTCCCGAGCTGCAGGCGGCGCTTCGGCGACCGGTTCGACGAGCTGCCCGACCGGGGCCATCGGCGTCTACACCTACTTCAAGCGGCTGAGCCAGGGCCTGCGTCAGATGATGGCCGGGGAGCGCAAGTTCACCCTGGATTACATCACGCGCGACGACATCGCCTCCCTGACCAAGGAAGCGGCGGACATCAGCGGCATCCCCTACATCACCGACGTCGACAAGGACGAGGTCCAGAAGATCCTCAAGGCGAAGTAAGGCTTCGCCCCGGCTGAGTTACCTCCCTCCGGGGAGACGGGCCAGGCCCGTCTCCCCTTTTTTTTATCCGTTCTTGATATATAATTGAAGCTTGCCCGGACTCCGGCGCGGCAGGAGGTCCTGATGATCGCTCTCAAGGACGTTTTGGCCCTTCTCGACGGGGAGCTCCTCACCCCTTCGACATCCCCGGAAGCGGCGTTCCGCACGGTCTTCGCCTCCGATCTCATGAGCGATGTCCTGGCTTCGGCCGAGCCCGGCTCGCTCCTCTTGACCGGGCTGGCCAACACCCATGTCGTCAGCACCTGCAACGTGGCCGATCTCGCCGGCGTCGTCTTCGTGCAGGGCAAACGGCCCCCGGCCGAGGTCGTGGGCCAGGCCCAGGTTCGGCAGCTGCCCCTCATCGCGACGAAGATCACCATGTTCGAGGCCTGTTCCCGCATGGCCGGGCGCCTCGAGGACGGAGGTCATGTCCGCCGCTGAGGCCGTTTTTCGCCAGGATTTTCCCGTCAAGGGCGGGGATTTCGGCAAGGCCGGGACGGTGGCCTGCCGGATCAAGGAGCTGCTCAAGGACCTCGGCCTGGACACCTGGACGGTGCGCCGGGCGGCCATCGTCGCCTACGAGGCCGAGATGAACGTCATCATGTACGCCTGGGAGGCCCGCGTCGACCTGGCCGTTTCGGCCGGAGCGGTCCACCTCGTCTTCGACGACCGGGGGCCCGGCATCCCCGACATCGAGCTGGCCATGACCGAGGGCTACACGACGGCCACCGCGGAGATGCGCGAGCTCGGCTTCGGCGCCGGCATGGGCCTGCCGAACATCAAGAGGAACGCCGACGATTTCCGCATCGAGTCCGAGGTGCGGCCGGGGGACCCGCCTCGACATCACCATCCGGACGAACGGACACAGGACGTCATGAACAATCCGAACTATCACGCCATCCACATCACCAAGGACAAGTGTCTCGGCTGCGTTCATTGCATGTCGGCCTGCCCGACCCGGGCCATCCGGGTCGGCGAGGGCAAGGCCCGCATCATCGACCAGCTCTGCATCGACTGCGCCGAGTGCCTCCGGGTCTGCCCCTATGAGGCCGTCCACTCGCACACGACCTCCTTCGCCTCTCTCGAAGCCTTCGAGTACAAGGTGGCCATCCCGTCGACGGTCATCTACGGCCAGTTCGGCCCCACGGTCTTGCCCAACGAGATCCTGTCGGCCCTGCGCCGGGTCGGCTTCGACGAGGTCTACGACCTCAGCTCGATCTGCGAGCTCAACTGCGCGGCGACCGAGGAGTACCTCAACGAGCACCCCAGCCCCCGGCCGTACATCACCTCGACCTGCCCGGTCGTCGTCCGCATCATCCAGCGCCGCTATCCCTCCCTCTGCGGCCAGATCCTGCCGATCGAGCCGCCGCGGGAGATCGCGGCCAAGATCCTGCGGACCATCCTGCCCAAGGCCCTGGGCATCCCGGCCGAGAAGATCGGCATCATCCACATCACCCCCTGCCCGGCCAAGATGGTCTCGATCAACAGCCCGGCGACCCTGGCCAGGTCCTACCTCGACGGGGCCATCTCGATCCGGGACATCTTCCCGCAGATCCTCAAGGCCCTGCGCAAGAGCGAGGAGGACGCCCTCATGCGCCACCTCTTCCCGGAGACGCTCTTCAGCGGCATCGGCATGGGCTGGTCGCTCGCCGGCGGCGAGACGCGCGGCCTCAAGAGCCACCGGGCCGTGGCCGTCTCGGGCATCGGCGACACCATGCGGGTCCTCGACGAGGTCGAAGGCGGGCTGCTGCAGGACATCGACGTGCTCGAGTGCACCGTCTGCCCCGACGGCTGCGTCGGCGGGCCGCTCGGGGTCGAGAACCGCTTCCTGGCCAAGAGCCGGATCCTGGAGCTCGTGGCCGCCGCCGGCGAGCACGCCGTGGTCGACCAGAAGGACGTCAGCCGCCTCTACCACCGGAACTTCCTCTCGTTCGACCACCCCGTGGCCCCGGCCGAGCCCCGACCGCTCGACTCCGACCCGGACAAGGCCATCCGCAAGGCCCAGCGCCGCGAGACGATCTTCGCCGGGCTGCCGCTCAAGGACTGCGGCATCTGCGGCGCGCCCGACTGCCGGACCCTGGCCGACGATATCGTCCGCGGCTTCGCCCGTCTCGAGGACTGCCCGTTCATCAAGAAGGAGGCCCGATGACCCTCTCCGAACTCGCGACCCGCCTCGATCTGAAGGTCTATGCGGCCGGCGCCGGGCTCGACCAACCCGTCCTCGGCGGCTACGTCAGCGACCTCCTGTCCGACGTCATCGGCCATGGGCACAAGGGCGACCTCTGGCTGACCATGCAGGTCCATCCGAACATCGTGGCCGTGGCGGTGCTCAAGGACCTGGCCGGCATCGTGCTCGTCAACGGCCGCCAGCCGGACCAGGGGACCCTGGAGCAGGCCCAGCGGGAGAACGTCTCCCTCCTCGGAGCGCAGACCGGCACCTTCGACCTGGCCGGAAAGCTCTACGCGTTGGGGCTCAAGGGGAGTTGATGCCCCTCCGGCGGCTCCGGGCCGATCTCCACATCCATACCTGTCTTTCTCCTTGCGGCGAGCTGTCGATGTCGCCCAGGGCCGTCGTGGAGCGGGCCCGCGAGGCCGGACTCGATCTCATCGCCATCACCGACCACAACACGACCGAGAACACGGCCGCGGCGATCGCCGCCGCCGCCGGCTCGGCCTTGACCGTTCTCCCGGGCCTCGAGCTGACCACGGCCGAGGAAGTCCATCTGCTCGGCCTCTTCGAGCCGGGGACCGATCTCGGGCCGTTCCAGGACGAGGTCTATCGGAACCTGCCCGATCTGCCGGAGAAGAAAAAGTTCGTCGAGGACCAGGTCCTGGTCGGCGCGGACGATTACGTGACCGGCTTCTGCCCGCGCTGCCTGTTCGGGGCCACGCTCTTTTCTATCCAGCAGGCGGTCGATCTCATCCACGGGCAAGGCGGCCTGGTCATCGCCTGCCATGTCGACCGGGACTCGTTCAGCATCATCTCGCAATTGGGCTTCATTCCGGCCGGGCTCGGCCTCGAGGCCATCGAGGTCTCGGCGCGCCTGAGCCCCGGGGAGGCCCGGGCGGCCTTCGGGACCGGGTCCGGGGGCCGGCCCGTCGTCCGCTTTTCCGACGCCCATAAGCCCGAGGAGATCGGCGCGGCCGTGACCGAGTTCGTCGTCGACGCGCCGACGCTCGCCGAGATCCGCCAGGCCCTGGCCGGCCAGCAGGGCCGGGAGGTCCTTCTGCCATGATGGAGGACCTGTCACTCCACATTCTGGACATCGCCGAGAACGCGGCCGCGGCCGGCGCCACGCGGATCCTCATCGCGGTCAACGAGAATGAGCGGCGGGACCGGCTGACGTTCCGGGTGAGCGACAACGGCCGGGGGATGTCGGCCGAGGAAAAGGCCCGGGCCCTCGATCCCTTCTTCACGACCGGGCGCAAGCGGACCGGCCTGGGCCTGCCTCTGCTGGCCCAGACGGCGGGGATCTGCGGCGGCCGGCTGGCGATCACGTCGGAACCGGGGATCGGCACGCGCGTGTCCGCCGTTTTTCCTTGCTCGCATGTGGACAGGCCGCCGCTCACCCGGATGACCGAGACGATCATGACCCTCGTCTTCGGCCATCCAGCCATTGACTTCGGCTACCGGCACACCCGCAACGGCAATACTTTCAGCATTTTGCGCCCTGGCCGGGGGGAGGCCATCAGGCCCGCCGAGATCCTGGCGGTCAAGGCGTCCCTGAGCCGAGGCCTGGCCCGGATCGGAGCCTCCTGAGGGCCGTCAGCGCGACGGCGTCCCGAGTCTCTTCTCCAGGTTCCCGAACTCGGCCCGGGCCTTGCGGACGTTCGCGGGGCTCTCTTCTCTCCCGGAGCGGCGGCCAGGTCGTAGAGCTCGGGCCGGATGGCGAGGGCCGGTCTTGGACATAGAGGATCCGGATCAGGGCATTGCCGAAATGGTCAAGAAAAAGGCCCGCCCCCCTTTCGGGGAGCGGGCCTTGACAGTCAGATCACGGACCGTCCTCGCTCATCAGAACGAGAACTTGATCCCCAGGCGCGCCGACCAGGTCCCGAGCCGGGTGTCCCACATGTTGTACGCGAAGTTCGTGTCGCCGGCGTCGGCGACCATCTGGTGATAGGTGTTGGCCAGCGTCCCGTCGAGGATCTGGGCATTTGTCGCGTAGACGCCGTCCAGGTTGAGATGCATCTCGTGGCTCTGGATCGTGTTGGTGTTGGTGAAGTTGTTGATCTGGAGGTTGACGGAGGCCCGGTACTTGCTGGCGATCTTCATGGCGTATTCGACATAAAGATCGGCCCAGAACGTGAAGGGCAGACGGCCCTGGTCCCCGCGGTTCTCGGGATAGATATAGCGGTCGTTGAGCAGGAGCTTGCTTGTCAGGGGCAGCCCGCTCCGGCCGTAGGCCACCATACCCACCGTCAATCCGAACGGGAAGGAGTAGGACCCGTAGCCCTTGATATAGTGGGTCCGATCCTGGCCCAGGGGGCCGTTGAGGACGTTGCCCTTGGCATCGCGCATGATGAAGAAATCGTCATAGTACAGCTCGACGTTGGGGCCGACGCGGCCTTCGCCGGCGTAGTCATAGCCGACCTCGTCGGAGCTGGCCAGGCCGGAGTAGTTCCCCGAGACCCGGCTCCAGGTGTAGTTGAGCCCGCCCTGCCAGTTGTGGCTGAACCGCTTTTCCAGGGCGAGATTCACGCCGAGGTATTCGCGGGTGGCCTTGGGCGTCGGCCACATCGGATAGGTCAGGTCGGTGTCGGGATCGGTGTAGCGATCGGCGAATTTCCCGCCCTGGGTCGTGGGCAGGGACCAGCCGAATCCCGGGTTGACGATGTAGAAATTCTCCGTCCAGGAGGTCGTCCCGTCCCCGTTGTCCACGATCTGCCAGACGCCGACGTCTTCGATCGTCCGGAGGAGGTGCTTGTTGACGAAGCGGGCCGAGATCGAGAGGTCCTCGGTCAGCTTCTTTTCGGCGCCGAACGAGATCTCCCGCTGGGCCGTCGGCTTCAGGTTCGGATCGACCCGGCCGAAGGAGGGCGGCAGAAAGTCCAAGGAACCGATGTAGGTGCCGCCGGCGGCTTGGCTCGTCCGGTCGTCGAAATCGCCGCTGGCCGCGATCAGGCGATAATCCAGAACGTTCAGGGAATAATAGTCCTGGACGCGCTTCCAGCCGCCGAAGGTCAGCTCGGCCATGTAGAGCTTCATGACGTCGTAGTAGATGCCGAAGCTGCCGAAGATCTTCAGGCTGGAATCCCCGAAGACGTCATAGACGATGCCGAAGCGCGGCGCGAGCATCTGGGTCATGTCGAACTTGACCGGCTTGTCCGTGAAGTCCGGATAGAGCTCGGTCGTCATCGAGGGGATGTACTGGCTTTCGGCCCGGACGCCGAAGTTCAGGGTCAGGCGGCCCTTGATGGTCCAGGAGTCCTGAAGGTAGGCGGAGTAGTTGTTGGCGTGGATGTTCCAGGCGCCGCCGTTGACCGGCTGTGTGAAGGACCCGCGGACGTAGTAGTACCCATACTGGCCATAGGCCGGGTTGGGGGTCACCCCGTCGGCCAGGAACGGGTCCGCCCCGACGCCGATGGGATCGCCGATGGCGTACGTGGTCCGGTTCCAGCCCAGGTAAACGCGGGGATGCGTGGCCGCATTATATGTGTCTTCATGGAGATACGTGTAGCCGAAGCCGGCCTTGAAGGCATGTTCGCCCGCGGCGTTCAGATAGTAGGAGAGGTCCAGGTTGTTGCCGACCTTCTCTTCGATGTAGCGCCGGGTCTCCCGCAGGACGCCGGAGTCGGTCCAGCCGGACGAGTGGAGGAGGTCCGGGTTGGCAAGATAGAACTCTTCATTCCTGAAGGGCGAGTTCGAATAGCTGAAATAGAACGTCGACCGGTCGGGAGGCTGGATCTGTTGATTGTCGGTGTTGGTGTAGTGCCAGCCGCCGCGGTAGCTGATCAGCAGGTTGTTGCCGGCGGAATAGTCCGCGGACACGGCCGCCGTCCAGTTCGGATAGTCCCAGCCTTCCTTGCCCCACTGGTATTCCGAGTCGTCATAGCCCTGGATGCTCGGGATGGCGCCCCGGTACTTGTCGAAGTTGTTGATGTAGCTCGCCGACAGGCGCAGCCCCTTGATGGGGGCGGCCGAGAGCCGGGCCGAGCCGTTCAGGTTGGTATTCTTGTGCTTGAAGGTCGAGAATGGCCCGTCCCGGTAGTTGAAGTCCCGGAGGGCCGACGTCTGCGACAGGGTCGGATTGAAGGACGCGAAGAACCAGAGCTTGTCCTTGATGATGTAGCCGCCGAGGCTGAAGACCATCTCGTAGCGGTTATACCCGTCGCGGTCCTTCCCGTTGTTGAAGTAGTCCGTGTCGTTGTTCGCGTACTCCCAGAGCGTGTAGTCGTCGATGTTCTGGCGAAGATAGGTCCGGGAATAGCCCTGCATCAGGCGGCTGTGATTCTCGTAATAGCCCATGACATCGCCGTGGAACTCGTTGCCGCCCGAGCGGGTGATGACGTTGATGACGCCGCCCATCGAGCCGCCGAATTCGGCGTTGTAGCCCGAGGCCGTGACCTTGACCTCGTCCAGCAGCTCCAGGACGACGTTCTGTCCCTTGGTGCCCAGGTGGAAGTTGGTCACGTCGGCGCCGTCGGCGAAGAACACGTTCTCGGCGCCCGACGCGCCGTCGACCGAGATGCCGGCCGTGACGTCTTCGTTCTGGACGCCGGGGATGGTGCTGACCAGCGAATCGAAGGCCCGGCCGCGGGGCAGGGCCATGTAGGTCTCCTTGGTCATGGTCTGGCCCTTGACCGTGCTCTTGACGTCGATGAGCGGGCTCTGGCCGACGACGGTGACCTGCTCTTCGATGCTGGCCTGTTCGAGCGTCACGTTCAGGGCCAGGGTCTGCGAGAGCTCGAGGATGATGCCCTTGCGGATCAGGGTCTTGAAGCCCTGGAGCTGGAACGTGATCTCATAGACGCCGGAGGGAAGGGCCATCAGACGATAGACACCGTTGGTGTCCGTGACCGCCGTGGCTTTTCCGACCAGCTTGGCGCTCGTGGCCTCGATGTTCACGCCGGGCAGCGGGGCGCCCTGGGGGTCCACCACCTTGCCGATGATCCGGCCTTCCGGCGTGAGCTGGCCGAACGCCAGTCCCACCGTCGCCATGCAGGCGACGAGAACAAGAATCAACATTTTCCTGTTCATTGTGCTGTCATACCTCCTCTTGATCTCCTGTCATTCTTGCTTTGTGGCGGAACCCGAGAGGTCGGCCACACGCCTCAGAGTGGTCCCATGAATCCTCTGTCGTCATTCTCCTCCTCGAGCTGTGGTCGGTCCGCTGCCGGCGCCGCGACCCTTGGTAACGGATGTCTTCGCGTCCCTATCCTCATTTAACCTCCCGCCGTAGGATCCTTCCCGAGGCCCTTACATCAACCATGAGGGGACAAACCGGGATACGGTCCCGGACCGCCGGGAAGAGCATAATTCCGGGCCGAGAGGGATGTCAAGGGCATCGACATTCACGTCCTTCGTGAAATCGTGGTTGCCTGCCCATCAATCGACGTCCTGGTCCTTCACGTCGACGTTGATCGGGTTGTACCGTGGATTGACGGCGGAAGACACCACAACGAAGGTCTCGGCCCTCTCGATCATCTGGACTTTCGAAAGCTTGGCGATGAAGAACTCCCGGAACTCGTCGATGTCCCGGAAGTTGGCCTTGATGAGGTAGTCGATCCGGCCGGTGAGGAAATAGATCTCCTCGATCTCCTCGAGTTGCTTGAGGTGTTCCTCGATGCGCTGGTAAGCCTCCTGGCGATGAAGGTGCTTGATCTGCAGCGCGAGGAAGCAGGTCAGGCCCCGGCCGAGCTTTTTCTTGTCGAGGATCGCCCTCTGTCCCTGGATGATACCTTTCGTCCGAAGCTTCCGGACCCGTTCGAGGGTCGCCGGCGGCGAGAGATTGATCTTCTGAGCCAGGGTGGAGTTCGAGATCTTGATGTCCTCATACAGGATCTTCAGAATCCCCTTATCATATTCGTCGTACTTCATTTTATTAGGAATAATATGCGGCCCAAAAGCTCAATGTCAAGTGGATTCGCTTATAAATTGCCAAATTATTTAATATTATTAGGAAAGATGTCGTGCCTGGGGGGGAGACGGCAGAATCGGATACGGCCGGAGTGTCCTGACTTATTCGCGAATCGAGGCGGCCCTGGATGCGAGGCCCGATTTTGGGGGATATCCGAAAAAACCCTCTTTGAAGACATTTACCAGATGCACAGCTTCGTGTCTCTCCGCTGCGCCTCTGGGCCTCCTCTCCCAAGAGTTCGCTCCGGGTAGGTCAGGAGATCTCGCCGGTGAGGTAAGCCCGCGTGCGGGGGTCCCTGGGGTTGGCGAAGACGGCCGCGGCGGGGCCGTGCTCGACGAGCTCGCCCAGGTAGAGGAAGGCCAGGTAGTCGGCGATGCGCCGGGCCTGGCGGAGGATGTGGGTGACGACGACGACCGTGTAGTCCCGCTTGAGCTCGAGCAGGCGCCGCTCGACGTTCTGGCTCGACCGCGGATCGAGGGCCGAGGTGGGCTCGTCGCCGAGGATGAACTCCGGCTCGACGGCCAGGCCGCGGGCCAGGCAGAGCCGCTGCTGCTGGCCGACGGACAGCATCGAGGCCGGCTCGCGCAGCCGGTCCTTGACCTCGTCCCAAAGCCCGGCGACCCGCAGGTAGTGCTCGACCCGGAGGTCGAGCTCCCGCCGCGACCTGAGCCCGTGGATCCGGGGCCCGTAGGCGACGTTGTCGAAGATCGACATGGGCAGGACCTGCGGCTTCTGCGACAGCAGCCCCATCTTCTGGCGGACGCGGGTGACCTCGGTCCGCGGCGCGTAGATGTCCTCGCCGTCGAGGAGCACCTGGCCGCTGACCCGGGCGCCGTCGGCCGTGTCGAGGAGCCGGTTCAGGGATTTGAGCAGCGTCGACTTGCCGCAGCCGGACGGGCCGATGATGACCGTGATCTGGCGGGCCGGGATGTCGAGGCTGATGTCCTTGAGGACCTGGAGGTCCCCATAATAGACGTTCAGGTTGCGGATGCTGATGGGGGTCTCGCCGTTCATGGCATGGTCCGTCCTTTACTTGACGACATGGCGGGTCGCCTTGCGGCTCATGGCCCGGCCGGCCAGGCTGATGGCCAGGATGATCAGGGTCAGGACCGCGGCCGACGCGTAGGCCCGCTGCTGGACCTCCGGGAAGGGGGTGCCGAGCTGGAAGAAGATGGCCAGGGGCAGCGTCGCCGCCGGGTCCCCGAGCGACGCGGGCACCCGGTCCGTGAACCCGGCGGTGAAGAGCACCGAGGCCGCGTCGCCGATGCCGCGGCCGAAGGCCAGCAGCACGCCGGTCAGGATGCCGGGGGCGGCCTGGCGGACCGTGACCTTGAGCGCCGTTTCGAAGCGGGTGGCCCCGAGCGAGGCCGAAGCCTCCTTGAGCTCGCGGGGGACCAGGCGCATGACCTCGTCGATGGCCCGGCTCATGATCGGGAATTCGAGCAGGGCCACGGTCAGGATGCCGGCCAGGAGCGAGGCCCGCAGGCCCAGGGCCAGCATGACCACGAAGCCGAAGGCGCCGTAGACGATCGAGGGCACCCCCCACAGGACGTCGAGGAAGAAGCGGGTCCAGAGCGCGGTCTTCGAGGTCCGGCCCTTGTAGCTGTTGAGATAGAGAGCCACGGGCAGGCCGAGCAGGAAGGCCAGCGCTGTCGCGCCAATGGCCAGATCGAGCGACCCGACGATGGCGTTGAGGATGCCGCCCTCCTTGCCCAGATAGAAGCCGCCGCGGGGGGTGCGGGTGAGCATGGACAAGCTCAGGGCCGGGACCGATTTCCAGATGATCGTGCCCAGGATGAGGAGGAGCGAGAGCAGGACGATGGCGGCCGAGGCCATGGCCAGGGCGCGGAAGGCCCGGTCGGTCCGCTTGCGGCTCCGCAGGCGGCCGTTGGCCAGGCCGTTCACTGGACCCTCCGCTCGACCCGGACCAGGATCGTCCGGGCCAGGACGTTGAAGAAGAGAACGATGGCCATGAGGACGAGCGCGGCCATCATCAGCGCGGCATCGTAGCGCGGCACCGACATCATCTCGCCGTAGTTGTTGGCGATGAGCGCGGGCAGCGGATAGCCGGGATCGAAGAGCGAGCGGGGCACGGCCGGGACGTTGCCCACGACCATGAGCACGGCCATGGTCTCGCCGAAGGCCCGCGAGAAGCCGAGGACGGAAGCGGCCAGGATGCCCTGGGCCCCTTTGCGCAGGACGACGTGACGGGTCGTCTCCCACTTCGTCGCGCCGAGCGACAGCGACGCGTCGCGGAGGGACCGGGGCACCGTCGAGAAGACTTCGAGCGTCACGTGGATGATCGTCGGGAAGGTCATGATGGCCAGGACGATGCCCCCGGCCAGGATCGAGTAGCCCGAAGAGTAGACCCCGGCGAGGGGCGCCAGGACGTTGCCGACGAACGGCACGACGATGAGCACGCCCCAAACGCCGTAGACGACCGACGGCAGCCCGGCCAGGAGGTCGACGATGGGCTTGGCCGCTTCGCGGATCCAGGCCGGGGCATACTCCGAGAGGTAGATGGCGGTCAGGATCGAGACCGGCACGGCGATCACCAGGGCCGTCACGGTCACCCAGACCGTCCCGGTGATGAAGGCCAGCATGCCGAACTGGCCCTTGACCGGGTGCCAGGCCGACGAGAAGAGGAGCCGCGACAGAGGCTCGACGCCGAGGATGGCCCGCGACTTGAGGAACAGGCCGACGACGATCACAAGGACGAGAAGGCCGGGCAGCGCGGCGATGACGCCCATGGCCCGGCGGCCGATCGCGTCCTTGACCAGTCTCATCGCTTGACGGCCCCTCCCTGGACGGTGGCCAGGCCCGAGGCGATCTGGGCCGGCGACACGGCGATGTAGCCCATCTCCGCAACGTACTTCTGGCCTTCGGTCAAAACCCAGGCCAGGAACTCGGCCAGAAGGGGACGGCCGGGCTGGCCCTTGACGACGAAGTAGAGGTCCCGGGCCGGCGGCGAGGGGTAGACGTGCGCGGCGATGGCCTTGGTCAGGTCGTCGCGGCCGCCGTAGACCTGCTCGGCCGGATCGAGGCGGCCGTTCGCGTCGAGGTCGAGGGGGCCGATCTCGAGGCCGGCCACGGGCTTCAAGGTCTTGCCGTCGTAGGCGAAATTGACGTTGTTGTAGCCGATCGCGAGCGGGTCGCGGCGCACGGCCTCGGCCAGGCCCGGGTCGCCGTAGACGCCGATCCCGGCCAGGTCCTCCTGGTGACCGCCGAGGTAGGCGGCCCAGGTCTCGGCGGCGCCGCAGGCATCGGAGCGGGTGAAGACGTGGATGGGTGTCCGGCCGGTCCGGCCAAGAAGGGCCTCCCAGGTCGTGATGTTCTTGCGCATCCAGATCCCGGCCAGGTCCTCTTTCCTGAGGCCGCGCTTCAGGAGCTCGGCCAAGAACGGGTTCTTGCGGCTGATCGTGGCCACGACGGCGTCTTTGGCCACGGCCAGGGCGACCGCCCCTTTGGCCGTTTCGGCCGGATTGATCTCCCGCGAGACCATGCCGATATCGACGACCCCGGCCAGGGCGTCGGCGATGCCCTTGCCCGCGCCCCCGGCCTGGACGTCGACGGAGACGCCCGGATGGCTCTTCTGGAACTCCTCCTGCCAGCGCACGGCCAGCGGGTAGAGGGCCCAGGCGCCGGAGAGCGACAGGCTGGCCCGTCCCGTCCGGGAGGGAGCCCGGGGATGGGCGTTGATCGAAGCGGCCGAAGCGGCGGCCGCGGCGATCAGGATGATCACCGGAACGAGGCGGATCTTTCTCATGGCGTCCTCCTCCACGTTAGGTCAGAACGCGGCCTGCAGCTGTGCCAGGAGGCCGGACTTGGCCCGGCCGCCGGCCTCGAGGCCGTGGATCTCGTAGTTCAGCTGGAGTTTTGTCCGTCCGTGGATGAACCAGTTCAGCCCCAGGGTGGTCACGTTCGTGCCGTTGTCGGGGATGGCCCGGTCGAGATCGAGCGTTTCGTACCGGACCACGGCCTGGAGCTTGCCGGGCAGGGCGAAGCAGCCGGCTTGGGCGTACCAGCCGGACTTCGAGACGAGATCGTCCTCGGCGTGGATGTACTCGCCTTTCGCCGAGAACCGGCTGACGCTCAGGACCGCCTCCAGGCCCTCCTTGTTGCGCGCCACCAGCGGCGCGTCGGCCGTGACCGTCTGGCGGCCGCGGTACAGGGACCCGCCGACGGCCAGGAACTTGAAGGGCTTGAGGACGACGCGGCCGCTGAAGTCCTTGTGGCTGTTCGCGTCGGCCTTGTTGATGCCCGCGCCGTTGACGAGGCCGGCGGCGTATTCGACCCAGGAGGTGCCGCCGAAAGCGACGGCCCCGACGTCGCGTCCCGAGGACCCGTTGTCGCGGCCGGGCGCCAGCGTGTCCACGACCGCGGCCCGGTTGATCAGGTCGAGGTCGGCGGTGGACGTGTAGCTCTCGAGGCTGAAGGGGACGCGGAACTGTCCGACCCTCAGGCCGGCGAGCTTGGACGGCGCGAACTCGATCTCCGCGTCGAGCAGCGGCTGGGACTTGGCGACGTCGATCGTCATCTTGAACCTGAGGTTCTTGACGATCTCCCCGGCGAGCGTGATCCGGGCCCGTCTCAGCGAGAACGTGTCGGTGTCCTTGTCCCAAAGGGCCCCGTACGCCTGGAGGTAGCCGCCGAGCTTCAGGCTTTGGAGGAACGTCGTGACCGGCGACTCCTTCTTCTCCTGGGCGAACGCCGACCCTCCAAGGAAAAGCAGACCCAGGACGGTGACGACAAAGAAGCCGCTCATCCTTCTCAGGGAACGTCCGGTCATGGCCATCATCCTTTCTTTTGCTTGGGGAGCTTTTGGGCGGCCCGGGGGGCGGGCTCCGGCGACAGCCCCGCCTCGTGGAGGACGGCGGGATGGGTCTTGGCGACCAAGTCGGCGAAGGTGGTCTGTTCGAGGATCCCGGCCACGGCGTCCCGGACGTCCTTCCACAGCCAGCGCAGGCCGCACGTGGTCTCCATGGGACAGGTTTCATGGGCCATGACGCTGACGCAATCGATCGGGGCGAGGGGACCGTCCATGACCCGGATGACCTCGGCGACGTTGATCGCGTCCGGCGGCTTGGCCAGGACGTAGCCGCCCTTCTGGCCCTTGCGGCTCTTGAGATAACCGGCCCGTTTCAGGAGGAGCAGGATCTGCTCGAGGAACCGCGGCGGGATCTCCTGGGCCTCGGAGATCTGGCGGCTGTGGACCGGGCCTTTCTGGTACCTTCGGGAGAGCTCCAGCATGGCCCGGCTGGCGTATTCGCCCTTCGTCGAGAGCCTCATCTCGCCGCTCCTCATGCTTAATTGACTAATTCAATCGAGTAAGTCATTTAACATGCCGGAGGAGTCCGTGTCAAGCACTTTTTTTGCTTATCGCAGGGCCTTAAACGCTCTGGTCAAGCCACGCCCATCGCGGATATTGAGGGGAGTTCTCTCAGCGAAACGCGAGAGGAGACGGTGAAGCGCTAGCCATGTGCCTTCTTTTGCGCCCCCTCTGGTCGAATCCGCCTTCTCCCCCGGCCAGACGAGTCTGAACCGGGGCCCGCGTCCTAGCGAAGCGAGAGATGACGACGCGAGGCGTGGGGGCCCCCCACGCGCCCGGAGCCGCTGATGCCTAAGAGCGCTTTGGAGCGGCGAGGACGAGTGGGGGTGGCGCCGAGAAGAGGAGGCAGCTCTCGCGGAGCCTCTTGATCTGGGGCCTATCTCCTAAACGTCGATCGGCCCGAGAAGACGGCGTTCGACCCCAATTCTTCTTCGATGCGCATGAGCTGGTTGTACTTCTCCACGCGCTCGCCGCGGCACGGCGCCCCGGTCTTGATCTGGCCGGTGCCCATGGCCACGCTCAAGTCGGAGATGAAGCTGTCGACGGTCTCGCCGCTGCGGTGGGAGATCATGGCCGTCCAGCCGGCCTTTCGGGCCATGGCGATGGCCGCGACCGTCTCGGTCAGGGTCCCGATCTGGTTGAGCTTGATCAGGACGGAGTTGGCCGACTTCTCCGCGATGCCGCGGGCCAGCCGCTTGACGTTGGTGACGAAGAGGTCGTCGCCGACGAGCTGGATGCGGTCGCCGATCGTCCTGGTCAGCATGGCCCAGCCCTCCCAATCGTCCTCGGCCAGGCCGTCCTCGATGGAGATGATGGGATAGCGGCCGACCCAATCCTGATACATGCGGACCATTTCCTCGGCGCCGACCTTCCTGCCCTCGGTCCGGAGGTTGTAGACGCCCTCCTCGTAAATGCTGCTCGCGGCGCAGTCGAGGACGATGCCGATGTCCCGGCCGGGCTTGTAGCCGGCCTTGTCGATGGCCTTGAGGATGTTCTCCACCGCGTCGGCGTTCTTCTTGAAGGCCGGGGCGAAGCCGCCCTCGTCCCCGACGCCGGTCGAGTAGCCGCCGCTCTTGAGGACGCTCTTGAGGGCGTGATAGGTTTCGGCGCCCCAGCGCAGGGCCTCGCGGAAATTGGGGGCGCCGACGGGAGCGATCATGAACTCCTGGAGGTCGGTGCTCTGCCAGTTGGCATGGACGCCGCCGTTGAGGATGTTGAACATCGGCACGGGCAGCCGGTTGGCCGAGGCGCCGCCGAGGTGGCGGTAAAGCGGCATCTTGGATGAGGCCGCCGCGGCCCGGGCCGCGGCCATGCTGACGCCGAGGATGGCGTTGGCCCCGAAGTTGGACTTGTTGTCGGTCCCGTCGAGGGCCAGCATGGCCTTGTCGACGGCGGTCTGATCCAGGGCGTCGAGGCCGGTGACGCAGCCGGCGATCTCCTTGTTGACGTGGCCGACGGCCTTCAGCACGCCCTTGCCGAGGTAGCGGGACTTGTCGCCGTCGCGGAGCTCGAGCGCCTCATAGACGCCCGTCGAGGCGCCCGAAGGCACACCGGCCCGGCCCCAGGCGCCGTCGGCCAGGGTGATTTCGACCTCGACGGTCGGATTGCCGCGGGAGTCGAGGATCTCGCGGGCATGGACCTTCTTGATGAGAGCGGACATGGAGTTCCTCCTGATGATATCGCCGGGCCATTCTATCAGAGGAAGCCGCCGATTGACAACCTCCGGCGCCGATGTTAAAAGATGAAGGCAAAGGCGGCCGTCATGTCCATCATCCAAGTCCTGCTCAAGCTCATCCTGGCCATCGCGCTCGGCGGCGTCATCGGTCTCGAGCGCGAAGCCAGCCAGAAACCGGCGGGTTTCCGGACCAATATCCTCGTCTGCGTCGCCTCGGCGATGATGATGACCCTGGCCACGCTCCTCGTCGAAGGCAAAGGGGGCAACCCGGACACACTCGTCCGCATGGCGGCCGGCGTCATCACGGGGATCGGGTTCCTGGGGGCGGGCACGATCCTGCAGGCCCGGGGCACGATCGCCGGGCTGACGACCGCCTCGACGCTGTGGCTCGTGGCCGGGCTCGGGCTGGTCATCGGCGCGGGGTACTACGTGCCGGCGCTGATCTTCACCGTCCTGACCATTGTCACCCTGATCCTGTTCGGCCGGATCGAAGCGTCCTATCTGCACAGGTCCCAGTTCCACTATCACCTCAAGGCCAAGGCCCGCCCCTACATCCTCTCCAGCCTGCGTAAACTGGCGCTCCACCACGGCGTCCGGCTCGAGCGCCTGACCATGAAGCAGGAAGGGTCCTCCTACCAGCTGGCCTTCTCCTTTTCGGCCTCCGAGGAGAAGGAGCAGGAGTTCAACCAGGGCCTGCTCGAGCTGGCCGACATTGAAGAGCTGAAGATTGATTGAGCGGCGCCTCCTCCTGGCGACCGGCAACCCAGGCAAGGTCCGCGAGATCCGCCGCGCTTTGAAGGGTATCAAGGTCGACGGGCGGCGCCTGGGGATCGCCGGGCTCCGGGACGTCCTCCCCGGGCTGAAGCACGCTGAGCGAGGCCGGACGTTCGAAGAGAACGCCCGGGCCAAGAGCCTCTTCTACAGCCGGCGCTGGCCCGGCCTGACCGTGGCCGAAGATTCCGGGCTCGAGGTCGAGGCCCTCGGCGGCGCGCCCGGGGTCCGCTCGGCCCGCTTCTCGGCCCCTCGCCCCTCGGATGCCAAGAACATCCGCAAGGTCCTTCGCCTCCTCGGGTCGGTCCCCGCGCCGGCCCGCAAGGCCCGCTTCGTCTGCGTCATGGTCTTGTCCGAACGAGGCCGGGTGGTCGCAGAATTCCGAGGCCAGGTCCGCGGCCGGATCGGCCTCGAGCCCCACGGTCATGACGGCTTCGGCTACGACCCGATCTTCTTTTATCGGCCGTTCTGCAAGACCTTCGCCGAGCTCCCGGCGGCGGTCAAGAACGCGGTCAGTCACCGCGGCCGGGCCGTGGCCCGACTGCGCCGTTACCTGGAAAGAAAAAAGGGAGCCCTGTCCGAAGGTCATCCGGACAGGGCCCGGGCGGTCACTTCGGTGCGGTCTCGGAGCCCACGGTGATCATGTCCTTGATCTGCTCGTAGATCTTCTCGCCGATCCCCTGGACCTTCATGATCTCTTCGACCTTCTTGAAGCTCCCGTTCTTGGTCCGGTAGTCGACGATCCGCTGAGCGACGGCGGGCCCGATCCGGGGCAGGGATTCGAGCTCCGCGGGCGAGGCCGTGTTGATGTTGATCTTGGCCTTCGGCGGTGCCGTCTGGGCGTAGGCCGGAGCGAACGAGAGGGCGACGACGAGGGCGGCCAGTCCGAGCGCGAGAACCTTGTTCTTTAAAACGGTCATGGATGAGACCTCCTTTCGGCGGTCTTTAATGCAACGTCCGTGCCACCCCCCCCGCTCCCCTTTCACATTTCTTTTGTTGCGTTTACAGAAGAGCCCAGGCCGCTTTGGTCAAGAGAGGTTGTCATTAAGGACGGAATGAGGAAACACGGATTTCCAACGGACCATCCATAGCTTCCGGATGAACTAAGCGCGGGGGTGGCTCTTCTTGTAGACGCCGAGCAGCTGCTTCAGATCGACGTGGGTGTACTTCTGGGTCGTGGCCAGGCTGGCGTGGCCCAGGAGCTCCTGGATGACCCGCAGGTCCGCGCCGCGGCCGAGGAGGTGCGAAGCGAACGAATGCCGGAGCGAATGCGGGCTGATCTTCCGGGCCACGGCGGTCTGGCGGATGTACCTATGGACCATCCTTTGGACGGACCTGGTCGTCAGCCGGCCGCCGCGGTAATTGAGGAAGAACGCCTCGCCCCCGTCCCCGCCGGCGGCCAGGACGGCCCGGGCCCGCCGGTAGTCCTGGAGGGCCTCCAGGGCCTTGCCGCCGAAGGGCACGATGCGTTCCTTTTTGCCCTTGCCCCGGACCCGGACGAGGCGCTCGCCGAAATGGAGGTCCCCCGTCTCGATCCCGACCAGCTCGCTGACCCGGATGCCGGTCGCGTAGAAGAGCTCGAGGATGGCCCGGTCGCGGAGGTCGAGCGGCTCGCCGCCGCGCGGCAGGTCGAGGAGCTGGCTGGTCTCGTCCTCCGAGAGGAAGGACGGGACCCGCTTCTCCAGGCGCGGCCGCGACAGGATCTTGGCCGGGTTCTCGGCGACGTACTTCTTGCGCAGGCAGAAGTCATAGAACGAGCGCAGGGCGGCCAGCTTGCGCCCGATCGTCGTCTTCTGGCGCTTTTTCTCGTGGAGCTCGGCCAGGAAGCCGCGGAGCGTGACGTTGCCGGCCTTGTCCCAGCGGATCTCCCTTTCCTTGAGGTAGGCCGCGACCTGCTTGAGGTCGCGCTCGTAGGCGGCGATGGTATGGGGGGAAGCGTTCTTTTCGTGCTGCAGAAAGGCCAGGAACTCAGCGATCGCCTTGTTCATCGGTGCCGCCGGGCTTCGGGCCCTCCCCTGGCGCCTCCGGCGCCGGTGTTTGGCCCTGCTCCCAGATCTTCTCCCGGGGCGCCGCCTCCTTGAACGTGCACTTCTCGGCCTTGCAATAGATATAGGGCTCGCCCTTGATGAGGTTCTTCCGGTAAAGGGGCTTCGCCCCGCACAGGGGGCAGATCCGGTCGATGAGCTCGTCCCAGGACGCAAAGTGGCACTTGGGGTAGCGGCTGCAGCCGAAGAAGAACTTGCCGCGCCGGGTCTTGCGCTTCAGGACCTTGCCGCCGCAGCCGGTCGGGCAAGCCAGGCCCGTGTCGAAGGGCTGTTCCTTCTTGATATATTTGCACGTGGGGTAGTCGGAGCAGGCGATGAACGGCCCGAACCGGCCGTATTTCTGGGCCAGCTGGGCGCCGCACTGCGGGCACTTCTCCTCGAGCGGCTTCGATTCCTTCTTGTCCAGGCTCTCGCGGAACTTGCAGGCGGGATAGGCCGAGCAGGCCTTGAACTGGCCGAAGCGGCCGCCCTTGATGACGAGCGGCGCGCCGCATTTCGGGCACTTCTCTTCGGTCGGGATGCCGGTCTGCTTGACGCCCTCGCTCGCTCCGCCCTCCTTGAGGTATTTCTCGAGCAGGGCGTAGAACTCCTTGAGGCTCTCGGCGCTCGTCCGGGCGCCCTCGGAGATCTGGTCGAGCTCCTCCTCCATGTGGGCGGTGAACTTGTATTCCATGAGCTTGGCGAAGTGCTTGATCAGGAAGTCGGTCACGTACGTGCCGAGCTCGGTCGGCCTGAACTTGCCGTCCTCCTTGACGACGTAGGTCCGGCTCTGGATGGTGGTGATCGTCGGGGCGTAGGTGGAGGGCCGCCCGATGCCGCGGGCCTCGAGCTCCTTGACCAGCGTCCCTTCCGTGTAGCGGGGCGGCGGTTCGGTGAACTTCCGCTTCATCTCGAGCTCGAGGAGTTTGAGGGTCTCGCCTTCGGCGGCCTTGGGCATGACCTCTTTATCCCCCCCGCCGTTCGGCCAGACGGCCAGGAAGCCGTCGAACTTGATGACCTCGCCCTTGGCCTGGAAGAGGTAGCGGCCGCAGGTGATGTCGAAAGCCGTCTCCTCGATCCTGGCCGGCGCCATCTGCGAGGCCATGAACTTCCTCCAGACGAGCTTGTAGAGGTCGTATTCCTCTTTCTTCAGGTAAGGCTTGACCTTCTCGGGGGTCAGCTCGATGTGGGCCGGCCGGATGGCCTCGTGGGCGTCCTGGGTCTTTTTCTTGCTCACGTAGACGTTCGGCTTGGCCGGAACGTACGGAGACTTGTGCCCCCCTTGGGCCGCGGGATGGTCCGGGGCTTCCGTCGTTCCGGCCGAGGCGTCGACGCCGGGATAGTGCTGCTCGAGGAAGGCCCGGGCCGCGGCCTGGGCCGTGTCCGAAACACGGAAGGAGTCGGTGCGCATATAGGTGATGAGCCCGGTCTGGCCGAGCTCGCCGATGGGCATGCCTTCGTAGAGCTTCTGGGCCACGAACATGGTCTTCTTGACCGGGAAGCGCAGCAGCCGGAAGCCGTCCTGCTGCAGGGTGCTCGTGATGTAGGGCGGGCCGGGGTGTTTGAGCTTGGGCTTGACCGTGACCTTGTCGAGGATGAAGGGCGTGCGCTCGCACTCTTCGCGGACGATCCTGGCCTGCTCCTCGTTCGCGACCTTGGCCTTCTTGCCCTCGACCTTGGCCAGAGCGGCCTTGAAGGCCGGCGGGTTGGCGGACTCGAGCCGGGCGGCGACCGGCCAGTATTCCTCGGGCTGGAAGGCCTTGATCTCCTTCTCCCGGTCGACAATGAGCCGCAGCGCGACGGACTGGACCCGGCCGGCCGAAAGGCCCCGGGCGATCTTTTTCCACAGGAGCGGACTGATCTGGTAGCCGACCAGGCGGTCGAGGATGCGGCGGGTCTGCTGGGCCTCGAGAAGGTTGAGGTCGATCTGGCCCAGGTGCTCGAAGGCCAGGCGCACGCCCTCCTCGGTGATCTCGTTGAAGGCGGCCCGGAAGATGTGGGGGTTGACATCCTGAAGGAGCTGGCTCAGGTGCCAGGAGATGGCCTCGCCCTCGCGGTCCGGGTCGGCGGCCAGGATGACCCGGTCGCTCTCCTTGGCCGCCTTCTTGAGCTCCGCCACGGTCTTCTTCTTCTCCGGGATGACCTCGTAGGTGGGCACGAAGCCGGCCGCGACGTCGATGCCCATCTTTTTTTTGGGCAGGTCGCGGACGTGGCCCATCGACGCCTTGACGAGGTAGTCCTGGCCGAGATAGTGGTTGACCGTCTTGGCCTTGGCCGGCGATTCGACGATGACGAGTGACTTCGCCACTTACATTCTCCTCTGAAACTCTTTTCCTGGACGCTGGATGACGGACCCCTTCAGCTCGAGTCCGAGCAGCAGGGCCAGCAGGCTGGAAACGGAACAGCCGGTCCGTTCGGCCAGCTCGTCGATGGGCAGGGCCGCGTCGACGGGCAGCTCATCCAACAGGCGGCGCTCGTCCGGGCTCAGAGAAGCGCCGCTATTCTCCTCTTTTGCGTCGGCCTGCGCAAGGAGTTCCTCGCGCCACGGGGACGGCAGGCCCTCGGCCACGTCCTGCCACGACGCGACCGGCCGGGCCCCGTCCTTGATGAGGCCGTTCGGTCCTTCGCTGAGCGGAGAGGTCACGTTGCCGGGGACGGCCATGACCTCGCGATCCTGGGACAGGGCCAGCTTGGCCGTGATGAGCGAGCCGCTCTTGCGGGCCGCCTCGACGACGACCAGGCCGACCGAAAGGCCGCTGATGATGCGGTTGCGGACGGGGAAGTGCTCCGCGAGCGGCGCCGTCCCGAGGGCGTATTCCGTCACCACGGCGCCGTGCGCCGCGATCTCGCGGTGCAGGCCGCGGTTCTCCCACGGATACGGCATGTCCAAGCCCGAACCCAACACAGCGACCGTCCTTCCTTTCTGGAGAGCCCCCCGATGGGCGCAGGCGTCGATGCCCGCGGCCAGGCCGCTGGCGACGACGCAGCCGCGGCCGGCCAGGTCGCCCGCGAGCTTTTCCGCCACGGCCCGCCCGTAAGGGGTGGGCCGCCGGGCTCCGACAATGGCCAGCGCGGGATTTCGCAGAGCCTCCGGATCGCCCTCGCAATAGAGGACGAGCGGAGGATCGAAGATCTCTCTCAGGTAGCCGGGATACCCCGGGTTCGCTAAGGTCAAGAGAGTATACGCTTTCCGTTCGATTTTTTCCAATTCCCCCCTGGCCCGGTCCAGGGCCCGGCCCGAGAGGAGGGCTTCAGCGGCGGCCGGTTCGATCCTGAGGCCCTCGAGATCGGACGCTTTGGCCCGGAAAACGTCCGTGACCGCGGCGAAGCGAGCCAGGATGCGCCGGGTGGCGGCGCTCGGCCCGTAGAACTGAAGGTGCAAGGCCAGCCAGCAGAGATCGGCATCGGTCACGAGGGCGCTCCGTTAAAAAGGACGAATTCCGGACCCCGATAATCCCATCGGGCATAACGAACGAACCGCGGAAGGGACCAGGTCTTCGCAAACCGGCTGGGTTTCTGTTTTGCGAGGACCTGGTCCCCTCTTATCCTCCGACTTGTGGGTCGACCGGCGACGCCGTCCCGTCCCATTCCGCGCGAGCAATCTGGTCTCCCGATCCGGGAGTCCGCTATGAGGCGGCGAGGTTGGTCGCCCCGAAGTCCCCGTTAAGGAAGGGAGGCCCGCCGGAGGCGGGGGAAACCAGCTACAAGGTTTCCGGGGTGCGGGGGTGCGAGGGGCGATAACCGAGCAAAGCCGAAAAGGACGAACGGGATCGGGAGACCCCTTCAGCGCCCAAACAGGACGGAGGAGCCGGTATAAAAGGTTCCGGCCACGGCCCCGGTCATCAGGCAGGCCAGGGTGGCCGCGAGCAGCGCCCGGAAGCCGATCCGCGACAGGTCCTTGACCCGCGTCGGAGCGAGCGCGCCCGTCCCGCCGACGAAGATGGCCAAGGAGGCGACGTGGGCAAAGCCGCAGAGAGCGTAGGCGGCGATGATGGCCGAGCGGGGATCGTGCAGGGTCCCGCCGGCCATGAGCTCGGACAGCCGGCCGAACGAGAAGACCTCGGTCAGGATGGTCCGGTCGCCGAGGAGCTGGGCCACGGGCATGGCGTCGGACGGCCGTACCCCCATGGCCAGCGTCAGCGGGTAGAAGAGGTAGCCGAGCAGGGCTTCGATCGACCACTTGAAGTGCCAGCCGAATAGCCCGTTGGCGAGGCCGCCGAGCCAGCCGAGCCCGAGGTTGATCAGGGCCAGCAGGCCGAGGAAGGCGATGAGCAGGGTGACGATGCCGCCGAGGAGCTTCAGCCCCTCGCCCGCCCCGTTGATGATGGCCATGATCAGGTTGTCTTCGCGCTCGTAGTGGGGCTTGACATCGACGCCGAGGGTCAGGGGCTTGCCCGTCTCGGGCATGATCAGCTTGGCCATGACGACGCTGGCCGGGGCGGAGATGAACGAGGCCGAGACGAGGTGCCCGGCGATCGTCGGGATCTGCTTCTGGAGCATCATGACGTACATGGCCAGGACGGTCGAGGCGATCGTGCCCATCCCGGCCGTGATGATGGTCCCGAGCTCGGACACGGTCATGTCCCGGAGGTGGGGCCGGACGACCAGGGCCGATTCGACGCCGACGAAGATGTTGGCCGAGACCGACAGCGACTCGGCCCCGCTGATGCGCATGGTCTTCGTGAAGATGCGGGCGAACAGCCGGACGAAGAAGGGCATGATCCCGAGATAATACAGGGCCCCGAGCAGGGAGGCGAAGAAGATGATCGTCGGCAGGCCCTGGAAAGCCAGGAAATAGCCGAGGGACGTCTCGCCGGACCCGCTCGTGGTCCCCGGCGGCAAGGCCAGCCGGCCGAAGACGAACTTCACTCCGGCCGTGGCCGTCCCAAGAACGGCCGTGACCGCGTCGTTGGCCCACAGGAAGACCCTGGACCCCACAGGGAGGACGAAGATGAAGCAGGCCAAGAGGAGCTGGAGCCCGATGCCCCAGAAGATGACGCGGAAGTTGACGACCTTGCGGTCGGTCGAGAAGAGCCAGGCCACGCCCGCCAATACGAACAGGCCGGCGAAGCTGACCAGGTTGTAGGGCGTCATGTCACTCCTCGAGCCGGAAGATCTTGTGGGAGGACGCGGCGCCCCGGACGATCTTCAGCCGCGATGGGGGAACGCCCAGATGACCGGCCAGGCGCTCGATGATCTCCTCGTTGGCCCGGCCGCGGTCGGGCGCGGCCCGGACCCGGACCCGGAAGGCGTCCGGCCCGGTCTCTTCGACGCCCGGCGCTTTCGAGCGCGGTTGGGCCTTGACCGTCAGGATGCGGGCCATGCGTTCCCACCCCCGGCGTCCCCGGCGCCGGGCGCGTCCCTCCTAATTGTCCTTGAGGACCGACTTGTAGCGCTCGAACAGGTCCTTGAGCTCCTTGCGGGAGACGACGTAGCGGCTGACGTAGACGGAGAGCGTCGAGCGGACGGGGTCGTTGGACTTCAGGAGGACGTAATCCCGGGCGACGCCCGTCTTGGCCTGGGCCGGGAAGCGCATCTCGACCTCGCGCGACTCGCCCACCGGCAGGTAGAGGGGCGAGGTCAGGACCTTGCCCCCGGAGAAGAATTGGACGCTCTCGTGGGTCAGCTCGACCTTGAGCTCGCGCTCGCCGGCGCTCTTGATGACGATCTTGGCCGAGGGGGTCTCGCCCTCGAGCACGAGCCCCATGTCCACGTTGTAGCGGTCGACGTCGATGCGGGCCGAGGGCGGCACCTGGATCTCGGCGACGAGGCTCAGCTCGCGCCGGACGCTCTCGCTGTCGTTCGAAACGAGATAGACGTAGCGGGCCAGGCGCCCGGAGTAGCCGCGCGTGTCGAAGGTGGCCTTGATCCGGCCCTCCTTGCCCGGGCCGATCGTCTTCTCGGAGGCCAGGGCGGCCGTGCAGCCGCAGGTCGTCTCGACCTTCTCGATGACGAGGGGGGCGTTGCCCTCGTTCTTGAAGACGAACTCATGGCTGACGACGTCGCCCTGCTTGACCTTGCCGAAGTCGTGGGTCGTTTCTTTGAACACCGCCCTGGGCTTGGCCCCCTGGGCCAAGGCCGGGGCGGCCAGAATTACGGCCGCGAGGGCGATGGCCGCGCCTGCGCGCCACAAATTTCGCTGACTCATCGGTGTGTCTCCTCGAATGTCAAGAATACTCCAACGCCGTCACTCCCATCAAGCCCCTGGTGCCGTTCACGGGCCGAAGAGAAACCCGGCGTTTTCATGAACGGTCATTCGACGGTGACGCTCTTGGCCAGGTTGCGCGGCTGATCGACGTCGAAGCCCTTGGCCGAGGCGGCGTAGTAAGCGAAGAGCTGCAGCGGCAGGACGGTCAGGAAGGGGGTGAAGAGCTGGTGCGTCTCGGGGATGGGGAAGACCTCCTCGGCCGCGGCCCGGGCCTTGGCATCCCCTTCGAAGGCCACGGCCAGGATCCGGCCGCTGCGGGCCTGGACCTCGGCGATGTTGGACAGCATCTTCTCGTAGACCCGGTCGCGCGGCACGACGGCCAGCGTGGTCATGCCCTCGTCGATCAGGGCGATCGGGCCGTGCTTCATCTCGCCCCCGGCGTAGCCTTCGGCGTGGGTGTAGGAGATCTCCTTGAGCTTCAGGGCGCCCTCGAGGGCGATGGGGAAGTTGATCCAGCGGCCGAGGAAAAGGTAGTGCTCGCAGGCGATGAAGCGTTTGGCGGCCCGCTCGATCGCGGCCGCGCCGCCGAGGACCTGGTCCATCTTGTGGGGCACGCGCTGGAGCTCCTGGACGAGGGCCCGGCTCTCGTCGTCGCCGAGCGCGCCGCGGGCCTGGGCGAAGGCCAGGGCGAAGAGGGTCAGGGCGGCCATCTGGCCGACGAAGGTCTTGGTCGCGGCCACGCCGATCTCGAGGCCGGCGTGGAGGTCGAGGACGCCGTCCGCGCCACGGGCCAGCGAGGAGCTCGGGGCGTTGGTGACGGCCAGGACGGCCCGGGCCCTGTCCCGGGCCAGGCGCAGGGCGGCCAGGGTGTCGGCGGTCTCGCCCGACTGTGAGATGCCCAGGACGAGCGTCGAGCGGTCCATGACGAAGTCGCGCGAGCGCAGCTCGGAGGCGACCTCGACGTCGACGGGGACGTGGGCGAGCGTCTCGAGAAGGTACTTGCCGACCAGGCCGGCGTGGTAGGACGTGCCGCAGGCGATGAGCGCGACGCGCGAGACCTCCCGGAAGACGTCCGGGGCGATCCCGGTGTCGTCGAGGAAGACCCGGCCGGATTCGAGGGACACCCGGCTCTTCAGCGTGTCGCGGACGACGTCGGCCTGCTCGAAGATCTCCTTGGCCATGAAGTGGTCGAAGCCGCGTTTCTCGATCATGGCCGGCTCCCAGTCGAGCGTCTCGATCGTTTTTTGGACCGGGGCGCCGGCAAATGTCGCGAAGCGGATCCCGCCGGGCGTCAGGACGGCCATCTCGCCGTCGTTGAGGTAAGCGACTCGGCGCGTGTGATGGAGGAGCGGCGTGATGTCCGACGAAAGGAAGGTCTCGCCCTCCCCGAAGCCGACGACGGCGGGCGGGCCGTTGCGGGCGGCCACGATCCGGTCCGGGTCGCGCGACGAGACGCAGGCCACGGCGAAAGCGCCCTCGAGCTCGGCCACGGCGGCCCGAAGGGCCTCCTCGAGCGAGCCCCGGAAATGCTTTTCGACCAGGTGGACGATGACCTCGGTGTCCGTCTCGGTCCGGAAGGTGTGGCCCTCGGCCTTGAGCTTCTCCTTGAGCGCCCAGTGGTTCTCGACGATGCCGTTGTGGACGAGGGCGATGGTGCCGCTGCAATCGGTGTGGGGGTGGGCGTTGTCCTCGCTCGGCCGGCCGTGGGTGGCCCAGCGGGTGTGGCCGATGCCGCAGGACCCGGCGAGGGGGTGCCGGCGGACCTCATCGGCCAGGTCCCGGATCTTGCCTTTGACCCGGCGGCGGCCGACGCCGTCGCCGTTCAGGACGGCGATGCCGGCCGAGTCGTAGCCGCGATATTCCAGGCGCCGCAGCCCTTCGATCAGGCTGGGCACCACGTCCCGGGTACCGGCGCAACCGATGATGCCGCACAAGGGCCTTCTCCTCCCTATCCGCGGTCCCCAGGCGGGGTCTCGTCGCCGCCCGGACGGGGCGGCTCGGGCAGGCCGGTGAGCGGCAGGTAGGCCGCCCCATCGCCCTGGGGGTTCAGCGACCGGAGGATGCACAGGTCCGGCCGCAGCGCCAGGTCGACCGTCTCGCCGGCGTTCTCGGGGGCCAGGATCTGGACGGCGGGCCTGTCGATATCGAGGTCATTCACCGCCCGGACAACGCCGACCCGCTCGTCGCTCAGGGCCACCAGCGTTCCGATCGGCCAGACCCCCATGAACTCGAAGAACTTGTCCAGGAGCTGGGGATCGAAGGTCTTGCCCTTCTCAAGCATCATCAGCTCGTGGATCTTCTCGGGCGGGTAATCCTTTTTATAGGACCGCTTGAGGGCCAGGGCGTCATAGACGTCGCAGATCGAGACCATCATCGAGGCCGGGTGGGGCCGGCGGGCGTACGGCGACTTGGGATAGCCGGTCATGTCGTAGCGGAGATGGTGCTCGTAGCAGACGACGATGGGCAGGATGCCCAGGGCGTCCTTGTAGCCTTCGAGGATGCGGGCGCCGAGCAGGGGATGGTTGCGGACCTGCAGGAACTCGCCCTCGGACAGCTTCGATTCCTTCTGGATGACCTTGAGCGAGATGTAGAGCTTGCCGACGTCGTGGTACAGGGCGGCGATGCCGAGGTCGAGGACGTCGTCCTTGTTGAACTGGAGTTTGGAGGCGAAAAACATCGCCAGAAGCGTGACGTTGAGCAGGTGGACGAAGGTGACCAGGTCGCGGCGCTTGACCGAGACCAGGTTGAGGAGCTCCTGGTGGCGCCCCACGAAGTCCTCCATCATGCCCAGGATGTTGAAGCGCAGGTCCAGGTAGTCGACCTCCTCGCTGTCGAGAACGACATTGAGGGCGTTGGTGACGGTCCGGACCGAGCCCTCGTAGCGGGCCCGCGTCTCCTCGGCCTCGGAGGCGACGGTCTCGTCCTTGACCATCGTCCGGAGCTTGCCGGCCCGGATGTTCTGGATGCCGTGGAGGTTGAAGTATTCCTGTTCGCTGATCTTCTCCTGGCGCTTGACCCGGGTCAGGAAGATGATGAACTCGCGCAGCTCCTCGAAACGCAGGCCCTGCTGGAAGATGATCCGCTCGACGCCGTTCTTCTCCAGGAAATCGATGAGCAGGCCGAGCTTGCCCCGGAGGTGGAAGAAGATCTCGTCCTCCCAGGCCGCCTCGCCGCCGATGATGCCGAGGACGAGCTCCTTGCGGTCCTCGAGGATCTCCTGGACGATGCTGTAGAGCCGGTTGAGGTACTCCTTGAACTTGGGGTGGTCGCCGGCGTAGATCTTGCCGGCCTGGATGGCGTTCATCAGGTAGATGAAGCAGATCTTGATCTTATCCCTCACGCCAGATCTCCAATCCCCACTTTTCGAGGAGCCGCTCGGCCGCCTGGCGGACCTTGCGGTTCCAGAAATCCTTGCGCTCGGTGAGCGCCGCCACGTAGGGGGCGGCCTCGCGCAGGCCGTAGCGGTCGACGATCCCGATGTTGCGGATGAGCGTCTTGTTCCGGAAGCCGTAGGGCGAGGCGATGGCGAAGAGCTTGGTGAAGGCCACGTGCTTCGTCCGCTCGTGGCGCAGGAGCAGGACGAGGGCTTCGGCCTGCAGGAGCTCGTTCTTCTTGGCCAGGATGGGAAAGAGGAAGGCCTCGTCGTATTCCTTGAGGTTCTGCATGGCCTGCAGGACCTTGATCCGGACCCCGGCGTCCCCGGCCTCAAAGACCTCTTTCAGGAGGTCGAGGGACCGCGGCGTGTCGATGACGCGCAGGGCGTCGGCGATCCGGCCCAGGAGCTCGCTGTCCGAGGACCTCTTCTTGATCGCCTTATCGAAGGCCTCGGCCTGGTCGGGGAAGAAGCGGAAGCAGGCCCGCAGGAGCGACGGCGAGACGATGCGGTCCTTGAACACGGTCCCGGCATAGGACTCCCAGTCGTGGAGGCTCCGGCCGAGCCGGTCGATGAACGTGTCCAGCTCGGGCCGGCTCTCGCCCCTGAGGACGCAGCCCTCGACGTGCTCGGCGATCGAACGGAGGGCCTCGCCGACGGGCGCCTCGGCGGCCAGGTCGGAGGACCGTCCCTCCAGGACCTCGTGGTAGGCCAGCAGGAACTCGAAATCGTTCTCCTGGATGATCCGCTCCCATTCCTCGCCGACCCGCTTGATCAGGACCAGGGCCTGCTCCCGCTGGGCTTCCTGGGAGAGCAGGACGAGGAGGAGGAAGCGGTAGTTCCGCTGCAGGAGCTGGTGGTCGAGAGCCAGCTTCTGGTCGAAGGCGATCTCGTTCAGGAGGTTCGACAGGGTCTGGCGGTAGATCTCGGAATGGAGCGACGAGGACATGCCGGACATCAGGATGCGCAGCTTCGATCCGGTCTCGGCCCGGCGGTTCTGCGGGTTCTCGGAATGGAAGAGGGCGTGGAGCGAGGTGGCGATCTTCTTGTGCCGCTCCTTGTCGATGATCCGGGAGAAGATGCTGAAGCTCAGCGAATCGAACTTGTCGTTGCCGATGATCTCTTCCCAGAGGGTCGAGGCCAGGTCCTCCTCGTTGAGGTCGGCGATGAGGAGCTTGAGGTTCTCGAACTTCGATTCGGTGGGCGTCTTGCGGGTCGAGACGATCGTCTTGAGCAGCTGCTTGGAGGCGACCCGGTGCTTCTCCTCCGACGTCGTCTTGAGGTAGTGGAAGAACTTGGCGAAGTTCTTGTGCAGCTCCTCGTTCTGGATGAGGTCCTCGGTGTTGAACTTGCCGACGACCTTGCCGAAGGAGCCGGCCAGCTCCTCGAACTTGGCGCTGTCGTTCTCTTCGACCGCCTCCATGAGCAGGTAGGGCCAGATGTCCTTGATCTCCTCCCCCTCGCCCTGGAGGAGGACCGAGTAGTCGAGCGTGTCGACGGCGATGTGGATGATCGTCTCGCGCTTGATGATGGCTTGGCCCCCGCCTTCCTTGATGAACATCTTGACCGGCAGCATGAACTTGGAGGCGAAGCGCATGAACTCGGCGTGGGGCAGGCCGGGCCGGATCTCGAGACGCTTGACCTTGCGGAAGTGGAAGAGCTGGGCCAGGTCCATGTAGGTCCGCTCGCCCTCCCAGAAGCGGCCGTCGATGAGCAGCGCGTGCGGGGAAAAGCCGATGGACAGGGGATTGACATAGGCGAAGAGCGCCTCGACCTTGGCCAGGAGGTCGTTGACGCTGCTCTTGAAGGCCGGATGCTCCGCGTTGTACATCGAGGCCATCTTGAAGGCCACGCGCAGGGCCCGGGTCATCAGGCGGATGAGCTCGTCCTTGTCGGCGGGCAGAGGCGGGCCTGGGCCCGCCGGAACAGACGGGTCCGGCGTCGCGGGCACTCGGGGGCCGCCGTCCGGAGACATGGCTCACCTCTCAGGTCAAACCCAGGCTCTATCTTCTTCTTCCAAGACAAAAATACCATGCTCTCCGGGGAGGGTTCAAGGGGTGATATCCCCTCCCCGCACTAGCCCCTTGAGGCCCCCGCGCGGGTGTGCTATACTGCGCCGAAAATGGAAGGGAGACCGACCTCATTCGCAGAGCAGTGCTGGCCCTCGCGGACGGGACCGTCTTCGAGGGCGTAGGGTTCGGCGCGGACGGCAAGTCCGGGGGGGAAGTCGTTTTCAATACCGGGATCGTCGGCTACCCGGAGTCCATCACCGACCCCTCCTACCGGGGCCAGATCCTCTGCCAAACCTACCCGCTCATCGGCAACTACGGAGTCGATCCCGCCCGCTTCGAATCCGAGCGGCCGCAGATCGCCGGCTACATCGTTGCGGAGCTCTGCGCTCATCCCTCCCACGCCACGTCGCGCAAATCCCTGGAGGACTGGCTCCGGGAGAACGGCGTTCCGGGGATCGCCGGCGTCGACACCCGGGCCCTGACCAAGAAGCTCCGCGTCCACGGCGTCATGCCCGGCCTCCTGGCCGCGGGCGACGGGCCGCTGAACCCGGCCCGGCTGCGGCGGGAAGCCAAAGAGGTCCCCGATCCGAACGCCCGCGATCTCGTGGCCGAAGTCACGACGCCGGAGATCCGCATCACCAATCCCGCCGCGGCCCGGACGATCGTCCTCATCGACTGCGGCGCTAAAATGAACATCGTTCGCGCGCTGGCCCGGCGCGGCGTCTCGGTCGTCCGCGTGCCCGCCGACACCGCCGCCGAGCGCATCCTGTCGTTCGCTCCGCGGGGCGTCGTCATCTCGAACGGGCCGGGCGACCCGGAGCGGGCCGGGGCCACGATCGCCGCGGTGCGCAAGCTTCTCGGGGCCGGCTTGCCGATCTTCGGCATCTGCCTCGGCAGCCAGGTCCTGGCGCTGGCCGCGGGCGGCCGCACCTACAAGCTCAAGTTCGGCCACCGCGGCCAGAACCAGCCCTGCCTCGAGGAAGGCACGGAGCGCTGCTACATCACCAGCCAGAACCACGGCTTCGCCGTCGACACGGCCAGCCTGCCGCGCGGCTGGCGGCCCTGGTTCCGCAACGCCAACGACGGTTCGAACGAGGGCATCCGCCACAGCCGCAAGCCCGTCTTCGGCGTCCAGTTCCATCCCGAGGCCTGCCCGGGGCCGACCGACACCGAATTCCTCTTCGACCAGTTCCTCGAGGCCGCCCGATGACGAAGACGAAGAGGGTCCTCCTGCTCGGCAGCGGAGCCCTCAAGATCGGCGAAGCCGGCGAGTTCGACTACTCCGGCAGCCAGGCCATCAAGGCCCTCAAGGAAGAGGGCCTCGAGGTCGTCCTGGTCAACCCCAACATCGCCACGATCCAGACCTCCGAAGGCATGGCCGACCGGGTCTATTTCCTGCCGGTGACGCCGTTCTTCGTCAAGAAGGTCATCGAGCGGGAACGGCCGGACGGCCTGCTGCTCTCGTTCGGCGGCCAGACGGCCCTCAACTGCGGCATCGCGCTGTGGAAGAGCGGGGCCCTGGCCGAGGCCGGCCTGCCGGTCCTCGGGACGCCGATGGAAGCGGTCGAGAAGACCGAGGACCGCAAGCTCTTCAACCAGGCCCTGGCCCAGATCGGGCTCCAGACGCCGCGGGGGCTGGCGGTCCGCACCGTCGAAGCCGGGCTGCGGGCGGCCGAGACGATCGGCTACCCGGTCATGGCCCGCGTCGCCTACGCCCTGGGCGGCAAGGGCAGCGGCATCGCCTACACGCCGCGCGAGCTGCGCGAGGCCCTGGCTCGGGCCTTCACGGCCGCCCCCCAGATCCTGATCGAGGAATACCTCGACGGCTGGAAGGAGATCGAGTACGAGGTCGTCCGCGACCGGGCCGACAACTGCATCACGGTCTGCAACATGGAGAACTTCGATCCCATGGGCATCCACACCGGGGAGAGCATCGTCATCGCCCCGTCGCAGACGCTGACGAACGAGGAATACCATCGCCTCCGGGCCATCGCCATCCGGGCCATCCGCCATCTCGGCATTGTCGGCGAGTGCAACATCCAGTACGCCTTGAACCCCCACACCGGCGACTACCGCATCATCGAGGTCAACGCCCGGCTGTCGCGCAGCTCGGCCCTGGCCAGCAAGGCCACCGGCTATCCCCTGGCCTTTGTCGCGGCCAAGCTGGCCCTCGGCCACACCCTGCCGGAGCTGCCCAACTCGATCACCAAGGTCACCTCGGCCTGCTTCGAGCCGGCCCTCGACTACCTCGTGGTCAAGATCCCGCGCTGGGACCTGAAGAAGTTCGGCCGGGTCTCGAAGAAGATCGGCTCGGAGATGAAATCGGTCGGCGAGGTCATGGCCGTCGGCCGGTCTTTCGAGGAGGCCATCCAGAAGGCGGCCCGGATGCTCCAGGTCGGCGTTTACGGCCTGGTCGCCAACGAGAACTACTCGTTCCGCAGCCTCGAGCACGAGCTGCGCCAGCCGACCGACGAGCGGCTCTTCGGCATCGCCGAGGCCCTCAAGAAGGGCTTCACCGTCGACCGCATCCACGGGCTGACCCGGATCGACCGCTGGTTCCTGCACAAGATCAAGTCGGTCGTCGAGTGCGAGGCCCGTCTCCGCGGCCGGCGGCTCGGCGCGATCGGCCCGGACCTCCTGCTCGAGGCCAAGCGCAAGGGCTTCTCGGACAAGCAGATCTCGCTTTTGACCGGCTCGTCGGAGCTGCGCGTCCGGGCCCGGCGCAAGGAGCTCGGCCTCGTCCCGGCCGTGAAGCAGATCGACACCCTGGCCGCGGAGTACCCGGCCCAGACGAACTATCTCTACGTGACCTACAACGGCCGCGAGGACGACCTGGCCTTCCGCAACGGCACGGCCAGCCCGGGCAAGGTCATGGTCCTCGGCTCGGGCTCTTACAGCATCGGCTCGTCGGTCGAGTTCGACTGGTGCTGCGTCAACGCCGCGCAGGCCCTTAAAAAGCTGGGTTACGCGACGATCATGGTCAACTACAACCCCGAGACGGTCTCGACCGACTACGACATCTGCGACCGGCTCTATTTCGACGAGCTCAGCTTCGAGCGCGTCCTCGATATCTACGAGAAGGAGAAGCCGCTCGGGGTCCTGATGTCCATGGGCGGCCAGATCCCCAACAACATCGCCCTGCGCTGCCACAAGGCCGGCGTGCGCGTCCTGGGCACGCCGCCGCCGGCCATCGACCGGGCCGAGGACCGCTACAAGTTCAGTAAGCTCCTCGACGAGATCGGCGTCGACCAGCCGGAGTGGCGCGAGCTGCGGAGCGTCGGCGAGGCCAAGCGCTTCGCCCGGGCCATTGGCTATCCCGTCCTCATCCGCCCGTCCTACGTCCTGAGCGGGGCGGCCATGAGCGTCGTCTTCAACGAGGACTACCTGGACCGCTACCTCCAGAAGGCCTCGCGGGTCTCGCCCGAGTATCCCGTGGTCATCTCCAAGTTCATCCTGAACGCCAAGGAGATCGAGCTCGACGCCGTGGCCGACCGCGGCGAGGTCATCGCTTCGGCCATCGTCGAGCACGTCGAGAACGCCGGCGTCCACTCCGGCGACGCGACCATGGTCCTGCCGCCGCAGAAGCTCTACATCGAGACGATCCGCCGCATCCGCGAGATCGGCCGCGAGATCGCCCGAGCCCTCGAGATCACGGGGCCGTTCAACATCCAGTTCATCGCCAAGGACAACGCCATCAAAGTCATCGAGTGCAACCTCCGGGCCTCGCGCTCGTTCCCCTTCGTCAGCAAGGTGGCCCGCACCAACTTCGTCGAGCTAGCCGTGGCGGCGATCATGGGCCGGGGCGGGCTCAACCGCAAGTCGACGCTCGACCTGAACTATGTCGGGGTCAAGGCGCCCCAGTTCTCGTTCTCCCGGCTCAAGGGCGCGGACCCCGTCACGGGCGTCGAAATGGCCTCGACCGGGGAGGTGGCCTGCCTCGGCGAGGACGTCCACGAGGCCTATCTCAAGGCCATCCTGGCCACCGGCTTCACCCTGCCGAAAAAGAACATCCTGCTCTCGGTCGGCGGCGAAGAATCCAAAGGCCGCTTCCTCGGCGCCGCCCAGACCTTGGCCGGGCTCGGCTACCGCATCTTCGCCACCGACAAGACGTCGGCCTTCCTCAAGGAGAACGGCGTGCGCAATACGCGCCTGTTCAAGGTCCACGAGCGCCGCAGCCCGAACATCCGCGACTATCTCGCCGGGGGCAAGATCGATCTCGTCATCTCCATCCCCAACCCGGCCAAACGGGTCGAATACAACTCGGCCTACCGGCTGCGACGGCTGGCCGTCGATTATTCGATCCCCATCCTGACCAATCTCCAGGCCGCCGACCTTTTTGTCCAGGCCCTGGCCGCCCGCAAGCCCGCGGACCTGGCCATCAAGCACTGGGCCGAGTACGAATAGAATCTTGACGCGGTCTTGACAGAATCCTGACAAATCGGGGGCCCGGCCCGACTAAATTCATGGGTGACCGGCAAGGCCGGAGAATTCGTGTCAAAAGGAGGTTATCGATGAAAAAGCTCTTCGCGGCGCTTCTGGTGGTCGGGATCCTGGCGGTCGCGGCCGCCGGTCCGGCCTGGGCCCAAGACAAGAAGGTCACGTTCAGCCTGAACGCGGGCGTCCAGACCAACATCTTCAACGGGAGTTCGTTTGACAATGTCGCCTTCACGGTGGACGCTCGCGTGGGCCTCCGCCTGGGCCGCAGCTTCGAGATCAGCCCCGAGGTCATGACCGTGTTCAGCTACGGAACCCTCTTCGACGGGAGCGGCGGCACGCTTCTCTATCCGGGCGTTATGCTGAACTACCGGTCCCAGAACTTCTTTGTCGGCGTCGGCGCGGTCCTGCCCTGGGCCTTCTTTGAAGGCACATCCGACACGGGCAATCCCGCTCCCAAGATCAACATCGGCTACACCTTTCCGAATGGGATCCAGCTGACGGTTTATTACCTGACCTGGACCGAGTCCGGCATCAGCCTGTTCGACATCGGCTTCGCCGGAGTCACGCTCGGGTACAGGTTCTAGGGCTGAAGTCGTCGCCTCCAAGGTGCGGCGCCTGGGCCTCCGGGCGCCGCGCCTTTCGGACCGCGTCTCGGCCGCTGTCTCCTCGTCCCTTGGTCGTACTCTTGTCCGGGCCGCGCAAGTTCGCATATAATCCCATTAGGGTGAACTTGCCATGCGCATCAAGCCGCTCGTCTTATCCTTGATCCTGGCCCTTCTCGCCGGGGCGGCCTTCGCCGGACCGGCCGGGAGCGCTCAGGCCCTGACGATCAAGCTCAAGGTCACGGCCGACCAGGCCAATCTCCGGGAAAAGCCGGACATCGCCAGCTCCATCATGCAGGCCATCCCGGAGGGCACCGTCCTCGAGGCGGATCGCAAGGAAGGCGAATGGTACTTCGTCCGCTATACCCTGGAGGACGGCGGGGTCATCGGCGGCTGGATCCACGAGAGCCTGGTCACGGTCCTGGAAACGGGCGCGGCGGCCGGAGTTCCACCCGCCAAGCCCGCCGCGGGGACTCCGGCGCCGGAGCGCGAGCGGGCCCCGCGGCCGGCCAGGACGGGCGGCGTCAAGTGGCCCGAGCTCCGTTCCGGCTCCGTTCCGCTCGAGTTCTCGGTCTCGGCCGGGCTGGCCACGCTGGCCCCGAGCGACCTCAACGAGGGGACCCAAGGCTATGTCCGATGGTTCGCCGCCTCGACCGGCCTGACCGCGCCCCGGGAAGCGAATCTCCTGCATGTCGCCGGCCTCATCGGCTTCGAGCTGTCGTACCGGTTCTCGCCGCGCCTCGCCTTCGGCATCGGCGCCGATTACACGCGCGGCTCCAACAGGGACAGCCTGGAGCTCACGGGCGCGGCCCCTGAGACCGTCTCGACCAAACCCTCGATCCGGGCCGTGCCGGTCAAGCTCATGGTCCGCTACTACCCCGGGGCCGGCTTCTATCTCCGCGGCGGTCTCGGGATCTACGCCGTCAAGGCCGGCTATTTCTTCCGGCACGAGAACGCCGAGGCCTCGGAGCAATGGCAGGGCACGGCCTCGACGTCCGGCCTGGGGGCGGAAGCGGCTTTCGGCGGCGAGTGGGGCCTCGGCCCGAGGACCGTCCTGTTCGTCGAGGCGGGGCTTCGGATGGCCAGCTTCACGGGCCTCACCGGGCAGAGCCGCTACCGGAGCTCCGGGATGGTGTCCGTCGATCAGTCCGTGAACCCGGCTGAGAACGAGGCCGGTCCTTTATTCTTCTTCCACAGGACGGCCGGCGAGTCAGCCTTCCCGCTCATCGCCGTCCGGGCCACGGTCCCGGCCGAGGAAGGGGTCGCGGACGCCCGTCAGGCCCGGATCAACATCTCGGGCACGTCGGTGCGGGTCGGCGTCCGCTACAGGTTCTGAGCCTGGATCATTTACGAATCGAAGCGGCCCTCAGATGCGAGGGAACCCCGATTCTGCGAGATATCCGAAAAAAGCCCTTTTTTCAGATATCTACCAGAGACGCAGCTTCGTATCTCTCTGCTGCGCCTCTGGGCCTCCTCTCCCAAGAGTTCGCTCCGGGTAGGCCGGATCGGTTCGCCTGCAGGGTCAGAACGCCCGATAAAAGAGAAATGGAGAAAAAAGGCGTTTTTATGAATAGGCCAGGTGAGCGAAGGCCTCGACCTTCTGCGCCCACCCTTCCTCAAGGGGCCCCTTGAGACCCGTGACTTGGACCTTGCCCTCGGCGATCTTGACCAGGCCCTTCTTCTGCAGGATCTCGTCCATGATCGGGATGACGCGCTGCCAGCGGGCCATCTCCTCCGGGGTGGGCATCCGGCCGTTCTTGTCCGGCTTCGGCGCGCCCTCGGTCACGAGAAGCGCGTACTTCGTTCCGGCCGCGAGCCGGACCTTCTTCAGGAAACGGCGCATGCGTCCGATCGGCCGGCCCATGCGGCCCGGCGAGCTGAATACGTACAGGTCGGCCGCCGGCATCGCCTTCGGCCTCGCATCCCGGACGTGATGAACGTTCGCCGTCACGCCCCTGGCCGCCATCAGCCTCTGGAACTCTTCGGCGACCCTGACGCCGTTGCCGTACTTCGAGGCGTGGAAGTATTCGATGGTCATATCGATCTCCTCTTTCCCCCGCGGGTTCAGATCCTCACGACGCGGAGGGCCTTATCGATGTATTCGTCGGGCAGGCCGCACTGCTTGGCCCCGTCGATCACGATCCGCTCGTAGTCGGGATGGGGCTTGCTCAAGGGCCGGCCGGTCCGGTAATAGGTCATGGCCCGGTAAGAGGTCCCCTCCCGGTCCTTGACATCGACATCGCGATGCTCGTAGTTCCGCGGGTAGCCCTCGAACGCGTCCATGGTCAGCCGGTCCCTCTCGGTGATCTCGTACAGGGCGCCCCAGACGTGCTCGTTGTCCGATTTGACGATGTTGCCGACAGCCCCATCCCAGGTCACGGAGAACCCGTCATAGACGAACCGGTAGCCGTCGAGGACGGCGGCCTTGAGGAAACGGCTGGCCGGGCACCAGCGCTTCATCTGGTCCTGGTGCATATTGGACGCGAAGGCGAAGTACAGCACGGCTGGCCTCCTTCGGTCTGGAACGTTGTCCCTGTTGGGCCGATTATAGTCCGCGCGGGGCCGCGGAGCAAGACGCGAAAAAAAGCGACCGGGTCAGCGGTTCAGGACGGCGATCTCCAGGACCGGGTTGACCTCGTTCCAGCCCCGGCCGGGCTGGCCGTCGTAGCGGGCCGTGCCATAGACCCTGATCCGGCTGCCGGCCGCGGGGATGGTCAGGCCGCGGGCGTCGCGAACCTCGCAGATGACGAACGGCCCCGGGCCACGGAGGCTTTCGGCGAGCTTGATGTGCAGGCTCTGTTCCTGCTCGTCATAATAGACGTTCTGGACATAGCCCTCGGTGACGACCCGGCTGCGGGCTCGCGATCCGAAATCGCGGATCGACATCTCTGTGAATGAGCCGCTGGACGCCCGTCCGGCCCGAACGCCCGGGCTCCGGCCGGTGACGACGACGATCGCGACGAGTCCGGCCACCGCGGCCAAACCGGCCGTCAGGACGGCGAAGGGCGACGGCGACCTGCGAGCACGCCGCCCGGCCTGGATCGCCTCGAACGACAATAGACGGGCGGGCGAGGCGGGGCCGAGACGCCCGAACGACCGGCCGGCTTCGTGTCCGACCTTCAGCCGGGAGAGAAGCTCCGAGCACCGCCGGCATCGGGCCAGGTGCCGGTCGAGCCCGGCGGCGGCGCGGGACCCGAGCTCGCCCTGGAGATAAGGGGACAGCCTGCGGCGCTGAAGAACGCACGACAGGCTCATCGGGACCCTCCCTGCGGCCGCAGACGGGCTTCGAGCTCGAGCAGGGCCCGGTTGAGCCGCGAGGCCACGGTGCCGGACGGACAGCCGAGGACCCGGCTCATCTCCTCATAGGAGAGATCCTCCTGATACTTGAGGACGATGACCTCGCGCATCTTGAACGGCAGCTGCAGGACCGCGTTCCTCAGCGTCTCCTGCCGGCCCGGGGGCTGGCCGGGAAAGCCGGCCTGGTCGGCCTCGTAGCGGCTGCCCAGGATGTCGTCGAGCGGCACGGTGGCCGGCCCGTGCCGGCGCAGATGGTTGCGGCATTCGTTGCGGGCGATCCGGTAGAGCCAGGTGGCGAGGGCCGACCGGAAGCGGAAGCCGGCCAGGCCGCGGAATGCCTTGAAGAAGACGTTCTGCAGGATGTCCTGGGCCTGAGGGACGTCCCCGACCAGGGAGACGATGACGTTCCAGATCGGCTGGCGATAGACCCGGTAGATCTCGCGGCAGGCGTCGTCGTCGCCGCGGCGGGCGGCCAAAACAAGGGCGGTCTCCCTGTCCCCGGGCGCGGGTCCCGTGAGAATTCTCTCGGAAGTTAATTCGGGGGGCACCCGGCCACTTTAGTCCCGGGCCGGGAACCCTGTCAAGCCGGGCGGAGGCCGCCGGCGGGCCGATGGAAGAATCGCCGGCCAGGCCGTGTCTATTATATATATGGAGGTATTTTTATGTCCAAACCCCTCTGCCGTTCCCTCGTCATCATCCCCGCGATCTTCATCGCTTTGGCGCTCCTGACCGGACCCTCGTTCGCCGCGGCCGGCGCGGACCGGGACAAGGCCCAGGACAAAACCAAGACGACCCAAGCCCAGGAAAAAGAACAGGCTTCGGGCCAGTCCCAGACGAACGTCGAGATCACCGTGACCGCCCCCCGGGTCGAGATCCCGCTCAAAAAGAACCCGGCCGCGACCACGGTCGTCGAGACCCCCATCCTCCAGGCCATGCCGCGGACGGTCGGCATCGACGAGGCCCTCAAGCTCGTCCCCGGCGTGCGCGTCGACAACCAGGCCGACGGGGAGCGGGTCCACCTCTACGTCCGCGGCGAAGGCATCCTGACCGAGCGCGGCACCCGCGGCATCAAGACCCTCGTCGACGGCATCCCGCTCAACGATCCCTCCGGCTATATCTCGGACTTCTACGACATCGACTGGGCGGCGGTGCGGCGCATCGAGGTCCTGCGGGGGCCGGCTGCGTCTTTCTACGGCAGCGGCTCGTCCGGCGGCATCCTCAACGTCCTGACGAGGGACGGCGGACCGGAGACGGTCGCCGCCGGAGTCGATCTCGTCCGCGGCGCGTTCGGCCTCAAGAAGGGCTATGCCGAGCTCGGCGGCACGACGGGCGTCATGAACTACAGCCTGACCGGCTCCATGCTCACCGGGGACGGCTACCGCGTCTGGTCGGCCTACCACGGCGACGACGCCCGGGGCAAGTTCGCCTTCACCCTTAACCCCAAGGTCAAGATCACGGCCATCGCCGGTTGGACCAACTTCACCAACCAGAATCCCGAAGGCCTCAACCTGGATTGGTTCAGCGCCGACCCCAAGGTGCTGCGCCGCCAGGCCAATCCCGACTCCGCCAGCAAGAACGAGTTCCAGAAGACCGGACGGGCCACCGGCGGCGTGGTCGGCTCCTTCGAGCTGGCCAAGAACCTGGACCTGAACGTGACCGCCTACTACCGGAACACCAAATACACCGAGGCCGTGCCCTCGACGGTCATCCATCGCCAGTTCAATACCCCGGGCCTGATGACCCAGATCAACTACAAGTCCGCTTTGGGCCGGTTCACGAACCACCTGACCGCCGGTTTCGACTATGCCTGGCAGGGCATCGACGAGACGAAATACCCCAACCTCGGCGGCGCCATCGAGGGCCCGGACCTCGTCGCCGACCAGACCCTGAAGCAGACCGGCATCGGCGCCTTCGTCCTCGACCGGTTCGAGCTCAGCCCGCAGTGGGGCCTCTTCGGCAGCGCCCGCTACGACCGGATCACGAACAGCCTCGACGACCATCTCCTGGCCGGCGGCATCGACCTCAGCGGCGAGGTCGCCTACAAGCGGGCCACGGGACGGGTCGGCATCACCTGGAACCCCCGGGAGGACCTGGGCTTCTACGCCAGCTGGGGCACGGGTTTCCTGCCGCCTGGGACCGAGGAGCTGGTCAACAATCCCTTCGCCCTCGGCGGCTACAACACCCAGCTCGTGGCCGCTACCTCGAGCGGCGAGGAGATCGGGGCCCGCGGCACGATCGCCAAGAACGTCAGCTATGACGTCGCCCTGTACTATCTCGACACCAAGAACGACTTCGGGCGCTACCGGATCACGACCCGGCCGCTGGAGACCTTCTACGGCAACGTCGGCTCGACCCACCGTTACGGTCTCGAGACGTCGCTCGCCTGGGTCCCGGTCGAGGACCTGACCCTGCGCGCGGCCTACACCTATTCGCACTTCAAGTACGTCACGGTCGCGACCCTGACCGGCGAGACCTTCACCGGCACCTGGCTGCCGAACTCGCCGCAGCACGACCTCTACGCCGACGTCGAGTATCGCCCGCTCAAGGCGCTTATCGCCGGGGCGGCCCTGGAGTACGTCAGCGGTTGGTACGTCGACTCTTCGAACCGGATCCTGGCCAACGGCTACGGCAAGACCGATCCCTACGCCCTAGTCCATGTCCGGCTCGGCTACCGGTTCGAATGGAGCGGCGTGCCGCTCGAGCTCATGCTGTCGGGCCGGAACATCTTCAACGTCCTCTACTACGGATTCACGGAGCCCGACCCGGACGGCAACTCCTACCAGCCGGCCCCGACGGCGGAGTGGAGCCTGAGCCTGAAGATCGGGTTGAAATAAGAGGTTCATCGCTCTCCCCGGGTCCTCCTCTCGAGGCGGCAAAGGATGTAGTGTTTTTCTAGGATATTTCGCGGAAATCCCCCTCCGTGCATCTCCCCGGGGGATTTCTGCCCGCCATTCACGTCGTTCGCTTCGGTCGAATGGCCTTGACGGGGGACCCTCATCCGGTTATTCTGGATGCTTGGAACCGTCCATGCCCATCCGTCCGTCACTCATCGCCACCCTAGCCTGCCCGGTCTGCCTGGGCGACATCAGGCTCACGGCCGACGAACAGGGCCTGAAGTGCGTCTCCTGCCAGCGCGTCTACCCGATCAAGGACGAGATCCCGGTCATGATCGCCGACGAGGCCGTCGTCGAGCCCGACCGGGCCGTCAAGGCCTGACGATGTGCGGCGTCATCGGCATCTGGGGCAACGGCCCCGTGATACGGGACCTCTACCAAGGCCTCCTGGCCATCCAGCACCGCGGCCAGGACTCGGCCGGAGTCATCACCTTCGATGGCCGCTTCCACGCCAAGAAGGGCAACGGCCTGGTCCACGACATCTTCACGCCCGAGGCGATCGAGCACCTGACCGGCCCGATCGGCATCGGCCACACCCGCTACCCGACGATCGGGGGCGGCGGCGGCGAAGACGCCCAGCCCTTCCAGATCAACTCGCCCTTCGGCATCATCATGGCCCACAACGGCAACGTGGCCAATTACCGCGAGCTTCGCGACGAGCTCTACCGGGACCACCACCGGCTACTCAACTCCGACTGCGACCTCGAGATCATCCTCAACCTCTTCGCCGAGTCCTTGGCCCACGAGCGGACCCGGGACGCGGCCCCGGAACACATCTTCCGGGCCGTTGAAGCGGTCTACGGGAAGGTCCGGGGCGGTTACTCGGTCGTCGCCTACATCGCCGGCCAGGGCCTGGTAGCCTTCCGCGATCCCTACGGCATCAAGCCGCTCGTTTACGGCGTCCGGCGCGACGGCCTTCTCCCCTCCTACGCGTTCGCGTCGGAGACGGTCAGCCTGAACATCATGAATTTCGGCGAGATCAAGGACGTCGAGGCCGGCGAGGTCGTCTTCATCGACAGGTCGCGCACGCTCCATCGCAAGCACGTCCGCAAGGGCTGCCTCTCGCCGTGCCTGTTCGAGTGGGTCTACTTCGCCCGGCCCGACACGTTCATCGACAAGGTCAATGTCTACAAGTGCCGGGTCAACCTGGGCCGGTCGCTGGCCACGGAGATCCGGCGGCGCAAGCTCATGATCGACGTCGTCGTGCCCGTCCCCGATTCGGCCCGCGACGCGGCCATCGAGATCGCCCGCAAGCTCAACCTGAAATACAGCGAGGCCCTGGTCAAGAACCGCTACATCGGCCGGACCTTCATCATGCCGGCCGACCAGAAGCGCAAGACCTCGGTCCGCCAGAAGCTCAACCCCATCGCCTCGGAGATCAAGGGCAAGAACGTCCTCCTCGTCGACGACAGCATCGTCCGCGGCAACACCTCGAGGGCCATCGTCGAGATGCTCCGCGAGGCCGGGGCCAAAAAGGTCTACTTCGCCTCGTACTCGCCGCCGCTCCGACACCCCTGCGTCTACGGCATCGACATGCAGACCAAGACCGAGTTCGTGGCCCAGGACGCCGACGAGGCCGCGGTGGCCAAGAAAATCGGGGCCGACAAGGTCATCTACCAGTCCCTGGCGGCCCTGAAGAAGGCGGTCCAGCAGGAGAACCCCAAGATCAAGAACTTCTGCGCCGCCTGCTTCGACGGCATCTACCCGACCGGCGACATCACCCCGGAGCTGCTCGAGGACATCGAGGCCGACCGCAAGCAGGCCCAGGACCAACAGCTCGAGCTCAACCTCTGAGACGCGCGCCGGCCGTCAGAGCGACCGGGTCCTCGCTTTCCACCACCAGTCCCTGTTCCCCGCATACCAGCTGACAGTCCGCTTCAGCCCCTCGGCGAAGGCGGTCTCGGGCTTCCACCCGAGCGAGCGGATGAGGCTCCCGTCCATGGCGTAGCGGCGGTCGTGCCCCGGCCGGTCGGGGACGAAGCGGATGAGGTCGCGCGGCGCGTCGAGGGCCGCGAGGATGCGGCCGGCGACGTCGAGGTTGGTGAGCTCCGACCCGCCCGCGATGTTGTAGACGCTGCCGGCGCCGGCCCGGAGCAGGGCCGCCTCAACGGCCCGGCAGAGGTCCTCGACATAGAGCCAGTCCCTCACGTGGAGGCCGTCCCCGTAGACGGGCAGGCTTCGGCCGTCGAGGGCATTGGTCAGGAAGAGCGGGATGACCTTCTCCGGGAACTGGGCCGGCCCGTAGGTGTTCGAGGGCCGCAGGACGACGGTGGGCGAGCCGAAGGTCACGTGATAGGCCCGGGCCAGGAGCTCGCCGGCGGCCTTGCTCGCGGCGTAGGGCGAGGACGGGGCCAGGGGATCCGTCTCGCGGGCGGCCCGCCCGGTCCGGCTGCCGTAAACCTCGTCCGTGGAGACGTGCACGAAGACCTCGATCGACGGACGGGCCCGGAGCGCGTCGAGCAGGACATAGGTGCCGTGGACGTTGGTCAGAACGAACTCGCCCGCGTCGTGGATGGAGCGGTCGACGTGGGTCTCGGCGGCGAAATGGACGACGGCCTGGACGCGCTCGAAAAGCCGGCCGACCAGGTCCCGGTCGCGGATGTCGCCGAGGATGAACTCGTAGCGGGGATCGTCCTGGATGTCCTTCAGGTTGTCGAGGTTCCCGGCGTAGGTCAGCTTGTCGAGGTTGATGACCCGGGCCTGCGGGTGGCGGCCCAGGAGCAGCCGGACGAAGTGGCTGCCGATGAAGCCCGCCCCGCCCGTCACGAGGACCGTCCGCCCGTCGAGGGTCCGCTCGGTGCTCATATCGATCCTCCCATCCCTCAGAATCCGAGGCCCCCGAGGAAATCGAGCGACCGCCCGATCGACCCGAGGGCCAGCGAGACCCGGAACTGCGTGTCGGGCCGGGTCCGATAATGGTACGACCGGACGTCGAACAGGATGTCCACGCACTGATAATGATAGGTCAGCTGGCCGCCGGTGTAGAGGAGCCGGTGGTCCTTGACGTTGTAATCGGTTTCGAGCTGGAGATCGACGTTGATCCCCGGCAGCCGCAGCCCGCCGAAGGCGCCGATCTGATCGCGGTTGTAGATGGCGATGAGGGCCGGGTCGACCCCCGTGATCCAGGAATTGCGGCTGGTAAACCAGTTGACGCTCAGGAAATCGCCGCCCGGCTTGACGCCGGCCGTGACGCCCAGGCGGAAGCTGGACATGTTCTTGTAGTAGGGGTTGTAGGAGGCCGAGGCGTCGAGGCTGAAATGGGTCCGCGGGTAGAAGCGGAGCGTGCCCGCGATCTCGGAGAAACGGGGCGGCTTGCCGTCGACCGGGAAGAGCGACAGCGGCCCGTGCTCGGGCGAAAAGTAGTAGGTCTGGGCCAGGGCCAGGGACAGGACTTCGGCGGCCTGGTGATCCGTCCCTTTGGACAGGAACCTGTCCGTTAGGCCGTAGCTCACCTGATGATAGCGGAAGAAGCCATAGTTGGTCACGATCCGGTCGGAGGCGTTGGTCGGGCTGTCGTAGGAATAGTTGACGAAGGGCTCGATGATGTTCTTGAGCCGGGCCTGGCCCTCCCGGTCATAGAACAGGCGATAGAAGACCGGGCCGACGATCTCGACCGTGGCCACGACGTTGCGGGTGAAGAGCGGCTTATCGACGATCGTGCTCGTCCCCGGCTCCAGGCTCTGGCCGTAATAGTTGAGGTTGGCCGTGACCGTCGTCGTGGCCGTGAGCCAGGGGATCGAGGAAAACGGGAGGCTCAGCGACGGGCTGATCCCGAAGCGCGTCGAGCGCCTCTCCGTCCCGGCCGTATAATCCGACTTCCAACCGTACTGTGTCCGGGACAAGGTCGTGGCCAGCGAGAAATAGACGGGGGCGAAGAGCTTGGTCTTGAAGACGTTGAAGCTGACCTGGGGCAGCTGGGTCGAGACGTTCGAATCGTCGAGCTGGGAGAAGTAGGTCTCGAAGCGGGAGGCCCGGGCGCTCAGGTTGAAGCGCCGCCAGGACCGGGACAGATAGACCTGGGTCTGGCGGGTGAACGACAGGGCCCGCTGGAAGTTGTTGTCGAAATCGCGGAGGAACGAGAACGAGGTCTGGTAGTCGACGTTGGCGACCAGGGTGAAGCCTAAAGGCAGGGCCTGGGTATGGTCGAGACGGACGATGGAGGATGTGCCGAGGTCGGTCCCGTCGGCCTGCCTCTTGTAATCGAAGTAATAGAGGTTGAGGATCCCCTGGGTGCCGCCGGGAAAAAGGTAGCGGTACTCGAGGCCAGCGCCCGTGCCCTTCGAGGGGTAATAGTCGAGGCCAAGCGTGGCATCCATGTTCGAGGCCATGGCCCAGTAGAAGCTCTCGGCCAGGAGGAAGCCCTTGTCGGCGCTCTGGCCGATCTGGGGCAGCAGGAAGCCGGTGGCCCGGTCGCGGAGCGGATAGCGGAGGTAGGGCAGGTAGAACACGGGGACGCTCTTGATCCGGAGGACGGCATCCCACATCTGGACGTAGTCGCCTTTTTTGAGGTTGGCCCGCGAGAGGTCGAAGCTCCAGCGCGGGTTGGGCTGGGCGCAGGCCGTGAAGCGGGCCTTGGTCATGGCGTAGAGGTCGGTCTGCTTGCGTTCGACGGTCTTGGCCTCGAAGAAGAGCGAGGGCTGGACGAGGCCGGAGGCCCGGTCGATCGTGGCCCGGCCGGAATCGAGGTTGTAGTGGATGCGCTCGGCCCGGATGACCTCGCCGTTCGACTGGACGACGACGTTGCCCTCGGCCATGACGTCCTTGGTCTCGAGGTCGTACTCGACCTTGTCGGCGAAGAGGAGGAGGTCGCCGTAATGGACCTCGACGTCGCCCAGGGCATAGACGCGCTCGCCGGCGCGCTCCTGGCTCCTGGCCAGGATCCGGACCTCGGGTGGGGCGGCGGGTGCGGTCTCGGCCGCGGACTTGGGGGCCGGCTTGGCCTCGGGCTTGGCGGCCGGCCGGGCCTGGGGATAGAGAACGCCGGCGAGGAGCGTCAGCGCCAGGCAAAGCCCGGCGAAGCGACGCGGCAGGGCCGGCCGGGAAAGGCGAGACTCCATCGCCAGATTTGTAGCACAGCGAATGGGCGGACGCAAACCTGCCTGGAAAAGGGACTGTCCCCGGAGGGGACTGTCCCTCTGAAGGCCTATAGTCCATGAGGCGAGCGAGCCGGGAGCAAGCGGGGATACGAATAAGAGGGACAGTCCCCGTTCGGGGACGGTCCCTTAAGACTTGGGCTCGTCCTTCAGTTCCTTCTTGATGGCCCGGTAGAAGCTCAGCAGCCCGGAGACGATGCCCAGGATCGTTAATGTCAACAACAGCCAGGGCCCGGTGCCAAGCCATTTGTCGAGCAGATAGCCCATAAAAAGCCCGACGGCGATCGACGAGGGCAGAAGGAGCGCGATCGAGCTGAGCTCGGCCAACCGCCTCAAGTCGGGCCGCTTGGGCTGCTGGGGGTCTCTCATCGCGCCGCCTTGACCTCCCGTTCCGAGGAGACCGGGCCCAGGCTCCCGGCCGGATCCGCCCATGCTCCCGCCTCGTTGATCAGGGCGTTCCAGCCAAAGCCGAAGCCGAAGGCCAGGCAGAACAGCTTGAACAGGGCCTCGAACGTCTGCCCCTCGGCGCCGGCCTCGAGCTTGGGGAAAAGGACCAGGGTCAGGATGAGGCCGAGGCCGAGAGACGCCAGGGTCGAGTAGACATAGCGGCGGCGGAAGCCGCGGGCCCGGCCGTCCCGGGCCTTGCGCAGCCAGGGCATGACCGTCCGGGCCAGGACCCCGAAGAAGAGGCCGAAGAGCTTGACCAGGAATGCGGTGGACATCGCCTTTCCCTCCGGTCGCGAGGGACGTTCCGGGCCTATTCTCAAAGAAGGCGAACGGGAAGTCAAGGCGCCCGTCGTCCCCGCGAAATCACAGAATATAATACGGATGGCCAGGATTTCGTTCATTGGCCCGAGACGCCCGGAACATGCTATAATCGCCGCGTAATGACGCCCGTCCCGACCGACGCCCTCGAGGAACGCATCCTCAGGCGCATGCCCGTCGAGATCGCGGTGTTGGCGGCCGTCTTCGGCCTGGCGGCCTGCCTCCTGCTCGACCCCCTGGCCGGGCTCTTCGTCTTCGCCGGCGGCCTTTTCGCGGCCCTCGGCTTCATCTGGCTCAGGCAGTCCCTGACCCGGTTCCTCTCGAGGGAAAAGAAGGGGGCTCTGCGCTCCGGGATCGGCCTCTACGCCCTCCGGCTGGCGTTGATTTGCGCCGCCTTTTTGCTTATAATCCTCGTCTATCCGAGGAAGATCATCGCCTTCGCGGCGGGTTTCTCCGCGGTCGTCCCGGTCGCGCTCTTAGAGGGCGTCCGGGGTCTGCTCCTCATGAGAACATGGAAGGACTAGAGCACAGCCTCTGGATCGTCGGGGCCTTCAACCGGGTCTTCGGCCCCCCCGTCGCTTTGCTCCTGGGCCTGTTCGGCATCAAGGTCGCCGATCCTCTGCACGTCATCCCCGACTTCATGGTCATGGTCCTCATCGTGGCCGTCCTGATCGTCGTCCTCCTCGGCCTGGCCTCGCGCAAGCCGGCCCTTGTCCCGCGCGCCCGGCAGAACGTCGCCGAGATGATCATCCAGATGTTCGAGGGCGTCATCGTCGACATCGTCGGCCCGCAGGGCCGCAAGTACCTCCCCGTCATCGGCACGGTCGGAATCTTCATCTTCTGCTGCAACATGATCGGCCTCATCCCCGGCTTCATGTCGCCGACGAGCAAGCTCAACGTCACCGTCGGCTGCGCCCTGGTCGTCTTCGTCTACTACCACGCCCAGGGGGTCAAGGCCCAGGGCCTGAAGTACTTCAAGCACTTCATGGGCCCCATCCCGGCCCTGGCGCCGCTCATGATCCCGATCGAGGTCATCAGCCACTTCTCGCGGCCCGTCTCCCTGTCGATGCGACTGTTCTGCAACATCTTCGCCGAGGAGCTGCTGATCCTGATCATGGCCTCGATCATCCCCTTCCTGCTGCCGCTGCCGTTCATGGCCGTGGCCATTTTCACCTCGGCCATCCAGGCGTTCGTCTTCGTCCTGCTGGCCTGCGTCTATATCTCCGGGGCCGTCGCCCACGAGGAAGAGCACTAAAACGCAAAGGAGTCCGTCATGTCCAAGACCTTCAAAGCCCTGAGCCTGCTGATGTTCACCGTCGGTCTCATGGCCCTGCCCGCGCTGGCCCAGGGGAACGCCGAGCCCAGGGGCCACGCCGATCTGTTCAAGATCGCGCTCATCGTCGGCGGGGCCATCATCACCCTGGCCGTCATCGCCGGCGCCTTCTGCCAGGCCAAGGCCATCAGCGCCGGGTGCGAGGGCATCTCGCGGAACCCGGCCGCCGCGCCCCACATCCGCTTCCTGCTCCTGCTCGGCCTGGTCCTGATCGAGACGCTGGTCATCTACGCGCTGCTCATCACCATCATCATCCTGATGGTCCAGTGGGGGAATTACATCCCCAAGGTCTAGCCGCCCCGCGGCCTTAGGCCCTCCGGACACCGGAGCGGATGGCACGATCGACGCTCTCGCTTGTCACCGCGTCCTTCAGGCGGTTCAACCAGGACAAGTGTTGGACCTCGGCCATCGTCATCTCCTATTTCGGCCTGCTCTGTTCGGTGCCGCTCATCGCCCTGTTTTTCGCCGTCGCGGCCCGCTTCCTGGGCAACACGGAGATGGCCCTGCGCTCCCTCAACATTTTCACCGACGAGTTCTTCGCCAAGCTCGACCCCAGCTTCTTCAAGAGCTTCGGCGAGCTCTCGCGTTCGGTCGGCTCGCTCGGGCTGTTCGGCATCGTCGGCTCGCTCGTCTCGGCCTCGTTCCTGTTCTCGACCCTGATCATGACCATCAATCAGATCTTTCGAACGAAATACCACCGCTCGTTCTTCTACAACCGGCTGATCGAGTTCGCCATGATGATCGTCGTCGGCGTTTTCATGCTCTTCTCGCTGGCCATGACCACGGTCTGGACGGCGATCGGCCAGTCCCTGCAGCGGAGCGAGCTCGTCCGCTCGACCCTCAACCCCCAAGCCGTCGCGGCCATCAACAATGTCTTCCTGAAATACATCATCCCCTATCTGCTGACCTTCCTGATGTTCTACATCCTGTACAAGTTCATCCCGGAGGTTAAGGTCCACACCCGGGCCGGGATCATCCCCGCCGCGGTCGCGGCCCTGTTCTATGAGGTCTTCAAGCGGGCCTTCGCCTTTTACGTCGTCCACTTCTCGGCCATCGGCGTCGTGATGAGCCGGATCCTGCAGACCACGCTGACGTCGGTCCTGTTCTTCGTGCTCTGGGTCACGTCATCGATGATCATCATGCTCTGGGGGGCCGAGCTCGCGGCGGCGCTCAACGAAAAGTACGATGCCGTGGCGGCGGCCAGGGCGCCAAAGTCCCCGCCGTCGGCGCCCTGACAAGAAGGGACCTGCAGAATCGGAGCCGAGCACTCGAGGCGCCGGTTCTGCGAAATATCTTCGTCGATTAGATATGCTTATTGATAAGATCCAGCAGTTTGGCCTTTGGCAAGACTCCGACCATTTTTTCCTTGAGCTGCCCGCCCTTGAACAGGATCAGGGTCGGGATGGCCATGATCCCGTAGGTCTGGGGGGTCTGATTGTTCTCGTCGACATTCATCTTGACGACCTTGAGCTTGCCCTGCTGAGCGGTGGCGATCTCTTCGACGACGGGCCCGATCATCTGGCAGGGCCCGCACCAAGCGGCCCAAAAATCGACCAGGACGGGGAGCTCGGCTTTCAGGACTTCGGCATCGAAATTGGCATCGGTTCCGATGGTTACGGCGTCGGACATGGGCATGACTCCAATTCTTAGTGTTTTAGTAGTATTTCGACTTTCCCATGATAACTGTCTAACCCTTGGCTGTCAAATCCGCCGGGCCCGGCGCTCTTGGAAGGCTTTGTCCGGTCTGAAGCACGCTGGGAAAAGGACGCTTAAGAAAGACCAGGAAACGTATGCCAAAGGGACATTTCCCCAACCCCAGAGGGACAATCCTCTGCGAGGACAATCCCTGCCCTATTCGGCCCAGCCGAGCTTCTCTTTGACCAGGTTGTAGTAACTTCGTCGCGGCGAGGTCAGGAGCTTGAGCTCGACCGCGGACTTGCAGACCTCGATGGTGTCGTTGCGCACGAGCACCCCGCCCCGCTGGCCGTCCAGGGTGAAGTGGACCTCCTCGCCGGCGGTCATGAGGCGGACCGAGATCGCCGAGGTTACAGGCACGGCCATGGGGCGCAGGGAGAGGGTGTGCGGGCAGATGGGCGTGATGAGGATGGCCGGGACCTGGGGATGGAGGATATGGTTCCCAGAATCTTATTCTTGACAGACTCTAACCATAGCAATAGACTCAGTTTTGGATGGGGATTGATGCCAGTTTTCGATTTCCCGATGGAAGTGTCTGAATGAGCATACGCCTAGATACCATACCAAAACTTTTGGACCTTTTAACAAACTGCTAATCCATGAAGACTCCGAAATACCCAATCCTCATAGGGCTGTTGTGGCTATTGGCCTTGGGCACCCTACTTATTACCCATTTCTGGCTTTCCGGAAGAACTAAGGCTATAAAAATCACTTCTAAGCTAGACGGATATGTCAAGAATCTCGATCCGAATATTAAGATCCAGTTTAGCCATTATGAAGATGCGGCCCTGCTAATGGAACAGGATGTAGTACGCCTAATCGGGCGTGACTTTGAGCAAGAAACCGATGGGCTCGCTAGGGCCAATATCATCCAATATAGGAAGGTTGACGTCCGAATAGAAGATCCGTTGATGCTGGAGCGGAGAATGATGGCCAGCGAAGTATTCAAGAAGCTCAATAACGCAGAAAAGATCTGTCTAGCAGACGGCCACGCCGCTATTCTATATCAGGACGGTTCTTATGTTTTTGTGGTGGTTCGCGCGGTTTATGAAGATTACGTAAAGCGTTATGGCACGGCATGTGCAAGTTGCGAACAACGGAATTAGCGAGGAGGATGACGGAGGATACCGATGATCAAGCACCTGGGTTCGATTGGACTGATTGTTTTTCTTCTGGCAGCAACCGCCATCATTTATTTGGATGCGAGATCGATCGACCTTGCTTGCTTTACGGCTGAGGTATGGTGCGAAACTGACTGTTGGGGAAGCCTCTCGTACGGCGATTGCTGGCAATATGAAGGTCGCATATACTGCTATTTCTACTGCTATTTCACAGGCTCCTGTTATCATTGGGCCGGCGCTCCGTCTCCCGTTTATGCGATGTGCACTTTTGACTAATCGACAGATTCGGTCGCACCGCAGGCCTTAGGGATGATCCGTGCATCGGGGAGAATGACGGCCTTATTGATGGTTTTTGCTGCGTTGACCACTAAAGGCATTTTGGACGCCCAGCGATCCTCAGACGATCCATTTCAACGGGGGCTCGTCCTTAAAGGCGTCCGCGAGTATTGCCGGCGTCTCGAGCGGGCGGCCCTCGATTTCGTCTGTCTGGAAGAGGTTTCTGAGAAGATCGACGCCAGCCGCGAAAAGCAGGAAGCCGACGTGAGGGTGGACCCTCGGGTGATCAGCGGGGTCGGGGGCGCCGGCCGCATGGCGTCCAGCCGCCCGATCTCCTCCAATCCCGCCGCGGCCGATGATAAGGGCCACCGGTACCTCTTCGACTACCAGTTCGTGCGACGGGCGGGAGACGTCAAGGAGAACCGGGTCCTGCTCGAGAAGGACGGCAAAAAGGCCAAGCCAAAAGAAAAACCGCCGCAGATGGCCGTCTTTTCCTGTTCGGAGGTCCTGCTCCTGCCCGTCAAGCTCGTGGACGAGCGGGTCTCGGAGTATTACGACTACCGGCTTCTTCGGGAGGACGCGCTCGAAGGCGTCGAGGTTTGGGTCCTCGAAGTGTCCCCGCGTCTCTCGATCAAGGGGTATCTCGGCGGCCGGCTCTGGATCGACCAGCGTGATTCGAGCGTCCTGAGGGTTGAGTGGGACCCGACGACCTTCGGCCGGTACGAGGCCATCCGGCAAAACGCGGCCAGGTACAAGGAGGCCCCGGAGGTCACTTCGTACACGGATTTCGGCCTGGCCAAGAACGGCGTGAGGTTCCCGAGCCTCGATTACACCGAAGAGGCCTACGTCGACGGGGCGGGCAAGAGATTCGTTCGGTCCCAGACCCAGGTGACCTACAAGGACTACAAGTTCTTCACGGTAGAGACTGAAACGAGCTTTAAGAAATAAGAGGGACAGTCCCCGCGGGGACAGTCCCTACCCTATTCGGCCCAGCCGAGCTTTTCCTTGACCAGGTTGTAGTAACTTCGTCGCGGCGAGGTGACAAGCTTCAGCTCGGCCTGGGACCTGCGGACCTCGATGGTGTCGTTGCGGACGAGGACCCCGCCGCGCTGGCCGTCCATGGTGAAGTGGACCTCCTCCCCGCCGGTCAGCAGCCGCACCGAGATCGTCGACGTGGCCGGCACGGCCATGGGCCGGAAGGACAGGGTGTGGGGGCAGATGGGCGTGATCAGGATGGCCGGGACCTGGGGATGGAGGATGGGGCCGCCCGCAGAAAGAGAATAAGCCGTGGAACCGGTGGGAGTCGAGACGATGAGGCCGTCGGCCTTGAGCGTCGCGACGTCCCGGCCGTCGATGCCGAGGGCTAGCTCGATCATCCGGGCCATGGCGCCCTTGGTCACGACGAGGTCGTTGAGGCAATAGGAGACGTCGCGGGGCGAGCGGGCCTCGAGCAGCCAGCGGGAGGAGATCAGGGACTCGTCCCCGCCAAGGAACTTGTCGAGCGTGGCCACGGCCTCGGTGACCGGGATCTCGGTCAGGAAGCCCAGCCGGCCCAGATTGACGCCCATGACCGGGACTCCGGCCAGGGCGGCGTAGTGGGCGACGCTGAGGAGCGTGCCGTCGCCGCCGAGGACGACGACGAGGTCGGAGGCCGCGGCGATGGCCGCGCGCTCCAGGCCGTCGGGACGGCCGAGCTTGCGGGCGGCCACGTCCTCGAGGACGCAGCCGACGCCGCGCCCCTCGAAATAATCGACCACGGTCTTGAGGATGCCCTCGACCGACGGCGCGTGGGGCTTGATGACGATGCCGGCTTTGCGCACTTTAGGCATGGCTCGTGGCCTCCTTGATCCAGGCGGGGACGAGGTCGGCGTTGAGGTCCGGCGTCCCCTTGATCCACCAGGCGAAGAACTCGACGTTGCCCTTCTGGCCGTGCGTCGAGCAGCGGATGAGACCCCGGCAGCCGAAGCCGAGCGTCCGGGCCTCGGCCAAGACCCGCGTCAGGACCCCGGCGTGGACGGCAGGGTCGCGGACGACGCCCTTGCGGCCGACGTCCCTGGGGCCGGCCTCGAACTGGGGCTTGATGAGCGAGACGAGCTGCCAATCCCCGGGGATCCCCTTGAGCGCGGGCAGGATCTTGATGACGGAGATGAACGAGACGTCCATGGTGATGATCCCGGGGGCAGCGGGGACATCGGCCGGATCGAGCTCGCGGGCGTTCTTCTCGACGAGGACGACGCGCGGGTCCTTGGACAGGTTCCAGTCGAGCTGCTTGGTGTCGACGTCGACGCCGTAGACCTTGGCCGCACCGCGCTGGAGCAGGCAGTCGACGAACCCGCCGGTGGAAGCGCCGATGTCGAGAGCGACGAGGCCGCGGGCGTCGATCGCGAAACGGTCGAGGGCTTCCTGGAGCTTGAGGCCGCCGCGGCTGACGAAAGGCAAGGGCTGGGCGATCTCGAGAGGGGCTTCCGGGTCGATGAGCTCGCCCGGCTTCCGCACCGGCCGGCCCGCGCTCGTCACCGAGCCGGCCATGATCAGGGCCTGGGCCTTCTCGCGGCTGGGCGCGAGGCCCCGGGCCGCCAAGAGCTTATCCGCGCGCTCTTTCATCGGCGACCCCAGGGCGGGGCGTCTGGTAGAGGCTCTTGATCTTGCGGACGATGCCAGGGACGTCGAGGCCGAGATGGGTCCGGATCTCGTCGGACTTGCCGAGGGGATAGGGGCCGATCGGCACGCCGATCCCCAGGAAGCGGACGCCGAACCGGCCCTCGCGGTCGAGAAGCTCGCGCACGGCGCTCCCGGCCCCGCCCTCGACGATGCCTTCTTCGAGGGTGACGATCGTGGCGCCGGGCCCGGCGAAGCGCAGGATCATGTCCCGGTCGAGTGGCTGGACGAAGCGGGCGTTGACGACCGCGAGCGAGAGGCCGTCCTTCTCGAGCTCGCGGGCCGCCTCGAGGGCCGGGGCGACCATATTGCCGACGGCAAAGAGCAGGTCCCCGCCCTCTTGGACCAGTTCGCTCTTCCCGAGCGGCAGGACCTGGAGATCCGCGTCCCTGGGCACGCCCAGGCCCTTGGCCTTGGGGAAGCGAACCGAGGCCGGATGGCCGTAGGAGAGGGCCGACCAGAGCATGTGCTGGAGCTCGTTCTCGTCCTTGGGGGCCATGACGATCATGTGGGGCATGTGCCGCATGTAGGCCAGGTCGTTGACGCCCTGGTGCGTCGGCCCGTCGTCCGGCACGATGCCGGCCCGGTCGAGAACGAAGACGACCGGCAGGTCCATCAGCCCGACGTCGTGGTAGAGCTGGTCATAGGCCCGCTGCAGGAAGGTCGAATAGATGGCCACCACTGGCTTGAAGCCCGAGAGGGCCAGTCCCGCCGCGAAGGTCACGGCGTGCTGTTCGGCGATGCCGACGTCGAAGAACCGGTCGGGGAGCTTCTCCGAGAACTCCCTCAGCCCGGTCCCCTCGCCCATGGCCGCCGTGATGGCCAGGACCTTCGGCTCCTTCTTTGCGACCTTGATCATGGCCTCCCCGAAGGCGCTCGAGAACGACGGTCCCCAGTCTTTCTGCAACGGTTCGCCGGTCGTGACCTTGAACGGCCCGGCGCCGTGGAACTTCTCGGGGTGCGTACGGGCCGGCTGGTAGCCCTTGCCTTTCTGGGTCACGCATTGGATCAGGACCGGCCCGTCATAGGTCTTGGCCGTCTCGAAGGCCTCGACCAAGGCCTGGACGTTATGGCCGTGGACCGGCCCGATGTACCTGATTCCCAGCTCCTTGAAAACGAGGCCGGGGAAGAGCACCTTCTTGACCAGCTCCTCCAGGGCCCGGCCGCCCTTGATCACCGCTTGGCCGAGCGGGATCCGCTTGAGGAACGACTTGGCCTGGTCCTTGATCAGGATATAGCGCTGGCCCGACACGAGGTAGGAGAAGTACTTGGACCAGGCCCCGACGTTGATCGAGATGGACATCTCGTTGAAGTTGAGGACGATGATCAGCCGCTCGCGCAGATGGCCGATCTGGTTCAGGGCCTCGAGAGCGACGCCGCCGGTCAAGCTGCCGTCGCCGACGACCGCGACGACGTGGTGCTTCTGGCCGAGCTTGTCCCGGGCCACGGCCATGCCCAGCGCGGCCGACAGGGCCGTCGAGGCGTGGCCGGTATTGAACGCGTCGTGCCCGCTCTCCTCCCGGCAGGGGAAGCCCAGGATGCCGCCGGAGCGGCGCAGGCCGCCGAAGCGGTCCTTGCGGCCGGTCAGGATCTTGTGGGTATAGCATTGGTGGCCGACGTCCCAGACGATCTTGTCCGTCGGCGAATTGAAGGCCATGTGCAGGGCCAGGGTCAGCTCGACGGCGCCCAGGTTCGAGGCCAGGTGGCCGCCGTTCTTGGCCACCGTCTCGAGGATCAGGGTCCGGATCTCCAGGGCCAGGTTCGAGAGCTCCTCCGGCGAGAGCTTGCGGAGGTCCGCCGGCTCGCGGATCGCGTCCAGGATCTTGGCCATGCGCTGTCAGGCTTTCTCAGACCTTTTCGCTATCGTCCCCCGCGTCGGCGTCGTCCTCGCCTTCTTCGGTCTCGGCCTCGAACTCCCCGGCCTTGAGCTTGCCCTTCTCGTCCTTGAGCAGGATCTCGACCTTGCGCTCGGCCTTGTCCAGCTCGGCGCGGAGGAACCGGGACATTTTAACCCCTTTTTCGAAAAGCGCCAGCGACTCGTTGAGCGAGATGCCGCCCTTCTCGAGCTTGGCCACGATCTCTTCGAGGTCGGCCAGGGCCTTTTCGAAGGTCAGGTTGGTGGTCATGATCCCTCCTTCAGGAAGCGGGATTCCAGGAGCTTCTTGCGGTCGACCGACTCGACGCGGGCGCTGAATTCGCCCTTGAAATACGTGACCTCGACGGTCTCGCCGGGAACGACGTCCTCGATGCGGCGGGCCAGGCGCAGGCCGCCTTCTTTCCAGACCAGGGTGTAGCCCTTCTTGAGGACGGCGAGCGGGCTCATGGCGTTGAGAGCGGCGCACAGCCGCTCCCAGGACGCCCGATGCTCGCCCATGAGGCGGCGCAGGATGTTCCCCAGCCGCTCGCCGGCCAGGAGGGCCGCGCCCTTGTGCTCGGCGATGGCCTGGCGCTCGGCCCGGAGCACGTTCCGGCCGCGGGTCTCGAGCTCGTCCACGCGCCTCGCCAGGTTGGCCAGCTTGACCTGGAAATTCTGGAAGATGCGGTGGCGGGCCAGCTCGTCGACGTCGCTCCGCAGGTGCTGGACCTCGAACCGGAGCGTCTCGCCGAGCCGCCGGGCGAGCGTCCCGATCTTCTCGGCGAAGGCCTCCTCGGTGGCGATGACCATCTCGGCCGCCGCCGACGGCGTCGAGGCCCGGACGTCGGCGACGAAATCGGCGATGGTGAAATCGACCTCGTGGCCGACGGCGGAGATGACCGGGACAGGCGAGCGGGCGATGGCCCGGGCCACCGGCTCCTCGTTGAAGGCCCAGAGGTCCTCGATCGAACCGCCGCCGCGGCCGACGATGAGGACGTCGATCCCCGGCCAGGCGCCGAGGGCGTCGATGCCCTCGACGATCTCGGCCGCCGCGCCTTCGCCTTGGACCCGGGCCGGGTAGATGACGACGTGGAGCCGGGCGTAGCGGCGCTCGAGGATGCGCAGGATGTCGCGGATGGCCGCGCCGGTCGGCGACGTGACGATGCCGATCGTCTTGGGCCGGAGCGGGAGCTTACGCTTGCGGGCCTCCTCGAACAGGCCCTCGGCCTTGAGCTTGGCCTTGAGCTGCTCGAAGGCCAGCTGCAGCGCGCCCTTGCCCTTGGGCTCGACGAGATCGACGTAGAGCTGGTAGTCGCCGCGGGGCTCGTAGACGCTGACCTTGCCCCGGCAGACGACCTTGAGCCCGTCCTTGAGCTCGAACAGGATCTTGCGGGCCGTGGACTGCCACATCACGGCCTTGATGACGCTCTTCTCGTCCTTGAGGCTGAAAAAGACGTGGCCGGAGGCGGCCTTCTTGTAGCCGGAGACCTCGCCCTCAACCCAGACCTGGGGCAGGGCGACCTCGAGGGCCGTCTTGACGATCTCGGTGACCTGGGAGACCGTGTAGATCTGGTCCTTGATCACCAGCCCATCAATCTTCGTGGCCGTCCTCCGCCAGGATCTCCCGGGTAATGGAAAGAGCTTTGCCCGTCGCGGCGTCGATCCTGACGAAAACGCCGGACAGGAAGAGGCCGTCGCGCGACGGCTCGAACCGCTGCGGCCGCGAAGTCAGGAACCGGGCGATGGCCTGCTCGCGGGCGATGCCGATGACCGCGTTGCGGCCGCCGGCCATGCCGGCGTCGGAGATGTAGGCCGTGCCCTGGGGCAGGACCCGCTCGTCCGACGTCGGGACGTGGGTGTGCGTGCCGATGACGGCCGAGACGCGGCCGTCGAGGTGCCAGCCGAGGGCCTGCTTTTCCGAGGTGGCCTCGGCGTGAAAATCGATGATGATGATCGGGGTCACGGCGCGCAGGGCGGCGACCTCCTCCTCGGCCCGCTTGAACGGGCAGTCGATGGGCTCCATGAAGACCCGCCCCTGGAGGTTGAGCACCGCCGCCTTGGTGCCGTCGGCGGCCTGGAAAACGTACGACGAGCGGCCGGGATTGACCGGCGGGTAGTTGGCCGGGCGCAGGAGCCGCGGCTCGCGCTCGAGGTAGGGCAGGGCGTCCTTCTTGTCCCAGATGTGGTTGCCCGAGGTCAGGACGTCGATGTGCATGAACAGGTCCCGGCCGATCTCCTCGGTGATGCCGGAGCCGCCGGCCGCGTTCTCGCCGTTCCCGACGATGAGCGACGGCCGGTGCTTTTTGACGAGCCCCGGCAGGAACTTGTCGAGGGCCCGCCGTCCCGGCCGGCCGACGATGTCGCCGAGAAACAGGACCCCGAACTCAGCGGGCATATTCGACCGCCCTCATCTCCCGGATGACCGTGACCTTGATCTGGCCGGGGTACGTCAGATCGGCCTTGATCTTGGCCGCCGTCTCCTTGGCCAGGAGGGCCGCCCGGTCGTCGGAGATCTTGAGGGCCTCGACGATGATGCGGATCTCGCGGCCGGCCTGCAGGGCGAAGGCCTTGGACACGCCCTCGAAGGAGCAGGCGATCTCCTCGAGCTTCTCCAGGCGCTGGATGTAGGTCTCCAAGAGCTCGCGCCGGGCCCCGGGCCGGGCGGCCGAGAGCGTGTCGGCGGCCTGGACGAGGACCGCTTCGATCGACGGGAAGTCGACGTCGCGGTGGTGCGAGGCGATGGCCTGGACGACCTTCTCGGACTCGCCGTACTTCTTGGCCAGCTCGACGCCGAGCTCGGTGTGGGTCCCCTCGACGTCCCGGTCGACGGCCTTGCCGATGTCGTGGAGCAGGCCGGCGCGCAGGGCCACGTTGGTGTCGAGCCCGATCTCGCGGGCCATCATGGCCGCCAGCATGGCCACTTCCTTGGTGTGCTGGAGGACGTTCTGGCCGTAGCTCGTCCGGTACTTGAGCTTGCCCAGGAGCTTGATCAGCTCGGGGTGGATGTCGCGGACCTTGAGCTCCAGGACGGCCGACTCGCCCTCCTGCTTGATCTTCTGCTCGAGATCGGCCTTGACCGACTCGACGATGTCCTCGATGCGGGCCGGGTGGATGCGCCCGTCCGTGACCAGCTTCTGGATGGACAGGCGGGCCAGCTCGCGGCGGATCGGATCGAAGCTCGACAGGATGACCGCCTCGGGCGTGTCGTCGACGATGATGTCGACGCCGGTGGCCATCTCCAGGGCCCGGATGTTGCGGCCCTCGCGGCCGATGATCCGGCCCTTCATGTCCTCGGACGGCAGGTCGACGACCGAGACCGTGGTCTCGGTGACGTGCTCGGCCGCCGAGCGCTGGATGGCGTTGGTGATGATCTCGCGGGCCGAAACGGCGGCCTTCTCCCGGGCCTCCTCCTCGATCCGGCGGACCGAGGCGATGGCCTCGAGCTTGGCCTCGTCCTCGATCTTCTTGATCAGCATGGTCTTGGCTTCGTCCTGGGTCAGGCCGGAGATCTTCTCGAGCTCTTCGACCGCCTTCTTGAGCGTCTCGGCGATCTTGGCCTCTTCGGTCTCGAGGTCCTTCTCCTTTTTCGAGAGCTGGCGCTCCTTCTGGGTGAAGTCGCGCTCCTTGCGCTCGATCGACTGGAACCGCCGCTCCAGGTTCTCCTCCTTGCTGAGGAGCCGGCGCTCGGTCTCGTTGATCTTGCGCTGCTTTTCCCGGCTCTGGGCCTCGAACTCGTTCAGGCGGGCCAGGTCTTTCTCGCGGGCCGCGAGCTCCGCTTCCCGCTTGATCTTGTCCCCTTCCTCGCGGGCCCGGTCGAGGATGATGCGGGCCTGCTCTTCGGCCTCGGCGGCCTTGCGGCTGCCCTCCTGCCGCTTGAGCAGGAGGATCCCGACCGCGGCGGCCAGGATAACGACAACGGCGATGGCGACGTACGTCAGCCAGTTCATTGGGATAACCTCCTCATCTATTCAAATGAGGAGACGCGAGGGAAAGCCCGGAGGCGTCAGATGCCCGCGCCGGAAGCGGCCCGGCCGACGAGCGCGTCGCGGGGGGACGGCCCGTCACAGCGGGGATTTATCGGCGTCCGTGTATGTATTTTCATCTGTGAAGAGATGAACCTCCAAACTTTCGATCTCCGTCTCCATGTGGCCCAAGGCCTCGTTCAGCTGATCCAGCTTCTTCTGGCTCAGAAACAGCTCGTCCGCGATGTTCAAGGCCGCCAGCACGGCGATCTTGGTCGTATCCGCGGACTTCGATTTCACAGCCACTTCGTGCATCTTCTGGTCAACGAGCGAGGTCAAGTGGCCGATATATTTCTCATCCTCCTCTCCTTTGACGCGGATCTTATACCGCTGTCCGAAGATCTCGATCTCGAGGATTCGCTCGGTCATAACCCCAGCTTGTCGATCTCGCCGATGATCGCTTCGATCTTTCCTTTGAGGACCTCCCGCTCGCCCTCGTACTTCTTCATTTCCTCGTCCAGGCGGGCGACCTTGCGGGCGTTGTCCTCGGACTCCTTCTTTTCGGCTTTGAGCTCCTTGATCTGCTGCTTGAGCTTGTCATTCTCGGTCGTCAGCTTGTGGATGTGATCGACGACCAGTCCGATCTTGCCTTCAAGTATTTTAATTCGCTCGAGTTCCGTTGTCAATTTTGCCCTCCCTGAGCTGGATGTCGAGATCCTGTCTGAGGCGGCCGACGAGGTCCTGGGCGGCCTTGTCCACTTCCGCGGCCACGAGCGTCCGCTGGGGATGCCGGAAATGGAGCCGGATGGTCAGGCTGACCTTGTCCGCGGGCACGGGCGGGCCGGCGAACCGGTCGACGAGCTCGAAGCCCTCGAGCAGCGGCTGGTCGACCCGGCCCAGCACCCGGGCGACTTCCGCGTAGGCGACGTCCCGGCCAACCAGGAACGAGAGGTCCCGAACGATGCCGGGGAACTTCGGGACCGGCGCGACCTCGAAGGCCCGGGGCGTCTTTTCAAACAAGGCCGCGAGGTCGATCTCTGCGGCATAGACCGGCCGTTCGACCGCCACGGCGGCGGCGAAAGACCGCCGGACGAGGCCGACGTGGCCGACCGGCTGGCCTTTGTAGAGGACGGCCAGGGCCCGGCCGGGCTCGAACGAGGGGTGGTCCCGTTCCTCGAACGCGGCCGGATCGAACCGCAGCGCCTCGAGGACGGCCTCGACGGCGCCTTTGACGACCGGGAAATCCGTCTCCGCGGCGGGAGCGGAAAAGCCCGCTCCGGGCAGCAGCCCCGTGGACATGATCCCGAGGTGCAGGTCCTCGCAGTGCGTCTCGGCCTCGCTCCAGTAATAGACGTTCCCGGCCTCGAAGACGTGGACACCCTCGAGCCCGCGGTTGAGGTTCCAGGCGGCGTTCTCGAGAAGGCCCGGGAGAAGCGTCGTGCGCATGACCGAAGCCCGGTTCGAGATCGGGTTCTGGATGGGCACGGGCGTCCGGCCGCCGGCCGCCGCGGCTTCCCGCTCGGGGTCGGCGAAGCTCCAGTTGAGGACCTCGTCGAAGCCCTGGGCGAGGAGCGTTTCACGGACGCGGGCCAGGCGCTCCCGCCGCCGGTTGACGACCGTCGGGAACGAGTCGACGGGCGTGACCTGGGACGGGATCTTGTCATAGCCGTAGAAGCGGGCCACTTCCTCGATCAGGTCCGCCTCCCGCGAGATGTCGACCCGGAACGAGGGCACCTCGACGCGCCAGGCGTGGGCCCCCGCGCCCTCGAGGCGGAAGCCGAGCCGGACGAGGACCTCGGCGACGAAGCTCTCGGGCACGGCGACGCCCAGGAGCTCGGAGATCCGGCGCAGGCGCAGCCGGACCGTCCGGGGCTTGTGGGGCTTGGGGTAGCGGTCGATCAGGCCCCGGGTGGCCTGGCCGCCCATCTGGCAGAGCAGCGAGGCGGCCATCAGCGCGGCGCGGGGCGCGAAGCCGATATCGGCCCCCCGCTCGAAGCGGTACGACGCGTCGGTCGAGAGGCCGAGCTTTTTCGCGGTCTTGCGGATCGAGACCGGGTCGAAGTTGGCGCTCTCGATGAAGACGTCGCGGGTCGACGCGGTGATGCCCGAAGCCTGGCCCCCGATGACGCCGGCCAGGGCGACGGGACGGCTCTCGTCGGCGATGACCAGCATCTCGGGCGTGAGCTCCAGGGTCCGGCCGTCGAGGTCGACCACGGTCTCGCCGCGCTTGGCCTTGCGGACGATGATGCGGCCGCCGCCGATGCGGCCGAAGTCGAAGGTGTGGATCGGCTGCCCGGTGGCGAAGAGGACGTAGTTCGAGACGTCGACGACATTGTTGATGGGCCGCAGCCCCATGGCCTCGAGGCGGCGCCGCAGCCACTCGGGCGAAGGCGCCACGGGCACGCCGCGGACGACGAGGCCGCAGTACCGGGGGCAGAGGGCCTCGGCCGCGATCTGGACGTCGGCGATGCCGGCCGTCGCTTCGGCCAGCTCCGTGAGCGGCCAGTCCTTCTCGAGGAGCGGCAGGCCAAGCAGGGCCCCGATCTCGCGGGCGACACCCAGGTGGCCGAGCGTGTCCGGCCGGTTGGCGTAGGTCTCGAGGTCGAGGATAAGGTCGCCGTCCTTCTCCTCGACGGTCTCGGGCACCCAGCCGATCATGGTCAGCTTGTCGACGAGCTCCGCCTGCGGCAGATCGACGGCGACATATTCGCGGATCCAGTCCTGGCTGATCTTCATTTGGTCCCGAATTGCCTGAGGAACCTCAGGTCGTTCTCATAGAAATAGCGCATCTCGGGGATGCCGAAGGCGAACATGGCCGTGCGGTCGATGCCCAGGCCGAAGGCCCAGCCGGAGTATTTCTCCGGGTCGATGTTGACGTTCTTGAGGACCTGGGGGTCGACCATGCCCGAGCCGAGGATCTCCTTCCAGCCCGTGCCGCCGCAGACGCGGCACGAGGGGTCGCTCCCCGAGCAGACGAGGCACTCGATGTCGACCTCGGCCGAGGGCTCCGTGAAGGGGAAGAAGCTCGGCCGGAAGCGGACCTTGACCTTCTCGCCGAAGAGGGAGCGCAGGAAGAACTCGAGCGTGCCCTTGAGGTTGGCGAAGGTGACGCCTTCGTCAACGACCAGGCCCTCGACCTGCAGGAACATCGGCAGGTGGGTCGGGTCGGGCGTTTCGCGGCGGAAGACCCGGCCGGGGCAGATGATGCGGATCGGGGGTTTGGACCGCTCCATGACCCGGACCTGGACCGGCGACGTGTGGGTCCGCAGGAGCAGGTCGCCCTTGATGAAGAGCGTGTCCCACTTGTCGCGGGCCGGGTGGTGCGGCGGGAAGTTGAGGGCCTCGAAGTTGTAGTAATCGGTCTCGATCTCCGGGCCTTCCTCGATGGAAAAGCCCATGCCGAGGAAGATCCGCTCGATCTCCTGTTCGAAGATCGTCAGCGGATGCGGGGAGCCGACGTAGCGCTTGCGGCCGGGCAAAGTCAGGTCGATCGCCCGGGCCGGACGGACGGCCGTCTGGATCTGCGCTTCGAGGGCCCGCAGCCGCTCCGTGACGGCGTTCTTGAGCTCGTTGACCAGCCGGCCCGCTTCCCGCTTTTCCTCGGGCGGGACAGACTTCAGCTCCTCGAAAAGGAGCGTCACGTGGCCCCTCTTGCGGCCCAGGAAGGCCGTCCGCAGGTCCTCGAGGGACCTGGCGTCCGCCGCCTTGAGGGCGGCGGCGTCGAACTCCCTCCGAAGGCCGTCGGCCCGGTCCTTGAGGCTCGCCATGGGCGGGACCTACGCGGCCGGGGTCTGCGTCATCCGGACGAGGTGAGCGAAGGTCTCCGGGGCGTTAACGGCCAGGTCGGCCAGGACCTTGCGGTCGAGCCCGACGTTGAGCTTCTTCAGGCCGCTGATGAAGCGGCTGTAGGTCGTGCCGTTGATCAGGGCCCCGGCCTTGATGCGGACGATCCAGAGGCTGCGGAAGTCGCGCTTCTTGGCCCGCCGGTCGCGGTAGGCGTAGAGGAGCGACTTCTCGACGGCTTCCTTGGCCGTCCGGTAATTGCGGCTCTTGGCGCCGAAGTAGCCCTTGGCCAGGCCGAGGACCTTCCTCCGGCGGTCACGCCGCTTGGTGCTGCGTTTCACGCGTGGCATGGTGATCTCCTCAGATGTCGTACGGGAGCATGGTCTTGAGGACCTTGCGGTCGGCCGCCGAGGCCTCGACGCTCTTGGCCAGATGGCGCTTGCGCTTGGACGCCTTCTTGGTCAGGATGTGGCTCTTATTCGCCTGGGCGTGCAGGAACTTTTTCTTCGCCGTGACCTTGAACCTCTTTTGGGCTCCCTTGTGGGTTTTTAACTTTGGCATCTTTTCCTCCGGTTTTCGTGGGGACTAACAGGGCCGACACGGCCCAATCCTGCCTGCGGGGCGATCCGTCCTGCGTAGCCATGTCCTTGACCTCGAGCATGACCCGGTCGAGGACCTGCTGGCCGAGCTCGGGCTTCTGCTTCTCGCGGCCGCGGAGCATGACCGTGATCTTGACCTTGTTGCCTTCGCCGAGGAAGCGCTTGACGTGCTTCATCTTGAAGTCATAGTCGTGGACGCTGATCTTCGGCCGGAACTTGATCTCTTTGATCTGGATCTGCTTCTGGTGCTTCTTGGCCTCGTGGTCCTTCTTGTGTTGCTCGTACAGGAACTTCCCGTAGTCGGTGATCTTGGCCACCGGCGGCTCGGCCGATGCCGCGATCTCGACGAGATCGAGGCCGCGCTCCCGCGCCAGCTGAATGGCCTGGCTCGTCGGCATGACGCCGAGAGCCTGCCGGTTCTCGTCGATGACCCGGACCTCGCGGGCCGAGATCATCTCGTTCGTGCGGTGGGGCTTGGCTTTGGCGACCGCAGGATAGTAACCGTGTCTCTTGAAAATGTTGAGTCCTCCTCTAGAAATTCACAATGAGACTTTTTTGCTTGTTGAGGGCCAGGGCCTGCTCGAGGAAGCGGGCGACCTCGATCTCGCCCTTGTCACCCTGGCCGTGGACGCGCAGGGAGGCCGAGCCGCGCTCGACCTCCTTGTCGCCGACGACCAGGATGAGGGGGATCTTCTCGACCTCGGCCTGGCGGATCTTCTTGCCCACCTTCTCGCGGCCGAGGTCGACGGCCGCGCGCAGGCCGGCGGCCTGAAGCTTCTCCTCGAGCGACTTGGCATAGGCCTCGTGGCGTTCGGCGATCGGCAGGACGATGACCTGGACGGGGGCCAGCCACAGGGGGAAGCTCCCGTTGTAGTGCTCGACCAGGACGCCGAAGAAGCGCTCGAGCGAGCCGAGCAGGGCCCGGTGGACCATGTAGGGCCGGTGCTCCTGGCCGTCCTCGCCGACGTAGGTCATGCCGAAGCGTTCGCTCATGTTGAAGTCGAACTGGATGGTCGTGCACTGCCACAGGCGGCCGATGGCGTCCTTGATCTTGATGTCGATCTTGGGCCCGTAGAAGACGGCCTCGCCCTCCATCCGCTCGTAGGCGACAGCCGCGGGTCTCCAGGGCCTTGACCAGCGAGGCCTCGGCCTGGCGCCACATGGCGTCCGAGCCGGCGTACTTGGCCGGGTTCTTCGGGTCGCGGACCGAGAGCTCGATCTTGTTGTCGGTGAAGCCGAAGTCGGCCAGGATGGAGACCGAGAAATCGAGCACGCGCAGGATCTCGGACTCGATCTGCTCGGGCGTGCAGAAGATGTGGGCGTCGTCCTGGGTGAAGCCGCGGACGCGCAGCAGGCCGTGGAGGGTGCCGCTGCGCTCGTAGCGGTAGACGGTGCCGAGCTCGGCCCAGCGCAGGGGCAGGTCGCGGTAGGAGCGCATCCGGGACTTGTAGATCTGGATGTGGAACGGGCAGTTCATCGGCTTGAGGTAGTACTGCTGCTCGTCGATGTCCATCGGCGAGTACATGCTGTCCTTGTAGAAGCCGAGGTGGCCCGAGGTCTCCCAGAGGTTGGCCCGCCCGATGTGGGGCGTGTAGAGGATGTCGTAGCCGCCGGCCCAGTGGCGCTCGCGCCAGTGCTGCTCGATGACCGCCCGGACCCGGGCGCCCTTGGGGTGCCAGAGGATGAGGCCGCCGCCGAGCTCGTCGTTGGTGCTGAAGAGGTCGAGCTCGGCGCCGAGACGGCGGTGGTCGCGCTTCTTGGCCTCTTCGAGCAGGTGCAGGTAGTCCTCGAGCTCCTTGGCGGTCGGGAAGACGGCGCCGTAGATGCGCTGCATCTGGAGGCCCTTCTCGTCGCCCTTCCAGTAGGCGCCGGAGACGGACAGGAGCTTGACGTTCTGGAGAAGGCCGGTCGAGGGCACGTGGGGCCCGAGGCAGAAGTCGACGAAGCCGCCCTGGCGGTAGACCGTCACGGTGGCGTCGCCCTTCTCGCGGATGAGCTCGACCTTGAGCGGTTGCTTCCGTTCCTCGAAGAGCTTGATGGCCTCGTCCTTGGTCAGGACCAGCCGCTCGACGGGGATGTCGGCCCGGGCGATGTCCTTCATCCGGGCCTCGATCTTGACCAGGTCGTCGGGGGTGAAGGGCTCGTCCCGGAGAAAGTCGTAGTAGAACCCGGTCTCGACGGCCGGGCCGACGCCGGTCTTGGTCTCGGGGTAGAGCTCGAGGACGGCCTGGGCCAGTAGGTGGGCAGCGCTGTGGCGCAGGATCTCGATCGGGGCGTGAGAATCGTCGCTCATTCGCGTCTGTCTGTCCCTAAAAAGGCGGGCGATTCAAGTCCGGAAAAGGCGCCGGGGCGTTGAATTCTGACCGCTTGAGTACCATGGTAGGCGCGGAGGGGATTGAACCCACGGCCTCTTCCGTGTCAGGGAAGCGCTCTCCCACTGAGCTACGCGCCTATCTATCACTATTAAAAAGCCGTTCTATCTTAAGCAAATCCGCCCGAATAGTCAATATGGCCGGAAGTGAGGCTGTCCCCGGAGGGGACCGGCCCTCTTGGAAAATGGGGACGTTTCTATTTCCCCCCCCAGGGGACCCTGGAAAAATAGAAACGTCCCCATTTTCCGATTATAATCAGGGCCATGGTTGGCATCCTATCCGATACCCACGACAACCTGGATCGGGTCCGCGCGGCCGTCCGCCTGTTCAACGACGCCGGCTGCGACCTCGTCATCCACGCCGGGGACTTCGTGGCCCCGTTCACGGTCGACGAGCTCCGGAACCTCAAGGCCCCCCTGCGGGCGGTTTTCGGCAACTGCGACGGGGAGAAGGCCGGCTTGATCAGGGCTTTTCAGGGGGCGGGCGAGATCCGGGAGGAGCCGTTCGCCTTCCTGCACGCCGGCCTCCGCTTTGTTGTCGCCCACCTCGAGGGAATGGCCGCCCCGTTCTTTGTGGCCCGGACTTGCGATGTCATCGTCTCGGGGCATACTCACCGGCCGCTCATCGAGACCCGGGACGGCATTCTTCTCATCAACCCCGGTGAGGCGGGCGGCTGGCTCGGTGGAAAAAGCACGGTCGCCCTCCTCGACCCAGCCGCCCTGACCGCCGATATCATTACTCTGTAAGGGGAAAAGGCATGCCACATCCCGTCAATCATCGCCAGATGCCCGGTTGGAAACAGGCCCGCCGCCCGCCGGCCCCGCCGAAGATCCAAGGCGGCTTCGCCAAGCGCTCCCCCGGCCGCAAGATCACCCCGCCGGCGAAGCCAAAATAAGGCGGTTTTCCGGGACACGCGCAAAAGGGACAGGTCCCTCGCTCCCGCCGTCTTCTTTTTCAATAACTCTCCCCCATAGCCCATAAAGGTTCATGTCATATTATATTGATAATAAAATAGATGGATCGGTGTCAGGCGAGCGGGAGATCACGCGGCGCCGGGTGTTCCGCTGCTGTCCTTCCCGAAGATCAGGGCCGAGGGGTGTCGCCGGAGGGAGCATAAGCGGTGATTTAGCCGGTCCGGAGATGGACGGGGGCAGTTTCAGAGGAAACCGGCAAAACGTGTCTGAGCGAGGCGTAGCGCAAGCCGAGCGAGTTGTTTTGCCGCCGAGTCCAGCGAACGGACCGGCGTAAAAAATCACCGCGCGGACGGAGGCAACCCCCGAGGCCCTCCTCTGTTGATTTAAAGCCTTTTATGGGCTATACTTATGCTTCTTTTTCGGACAATTGAAGATTTCGGAATTTATTGATGGAGAAGTTTTTCTTTAATAAAGGAGAATGCGCATGAAAAAGGTCCTCATCCTCGGCGCCGCCGGGCGCGACTTCCACAATTTCAACACCTATTTCCGGGACAATCCGGACTACCGGGTCGTGGCGTTCACAGCCACCCAGATCCCGGACATCGCCGGACGCAAGTACCCCGCTGTCCTGGCCGGGAAGCTCTACCCGAAAGGCATCCCGATCGAGGCCGAATCGGAGATGGAGAACCTCATCGCCGCCCATAAGGTCAACGACGTCCACCTGGCTTACAGCGACCTGCCCCACGAGTACGTCATGCACATGGCCTCCCGGGCCCAGGCCGCCGGGGCCAACTTCGTCCTCCTCGGGCCCTGCGACACCATGATCAAGAGCCGCAAGCCCGTCGTCTCCGTCTGCGCCGTCCGCACCGGCTCCGGCAAGAGCCAGACCAGCCGCAAGGTGGCCACCATCCTCAAGGAGAAGGGCCGCCGCGTGGCCGCCATCCGGCACCCCATGCCCTACGGCGACCTGGCCAAGCAGGCCGTCCAGCGCTTCGCCACCTACGCCGACCTCGACAAGCACGAGACGACGATCGAGGAGCGCGAGGAGTACGAGCCCCATATCGACCGGGGCATCATCGTCTACGCCGGCGTCGATTACGGCGCCATCCTCAGGCAGGCCGAGAAGGAAGCCGACGTCATCCTCTGGGACGGCGGCAACAACGACTTCCCCTTCTACAAGTCCGACCTCGAGATCGTCGTCGCCGACCCGCACCGGGCCGGCCACGAGCTGACGTATTACCCCGGTGAGACCAACTTCCGCCGGGCCGACGTCCTGGTCATCAACAAGATGGACACGGCCACCCCCGAGGGCATCGAGACCGTCCTGGCCAACGCCAAGAAGGTCAACCCCAAGGCCAAGATCATCAAGGCCAACTCCCCGACCATCGTCAAGGACGGCGGGCGGATCACCGGCAAGCGCGTCCTCGTCATCGAGGACGGCCCGACCCTCACCCACGGCGGCATGAAGTACGGCGCCGGCATCGTCGCGGCCAAGAAGTACGGCGCGGCCGAGATCATCGACCCGCGGCCCTTCGCCGTCGGCACGATCAAGAAGACCTTCGAGAAGTACAACCACCTCTTCGACGTCCTGCCGGCCATGGGCTACGGCGAGAAGCAGATGCGCGAGCTGGCCCAGACGATCGAGGCCATCGACTGCGACCTGGTCGTCAGCGCCACGCCGATCGACATCACCCGGGTCATCAAGGTCTCCAAGCCCATCCTCCGCGTCGGCTACGAGCTCGAGGAGATCGGCCATCCGGACCTCAAGGACGTCCTGAAGAAGTTCTAGCCTGGACCATTCATGAAAACGCCTTTTTTCACCGCCAAGCCCGAAGAACCAAGAGCGGCGTTTTCACCCTTCGGGCAAGCCGATCCGGCGGCATCTGCTTCGTTGCAAAGGGTTCGCAGTACTCCGAGTACAGCTTCACCCTTTGACGCCTCGCATCTGCAGCCGCCTCGGCTCGTGAATAATCCAGGCCGGGGAGCCCGATGAGACCGAAGATCGCCCTCGTCGCCTTCGGCGGCAACGCCATGCTGCCCGACAGCCAGAAAGGTCTGCAGTCGGATCAGATGCGCAACGCCCAGAAGGCGGCCGAGCTCATGGTCCACATCGTCAGCAAAGGCTACGAGCTCATCATCGTCCACGGCAACGGGCCGCAGGTCGGGAACCTCCTCATCCAGATGGAAGAGGCGGCCGACAAGATCCCGCCCTACTCGCTCGATGTCTGCGACGCGATGACCGAGGGCAGCATGGGCTTCATGCTCGAACGGGCCCTGGTCAACGAGCTGAGGCGGCGGTCCGTCGACAAGGAGGTCGCCTCGCTCGTCAGCCAGGTCGTCGTCGACAAGGACGACCCGGCCTTCGCCAAGCCGACCAAGCCGGTCGGCCCGTTCTATTCGAAGCTCCGGGGCGAGCAGCTGGCCCGCGAGAAGGGTTGGGCCATGGTCGAGGACGCCGGACGCGGCTACCGCAAGGTCGTGCCCTCGCCCCGGCCCATCGACGTCGTCAACAACGGCATCATCCGCGAGCTCGTCGAGGCCGGCCGCATCGTCATCGCCGCCGGCGGCGGGGGCATCCCGGTCATCATCAACGGCAACGGCCTCTTCGAAGGCGTCGAGGCCGTCATCGACAAGGACTACGCCGCGAGCCTGCTCGCGCGCGAGGTCAAGGTGGACCTGTTCATCATTCTCACCGCCATCGAGCGGGTGTTCATCGATTACGGCAAGCCCGACCAGCGCGAGGCCCCGGTCCTGACCGTGGACGAGGCCCGCCGCTACCTGGCGGAGGGGCAATTCCCGCCGGGGTCGATGGGGCCCAAGATCCGGGCCGCCATCGAATACATCGAGGCCGGCGGCCGGGAGGTCCTGATCACCAAGGACTCCCACCTCAAGGCCGCCCTGATCAACCGGTCCGGGACGCGGATCGTGGCCTCGGCCTAGGAGAACGGCGATGACCAAAGACTTCCTGTCCATTCGCGACTTGAGCGTGTACGAGTTCGGCCAGATGCTGGACACGGCCGCGGCCGTCAAGAAGCGCCCGGCCAAGTACCGCAACGCGCTCAAGGACAAGATCCTGGCCATGATCTTCCAGAAGCAGTCGCTCCGAACCCGCATGACCTTCGAGGCGGGCATGCTCCGCCTCGGCGGCGAGGCCATCTACCTGGCCCCGTCCGACATCTCCCTCGGCAGCCGCGAGGGCGCCTACGACATCGCCAAGAACCTCGAGCGCTGGGTGGACGGCATCATGATCCGGACCTTCGGACACCAGATCGCCGTCGACATGGCGGCCGCGGCCAGGATCCCGGTCATCAACGCCCTGACCGACATGTCCCACCCCTGCCAGGCCATGGCCGACTTCCAGACCCTGCGGGAGCACAAGGGCGCCCTCTCGAACCTCAAGCTGACCTACGTCGGCGACGGCAACAACGTCTGCCACAGCCTGATGCTGGCCGCGGCCCGCGGCGGGACCAAGATGGCCGTCGCCACCCCGCCCGGCTATGAGCCCCGGAAAGAATACGTCGCGTGGGCCCGCGAGGACGGCCGGTCGACGGGATTCGCCCTGACCCTCACGAACTCCCCCGCAGAGGCCGTGGCCGGCGCCGATGCCGTCTACACCGACGTCTGGGCGTCCATGGGCCAGGAATCCGAGAAGGAGGCCAGGGCCCGCATCTTCGCGCCCTTCCAGGTCAACGAAAAGCTCATGGCCCACGCCAATAAGGACGCCATCTTTATGCACTGCCTCCCCGCCCACCGCGGCGACGAGGTGACCAACGAGGTCATCGACGCGCCCTATTCCGTCGTCTATGACCAAGCTGAGAACCGCCTCCACGCGCAGAAGGCCATCCTGATCGCGCTCATGGGCGGCAAGGACTGACATGAACGCTGAACCGACCAATCTGACCACGGTGTCCGACGAGGACCTGACCCTCGTCGAGCGCGAGCTGGCCCGGACGCCGCAGCCCCAATTGACGCGCGACCTGGCGGGCAAGCTGGCCTTCGAGAAGACGGCCACCGAAAGGACCCAGGACGTCAAGAAGTACGATCCCTACGCCCGCTACGACGTCGGCGACTTCATCGAGAAGGACTACAGCGAGCCCCTGACCGTGGGCAGCAAGTCGGTCGAGCACTTCGAGGGCCGGGTCATCCTCAAGGTCGTGGCCAAGTCCCACTCCCAGCACTTCAACTGCGACATGCTCGAGGTCGACTATCCCGGCGGCGGCGTCTTCCGTAAATACATCGACTACATGAAGAAGACCCACACCCAGGTGATGCTGCCGGCCAACTGCGACGGCAAGGGCGCCACGATCGAGATCATGGCCAAGGGCGACGACCCCCGGCTGACCGAGCTGCCGATGACCGAGCGGGACCTCCGGAACCTGGAGAAGAACCTGCGGATCCGCCTGGCCAAGGACCCCAACGTCTTCACCTGGAACGACTTCTGGCAGCTCACGGCGAAGAAGGTCGAGATCCCGGCCGAGAAGATCCAGGAGATCGAAGCCGACTTCACGGCCACGGGCCACTCGGCCTCGACCGAGGAGCTGGTCAAGAAGTTCTTCGGCCTCGAGGCCTCGTCGGACATGTTCGACCTGACCTGCCTGAGCCTGGCCGCGCTTCTCGAGAAGAAGCACAAGAAGGAGTTCATTCTCCTGGCCGGCTCCGGCTGGGGCAAGTGGCATCTCAAGTCCATCCTCAACGCCCTGCCCGAAGGCCTGGCCCTGTCCGCGCCCCTGGCCGCCGTGCCCGAGCTCGACGAGCTCGAGAAGCCCGAGATGAGCATCGTCCAGGACTTCCCGATCAAGATCTACCTGACCTGGCGCGAGATCGCCTCGGGCGGGATCAAGATCCCCCGCAGCCTGGCCAAGGAGCTGGTCCACGCCCGCGAGTACACCTTCACCGACTCCGAAGAGGGCAAGGCCTACACGCTGTACTACTTCCCGACCCAGAACTTCTTCGTCGGGCTCCAGGACTTCTACACCCAGCACAACACCCCCCAGGGCGCCAGCCTGACCCTCGAGCGGACCGGGCCGACGGCCTTCAAGTTCTGGGTCAAGAGATCGAAGAAGAAGATGTCCGTCATCCGGCTCGGTTACGACGCCGAGCGGGACGAGTTCGTCGACAACGGCGAAGAGGCCTACACCTACGCCGAGCCGAACAAGATCATCTACATCGAGCGCGAGACGCTGGCCCACCTGCTGCCGCTCACGGCCACGCGCGAAGGCTTCGACCTGCGCGACTTCGTCGTCACCATCTTCAGCGACCCCGTGCTCTCGACCTCGGCCCACTCGCTCCACTTCCTCCGGGCCTACCACCTGATCGACCTCGTCCGCCAGACGACCCAGGAGGACGTGGAGTACGTCCTCATCAACTCGCCGGAGTTCACCAAGTCAGACAAAAAGAAGGGCGTCTTCACCTACCGCGAGCCGTTCGTCGAAGAAGAGGCGGCCGCCGAGGGCGTTTATCCCGAGGGCTACGGAGAGCCGGCGCCCGAGGCCTATACCCCGGAAGAGGCGGCCCTCGAGGCCGTGGCCGAGGAGATCCTGGCCGCCGAGCCTGGGGCCGGCCTCGGAGCGGTCGAGGAGGCCCGGCCCGTCCAACAGCCGCCCATGCCGCCCGAGCCTGGGGCCGCCAAGAAGGCCAAGGAATTCAAGAAGAGGAAGCCCAAGGAAGGCGGCGGCGGCAGCGACAAGGGCCCGCGGCCGAAGAAGAGCGAACGCCGGGTCATCGAAGAGAAGATCGCCGAAGAAGAATCGGAGCGGGCGGCCCTGGCCGCCGTCAAAGAAAAGGAAGAGGAGACCCCCGAACAGCGGGTCGCGCGCGAAAAGAAAGTGGAGATCAAGCCCTCGGCCAGGAAAGAACAGCCCAAGTTCGGCATCTTCGCCGACCTGCTCAAGACCGCCCTCAGGAAGAAGCCGGAGGACCAGGCCGGCGAGGCGGCCGAAGAAAAGCCGGCCGGGAAGCCCGAAGGCGAGGAACCCGCGGGCGAAGCTGCTCCGGAAGAGACCAAAGAGAAGCCCGAAGGCGAAGAATCGAAATAGGTGGACTCGCCTTCTAAAAAGGAAGGGCCTTCACTTTCGGCTTCGCTCGGGTATCGTCACTCGCACCCCCGCAAGCCGACCGAAGCGAACGTAGTGAGCGCGGGCTCCCCTTCCTTTACGGGGACTTCGTGACGATAACCCTCGCCGCCGAGTGAAGGCCCTCCCAAGAGCCGGCAATCCCTTATTTGGGGGAGGAACCATAAGCGGGCCGAGCTAACAGGCTAGAGGATATCCCGCACGGAGCCCTTGCGGCGGGTCACGCCCATCGAATCCAGCAACTCTAACAGCGGAATGCTGTACTTCCGTGACAGGCCGGTCATGGCCTTGAAATCCGCGACCGTCAGCTCCCGCTTCCCCGAAGCCCGGATGCGATTGATGATCTCGTCGAGCCAGCGCTGGTGGAGGACGAAGCCGTCGATGCCATGGACGATCTTCTTGCGCTCGGCCAGGACGGCCATCAGCGTCTGAAGCGTGCCCTCCGTGAGCTTGAGCTTGTCGCGGATCTCGTCGAGCGTGACGGTCCCGATCTCGCCGCTGAGGACCATGGCTTCGAGCGCGGCCAGCGTTTCTTCGTCGGGAGTCGAGAGCGGGATGCGGAAATCGGGCAGCCGGAAGATGCCGGCGTCCTCGACGGCCCGGCCTTCCTTGGCCAGGAGGCGCAGGGCCAGGACGAGGACCGTCTTCGGCGCCTCGAACTTCTTCTCGAGCTTCTCCATGGGCGCGCCGCGCTGGGACGGGTGGCCCTTGTGAAACTGGACCAGGAACGAGACGATCCGGCCGCGCAGGAAGTCCAGGCAGGATTGGGAGACCAGGCGAAGCGGCGTGAAGCCGAGGATGCGGACCCGGCCTTCTTCCTCGAGGGCCCGGGCCGAGCTTTCGATCCGCGAGCGGGTCAGGCGGCAGAACGGCTCCAAGTCCTCGCCGTGCAGGCCCTTGAGCCCGCCGAGGTCGGCCAGGGCCAGGATCATGTCCTTCTCGCCGAGCTCCAGGCGCGCGAGGACGGCCTTCCGTTTGGCCGGCTTCCACTCCTGGGACGACGGCGCGCCGGGAAAGAGGCACTTGCCCCGCCCGAGGGCCTGGCCCGATGCGGTCCGGACCTCGAAGGGATCGGCCCACCGGACGTCGACCGGCCCCTCGGTGATGACCCGGACAAAGGGCGTTCGCTTGCGGCCCGGGATCCCGTACTCCAGGAACCGGGACGGGACGGTCCCGCCGAGAAAGGCCGCTTCCCCCCGGAACTCGGCCGCTCCCTCCTTCAGCGGGAAATCGAGCACGGCATCGAAGGCCGGCGCTTTCATGGGCGCTTCTCCTCTCGGTCCGGAGCCGGCATGAAGCTCATCCGGCGCAGGGCCAGATCGCAGGACACCAGGACCACCCGAACGGAATCCCCGAGGTCATAGGTCTTGCGCCGCTTCTTGGGCCGCAGCCGCCGGCCGGCCGGGCGCGGCTCGAAGTCGCCGCCGAGCGAGCCGAAGGGCAGCAGGCCGGTGACGAAGTAATCGTCGAGCTCGACGAGCAGCCCGGCCTTGACGACGTCGACGACGAGGCCCCCGAACTCGTCGCCCAGGCGGTCCTTGAGGAACCGCAGGATGCGCCACTCGACGAGCGACTGCTCGGCGTCAGCGGCATTGCGCTCCCGCTCCGAAGAAGCGACGGCGATGGGCTCGAGATCGAACGAGGGCGCCGGCTCACGGGCCAGAAGCGACTTGAGCAGGCGATGGACGACGAGGTCGGGATAGCGGCGGATGGGCGAGGTGAAGTGCGTGTAGTCGGTCTGGGCCAGACCGTAGTGGCCGACGTTCTTCGGGGAATAGACGGCCAGCTTCAGGGCCCGCAGGACCTGGCGGCCGATGAGCTTCTCGCCGGGCAATCCCTTGGCCTTATCGAGGATCCTCTGGAGGTCCCTGGAGCGGACCTTGGCCGGGTCGGCCAGGGCGATGCCGAAGCGGAGGAGCATGTCGCGCAGCTTCTCCAGATCGCCGACGTCGGGCGCGGGGTGGACGCGGTAGATCGCCGGCCGCTTCTTCACGGTGAAGGCCGTGGCGACGGCGACATTGGCCGCGACCATGAAATCCTCGATCAACCGATGGGCCTCGTTCCGTTCCGCGGCCGCGACGGCCAGGAGCTTGCCGTTCTCGGAGATGAGCTCGGGCTCGACCAGGTCGAAGTCGAGGCTGCCGTCGCCGAGGCGCCGCTCGCGCAGGGCGGCCGCCGCCTCGCGCATGGCGAGCAGGGCGGGCACGACGTCGGCGAACCGGGCCCTCTCCGTCTCGTCGCCGTCGAAGATCTTGAAGACCGATGTGTATGTCATGCGATGGACGGTCTGGATGATGGACGGCGTGAACTCCGATCTGCGGACGCGGCCGTCCCGCTCGATCTCCATGAGCACGGACATCGTCAGCTTGGGCTCCCGCGGCCGCAGGCTGCAGAGCCCGTTCGACAGCCGCTCGGGCAGCATGGGCAATGTCAGGTCGGGGAAATAGACGCTTGTGCCGCGCTCGAGGGCCTCGCGGTCGAGGGGGCTCCCCGGTTTGACGTAGTGCGAGACGTCGGCGATGTGGACACCGAGGAGCCAGCCGCCGTCCGGGAGCGGGCGGATGCTGACCGCGTCGTCGAAGTCCTGGGCCTTCTCGCCGTCGACGGTCACGGTCGGCCAGTCGCGGAGATCGCGCCGGCCTTGGAGGGAAGTCCCCGGATCGACCTCGGGGAAGGCCTCGGCCTCGGCCCGCACGTCCTCGGGGAACTCGGACCTCAGGCCGTAGCGCGCGATGACCACCCGGGCATCGACGCCGGGGTTGTCGGGATGGCCGAAGACCCGGGTCACCGTCAGCGTCTGGCGGTCGGCCTCGACGATCATACCCGGCTCGGGCCCGAGCCGCGAGCGGTGCTTGAGCGGGAGGTCGTCGACCGACGGCGAGTCGAAAGCCTGGAGGTACGGCAGGCCGTTGCGTTCGATGTAGACGCCGAGGAGGCTGGCCTGTTTCTTCTTGAGGATGCGCTCGATCCGGCCCTCGGGTTTGCCGAACTTGCCCTGCTCGTGGACGACGACGGTCACTTCGTCGCCCGGCAGGGCGCCGTGGGCGAAGCGGGCCGGAACGAAGATGTCCGGCCCTCCGCCCTCGGGGGTCACGAAGCCGAAGCCGGGACGAGCCGTGACGAAGCGGCCTTTGACGACCCCTGTCTTCTCGGCCAGGCGGTACCGGCCGCGGAAAACGCGGACATCGCCTTCGGCGCGGAGAGTCTCCATCTCGGCCATGAGCTTGGCCCGGTCGCGGCGCTTGAGGCCGAGCTCGTTCAGGATCTCGTCGAGGTCCAGACCCTCGCGGTGTCTTTTGAGCAGGGTCAGGACGCGGGTGGCAGGCATGGTAACGACTCTCAATAGAAGTGGAGCGAGACGTGGGGGATGCGCCGGCGGGTCCGGGCGCTTTTGACGACCTGGCGGCGGATGGCCTCATCGAGGCCCGACGGGGCCCGGCCCTTGAGCGCCTTCTTGGCCTCGGCCGCGGCCTCGGCCTCCTCCGCCGGGGTCGCGCCGGACCAGAGGGCCTCTTCGATCTCAGCGTCGATCCGCTCGAGGGCGGCCTCGTCGGGCTCCGCACCGGCGAGCGTGTCGAGGGCCGACCGGAGCATCCGGCCGAGTTCGGCGTCTTGCGCGTCCAGCCCTTCCAGGGCCCTGGCGATCTCGCGCCGGGCCTTGTCCTTCCTATCGGGTTTGGGCACGGCCTCGAGGACTTTCCGCCGCCCGGCCGCCCGGTCGCGGTGCTGGGCGAAGGCGGCCTCGACCTCGCGGTCGCACGCGGCCAGGGTGATGGACCGGGTGTCCCGGTGGCGCGCTTTGAGCGCCTCGAACGTCCGGCCGATGCCCTCGAGGACGACCCGCAACGGGATCCGCCGCTCTTCCCAGGCGGCGATCGCGGCCTGGTCGCGAGGCGAGAGCACGAGCGCCCCGCCGCGGCGCTGGAGAAAGGCCGCGGCGATCTCCTGGTAGTAGCCGCTCTGCGCGCTCCGGTCGTCCATCATCGTTCCCGGCGTCCGGCTAGTCCCGGGCGTCGCGATTGCGGTCATAGATGATCCGCAGGCCCTCGAGGACGAGGTCGGGCTCATAGGCTTCGATCACGGGCAGCTCGGCCGCGATCTGGCCGCCGAAGCCCCCCGTGGCCACGACCCGGGCCTCGGCGCCGAGCTCCTTGCGGATCTCCTCGATCATCCGCGTGACCATGCCGATGTAGCCGAAATAGAGCCCGGACTGCATGCTGGCCACGGTCGTCCGGCCGATGGCCCGCTTGGGCTTGCGGATCTCGATGCGGGGCAGCTTGGCCGTCCGAAGATAGAGGGCCTCGGCCGAGATGCGGACGCCGGGGGCGATGGCGCCGCCCAGGTACTCGCCCTTGGCCGAGACGGCGTCGAAGGTCGTGGCCGTGCCGAAGTCGAGGACGATCGCCGGGCCGCCGTACTTCTCGAAGGCGGCGACCGAGGCCGTGATGCGGTCGGCCCCGACCTCGAGCGGGTTCTCATAGAGGATGGGCATGCCCGTTTTGAGCCCGGGCCCGACGACGCTGGCCGTCGTCCCGAAGGTCGACCGGCAGACGTCCTCGATGATCGGGGTCAGCGGCGGGACGACGCTCGAGATGACCGCCCCGGTGATCTTGCCGGCCGTGAGCCCGGCCGCCTGCATCAGGCTGAGAAGGAGGACGCCGTATTCGTCGCTGGTCTTGTCGCTGTCGGTCTCGATCTTCCAGCTCTTGACCAGCTTGCGGCCGCGGAACAGGCCGATGGCGATGGTCGTGTTGCCGACGTCGAATGCCAAGAGCATCTGCTGCCTCCTCACGACGCCCGTTCGAGCCGGCGAACGGTCACGAGCGCGACCGGGCCGGCCGCGCCGCGCGAAACGACGAGCCGGCCCTCGGGGTCGAGCCCCTGGTAGCCGGCCTCGAAGATCTCGTCGGCCGTTTCGACCCTCACGGGATCCCCGCGGGAAAAGGCCGAGCGGGACGTGAAGGCTCCTGATGACCGCTTCCTTGCCTCCCCGGGTGAGCTCATTATACCAGCGCTCGAGGGTGCCGCAAAGGGCGGTCCAGAGAGCCTCGACGGCCGGGACGCGGCCTCCGGCCAGGCGCAGGGAGGTCGCCGTGGCTCGCAGCTCCTCCGGAAGATCTCCCGGGCCGTGGCCGACGTTGAGGCCGATGCCGACAACGGCAAAGCCCCCGGCCGCGCCGGCATTCGTTCCTTCGGTCAGGACCCCGCCCAGCTTCTTCCCCTCAAAAAGGACATCGTTCGGCCATTGGAGCCGGATCCCGAGGCCGCTCAGCTCCAGGATGGCATCCGATGCGGCCAGTCCCGCGGCGAGCGGCAGGAGATGGGGATGGGGCACGGCCCCGCCGGCGGGATCGCGGAGGATGAACGAGGTGTAGAGACCGAGCCCGGCCGGCGAATGCCAAGCCCGTCCCTTCGTGCCCCGGCCCCGGGTTTGCTCCCGGGCCAATACGGCGGTGCCGTGAACGGCCCCTTCAAGAGCCAGGGCCCGGGCGGCATCGTTGGTCGAGGGGAGGCTTTCGAAGCGGTGGACGACGGCGCCGAAGGGCATGGCAGGCCGCGGCGATCAGGCTTGGCCCGCAAGCGCGGCCAAGTTCTGGCCGAGCTTGTCGCGCCGGGCCTGGAGCTCCGAAAGCCGGGCCCGGTTCTCGGCCACGACCTCGGCCGGCGCCTTGGCCACGAACTCGGCGTTCCCGAGCTTGCGCTCGATCTTCTCGACCTCGGCCGCGATCTTGACCAGCTCCCTCTGCAGGCGGTCCCTTTCCTGGCCGATGTCGGCCGGCCGGCCGGGGACGAGGCCGATCTCGAAGGGGCCGGCGACGCCCTTGAGCAGGCCTTCGCCCTCGGGCAGGGCGGCGGCGAACTCGAGCGACTCCAACCCGGCCAGGGTCTTCACCGACGGAGCCTCGCCCTCAAGGGCGGACGTCTCTTCCGTGGCCGGCCGTCTTGACGATGACCCGGAGCTTGTCCTTGGGCGCGATCTTGTTCTGGGTCCGGATCGTCCGCGTCTCGACGATGACCGCCTGGACGAGGGCCATGGTCTTCTCGGCCGCGCGTCCTCCCAGCCGGGCTCGGCCACGGGGAACGGCGCGACGGCGATCGACTTGCCCGTGCCCGGCAGGTGGCTCCAGATCTCCTCGGTGATGAAGGGCATGAACGGGTGCAGGAGCTTGAGGATGCGGTCGAGGGCGTCGGCCAGCACGGCCTCGGTCGTCGCCCGCCCCTCGCGCAGCCCGACCTTGGCGAACTCGATATACCAGTCGCAGAACTCGTGCCAGATGAAATGGTAGAGCAGGTCGGCCGCCTCGTAGAACTTGTACTGGCGCAGGCTCGTCTCGAGCGCCGCCGTGACCGCGGCCAGCCGGCTGCGGATCCAGCGGTCGGCGAGCGTCAGCTCGGCCTCTTTGATCGCCGGCTTCTCGGTCTTGAGGTTCATCAGGACGAAGCGCGAGGCGTTCCAGATCTTGTTGGCGAAGGCCTGGTAGCCGGCCATGCGCTCCTCGGAGAGGGCCAGGTCCATGCCCGGGACGGCCAGGGCGGCCAGGGTGAAGCGCAGAGCGTCCGTGCCGTACTTGTCGATCATCTCCAGCGGGTCGATGATGTTGCCTTCCGACTTGCTCATCTTGCGCCGCTTGAGGTCGCGGACCAGGCCGTTGATGAAGACGTGCCGGAAGGGGATCTGGCCCCGGAACTTGAGGCCCATCATGATCATCCGGGCGACCCAGAAGAAGATGATGTCGAAGCCGGTCGACATCAGGTCGGTCGGGTAGAAGGCCTTGAGGTCCTCGGTCTCGTCGGGCCAGCCCAGCGTGCCGAACGGCCAAAGGGCCGAGGAGAACCAGGTGTCGAGGACGTCCTCGTCCTGGTCGACCGGGCCGCCGCAGGCGTCGCACGCGGCCGGGGCTTCCATGGCCACGATGATCTCGCCGCAGTCGCGGCAGTACCAGGCCGGGATGCGGTGGCCCCACCAGAGCTGGCGGGAGATGCACCAGTCGTGAATGTTGTACATCCACTCGAAATAGGTCTTGGTCCAGTTCGCGGGGATGAACTCGATCAGGCCGTCCTCGACGACGCGGATGGCCTCGTCGGCGAGCGGCTTGATGCGGACGAACCACTGCCACGAGAGATGGGGCTCGATGATGTTCTGGCAGCGGTAGCAGTGGCCGACGGCGTGTTGGTAGTCCTCGACCTTGACGAGGAAGCCCTCGTCCTGGAGCTTCTGGACGACCTTGGCCCGGGCGGCGAAGCGGTCGAGGCCGGCGAATTCAGGGCCGGCCGCCTCGGTCATCTTGCCGGCCCCGTCGATGACGATGACCTGCTCCAGGCCGTGCTTCTTGCCGAGCTCGAAGTCGACCGGGTCGTGGGCCGGCGTGACCTTGACCGCGCCGGTGCCGAACTCGCGCTCGACCCGCTCGTCGGTGATGACCGGGATGAGCTTGTTCTGGATCGGCAGGAGGACCTTTTTCCCGTGAAGGCGCTCGTAGCGCTCGTCGTCGGGATGGACGGCCACGGCCGTGTCGCCGAGCATGGTCTCGGGCCGCGTCGTGGCCACGACGATCGATCCGTCCGAGCCCTCGACCGGATAGCGGATGTACCAGAGCTTGCCGCAGAGGGTCTTGTGCTCGATCTCGATGTCCGAGAGCACCGTGCCGCAGTGCGGGCAGCGGTTGACCAGGAAGTAATCGCGGTAGATCAGGCCCTCGTTGTAGAGGGAGACGAAGACCTGAATGACGGCCCGGCTGAAGCCCTCGTCCATGGTGAAGCGTTCGCGCGACCAGTCGAGCGAGGCCCCGAGCTTCTTGAGCTGGCTGGTGATGACGCCGGCGTAGCGCTCCTTCCAGTCCCAGGCGATGCGCAGGAACTCATCGCGGCCGACCTTCTCGCGGGTCAGGCCCTTCTCGGCCAGCCGCCTCTCGATGACGTTGTGGACGGCGATCGAGGCGTGGTCGGTGCCCGGCAGCCACATGCAGTTGTAGCCCTGCATCCGCTTCCAACGGGTGATGATGTCCGGCAGGGTGAAGCAGAGGGCGTGGCCCATGTGCAGGATGCCGGTGACGTTGGCCGGGGGCAGGACCATAGAGAACTTGGGCTTGGGCGACCGGGGGTCCCCGCCGGAACAGCTCCTCCTCGAGCCAGAAGTTCCCCCACTTCTCCTCGACCGGCTTGGGATCGTAGGCTTTCGCAAGTTCGCTCTTGGTGTTCATGATTTCGACATCCAATCTTTGAGGTCGGCCAGGACCCGGGCCCGGACGCGTTTCTCGATCTCACGCTCCATGCCGCCGATCTCCTCACGGACGATCTCCCGAACCCCGGCGCCGGGCTCGGGCGGGGACCCCGGGCCTTGCGGCGGTCCGGCCGGACCCGGCCAGAGCGGTTCCTCGGGCAAGTGCGTCGGCCCGGTCTTCTTGGCGATGAGCTCGCGGACGACGGCCGCCAGACGCTCCGATTCGAAGGGCTTGGGCAGGACCTCGTCGTAATCCGGCGGCGTTGTCTTGTCCCCGTCGATGCCCTCGAACGAGCCGCGCAGGCCGACGAGCGGCACGGTGGCCAGCTCCTTGCGGCTGCGAAGCGTCCGGGCGACGTCGTAGCCGTCGCGCCCCGGCAAGGTCAGGCTGACGATGAGGGCATCGGGACCGAGCCCGGTCACGGATTCGAGGAGCGAGGCCCCGTCCTCGAAGACGAAGACCCGGAACTCGGCCTCGGGCAGGGCCAGTTGGACGGCCTTCTGGACCGTCGGGCTAGGGTCGGCCACAATGATCGTATAGGGCACGTGATGTCCTCAGAAAATCAAGAAAATAGTCACTTTACTGTACCGATTTTGCCCCGGACTGTCAATTTGCCCGGCGGGCCTAGTATTCGACAAAGACGGCGTCTTCGCCGAGGACGTCCTGGATCTTCTTGATGAGCTCCTCGGACGGCGTCACCTTCTGGACTTCGGCGCTCTGGGCCGTCAGACGGTAGGAATGCGGCGTCTCGAGCTCGAAGACGACCGGGCAGCGGCCTTCGTAGCCGTCGAGGAGGGTCTTAAGCTCGGCCAGCGTCGACTCCTCGAGCCCCGGCAGGAAGATGCGCACGACGATCCTTTTGGCCTGCTTTTCGAAGGCCTCGGCCAGCGGCATGGCCTGGCTCAGGCTGATGCGGCGGTTGTCCTCCTCGCCCATGTACTTGCCCTTGATCCAGACGAGCTGGCCGTCGCGGATGTATTGGCCGCACTTGCTGAAGGCGTCGGGGAAGGCCACGACCTCGATCTTGCCGGTCAGGTCCTCCAGGACGAACGTGGCCATGCGCTCGTCCTTCTTGGTCTTGAGCGGCTTGAGCGAGCTGACGATGCCGGCCAGGCGGACGTCCTTGTCGAAGTCGCGCTCGCTGTCGAGCTCGTCGATCATGTGCGAGACGAGCTTGCGCAGCCGGTCCTTATGGCGGGCCAGGGGATGCCCGGTGATGTAAAGGCCGAGGGCGTCCATCTCGTAGGACAGGACGTGGGACTCGTCCCACTCCCTCATCTCCTGCACCTCGAACGGGACGGGCGGCGGCTCGACGGCGCCGGAGCCGAAGAGCGAGGTCTGTTTGGCGGCCTGGGCCTTCTGGACCTCGTGGCCGAAGTCGATCATCCGGTCGAGCATGTGGAAGCACTGGGACCGTTTCCAGCCGAGCGAGTCGAAGGCCCCGGCCTTGATCAGGCTTTCGACGGCCTTGCGGTTGAGGACCTTGGTGTCGTGCTCGAGGAAAAGGTCGAAGGGCGAGGCGAAGCGCCCCCTCGTCCGGCGGAAGGCCACGAGCTCCTCGACGGCCGCCTGCCCGATGCCCTTGACCGCGGCCAGGCCAAAGCGGATGTTGCCGTCCTCGACCGTGAAGCGGAAATCGCTGTTGTTGATGTCCGGCGGCAGGACCTGGATGTCCATCTCGTGGCACTCGCCGATGTATTTGACCACCTGCGGCGTCGCGCCGCGCTCGGCTTCGGAGGTCAGCAGGGCCGCGAGATAGTGGATTGGGTAGTGGGCCTTGAGCCAGGCGGTCTGGAAGGCCAGGAAGGCATAGACGGCCGCGTGGGACTTGTTGAAACCGTACTCGGCGAACTCTTTGATCTGCTCGAAGATCTTGTCGGCCTTGGCGCCGGCGATGCCCTTCTTCTTGGCCCCCTGCAGGAACTTCTGCTTCTGGGCCTTCATCGTCTCCTTGTCCTTTTTGCCCATGGCCTTGCGCAAGAGGTCCGCGCCGGCCAGGGTGAACCCGGCCAGGTCGACGGCGATGCGCATGACCTGTTCCTGGTAGACGATGATGCCCCGCGTCTCGCGGAGGATGGGCTCGAGCTCGGGCAGCTCGTAGGCGATCCGGTCGGGGTGGTTGCGGCGGTGGATGGACTCGTCAGTCATGCCGCTCTTGAGCGGGCCGGGCCGGTAAAGGGCGTTGAGGGCGATGAGGTCGCGGAACTCGGTCGGCCCGAAGCGCCGCAGCAGGTCCTTCATGCCCGGGCTCTCGAACTGGAACACGCCGTCCGTGTTGCCGGCCCGAAAGACCTGGAACGTGGCCTCGTCGTCGATCGGCAAGTTGTTGATGTCGATGGCGATGCCTGTCTCCGCCTTGATCAGGGCCAGGGCGTCGTCGATGACCGTCAGGTTGCGCAGGCCCAATAGGTCCATCTTCAGGAGCCCCAGGGCCTCGACGTCGCCCATGGGGTACTGGGTCGTGACCTCGCCCTTGACCGATTGATAGAGGGGCAGGAACTCGACCAGCGGCTTGGGCGTGATAACGACGCCGGCGGCGTGGATCGAGGGGTGGCGGACCTGGCCCTCGATCTTCTGGGCGATGGCCAGGAGCTGGGCGATCTTGGAGTTGCGTTCCCGCAGGGCCCGGAGCTCGGGCACCTGCTTGAGGGCGTCGGCGATCGTGGCGTCGAGGGCGAAGGGGATCATCTTGGCGATGCGGTCGACCTCGGGCAGCGGCACCTCGAGGACGCGGCCCACGTCGCGGATGGCGCCGCGCGCGGCCATGGTCCCGAAGGTGATGATCTGGCAGACGTTGTCCTGCCCGTACTTCTGGGTCAGGTAGACGATCATCTCCTGGCGGCGCCGGCCGCAGAAGTCCATGTCGATGTCGGGCAGGCTGATGCGCTCGGGATTGAGGAAGCGCTCGAAAAGAAGATCGTACTCGAGCGGATCGATCTCGGTGATGCGGAGCGCGTAGGCGAGGAGGCTCCCGGCGGCCGAGCCGCGGCCCGGCCCGACAGGAATGCCCTTCTCCCGGGCGGCGTTGAGCAGGTCCCAGACGATGAGGAAGTAGCCTTCGAAGCCCATCTTCTTGATGAGGGCGATCTCCCGCTCCAGCCGCTGTTCGTATTCGGCGGGCGTGTGGGATCCCTGGCCGCCCGCCCCGCCTCCGGCCGCCCCGGCCTGACGCTGCTCCATCCGGTCCCGAAAGCCCGCCCAGGCGACCTCCTCGAAGTACTCGCTCAGGGACTTGCCGTCGGGCGGCGCGAAAACGGGCAGATAATAGCTCTTGGACGGGAAATCGAAGGTGCAGCGGGCCGCGATCTTGCCGGTGTTCTCGATGGCGTCGGGCGTGTCCTTGAAGAGCTCGGACATCTCGGCCGCCGACTTGAAGTAGAACTGGTCGGTCGAGAATTTCATCCGGTCCGGGTCGGAGATCTTGCGGTTGGTCTGGATGCAGACGAGGACGTCCTGGCTCTCGGCATCGTCGCGGCGGGCGAAGTGGATGTCGTTCGTGGCCACGAGCGGCAGGTCGAGCTTGCGGGCCACGGCCACGAGCTGGGGATTGACCGCCTTCTGGTCCGCCAGGCCGTGGTCCATGAGCTCGAGGAAGAAGTCGCCGGGGGCGAAGATCGCGGCGTACTCGCGGGCCGCGTCTTCGGCCTTCTCCGGGAAGCCCCGGTTGAGCCAGAGCGCGACCTCGCCCTTGAGACAGGCCGAGAGGCCGATGAGGCCCTCGCTGTGGGCGCGCAGGAGCTCCTTGTCGATCCGCGGCCGGTAGTAGAAGCCGGTGAGGTAGGCCTCGGTGAGCAGCTTGCAGAGATTCCGGTAGCCCCGGTCGTCCTTGACCAGGAGGACGAGATGGAAGTGATGGATGTCGTCGGCCGGGCCCGGCTTCTTGTCGAACCGGCTCTGGGGCGCGACATAGCATTCGCACCCGAGGATGGGCTTGATCCCCTTGGCCTTGGCCGCTTTGAAGAACTGGACGGCGCCGAAGATGTTGCCGTGGTCGGTCATGGCCACGGCCGGCATCTTGGCCTCGTAGGCGGCCTGGACCAGGGACTCGACCTTCAGGCAGCCGTCGAGGATGGAGTATTCAGTATGGTTGTGGAGATGAACGAACGTCGGTTCCATGAGCGAATCTACTTGGCGCGGCCCGGCCGCGCGTCTATTCCCACTCGATCGTGCCCGGCGGCTTCGTCGTCACATCGTAAACGACCCGGTTGACGCCGCGGACCTCGTTGACGATGCGCGTCGACATGGCGGCCATGAGCTTGGCCGGCGCCGGGTACCAGTTGGCCGTCATGCCGTCCGTGCTCTGGACCAGCCGGATGACCACGACCCGGTGATAGGTCCGCTGGTCGCCCATGACCCCGACCGAGCGCACCGGCAGGAGCACGGCGAAGGCCTGCCAGAGCTTCTCGTAGATCCCGGCCCGCTGGACCTCTTGGAGGACGACGTCGTCGGCCGCCCGGACGATCTCCAGGCTGTCGCGGTTGACCTCGCCGACGATCCGCACGGCCAGCCCGGGGCCCGGGAAGGGATGCTGGCGGATGAATTCCTGATCGACGCCGAGCTCGAGGGCCAGGGCCCTGACCTCGTCCTTGAACAGCTCCCGGAGCGGCTCGACCAGCTTGAACTTCAGGCCCTTGGGCAGGCCGCCGACGTTGTGATGGGACTTGATGACCGAGGACGGGCCCTTGACTGGGTTCGATTCGATGACGTCGGGATAGATCGTGCCCTGGGCCAGGAAGGCCGCCCCGCCGAGGCGCATGGCCTCGCGCTCGAACAGGTGGATGAACAGGCGACCGATCGTCTTGCGCTTCTTCTCCGGCGAGGTCACGCCGCGCAGCGAATCGATGAACATGTCGGAGGCGTCGATGCCCACGACCTTGAGGGCGAACTTGTGGCGGAAGGCCTCCATCAGCGCTTCGTACTGGCCCTTGCGGAGCAGGCCGTTGTCGATGAAGATGCAAGTCAGCCGCGACCCGATGGCCTTGTGGATGATGAGCGAGGTGACGAGCGAGTCCACGCCGCCGGACAGGCCGCAGATGACCTTGCCGCCGCCGACGGTCGCGCGGATCTCCTTGACCTTGCGGGCGATGAAGGAGGAGATCGTCCAGTCGGCCTTCAGGCCGGCCTCATGAAAGAGAAAATTGGCCAGAACCTTGAGGCCTTCCTTGGTGTGGATGACCTCGGGATGGAACTGGACGCCGTAGAACTTGCGCGTCCGGTCCTCGATCACGGCGGCCCGGGTGTTAGCCGTGCTGCCCGTCAGGCGGAAGCCCCGCGGGACGCATTCGAGCCGGTCGCCGTGGCTCATCCAGACCTGTTCCCGGTCCTTGATCTTGTCGAGCAGGCCCGAGCGGTCGAGGACGCGCAAGGCGGCGAAGCCGTACTCGCGCTCCTTGGACGGGATGACCTCGCCGCCCAGGAAATGGGCCATGAGATGGACGCCGTAGCAGATGCCCAGCGTCGGCAGGCCCAGGTCGAAGACGCCCTTGTCCGGGTGCGGCGCGCCCTTGCCGTAGACGCTCTGGGGGCCGCCGGAAAGGACCAGGGCCGACGGAGCGGCCTTGCGGATGGCGGCCAGGGGCGTCGAATAGGGGACGATCTCGGAATAGACGCCAAGCTCCCGGATCTTTCGGGCGATCAGCTGGGTGTACTGCGAGCCGAAATCGAGGATGAGGACTTTCGTCATGTGGGGATTTTATCAGAGCCGGGAGGATGTTTCAATTTATGCTAAAATACGTGGGCTTTCTCAAGGAGAGATCACCATGGAATGGGAAGAGCTGGCCCGGGAACTGAGTCAACAGACCGATACGAAGATCGTCCTTCTCGTCATGGACGGCGTCGGGGGGCTGCCCGCCGACGGGAAGAGCGAGCTCGAAGCGGCCCGCAAGCCGAACCTCGACGCGCTGGCCAAGGCCGGCGTCTGCGGCGTGTCCGATCCGGTCCTGATGGGCATCACCCCGGGCAGCGGCCCGGCCCACCTGGCCCTGTTCGGCTACGATCCGCTCAAGTTCCAGCTCGGCCGCGGCATCCTCGAGGCTTTGGGCTTGGGCGTCGAGGTCGGCCGGAATGACCTCGTCGCGCGCGGCAACTTCGCCACGGTCAAGGGCGGCCTCGTCGTCGACCGGCGGGCCGGTCGCATCCCGACCGAGGAGAACGCCCGCATCTGCGCTTATCTCAACGAGCACCTGCCCCAGCGCCAGGGAGTCGAGGTCCGCGTCTTCCCGGGCAAGGAGCACCGCTTCGTGGCCCGCTTCACGGCCGAAGGATTGGCCGATGCGTTGAGCGACGCCGACCCGCAGAAGGAGGGCCGCGCCCCGGTCCCGACGACGCCGCTGGCCCCCGAGGCGGCCAAGGCCTCCGGCCTCGTCAACCTCTTCATGGACGACGTCGCCGCGGTCCTCAAGGACGAGCCCAAGGCCAACGCCGCGCTCCTGCGCGGCTTCTCCAAGTTCCCCTCGATCCCGACCATGCAGGCGCTATTCAAGCTCCGGCCGGCGGCCATCGCCAACTACCCGATGTACAAGGGCCTGGCCAAGCTTTTGGGCATGGATGTTCTCGCGGTCGGCGGCGAGACGGCGGACCTGTTCGAGGCCCTGGAAAAGAATTGGGACAGGCACGATTTCTTCTACATCCACTACAAGAAGACCGACTCGACCGGTGAGGACGGGAACATGGGCGCCAAGGTGGCCGCGATCGAGGCCCTCGACCCGTTCATTCCCCGCATCACGGCCTTGAAGCCGAACGTTCTCGTCGTCACTTGCGACCATTCGACGCCGTCGGCCCTGAAGGGCCACTCCTGGCACCCGAATCCCTTCATGCTGATCGCCGAAACGGCGGGCGTCGACGACGTCGCCGCCTTCGCCGAGCGGGCCTGCGCCAAGGGCTATCTCGGCCGCTTCCGCTCGATCTCGGCCATGCCCCTAATGCTGGCCCACGCCCTGAAGCTGCAGAAATACGGCGCGTAAAGAAGGTACCGGGTTTACGCATTACGCATCTACCCTGGGACCGCGTAATGCGTAGACCCGGTACCTTCCGGGAAGCCTGCCGGTGGACAACTCCGCCGCTGTTCTATAAAATTGATTCGAATTGAAATCTGCCCTCAAGAGCTTCGGTCTGGCGCTCGTCGCGGCGTTGCCGCTCGTTCTCTCCCTGGCCGGGAAGCCCCAGCCGGACGCGCGGGCCGAGATCGTTAACCTGCGCCGCTTCACCCACCCGAACTTCACCCGCATCGTCCTCGACATCGGCAAGCTTCGCGAATACACCTACGGCGAGACCCGCGACCCCGGCCGCATCTATGTCGACGTGCTGCAGGCCAAGCTCAATCCCATCCTCCAGGGCCAGGACTATCCGGTCCGGGCCGACTATATCAGCCAGGTCCGGATCATCCAAAAGACGGCCTCGACCGTGCGACTGTCCATCGACGTCGATTTCGCCCGCATCCAATCCTATCGGGTCTATCATCTCCCCGACCCGTTCCGATTGGTCGTCGATATCTATCCGAAAGGAGCCGCCGAGGAGCCGCCGGCCCAGCCGCCATCTGCCCCGGCCGGCCAGACCCCGCCGCCCGCCGGCAACAAGGTCCAGGCCCCGGTCAAGCGCAGCGTCAACCCGAGCGACCCGAACCTCAACGCCACATCGCTGGCCCGCCAGCTCGGCCTCGGCGTGCGCACGGTCGTCATCGACCCGGGCCACGGCGGGCCCGATCCGGGAACGGTCGGCAAGAGCGGTCTCCAGGAGAAAGAAATCAATCTCGCCGTGGCCCTGGCTCTGAAGAAGCTGCTCAAGGACAAGGCCGGCATCGACGCCGTCCTGACCCGCGAGTCCGACGTCAATCCTGGGCTCGACGCCCGGACCGTCATCGCCAATCAGAAGCGGGCTGACCTGTTCATCTCCATTCACACCAACGCCCACCGCGACCGCAAGCGGGGCGGGGTCGAGACGTTCTTCCTGAACGTCAACCCCGACCCTGCGGTCGTCGAGCTCGCGGCCGGGGAGAACGCGACCTCGACCCAGAACATCGGCGCGATGAAGTCGATCCTGGACAAGATCGTCCAGAACAGCAACGTCCAGGAGTCTTACAATCTGGCCAAGGCCATCCAAAAGTACCTGGTCCGGGACCTGGCTACGGACCTGCCGGGGATCAAGGACCTCGGCGTCAAGGGCGCGCCCTTCTGGGTCCTCATCGGCAGCGACATGCCGTCCGTCCTGGTCGAGATCTCCCACCTCAGCAACGCCAAGGAAGAGGCCAAGCTCAAGACGGCAAAATACCGGGAGCTCGCGGCGCAGGGCATTTTTGATGGTATCATGGAATATGTCCACTCGCTGGGTAAAGGATAGACCTCATGAAGAGACGCGAGTTCATCACGGGCGCGGCCGCCGCCGGCCTGGCCCTCCGTTTCGGGCCCCGGGTCTGGGCCCGCCCGGCCGCGGCCTCGCCGGCGCCGCTTGTCCCGCTCGCCGTCGTCGAGGGGGAATCGCCGGCCGCGATCACCAGGGAGGCCATCGCCGCGCTCGGCGGCATGAGCAAGTTCGTCGGCCGGGGCGACCGGGTCGTCATCAAGCCGAACATCGGCTGGGACCGGACGCCCGAGATGGCCGCCTGCACCAACCCCGAGGTCGTCAAGACGCTGGTCGAGCTCGTCCTCGGGGCCGGGGCCAAGAAGGCCATTGTCATCGACAATACGACGAACCAATCCAAGCGCTGCTACGTCCGGTCCGGCATCGAGGACGCGGTCAAGCAGGCCGGCGGGGACATGCTCTTCGTCGACGACTACCGGGTCAAGAAGATGGCCCTCAAGGGCGAATGGCTCAAGGAGTGGGAGATCGTCCAGGACGTCGTCGAATCCGACGTCATCATCAACGTGCCCATCGGCAAGGTCCACTCGCTCTGCCGCCTGACCCTCGGCGGCAAGAACTGGCTCGGGGCCACGGCCGGGGCCCGCAACCAGTTCCACCAGAGCCTGGACAAGGCGGTGACCGACCTGTCCGCTTTCTTCAAACCCCGGCTGACGGTCCTCGACGCCTACCGCATCCTCGTCCGCAACGGGCCTCAGGGCGGCCGCGTCTCCGACACCGAGCTGCGCAAAACGGTGATCGCCGGGACGGACCCTCTGGCCGTGGACGCCTACGGGGCCTCCCTGTTCGGCGTCGGCCTGGAGGAGCTGCCCTATCTCGGCCTGTCGAAGGCCCGGGGCCTGGGCGAGACCGATCTCTCGAAGGTGCGCCTTGAAAAAAGGAAGATCTAGGAAATACCGGTCGCTCGAGCTCGTTCGGATCGGGAGCCAGGCCGTCTTTTTCGGCCTGTTCGTTTATCTCTTCATCGGGGCCCATTACACGGGCCGGGATTACATCGGCTCGACCGTCCAGCGCTTCTTCCATTTCGACCCACTCCTGGCCCTGGTGACGATCGTCGCCGCGCGGCTGGTCTACGCCTACTTCATCTACGCCCTGGTCACCGTCGCCGCGACCGTCCTCTTCGGGCGGATCTTCTGCGGCTGGGTTTGCCCGCTCGGCACGGTCCATCAGCTTTCGTCGTTCGTCTTCAAGAAGACAAAGTTCCTCAAGCCGCCGCGCGAGGACAAGGCCAGCCTGGCCCCGAAATACTACATCCTCGTCGCCGTATTGGTCGGCGCCGTGTTCGGCCTGGACGCGGCTGGCTATCTCGATCCGCTATCGTTCCTGACCCGGTCCTTCGCGCTAGCCGTGCTGCCGTCGCTGGCCGCCGTCCTGTCGAGCCTGACGGGCGCTCTCTACGGCCTCGGCATCACCGGCATCGCCCGGGCCATCTCGCAGACGCTCGAGAACTGGATTATCCACACGACCTTCATCCAGGGCTTCTCGATCGGCCTGCTCTTCCTCGGCGCCATCGCCCTCAACGCTCGCCGCGAGCGCTTCTGGTGCCGCTATCTCTGCCCGACCGGCGCGCTGCTGGGACTCCTCAGCCGCTGGAACCTGCTCAAGCTCACGATCGACGACGAGAAGTGCATCAAGTGCGGCCTGTGCGCCCAGCACTGCGAGACCCAGGCCGCGCCCTATCCTCTCGACAAGTGGAAGAGCGGCGAGTGCGTTTATTGCGAGCACTGCGCCTCGATCTGCCCGACGGCGGCCATCGGCTTCCGGCTCTCGGCCCGGCCCGAGCCGATGACGAACGTCTCGAACGTCGACCTCTCGCGCCGCAAGCTCCTGCTGACGACGATCGCCGGGCTCGTGGCCATCCCCTTCTTCCGGCTGACGCCGTCCCACAAGCGGGCCTCGCTCAAGCTCATCCGGCCGCCCGGGGCGCTGCCCGAGCCGAAGTTCCTGGCCAAGTGCGTCAAGTGCGGCCAGTGCATGCGGGCCTGCCCGACCGGCGGCCTGCAGCCCGCCCTGACCGAGGCCGGCCCGGAGGGGATCTACACGCCCATGCTCGTGCCCAAGGTCGGCTACTGCGAGTATTACTGCTCGCTCTGCGGCCAGGTCTGCCCGACGGGCGCCATCCAGAAGAACACCATCGAGGACAAGAACAAGATCAAGATCGGCACGGCCTGGGTCAACAAGAGCCGTTGCATCCCCTACGTCCTGGGCAAGCCCTGCATCGTCTGCGAGGAGCACTGCCCGGTCTCGCCCAAGGCCATCAAGCTCGTCGAGGTCGAGACCAAGCTCCCCGACGGCACGGTCGCGGTCCAAAAGGCGCCGGTCATCGACATCACGCTCTGCACGGGCTGCGGCATCTGCGAGAACAAGTGCCCGGTCATGGACGACCCGGCCATCTTCGTCACGAGCGTCGGGGAGACGCGGTCGGAGAAAAACCAGTTGCTTCTGGATATCTCGCCCGGAGCCGCGCCAGACCCGTACAAATAGCCTGGCTCTGCACTTGAAACGACGAGGCCGGAGGGCATCTCTGCCTTATTTCTTCTGAGTTGGGCCTGGTCGCAGGATAAGGCTCCGCGAGGCGGCGAGGGATGTCGCGACAAGGCCCCCGTAATGGAAGGGGGGCCCGGCCGGAGGCCGGGGGAAACCAGCTACGAGGTTTCCGGGGTGCGCGGGCAAGGAGCGATATCCCGAGCACAGCCGTGAAGGAGCCTTCTCCCTGCACGGCTTCCGGACCGGATCAGTCCTTCAGAGACTTCTTGAGCTCTTCCGTGAGCTTCGGCACGACCTCGAAGAGATCGCCGACGACGCCGTAGTCGGCGACCTTGAAGATGGGCGCCTCGGGGTCCTTGTTGACGGCCACAATGACCTTCGAGGACGACATGCCGGCCAGGTGCTGGATGGCGCCGGAGACGCCGATGGCCATGTAGAGCTCGGGCGACACGGTCTTGCCGGTCTGCCCGACCTGGTGCTGGTGGCCGATCCAGCCGGAATCGACGGCCGAGCGCGAGGCGCCGACCGCGGCTCGGGGAAAGACGGCCGCCAACGCGCGGAGCAAGCCGAAAGCCTCCGGGCCCTTGAGCCCGCGGCCGCCGGACACGACGACGTCGGCCTCGCTGACGTCGAGCTCGGCGCTCTCTTCTTTAAGAACCTCGGTGACACGGCCCTTGACCGCCCCATCGGGGATGGCCACCGCGACCCTGACCGTTTCGCCGATGCCGGCCGCCGCCTCCGCGAGCGGAAAGACGTTGGGCCGCAGGGTCGCGATCTGCGGCGAGGATTTCAGCCGCACGGTCAGGAAGGCCTTGCCGGCGTAGATCGGCCGCGTGTATTCGAGCGTGCCGTCCTTGACGGCGATCCTGGTGCAATCGGTCGCTACCCCCGCGCCGAGCCGTGCGCCGACGCGCGGGGCCAGGTCTTTGCCCATGGCCGTGGCCGGAAAGAACCATGCAGCCGGCTTGGCTTCGGCGGCGAAGGCCGCCAGGGCGATCGCGTAGGCCTGGGCCGAATAGTCCGCAAGCAATTTGTCTTCAATGAGATAGACTCTGGCGGCCCCGGCCCCGAAGGCGGCCGGCGCCAGATCGGCCACGGACGCGCCGGCGAGCACGGCGGCCGTCTCCTGGCCCAGGTCCTGGGCCCGGCGCTTGGCCTCGGAGAGGGCCTCGAGCGAGCTCTTCTTGATCTTCCCGTCCCGGATCTCGAGATATGCGGCGATCATTGTCGTTTCCTCTTTATATGACCTTGGCTTCGTCGCGCAGCAGGCGGACGAGCTCGCGGGCGGTTTCGGCCGGATCGCCGGTCAGGACTTTGCCGGCCTGCCGGGCCGCCGGAACGTCCAAGCCGACCGTCTCCACGGCGGGGGCGAGATCGGCCGCGGAAAGACCCAGCTCATCGAGCGTGATGACCGGCACCGGCTTCTTTTTGGCCGCCATGATGCCCTTCAACGTCTCGTAGCGGGGCTCGTTCAGTCCCTTCTGGGCGCTGACGACGGCCGGGAGCGTCAGGGTGACCTTCTCGAGGCCGCCCTCGATCTCGCGCATGGCCGTGGCCGAGCCGCCCGCGACCTCGAGCTTGGTCACGACCGTGGCCTGCGCGAGTTCCAGGAGCTCGGCCACCATGGCCGGCACCTGGCTGTTGTCGGCTCCGACCGACTGCTTGCCGAAGAGAAGGAGATCGGCCGGCCCGAGCTTGCGCTCGACGGCCCGGGCGATGATCCGGGCCATCCGCAGCCCGTCGTAGCTCTCCGGGGCGTCGTCTTTGATCAGCACCGCTTCGTCCGCCCCCATGGCCAGGCTCTTGCGCAGGATGGTCGCGGCCTCGTCCCGGCCGACCGAGACGACCTTGACCGCGCCGCCCTGGGCCTCCTTGAGGCGGAGCGCTTCTTCGATGGCGTATTCGTCATAGGGGCTGATGATGAAGTTCAGCCCTTCCTCGATGATCGTCTTGGTCTCGTGCTGGATGCGGATGCGGGATTCCGTGTCCGGCACCCGCTTGACGAAAACGAGCATGTTCATGGGTCTCTCCTTCTTCGTGGGGCCGGCGCCGTCCGGCCGCGACCGCCCGCCTCAGGCCCGCTCGAACCGTTTCAGGACGAGCGCGCCGTTGGTTCCCCCGAAACCGAACGAGTTCGTCAGGGCGTGGACGATCTCGGCCTTGCGGGACTCGTTCGGCACGTAATCCAGGTCGCATTCGGGATCCGGGTTCCGGTAGTTGATGGTCGGCGGCAGGACCTGGTGGAAGAGGCTCAGGGCGGTGATCCCGGCCTCGACCCCCCCGGCCGCGCCCAGCAGGTGGCCGGTCATGGATTTCGTCGAGCTCACCGCCAGCCGGCGGGCGTGCTCCCCGAAGACCGCCTTGATGGCCGCGGTCTCGGTCTTGTCGTTGAGCACGGTCGACGTGCCGTGGGCGTTGATGTAATGGATGTCGGCGGGCGCGAGGCCGGCGTCCTCGATGGCGTGGCGCATGACCCGGATGGCGCCGTCGCCGGTCGGGTCGGGGGCGGCCACATGATAAGCGTCGCTGGTCATGCCGTAGCCGACGATCTCGGCGTAGATCCGGGCGCCGCGGGCCAGGGCCCGCCCGAGCTCCTCGAGGATGAGGACTCCCGCCCCCTCGCCCATGACGAAGCCGTCGCGCTCGGCGTCAAAAGGCCGCGAGGCCGTGGCCGGGTCGTCGTTGCGCTCCGAGAGGGCCTTGATGGCCGTGAAGCCGGCCAAGCTCAGCGGGGTCAGCGGGGCTTCGGCGCCGCCGGCGATCATGATGTCCGCGTCGCCGCGGGCGATGATGCGGAACGAGTCCCCGATGGCGTGGGTCCCGGTGCTGCAGGCCGTGGCATTGGCGCAGTTGGGCCCTCTGGCCCCGAAGCGGATGGAGATCTGCCCGGAGGCCTCGTTGATGATGGTCTGAACAAGGAAGAACGGAGAGACGCGGTCGGGGCCTTTCTCGAGCAGGACCTTGTGGTTCTCTTCGATCGAGCCCAGGCCGCCGATGCCGGAGCCGACGTAGGTGCCGGCCCGGTCGCTCTGGAGCTCGGCCTCGGGGAGGCCGGAATCGGCCACGGCCAGCACGGCGGCGGCCAGGCCGTAGCGGATGAACGGGTCCATCTTGCGGGATTCTTTGCGGTCGATGAAAACGAGCGGGTCGAAGTCCTTGACCTCGCCGCCGAACCGGGTGGCGTAGCGGGAGACGTCGAACCGGGTCAGCGGGGCGATGCCGCCCTGGCCGCGAACGAGCGCCTGCCAGTTCTTGTCGGTCCCGGTGCCGAGCGGCGAGATCAGGCCGATGCCTGTGACGACGACGCGCCGTTCGGGATTCTGCCCCCTGTTCATGAGCCGAACGATCCGAGGTTGTGCGGGCCGGAGCGGGGCGCTACTTGGCGTGCCCTACGATGTAGTCGATGGCCTTGCCGACGGTGGTCAGCTTCTCGGCCTGGTCGTCGGGGATGTCGAGACCGAACTCGTCCTCGAGCGCCATGACCAACTCGACGGTGTCCAGGGAATCGGCGCCGAGATCGTCGATGAAGGACGCGTCCTCCGTGACCTGCTCTTCGCTGATGCTCAGCTTGTCCGAAACGATGGCCCGAACCTTCTTGAGCAGTTCGTCTCTTTCCATGGTGTCCTCCTTCTGAAATTCCTGAATCGCAGGCGGACCGCCTACATATACATTCCGCCGTTCACACTGACCACCTGGCCGGTGATATAGGCGGCGTCATCGGAGAGAAGGAATCTTACCGCATTTGCCACGTCTTTGGGAAGCCCGAACTTTTTCAGGGGAATGACCTCGAGGTAGGCCTTCTGGACCTCCTGGGGCAGGGCCTCGGTCATGGCCGTGGCGATGAAGCCCGGCGCGACGGCATTGACGGTGATGCCGCGGCTGCCGACCTCGCGGGCCAGGGACTTGGCCAGGGCGATGAGTCCGGCCTTGGAGGCCGCATAGTTGGCCTGCCCGGCATTGCCCATCAGCCCGGCGACCGAGGCGATGTTGACGATCCGGCCGTACCGGGCGGTGATCATCGTCCGCAGGACGGCCTTGGAAAAGTTGAAGGCCCCCTTGAGATTGACCTTGAGGACCAGGTCCCAGTCCTCTTCCTTCATGCGCATGAGAAGGGTGTCGCGGGTGATGCCGGCGTTGTTGACCAGGTGGTCGATGCGGCCATGGGCGGCGGCCACCGCGTCCACCACGCCCTGGACGGCGGCATGGTCGCCGACGTCGACGACGCGGGCTTCGGCCTGGCCTCCGGCCGCGACGAGGGCCGCAGCTACGGCTTCGAGCTTCTCCTTCTGGACGTCGACGAGGATGACGCGGGCGCCTCCGTCCGCGAGGTCGCGGGCGATCGTCTCGCCGATCCCCTGCGAAGCGCCGGTCACGATGGAGACCCGTCCTTCGAATCGCTTCATGAGGAGGCTCCTCTCAAGGCGTGCTCGTAGCGGAGGATCTCCGCCTGGATCTTGTCTTGGACGCCGTTGGCCACGAACTCCCGGGCCCGGGCGACGGCGTTGCGGACCGCGGTCGGGTTGGAGCGGCCGTGGCCGATGATGCAGACGCCGTTGACCCCGAGCAGCTGGGCCCCGCCGTACTCGGCGTAGTCGATCCGCTTGTAGAGCTTTTTCAGGTGCCGCTTCATCAGGAGGTAGCCGAGCTTGGCGAAGAGGTCCTTGGTGATCTCGTGGCGGGCCATGGAGATGACGCTCTGGACCACCCCCTCGGAGACCTTGAGGGCGACGTTGCCGGTGAAGCCGTCGCTGACCACGACGTCGGCGATCCCCGAGAAGAGGTCCTTGCCCTCGACGTTGCCGATGAAGCGGAGGGGCGCCTCCTGGAGGCGGTCGAAGGCCTCCTTGACCAGGTCGTTGCCCTTGCCCTTCTCCTCGCCGATGCTCATGAGGCCGACCCGCGGGTCGGGCACGCCGGCGACGGCCGTCATGAAGATCTTGCCCATGAGGGCGAACTGGACGAGGTTGTGCGGCTGGCAGTTGGCGTTGGCCCCGACGTCCAGGAGCAGGGTCTGGCCTTCGACGCCCGGGACAAGCAGGGCCAGGGCCGGCCGATCCACGCCCTTGAGGGCGCCCAGGACATCGCGGGAGATGTAGACGACGGCGCCGGTGTTGCCCATGCTGACGAAGGCGTCGGCCGCCCCGTCCCGGACGAGCTGGGCCCCGACGCGGATCGACGAGGCTTTTTTCTTCCGGAAGGCCAGCAGCCCCTCGCCCATGCCGATCGCTTCGGGGGCGTTGACGACGGTGACGCGGGAGGAGGCGGAAGGTTGGCGGGCCAGCTCGCGCCGGACGGCGCTTTCGAGGCCGACGAGAAGGATCTCGACGCCGAAGTCCTCGGCGGCGGCGAGGCTCCCGGGCACCGTGGCCTTGGTGCCTAAGTCACCCCCCATCGCGTCGACCGCGATACGCATGGCCGCCGGCCCGGTCAGTCTTCGGTCCCTTCCGTCACCTGCCGTCCTTTATAGTACCCGCATTCGGGGCAGGCCCGGTGAGGCAGCTTGGGGTTGCCGCACTTCGGGCAGACGGAGAAGGTGGGAAGGGAGAGCGCGTCGTGGGAGCGACGTTTCCCTTTTCGGGTCGGCGAGTGGCGTCTCTTTGGGTTAGGCATTTAACTCTTGTCTCTCATGGGAAATTTGAGCTTGTTCCAGCGGGGATCAGGCTCCTTAACGAGGCAGGAGCATTTGGCGTCGCGGATGATCTCGCCGCAGACGGCGCAGATGCCCTCGCAGTCCGGCGCGCACAGGGGCTTGGCCGGGAAGGTCAGGTTCAGCTGTTCGAGAACGACGGCCCGCAGGTCGAGCTGGCGGCCGCTGTAGAACATCTGGTCGATCTTATCGTCCGAGAGCTCCTCCGACAGGGCGTCGATGTCCTCGGGCAGGTAGACCAGGTCGAACCGGCTGGCCACCGGGAACTCGAACGGGGTCAGGCAGCGCGAGCAGACGAAGCTCAGCCGCGCCGTGACCGTGCCTTGGACCAGGACGTCTTCGCCCAGCAGCCGCAAGGTCAGGTCGGCGTGGGCCGGCTCCAGGAAAACGGCATTCTCCTCGACCAGATCGAGGCTCAGGAACTCGAAGTCCTTGGAGATCCGCAGGCCTTCCTTGGGCAAGCGGTCGATATCGACGATCATCGTACTATCCAAGACAAAACCTCTCAAAATTTCAATCTATTATACCAAGCAGGTCGACGAAGTCAAATGAGGTATAATGCCCATATGGCTGGCTACGATACGCGGGTCGATTTCCGGGGGGCAGCGTACCTTGTCCAGACCCAGGACAAGGGCCCGGGGGCCCAGTACATCGAATCCCTGATCTACCGGTCGGGGCGCCTGCTGGCCTCGAAACGGGGGTTCTATACGGCCCTGCTCGGCCTGCCCGACTCCGCCGGCCGGATCGCCCGGATGATGGAAGAGCAGCACAAGGCCGTCCTGGGGCAGATCGTCGAAGGCAGGTACGACTGAGCCCGCTCCGCCTTTTTCTCATCGACGGGAACTCCCTCTTCTATCGTTCTTATTACGCCATCCGCGGCCTGAGCAACTCGGCTGGCTTCCCGACCGGGGCCATCTTCGGCTTCCTCAGCGCGCTGCGCAAGATCGCGGAGGCCGAAAAGCCGGATTACCTGGGCGTCGTCTTCGACGTCAAGGGGCCGACCGTCCGGCATGAAGAATACGAGGCCTACAAGGCCCATCGCAAGCCCATGCCGGAGGACCTGGCCATCCAGATGCCCAAGCTGAAAGAGGTCCTCCGGGCCCTGCGCATCGCCACGGCCGAGTTCCCCGGCTACGAGGCCGACGACGCCATCGCCTCGCTGGCCGTCAAGGCTTCCGCCGCGGGCCTCCAGACGATCGTCGTGACCACGGACAAGGACCTGCTCCAGATCGTCGACGCCTCGACCTCGGTCTGGAACCCTGCGAAGGAGAGGCTGATCGACGCGGCCGGGGTCAAGGACTTCTTCGGGGCCGAGGCCGGCGCGGTCGTCGACGTTCTGGCCCTCTGGGGCGACCCGTCCGACAACGTCCCCGGCGTCCCGGGCATCGGCGAGAAGACGGCCAAGTCGCTGATCGAGCAGTTCGGCTCGCTCGACAACCTGCTGGCTCGCCTCGACGAGATCACGAACCCGCGCGTCCGGGAGAAGATCGAGTCCAACCGGGAGCTGCTCGCGCTCAGCCGGCGCCTGGTCACGGTCTGCCGGGACCTGCCGATCGACTTCGATCTCGACCGCTACGTCGTCCAGGACCCCGACCCGAATGAGACGGTCCGCCTGTTCGGCGAGCTCGAGTTCGCCTCGCTTCTCGCCGAGATCCTGAAGCCGCCCCGGCCGGCCGGCCAGGACTTCCGGACCATCCTCGAGGAGCGGGAGCTCCGGGCCCTGGCCGCCCGCATCGCCAAGGCCGGCCAGGTGGCCGTGGACACCGAGACGACCTCGCCCCTGCCGACCCGGGCCCGCTTGGTCGGCCTGTCCTTCTCGACGGTGCCAGGCGAGGCCTTCTACGTGCCGGTCGGCCACAATTATCTCGGAGCCCCGGCCCAGATCCCCAAGGACAGGGCCCTGGCCATCCTGAAGCCCGTCCTCGAGGACCCCACGGTCCTGAAGACCGGCCAGAACATCAAGTACGACATGATCGTCCTCGAGCGCGAAGGCGTCCGCCTCGCCGGCGTGTCGACGGACACGATGGTCCTGTCCTACCTCCTCGAGCCCAACTGGGGCAAACACTCGCTCGATCGGATCGCCCTCCATTATCTCAGGCAGACCAAGATCCCTTACGAGGAGGTGGCGGGCAAGGGCAAGACCGGGAAGACCATGGACCAGGTGGACATCGAGAGGGCCGGCCCCTACGCCTGCCTCGACGCCTCCCTGGCCCAGGAGCTGGGTCCCCTGCTGTGGGACAAGGTCAGGCAGAAAAAGATGGACCGGCTCTACGAGGACATCGAACGGCCGCTCATCGGCCTGCTGGCCCGCATGGAGGTCGTGGGGGTCCGCATCGATCCGGCCGTCCTCAAGGCCATGTCGAAGGAGCTCGAGGCCGAGACCGGCCGTCTCGAAAAGCAGATCCACGCCCTGGCCGGTTGCGCTTTCAATATCAACTCGCCCCGCCAGCTCGGCGAGATCCTCTTCCACAAGCTCGGCCTGCAGGCCGGCCGCCGGACCAAGGTCACCAAAGGCTTTTCGACCTCGATCGATATCCTCGAGGAGCTGGCCGCCGTCCACCCCTTGGCCCGGGACGTCCTGGACTACCGGCAGATGGCCAAGCTGAGATCGACCTACGCCGACGCCCTGCCGCAGCTCATCAACCCGGAAACGGGCCGCATCCACACGTGCTACAACCAGACGGTGGCGTCGACGGGCCGGCTGTCCTCGAGTGAGCCCAACCTCCAGAACATCCCGGCCCGCGGGCCTTGGGGGACCCGCTTCCGCCAGGCCTTCATCCCCGATCCCGGCCACGTCCTGCTCGCGGCCGATTATTCCCAGGTCGAGCTGCGCATCCTGGCCCACCTTGCGGGAGACCCGACCCTGATCGAGACGTTCCTGGCCGATCGCGACGTTCACGAGGAGACGGCCAAGCTCGTGTTCGGGCAGGCGGCCGGCGAGGACGCCCGGCGGCGGGCCAAGATCATCAACTTCAGCATCATCTACGGCGCGTCCGCCTTTTCGCTGGCCCGCGAGCTGGGGACGTCCTCGGGCGAGGCCCAGAAGTTCATCGACCGCTATTTTGCCGAGCGGCCCAAGGTCCGGGAATATCTCGACCGGGTCGTCGAGGAGGCCCGGACCACCGGCTTCTCCGAGACGCTCTTCGGCCGGCGGCGCCAAGTCCCCGAGCTGCGCGCCCCCGACCGGGCCCTGCAGCAGGCCGGGCGGCGGATCGCCCTCAACAATCCCATTCAGGGCTCCGCGGCCGACATCATCAAGCTGGCCATGCTCCGGGCGGCCCGGATGATCGAGGAGCGGAAGCTCAGGACCCGGATGATCCTCCAGGTCCACGACGAGCTCGTTTTCGAGGTCCCCGAGAAGGAGCAGAAGGCCGTCGAGCCTCTCGTGCGCGAGGCCATGGAAGGGGCCGCCTCGCTGGCCGTGCCGCTCGTCGTCCACGTCGGGTTCGGCCCGAACTGGGCCGACGCGAAATAGCCCGTTTTCGCGGCCGGACGGGTCCGGCCCGAGCGAAATGGCCGGCCCGCTTTACTCCCCTAAGGCCCTGTGCTATAAGCCGGGTATGACCGCCCAGGACGCCCAGATGTTCGTCTTCGTCTCCCAGTTGCTGGGCAAACCTGTGCTCGCGGCGGACGGGGCCCGGATCGGCCGCGTGGCAGACCTCAAGGTCCGGCTCAGCGAGCTCTATCCCAAGGCCGCCACTCTCGTCCTCCGCCGCGGCGTGGACCGGAAGCTGCGCGAGCTCGACTGGGCCAACGTCGACCGGCTGGATCAGAGGGCCATCGTCCTGCGCCCCGGCGCCGAATCGGCGCTGGCCGATCTTCAGGTCGGGCCCGACGAGATCGTCGTCCGCGAGGACCTGCTCGACAAGCAGGTCGTCGACACGCAGGGGGCCCGCATCGAGCGGGTCAACGACGTGCACCTGCTCCTCGTTCACGGCGAGCTGCGGCTGGCCCACGTCGACTTCGGCATCCGCGGCATCCTGCGTCGTCTGGGCTGGCTGCGGACGATCGACGGGGTCTGGCGCTGGATCTTCGGCAGCCCGATCGAGGAGCGGCTGGCTTCTTGGAAGTACGTCCAGCCCCTGGCCAGCGATCCGAAGCGGAACCTCAAGCTGAACGTGAGCCAGCGCGGCCTCCACGATATGCATCCCTCCGACATCGCCGACATCATCGAGGAGCTCGACCGGGCCAACCGCTCGTCGGTCTTCCGGTCCCTGGACGCGGAAACCGCGGCCGAGACCCTGCAGGAGGTCGACGACCCGCGCCTGCAGCTCTCTCTGATCGAGACGGCCCCGCCGGAGAAGGCCTCCGACATCCTGGAATCGATGGACCCGGACGAGGCCAAGGAGTTCCTGTCCGACCTGCCCGAGGAGAAGAAGGACCACCTCATCGGGACCATGGAGAAGCCCTACCGCGAGCACGTCGAGAAGCTGTTGAGACAAAAGGAGGGCACGGCCGGCAGCATCATGACCACCGATTTTCTGGCCCTCGGACGCGGACAGACGATCGGCGACGCCATCGAGGCCTTCCGGAAGGCCTTCCATCCCCTGGAATCGGTCGCCTACCTCTACGTGACCGACGAGGACCGCAAGCTCGTCGGTGTGATCACCGCCCGCCACCTCATCATCTGCGGCCGGGAGGAGGAGCTCGGGACGCTCATGAACGACCGCATCGTCTCGGTCGAGACGAGCGACAGCGTCGAAACGGTCGCCGACATCTTCAACAAGTACAAGTTCATGGCCGTTCCGGTCGTGGATACGGAACGCCGGATCCAGGGCATCATCACGCTCCAGGACATCATCCAGGAAACCGCCGAGGAGCTCTAGCCATGATAACGCGGATCGACGCCTTGCCCCTGCAGCGGCCCCGGCTCGTGTCCAGTCCGGGGTAAGGGACAAGCGATGGCCGAGGTGCTCAAGCGACGCTGGAAGAGCTTCCTGATCTTCCTGGCCGTCATGGGGCCGGGCATCATCACCTCGAACGTCGACAACGATGCCGGCGGCATCGCCACCTATTCCTTGGCCGGCGCCGGCTACGGCAACCGGCTCCTCTGGACGCTCCTCCCGGTCATGCTGGCCCTGATCATCGTCCAGGAGATGAGCGCCCGGATGGGCGTCGTCACGGGCAAGGGCCTGTCCGACCTCATCCGCGAACGCTTCGGCGTCAAGATCACGGTCTATCTGCTCTTCGGCATCCTGCTGACCAACTTCGGCAACATCATCGCCGAGTTCGCCGGCGTGGCCTCGAGCCTGGAGATCTTCCACGTCTCCAAGTTCATCTCCGTGCCGCTCTCGGCGCTGCTCGTCTGGCTCCTCGTGGTCAAGGGCACGTACCGGTCGGTCGAGAAGATCTTCCTCTTCGCCTGCCTGTTCTACGTGACCTACATCGTCTCCGGCTTCCTGGCCAAGCCCGATTGGGCGGCGATCGGAACGAGCCTCGTCCGGCCCAGCTTGGATTTCTCCCCCGGCGCCCTGGCCATGGTCATCGGCCTGGTCGGCACGACGATCGCGCCCTGGATGCAGTTCTACCTCCAGGCCTCCATCGTCGAGAAGAACATCCCCGTCAAGGACTACAAGCACTCCCGGCTGGACGTCATCGTCGGCAGCTTCGTGGTGACCATCGTGGCCGGGTTCATCGTCCTGACCTGCGCGGCCACGCTGTTCAAGGCCGGCATCCGGGTCGAGACCGCCGCCGACGCCGCCCTGGCCCTTAAGCCCCTGGCCGGGCGCTACTGCGCGGCCCTCTTCGCCTTCGGCCTGCTCAACGCCTCGCTCTTCGCCGCCTCCATCCTGCCGCTCTCGACGGCCTTCATCATCTGCGAGGGCATGGGCTGGGAGAACGGCGTCAACAAAAAGTTCTCGGAGGCGCCGCAGTTCTACGGCCTCTACTCGCTGCTCGTCTTCCTTGGCGCGGCCATCATCCTGCTGCCGCACATCCCGCTCTTCCGGGTCATGCTCATCTCTCAGGTCGTCAACGGCGTCGTCCTGCCGGTCGTGCTGGTCTTCATGCTGGTCCTGATCAACAACCCGAAGCTGATGGGGACTTACAAGAACGGGAAGGCGTTCAACGTCCTGTCGTGGGTGACCGTGGCCGTGCTGACCGTGCTGACGGGCGCCTACGTCGTGTCGCTATTGGCGTAACTATCTGAGAATAGTGGTTTCTTTCGGCTAGAGCGCCTTCTGGAAGGCCCGGAACTTCTTGTAGATCTTGCCGCCCATCCGCTCCATCTCGGCCCGGACCTTGACGTTGGCCTCCATCTCGTGGTGGGTATCCATCATCTCCTTGCCGGCCTTGGAGGCCGACTCGAGGACCTTGACCCCCATCAGGACGTCCAGGCCCTGGCCGCGGTACGGCTCCTTGACGGCCCCGAGCAGCAAGTCGAGCTGTTTCGTCGTCTTGGCCGCCCGAAGGATGTGGATGAAGCCGAAGGGGAAGAGATGGCCCCGGGCCTTGTTGATGCCATCGGTCATGTCGGGCATGGCGATGATGAACGACAGGACCTCGCCGTCCTTGGCCACGACCTTGACGAAGCGGGGGTCGAGGATCGGCAGGAAGCGCCCGGCCAGCTCGTCCATCTCCTGCTCGTCGAGCGGGGCGTAGCCGTAGATGTTGCCGGCCATGTACGTTTCGTTCATGAGGCCCAGGACCTTGTGGATCCAGGGCTTGATCTCTTTGCGTTTCTTGAACTCGACGATCTGGAACGTCCCGCGCTTCATGGCCCGCTCGAAGATCCGCTTGTAGAACTCGGGCATCTCCTTGGGCACGTCGAGCTTGTAGACGAACCAGTCGTTGTCCTTGGTGTAGCCCTCTTCTTCGATCCACTGGGGCATCCACTCGAAATTGTAGTAGGTGGCGATCGTGGCCCGGTGATCGAAGCCCTCGATGATCCAGCCCTCGGGGTCCTGGTCGGAGAAGCCGTAGGGGCCGACCATCTTGGTCATGCCCTTGGACCGGGCCCAGTCCTCGACGTAGTGAAGGAGGGCCCGAAAGATCTCCTTGTCCTCGGGGGTCTCGAAGTAGCCGAAGCGGGCCGTCCGCTCGTGGCGGTATTCGTTGTACCGCTTGTTGATGACGCCCATGATCCGGCCGGCCGGCTGACCGTCCTTGAAGGCGAGGAACAGGATCGTGTCGCAATAGGAGAAGGCCTTGTTCTTCTTCGGATCGAAATATTTCCAGTCGTCCGAGTAGAGGGGATAGACCCAGTTCTTGTGCCCGGCGTGGACCTTCTCGGGCAGATAGATGAAGGTCTTCAGGTCCTTGCGCGAAGCGACTTCACGGATCTCGACGGCCATGCTTCACCTCGTTCCGCGGCGTTGGATTTCGATGCCCTCTTATCCTACTTTCCGGCCTAAAAATCAACAGAAATCTGGCTCTGCAAAAGGCTGTTCAAAAGCTGAGGACAGCCTGTGGAAATCCTTGACAACCCTCCGGGCCATCACTATACTGAGCCTTCTTTTTAATATAGGAAGGCAACCCGTCCCCATGAACGTCGAAACAACTGTCCTCCTCACGGTGCTCGTCCCCGTCCTCGGCTCCTTCGCGACGCCGCTTGCCGGCCTCGCCGGGAGGCGCGTCCGCTCGGTCTGGGCCGTCCTGGTGAGCGGCGCGACGGCCGTCTTGCCACTGACGCTCCTCCCCTTCGCCCTCAAAGGAGGGGAGCAGGTCGCGCGCTGGAGCCTCTTCAACGGCTTTGACGTCATCCTCATCGCCGACCCGCTCGCGATCTTCATGGCCTGTGTGTCCTCGTTCATCGGCTTCCTCATCGTGGTCTACTCGCTCGGCTACATCCGGCACGAGGAGAACCAGAACGAGTACTACCTGATGGTCCTCCTGTTCGTCGGGTCCATGATGGGGCTGGTCTTCTCCGGCAACCTCATCTTCATGTACCTGTTCTGGGAGATCATCGCCATCTGCTGCTGGCGGCTGATCGGCTTCTACCGCGAGCCGAGCCACGTCATCAAGGCCGACAAGGCCTTCCTGGTGACCTTCTTCGGCGCCGTGGTCATGCTCCTCGGCTTCGTCCAGATCTACGGGCTGACCAACACCTTCGACCTGACGGCCATGCGGGGGACGCTCATCCCCGGTTCGGCCGTGCTGCTCATCCTCTTCGGCATGTTCTCGAAGTCGGCCACGGTGCCCCTCCACACCTGGCTGCCGGACGCCGGCGTCGCGCCGACCACGGTCACCGCCCTGCTCCACGCGGCGGTCCTGGTCAAGATCGGCACGTACGCCTTCGCCCGGCTCTTCCTCTACACCTTCAAGCTGCCGGAGGGCTGGCACCAGGCCCTGCCGATCATCGTCATGGTCTCGAGCCTGGTCGCCGCCGGCGCCGCCGCCGTCGAGAACGACCTGAAGCGGATCCTGGCCTACTCCACGGTCAGCCAGCTCGGCTACATCTTCCTCGGCTTCGCCATTGGCAATTCCACCGGCATCTCGGGCTCGCTCATCTTCATCCTGACCCACGGCCTGGCCAAGGCCGGCCTGTTCCTCTGCGCCGGCATCGTCATCCACGCCGTGCACACCAAGGACATCCGGGAGATGGGCGGGCTCATCAAGACGATGCCGGTCACGGCCATGGCCTTCATCGCCTGCGCCTTCTCCGTCATCGGCATCCCGCCCTTTGGCGGGTTCTTCGCCAAGTTCATGGTCATCCTCGGCACGGTCCAGGCCGGCCGGCCCTGGGTGGCCGCGCTGGGCCTGTTCACCGCGGTCCTGACCCTGTTCTACCTGTTCAAGGCCTTCCGCCTGGTCTTCCTCGGCGAAGCCAAGCGACCGGCCCCCGAGAAGTCGAAATCCATGGTCTATGTCGTCGCCGTGCTGGCCGTGCTCAGCCTGGCGGCCGGCCTGTTCATCGCCTACCCGATGAAGGTCGTCAACGTGGCGACGGCACAGATGAGTTGGTGGCTCCGATGACCCCCAAAATGCTGCTTCTTCCGATCCTCCTGCCGGCCGTGCTGGCCGCCGTGTTCATGCTCCTGCCCCGGACGCTCAAGCTCCTGCGCGACGTCCTGGCAGTGGCCGGGGCGGCCGTGCTGCTGTATTACGGCTTCGTCTTCTTCTCGGTGAAGACCCTGCGGTTCACGGTTCCGTGGCTCTTCCCGGGCGTCGACTTCGACCTCCGGCTCTACCAGTTCTCGGCCTTCATCCTGCTCGCCCTGGCCGGGTTCCTCTTCCTGATCACGCTCTACACCACGGCCAAGATGAAGGGCGCGCCGCGGGAGCGGGAGTTCATGGCCTACATCTTCCTGACCGCGGCCTTCGCCAACGGGGCGGTCCTGGCCAACAACTTCGTGCCCCTGCTCTTTTTCTGGGAGGGCCTGCTCGTCACCCTGTACGGCATGATCTACCTGGGGGGTCGCCCGACCTCGGACCGCTCGGCCGTCAAGGCCCTGATCATCAGCGGTTTCTGCGACTTCTCGATGATCCTCGGCATCGCCATGCTCTGGAGCCTGGCCGGGACGGCGACCCTGTCGGACATCTCGGTCGAGCCGACGGGCCTGGCCGCCGTGGCCTTCGTCCTGATGATGGTCGGCGCCGCGGGCAAAGCCGGGGCCATGCCCTTCCACACCTGGATCCCGGACGCGGCCGTCGACGCGCCGGTGACCTTCATGGCCTTCCTGCCGGCCGCCTTCGAGAAGCTGCTCGGGATCTACCTCCTGGCCCGCATTTCCCTCGATCTCTTCAAGATCCGGCCCGGCAGCGGCCTGTCGATCCTGCTCATGACCGTCGGCGCCGTGACCATCGTCCTGGCCGTTCTCATGGCCCTGGTCCAGAAGGACCTGAAGCGCCTGCTGTCGTATCACGCCATCAGCCAGGTCGGCTACATGGTGCTCGGCATCGGCACGGCCATCCCCATCGGCATCGCCGGCGGCATCTTCCACATGATCAACCACGCCATGTACAAGAGCGGCCTGTTCCTGAGCGCCGGCTCGGTCGAGCACAGGACCGGGACGACCGAGCTCAAGAAGCTCGGCGGCCTCGGCCGCGAGATGCCGCTCACGGCCCTCGGCTTCACCGTCTGCGCCCTGGCCATCTCGGGCGTCTGGCCGCTCAACGGCTTCGTCTCCAAGGAGATGGTCTTCCACGGCGCCCTCGAGACCGGATACACCGTGTTTGCCATCGCCGCCTGGATCGGGGCCATCTTCACGTTCGCCTCGTTCCTCAAGGCGGGGCATTCGGTCTTCTTCGGCGAGCGGTCGCGCGAGGTGCCCCGGCTCCGCGAGAGCCCGGCCCCCATCGTCATCCCGATCCTGACCCTGGCCGGGCTGTGCGTCCTGTTCGGCGTCTACAACAAGCTGCCGCTGACCCTCTTCATCCAGCCCATCCTGGCCGGCCATGTCGCGGCCGGAGAGGCCGTCGACTTCACCGGGCACGCCCTGTCCGTGTTCACCCCTGTCGCCCTGATCTCGATCGGCTGCCTGGTCCTGGCCTTCCTGCTGCACCGTTACGGCTGGCTCAAGGGCGGCCGCAAGGCCTACCTCTCATCCGAGCCCATCCACAACCTGCCGGTCATGCACCAAGCGTACGACCTGGCCGAGAAGCGGGTCTTCGATCCCTATGAGCAGGGCATCAAGGTCCTGCAGGGGCTCTCGCTCGTCCTGTTCAAGGCCATCGACCGCCCCATCGACTTCGTCTTCGAAAAGGTCGTCACCTTCGCGGGCACCAAGTTCACCGGCGTCCTGAGGAAGGCCCACAACGGGCACTACGCGAATTACCTGGCCTGGTGCCTGGCCGGCCTGATCATCCTGGCGGGCGTCATCAGCCTGCTGGCGCAGTAGAGAGGAGGAGCGTTGATCATACTCTTCGTCGTCCTTCCGCTCATCGTGGCGGGCCTCCTGCCCCTTGTCGGCAAGGTCTCGCGGCGCGTCCTGCCGGACCTGCTGGCCAACGCGACCCTTCTCGCCCTGCTCGTGTTCGCCGCGGTCGCCGGGCGGCCGCTCATCGCCGGCGGCCCGGTCCTGCAGCAGCTCTCCTGGCTCGGCGAGGCCGTCAACCTGCGCCTGGCGCTGGACGGGTTCAGCCTGCTCATGCTCCTGGCCGTGTCCCTGGTCGGCCTGGCCGCGTCCCTCTTTTCGATCGACTACATGGAGCACTACGGGGCCAAGGCCAATTACTACGCGCTCTATCTGGTCATGATCGCCGGCATGAACGGCCTGATCCTGTCGCGGGACCTCTTCAGCGTGTACGTCTTCCTCGAGGTCGCGGCCGTCGCGTCCTACGCCCTGGTCGCCTTCGGCCTGGGCCACGACGAGCTCGAGGCCGCCTTCAAGTACCTCATGCTCTCGGTCGTCGCCTCGGCCTTCCTGGTGGCCGGGATCGCCGTCATCTTCGGCATGACCGGCCATCTCGACTTCGCCGCCGTGGCCGCGGGGCTCAAGGAGCTCAACGCCGTCCCGGTCATGGCCATCGCCTCGGCCTTCTTCCTGCTCGGCTTCGGGCTCAAGGCCGCCTTGATCCCGTTCCACGCCTGGCTGCCCGACGCCCACCCGTCGGCCCCGGCGCCGATCTCGGCCGTTCTGTCGGGGCTCCTGATCAAGGTCTCCGGCGTCTACGCCATGGCCCGCATCTTCCTCAATGTCTTCGGCCTGACGCCGGCCCTGTCGACGGTCCTCATGTGGCTCGGCGTGATCTCGCTCGTCGTGGCCGCTTTCCTGGCCCTCGGCCAGAAGGACATGAAGAGGATGCTGGCCTACTCCTCGATCAGCCAGGTCGGCTATGTCGTCCTGGGCATCGGCATCGGGACGCCGCTCGGGATCGCCGGCGGGCTGTTCCACCTCTTCAATCACGCCCTGGCCAAGGGGCTCCTGTTCTTGACCAGCGGCTCCGTCCAGCAGGCCACCGGCACCCGCGACCTCGACGCCATGGGCGGCCTGGCCAAGCGCATGCCGGTCACGGCGGCCACGAACCTCGTCGGATCGCTGTCGATCGCCGGGGTGCCGCCGCTCAACGGCTTCTGGTCGAAGCTGCTCATCATCATGGCCCTGGTCCAGGCTCACCACCCGGCCTTCGCCGTCGTGGCCGTCCTGGCCTCGGTCCTGACGCTGTGGTACTACCTGCTCATCCAGAGGAAGGCCTTCTTCGGCCAGCTCAACGCCAAGTGGGCCGCCGTCAAGGAAGCCCCCTTCTGGATGACCGCCGCCACGGTCCTTCTGGCCGTCCTCTGCGTGGGGATCGGCATCCTCTTCTCGTTGACCGTCACGACCTGGATCCAGCCCGCCGCCGACGTCCTGGCGGACGGCATCCACGCCGTGACCGGATCATGGGGATTTTAGACGATGATCCTGCAAACAGCCCTTCTCATCGGTGTGGTGATCTTCTCGGTCCTGGCCATCCTGCTCAGGGACCTGCTCAAGTCGGCCATCGCCCTGGCCGCGGCCAGCCTGCTCCTGGGGATCATCTTCTTCCGGATGAACGCCCCCTACGCCGGCGTCTTCGAGATCTCGGTCGTGGCCGGGCTCATCACGGTCCTGTTCGTCCTGACGATCGCCCTGACCAAGACGGGCGAGGAGGTCCGGGAATCCCGGCTCGTGAAGTGGGCCTTCCCGCTCGTCTTCATCGCCTTCATCGTCGTCGACGCTCTGGTCATGAAGAGCCTGCTGGGCCAGGTCCCGGCCCTGGCCGCGGGCGCCGAGTCGGGCTCGTTCGGCGAGGTCCTCTGGCGCGCCCGGACCTACGACCTCGTCGGCCAGATCGCGGTCATCCTGGCCGGCGTCTTCTCCGTCCTGGCCCTGTTCCGCAAGCGAGAGAAACATGACTAACACCTGGTATCTCTACGTCTTTTTCGCCGCCGCGCTCATCGGGGCCGGCCTCCTGGGTCTCCTGGCCAAGAGGAACCTGATCAAGCTCTTCATCGCCATCGAGGTCATCGGCAAGGGCATCAGCCTGCTCCTCCTCGGCACGGGCTTCGCCAAGGCCAGCATCCTGACCGCGCAGGCCCTGGTCATCACCTACATCGTCATCGAGGTCAGCCTGGTGGCCACCGCGCTGGCCCTGATCATCAACATCACCCGGCACACGAAATCGCTGGACGTCCGGAATCTCGCCAAGTTGAAGGGGTAAGCCATGACTGGACTCGGCATCCTTCTCTCCCCGCCCATCGCCTTCGTCTTCTTCCTGGCGGTCGCCTTCGGGCTCTACGCGCTGGGGCGCGGCATGGCCCCCAAGCTGACCAAGGTCGGCGGCAAGCTCACGACGTACGCCTGCGGCGAGAACATCCCCGGGGTCAAGGTCCAGTTCGGCTACCGGCTGTTCTTCTACATCGCCCTGTTCTTCACCATGATGCATGTCGCCGTGCTGGTCATCGCCACGGTGCCGTCGGGCAAGATCGTCTTCTTCGCCCTGTTCTACCTGGTCATGATCGTGCTGTCGCTCACGGCCCTGGTCACAAGGAGTTAACATGCTCGACAAACTCGCCCGCTGGTCCAGGATCAAATCGCCCTGGATCCTGCACCTCAATTCGGGCGCCTGCAACGCTTGCGACATCGAGATCGTCGCCGCGCTGACGCCCCGCTTCGACGTCGAGCGCTTCGGCATCCTGCTCAGGGCGACGCCGCGCCACGCCGACGTCATCATCGCCACCGGCCCGGTCACGCGCCAGATCAAGGACCGGATCATCCGCATCTACGAGCAGACCCCCGACCCCAAGTTCGTCATCGCCGTGGGCGCCTGCGCCATGGCCGGCTGCGTCTACCGCGGGGCGTATAATGTCATGGGCGGCCTCGACCAGGTCATCCCGGTCGACATGTACGTGCCCGGTTGCCCGGCCCGCCCCGACGCCATCATCGACGGCGTCGTCAAGCTGCTCGGGAAACTTTAGGATCGAGGAGTCGCCATGACAGACGCCGAACTCATCGCTAAGCTCCAGGCGGACCTGGGAAGCCGGGCCGAGATCGCCAGCCCTGGACCGCGCCGGCTCTTCCTGAAGGTCGCCGCCGCCGACATCGTCACGGTCGTGACCCGGCTCCGCGACGCTTTCGGGGTCGTTTTCCTGTCGACCATCAGCGGCGTCGACACGGGCACGGCCTTCGAGCTCCTCTATCACTTCTCCATTCCCGAACAGGACCTCAACGTCCGGACCGAGATCCCCCGGGAGGCCCCGCGGGTGGCCTCGATCAGCCCCGTGATCCCGGGGGCCATCCTTTACGAGCGCGAGATCCAGGATATGTTCGGGATCGTTGTGGAAGGCATCCCCGACGGGCGTCCCCTCGTGCTGCCGGACGACTGGCCCGAGGGCCAGTTCCCGTTGAGGAAGGACTGGAAGTTCGTCCGGCCCGCCGAAGTCATCCCCGGAGGCGAATCATGAGTTTCCAGATCCCCATCGGCCCCCAGCACCCGGCGCTCAAGGAGCCGATCAGCCTGCGCATGACCGTTGAGGGAGAGGTCATCACCGACGCCGACATCCGCCTCGGCTACAACCACCGCGGCATCGAAAAATTGGCGGAGGAGCGCAACTGGATCCAGAACATCTATCTGATGGAGCGCATCTGCGGCATCTGCTCCCACTCCCATGCCACCTGCTACGTCCAGGCTGTCGAGCGGCTGATGGAGCTCGTGCCGCCCAAGCGGGGGCTGTACATCCGTTATCTCGTCTCCGAGCTCGAGCGCGTCCACAGCCATCTCCTCTGGCTCGGCGTCGCCGGCCACGAGGCCGGCTTCGACTCCTTCTTCATGTACACCTGGCGCGACCGCGAGATCGTCATGGACCTCCTGGAGATGGTCTCCGGCAACCGCGTCCACTATGCCATCAACACCGTCGGCGGCGTTCGCCGCGACCTCGACGAGGGCCAGAAGGCCAAGATCCTCGAGGGCGTCGCCATGCTCCGCAAGCGCAGCGTATACTACTTCAAGATCGGGGCCAGCGAGCCCAGCTTCGTGGCCAGGATCGCCGGCGTCGGGATGCTGACCAAGGAGCAGGCCGTGGCCCTCTGCGCCGTCGGCCCGACCGCCCGGGCCTCGGGCTGGGACCGGGACGTCCGCAAGGAAGACCCCTATGCGGTCTACGACGAGCTCGAATGGGAGGTCGCCACGGCCGACACCTGCGACGTTCTCGGCCGGGTCGTCGTCCGCGTCAAGGAGCTCCTCCAGTCCTACAACATGATCGAGCAGATGGTCCAGGGCCTGCCCGCCGGCGATATCACCGTCAAGGCGCCGCGCAAGGCCAAGCCCGGCGAGACCGTCAGCCGCTACGAGGCGCCTCGCGGCGAGAACATCCACTACATCAAGTCCAACGGGACGGAGAAACCCGAACGGCTCAAGGTCCGCGCTCCGACGCTGGCCAACTACGCGGCGACCGTCGTCATGCTCAAGAACGGCTTTATCGCCGACATCCCGCTGATCTTCGCCGCCATCGATCCGTGCATCTGCTGCGCCGAGCGGTCCGTGACCCTGGTCGACGGCCGCAGCGGCGAGGAATCGATCGTCCGGACGAGCGACCTGCGCCGCCGCGCGCTCGCCCGGCCCGCGAATGCCCTGGTGAAAGGGAAAGCCGTATGGCCCTTCTGAGAACCCTCCTCTACCTCCTCGTCTATCCCGGCCTGATCTTCCTGTTCGTCTACGGGACTTTCTCCGAGTGGTTCGACCGCAAGGTCTACGCCCGGCTCCAGAACCGGATGGGCCCGACCCACACCGGCCGCTTCGGCCTCCTCCAGCCCGTGGCCGACTTCTTCAAGCTCATGGCCAAAGAGGACGTCGTCCCCGAGGCCGCCGACAAGGGCTTCTTCAACGCCCTGCCGGCCTTCGGCCTGGCCGTCGTCTCGACGGCCGCGCTGCTCCTGCCGGTCTGGAACTTCGACCTGGCCAACCCGGGCTGGACGTCGTTCTCGGGGGACATCATCGTCATCCTCTACCTGCTGTCCCTGCCGACGCTCATCCTCTTCCTGGCCGCCTGGTCCTCGACCAACCTGTTCTCGACGATCGGCGGGGCCCGCGTGCTGACGATGCTCTTCGGCTACGAGGTGCCCCTCTTCCTGGCCGTCCTGAGCCCGGCCATCCTGGCCGGCTCCTGGCGCCTGGCCGAGATCGCGGCCTTCTACCAGGCGCGGCCGGTCCTGCTGCTGGTCAACGTGCTCGGCTTCGTCGTCGCCGTCATCGCCGTGCAGGCCAAGCTCGAGCGGACGCCGTTCGACATCCCCGATGCCGAGACCGAGATCGTCGGCGGCACCTTCACCGAGTACTCGGGCAAGAAGCTGGCCCTCTTCCGCCTGACCTTCGACGTCGAGCTGGTCGTGGCCAGCGGCCTGCTGGCCGCCGTCTTTCTCGGCGGCTTCCCCGGCGGGGCCCTCCTCGGCTTCGTCTTCTTCGTCATCAAGACCCTCTTCATCATCTTCCTGCTGTCCCTGATCCGGGCGCTGACGTCGCGGATCCGCATCGACCAGGTCGTGTCCTTTTCCTGGAAGATCCTGGCCCCCCTGGCCGTCCTCCAGCTCCTGATCACCATCCTCGTGAAGGGATTCCTGTCATGAGAATAGCCGCCTTCCTGCCCGAGCTTCTGCGCCATCTCTTCAAGAAGCCGGCCACGGTCGATTACCCCTTCAAGAAGATGGACGTGCCCAAGGACTTCCGGGGGACGCCCTATCTGCGGCCCGAGCTGTGCATCGTCTGCAAGGCCTGCGAGCGGGACTGCCCGGCCGAGGCCATCGAGATCGCGGCCGTCGGCGACCCGGCGGAGAAGCGCTTCCGCATGGTCATCCACAACGACCGCTGCATCCACTGCGCCCAGTGCGTCGACGTTTGCCCGACGACGCCCAAGGCCATGCAGATCGACAGCCTGTTCGAGCTCGCCACGGACGACCGCCACAAGCTGAAAAGGGACTGGGTCTACGTCCGCGCCGTGGTGAAGCCCAAGCCCGCCGCGCCTGCGGCGCCGGCCACCCCCGCCGCCGAACCCAAGGCCTGACCGTCTCTCGTCGAGATATAAAGAAGCCCTCCTCCGGAAGCTCCGGATGAGGGCTTTTTCTTATTCCTTACCCGGCTGCGAGTCCCTCTCGAAGCGGCGAGGGAATTCGCCTCGAAGATCCCCGTTGCTGGAGAGGGGGACCCGCGGAGCGGGGGGAACAGTGCGAACTGGTTCCCAGGGGGGCCGGGGAGCTAGAGGGCGATTCCCGAGCAAAGCCCGAGAGAGGGACTCCCTAGATCTTCATGGGCATGAGGACGTAGATGTTGGTCAGCCCTTCCTCGGGCTCGGGCCGCATGAGGACCGCGCTGTTCTCGTCCTTGAGCTCGAAAACGATCTTCTTGGAGCCGACGGCGGTCAGGAAATCGAGCAGGTACTGGGCGTTGAACCCGACCTCGAGGTCCTGGCCTTTGTAGTCGACGGCCATATTGTCCCGGGCCTCGCCGATCTCCGGGTTCGAGGAGAACAGGCGCAAGCGGTTCTTTTCGAGCGTGAACTTGATGCCTTTGGACCGCTCCGCCGAAAGCAGGGAGACCCTGCGGATGGCATCGGCCAGCTCGGCCCGGTCGAGGACCAACCGGCCCGGGTTGTCCTTGGGGATGACGGCCTGATAGTTGGGGAACTTGCTCTCGATGATCCGGGAAATGAGCGTCCGCGGCCCGACCCGGAAGAACAGGTTGTTATCGTCGAGATCGAAGGCGACCTCGTCCTCTTCGAGCTTGCGGATCTCGTTCAGGGTCTTCTTGGCCACGATAACGCTCAGGTCCTTGTCGATCTTGAGACCGTCCTCGGCCTTCTTCGTGTAGGACAGCCGGTGGCCATCCGTGCTGACCAGCTCGACCTGCCGGTTCTTCAGGGACAGGAGGGCGCCGTTCAGATAGTACCGCTGTTCCTGGGTGATGGCATAAAAGACCCGGTCGATCATGTCTTTCAGGTCTTTGAGCGGCAGGATGATGCCCTTCTCGAAATTCGCGTCCGGGACCTGGGGATAATCCTCTTTCGCCAGGCAAAGGACCTTGAACTCGCTCTCCCCGGCCCGGATCTCCAGCGTTTCGTCCTTGAGCTCGACCTCGACCGCCTGGCCCTCGGGCAGGGACTTGACGATCTCGAAGATCTTCTTGCCGTTGACCGTGATGGCCCCGGCCTTCTTGATATCGGCCAAGATGTGGGTCCTCAGGCCCACCTCGAGGTCCGTCCCGACCAGCTCGATGGCCTTTTCCGACACGTTCATCAGGATGTTGGCCAGGATCGGCATCGTGTTCCGCTTTTCCACGATGCCCTGGAGGATCTGCAGCTCGGCCAGAAATGCTTCCTTCGGCAGAGAGAATCTCATGACATCACCTTTCGCTCCGGGCTCTCTTGATTCTTATTATTTAATTCATAACAAATTCTAAAATCAAGAAGAGAAATAAGAAAGTCGCCTGGAAATGTGCAAAACGCGGCTAACTCCATGACATATCCTCATTGGATGAAGGTCATCAGGCTGTTGATCTCTTTGTTGAATTCGGGATCGTCGTTGCGCATCTTCTCGATCTTGCGGATGCTGTGGATGACGGTTGTGTGGTGTTTTCCACCGAATTTCTTGCCGATCTCGGGCAGGGAGGATTTCGTCAGCTCCTTGGCCATATACATGGCGATCTGGCGGGGAAAGGCGATCTTCGGGGAATTGTTCTTGGACTTGAGCTGGGACGTTTTGATCTTGAACTTGTGGCAGATGAGCTTCTGGATCTTTTCCACAGTGACGATCAACGAGGACGAGTCGAGGAGGCCTTTGAGGGCCTCTTTGGTCAGGTCGAGGTCGATGCGTTCGCCCTTCAGGGAGGAGAAGGCGATGACCCGGCGCATGTAGCCCTCGAGCTCGCGGATGTTGGTCTGGACCTTGTCCGCGATATAGAGGGCCACGCTCTCGGGGAAAATGACGGCCTCGGCCTCGGCTTTCTTCTTCAGGATGGCGATGCGGGTCTCGATGTCCGGCGGCTTCAGGTCGGCGATCAGGCCCCACTCGAAGCGGGACCGGAACCGCTCCTCGAGGCGGGGGATGTCCTTGGGGGGGCAATCGCTGGAGATGACGATCTGCTTCTGGCTGTCATAAAGGTGGTTGAAGGTGTGGAAAAATTCCTCCTTGGTCCGCTCCCGCCCGGCCAGGTAGTGGATGTCGTCCATCAGCAGGAGGTCGACGCTGCGGTATTTCTCACGGAACTCCAGGACTTTCCCATACTGGAGGTGGTTGACCAGGTCGTTCATGAACTTCTCGGTCGTGACATAGAGGATCTTGGCCCGGATGTTCTGCTGCAAGGCGTAGTGGCCGATGGCGTTCATGAGGTGGGTCTTGCCCAGGCCGGCCCCGCCGTAGATATAGAGAGGATTGTAGGACTTGGCCGGGTTCTTGGAAACGGCCAGGGCGGCGGCGTGGGCGAACTGGTTGCAGCTGCCGACGACGAAGTTCTCGAACGTGTAGTTGGGGTTGAGGTTGGGGTTGACCGCGGCGCCGGGCTTGGTCTTGCGCTCGTCGGGCGACCGGCGCATGAACGCGGTCGGCGTGTCCTCATGGATGTAGCGGATATCGAGGGACTTGCCGAACAGGTCCTGGCAGCTCTCGGCGATGATGTTCGAATAGTGGAAGGAGAGCCAGTCCCGGAAGTAGGCGTTGGGCACCTTGACATAGAGCGTGTCCTGCTCGCGTCCGATGAAGGTCGTCGGTTCGAACCAGGTTTCGAAGGAATTGGGATCGACCTTGGTTTCGATGGCCCTGAGGATCTCGAATCCAAGGGTTTTGATTTTCTTTAGGTTCCATGGGAGCTGTTATTTTTTCCACAGATTTTTCCACATCTGTGGAAAATCCCCTCCCGGCCAGGCTATCAGCCGGAAGAGGCCCGTGAATCATAGCATTCCGGAGGGGCCTTTTCAAGCTTTTTTTTAGGGGAAAACGGACCTTGGATGGGTACCCGGAGAGACCCCGGCTCCGGGACCGGGACCGACGGCCGCGGAGCGGGCCAAAAGCCCCCCAAACGCTCGGAAAAGGGGTCTAACGCGCGGGGCCGGCGGGGCCCCGGGAAGGCTCTGAAAACGATGGCTTTGGCCGCGCCGGGACGGGTCGTGGCTCAGCGGCGGAGCAGGGTCCGGACCTCGATCGCCGGCGAGGCGAAGAGGATCGCCTTGAGCTGGTCCAGGACCCGCGCGGAGAGCTCGGAGAAAGCGAATTCGGCCGCTTTGTCGAGCTCATTGTAATCCTCATATTCGCTCCAGGTCTGGTGATGAAGAGCCTCGCCGGTCGCCGCGGAAATGACATAGACCTCGACCGTCAGGCGCCAACGGCGTTTGGCCAGGAGCCGGCCGACGAGATCGAACGGACCTTCGGCGATGACGTTCCGGTCGATCGCTTTGCGAATATCGCCGGACATCCGGATAGAGCCGGCCAGATAGATCGTCCCCGGCTCCTCCGCGGCGCCGAGGGCCTTCCAAACCGGCGCCTCGTCGCGGCCGGCGACGGCCGGGACCTTGGCCCGAGTGACCCGCTCGACCTGCCCTTTGGTCCCGCTTTTCAGCCCGACCTCGAGGGCCTCTTCGAGGGCGGAGCCGGCCTCGAAGTCCGGCAGCGGGGCCTCGTCTCGGAAGCTGGCGATGATGATGGCCCGGAACGTGCCGGGCGCGAACGGCGAGACGCCGGGCAGGGACACGTAGACATCGAGAGGGTCCGTCGAACGACAGCCGGCCCCGGCCAGTCCGACGGCCAGCGCCCCGGCCAGCCCGAGGAGGAGCCGCGTCTTCATGGCGCCCTCTTCCGGCCGGCCTCCAGCCGGGCCTTGAAGGTCTCGTAATTGCCTCGGATGCGGGTGTTCTGCGGATCGAGGCGCAGGGCCGTTTCGTACTCTTGGGCCGCCTGGCCCCAAGCGCCCCTTCGCTCATAGGCGACGGCCAGGTTGTTATGGGCCGCGGCCGAATTGGGGGTCAGCTCCAGGGCCTTGGTCCAATACCGGACCGCTTCGTCCCAGTTTTCGGCGTCTGCGGCGGTGACGCCGGCCCGAAGGGGTCCGAGAGCCGGGTTCCTGGCGCAGCCGCCCAACACCAGGCAGGCCGCCGCGATGAGCCCGAACGCGGTTGAGCGTTTCACGCCGTCCCCCTGACCAAGAGGTTACGCCGGGCCGGCCCTCCGGTCAAGCGGCCGGGCCGCCGATTTGCCTCCAGCCTCGATTTATGGTATAAAGACGGCTCAATTCGAGACGAGAGAGATACGACCATGCCGAAAGTCTGTGAGATTTGCGCTAAGGGCCCCGTCTTTGGCCACAGCGTCAGCCATTCCCATAAGTCCTCCCCCAGGAAGTGGAAACCCAATCTCCAGCGGGTCAAAGCCCAGACCCCGAAGGGCGTGCGCCAGATCTGGGTCTGCTCGAGATGCCTGCGCTCCGGCAAAGTGGCCAAAGCCGCCTGACTTGGGCTATTCGTAAAAACGCCGGTCAGACCCTCTCCACCGAGAGGACTTCCTTCAAGCCGCTGATCCGCCTGGCGATGGACTCCAGCTGGCGGATGTCGCGGATCCTGATATCCAAGGTGATCCGGGCCCGGCCCTCGACCATCATGGCCGCTTCCGCTTTGGAAATATCGCCTTCGAGGTCGGCCACCGCCGCCGCGACCTTGGCCAGGACGCCCGGCGTGTCCTGAGACTTGACCAGGAGCCGGGCCTTGAACGTCCCGGCGAAATCGTCGTCCCAGCTGACTTCGACCAACCGCTCCGAATTGAGCACGTCCTTGGTGACCCGCGGGCAGCGCATCGAGTGGACGCTCAGGCCGCGCCCGGCCGTCATATACCCCACGACCGGCTCTCCCTTGATCGGCGAACAGCACTTGGCCAGCTTGATCATCTGGGCATCGAGGTCCTTGATCAGGATGCCCGGCCCCGGCCCGGGCACGAGAAGCGAAGCGGCCCGGCCGATGAGACCGGGGCGGCGCGGCTCGACCGGTCCGAAGACGGCCGTGATGAGCTTCGCGTCGACGACGAGCCGGCCGAGCCCCGCCTGGCGGTAGAACTCCTCCAGCGTCGATGCCCGGGCGCCGAGGACCTCCGCCAGCCGGCTGGCCAGGGCCTCGCCCCGCCGGAGGCTGGCGGGGACGGCATATTTGCGGACTTCCCGCTCCCAGAGCCGGCGCCCCAGGGCCTCGCTCGTCGCCTGGCTCTTGATATGGAGCGCGCGGCGGATCTCCTGGCGGGCCCCGGCGGTGACGGCCGCGGCCAGCAGGCCGCGCGTCGGGGCCTTGTCGGACGAGGTCAGGATCTCGACGATGTCGCCTGTCTTGAGCGCCGTTTTGAGCGGGGCGGGCGTGCCGTTGATGCGGGCGCCGGTCGCGTGGAGGCCGACCTCGGTGTGGATCTTGAAGGCGAAATCGAGGGCCGAGGCGCCGGGCGGCAGGTCGATGACCTTGCCTTTCGGCGTGAACACGTAGACCTCCTCCGGGACGAGGTTGGTCTTCAGCGTCCGCATGAACTCCTGGGGGTTCTTCTTCTCTTCGAAGAGGGCGGCCATCTCCCGCAGCCAGTGGAGGCGACGGTCCTCGACCGTCGGGCCCGGCGCCGCGTCGTCCTTGTAGCGCCAGTGCGCGGCGATGCCGTTCTCGGCCAGATCGTTCATCTCCCGGGTCCGGATCTGGATCTCGAAGGTCTTGCGTCCCTCGGTGATGACCGTGGTGTGGAGGGCCTGGTAGAGGTTCGGCTTGGGCATGGCGACGAAATCGCGGAAGCGCTGGGGCAGGTGGGGCCAGCGCTGGTGGATGATGCCCAGGATGGCGTAGCAGTCCTTGACCGAATCGGTAATGACGCGCAGGGCCAGGAAATCGAAGACCTGGTCGAAGCCGATGTCCCGCCGCCGCATCTTGCTCCAGATGCTGTAGGGCCGCTTGATCCGCGAGAACACCTCGGCCGGCAGGCCGTTCTTCGCGATCAGGCCGGCCAAGGTCTTGGTCATGGCCACGAGGTCCGCCTCGGCCGCCTTTCTCTGTGGCTCGACGACGGCGGCGACCTTGGCGAATTCCTCGGGGGCGACGTAGCGGAACGACAGGTCCTCGAGCTCGGCCCTGATGCGGCCCATGCCGAGCCGGTTGGCGATGGGCGCGTAGATGTCGAGCGTCTCGCGGGCGATCTGGCGCTGCCGCTCCTCGTCGAGGAAGCGCAGGGTCTTGAGGTTGTGGATGCGGTCGGCCAGCTTGATGAAGATGACCCGGATGTCGTCGGTCATGGCCAGGATGATCTTGCGGATCGTCTCGGCCCGCCGGACCTCCGGGGAGACTTCTTGGACGCGGCTGATCTTGGTCACACCCTCGACCAGGTCCGTCACCTCGCGGCCGAAGCCCTCCCGGAGCGCGGCGGGGGTCACGTCGGTGTCCTCGAGCACGTCGTGGAGGAGGGCGGCGACCAAGGTCGTCTTGTCGAGCCGCATGTCGGCCAGGTAATCCGTCACCTCGAGGGGGTGGCTGAGGTAGGGCTCGCCGGAGCGCCGGACCTGGCCCTTGTGGGCCTGGCCGGCGAAAACGTAGGCTTTGCGGAGGGCGGCGATGTCCTTCTCGCCGATGTACGAGGAGACCTTTTCGACGATATCGTCAAACCTGACCATGGCGGACCGGGCTCCCCTGTTCGATGATCCACGAAGCGGCCTCGAGGACGCCGGCCGCGGTGAAGGCCGGCCGGATGCCGGCCGCGGCCAGAGCGGTCGCGGCCGCGCGGCCGTAACCGGTGAGCACGAGGACGGGGACGGCGCCGATGGCCAGGCCGAACCGAACGTCGACGGGCTTGTCCCCGATCATGAAGGACGCGCTGAGGTCGAGCCCGAGCTCGCGGGCGGCTTGCAGGCCCAGGCCCGGACCGGGCTTGGCGCACGAGCACGCCGGCTCGGGGCCCACCCCGGCGTGAGGGCACGAATAGAGACCGTCGAGAGCCGCGCCCCGGCGCCGGAACTCGTCGAGAAAGCGATCGTGCAGCTGGGCCAGCGCCGCGGCGTCGAAATAGCCGCGGCCGAGACCGGCCTGGTGGGTGACGACGACGGTCGCGAAGCCGGCCGCCCGCAGGCGGCGCACGGCCTCGAAGGCGGCCGGGTAGATGTGGACCTGGCGGAGATCGGACGGATACCCGGTGTCCTCGTTGAGGGTTCCGTCACGGTCGAGGAACACGGCCCGGCGCGTCTTCATGCGAACTCCCGGCGGCGCAGACCTCCGCTTTAGCGGCTAAGAAGAAGATCCGTCGGAACCGGACGGGTCGGGCTTGGCGGCCGGCTTGGGCTCGGCCTTGGCCGCGGGCTTGGGCCCGTGCTTGCCTTCGGAGGCGGGCCCGGCCGGGGTGGAGCTCTTCTTGGCGTAGTCGGTGATATACCAGCCGTTGCCCTTGAACTGGATGGCCGACGAGGAGATCTTCTTGACCATCGGCCCGCCGCACTTGGGGCACTTCTCGGGCGGCTTGTCCTTGACCTTCTGCAGCACCTCGCACACCTCGTGGCACTTGGTGCATCGATATTCGTAGAGAGGCATCTGGATCTAACTCCGTCTAAACAATGGACTATTATAGCAGAAACGGCAGCGTGGAGGCTTGCGGGATCGGCCGCGGAGGGCCGCTCGAAGGACAGCCTCGCCCTCATGGGAAAACTCTGAAGCCGCCGGGACGTGCGCCGGGCTCGGCTCAACAACTCGCTCGGCGTGCCGCTCGCCTCACTCAAACGACGTTTTTCGGTTTCCCCTGAAATTGCGCTCGCGGCATGCGCCCCAGCTAAAGTTTTCCAAATCGGGCTCTGCTGGCGTTCTCGCCGAGTCTGTCGAGGAACTTCCCGGCCGCGAAACCGTCGAAAGTGTTTGAGCGAGGCGTAGGCACGCGGAAGCAGTTGTTTTGCCGCCGAGTCCGGCGAACGGATCCGCCGCGGCCATCACTCGCAGCGAGCGACGGCGATGGATCCGATCTATTCGTGGAAAACTATGGCTTCGAAGACGGAGATCTTGGCCCCGCGTCTCCAGGCGTCGGGCGGCAGGCCGGCCTTGACGCAGCCCTGATCGAGGAAGGTCTCGCGGTCCCAGCCGTTCTCGACCGGGACCTGGGGCAGCAGGACGCCCCGGGAGCCTCCCTGCTCGACGATGATGCCGTGGGTGCCGACCTTGACCAGATGCGGGTCCGTGATCGGCCGCACCGGCGTCAGCACCGAGATCTCGATCCGCAGGTCCTTGAGCTCGGCCGCCGTGACGGGGCTGAAGCGCGGGTCTTCCGTGGCGGCGAAGATGGCCGTGCGGATGACGGCCTGGCCGAGCGGCAGGACCGGCTCCATGTAGCCGATGCAGCCGCGCAGGTCCCCGCGCTTGGTCAGGGTCACGAAGGCGCCGCGGGGCGCGCGGAACTTTTCACGCCCGGAGCTGTCCGGGACCTCGGTCTGATGGGTGAGGAACTCGGTCAAGGCGCTCCGGGCCATCTTCAGGAGATCCGCTTTTTCCTCGGCCGTCAGCGTGAACTCCTCGGTCTCGGGGCCCTGGCCGGTGGTGACGGCCGCGGCCAGATAGCCCACGATGGGCCCGCCGAAGCCGGACGAATCCGTACGGGCCAGGACCTGGACCTTGGCCGGCCCCGCCTTCTCGGCCATCAGCAGGACCGAGGCGACCGGTCCTCCGCCGCACATGATGTTCTCGCCGGCCTCGACCTTGCGGATGATGACGTCGATCTTCATGTCCTGGATGAGCGCCGCGGTGGCCGCGTCCGTGGCCTGGGCCTTGTCTTTGGGCAGGAAGTGCGACAGGTCGGTCGAGGCGATGACGACGACGTTCTTGTCCCGGCAGGCCTTGGTCAACCCGGCGGCCAGGGCCCGGATGGTCGGCCGGGTCTGCTCGCCCATGACGATGGGGACGATCGCCGCGCCCGGCAGGACGCGCTGGACGAAGGGGACCTGGACCTCGACCGAGTGCTCCTCGGCGAAGGCCTCCGGAAGAAAGCCGAAGCCGGAGGCCTTGGCGATGGCCTTGGCCAGGACCGCATCGACCTTGGCGACGCCGAGCGGCGTCTCAAAGCCCCCGTCGGGCCAGATCGAGACGCCCTCGAAGGCGGCCCGGTGCGAGGGCCCGATGATGACGACCGTGTCGATGGGCCGGCCCTTGAGGAGGGCGTAGGCGGCCGCCGCGGTCCGGGCCGAATAGACGTACCCGGCGTGGGGCACGACCAGGCCGATGATCCGGCCCGCCGTCGCCGTCGCCGGCGCGGCCGCGGCCAGATAGCCGTCGATCACGGCCGCCAATTTGGCCGGATCGGCCTCATAGAACTGACCGGCGAAAACGGGCTTGCGCAGGCCCTGGCCGCTGAGGGCGGCGGGGGCCAGGACGATCGCCGCGGCCATGACCGCGAGGAGCTTTCGCATCGTTATCTCCAGGACGCTCTGGGCGAGCGGTCCTGATTTTCACTATAGGCCCCGGGGGCCCGAAAATCAACCGGAGCCGCCCGGCTAATCGTTTGACTTTTTTCCCCGTTTAAATAGAATGAGGGAGGGAAGGTTCCGATGAAAGGCTTCTTCAAGTTCCTGTTGGCCGTGTCGACGCTCGGCCTGGTCTTTTTTCTCGGGCATTATGTCGGAGAGCAAAAAGAGAAATCGAAGATCCCGATCTTTCAGGATGAGCCCGAAAGCCACGAGTGAGGCCTCCCATGCCCTTGGGGCATAACGCGCGCTGTCCGGAGCGACCGACCGCAAGATGGAGGCCCCGCCCATGAAATGGTCCACGACGGCGATCCTGATCGTCTTCGCGGCCTTCGTTTTACTCCTCATCCTCAACCCGAATATGTCGTGCTTCGGCCGGCGCATCAAATCGCCCTTTTATCCCCTCTTCAGGAAGAAGAAACTGGAGGAGGCCAAGAAAAAGCCTCCCAAGACGCACGATTATGGCTTCAAATAAACCGGCCGCTCGCGGCCGGCTCCCGTTCGTTCCGCTCGCCTTGATCGCCCTGACCGCCGCGGCCTGCGCGCGGCGGCCGCCCCGGCTGGTCCCTCCGCCGGGGGAAGTCGCGGCCGTGGAAGGATACGGCTCAGCTTCGATCGCCGGGCCGGACGCATCGCTCAAGGGGAAATTCGGGTTCGTTTTTCGCGCTCCGGATCTCGGCCGGGTCGAAGCCGTCGATCCGATCGGGCGGACGATCTTCCTCGTCGTCTTCCGCGGCGGCCGGGCCTGGTTCGTCCTGCCCGGGCGCAAGGCCTATGCCGAAGATGAGGCCTCGGTCATGATGGAACGCGTCCTCGGCGTGGCCATTCGGCCGAGCGAGGTCCTCCGGCTTCTCTCCGGGACATGGCCGGCCGGGGACAGGCCCGAAGACATGGGCGGGTGGAGCGTCGAGCGCGACGCCTCCGGCCGCGTGGTCCGGGGGGCTCATGGAGATTTCGACTTCTCGGTCAAGACCTTCTTCCCCGGCGACGAGGTGCCGCGGGAGATCGGCCTCGCGGGCCCGGAGACGTCCGGGAAGGTGAAGGTCCTCAAGCTCAATTTCGATCCGGCGCCGCGGCCAGGGGCCTTTGACACGGCCTTTCTCCGCGCGTACGCGCCGAAGACATGGGACGAGATCCTGGAGCTCATCGAACGATGATCGTCCGCTCGTCCGCCAAGATCAACCTCGGCCTCGAGATCGTGGGGAAAAGGCCGGACGGCTACCACAACATCCGGACGCTCTTCCAAACGGTCTCCTTGGCCGACGAGCTCACGTTCGATCCGGCTCCGGACGGAGTCCTGGAGCTCGCCGGCAGCGACCCTTCGATCGCCTGGGACCGGACCAATCTCGTCCACAGAGCGGCGCGGTCGCTCCTTGACGCGGCCGGAAGCGATCACGGCGCCAGGATCACGGTCCTTAAGGCGGTCCCGGCCGGGAGGGGCCTTGGCGGCGGCAGCTCGAACGCCGCGGCGACCCTGCTGGCCCTCAATAAAATGTGGGACCTAGGCCTTGGTCCGGGGGAATTGGCCCGCCTGTCCAGGCCGCTTGGAGCCGATGTCCCCTTTTTCTTAAAGGGCGGCCTCTGCCTGGGAGAGGACGTCGGCGACCGGCTCACGCCCCTCCCCGACATGAAGCCGCTCGCCTGTCTTCTCATTTTCCCGCCCTTCCCGATCCCCACGCCCTCCATCTATGCCGGGGTCGACGCGTCCTTGACTTCCCCGGCGAAAGACAGTAAAATTGTGCGCTTTCTGGAGTCCGGAGACCTCGGACTTCTGGAGAACGACCTGGAACGGATCATTTTCCGGGCCTATCCCGAGCTCGAACGCTGGACCAGTTTTTTCCGGGAGCAGGGGGCCCTCTTGTCCCAGGTCAGTGGATCGGGTTCGGCGGTGTATGGGCTTTTCCCCGACCCGCCGAGCGCCGAGGCGGCGCGGAGGAGGCTCCCCGGCAGGCCGGACGCCCGTCTCGCGGCGACCCTGCCGCGGGAGAGTTATTGGGCCCAGCTCGGTGCTGGGGCGTAGCCAAGCGGTAAGGCAACGGACTTTGGCTCCGTCATCGGAGGTTCGAATCCTCCCGCCCCAGTTCGGACGATATTAGGCGAGGCGAACGATGAAGGTATTCTCAGGCACGTCGAATCAGGCCCTGGCCCAGGAGATCGTCGACTACCTCAAGATCGACCTCGGCCGCTGCGTCCTCAAGCGCTTCAGCGACGGCGAGATCCGCTTCTACATCGACGAGAACGTCCGCGGCGAGGACGTCTTTATCATCCAGTCGGGATCGTCCGATGCGAACAGCCACCTGATGGAGCTGTTCATCATGATCGACGCGTTCAAGCGGGCGTCGGCCGGCCGCATCACCGCGGTCATCCCCTACTTCCCCTACGCCCGGCAGGACTGGAAGGACCGGCCGCGGGTCCCGATCTCCGCGCGTCTCGTGGCCGACCTCATCGAAACCGCCGGGGCCAACCGGGTCCTGGCGATGGATCTCCACTCGCCGCAGATCCAGGGCTTCTTCTCCATCCCCGTGGACAACCTCATGGCCGCGCCCGTGCTGGCCAACCACATCAAGACCCTCAAGCTCGAGAACCTGACCATCGTCTCGCCCGACGCCGGCGGCGTGGGCCGGGCCCGGGTCTTTGCCAAGCGCCTCGATGCCAAGCTGGCCATCATCGACAAGCGGCGCCCGGCGCCCAACGTGGCCGAGGTCCTGCATGTCATCGGCGACGTCGACGGGCAGAACGTCATCATCTACGACGACATGGTCGACACGGCCGGCACCCTGACGCTCGGCACCGAAGCCCTGGAAAAAGAAGGCGCCAAGCGGATCTTCAGCGCCTGCACCCATCCCGTCCTGTCGGGGCCGGCCCTCGACCGGATCGGGCAATCCAAGCTCGAAAAGGTCTTCGTGACCAATACCATCCCGCTGACGGAGAAGGCCGCCGCATCGGGCCGCTTCTCCGTCCTCTCCGTCGCCGAGCTGTTCGGCGAGGCGATCCGGAGGATCAACGAAGGGAGCTCGGTCAGCTCCCTGTTCGCGTAAGAGGAGATCATCATGAACACCATCGTCGTCAAGAGCGAAAAACGCCAGGGCCTGGGATCCAACGCCGCGCGACGGCTCCGGGCCCAGGGATTCGTCCCGGCCGTCCTTTACGGGGAGGCGATGCCGACGGCCTCTCTCGTCCTGGCCAAGAAGGACATCGTCCAGATCCTGCGCCTGGAGACCGGCGAGAACACGATCTTCAAGGTCGCCGTGGACGCCGATTCGTACGACGCCATGATCAAGGAGCTGCAGATCGATCCGGCGACGGACGAGCTGCTGCACGTGGACCTCATCCGCATCAACATGGACAAGCCCATCCGGGTCACCGTCCCGGTCATCCACCGCGGCGAGCCCATCGGCGTCAAGACGGAGGGCGGTTTCGTCGACTTCGCCACCCGCGAGGTCGAGGTCGAGTGCCTGCCCCGCGACATCCCCGAGAGCCTGGGCATCGACATCTCCGAGCTCCACATCAACCAGTCGTTCAAGGTCGGCGGCATGACCGCCCCGGCCGGCGTCAAGATCCTCACCGACCCGAACGCCGTCCTCGTCCTCATCTCCCTGCCGCACAAGGAAGAAGAGGTCTTCCCCGGCGAGAAGCCGGAAGGCGAGGTCGCGGCCGAGGAGCCGAAGGAGCCCGAGGTCATCAAGAAGGAGCGGGCCGAGAAGGGCGAGGAAGAGGGCGGAGAGAAGAAGAAAGAGAAGGAGAAATAGCGGTTGTGGCTGGTCGTGGGCCTGGGCAACCCGGGCGATGAGTACGCCGGCACGCGCCATAACGCGGGCTTCATGCTGGTCGACCGCCTGGCCCGGGCCTGGGGCGTCGAGCTGCGCGGCCGCCTGTTCAAGTCCCGCACGGCGATGGCCCGGCGCGGCGGCGAGGACGTTCTCCTCGTCGAGCCCAAGACCTTCATGAACCGCAGCGGCGCGGCCGCGCGGGCGGCCCTCGAGGGCAAGGCGGCCGGGCCGGAACGGCTGATCGTCGTCTATGACGATCTCGATATCCCCCTGGGCGAGATCCGGGTGCGCAAGTCGGGGCGGCCCGGCACGCACAAGGGCATGATCTCGATCACGGGCGAGGTCGGGACGGACGCCTTCCCCCGGGTCCGCATCGGCATCGGGCCGCTGCCGCCCGGCCGTGACGCGGCCGAGTACGTGCTCGAACCGTTCCGCCGGAACGAGCGGGCCGACCTCGAACAGGGCCTGGATCAGGCCGCCGAGGCCGTGGAGATGGTCCTCGACGGCGGGATCGAGCGGGCCATGACCCGCTTCAATCGCCGGGTCGCCGGCGCCTGATCCGGCGCTTCGGCCCCCGGGGAGGCACTCTCGCGGCGGCCGGGGAGATCGCCGCGAGGACCCGCGCTGGGGGAAGCGAGCCTTGTATTTTTCGGAGAATCGTTTAAAATAGCGCTTTCTCCTTGTTCCTTCCAGAAGAGAAGGAGCTTGAAACCATAAGGAGGTCTCATTGAGACAGTATGAAACGGGGTTCGTTCTCTCCCCCGCGCTTTCCGAAGAAGAGACGGCACAATTCATCCAGCAGATGGCCGACATCGTGGCCCAGAAGAAGGGCCGCATGGTCCGGCAGGACATCTGGGGCAAGCGCCGGCTGGCCTACCCGATCAAGCGGTTCCAGGAAGGCGTCTACGTGTTCTTTACCTACGAAGGGCCCGGCGACGTGTCCGGGGAGCTCGAGCGGCGGTTCAAGCAGACCGATACCGTCATCCGCTTCATGACCGTCCTCAAGGACCCGCGGGACCTGGTCCGGCGGAAGAAGAAGAGGCGCGCCGAAGAGGCCGCCCAGGCCCCGGCCCCGGCCCCGGCTCCCACCCCGGTCCCCGCTGACGCGAAAGAGGAGAAGTGACCATGCCGCGCGATGACAGACCCGAACGCCCCGAGCGCAGCGAACGCGGCGGCTACCGCAAGTATTTCGCCCCCAAGAGGAAATTCTGCCGGTTCTGCCAGCGGAACGTCCGGGGCATCGACTACAAGGCCGCCGAGATCCTGAAAAAGTACATCCCGGACCGGGGCAAGATCACGCCCCGGCGGATCACCGGCACCTGCGCCTTCCATCAGCGCAAGCTGGCCCTGGCCGTCAAGCGGGCCCGGCTCATGGCCCTGCTGCCCTACGTCGAGGACTGACATGAGAGTCATCCTGAAACAGGACGTTGAGAAGCTGGGCCGCCGCGGCGACGTCGTCAACGTGGCCCCGGGCTTCGGCCGGAACTATCTCATCCCGCGGAAGATGGCCCTGGAAGTGACGCCGACGAACGTCAAGGCGATCGAGATCGAGCGGGCCGTCCAGAAGAAGAAGCTGGAGGCCGAGCGCAAGGTCCACCAGTCCCTGGTCGAGAAGCTCAACCAGGTCTCCCTGACCTTCACCCGGCGGGCCGGCGAAAAGGACATCATCTTCGGCTCCGTCTCGTCGGGCGACGTCAAGGACGCGCTCGACGCGCTCGGCTACGACATCGACAAGAAGAGGATCGTGCTCGACGAGCCGATCAAGCGGCTCGGCAACTTCGCCGTGCCGGTCAAGATCAGCTCGGAGGACCGGGCCGAGGTGAAGATCGTCGTGGCCCGCGAAGAGGGCGAGGCTCCGGCCGCGGGCGCGGAGACAGGCGAAAAAACGGAACCCGCAAAGACTTGAGCGCGACCGGCCGGGCGCCGGCCGGATCGAGGTGGCCATGGAACTCGATACGATGTTCCTGAAGAAGACGCCGCCGCACAGCCTCGAGGCCGAACGGACGGTCCTCGGCGGGATCCTCGTCCAGAACACGAACCTGAACGTCGTCCTCTCGACGATCTCGCCGGAGGATTTCTACATCGACGCCCACCGCAAGATCCTCGAGTGCATCATCGCCCTCGTCGACAAGGGGCTGCCGGTCGACCTCCTCAGCCTGACCGAGGACGCCCAGCGGGCCGGCATCCTGGAGGAGATCGGCGGGGCGTCCTATATCGCCTCGCTCCTCGACGGCGTGCCGCGCAGCCTCAACGTCGAGTACTACGCCCAGATCATCAAGGAAAAGGCCCTGCTGCGGCGCCTGATCCTGTCCTCGACCCGGATCATCCAGGACAGCTACGAGCAGAGGGAGGACGCCGACGAGCTCCTCAACGCGGCCCAGGCCTCGATCGTCGAGCTGGCCGAGCAGCGCATCAAGCCCGGCTTCCGGTCCATGGCCCAGCTGATGGGCCCGACCCTGCAGATGATCCAGGAGACCGCGGCCCGCAAGGAGGCCGTGACCGGCGTCCCGTCGGGCTTCCGCTACCTCGACGCCATGACCGCCGGCTTCCAGCCGTCCGAGCTCGTCATCCTGGCCGCCCGCCCCTCCATGGGCAAGACCGCCCTGGGCCTGAACATCTCCCACCACGTGGGGCTCAAGACCGACAAGGCCGTCGGCTTCTTCTCGATGGAGATGTCGGAGGCCCAGCTCGTCATCCGTCTCCTCTGCGCCGAGGCCCAGATCGACATCAAGAAGGTCCGGACGGGCTATCTCAGCGACCGCGACTTCGAGAAGCTCAAGCTGGCCGGCGAGGCCCTGGGCCGGGCCCGCATCTTCATCGACGAGTCGCCGGCCCTGACGATCATGGAGATGAAGGCCAAGAGCCGGCGTCTCAAGATGGAGCAGCGGCTCGACATCGTCTTCGTCGATTACATCCAGCTCATGCGCACGGGCGGCCGGTTCGAGAACCGCAACCAGGAGATGTCCTTCATCTCCCGCTCCCTCAAGGAGCTGGCCAAGGAGCTGCGCATCCCCGTCGTCGGCATCTCCCAGCTCAGCCGGGCCCCGGAGAAGGGCCGGCGCGAGCCCAAGCCCATGCTCTCGGACCTGCGCGAATCGGGGGCCATCGAGCAGGACGCCGACGTCGTCATCTTCATCTACCGGCCCGAGTTCTATCACCCGGATGACGAGAGCCTGCGCGGGGTGGCCGAGGTCAGCATCGCCAAGCAGCGGAACGGCCCGATCGGCAACCTCCAGCTGGCCTTCATCAGGGAGTACGCCCGCTTCGCCGACATGGAACAGAACGCGCCGGAGTACTAGGCGGGAATGAAGGACAAGACCGTTTTCATCTGCCAGAACTGCGGCGCCCGCGCCCCCAAGTGGATGGGCCGCTGTTCCTCCTGCGGCGAGTGGAACACGCTCGTCGAGGAGATCGAGGAAGAGGCCCAGACCGGCGCCGGTGGGATCATTTACGCCCCGGCCGAGCCCGTCCTCTATAAAGACATCCAGGACATCCCCCGCCAGCGGATCGCCGTCGGGATCGAGGACCTGAACAAAGTCCTCGGCGGCGGGCTGGTGTCGGGATCGCTCGTCCTCGTCGGCGGCGAGCCGGGCATCGGCAAATCGACGCTCCTCCTTCAGGTCGCGCGCGACATGGCCGCGGAGGACGCGTCCGTGCTCTACGTCTCGGGCGAGGAATCGCTCGAGCAGATCAAGTTGCGGGGCGACCGGCTGGGCGTCCGCGACGGCCGGCTGTTCCTCCTCGCCGAGACGAACCTGGAGCGCATCCTGGCCCAGGCCGAGCGCCTGGCCCCCAAGATCCTGATCGTCGATTCGATCCAAACGGTCTTCTCGGCCAAGATGACCTCGGGCCCGGGCACGATCAGCCAGGTCCGCGAGGCCGCCAACCAGATCTTCCGCTTCGCCAAGAGCCGCCAGATCCCGACCTTCCTGGTCGGCCACATCACCAAGGACGGGTCCCTGGCGGGGCCCAAAGCGCTCGAGCACATCGTCGACGTCGTTCTCCTGTTCGAGGGCGAGCGGGACCACAGCCACCGGGTCCTCCGGGCCATGAAGAACCGCTTCGGGCCCGTCTCGGAGCTGGCCGTCTTCGAGATGACGGCGGCCGGGCTGCAGGCCATCCTCAACCCGTCGGCCTTCTTCCTGCGCGAGCGGCCCCGGGACGAGGCCGGCAGCGCCGTCGTCTGCACGGTCAAGGGCACGCGGCCGCTGCTGGCCGAGATCCAGGCCCTGGTCTCGTCCACCCTGTTCACGGGCAATCCCCGGCGGATGACCATCGGCCTCGACCACTACCGGACGGCCATGCTGATGGCCCTGGTGGAGAAAAAGGCCGGCTACAGCTTCGCCGGAGAGGACATCTACCTCAACGTCGCCGGCGGCATGTCGATCGAGGAGCCGGCCGTCGATCTCGGCGTGGTCATGGCCGTCGTTTCCTCGCTCAAGAACGCGCCCCTGCCGCAGGATATGGCCTTTTTCGGCGAGGTGGGCCTGTCCGGCGAGATCCGCTCGGTCGGCCAGCCCCTGATCCGCATCCGCGAGGCCCAGGCGCTGGGCTTCGGCACCGTGGTCCTCCCGGCCGGGAACTTGGCCTCGATCGACCGGAAAGACCTGCCGGCGATCGAGTGCTGGGGGGTCAAGACCGTCCGCGAGGCCCTGGCGCGCGTATTCTGATCCGGCGCTTATATAAAGGAGGACCCGAGAAGTCCGGGAGAACGACCATGACCGGGGCCTCTGCCATCATCGTCGCCGCGGGAGCCGGCAAGCGCTTCGGCCAGATGAAGCAATTCGCCTACCTGCGGGCCCAGCCCGTGCTCGAATGGACCCTGGAGCGCTTCCAGTCCCACCCCGAGGTCGGCTCGATCGTCCTCGTCCTGCCCGACGAACAGGACCTGAAGCACTACCGCCTGCGCTATGCCAAGATCCTCGACATCGTGCGCGGCGGGGACAAGCGGCAGGACTCGGTCTGGCAGGGCTTCCGCCTCCTCGCCGCGTCGGCGCCCGAAGTCGTGCTGGTCCATGACGGGGCCCGGCCCCTGGTCGCGGCGGACCTTATCAGCCGGGTCATCGCCGCGGCCCGGGCCGACGGCGCCGCCGTGCCCGTCCTCCCCGTCGAGGACACGATCAAGGAGGTCCGAGAAGGCCGTTTGACCAGGACCGTCGACCGTTCCCTCCTTGCCCGGGCCCAGACCCCTCAGGGTTTTCGTTATGATATCCTGAGCAAAGCCATGGACGCGGCCCGCAAGGCCCGGTTTTACGGCACCGACGAGGCGGCCCTCGTCGAGCGCATCGGGCTGCCGGTAACGGCCGTCGCCGGCGACCCGCGGAACATCAAGATCACGACCCCCACCGACATCTCCATCGCGGAGGCTCTTCTCGATGCATAAGATCGGCTTCGGCTACGACATCCACAGGCTCGAGGCCGGGCGCCGGCTCGTCCTCGGCGGGGCCAAGATCTCCTACGCCGCCGGCCTGGCGGGCCACTCCGACGGGGACGCGCTCGTCCACGCCCTGATCGACGCTCTGCTCGGGGCGCTCGGCGAGGGCGACATCGGCGCCCACTTCCCCGATGACGATCCGCGCTTCGAGGGCGCGCGTAGCACCGCCCTGCTCGAGACCGTCATGGGGCTCGTCCGTTCCCGGAAGGCCACGGTCGTCAACATCGACACGGTCATCGTCGCCGAGGAGCCGAAGATGGCGCCGCACATCCCGGCCATGAAGGCCGCGCTGGCGCCGGTCCTCGGCGTCCCCGGATCGGCCATCGGCATCAAGGCCAAGACCAACGAAGGGCTCGGCCCGGTCGGCGAGAAACGCGCCATCGCCTGCTACGCCATCGCCCTCATTTCGATGCCAGAATAAGATATTTCTCCACCCCGGGTCTCTGCGCGCCTCGGAAGACAGCTTCGCCCTCATTGGGAAAAGTTTAGAGACGCCGGGCCGTGCGCCGGTCTCGGCGTCAAAACAACTCGCTCGGCGTGCGCTACGCCTCGCTCAAACACGTTTTGCCGGTTTCCCCTGAAACTCCCCTCGACCGCCACGCGGCCCGGCTAAACTTTTCCAAATCGGGCTCAGCTGTCCTCCTCGTCGCGTCTATCGAGACCCGCAATGGACTCAGGCTTACGCAGGCCAGCCACCCGCCCAGGGTCGCTTCACAAGAAAATGATCAGTCTCGAGCGAGCATATTTCGTTCAGGCCAGCCACAACCGATGGGGTAAAGCCCGATTGACTTGATCGGACGTTGCGCATATTCTCCGGTCCTACGCCCCGATCCGAGGAGGACACATGGACAAACACGCCAAGAAGCTCGTCGCGGCGGTCGCGTTCGCGGCCGCCCTGATCATCGGTCTTACGGCCCAGGAGCCGGGGCCGCCCGGACGGAGGCAGGAATCGAAGCTGCCGCCGACATACACCGTAGGCGGTATCCGGCACGGGATCAGCTACTTCCCGAAGGCCGGCTACGACTTCATCAAGCCGATAAAGGCGGGCGAGATCGACTTCGCCCACTACCACACCTACGACGAGGTCACGGCCATCCTGCGGAAGTGGGCGGCCGACTACCCGAACCTCGTCGATCTCTATTCCGTCGGCCAGTCGTTCGAGGGGCGCGAGATCTGGCAGATCACGATCACGAACAAGGCGACCGGCAAGGACACCGACAAGCCGGCCATGTTCATCGAGGGCAACCGGCACTCGGGCGAGGTCACGGCGGCCGAGTCGGCGCTGTGGTTCGCCTGGCACGTCCTCAGCGGCTACGGGACCGACCCGGCGATGACCAAGCTCGTCGATACCAAGGCCCTCTACGTCAAGCCCAAGAACAACCCGGACGGATCGGACCTCTATCTGAACACCGCGCAGTCGAACCGGAGCACGGTCCGGCCGTATGACGACGACCACGACGGGCTCCTCGACGAGGACCCGGCCGAGGACCTCGACGGCGACGGCTTCATCCTCAAGATGCGCAAGAAGGTCGAGCCCGGCAAGGGCACGATGATGATCGATCCCAAGGACCCTTCGGGCCGGCTCATGGTCCGGGCCCCGGCCGGAAAAGGCGATTATCATGGTCTATCCGGAGGGGATCGACAACGACGGCGACGGCCGCGTCAATGAGGACGGCATCGGCGGCCTCGACCTCCATCGCAACTACCCCGAGAACTGGCGGCCCATGCCCGGCCTCGACCTGACCGGCCGCGGCTACACCCAGGGCGGGGCGGGCGAGTATCCGCTGTCGGAGACGGAGACCCGGGCCGTCTTCCTCTTCCTCCTCGAGCACCCGAACGTCAGCATCGGGCAGACCATGGACACGAGCGTGCCCATGCTGCTCCATGGCCCGTCGACCAGCCGGATGAGCGAGTCGATGTTCCCCGACGACATGAAGATCTACCAGTACTTCGACACGGAAGGCAAGAAGATCACCGGCTACCCCAACGCCGGCGACACCTACTGGGATTACGCCAACATCGGCCGCGGCGACCGGGCCATGCGGGCCATGGCCGCCGAGTACGGCTTCGAGATCCCGCGCGAGCCCCGCGGCGAGCCGCTCTTCGGCCACTCCCCCGATTTCGGCTATCTCTACTATGGCGCGGTCTGGTACGGCGACGAGCTCTGGAACGGCGGCCGGCTCAAGGACTATGACGGCGACGGCCAGGTGACCGACCTCGAGGCCCTGCGCTATATCGACGAGGAGCTGCATGGCCGCTATTTCAAACCCTGGACCAAGTTCAATCACCCGACCCTCGGCGAGGTCGAGATCGGCGGCTTCAACCCCAAGTTCTGGCGCCAGAACCCGCCCGTCGAGCTCCTCGAGGAATGGGCCAAGAAGGAAGCCCTGTTCAACCTCTTCCTGGCCCAGTCCCTGCCCCAGGTCAAGATCGTCTCGGCCAGCCCTGAAGCCGGTCAAGAAGGAGGCCGACACCTACGAGGTCGTCGCGGTCTTCACCAACGAGGGCTTCCTGCCGACGGCCCTGGAGATGGCCGACCGGGTCAAGATCGTCCGGCCCGACGCCGTCTCGATCAAGCTGCCGCCCGGGGTCGAGCTCGCGGGGACCCCGTCCCGCCAGGAGATCGGCCACATCCGGCAAAACGAGAAGAAAGAGGTCCGCTGGAAGGTCAAGGTCAAGCCCGGGGCCTCGGGCGAGGCCGAGGTCTCCATCCTGTCGACGCGCGGCGGCGTGGCCCGGGCCACGCTCAAGATCGGCTAGAAACATAGGTTTTCGGGCCCGGGGGCCGTCCCGGGACCCCTTCCGGCCCCCCAGGGCCCGGCCCTTCCGGATCCCGGCAGAATCCTGTATAATGACGGGTTGTCGGCCGGGCCTGAAACCGGTTATGTGAGCCCGGCGTTAGCAGATTAGGCCCTCTGGCCGGGAAGAAAACACCCCTCCCCCCGTCTAACAGGGTGCGGAGGACGAGTGAGCAGTTCCGCATGGAAGAGAAACAGCTGGTTCGGCTGGCTCAAGAAGGAAGCCCCCAGGCTTTCGAAGAGCTGGTCACGAAATACCAGCCAAAGGTGTTCAGCATGGCTTTGAGTTTTACCCGTAACCGGGAAGCGGCCGACGATCTGGCCCAGGAGATCTTCCTGAAGGCCTATCTGGCCCTGCCCCGGTTCCACGGGAAGTCGGAGTTCGGGACCTGGCTGTACCGGATCTCCATGAACCATATCAAGGACTTTCTCCGCAAGAAGGGCCGGGCCAAGGAAGTCCCCCTGGATGACGTTTGCGAGCTGGCTTTTTCGGACAGAGAACAGACGGAGAAGGCCGAGCAGGAGCGGGAAACCGAAGCCCGGCGGGCCCTGGTCCAGAGGTTCGTCGAGAGCCTGCCCGAGAAGTACCGGGTCATCCTGACGCTCCGGGACATCCAGGGTCTGGCCTACGAGGAGATCTCCCGGATCCTGAAGCTCTCGCCGGGCACCGTCGACTCCCGCCTTCACCGGGCGCGGCGGATGCTTCGGCTGAAACTGGCTCCCTGTCTCGAGGGACAAGGAGGGGTCAATGAACTGTCGTAAGGCTGAGACATTGCTCCAGAGATCCTTCGACGGGCGCCTCGACGAGGGGGCCCGAAGCCTCCTGGCCAAGCATCTCGAGGGCTGCCCGGCCTGCCGGAAGGCCGAGCGGGAGTACCGGGCCATGTTCGGCCTGCTCAAGGACGTTCCCGAGGCGGCGCCTCTGCCGCGGTTCTGGGAGCGCCTCGAGCCCCGGCTCAGCGACGAAACGGCCCTGGTGCCCCTGGTCTTCTGGGAGCGCTGGAACCTGCGGGCTGTGCCCGTGTTCGTGGCCCTGGTCGCCCTCCTGGGCGGCTTCCTCCTGTTCACCCCGCAGAGCCGGGAGATGAGCCAATCGGAGGCCCTGCTCCTCGAGAACCGGGATCCGAATTCAGAGACCGCGGCCCTGTTCCAGGCCGACAAGCCGGAGACGCGGACCATGATGCTCATGTTCGCGTCCCTGGACGACAAGACGCCCCTGAGGAGACCGACGCCATGAAGACGAAATACAAGATCCTGATCGCCCTGACGCTCCTCGTCGTATTCGGGCTGGGCGTCGCCGGCGGCGTCCTCGGAGAGCGGTACATCGTGCACCGGGCCGACCGGCGGGCCGCGGCTTCGCGGTCGCCCATGCCGTCCCCCGAGGACTGGGCCAAGATGCTCGGCCTGACCCAGGAGCAGCAGGACAAGATCCACGAGATCTTCAAGCAGAACGACGAGCGGATGAAGGCCTTTCGGGCCGACAGCCACACCAAGCTGGGCGATCTCCGCAAACAGCTCAAGGCCGAGATCGACGCGGTCCTGACGCCCGAACAGCGGCAGAAGAACGACGAGATGATCCGCCGCTTCGAAGAGTGGCGGAAGAAAGAATCCGACCGAAATCCCTCGCGCGGCCGGCGGGATGATGCTCCCCAGCCCTCCCCCGACCGTCAACGATAAAGGAGAATCGAGATGAAGAAGAAAGTCATTTGGATCATCGCAGCCTTGGTCGTGGTGACCGGGGCGATCCTGGGACTGACCGTTCTCAAGACCGGGAAGAGCAACGACCCCAAGTACAGGACCGAGACGCTCGGCCGCGGCGACATCGAAGCCCTGGTCGTGACCTCGGGGACCCTGAACCCGATCGAGACGATCGACATCGGCGCGCAGGTGTCGGGCAAGATCACCAAGCTCAACGCCGACTACAACTCGCCGGTCAAGGCGGGCGACGTCGTGGCCGAGCTCGACCAAGAGCAGCTGCAGATGAAGATCCAGCAGAACGAGGCCAGCTACCAAACCCGCGCCGCCTCGCTCGAGCAGGCCAAGGTCACCCTGCAGACGTCCTCGAAGGCCTATGACCGGGCCAAGGCCCTGTTCGCCAAGAACCTCCTCTCGGCCGAGGAGATGGACAGGCCGAAGCCAACTATCTCAACGCCAAGAGCTCCCTCGTATCGGCCCAGGCCGGCCTGAGCCAGGCCAAGAGCTCCCTCGATCAGAGCAAGGTCGACCTGAGCTACGCGATCATCCGGTCGCCTGTCGACGGCGTCGTCATCACCCGCAAGGTCAGCATGGGCCAGACGCTCCAGTCGGGCTTCAACGTGCCTGTCCTGTTCCAGGTGGCCACCGACCTGACCAAGATGCAGGTCGAGTGCGACGTCGACGAATCCGACATCGGCAAGGTCAAGGAAGGCCAGAAGGTCCGCTTCACGGTCGAGGCCTACCCGAACGAGGCCTTCAACGGCTTCGTCAAGCAGGTCCGGGTCTCGCCGACCACGACCCAGAACGTCGTCACCTATACGACGATCGTCAATGTCGAGAACCCCGAGAAAAAGCTCCTGCCCGGCATGACGGCGACCGTGTCCATGATCGTGGGCGAAGCCAAGAACGTTCTGCGCGTCTCCAACGCGGCCCTGCGCTTCACGCCCGACCTGAGCGCCGAACAGCTGCAGGCCATGCAGAAGGAGATGATGGACCGGATGATGGCCCAGCGGCAGGCCCAGGGCGGGCAGCCCGGTCAGGGCGGCGGAACGCAGCCAGGCGGACCCCGGCCCGAGGGCCAGGGCGGGCAGCGGCAATTCAACCGCCAGGGCGGGCAGGGCGGCGGCCAGGGCGGCCAGACCCGCCAGATCCCGCGGGTGTTCTACCAGGACAAGGACGGCAAGCTGCACATGACCTTCCTCCGGACCGGCGTCTCGGACACGTCGTACACGGAGATCGTCCGCAGCGAGCTCAAGGAAGGCGACGCCATCCTCGTCGGGACCCAATCCTCGACGGCGCAGGCCGCCAACCGGAACCAGAACATGGGCGGCATGATGTTCATGGGCGGCCCGCCGCCGGCTCCGGCGGGACGGCGCTAAGCCGGGACGGCCGGACCATTAGGATCACAAGGATAAATAAGATGCCCGGAAATATCATCGAGCTGCGAGATCTGGTCAAAACGTACCACGTCGGGGAGACCGAGGTCCGGGCCCTGCGCGGCGTGTCTTATACGATTCAGCAAGGCGACTTCCTGGCCATCATGGGGCCGTCGGGCTCGGGCAAGTCGACCCTGATGAACATCCTCGGCTGCCTCGACCGGCCGACGGCCGGCGATTACATCCTGGACGGCGAGGAGGTTTCCACGTTCGACAAGAACAAGCTGGCCCGCATCCGGAACCAGAAGATCGGGTTCGTCTTCCAGAGCTTCAACCTCCTGCCCCGGACGACGGCGCTCGAGAACACCGAGCTGCCGCTCCTCTACTCGCCCACGAACGGCCGGGATACGACCGAACGGGCCATGGCCTCCCTGGCCGCCGTCGGCCTCAGCGACCGGGCCCACCACAAGACCAACCAGCTGTCGGGCGGCGAGCAGCAACGGGTGGCCATCGCCCGGGCCCTGCTCAACAACCCGACCCTGATCCTGGCCGACGAGCCGACCGGCAACCTGGACAGCAAGACGTCCTCGGAAGTCATGAACATCTTCAAGTCCCTGAACGAGGACAAGGGCATCACCATGGTCATGGTCACCCATGAGCCCGACATCGCGGCCTGGGCCGGCAAGCGGATCTATCTCAAGGACGGCCTCATCATCAGGGAGGAACACTCCTGATCGAAAGGCGATCCGCGAAGGAGCATTCATCATGATCAAACGAACGATCCGACACGCGACACGAACGTTGCGAATAGCCCTCCGCGCTCTGGGCCGCAACAAGATGCGGTCCTTCCTGACCGGCCTGGGGATCATCATCGGCGTCGGCGCCGTGATCGCCATGACCAGCATCGGCGAGGGCGCCAAGCGCGGCATCGAGGCCCGGTTCGCCTCCATGGGCACGGACCTCCTCTTCGTCCGGCCCGGCAGCGCGAACCAGAAGGGCGTTAACAGCGGCTGGGGCAGCCGGACCACACTCAAGGAAGGCGACGCCCTGGCCATCGCGGAGCAGTGCCCGGCGGTGATGTTCGTCTCGCCCTCGGTCAGCGCCCGGGCCCAGGCGGTCTACAGCAACAAGAACTGGAACACCTCCATCGCCGGCACCGGGGCCCACTACCCCGAGGTCCGCAACTGGGATGTCGAGACGGGCGCCTACTTCGACGACGCCTTGGTCAAGTCCGCGGCCAAGGTCTGCGTCCTCGGCGCCGACGTCAAGACGAACCTGTTCGAAGACGAAGACCCCATCGGCAAGGTCGTCCGCATCAAGAAGATCCCGTTCAAGGTCTTGGGCGTCCTGAAGAAACGGGGCGAATCGGCCGGCTTCGGCAGCCGGGACGACCAGATCTGCATCCCCTACACGACGGCCATGCGCCGGCTCCAGGGCATCGACTACATCCAGTCCGCCGACGTCCGGGCCGTCTCGTCCGACAAGATGGCCGAGGCCCAGAGCCAGATCGAGGAGCTCCTCCGGGTCCGGCATCGCATCGCCCCCGGGGCCGAGGACGACTTTCAGGTCGGCAACATGTCCGAGATCGCCGAGTCGGCCGCCCAATCGACCCAGATGATGACCGTCCTGCTCGGCAGCATCGCCGGCATCTCGCTGCTCGTCGGCGGCATCGGCATCATGAACATCATGCTCGTCTCGGTGACCGAGCGCATCCGCGAGATCGGCCTGCGCATGGCCATCGGGGCCCGCGAGAAGGACATCCTCCTCCAGTTCCTGACGGAGGCCGTCGTCTTGAGCCTGCTGGGCGGGCTCATCGGCATCGCTTTCGGCGTCGGGGCCTCCAAGCTCCTTCACAACATCAAGATGTTCTCGTCCATCACGACGGTGGTGTCCGCTGATTCGGTCATGCTGGCCTTCTTCTTCGCCGCGGCCATCGGCATCTTCTTCGGTTTCTACCCGGCCCGGAAGGCCTCCCGGCTCGACCCGATCGAGGCCCTGAGATACGAATGATCCCCCGGCGGCCCGCCTCCGGGGCCGCCGGCCAGACATAAGGAGATTCAGATGAGATTGAAAGCCATCCTCCCGCTGGCCGCCTTGGCCCTTGCCTTGACCGTGCCAGGATCCGCCCAGCAGCAGCCGCCGGCCCAGCCCGAGCAGGCCCCGCCCGGAGCTCTGACGCTGTCGCTCGAGGACTGCGTCATCCGGGCCCTCAAGGACAACCTTGGCGTGGCCATCCAGGTCCTCGGGCCCCAGCTCTCGGCCGAGGCCCTCAACCAGGCCCAGGAGAAGTTCTTCCCGACCCTGAGCATGAGCGCCTCGACCATCAGCTCCCAGAACGCGTCGTACTCCTACCTCGACGCGGCCACGAGCCTCATCGACAAGACCCAGAATTACAGCTTCCTGACGGCTCGCCAAAGCCTGCCTACCGGCGGCACGCTGAACCTCGGCTTCACCGGCTACCGGACGACGACCAACCGGACCGGCCAGACGATCAATCCCCGCTACGGCACGACCCTGTCGTTCAGCCTGACCCAGCCCCTGCTCCGGAACTTCGGCGTCAAGACGACCCGCCGCGACATCCTGGTGGCCTCGAACAACCTCGGCGTATCCGAGGAGACCCTCAAAAGCACGCTGATGACGACCGTCTATAACGTCGAGAGCGCATACTGGAACCTGGTCTACAGCATCGCCAACCTGGATGTCCGCAAGCAATCCCTCAAGCTGGCCCAGGACCTGCTCGAGAAGAACCAGCGTTCGGTCGAGATCGGGACGCTCGCGCCGATAGAGATCCTCAGCGCCCAGGCCGAGGTGGCCACCCGCGAGGCCGATCTCATCCAGGCCGAGACCCAGATCAAGAGCAACGAGGATCAGCTCAAGCTCCTCCTTAACATCACCGGGGAGGAGGACAAGACGGTCACCGCGCTCGTGCCCAAGGACAAGCCGAGCTACACGCTGCGCGAGGTCAACCTGGAGGAAGCCGTCGCCGCCGCCATCCAGAACCGGTCGGAGCTGAAGATCTCCCAGCTCGGGCTCAGCACCGACCATCTGAACCTGAACTATGCCAGGAACCAGGTCCTGCCGGACCTCAACCTCGCGGCCTCCTTCTCCAGTCCGGGCATCGATGGGACGCGGCTGATCTACTCGGACAACGACCCGATCTTCGGTACGCTCATCGGGACCATCCCCGGCGGCATCGGCGGGGCCCTCAAGCAAACGGCCAAGTTCCAATATCCCAACTGGAACCTGGGGCTGACGCTGAGCCTCCCTCTGGCCAACGTCTTTTCCCGAGCCTCCCTGGCCCAGGCCAAGTTGAACCTGCGCCAGGACATGCTCGATCTCGAGAACCAGAAAGACCAGATCTACGTCGAGGTCAAGAACAACGTCCGGGCCGTCGAATCGAACTACAAGCGGATCGTCGCTTACACCAAGGCCCGGGAGCTGGCGGAGCAGAAGCTCGCCGCCGAGGAAGAGAAGCTCCGGGTCGGCATGAGCACGAACTACTTGGTCCTGTCCTATCAGCGGGACCTGGCCACGGCCCGGATCTCCGAGCTCAACGCCATCGTGTCCTACAACGTCTCCGTCGCCGCCCTGGAGCGGTCGCAGGGGACGAACCTGTCGACCATGAACATCAAGCTCTCGGACTACGTCTCCGGCTCGAAATAGGGACCGCATCCCCCGCCTCACCGCCCCGTCCGGAGGCACCCGCCAAGGGCGCTTCCGGGCGGGTTTTTTTGTTTTTTCCTATTGACTCCAAAGAGGTTACTTGCATTCGGCCGGGCTCTGTGCTATCCTCGGTTCAAAGGGTCATCGACCCCATTCCAACCCAGCTGTTGGAGAATACTCGATGAACAGAAAACTGATCCGCCCCAACCTCACCGAGATCAAGGAACGCATGAGCCAGGAGAAAGAGCGGGAGCGGGAACGGGACCATGATCGGGAGCGCGGGGAAAGCAAGGACGCCCCGCACAAGCGCATGCATCCCCCGACCGACACGTTCGCCGAGAGCTATTACTATCTCAAGCAGATGAACAAGAAGACGCCCATGGCCGTCGTCTATACGGACGGCCAGATCGTCGAGGGCTACGTCGAGTGGTACGACCGCAACTGCATCAAGCTCAACCGCGACGGCGCCCCGAACCTGCTCATCTACAAGTCGAGCATCCGCTGCATCTATAAAGTCGGCGAAAATTCGGAACCCGAGGGATCCGCGCCGGGCCGGAAATGACCGTCCCCACGATCGGGGTGACCTCCGGCGATCCGGGCGGCATCGGCCCCGAAGTCGTCGTCAAGACGCTGGCCCGCGCGGGCCGGCTTCCCCAAGCGACCTACGTCATCTTCGCGGACGGCCGGATCCTCGAGGCGGAGGAAAAGCGGCTGGGACTCCGGATCCAGGCCAGGGCCTGGGCCGCGGACGGTCCCGCCGAGCCCGGCGTCTTCCTGGCCGACGTCCCGGCGCCGGAGGCCCAGGCCGCCCTGGGAGAGGTGACGGCCGCGAACGGCGAGGCGTCCTTCCGGGCCTTCGAGGCGGCCGTCGAGCAGGCCCGGTCGGGCCGGCTGGCGGCTTTGGTCACGGCGCCCGTTTCGAAAACGGCCTGGGCCCTGGCCGGGCACCCGTTCCGCGGCCACACGGAATACCTGAGCCGCCTCTATCCGGGGGCCGTGATGACCTTCTGGTCCGAGCGGCTCAAAGTCGCGCTCCTCAGCCATCACGTCTCCTTGCGCGAAGCCGTCGAAGGCGTCCGGCGCGATGCTCTGCTGGATTTCCTTCGCTCCCTCCACCGCGGCCTGGCCCGCGTTCCGGGCGGCCCCTTCCGGCTGCTGGTCGCCGGCCTGAACCCTCACGCCGGCGAGGACGGTCAAATGGGCCGTGAGGAGGTCGACGAGATCCGCCCGGCCCTGGACCGGGCCGCCGCCGAGGGACTTCCCGTCGCCGGCCCCTTCCCTCCCGACACCCTGTTCCTCCAGGCCCTCGGTAAACCCGACGAGATCGTCGTAGCCCTGTACCACGACCAGGGGCTTATCCCCTTCAAGCTGGCAGCCTTCACCACCGGCGTCAACGCGACCCTGGGGTTGCCCTTCGTCCGGACCTCGCCCGACCACGGCACGGCCCTGGATATCGCCGGGAGGGGTGTGGCCGATCCTCGCAGCATGGAGGCGGCGCTCCGGCTGGCCGCGGCCTTCAGCGCGACCGGTTCTTGAGCGCGGCCCGGATCTCCCGGTCCGTGTCCCGCTTCTTGATGGCCTCGCGTTTCTCGTGTTCCCGCTTGCCCCGGGCCAGGGCGATCTCGATCTTGATCTTGCCCTTGTCGCCGACGTAGACGCGTGTCGGGACGACGGTCAGCCCCCGCTCCTGGGTCTTTCCCGTCAGGCGCTTGATCTCGCGCCCGTGGAGCAGGAGCCGGCGGTCCCGCAGGGGATCGTGGTTGAAGATGTTGGCCGGCTCATAGGGGCTGATGTGGCACTTGACCAGGAAGACCTCGCCGCCCCGGACCTCGGCGTAGCACTCCTTGAGGCTGATCCGCCCGGCCCGCACGGACTTGACCTCGCTGCCGACCAGGGCCAGGCCCGCCTCGAACGTCTCCAGGATGATGTAATCGTGCGTGACGGTCTTGTTGACGGCGACCGTCTTCATGACGCGTCCCTCTCCGCGGCCGGGGCCGGGGCGATCTCGACCAGGGCGATGCGTCGCTTGTTCATCCGCTCGACCGTCAAGCGATGGCCGCCAAACTCGATCGAGTCCTTTTCGTGCGGCAGACGGCCGCACTGGGACAGAAAGAACCCGGCCAGGGTCGTGTAGTGCTTCTTTTCCGGGATGTCCAGGCCGAGAAGGGCGTTGACGTCCTTGACCGGCGCCTCGCCGGCGACGCGGTAACGCCCGCCTTCGAGCGGCGTGCACCAGGACCCGGCCTGGTCATCGTGCTCGTCCTGGATCTCGCCGACGATCTCCTCGATGATGTCCTCGAGCGTCACCAGGCCGTCGACGTTGCCGTACTCATCGACGACGAGCGCCATGTGGACGGCCTTTTCCTGCATCTGGCGGAGGACCTTCTCGAGGGAGGCCGATTCGGGCACGAAGATCGGCTTGCGCATGATGTCCTTGACGACAAATTCTTTTTTATCAATAAGAAAGCCGATGACGTCCTTGGCATGGATGATGCCTTCCACGCTGTCGAGGCGGGTCCGATAGACGGGATAACGGGAGTAGCCGGCGGTGCGGATCACGGCCAGGACGTCCTCCGGCCGGGACTCGATCTCGATGGCCTTGATCTCGGGACGGGGGACCATGATGGCCCGGACCGGCCGCGACCCGATCTCGAGGGCCCCGGAGACGATGCGCCGCCGGAGCGAGGACAGCCCCCGGGCCCCGGCAGGCAAAGCGATGCGGGCTTCTTCCTCATTGAGCGCCCGGAGGCCGCCCAGTCCCGACCTGGATGAGGGGACCAGCCAGCCCGTCATGGCGCTGAAGAGCTTGGTCACGGGGGCCAGCACGAACATCGCGGCCCGGACCGGGTAGGCGAACAGGGTCGAGGTCCGCAGGGCGTTGTGAGCGGCGAAGGACTTGGGGTTGATCTCGCTGAAGACGAGGAGGAGCAGCGTCGTGGCCGCGGTCGCGTAAAGGACGGCGCCGCCGCGCCGTGAGGCGGGCAGGACGCTGACGAACAGGGACGTCGCGATGGAGGCGGCGGCCGAGTTGACGAGCGTATTGCCGATCAGGATGGTGGCCAGGAGCTCGTTCGTCCGGGCCTTGATCCTCCGGGCCAGGGCGGCCCGCCGGGATCCCGTCCGCTCCTGGGCCTCGAGGGAGTAGGGGCTGACGGCGATGAAGGCCGTCTCGGACGAGGAGAAAAAGGCGCTCAGAACGAGGCATAGGACGAACAGGAGGATCCCCGGCAGGAGCATGGGCGTCCGTTCAGGCGGCGATGCGGGTCTTGGCGGTTTTGAAAGAGCGGGCCAGGGTGCTCAGGAGCTTCTCTTCGATCTTTTCCGGGCTCAGGGCCACGGCTTCGGAGATCTCCGAGATGATGAGCTCCTTGGCCTTCTCCATCATCTTCTTCTCCCGGAACGAGAGGGGCTTCTGGAGGCTCAGAAAATAAAGGCTCTTCAGGACGGTGGCCATGTCGAAGAGCGTTCCCGACTTCATCAGGTTGAGGTGTTCCTTGTACCGCCCCTTCCAGTCCGCCGTGACGTCGACATCGCCGTCCGCCATGAACAGGAAGAGCTTCCTGATCGATTCCTCCGTCATCGGGCGGCGGATGCCGAGCTCGAGGGCCGTCGAGCTGGGCAGGGTGACCAGGGTGTTGTTGGAGATGATCCTCAGGTTGAAGACCGTGAAGCGCTCCCCGTTGTAGGCCTCCTCGTGGATGGCCTCGACGACCCCAAGGCCCTGATTCGGGTAGATGACCTTGTCGCCGATTTTCAAAGACTTCATCTCAATGCATTATACCTGAAAACGGGGGGTGGGTCAACGCGCCCCCCTGGAGAGACATCCTTGACAGGCCCCGGGGGTTCGGGTAACATACCCCCTCAATAGGTGTTGACCCATCATGAAGAGAACGTTTCAGCCGAACAACCGAAGACGCAAGAAAACCCATGGTTTCCGGGTCCGCATGAAGACCAAGGGCGGCCAGGAAGTCATCAAGAGCAGAAGGCGCAAGGGACGGAAGCGCGTTTCTCTCGGATGAATGAGCGTCTGACGCCTCTCGAGAGAATCCGCAAGAAAAGCGATTTCGCGACGCTCTATCGGGATGGCAGCCGCCTCAGGGGACGCTTCTTCACCCTGGTCTTCAGGAGGAATGGACTAGACCATTCCCGATTGGCGGTTGTGGCGAGCCGGAAGGTCGGCCCGGCCGTGGTCCGGAACCGGGTCAAGAGGAGATTCCGGGAGCTTTTCCGGAGGAACAAGGACCTCTTGCGAGAGCCCTTCGACCTCGTCGTTATAACCCGGCCGGAGTCGGGGGCGGCGCCTTGGCCCGAGCTCCGGGAGGCTTATATCTCGTCATTGACAACGATACTGCGAAAACGGATATCATCGTGAAAGCCGTCGCGTTGGCGCTGATCAGACTGTACCAGCTCACGCTCTCCCCGCTTCTGGGGAGGGCCTGCCGGTATCATCCGACCTGTTCCGCCTACACTCATGAGGCGATCACCAGGTACGGCGTCCTCAAAGGGTCCTATCTTGGAGCGCGCAGGCTTCTCCGGTGCCATCCTTTCCACGCGGGCGGGGTCGATCCGGTCCCCTGAGAGTGAGACAAATGGAAAAACGACTCGTCCTGGCCATCATCCTGTCGATCCTGGTCCTGATCGCTTTCCAGCGCATTTTCATCAAACCCCAGAAGCTGGTGCCGCCCCAGCCGGCCCCGAGCGCTGCTCAGCCCGCGGTCCAGGCCGCGCCGGCCGGCGCCGTCCCTGAGCCCCAAAAAAGCGTCCCCGCCCCTTCCGTCGCGCCGCCCGCCGCAGCCGCCTCGAAGCCCATCGAGGCCAAAGAGAAAGATACGATCAGGATCAAGACGGACCTTTACACGGCCGAATGGACCAACCAAGGCGGTGTGCTGACGAGCTGGGTGCTGGCCAAATACAAGGACAGCCAGAAGAAGGACCTCGACCTCGTCCCGGCCGAGGCCGGCCAGAACGGCTTTCTCTTTCCGTTCTCCGTCCGTCTCGAGGACAAGGGCGTCGAAGACCGCGTGAACGGCCAGAACTACGTCTGGACGAGCGATCCCGCGGCCGTCAACGGCGAGATCGTGATCCCCAAGGACGGAACGGCCGAGCTGCGCTTCTCTTATTTCGACGGAACTTCTGTCAGGGCCGAGAAGATCCTGCGATTCAAGAACGGCGTCTATCCGATCGACATCGAGATCCGGGTCTGGAAGGACGGTGTCGTCATCCCGTCCTCCCTCCGTTGGGGCCCGGGCCTGGGCCGCCTGTCCGAGAAGGAAAAGAAGCTCAGGGAATCCACGATGGGCGGCTCGACCGTCTCCGGCGCGGTCCTATACGCGAACGGGAAGGCCCTGCGTCATCCCGAGAAGGGCTATAGGCCCGAGTTCGCCGCTCCGAGCTCCGTCAACTGGGCGGCCTACGAGGATCATTATTTCACGGCCCTGTTCGTCGTCCCCGACCGGATGTCGCAGGCCGCGTTCATCAAGGACGAGCGGGGCGAGAAGACAGGCTATTATCTGTCCTTCGAGGCGTCGTCGGCCGCGTCTCCCGTAACGAAGATCCTGGGATACATCGGGCCGAAGGAATCGAGCACCCTCATCGCCTTCGGCCACAACACCAAGGCGGTCATCCGGTACAGCAATTTCCTGGGCATCAATCTCAAGCCGATCGCCGAGCTCATGCTGGTCGGCGTCAGGTTCTTCTATAAGATCATCCCGAACTGGGGCCTGGCCGTCATCCTCCTGACCATCGTGATCAAGATCCTGTTCTTCCCGCTGACCTACAGCTCCACGAAGTCCATGGCCAGGATGGCCGAGATCCAGCCGAAGATCAAAGCGCTCCAGGCCAAGTACAAGAAGTCCAAGACCGACATCGAGCAGCGCCGGCAGATGAACGAAGAGACGATGAAGCTCTACAAGGAGCACGGCATCAACCCGGCCGGCGGCTGCCTGCCGATGCTCATCCAGCTGCCGGTGTTCGTGGCCGTCTACCAGATGCTCTCGACCGCCATCGAATTCCGCAACAGCCCGTTTATTCCTTTTTGGATCAATGACTTATCCGTTCGGGACAAGACCTACATCCTGCCCATCCTGATGGGCGGAACGCAATTCGTATCGCAAAAGATGACCCCGACTTCCGTGGATTCCACCCAAGCCAAGATGATGCTGCTCATGCCCGTCATCATGACGGGCTTCTTCCTCTGGGCCCAGAGCGGCCTGGTCCTCTACTGGCTGACCACGAACGTGCTCCAGATCGGCCAGCAGGCGATCATCAACCGCATGATGGAAAAGGCCAAGGCAGCCAGGGCGGCCAAACCGTCCAAAGCGAGATGATCATGGATAACGAGAACGGGACCAAGATCGGGACCGGCGAACCCGGCGAGGCGCCGGCCACGCCGCATAACGGACAGCCGTCCGGACCGCCCAGCGGCCAGCCGGTCGAGGAGCGGCCCGAATATAAAGGCCAAAACCTCGAGGAAGCCGTCAGCCTGGCCGAGCACCGGCTGAAGCTGCCGCGCGAGAAGTTCAACTACGAGATCGTCACCGAGAAGACGCGTCTCTTCGGCCTGAAGAGCAAGGAGATCGTCATCCGGGCCTGGCCCAAGGACGAGGCCGCCGACAACGCCGCCGAGCGCTTTCTGGCCCAGCTCGTCGAGGTCTTCCCGCTCGAGCTGACCTATCAGGTCAAGAAGCGCGCCGACATCATCTTCGTCATCTTCGACGGCCCCGACAAGACCATGCTGCTGCGCAACGACGGCTCGCTGCTCTTGGCCATCCAGCATGTCTTGAACAAGATCTCGCCGGTCAAGGTCCAGGTGGACTGCGAATTCTACCGCAAGCGCAAAGAAAAGAAGCTCAGGGAATACGCCCAGCGCGTGGCCCGGCAGGTGTCCGATTCCGGGCGCGAGGAGATCCTCGACCTGATGAACCCGTACGAGCGGCGCATCATCCACATCGTCGCCAACGAGACCCCCGGGGTCACGAGCGAGAGCCTCGGCGAGGGCTTCCTCAAGAAGGTCAAGATCTTCAAGGCCCCCCGCTAGTTCGGTTCAGAGGGCGGCCTCGTCCTCATGGGAAAATTCTAAAGACGCCGGATCGTGCGCCGGACTCGGCGTCAAAACAACTCGCTCGGCGTGCGCTACGCCTCGCTCAAACACGTTTTGCCGGTTTCCCCTGAAACTGCCCTCGTCCGTCACGCGCCCCGGCTAGAATTTTCCAAATCGGGCTCGACCGTCCTCTTCGCCTCGCCTTAATTGCTGAACGACGTCAAGGCGCGCCAAATCACGAATTGCCGGAAGAAGTGCCGTGGGGGCATCCGTCACAGGTGGCGATGAGTGAGCACTTGTCTTCAAGATGCGGGTCACCTAGAATGGGGAAATCGGACAGGATCCGCGCGTGCTCGAAGACACCATCATCGCCATCGCCACGCCGCCGGGCTTCGGCGGGCTGGGCATCGTCCGGATCAGCGGGCCGAAAGCGCTCGAGGTGGCCGGGCGGATCTTCGAGCCCAAGGCCAAGACAAAGCGCCCGTTCCCGGAAAGACAGCTCGTCTTCGGCTCCGTCCGCGATCCGGAGGGCGGCCGCGCCCTGGACGAGGCTTTCCTCACCTATTTCAAGGGACCGAGGTCCTACACGCGGGAGGATGTCGTCGAGCTGAGCGCCCACGGCAGCCCGGCCGTTCTGGAGTGCATCCTCCGGATGGGGACCAAGGTTGGCGCCAGGCCGGCCAGGGCGGGGGAATTCACCCTGCGGGCTTACCTCAATGGCCGGCTTGACATCCTTCAGGCCGAGGCGGTCAACGACCTGATCCGCGCGCTCTCCCTGACGCAGGCCAAGATCTCGGCCCGGCAGCTCGGCGGCAGCCTGTCCCGGAAGGTCATGAAGCTTCGGACGAAGCTCGTCTCTCTTCTTTCCCGCGTCGAGGCGGCCCTCGAATTCCCCGAAGAGGGGCTTCGAACGAGCCCGGCGGCCGACCTGAAAGCCTTGGCTCTCCTCAAAGCCGATGTCGATCGGCTAGTGGCCAGCTATGACGCGGGCCGGGCTCTGGCCGAAGGCGTGACCCTGGCCATTGTCGGGAAGACCAACGTCGGCAAATCGACCCTGTTCAACGCTCTCCTCGAGGAGGACCGGGCCATAGTCACTCCTTTTCCCGGCACGACAAGGGACTTTTTACGGGAAGAACTCGTCCTCGGGGGCATCGTCTTCCATATCGTCGACATGGCCGGACTGGGCCGCGCCTCTCACCCGGTGGAAAAGACGGGGATCGCCAAGGGCCAGAAGATCGCCAAGGACGCCGATGGGCTCCTCATCGTCCTGGACGGATCGCGGCCAGGGACCGACGAGGACGTCCGCCTCATCCGGAAGTACCGATCGAAAAAGGCCCTGATCGTTCTGAACAAGGCCGATCTTCCCCAAAAGCTCGGGGCCCGGGCCCTCGGGGACCTGGCCGGGAAGACGCCGGTCGTCGAGATCTCCGCGCTGAAGGGGCGGAACGTCGACAACTTGCGCCGCCGGATCGGCGAGTTCTTTGCGCCCAATACCGGTCGCGAAGAAGAAATGATCCTCCATGCCCGCCAAAAGGACCTTCTCGAGAGCCTTTCGGGCGCCCTCGGCCGGGCCCACGCCCTCCTTGCCGACGGCCATTCCCAGGAAATCTGCGCCGAGGAGATCAGGGCGGCCATCGGTCACATCGGCGAGTTGACAGGCGAAGTCCGGACCGAAGAGGTCCTCCGCGAGATCTTCAGCCGCTTCTGCGTCGGGAAATAGGCGTCCTCCATGGGTCGAGCCAGCGATTTCGAGGTCATCGTGGTCGGGGCCGGGCATGCCGGCTGCGAGGCCGCGGCGGCCGCCAGCGCCATGGGACTCAAGACCTGCCTCCTGACCATTCATCTCGATACGATCGCCCAGATGTCCTGCAACCCGGCCATCGGCGGCCTGGCCAAAGGTCATCTGGTCCGAGAGATCGACGCCCTCGGCGGCTTGATGGGTCTTCTGGCGGACGAAACAGGCCTGCAATTCCGGCTGCTCAACCGGAGCCGGGGCGGGGCTGTCCAGGGGCCGCGGGCCCAGTGCGACAAGGCGGCCTATCGCCTGGCCATGAAGCGGCGCCTGGAGAGGATGCCGAACCTGACCGTCTTTCAGGGCATCGTCGCCGAAGTGCTCGTTTCCAAGGGCAGGGCCAAGGGCGTTCGAACGCTCGACGGCACGACCATCCTCGGGTCGGCGGTCATCCTGACCCCCGGGACCTTCCTTAACGGCCTGATCCATATCGGCCTCGAAAGCTACGCAGCCGGCCGGGCCAACGAGCCCCCGTCCGTCCACCTTGCGGAACAGCTCAAGACCCTCGACCTGAGAATGATCCGTCTTAAGACCGGGACGCCCATGCGCTTGGACAGGGACACCATCGATTGGTCCGGTTTCGCCCCCCAGGCCGGGGACGAGGTCCCCGTCCCGTTCTCCTATCGGACCAGGGCCCGGCTCGAGAACAAGATCCTTTGCCATCTCGGCTATACGAACGCGGCCACCCACGAGGTCGTCCGCCGCAATCTCGACAAGTCGCCCCTCTATGGAGGGAAGATCAAGGGCATCGGGCCCCGCTATTGCCCGTCCATCGAGGACAAGGTGGTCAAGTTCCCGCAGCGGGCCCGCCACCAGTTCTTTCTGGAGCCGGAAGGGCTCGAAACGACCGAGACCTATGTCAACGGGCTGTCATCGAGCCTCCCGTATGAGGTCCAAAGGGAGATCCTCTCGACGATCCCGGGGCTCGACCGGGCCAAGATCCTCCGCCCCGCCTACGGCATCGAGTACGACGCCGTTTCCCCTACCGAGCTTTGGCCGACACTCGAAACGCGAAAGATCGGACGCCTTTACCTGGCCGGTCAGATCAACGGCACGTCAGGCTATGAAGAAGCCGCCGCCCAGGGGCTCATGGCCGGCATCAACGCCGTCCTCGGCCTGAGGGGGAACCCGCCGTTCGTTCTGGGGCGCGACGAGGCCTATATCGGCGTCCTCATCGACGACCTCGTCTCGACAGGCGTCGACGAGCCCTACAGGCTCTTTACCTCGAGGGCCGAGCACCGGCTGCTGCTCAGGATCGACAACGCCGACCGGCGGCTCATGGGCTACGGCCGGGAGCTGAGGCTTATCGATGACGAGACATGGGAACTCTATCAGTCGAAAATGGCCCGGATCGGGCGGGCGACAGCCTTCCTGCGCAAAAACACCCTAAAAGACGACGCCGGCCGACGCCTTACCATGCTTGAATATCTAAAGAAACCTGAAATCGGACTCAAAGATGTGCTAAAATGCGGGCAGCTTCCGGAAAACTTGAGCGATGAAGAAACAAAATTTATCGAGTCGGAAGCGAAATATGAAGGCTACATCAGGAAGCAGCAGCGCGAGATCGCCAAAGCCTCGAGATCCGATGCCATGCGGATCCCTGGGGACCTGGACTACCGAAAGGTCGCAGGGCTGACCAGAGAGGCCGTCGAGAGGTTGGAGAAGGTGAAGCCAGAAACCCTGGGAGAGGCCGGAAAGCTCCGCGGCTTGACCCCGGCCGCCCTCCAGAATCTCGCGCTTCATCTGGAGATCCAGGCCAAGAAAAAAGGCCATAAACCTACAGTTTCACGTGGAACAGGGCCCGTCGATGAATAAGATCATGGCCGTGGCGAACCAGAAGGGCGGCGTCGGCAAAACAACCACCGCTATCAACCTCGCCGCCTGCCTGGCCCTCAGAAGCCGCCGCACGCTGCTTATCGACCTCGATCCTCAGGGCATGTCGACCCTGGGTCTGGGCAAGCGCAAAGAAAACGGCAAGGGGATCTATCAGGCCATGATGAACGGCCGGGAGCTCATGGACTGCATCGAGGGAGCCGTGCTCGAGAACTTCTATATTTGTCCCTGTTCTCCCGAGCTCGCGGGGATCGAAGCCGAGCTCTATCAGACCGATCACCGGGAGAAGCGCCTTGCTCCGGTCCTGGATGCCGCGCGCCGGTTCTTCAATTACATGATCATCGACTGCCCGCCGTCCCTGGGATTTCTGACCATCAACGCCCTGGCCGCGGCCGATTCGCTCATTATTCCGGTCCAGACGGAATTTTTCTGCATGGAAGGCATTCCCGATCTCTTTCAGACGCTCGAGACTGTCCGGACCTATTTCAATCCGCGGCTGGCCGTCGAGGGCCTCCTCCTGACCATGTACGACGAGCGGACCAATCTGTCCAAGCAGGTCGCCGACGAGATCCGCAAATCCCTCAAGCATATCCTGTTCGAGACCATCGTTCCCCGCAGCGTCCGCCTGGCCGAAGCGCCGAGCTTCGGCAAGCCCATTGTCCTCTACGATATCAAATCCAAGGGAGCCGAGGCCTATATCAGCCTGGCCGAGGAGATCATGCGCCGATGAACAAGAAAGCCCTGGGAAAGGGTTTGGGGGCGTTCATCCCCGATGAATTCAGCATTCTCAAGGACGAGAGGTTCGCCGAGATCGATCTCGAAGACGTCAGGCCGAACCCTCTTCAACCGCGGGTGAAGTTCGACGACCAAACGATCGAGGAATTGGCCCTGTCGATCAAGGAGACGGGCATCGTGCAGCCGGTCATCGTCGTCCCTGAAGAAGATCACTACAAGATCATCGTTGGGGAGAGGCGGTGGCGTGCGGCCCAGAAGGCCGGCCTGCGCAAGCTCCCGGTCCTCATCCGCAACATCCCCAAGGACAAGCAGCTCGAGGTCTCGCTCATCGAGAACATCCATCGCGAGGAGCTCAATGCGCTGGAGATCGCCCGGGCCTATCAACGGCTGATCGACGAGCTCGGCTACGCCCAGGCTGAGCTCGCCGACAAGGTCGGCAAGGACAGGACCTCGGTCACGAACTATATCCGGCTGCTCAAGCTGCCGCAGGAGATCCAGGATTTCCTGGCGGACGGGGCCATCTCCATGGGCCACGCCCGGGCCATGCTGGCCCTTGAGGATACAGCGACGCAGCTCTACTGCTGCCGCCAGGTCATCGATCGGGGGCTGTCCGTCCGGAACACGGAGGCCCTGGTCAACCGGCTCAAGAAGAAGAAAGCGCCCCACGCCCAGAGGAGCCTGGCCGACCCGGACCTCCATGCCCTCCAGGAGGAGATGCTGAAGCTCCTGGGAACCAAGGTCCTGGTGGCCGGCAGCCGGAACAAGGGCGTCCTGAAGATCTATTATTTTTCCCTCGATGACCTCAATCGAATCTATGACCGCATCAAAGGAGCAAGCGCATGAAAGACAGACCTCGGGATTTGAACGAGACCAAGCTGGCCGGCCTGATCGACATGGAGTCGGAATTCAAGGGCGACCTGACCTTCAAGGGCTCGTTCCGGATCGAAGGGACCTTCAAGGGGACGATCACCTCCGACTCGCTCCTCGTCATCGGCGAGCGGGGCAAGGTCGAAGCCGACGTCAAGGTCGGGCAGCTCGTCATCAACGGCGAGATCAAGGGCACGCTCCAGGCGACCGACCGGGTCGAGGTCCATGACAAGGGCCGCGTGTTCGGCACGATCCTCGCGCCGACGCTCATTGTCGAGGAAGGGGCCTACCTCGAAGCCACGTGCCAGACCAAGGGAACGTCGCGGCCGACCACCGCGCCGACGGCCGGGGAACAGGCCTGAGTCCGAGCGCGGGTCCGACGAGGCGCGTCTTCCGCGCTCTCTTGGCGCTTGAGTGCAGCCGGTTCTACGGATATAATCGGGATCATATAAGGGACGCGCGCACATGACCAAGTACATCTTCGTTACGGGCGGTGTCATATCCGGGCTGGGCAAGGGCATTGCCGCCGCTTCGATCGGCCGGCTCCTCGAAAGCCACGGCTATCGCATCACGATCCAGAAACTCGATCCATACCTCAACGTGGACCCGGGCACGATGAGCCCGTTCCAGCACGGCGAAGTCTACGTCACCGACGACGGCGCGGAGACGGACCTCGACCTCGGCCACTACGAACGCTTCACTTCGACGAAGACGACCAAGTCGCACAATTGGACCGCCGGCAAGATCTACGAGACCATCATCCGCAAGGAGCGCAAGGGCGAGTACCTCGGCAAGACGGTCCAGGTGATCCCCCATGTCACCGACATGATCAAGTCCGCCATCGAGCAGGTATCGGCAGGTAACGATATTGTTATCTGCGAGATAGGTGGGACCGTCGGCGACATCGAAAGCCTGCCCTTTCTCGAAGCGACGCGCCAGATGCGGCTCGAGCTCGGCGCGGACAAGACCCTGTTCATCCACCTGACGCTCGTGCCCTACGTCGGCGTTTCGGGCGAGCTCAAGACCAAGCCGACGCAGCACAGCGTCAAGGAGCTGCGGGCGATCGGCATCCAGCCCGACATCCTCCTCTGCCGCACCTGCCGCGAGCTTTCGGCCGACATCAAGACCAAGATCGCGCTGTTCACCAACGTCCCGGTCGGCGCGGTCATCACGGCCCTCGACGTCGACTCGATCTACAAGATCCCGCTGAATTACGCCGACCAAGGACTCGACACGACCATCCTCAAAATGCTCCACCTCGAGCGGCGCAAGAAGAACTTGGTCGCGTGGGAGACCATGGTCGACCGCCTCGAACATCCCAAGGACATCGTCGAGATCGGCCTGGTCGGGAAATATGCCGGCCTCCACGATTCCTACATGAGCCTCAACCAGGCGCTCATCCACGGCGGGCTGGCCAACCGGCTCTCGGTCAAGATCGATTGGATCGAAGCCGAGCTCCTGGAGAAGAACGATCCGGCGGAGATCCTCGGCGCGAAGGACGGCATCCTCGTTCCCGGCGGCTTTGGCAAGCGCGGCATCGAGGGCAAGATCCGGGCGGTCACGTACGCCCGCGAGAACAATGTCCCCTTCTTCGGCATCTGCCTGGGCATGCAGTGCGCGTCGATCGAATATGCCCGATCGCTGGCCGGGCTCAGAAAGGCCAACAGCACGGAGTTCGTGCCCGACGCGCCGCACAAGGTCATCGTTCGCTGGCGTGAGCTGGCCATGGACTGCGACATCGGCGGCACGATGCGGCTCGGCCAGTTCCGCTGCGACCTCCAGAAAGGCTCGGCGGCCCACAAGGCCTATCGGGCCATCCACATCAGCGAAAGGCACCGCCACCGCTTCGAATTCAATCCCGCCTATCGGGACGCCCTGGCCGACGCCGGGTTGGTCTTCTCCGGCATCAATCCCGACTACGGCCTGGTCGAGATCATCGAGGCGCCCGGGCACCCTTGGTTCCTGGGCTGCCAGTTCCATCCGGAGTTCAAGTCCAAGCCCCTGGCGCCGCACCCGCTCTTCCGGGCTTTCATCGGCGCGAGCTACGCCCAGCGTAACAAGGCCGGCCGGGCCGGGACCCCGGCGAAGATCCCCGCGGATCACACTCAGTGAAAGAAAAAAAATAGAATAAGGGGGGGTGGGGGAACTGACGGAGGAGGGTCGGATGGACATCAACCCGCAGATCTTCCGGGAGTACGACATCCGCGGCATCGCGGGCCAGGACCTCGACGAGCACGCGGTCGAGATCCTGGGCCGGGCCATGGGCACGTTCTTCCTGGGCCGGGGACAGAGGGACGTCGCCGTCGGCCGGGACTGCCGGCTGAGCTCGCCGGGCTTTGCCCAGGCGCTCATCCGCGGCCTCGTATCGACGGGCTGCGATGTCGCCGACCTCGGGGTCGTGCCCACGCCGCTCCTCTATTTCTCGGTCTTCCACGGCAAGCTGCCGGCCGGGGTCATGGTCACGGGCTCCCACAATCCGCCGGAGCACAACGGTTTCAAGATGATGTCCGGAGAGGAGACGCTCTACGGCAAGACGATCCAGGCCCTTTACGAGATCGCCCGCAAAGGCGTCTTCCCCCGCGGCCAGGGCCGGGTCCGGTCTCTCGACATCGTCCGGGGTTATACGGATTACGTCGCTGCGAACGTCCGCTTCGCCCGGCCGGTCAAGGTCGTCATCGACGCCGGCAACGGCACCGGCGGAGCCGTGGCCGTGCCGCTCTTCCGCAGGATGGGCGCCGAGGTCATCGAGCTCTTCTGCGAGCCCGACGGCCGGTTCCCCAACCACCACCCTGACCCGACACTGCCCGAAGCCATGGACGCCCTGATCACCAAGGTCCGAGAGACCGGGGCCGAGCTCGGCATCGGCTACGACGGCGACGCCGACCGGATCGGCGTCGTCGACGACTCGGGACGGATCCTCTGGGGCGATCAGCTGCTCGTGATCTTCGCCCGCGATATCCTGCCCTCGCGCCCCGGCGCGGCCGTCATCTCGGAGGTCAAGGCCTCCAAGGTCCTCTACGGGGAGATCGAGAAGCTCGGCGGCAAGCCGATCATGTGGCGGACGGGCCACTCCCTGATCAAGCAGAAGATCAAGGAGGAGAACGCGCCGCTGGCCGGGGAAATGAGCGGCCATATCTTCTTCAACGACCGCTGGTTCGGCTTCGACGACGCGATCTACGCTTCGGCCCGGCTCATCGAGATCCTGGCCCGATCGAACGTCAAGCTCTCGACGATGATGGCCGGGCTGCCCAAGACGTACGCCACGCCCGAGATCCGCATCTACGCCTCCGACGAGGTCAAGTTCAAGATCGTCGACGACGTGCGCAAAGCCCTCGCGGCCCGCTATCCGGTCATCGACATCGACGGGGTCCGGGCCATCTTCCCCCGGGGCTGGGGCCTCGTCCGGGCCTCGAACACCCAGGCCGTCATCGTGCTGCGGTTCGAGGCCGATACGGAGGCGGACCTGGCCGCCATCCAGAAGGAGGTCCGCGGCCTGCTGCAGGACATCATCAACAAGCTTGGAGCCTCATGAAGGAGCGCGATATCCGGGCCGTCATACTGGCCGGGGGCCGCGGCACCCGGTTCTGGCCGCTCGGACGGGCCGCCCGGCCGAAACAGTTCCTGCGCATCGCCGGGCCCGAACCGATGCTCGTCGAGACCGTCCGCCGCATCCAGCCGCTCGTCCCGCCGCGCCGGATGACGCTCATCGCCGACGCCGTGCAGACGCGCCAGGCCCGAAAGCTCTTGCCCCGGCTGCCGAAGGCGAGCTTTCTCGTCGAGCCCGAGGCCCGGAACACCGCCCCGGCGCTGATGCTGGCCACGGCCCGGGTTTGGCTGGAGAACCCGGAGGCCGTCGTCGCCGTCCTGCCGGCCGATCACCTCATCCAGGATCGGGCCCGGTTCCTGGCCCGGTTGCGGGCCGGCGCCGAGGCCGCCTCGCGGGAAGACGCATTGGTCATCTTCGGCATCCCGCCCACATATCCCGCGACCGGGTTCGGCTACATCCGCCACGACCGGCAGGCCGGGCGCAGGATCGGCGGCACGGCCTTCTACCCGGTCTTGGGTTTCAAGGAGAAGCCGGCCCTGGCCCAGGCCGAGGAATATCTCGCGGCCGGCGGCTACGCCTGGAACTCGGGCATGTTCTTGTGGCGGGCCGGTGTCTTTGCCGAGAAGATCCGGCGCCACGCGCCCGAGCTCGAGCCGGCCTGGACGGCCCTCCTGGCCGCCCTGAGATCGGGGAGTGCTCCAGCCCTGAAGAGGGCCTTCCGGCTGGCGCCCGCGCTGTCCATCGATTACGCGCTCATGGAAAAAGCAAAGGGGGTCCTCGTCGCCGACGGCGATTTCGGCTGGTCTGACGTCGGGGCCTGGTCGACGCTCCTCGGGCTGTGGCCCAAGGACGCCGCGGGCAACGCCGTCCGCGGCGCGACGGTCGCTATCGACGCCGGGAACTGCCTGGTCTGGAACCCGGGCCGGCTGACCGCGCTCGTCGGCGTCCGCGACCTCATCGTCGTCGAGGCCGGCGACGCGCTGCTCGTCTGCGACGCGGCCCTGGACCAACGGGTCAAGGACGTCGTCGAGCTATTGAAAAAAAACCCCGAATGTAAGAAATATATCTGACCCGGATTATTCATGAAAACGCCGGTCTTGGTTTTTATCGTGGATTGAGAAAAACGGCGTTTTCATGAATAATCCAGGCTGATCGCGATCGTCATATCCTGGAGGTGTCGGACATGAACAGACGAGTTTTCATCCTCGTCGCGGCGGCGTTCCTCTTAGCGACGTTCGCCGCGGCCGCGGACGTGACCCTGAACGTGCAGGAGCACGTCCTCGGGAACGGCATGAAGATCCTGATGATCCCCAAGCCGGGGGTCCCCCGGGTCGTCTGCCACGTCTATTTCAAGGTCGGCTCGATCAACGAGCGGCCGGGCATCACCGGCAGCGCCCACATCCACGAGCACCTGATGTTCAAGGGCACCAAGGTCATGGGCGTCACCGACTACGCGGCGGACGCCAAGATCGACGCCCAGATCGACGAGCTCATGGGCCAGCTCTATCGGGAGAAGTACTGGAAGACCGACGGCGACCAAGCCAAGATCGCCGCCCTGCAGAAGCAGGTCGACGAGCTGGCCAAGGCCGAGAAGGCCTACATCATCAAGGACGACCTCTGGACCCAGTACATGAAGAACGGCGGCACGGCCCTCAACGCCTCGACCAGCCAGGAGACGACCGGCTACTACGTCACGCTGCCGTCGAACAAGATCGAGCTCCAGATGCTCATGGAGTCCGACCGGATGATGAACGCCGTCTTCCGCGAGTTCTATTCCGAGAAGGACGTCATCATGGAGGAGCGGCGTCTGAGCGAGAACCGGCCGGGCTACTTCTTCGGCGAGCAGGTCAACGCCGCGTTCTACACGGCCTCGCCCTACCATTGGGACGTCGTCGGCTGGATGGACGACATCCGGAAGGTCACCAAGCAGGACCTCACCACTTTCCACAACACCTATTACGTGCCGAACAACGCTGTCGCCATCTACGTCGGCGCCTTCGACCCCCAGGCCGTCGTGGCCATGGCCGAGAAGTATTTCGGACGCATCCCGAAGGGCCCGGACCTCGAGCCCATCCGCGACGGCGAGCCGCCGCAATACAGCGAGAAACGGTTCACCGGCGAGGGCCCGGCCCCGACCAGCCTGCAGATGATGTTCCACACGCCGCGCGACGGCGATCCCGACACGGCCGCGCTCTCGGTCCTGGCCAGCACTCTGGGCTCGGGCGGCGGCGGCGGATTCCGCGGCGGGATGGGCGGCGGGGGCGGCACGGGCCGCCTTTACAAGACCCTCGTCCGCGACAAGCAGCTCGCGACGAGCGCCTCGGCCTCGAGCCGGCCTCAGTGGTATGTCGGCGCCTTCCAATTCAGCGCCACGCCCCGGATCGACAAGGGCGTCAAGCCCGAGGACCTGGAGAAGGAGATCTGGGCCGAGATCGAGAAGGTCAAGAAGGAAGGCCTGACCGAAGAGGAGATCCAGAAGGCCAAGAACAAGGGCGAGGCCATGTTCATCCGCAGCCTCGCGAGCACCGCCGGGCTGGCCGGCCGGGTCGGCCGGGCCGAGCTCATGCGGGGATGGCGGTCCATCCTGACCGACCTCGACGACCTCAAGAAGGTCACGAGCGACGACGTCAAGCGCGTCGCCGCCAAGTACTTCGTCAAGGACAACAGCCTGACGGCCATCTACACCCGAAAGTCGGGGCGGTAAGGAGGACGCCATGAAAAGAACCATCATCGCCATTCTCGCCCTCATGGTCGTCGGCGTCGGCCTGGGCCTGGCCCAGGCCCAGCGGCCGTCCGACCTGACCTATCCGCCCCTCAAGTACGACCCGCCGTCTCCCAAGGACTTCCGCGTCGTCTACGCCGGCGGATTGCGGGCCTATGTCCAGGAGGACAAGAGCCTGCCTCTCTTCAACATCACCGCGATCGTCAACTGCGGCGACTTCTACGTGCCCAAGGACAAGACCGGCCTGGGCACGGTCCTCGGCGACCAGCTCATCAAGGGCGGCACGGCGACCCGCGAAGGGTCGGCCATCGAGGACCGCATCGATTTCCTCGGCGGCTCGCTGAACTTCATGGTCAGCGACCGGACCGCGATGCTGACCCTGTCGGTCCTGTCCAAGGACCTCGACGAGGGCCTGGCCCTGTTCTTCGACGTCCTGCGCCACCCGGCCTTCCGCGAGGAGCCCCTGAAGCTGGCCAAGGCCCGCTTCATCGAGCAGCTGCGCCAGGTGAACGACCAGCCGAACACGATCCTCAGCCGCGAGTATGACCGGCTCCTCTACGGCGACAACGCCGTGACCTGGCAGCCGACCAAGGCCACCTACGAGGGCGTCACCGCGCCCGACCTCAAGGCCTTTCACGCCAAGTATTTCGCGCCCAAGAACGTCATCTTGGCCGTCTCGGGCGATTTCGCCAAGCCGGTCCTGAAGGCCAAGATCGAAAAGCTCGCCGCCGGCTGGGCGGGTGGGACAGTCACGTTCCCGGCCCTGCCCAAGGCCTTTCCGAACCCCGAGCCGGGCGTCTATTTCGTCCAGAAGGCCATCAACCAGGGCTACATCAGCCTCGGCCACCTCGGTCTGCAGGACGCGAATCCCGATTACTACGCTGTCCAGGTCATGAACTTCATCCTGGGCGGCGGCAGCTTCACCTCGCGGATCACGACCAAGGTCCGCTCGGACGAGGGCTTGTCCTACAACCAGGGCAGCCGGTTCACCTTCCCTTGGGGCCTGCCCGGCACGTTCTCCGGCTACGTCCAGACCAAGTCGTCGACGGTCGGCTACGCCATCTCCCTCATCGAGAACGAGTTCGCCCGCATCCGCACGTCGCCTGTCTCGGACGCCGAGATGGAAACGGCCGTCAACTACTACCTCGAGAGCTTCGCCGACAACTTCCAGTCCTCACAGGCGACGATGATGAGCTTCGCCAACCTGGAGATGACCGGCAAGCCGATGGATTACTACAAGAACTACCGGGCCAGGATCCAGGCCGTGACCAAGGCCAAGGTCCAGGAAGTGGCCAACAAGTACATCCAACCGGACAAGCTGGTCATCTTGATCGTCGGCGATTGGGAGCCCTGCAACAAGGGCACCGACAAGTGGCCCGGCCCGCTCGACAAGCTGGGTAAGGTCCACACGATCGCCCTGACCGACCCGATGACCGGACAGGAGATCAAGTAAGCTCAGATATAGTCGGATCTTATCGAGGCGCGGCAGGGCCGCGAGGCGTCTCTGGAGACGGCCCCGGCCCTCCCTCGCGCGACTAAACTCTACTAGCCATGAAGGATCATTCTTATTCCGCCGAGACCGTCCGGGAGCTCGAGGTCCGTTTTCGGGCCCAAAAGCTCCTCCGGCCGCTCCGCCTCAGGCGGTACGAGCCCGGTCAGGTCCTCGATTACGAGGTCCGCGGCGTCCTCCCGGACGGACGGGCCAAGGTCCGCTTCGAGATCGAGAAGTACGTTGGGGGCGGCTACGCCGGCCAGGTCTACAAGGTCCGGGCCCTTACGATCGAGCCCGTGGAGGGCCAGGTCGCCGGGCTCGAGCCGGGGAATTCCTACGCCCTGAAGATCCTCGTCCCTGTTTCCGGCGCGGGACGGCTGATCCGCAACACGCTCTACGGTCTGGGCTTCCAAGCGCCCTTTTCCCTGCAAAGCCTCGCGGCCGCCGGACGGTCCCAGGCCCTCTGGCAGAAATTCGTCCGCCGGGCGGCCAAAACCGAGCTTGGGACGGACGCGGCCGTCGTCGACATTTACGGCACCCTGGTCGACTCGACGCTTGGCAGCTACGGGGAGGTCAGCGAGTGGGTGCCGGGACGGATGTGGCGCCTGGAGGTCGACGACGACATCGATCGCCGCAGAGGCTGGCACGAAGGGGAAGACGATGCGGGCCTCGGCTCGCCCGAGTACCGGACCAAGCGCGCCTTCATGGATCGTGTCGTCCGCCTGCTCCGCGAGATGGGGGCCGAGGAGCTGGCCCGGCAGTACGAGTGGTGGTCGCTCAAGAGCCAGCCCAACGCCATGAAGCGGACGTCGAGCGACCCTGATCCGCGGGCCGGACTCACGGCCGTGGACTTCCGGGCCGGCATGACCCTGATGCCGTTCCTGCCCCAGTGCCCGGCGGACTTCAAGCTCATCGTCCGCGGCCTCGGCCGGGGCCGGCTCGTCCAGTTCGACAAAGGCGACGTCCGCAAGCTCCGGGCGTTCGTCGAGGCCCGCGGCGAGGCGTTCGCCGACATGAAGGACGCGCTGGCCGAGCTTGAGCGGGAAGACAAGTCCTATCGCGATTCGCTCTTCGATATCACCTTCCATCACTTCAGACTCTTCGGATCGCGGCTTCGCCGGGCCGTCATGTCGGGGTTCCGGGAAAGCTGGCGCGTCCGGAGCATGACCGACGAAGGATCGGCCGCCCGCCTGGAGAAAAGCGGGCTGTTGTCCTTCCTGTTCCTTCTCCTGGGCCTGGCCCCTCTGGCCACTCCGGCCCTGCTGATCTTCGCCTGGCCGGGGAGCACCTGGTGGAAATACCCGGTCTGGGCGCTGCCCCTGCTGGGCCCGGCCGCCCGGCGGCTGGCGGGGCGCGCCGACCTGCGGCGGCATTATTCTCAGCTGATGGCCAAGCCCGCCTATTTCTGGCGGGCATTCCGGGCCCACATCGATGAATCGCTCATCGGCTGGGTCCGCTCGGGCCGGGTGAGCGAGCCCCGGGCCCTGGTCATCGCCGGCAAGCCCTGGCTCTACGTCCTTAACCGGCCGTTGGCGTTCCTGCCGCCCGGGTTTCACCGCTTTCTGACGGACAAGGCGGTCTTTAAGGCCGCCCTGGCCGGCATCTTCGTCCGGCCCTTCAAGTTGTATTTCAATGCCGCAGAGCGCGAGAAGTGGCTTCGCGACATGATCGCCGCCGGCGAGCGGAACGGCATGCTGACCCCGGAGGAAGCGGCCCACATCGTCGGTCAGCTCAAGGAGCCGTTCATCCAGAAGTACCTCAAAAGCTTGGCCATCCACCTGCTGCTCATGCCGACGACGCACGTCGTGGCCCTCATCGTGGCTTTTTTCTACGTCCGGCTCCACCCCGAGTTGACCTGGCAGCAGGCGACCCTAGCCACGGGCGTCATCTTCGGCCTTTTCCAGATCATCCCCATCTCGCCGGGCTCCCTGGCCCGGGGCATCTATACGACCTCGCTTGTCATCCGCGAGAAGAACTTCAAGGACTACAGCATCGCCTTCGGCCTGAGCTTCTTCAAGTACATCGGCTACCTGGCCTTCCCGATCCAGATGGCCTACCGCTACCCCGACCTGGCCCGGTTCATGGCCGCCCACTGGGCCACGAGCGCCGTCCACATCGTTCCCGTCTTCGGGGAGAAGGGGGCCTGGCTGGAGCATTTCGCCTTCGACGCCTTCTACAACTTCCCGCTGACGGTACGCCGTCGGATCCGGCTGCGGGCGGAGGCCCGGCAGGGCCTGCGGCCGCGCTATGCGCAGGTGGGGACTTGGGCCCTGGCCGGCACGGCGCTTCTGGCCGGCCTCGATCTCGGCTGGTTCAAATCCGCCGGGGCTGTGCCGGCGCTCAAGAATGTCTGGTGGCTCGCGCTCTGGGTGCCAGTGTTTACGGGCGCCTTGATATCACGAGGCGCGGGCGGCGCGGGGCTGGGCCGCCGCATCCTCCTCGGCACGGCGGGCGGGGCCCTGGTCGGTGTCCTTTACGCCCTGGCCAACACCTTCGCTCCCTCCCTCTATGCGGGCCCTGCAGACCCGAGCTCCCTGGCCGTCAAGGCGCTCTGGCACGTCTTCCTGTTCGCGCTGGTGGCCACGGTCGGGGCGGTCATCGCCGAGACCCGCCGGCCCTAGCGACCTCCTGCCGCCTCGAAAACATTGGTTCGGTTCGCGACTTCTTCGATCCCGCACAACCGGTTCGACCTTGAAGCCGCCCGGGAACGGTGTTAGCATCAACCGGGGAATGAGATCGGGAGTTAATTTCCTAATTTCTGACGTTCCATGGACGCCTCGAAACGCCAAGCCCTCTTGTGGACCGCCTTATACGGCGTCGCGATTTTGGCCGTTTTTCCCCAAGAGCTCCGTCACACCACCGGCGTCGTCAATATCGAGGTCCCGGTCCGGGTCTTCGACGCCGACCGGTTCGTCGATGATCTGACGATCGGCGATTTCGAGGTCCTCGAAAACGGGAAACCCCAGAAGATCCTCTCGCTCTACCTGGTCCGGAAAACGAAGGTCGAAAGAGAGGACAGCCCGGCGGAACCGGCACCCACGCCAGCCGCTCCGGCCAAGGCCGCTCCGGAGACCGTCCGGAATTTCGTGCTGATCTTCGAGGTCCATGATCCCATGCCGAAGATCGACCAGGCCATTGATTATTTCTTCCGAGAGGTCTTTCGCAGGGGCGACCGGGTGACGATCGTCGGGCCGAGAGGATCGTACCATTTCAGGCAGGAGACGTCCGACAGGATCCGGCCGGCCGACGTGGCACGGCAGATCAAGGGCAAACTGAGAAAGGACATCATCGCCGGCAGCGTCGAGTACCGGCGCCTGATCCAGGACATCAAGGACATGGAGAAGCTGGGCTCCGACGCCGCCGAACGCGCGATCGAGAACGATATCCGGCAGCTCCGTGACCGCCTGACCGTCACCGATCAGGGCATCCGGCAGCTGGCCCGGCAGTTGAAGGCCCAGGAAGGGCGGAAGGTCGTATTCCTGTTCTACGAGAAGGAGGAGATCCCGATCCCCGGTCCGAAATACTCCGACTCGGCGAACCGCGGGGAACTCGACCGGCCTCTCGATTTTGACGCCAAGGAGATCGAGAAGCTCTTCGCCGACGCCTCGATGACGGTCAATTTCATCTTCCTGACCAATTCCTCGACCGGCACGATGGATATCACGGACGTTCGCCCCGGCGAGCGCCACCTCATGGACCTGTCCCCGAGCTTTTATGGAGCCTTCCGCGAGATATCTCGCGCCTCCGGCGGGACCACGGAGGCCTCCGCCAACGCCATGGCCTCTTTCAAAAAAACCGTGGCGGCGTCCGAGAATTACTACCTTCTCTATTATTCCCCTGCCGAGTACAAAGCGGACGGGAAGTTCAAAGAGATCGAGATCAGGGTCAAGGGGAAAAGCTACCAGGTTTCCCACCGCGCCGGTTACATCGCCGATTGAGCTCTGGCGGCGCCTTTAAGCCGCCTCTCCGCTGGCTGTCGAGAGCGGCTTGGATGATCCGGCGCCCGGCCTACCCCTTGAGTTTAAGTCCCAGCTCGTCGAGCGGCCCGCTGGTCAACCGCCGAGGGCGAGCCGGTCATGAGGTCGAGGGCGCCGGTCGTTTTCGGGAAGGGGATGACCTCGCGGATGGACTCTTCCCCGGCCAGGAACATGACCAGGCGGTCGAAGCCGTGGGCGATGCCGCCATGCGGCGGCGCGCCGTAGCCCAACGCATCGAGAAAATACCCGAACTTCGTCTGCGTTTCCTCGTCGGTCAATCCCAGGGCCTTGAAGATGCGGCGCTGGACGTCCATGTCGTGGATACGGATGGAGCCGCCGCCGACCTCGATGCCGTTGAGGACGAGGTCGTAGGCCTTGGCCCGGACCTTGTCGGGGTTGGTTTCGAGGAGGTGAAGGTCCTCTTCATAGGGCGAGGTGAAGGGGTGGTGCATCGAGACGAAGCGGTTCTCCTCCTCGCTCCACTCGAAAAGAGGGAAGTCTGTGACCCAACAGAATTCCAAGCGGTCACGGCGGGCCGGGTCCTCGATGGGCCAGGTCCGGCGGATCTCGCCAAGAGACTTCAGTGCGGTGACCTTCTTATCGGCGATAAGGAGCCCGAGATCGCCTTCACTCCCGCCGAGGGCCGCCCAGATCGCGTCGTAATCGGCCTCGGCCGTCTTGAGCGAAGACTTCCAGCCGTCCTGCTTCTTGATCCAGATCAGGCCCTTGGCGCCAAGAGACTTGGCCTTCTCGCCGAGCTTGTCGAGCTGGCCGCGCGATAAGACGGCCGCACCCTTGACGAGCACGCCCTTGACCTCGCCGCCCGCGCCGATGACGTTCCTGAGGACCTCGGAGGAGCCCTCGCGCCCGATCGCGGTCAGGTCGCGCATCTCGAGCGGCACCCGCAGGTCGGGCTTGTCCGAGCCGTACTTGTCCATGGCCTCAGCGTAGGGGAGCCGGCGGAACGAGCCCTCGACCTTCCGGCCGATGATGGCGAAAAGGGCGGCCATGAGGCCTTCGTTGAGGGCGAAAAACTCGTCCTGATCGATGAAGCTCGTCTCGATATCGATCTGGGTGAACTCGAGCTGGCGGTCGGCCCGCAGGGCCTCGTCGCGGAAGCAGCGGACGATCTGGAAGTAGCGGTCGCAGCCCGCCACCATCAAAGTCTGCTTGAACTGCTGGGGCGATTGGGGCAGGGCGTAGAACCGGCCGTGGAACATCCGGCTCGGCACGAGGAAGTCGCGGGCCCCTTCCGGCGTCGGGTTGGCCAGGATGGGCGTCTCGATCTCGAGGTAGCCGTGATGACTGAGGTAGTTGCGGGCGGCCAACGCGGCCTCGTGACGCAGCCGGATGTGGCGCTGCATCTTGGGCCGGCGCAGGTCGAGATAGCGGTACTTGAGGCGCAGCTCCTCGGAAGCCTGCGGCGGGTCGGCCACGACGAACGGCGGCACCTTGGACGCGGCGAAGACCTTGAGCGCTGTCGCCTCGACCTCGACCTCGCCCGTCGGGATGTCCTTGTTCACGGCGGAGCGGCGCCGGACCTTGCCGCGGACGCCGACCACGAACTCGCCGCGGAGCTTTTTGGCCTCTTCGGCCAGCTCGGGCTTGTCCGATTGAAAGACGACCTGGGCCAGCCCCTCGCGGTCGCGCAGGTCGACGAAAACGAGGTGGCCCATGTCCCGGGTCTTGTGGACCCAGCCGCAGAGGACAACCTCGCGGCCTTCATCGGCGGCCCGCAGGGCGCCGCAATAGTCGGTCCGTTTCATGGCCCGGGTGTTAGGGAGAGGCGTGCTCATGGCGATCCTCGAACGGTTCAGCTTTGAAGAAGGAACGATAGGAGCTCTTCGCGCGGTCCGTCGAGCTGGCGGCCCGTGGCCATGTCCTTGAGGCCGAAGCGGCCGCTCTGGAGCTCGTTGTCGCCTACGATCAGGACCCAGGCCGCGCCGAGCTTGTTGGCCCGGCCGAAGTGGGCCTTCATGCCCCGGTCCTTGTATTCGACCAGGCATTCGATGCCGTTGACCCTGAAAAAGGCGGCCAGCCCCAGGCCGGCCTTCTTGGCCTCCTCGCCCAGATAAGCGAGATAGAGGAGCTTGGTCTTCGGCGGAACGACCTCGGACGCCGAGAGGACACGCTCCATGCCCATGGCGAACCCGGTGCCGCAGATGTCCGGGCCGCCAAAGTCCTTCATCATGTCGTCGTACCGGCCGCCGCCGAGGATGGCGTTCTGGGCCCCGAGGTGCGAGGTGACGATCTCGAAGGTCGTCTTCGTGTAGTAGTCGAGGCCGCGAACGAGCCGCGGCTCGACCTTAAAGGCGATCTTGAGGACGTCGAGGCAGGCCTTGAGCTTGGCGAAATGGTCGCGGCACTCTGCGCAGAGATAGTCCTGGATCGACGGGAAGGACTTGGCCACTTCCTGACAGGCTTCGACTTTGCAGTCGAAGATCCGCAGCGGGTTGGTCTCGGCCTTGCGCTGGCAATCGGCGCAGAGTTCGGCTTTGCGCAGCCCGGCGGCCTTCCGCAGAGCCTCGCTGTAGGCCGGGCGGCAAGCCCGGCAGCCGACCGAGTTGACGAGCGTCTCGATGCCCGTGACGCCGAGCTTGCCGAGGAGGGCGTGGGCCATCTCGATGATCTCGGCGTCGACAGCGGCGTCCTTTTCGCCAAAGACTTCGATATCGATCTGGTGGAACTGGCGGTAGCGGCCCTTTTGCGGCTTGTCGTAGCGGAACATGGGGCCCATGAAGTAATAGCGCATGGGCGCGCCCTCGAGGTCGAGCCGGTGCTCGATGATGGCCCGGACGACCGAGGGGGTGTATTCGGGCCGCAGGGTCAGGGACCGGCCGCCCTTGTCGGTAAACGTGTACATTTCTTTGGTGACGACATCGGAGGTGGCGCCGGTCCCCTTTTCGAAGAGTTCCGTGGCTTCGAAGACCGGGGCCCGGAGCTCGCGGAAGCCGTAGCGCTCGAACGTGGCCCGGGCCGTGGCCTCCAGGACCTGCCACTTCTCGACCTCGCCGGGCAGGATGTCCCGCGTCCCCTTGATCGCGGCGAGCTCTTTTCTGGGGGAGGCGTCGTCGCTCACCGTTCCTCGATGACCCCGAGCTTGCGGATCTTCTGATAGCGCTCCTCGAGCAGCACGTCGATGGGCTTGGACTCGAGCTTCTTCAGGGCCTGGTAGATGTGCTTATCGACGGTCTTATAGGTCAATTCGGGGTCGATGTGGGCGCCGCCGGGCGGCTCGGGGATGATCTTGTCGATGATGCCGAACTTGAGCAGGATCTCGGACCGGATGCCCAGGTTCTCGGCGGCCTCCTCGACGGCGGTCTGGTCCTTCCAGACGATGGCCGCGCAGCCCTCGGGCGAGATGACGGAGTAGAACGAGTGCTCGAGCATCAGCAGCTGGTCGCCGAAGCCGATGCCCAGGCCGCCTCCGCTGCCGCCCTCGCCGATGACGACATTGATGATCGGCGTCCGCAGCATGGCGATGGTCTTCAGGTTGTAGGCGATGGCCTCGGCCTGGCCGCGCTCCTCGGCGCCGATACCGGGGTAGGCCCCCGGCGTGTCGATCAAGGTGATGACCGGGAAACCGAACTTTTCGGCCTCCTGCATGACCCGGAGGGCTTTGCGGTAGCCCTCGGGGTTGGCCTGGCCGAAGTTCCGGTCGATGCGGGTCTTGGTCGTCCGGCCCTTCTGATGGCCGATGACGGCCACGGTCTGGCCCTTGTAGAAGGCCAGGCCGGAGACGATGGCCGGGTCGTCGGCGAAACGGCGGTCGCCGTGCATCTCCATGAAGTCCTGAAAGAGAAAGGCAATGTAATCCAGGGTATACGGGCGCTTGGGGTGGCGGGCGATCTGGACGATGTTGATCGTGGCCAGGCGGGGGACGATGGCCGCCCATTCCTTCTCGATCTCGGCGCGGAGAGCGGCGATCTTATCCTTCTTGTCGATGGCGTCGGTCTCGGCCAGGGCGTCGATCTGTTCCTTGAGGGACAGGATGCCCTTCTCGAGGGTGTAAAACTCCGCCGATTTTTCCATGCGCAACTCTCTCAACAGGCTAGAATACGGGGTTATTCTAGGGCCGCCCTGGGGCTAAGTCAAGATGGCCTCGGGAGGACTTTCCGTACGCCCCTCGGACTCGAAGCTCCTCCTCCCTCGGCGTCACCCCGGCTGTGCTCACCGCTCCAAAGCGCTCTTCGGCATCAGCGGCTGCGCTTGCGGGGGGCCCCCACGCCGTTGCGTCGTCGCCCCTCGCCCTCGGGCATCGCGTCGGTGATGACTCTCGGCCGTGGCTTAAGAAGCTGAACCGGACATTGGCAATTGCTTGTCCTTGGTCAGGACGAAATCTCGGCGCCGGTGGGAGATCGAGGACATGTACCTCAGGGACTTGTCCCCAAGCTTGGCCTTACGGCCGCCTCGAAGGGTTCGCTCGATCGCGGCGCTGGCGGACGACCTCGAACAGGAAGACGGCGGCTGCTGCGGCCACGTTCAGGGACGTGACCTTGCCGGACAAAGGGATGGCCAAGACCTCGTCGCAGGCCTTGCGGACCAGGGGCCGGAGGCCCTTGGCTTCGGAGCCGAGGACGATGCCGACCGGGCCGGTGTAGTCGAACGAGTACCAGGGCTTGTCGCCGGAGCCTTCCGCGCCGACGAGCCAGAGACCTTTCTCCTTGAGCTCCTCCATGGCCCGGACGAGGTTGGTCACCCGGGCGACGGGGAGATGCTCCAGGGCGCCGGCCGAGACCGTGTCGACCGCCTCGGTCAGGCCGGCCGAGCGGCGCTCGGGCAGGATGATGCCGTCCGCGCCCGCACCCTCGGCGCTGCGGACGATGGCCCCCAGGTTCTGCGGGTCCTCGATCTCGTCGAGGATGACGACGAACGGCTTGGGAGAACGGGCCAGGATGTCCCCGAGCGAGGCGTAGGCCTTGGGCGAGACCTCGGCCACGACCCCCTGGTGGCCGGGGGCGACCTGATCGAGGCGTTTGGCCGGCACGAACACGACCGGGATATGATGGGCCTTGGCCTCCCGGATGACTTCGCCGATCCGGGCATGGCCGCGTTCCTCCTGGACGAAAACCTTGTTGACCCGGTCCGGCGCGGACCGCAGGGCCTCGAGAAGGGGATTGATGCGGATGATCCTGTCCATGGCGCACTCCGTGAGGCATTATATATCATGAAGGCACCGGGTTTACGCATTACGCAGCTAGCCTGGAGACGCGTAATGCGTAAACCCGGTGCCTTCTTTTTATGCTCTTGGCCGAGACCGTTGCCTCGGCCGAGAGCATCGGGTAGAATGGGCCCATGAATCCGCGGGAGGCGGGCCATGCCCGATAGCATCAAGACGACCAGGATCTCGCTCATCGTCGCCGCGGGCCTCGAATTTGCGACGGCGGCGCTGTTCCTCTTCATTTTCTTTGCCGGCGCCGCGCTCATCGGCTGGCACACCGAGCGCTCGAGCCTTGTCGGGAGCGCTCTTCTCGGCGCCGCCGGCATCGCCCTGGCCGTCGCATTCGTCGTCCTCGGCATCGTCGCTCTCGTCGCCGCGGCGGGCATCGCCAAGGGCCGACCCTGGTCTCGCATTGCCGGGATCGTCCTGGGCGTTCTTTATCTCCTGGCCTTCCCGATCGGCACGATCCTGGGCCTCATCGTCCTGCTGGGACTTCTGGGCCGCGACGCGCGGGACTGGTTCGGTCCCGGCAGGCCGTCCCAGCCGCTGGCGCAAGTCCCACCGCCCAGCGGGGAGCGGAGTCTGCGGAGCGGACCATCAGAATAGCAGCGGAGTAACTCGGAGCTGCTATTCTGAGAGATATCTTAGCAGAGTAGATTGGCTTTTTAAGACGAAGAGACCCTCATTGGCCACCAGAAAGGTCATCGAGATCGACCGCGGCCTCTGCGACGGCTGCGGATTGTGCACCACGGCCTGCGCCGAAGGGGCCTTGGCTCTCGACGGGGAGAACAAGGCGGTCCTCGTCCGCGAGATCTATTGCGACGGGTTGGGGGCCTGCCTCGACGTCTGCCCGACCGGGGCGCTCCGGGTCATTGAGCGCGAGAGTCAGGCCTATGACGCCGGGGCCGCTTTTGACCACGTGCTGGAAACGCGGGGGACGGCCGCGGCTTTCAAGGTCCACGGAGCGGCCGGCGAACAGGCGCCGGCCGGTCATGGCGGCTGCCCGGGCAGCCGGGCCCGCGTGATCACGCGCGAGCCCGAGCCTGACGGGCCGGGCCGCGGTCCGGCCGCCCGGTCCGAGCTCAGCCAATGGCCGATCCAGCTTCATCTGATCTCGCCCCTGGCCCCCTATTTCCAGGGGAGCGACCTGCTCGTCGCCGCGGACTGCACCGCCTTCGCCCTCGGCGGCTTCCATGCGGAGCTCCTTAAGGGGAAGAAGCTCGTCATTGCCTGCCCCAAGCTCGATGATACGGGCGGCTACATCGAGAAGCTGGCCGAGCTCGTCAAACGGAATAACCTCCGGTCGCTGACCGTGGCCATCATGACGGTGCCCTGCTGCTCGGGGTTAGAGCGGATCGTCCGTCTGGCCGTCGACCGCGCCGGCGTGCCTCTCGAAGTGAAAAAGATCGTCGTCGGGATCGACGGCCAGATCGTCTCCCCCAGCTGAGGCCGCGTCAGTAGGGACTGTCCCCGGAGGGGACTGTCCCTCTTGGCAGTTCAGACCGAGAGCGCGATCAGCAGCTGGGCCGGGAAATACGTTCCCAGGATGATGACCTGAGCGACCGGCCCGATCTTCTTGCCGAACCGGTCGTAGGCCAGGACCGAGTCGGAGATCAGGAAGAGAACCGCCCCGATGAAAGCCAGGAGCGGCTTGATCCCTCCCCGGTCGACATAGCGGCCGGCGGCGAAGCCGGCCATGATGACGATGGCCGTGACATAGACGAATACCGGGAGCTTGAGCGGGCCGAGCCCGGGCTTCAGAATGAAGTACATCAGCAGACCGTAAAGGATGAAAGGCAGGAAGACCCCGATCGAAACGGAGCGCCCCGGCCCAGGCCGGAAGGCCATGATGTAAAGGACTTGGGCCACGAGGAAGGCCGCCAGGCCGGTCGGGAACCACTTTTCGGGGAGCGTCAGGGCGATATCGCCGGCGAGGGAGGCCACCAGCCCGGCCAGGATGAAAACCTTGTAGGACGCCGGCATGGGCACGGGTGCGACGGCGGCCACGGCAATGATCAATGTTGTGGCCAGAGGCTTGACCCTCTGGAAGAGAACGCGGCGTCCCTTCTGGTCGGACCAGATGGTCACGACGGCTGACAGGAGCGCTAAGACGGACAGGACGATCGCCGGCACGGAAACGTCCATGATCTATACCCCCTGGGCCTTTTCTTTGGCCAACCGCTCGCGGGCTTCCGCGAACATCGGCTCGGCGTACTCGCTGGGCCAGGTCCGCTCCTCGAAGGTCCGCTTCTCGACCATCTTCAGGAAGCCCTCGAAATCGTGAAAGTACGAGCCGTAGATGTGGAAGCTGTCGACCAGGTCGGCATAGCGGCCGACGCGGACGGGGCGGCCGGTCTTCTCGGACACCCGGCCGGCCACGACGCGCTGGAGATCGGTCAGCGCGAAGACGTTCATGTAGGCGGCCTTATAGGCGTCCCGGGACCGCCAGTGGGAGTTCATGTTCAGGACGGGCCGGCCGGACTCGTCCTCGAGGATCCGGAACCAGAGGCGCTGCAGGCAGGGCGGATCATCGGTCCGGGCGTCGAGCTTGGGGTTCCAGGTGATGGCCTGGGCCCGGCGGGTGTGGCCGGTCCGGGCCAGGCGGTCCACGGCGGCCGCGATCTGGTCGACCGTCTCGCCCTCGATGTCGTAGGCGAAGAGCCGCTTGTGGTAGGTGTAGGTCCACTTGCCTTCCTCGGGGCAGATCCAATGGTCGTGGACCCCCTCGACCACCTCCTGCCGGTAGACCTCGAGGTCCTCGAGCCCGCCGGGGAAGGCCCGGTGGATGCGCGGTTCGGCGAAGGGGTCCTCGACCGTCCAGAGCATGGTGCAGTCCCGGCTCGGCGGGTCGCCGGGCTTGTCGTATTCCGTCCTGATGGGAACGCCCTCGCGCCAGCAGGCCAGGACGGCCCTCTCCCAGGCCTCGGGCAGGGTCCGACCAGAGGCCTGAAGGGTGGGGATGTTTCCGTTCATGAGCTTACCTCGGTTCTCCCCTCCGCTTTTAACATAGGGCGGCCGACCCGTCAACGCGACAAAATGCACTTCAGGGACTGCTTCAAGGGACTGTCCCCGGAGGGGACTGTCCATCTTGTTGTTCGAATTGCCTGGCAGAGACGCGAGTCCGTTGGATCCAGAGGGGCAGTCCCCTCCGGGGACAGCCCCGCTAAACTATCCCGCCGGACAATCCGACGATAGCGTCTCCCCATTGAAGGCGACCCCGGAATGAGATAATGTGGCCCCTCAGGAGGCGTCCGTGCCGGAGATCGAGATAGCCACAGCCTATTACGAATCGCCCATCGGGACGATCGAGATCAAGGGGACGGAGGACGGCGTCTCGGGCCTGAACTTCTTCGACCTCAAGGAGGAGCGGTCGGCCCGGCGACAGAAGACTGCCCCGCCTGGCCCCGTGGCCGACGCCCTGGCCCAGCTCGAAGGGTATTTCCGGGGCAGCCGCAAGGCCTTCTCGGTCAGGCTCGACCTCCGCGGCACGCCCTTCCAGATGAAGGTCTGGGCCGAGCTTCTCAGGGTCGGTTTCGGCCAAACGACCACCTACAAGGCGCTGGCCGCGGCCGTCGGCCAGCCCGCGGCGACCCGGGCCGTCGGGGGGGCCAACCACAGTAACCCCATTTCGATCATCGTCCCCTGCCACCGGGTGGTCGGGAGCGACGGCCGCCTGACGGGCTACGGCGGCGGCCTCTGGCGCAAGGAATGGCTCCTCCGTCATGAGGGCGGAAGCGGACTTTTCATTTGACCTGGATCATTCACGAGCCGAGGCGGCTGCAGATGCGAGGCGTCAAAGGTGAAGCCGTACTCGGAGTACTGCAAACCCTTTGCAACGAAGCAGATGCGGCCGGATCGGCTTGCCCGAAGGGTAAAAACGCGGTCTTGCCTTTTCTTGGCTCAAGGAGAAAGCCGGCGTTTTCATGAATAGTCCAGGTTGACAGCCCGGCGCGGAATGGGCATAGAATAGGCACCGCCGCGCGACGGGAAGGAGAGCCCCAATGACCGACACGATCCCCCAGATGTTTCTCCATACGACCGGGACCTATGTCAAAAATGATCTTTTGGCGGCCAAGAAGGAGGGCCGGTATGCCCCCATCCCGACCGAGGAGTTCGCCCGGCGGGTCCGGCACCTGTCCCTCGGCCTGGCCGATCTCGGCCTCACCCCCGGCGAGAAGCTGGTCATCTTCTCCGAGAACCGGCCCGAGTGGACGATCACGGACTTCGCCGTCCTCTGCGCCGGCGGCATCACCGTGCCCATCTACACGTCCCTCATGCCCGAGCAGGTCAAGTACATCATCAACGATTCGGACGCCCGCATCGTGGTCTGCTCGAACCGGGACCTTTGGCTCAAGGTCGAGGCCGTCCGGTCCGAGCTGCCGAGCGTCCACCACTTCGTCCTGATCGACGAGGAAGGCCCCCAGGGCATGATGTGCCTGTCCGAGATCATGGCCCGCGGTAAGACGATCGCCGACAAGGATCCCGGGCTGTTCGACCGGCGGGCCCTGGCCGTCAAGCCCGCCGACCTGGCCTCGATCATCTACACCTCGGGCACGACGGGCGTCCCCAAAGGGGTCATGCTGACCCACGCCAACTTCGTCTCCAATTCCAAGGCCCTCGACGCCGTGACCGAGTTCAGCGCCAAGGATATCATCCTCTCGTTCCTGCCCCTGTCGCACGTCCTCGAGCGCATGACCACGTTCTCGTTCCTCTACAAAGGGGCCTCGATCTACTACGCGGAGAGCATCGAGACCGTGGCCGAGAACCTGCTCGAGGTCCGGCCGACGATCATGATCAGCGTGCCCCGGCTCTTCGACAAGATCTACGCCAAGGTCATGGACAACGTCCTGGCCCAGTCGCCGCTCAAGAGGAAGATCTTCTTCTGGGCCCTCAGGGTCGGCAAAAAGTACGGGGCCCGCAAGATCCGCCACCAGCCGATCCCGGCCTGGCTGGCCTTCCGGCGCAAGATCGCGGCCAAGCTCGTCTACGGCAAGATCATCGAGAAGACGGGCGGCCGGGTCCACTTCTTCGTCTCCGGCGGCGCGCCTCTCTCGGCCGACGTCGCCGAGTTCTTCTACGCCATCGGCCTCACCATCCTCGAGGGCTACGGCCTGACCGAGACCTCGCCGGTCCTGGCCTGCAACACCTTCGACAAGATGAAGTTCGGCACGGTCGGGCCGACCGTTCCCGGCGTCGAGATCAAGATCGCTCCGGACGGGGAGATCCTGGCCAAGGGCCCCAATGTCATGAAGGGCTACTACAAGAAGCCGCAGGAGACGGCCGAAGTGTTCGAGAACGGCTGGTTCAAGACCGGAGACATCGGCCGTATCGACGAGGAGGGTTTCCTCGTCATCACCGACCGGAAGAAGGACATCCTCGTCACGGCCGGCGGCAAGAACGTGGCCCCCCAGCCGATCGAGAACCTGCTCAAGACCAACCCTTACATTCAGACGGCCGTCGTCGTCGGCGGCGGGCGGAAGTTCATCTCGGCCCTGATCGTGCCCGACTTCGACAAGCTCGAGGCCTACGCCAAGGCCAAGGGCATCCCCTTCGCGAACCGCCAGGAGCTGGTCGAGCGCGAGGAGATCCTGACCTTCATGCTGGCCGAGGTCAACCGGACGACCCCCAACCTGGCGAGCTACGAGCGGATCAAGAAGATCGTCCTGCTCGAGCGGGATTTCGACGCCGACACGCAGCTGACGCCGTCCCTCAAGGTCAAGCGGCACATCGTCGAAAAGGTGTTCAAGCCGGTGATCGACCTGCTCTACAAGGACTGATTTCGCCGGGTCGGCGAGAGAGAATCGGTCGCCCCGGCGTCCCTTATTACAGGGACGGCATGAGCGACCGAACGAGCGGAGCCCCGGGCAAGGCCCAGCCCTCGAACGGGGCCGGGCACAGGGACCGGCTGAGGCAGAAATTCCTCAACGGGGGCCTGTCCGCCTTCCTGGACTACGAGATCGTCGAGCTGCTCCTGACCCTGGGGACGCCCCGGCGGGACTGCAAGGGGGCGGCCAGGGAAGCGCTCCGGGAGTTCAAGACCTTCGGCGGGGTCCTCGAGGCCCGTCCCGAGGAGCTCCAGCGCATCCCCGGCATCGGGGCCCGCAACGTTTTCGGCCTCAAGCTCATCCACGAGGTCTCGCGGCGCTTCCTCAAGGACAGGATGATGAGCCGGCCGGTCTGCCACTCCTCCCAGGAGGTCTACGACTACCTCTGCCATGCCCTGCGCGACCTCAAGACGGAACGGTTCAAGGTCATCTTCCTCGACCCCAAGAACCAGGTCATCGAGGAGAAGACCCTGTTCGAGGGCACGGTCGACTCGAGCGCCGTCTACCCCCGGGAGGTCATCAAGGACGCCCTGCGCTACGAGGCCTCGGCCCTGATCTTCGCCCACAATCATCCCTCCGGCGACCCCGAGCCGTCCCTCTGCGACCGGGAGGTCACCCGGGACCTCGTTTTCGCCGCCCGGGTGGTCCAGATCAAGGTCCTGGACCACATCGTCGTCGGGAACAATCGCTACTTCAGCTTCGCCGACCAGGGCCTCATCGACGACTACGACCTCATGTTCAACGGCTTCCCGCGATGACCATTCATGAAAACGCCGGGTTTCTCCACAAAACAAGAAGGACCAAGACCGGCCCTGAATAGCCCAGGTTGCAAGCCCGGCGCAATCCGGGTAAACTCTAAGTTCGAACGGGGGAGGAGATGGCCAAGAAAGAGATGGAGAAGGAGCGAACGGACATGGTGAAAAAAGACCCGGCCCGCGAAAGCGCCGCCGCCAAGGTGGCCGAGACCGAGGAACGGCAGTCCTCGCGCAGCAAGGCTATCGATGCCGCGCTGTCGCAGATCGAGAAGCAGTTCGGCAAGGGCTCGATCATGAAGCTCGGCCAGAAGGGGGCCGCGGTGCCCGTCGAGGCCATCCCGACCGGGTCCATTTCCTTTGACCTGGCCCTGGGCATCGGCGGCTTCCCGCGCGGCCGCGTCATCGAGATCTACGGGCCCGAGGCCACCGGCAAGACGACCCTGGCCCTCCACGTCATCGCCGAGGCCCAGAAGCGCGGCGGCCAGGCGGCCTTCATCGATGCCGAGCACGCGCTCTCCCCGTCCTATGCTGCGCAGATCGGGATCGATATCGACAACCTGCTCATCTCCCAGCCCGACTTCGGCGAGCAGGCCTTGGAGATCGCCGAGGTCCTCGTCCGCAGCGGCGCCGTGGACGTCATCGTCGTCGACTCCGTCGCCGCCCTGGTCCCCAAGGCCGAGCTCGAAGGCGAGATGGGCGACGCCCACATGGGCCTGCAGGCCCGGCTGATGTCCCAGGCCCTGCGCAAGCTGACGGCCATCGTCGCCCGGTCCAAGACCTGCTTCATCTTCATCAACCAGCTCCGTGAGAAGATCGGCGTCTTCATCGGCAACCCTGAGACGACGACGGGCGGCCGGGCCCTGAAGTTCTATGCCTCCCTGCGGGTCGATGTGCGCCGGCTGGCCGTTATCAAGGACGGCGAGAGCGTCATCGGCAACCGGGCCAAGGTCAAGATCGTCAAGAACAAGATGGCCCCGCCCTTCCGCGAGGCCCAGTTCGACATCATCTTCGGCGAGGGCATCTCCAAGGAAGGCGACCTCGTCGACGTCGGCTTCGACACCGGCATCCTCGAAAAGACCGGGACCTGGTACTCCTATAAGGGCGAACGGCTCGGCCAGGGGCGTGAGAACGTCAAGAAGCTGCTCAAAGAGAATACGAAGCTGGCCGGCGAGCTCGAGGACGAGATCCGGATGAAGATCGGCCTCGCCGGGGAGGCCGCGGCGGCCGAAGCGCCGGCGAAATAGGGCCCTCTCTTCGCCTCCGGCCGGCTTGCCTAATTCCGACGATTCTGCTAGGATTTGGGCTGAAGAGGAGGGACCGATCATGAACTATACGCCCAAGGACTACGCCAAGCTGCTCGGCACGCCCGGCTTCTCGGACACGCTGCTGAAAAACCATTTCACCCTTTATCAGGGCTATGTCACCAACACCAACAAGGTCCTCGACATCCTCGGCCTGATGGCCAAGGACGGCAAGACCGGAACACCCGAGTACGCCGAGCTCAAGCGCCGGCTCGGCTGGGAGTTCAACGGCATGCGCCTCCACGAGCTCTATTTCGGGAACCTCGGCGGCACGGCCCCGCTCGATCCCGCCAGCAAGCTGGCCCGGCGCATCGCCGAGAACTTCGGCGACATCGAGATGTGGGAAAAGGACTTCCGGGCCACCGGCGCCATGCGCGGCATCGGCTGGACGGTCCTCTACCAGGACACGAACAACGGCCGGTTGATCAACTTCTGGATCAACGAGCACGACGCCGGCCACCCCGCCGGTTGCGCGCCGCTCCTGGTCATGGACGTCTTCGAGCACGCCTTCATCACCGACTACCAGCTCAAGCGGGCCGACTACATCGAGGCTTTCTTCAAGGCCATCGACTGGGGGGCCGTCGGCATGAGGCTGAAGTAGGGCTTGCTTTCTGATCAAGAGGGACAGTCCCTATCCTGCCGAAGGCTGGAAAAGCGACCGGGTCAGGCTTACCGTCCCTCTGGTCCCGTCGGGAGAAGTGGCTGTGAGGCCTAGGCCGCGGCCGGATCGCCGTTCGCCGGGTCGGCGCCCTCGACGCGGAACCGCCGGATCTTGTGATAGAGCGTCGAGCGGGAGATGGCCAGGATCCGGGAGACCTCGGCCCGGTTCTGGTCGGTGATCTCGAGCAGGAATTGGATGTAGTCCTTCTCCAGGGCCTTGAGGGTCGGGAAGCCCGCCGGCTTGGCGAACTCCCGCGCTTCGTCGAGCCCCAGGTAGCGCTGAAGATAGATATTCAACGGTGTCTCCGGGTTCAACGGGCGGCGGCCCGGGCCCCCTGGATCAGGCGATAGTTGTTGGCCACGGCGTAGGACAGGAGCGCGTTGGTGGCCGTGGTCATGACCCAGGCCACGGTCCGGTTCCGCTTGAAGATGGCCTTCATGCTGAGGTAGGACAAGGCGGTCGTGCCGAACTTGACGGCGGCGAAGGCGGCCGGGCTCTTGACGAAGGGCCTCATGAGCGGATTGGTCTCCGCGAGGCCGGGGTACTTGAGGGCCTGGCGGGTCGAGACATAATCGGCCACGTTCAATCCGAGCATGAGGACCAGATTGGCGTCGAAAAGAGCCTTGCCGGGCCGGAGGACCGGGCCGAACGAAGGAACGCGAGGCATGAAGGCCGCTTGCGACCCGGCCAGCGGCCCCGGCTCGACGGCCAGGAGCTCTGCGGCCAGGGGGGCGGGCTCGGGCAGCGGGTCCGGCAAGATGATCGTGGACGGCTGAAGGCCCGTCGGGACGATGATCTCCCAAATGGCCTCGGAGGAGGCGTCTTTGGCTGCCGCCAGGGGGGCGGCCAGCACCAAACACACCAGGGCGACGAAGGCGATCTTGACTTTCATTGGCACCGCTCCTATTTCCTTCATGACGGCCCAATTAACGGCAAGAACGGTGCCAAGGATAATAAAGCGATGGTAATGTATACTATATAAACAAGATAAAGACTTATATTAGACCAATCTTGGCACACCATTAGTGTCAAGCTAATGAACACTAAATTGGCTTAGAATTGGCCTATTGTGCTTATATTAAAATAATTAAGTAGCTATTAATTAAATGGTAATAAAAGTGGACACTAATAGCTGAGTCTTGTTTTATAAATAGACCAGAAAATGTACGATATAATAGAGGCTATGCTGTCCGCGCTTGAGTCCGAGATGGCCGCTTTCCGGCCCGGCGGGAGCGATTGGCCCGGCTCCGCTCGAGCACTTCTTTGAGGTATCCGGCCGTGATCGAGCCGGGAGCAGCCGCCACCTTCTCAGGAGTTCCCTGAGCGACCACCTGGCCGCCGTCGTCGCCGCCTTCCGGTCCGAGGTCGATGACGTGATCGGCGCTCTTGATGACATCCAGGTTGTGTTCGATGACGACGACAGTGTGGCCTTCGGCCACAAGCTTCTGGAACGACCTCAGCAGCACGGCCACGTCGTTGGGGTGGAGGCCGATCGTCGGCTCATCGAAGAGGTAGAGGATCTTCTTGCCCTTCTCGTGGACCAGATGATAAGCCAGCTTGATCCGCTGCAGCTCGCCGCCGGACAGGGTCGTGGTCGGCTGGCCGAGCTTGAGATAGCCCAGCCCGACCTCGACGAGCGGATAGAGCTTCTTGGTGATCTCGGGCCGGCCGGCGAAGAAGAGGCAGGCCTCGGTGACGCTGAGATCGAGGACCTCATCGATGTTCTTGCCGTTCCAGCGGACGTCGAGGATCTCCCTCCGGAAACGCTTGCCCTTGCAGGCGTCGCAGACGAGGCTCACGTCCGAAAGGAACTGCATCTCGACGACCTGAACCCCGGCGCCCTTGCATTCCTCGCACCGGCCGCCCGCGGTGTTGAACGAGAAGTAACCCGGCCGGAAGCCCATGAGCTTGGCCTCGCGCGTCCCGGCGAAGAGCGACCGGATGCCGTCCATGGCCTTGGTGTAGGTCGCCGGGATGGAGCGCGGCGAGGCGCTGAGCGGCGACTGGTCGACCATGATGACCTTGGCCACCTTGTCCCGGCCCTTGATCTCGCCGAAGCCGTTGTCGGACGTGCCCGCGAAGCCCTGGTAGAGCACGTCGTAGATGAGCGTGCTCTTGCCCGAGCCGGAAACGCCGGTGACGCAGGTGAAGACGCCGAGAGGGATGCGGACGTCGATGTGCTTGAGGTTGTGCTTGTGGGCGTCGCGGATCTCGAGGAAGGTCTTGGCCGGCCGCCGCGCGGGCGGCAGGGCGATCTCCTTCTCGCCGCGGATGTATTGGGCCGTGAGCGAACCCCGATCGCGCTCGAAGGCCGCCCAGGACCCTTCGAAGACGACCTCGCCGCCGGCCTCGCCGGCCCGCGGGCCCATATCGATGACGTGCTCGGAGGCCCGGACGATGTCGGGATCATGCTCCACGACGACGACCGTGTTGCCGATGTCCTTGAGCGAGCGGAGGATCTGGACCAGCCGGTGATTGTCCCGGGGGTGGAGCCCGATGGACGGCTCGTCGAGGACGAAGAGCGTGCCGACGAGCGAGGCGCTCAGGGCCGCGGCCAGGCTGATGCGCTGGGCCTCTCCTCCGCTCAGGGTGAAGGTCATGCGGTCGAGGGTGAGGTAATCGAGGCCGACCTCCATGAGGAAGCGCAGCCGGCCGCGGATCTCCTGGACGAGCTTCTCGGCCACCTGCCGCTCGAAGGGCTGGAGCTCGAGCCCGGCGAAGAAGTCCGAGGCCTCGTGGACGGTCATGCCGACGACGTCGCCGATGTGCAACCCCTTGATCCGGACGCTCAGGGCCCGGGGGTTGAGGCGGGTCTTGGCGCAGGCGGGGCAGGCCACGTATTTCCGGTAGCGGCTGAGAAGGACCCGGACCTGGACCTTGTATTTCTTGGATTGCAGCCAGTCGAAGAAGCCCTTGACGCCGTAATAGCCGTCGCCGCCGTCGAGGACGAAGCGCTGGTCCTTGGGCTTGAGGTCGCGGAAGGGGACATTGGTCGGGATCTTGCGCCGGCGGGCCTCGGCCAGGAGCTCCTTCTGCATGCCTTTGGACAGCGGCTTCGTCCAGGGCTCGACCGCGCCCTGCTCGAGGGATTTCGAGGGGTCGGGGATGACCTTGTCCTCGTCGATGACGGCCAGATCGCCGAAGCCGTGGCACTCGGGGCAGGCGCCGTGAGGGCTGTTGAAGGAGAACAGGTTCGGATAGGGGTCCTCGGCCGGCAGCCGGCAGGCCCGGCACTCGAGCCGCTCGCAGAAGCGGAACTCGCGGCCGGCCTCGGTGCGGACGGTGACGCGGCCATCGCCCTTTTTGAGGCCCATCTCGAGGGAGTCGGCCAGGCGCTCGCGCTCGTCGACGCCCAGGGTGATCCGGTCGGCTAGGACATCGAGCGGGCCGTCGGTCTTGGGCGCCTGGTCGATGTCGACGACGGCCCCTCCGGCGACGGCCCTGGTGAAGCCGTCCTTCTTGAGGGCGGCCAGGCCTTTCTCGCGCGGCCAGGCGAACGTGACGAAGGCCCTCGTCCCGGCCGGCTCCCGGGTCAGCTCGGCGATCATGGCGTCGATCGGTGTCGCGGGCGACCGGGCGGCCGCACTGGAGGCAGTGGACGGTGCCGATGCGGGCGTAGAGGACCCGCAGGAAGTCGAAGATCTCGGTGACCGTGGCCACGGTCGAGCGCGGGTTCTTGGCCGCAGCCCTTCTGCTGGATGGCGATGGCCGGGGGAATGCCCTCGATCAGCTCGGCGTCGGGCTTGTCCATGCGCTCGAGGAACTGGCGGGCATAGGAGGACAGGGACTCGATGTAGCGGCGCTGGCCCTCGGCGTAGAGGGTGTCGAAGGCCAGGGAGGACTTGCCCGAGCCGCTGACCCCGGTGACGGCGATGAGCTTGTTCAGCGGGACGTCGAGGTCGATCCCCTTGAGGTTGTGGACGCGCACTCCGCGTAGGATGATGTTATCTGTCGTCGTCATGCGACCCTACTGAATCCCCCATTATATCACGGATCTCCGAGGCCGCACCAGGTCGCCGGGGGCTTCAGACGGCCGGCATAACTTGACCAGCCCTATACCTGAATTACAATATACCTTGTAATTCAGAATATCAGAGAGGGCCAGAATGAACTTAACCAAGGACATACTTCCAGGCCGACCCGACAGGAGCGAGAAGCGCAAGCGCATGATCTTCATTTTCAGCGCCCTTTGCTTGGCACTGGCAGTTATCGGCACGGCCGGCATCTCGTCTCTTGTCCAACAGGCGCCTCCCGAGAGCAAGGAGATCCAGGCGGCCAGGAAGATCGAGGACCTCGACCTCCGCATCAAGGAGCTCGAGCGCATCAAAGCCGCCTATCCCGAAAGCTCCCTCCGCGACCTCATCGACCGGAACATCCTCGACGCCAAGGTCGGCCTGTGCCAGACCGTCGAGGCCGTGGACGCGCTCCAGAGGCCTTCCCTCTCGCGGGGGACGGGGTTTGAACGGCTTGACGCCTACTATTTCGCCTGCGACCGTATCCTCAGCCACCCGAATCTCGACCGCTTCGACAAGGGCCAGGTGACCGCGGTCATCGAGTCTTATGTCGCCGATTATCTCAAGGCGGCCGCCGACCCCCAAGTGACCGGGGAAATCCCCGCGGACCAGAAGAGGTTCATCGCCTCCTATACCTCGAGCCTGTTCCTGTTCGAGGCCCAGGCCAGGCTGGGTCAGGGCAAGGCCGATAAGGCCCTGGAGACGCTCGGCAAGTACAAGGACGCCGGCGGACCCCTCACTGCGGCGTACTCGTACTATCTTGCCGAGGCCCGCGCGTTGCAAGGACGGACGGAGGAGGCCCTGGAGGGCTACTTGGCCGCCGCCGTGGACAACTACAAGGATTCGGATGCCAAGGCCAGGGCCCTTTGGTCAAAACTCAGGGGCACCATGGACGGATTCGACGCCCGGCTCGAGGAGAAATGGAGGGAGTTGCCGTTCCATCCGGAGTCCTTCGCGCCGGCCGGCGAATGGAAGGGCAAGACTGTCCTGGCGGAGCTTTTCACTGGCTCGGAATGCCCGCCTTGCGTCGCCGCGGATCTCGGCTTTGACGGCCTTCTCGAGGCGGGCGCTCCGCGGTACGTCGCGGTCCTCGAATATCATCTCCCCATCCCTAGGCCGGACCCGCTCATGAACCCCGCGACCAGAAAGCGGCAGGATTATTACGGCGTCTCGAGCACGCCCTCGACTTTCTTTGACGGCGAAAATAAGTCCTCAGGGGGCGGGGGCAAGGAGCGGGCCGAGTTGAAATTCAAGCAGTACGCGGGCGCGATCGGCACCCGCGCGGCGGGGACTCCCGAGGTCGCGCTCGGGGTCGTTGCGGCCCGCCAGGACGGCCTGGTGCGTGTCGACTTGACCATGGACAAGATCGTGCCGGGCGCGGCCTACGATCTGGCTCTGGTCGAGAAGGAGGTCCGGTACCGCGGCTCGAACGGGATCGTCTTCCACAAGATGGTCGTCCGCGACTTCGCCGTCGTGACGCCGGCGGGCCTGACGGCTCGGGCCGTTTTCGATCTCGCTTCCTCCGAAAGCCGGGCTGTCGCGCACCTCGAGGATTTCGAAAAGGAGCAGGCCTTCCGATTCAAGGAGAAGATCACGGCCATCGATCCGTCCCGGCTGGCGGTCGTGTTCTTCGTCCAGGACGAGGCCACGAAAAAGGTCCTCAATGCGGCTTACGCCGAGGTGAAATGATCTGAGGGGACCGGCCCCTCGACTTCTGCTATAATGGGCGGCCCTGGAGACCGCCCTTGTCGCTCGTCTGGATCCTCGGTATCGCCGTGGCCCTGGCCATGGACTGCTTTGCTATCACCCTGGGCCTGGCCTGCAGCGCTCGGGGCCTGACCATGAGGCAGGCCTTCCGTATGGCCGCCTTTTTTGGCGGTTTCCAGTTCGGCATGCCGCTCCTGGGCTGGCTCGCCGGGGATAAGCTGCTCGGCGTGCTCCGGCACGTCGACCATTGGGTCGCCTTCGGCCTGCTGGCCCTGATCGGCGGCCGGATGATCTGGGAATCCGTGACGATGAGCGACGAGGAAAAAGCCTGCCGGCCCGACCAGACCTCGGGCCACCGGTTGCTCGTGCTCGCCCTGGCCACGAGCATCGACGCCCTGGCCGTGGGGCTCAGTTTGGGGGTCGTCCGGACCGTGATCGTCTATCCCGCCGTGGTCATCGGCCTAACGAGTTTTATCCTGACGGTCGTCGGGGCCAAGCTCGGCCCGATCGTCGGCCGCCTTGTCGGCAAGCGGGCGGAGCTCATCGGCGGCCTCATCCTGATCGGTATCGGCGTCAAGATCCTCGTCGAACATCTCGCGAATTGATGGGGGACTGTCCCCGCCGGGGATTGTCCCTCTGGCCAGAAGGCGCCGGGTCTGCGCATTACGCATCCTGCCTGAAACGCGCACTGCGCAGACCCGGAGCCTTCTTAAACGGGGAACAGGACGAAGACCAACAGGTCCCAGACCGTGTGGCTGATCGCGTTCACGATCGGCGAACGGAAGCGCCGGTAAAGCCAACCCCAGAAGACGCCGCATACGGCGGCGGCGATGACCAGCATGACGTTGCCGCTCGCCAGATGGACGGCCGTGTAGAGCATGGCCGTGAAAGCCAGCCCGTAAGCCCGGCCGGACGCGGCCCCCGTCCATTCTTGGAAGAGGCCGCGCCAGAAGAGCTCCTCGCCCGGCCCGATGATCAAGCCGATGAGCAGGGCGACGCGAACGAGGGACACTCCCTCCTTCAGCGCATAGACATGCCCGATCCCGGTCCCGGCGAACGGCAAGACCCGCAGAGCGACGACGCGGCCGACGGCGAAGATCGCGTAGAGCAGGCCGGCCGAAGCCACTCCTAGCGCGGCCTTGCCAAGAAGACCGGCGCGGGCGTCACGCCGCAGCCGCGCTGCGTAGCCGCGGTCCACGAGGAAGCTCAGGGCGACGACGAGGGCGACATTCAGCGCCATCCAGGCCCAAAAATCGAGAGGGCCGAGGCGACGAAGCCGGAACAGGGCCACAAAGAGGACGGCGGCCAGCGCCCCGGCCGCCCCGACGTTCCGCCCGTTGGGCCTGGCCCGGCCGCCGCTCACCCCCACCGCAGGATCCCCTCAAGGATGACGGCGGCGGTGCTGAGCAGGCCGAAGACGAGATTGTGGTTGGCCGTCGCCCCGTCCAGGATGACGAAGTCCAGGGGCCGGCGCGGGACGGCCCGGCGGACGGCCCGGCCCCAGAGCTTGAGCGCGTTGGGCAGGGCCAACAGGACGAGGCCGAACGACCAGGGCAGCGGCCGCAGGGGCCCGCCGAGGATGCGCGGCCCGGCGACGAAAGCCAGATCGATCACGAACGGGCCGAAGATAAGGAGGCCGTAATAGATGAACGCCCCGCGATCGCCGAGATGGCCGGCCAAGGTCGTCACGCGCCGCTCGCCGTCCGAGTCGATATCGCGCCAGTTGTTCGCGTGCAGGATGGCGATGACGAGCATGGCCATGGGCACGGTCCAGACGACGGGCAGCCAGGAAAACCTCCTCGTCTGAACGATCCAGGCCCCGGCGGCGCCGAGCAATCCGAAGTCGAGGAAGACGGCCAGGTCCCCCAGGGCCCGGGCCTTGAGCAGCGTGTAGAAGACGCCGACGAGCAGGCCGATCCCGCCGATGACAAAGAGCGACCGTCCGGTGACCCCGGCGATCAAGAGACCCGAGATCGCGCCCAGAACGAAAAGCCCGGCGGCGCCCCAGAAGACCCGCCTGTCCGTGAGCCAGCCGCGAACGACGGCCCCGCTGACCGGCGACACGGCGCGATCGAGGCCGTGGCGAAAGTCGTAAACGTCGCTGAGCATGTTGGCCGCCGCGTGGAGGACGACCATGGTGGCCAGCGCCCAGAAGAACCGGAACGGCGAGAAATGGGCCCGGCCGACGACCACGGCCAGAGCCGTCCCAAAGACCACGGGCATGGTCGAGGCCGGGAAGGACCAGGGCCGGGTCGCGATCAACCACTTCTTGATGGCCGAGGGACCGGACGCATCTGCCATGCCCCATGTATAGCAAACGCAAATCGGGGACACAATACTATTTTCCGAATTAAAAATGGGGGACATGATACCCATTTCCTATTTTCCTAGGTCCGGCCGGCTGGGAATATAGATCGGAAATAGGTATCATGTCCTTGGACTCTCAGGCCCGCTGATCGGGATCTCTTCAAGGAGTCGTTCCATGATGTCCATCAAAGATAAGATCGTCTTCGTGACCGGGGCGAGCGCCGGCATTGGGGAGGCCACGGCCAAGGCCTTCGCTGCCGCGGGCGCCAAAGTCCTGATGTGCGGCCGGCGCGCCGACCGGTTGGCGCAGCTGGCCGGGACGCTCGAGCGCGAGCACAAAACCGCCGTCCGCCACTTCATCCTGGATGTCCGCGTCCAGTCCGCTGTCGATAAGGCCATCGCCGGCCTGCCCGACGACTGGAAGGCCATCGACGTGCTCGTTAACAACGCCGGCTTGAGCCGGGGCCTGGACAAGCTGCCGAACGGCCTGGTCTCCGACTGGGAGGAGATGATCGACGCCAACATCAAGGGCCTCCTCTATGTCACCCGGGCGGTCCTGCCGGGCATGATCGCCCGCGGCCGCGGCCACATCATCAATATCGGCTCCATCGCCGGCCGCGAAACGTATCCGGGCGGGAATGTCTACTGCGCGACCAAGTTCGCCGTCAGGGCGCTCTCGAACGCGATGCGTCTCGACCTCAACGGCACACCCATCCGGGTGAGCGAGGTGGCGCCGGGCATGGTCGAGACCGAGTTCTCGCTCGTCCGCTTCCACGGCGACCAGGCGCGGGCCGCCAAGGTCTATCAAGGACTCACGCCTCTCGCCGGGGCCGACATCGCCGACGCCGTCGTCTGGTGCGCGACGAGGCCGCTCCATGTCAACATCAGCGAGGTCGTGATCATGCCCACGGCCCAGGCGTCGACGACACTCGTCCACCGGACATAAGGCCTCTCGGCCTGGGCCTGTTCGAGATCGAGGCCGCGGCCGACCGGGACAAGAGGATGGCCGAATCGGACGAAACTAACAACGGCCGAGAATTAGCGGCGGCCGCAGGCCATCCGGGCCGAGGCGGGCAGGCGGCGGAGACGGAGCATGGCCCAGATCCCCGCGGCCGGTCCGATGGCCAAGAAAGCGAAGGCCCATCGCCATGTGACCAGACGCTCGAGCGCCGGGACGAGCCGGATGCTCGCCATCGTCAACAGGAATCCCAAGCTGGTCTGCAGCGTCAGCGCCGTGCCCATCCGCTCCGGCGGCGCAAGCTCGCTCACGCCGGCCGAGAACTGGGCCGAGTCGGCGACGACGGCAAAGCCCCAGACGAGGCACACCGCCGTCACGATCCACGCGGCGCGTCCGAACGTGAGCCCGGCGGCGAGGCAACACGCGCCGCTTACGGCCATGGCCGCGGACGTCACGGCTGTCCTTCCGATGCGGTCGGCGAGTTTCCCCGCGACCAGGCTCCCGGCGCCGCCCGCGGCGATGAAAGCGAACCCGGCGAGCGCCGCCCAACGCTCTCCGGTGCCTGCCTGTCTGAATGAAGCGATCAGGAACACCGGGACCCAGGTCCAGGCCGCGTAGAGCTCCCACATATGGCCGAAATAGCCGAGATTCGCCAGGGCGACCGCCCTGTCGTGCCATATCGTGCCAACGAATCGCCAGTCGAACTTGGGCCCGGCCGCTTGATAAGGCCCTTCGCGGACGAACACCGCTGCGAGGAGACCGCCCGCAAGCGCGAGAGCTCCGCTCGCGACCAGGACGGATCGCCAATCGCCGATCTCTCCAAAAGCTCTGATCAGGTGAGGCGCCGCCGACCCCAGGGTCAGGGCCCCGACGAGAAGACCGACCCCGAAGCCCCGGTCTTCGCGAGTCCAGGTGGCCATGATCTTCATGCCCACGGGATAGACACCGGCCAAAAAAACGCCGGTCATGAAACGGAGAACGAGCACAAGAAAGAAGTCGCGGCCGGCCGCGGCGATGAGGGCCGTTGCAACGCCCGCGCATACAGACGATATGGCGAAGAGCCAACGCCCTGAGACCCGATCGGCCAGATTGACCACGGCCGAGCCCATCGCCCCGGCCACGAAACCCAGCTGCACGGACATGGTCAACCAGGCCTGCCCGGAAGCGCTCAGTCCCCATGCCGCCTTGAGCGCCGGCACGACGGCCGAAGCCGAGAACCAGGCCGACATACCCATGAGCTCGGTCAGGGAGAGCAGGGCCAGGGCCTTCGACTTGGTCATCTCATCTCTCGTCCGGATCAAGAGGCAGCGGGCCCCGTCCCAAGCTTGCCGGGGCCGGAACCCTGTCCGTCCGGGCGGCCTTATTATGCTATGATGACAGCGATGAATCCAACATCTTCCTTTCCCACCGGATCGGGCACGGAAGGCGGGGTGATTTGAAAAACAATGGCACCGGCTCGCGCTCCCGCTTTGCGTTCAAGGGCAAAGCCATAAAGCCGGTCTTCGTGAACGTGGACCGGACCAATGTCGATCAGACCGGCTTCTTTTGCCTCATGAGCCGGAAGAAATCTGAAGCCTACGGCCGGAAGCTCTCCTGGGTCAAGGCGCGACTCGACGAGGGGATGCGGATCAAGATGCTGAAGCTGCCGGAGCGAGGCTTTATCGAGTACATCCCCGGCCATCTCGCCTGGCGCGCGGTCGAGGCGAAAGGCTGGATGGTCATCCATTGCCTCTGGGTCGTAGGCAAGAGCAAAGGGAAGGGGCTCGGCGGCTTCCTCCTTGACGAGTGCGTCGAGGACGCCAAGAAAAGCCGGATGCGCGGCGTGGCCATGGTGACCAGCAAAGGCCATTGGCTGACGGGACAAAAGCTCCTCGAACGCCACGGCTTCAAGGCGGTGGATGCGGCCCCGCCGTCGTTCACGCTCATGGTCAAAGCCTTCAAGCCCGGCCCGCTCCCGTTCTTTCCGAAAGATTGGGACGCGCGGGCCAATCGCTGCGGTCCCGGGCTGACGATCTTCCGCTCGGACCAATGTCCATACATCTCCGACGCGACGCGGACCCTCGGGGCGGCCGCCGCGAAAAGGGAGATCGAGATGCGCTTGGTCGAGCTGCGGACCGCGCGCGACGTCCAGATCTTGTCTCCCTCGGCCTACGGGGTTTTCCAAGCCGTGCTCGATAGGAAGCTTATGTCGTATCATTATCTTTCGGAGAAAGACGCCCTCGAGCTCCTCGCGAGGCGGGCCTGACAGCGTTCTTGTTTTTCCCGGCCCGGTCCATATAATGTCCCCGGCTCGAACGGCAAAGGACAACGATCATGTACGGACGATTCAAGGACTATCTCGAGACTCAGCTCCGGCAGATCCGCGAGCGTGGCCTTTACAAGACCGAGCGCGTGCTCACGACACCGCAGGGCGTCGAGATCCGCACCGAGTCTGGGGCCAAGGTCCTCAACTTCTGCGCTAATAACTACCTCGGGCTCTGCAACGAACCCCGGGTCATGGCCGCCGCCAACTACGCCTTCTTCCGCTGGGGCTTCGGCCTGGCCTCCGTCCGCTTCATCTGCGGCACCCAGCAGGTCCACAGGGAGCTCGAACGCCGCCTGGCCGAGTTCCTGGCCATGGACGACGCCATCCTCTATTCTTCCGCCTTTGACGCCAACGGCGGCGTCTTCGAGCCGCTCCTCGACGAGACCTGCGCCATCGTCTCCGACGAGCTCAACCACGCCTCGATCATCGACGGCGTCCGCCTGGCCAAGGCCAAGCGCTTCGTCTACCGCAACAACGACATGGCCGACCTCGAGGACCAGCTCATCGAGGCCCGCGAGGCCCAGTTCAAGCTCATCGTCACGGACGGCGTTTTCTCCATGGACGGCATCCTCGCCCAGGTCGACAAGATCTGCGACCTGGCCGATCGCTACGAGGCCCTCGTCCTCGTCGACGATTCCCACGCCACCGGCTTCATCGGCGCCACCGGCCGCGGCACGCACGAGCACTGCGGCTGCATGGACCGCGTCGATATGATCGTGACCACCTTTGGCAAGGCCCTCGGCGGGGCCTCCGGCGGCTGCGTCGCCGGCCGCCGCGAGATCATCGAGTTCCTGCGCCAGCGGTCCCGGCCCTACCTCTTCTCGAACTCGCTTTCGCCGGCCATCACGGGGGCCACGGTCGAGGTCCTCAAGATCCTCGGCGAATCGGCCGAGCTCCGCGACCGGCTGATGTCGAACACCCGGCTCTTCCGCCGGGGCATGGAGGAATCCGGTTTTTGCATCGTCCCGGGCATCCACCCCATCGTGCCGGTCCTCTTCGGCCACCTGCCCGACGACGCCCGCCTGGCCCAGGACTTCGCCAACGCCCTGCTCGACGAGGGCATCTACGTCATCGGCTTCAGTTACCCGGTCGTGCCGGTCGGCAAATCGCGCATCCGCGTCCAGATCAGCGCCGCGCACACGCCGGACCAGATCGCGTTTGCGCTCGACAAGTTCCAGAAGGTCGGCCGCCGCCTCGGGGCCATCTGAATCTGAAGACGGAGGCAGGTCCGATCCCGTCTTTTCCGGCTTGATGGAACGGGCGGGAACATGTACTCTGGTAGCGTCCTGTCGAGGCGGCTCCGCCCGACGCCCAAGGAGGAATCGATGATAAAGACCCTGCGAGCCATGCTCGTCCTGTGCCTTCTCGGCCTTTCCGCGGCCGCCGCGTTCGCGGCCGAGGAGGGCCGGTTCTTCACCTATCCGACCATCGCCGGCGACCGGATCATCTTCACCTACGAGTCCGATCTCTGGTCGGTCGGGGCCAAGGGCGGCACGGCCGCGCGCCTGACGACCTTCCCCGGGACTGAATACTCCGCCAAGCTCTCGCCCGACGGAAAATGGGTCGCCTTCACCGCATCCTATGACGGCGCTTCGGCCGTCTACCTCATGCCCGCCGAGGGCGGCCCCCCCGTCCGCCTGACCTACAATCCCGGCGGCGCCCAGGTCATCGCCTGGACCCCGGACGGGACCGAGGTCGTGTTCAGGTCCATGTACGAGAACGTCGTCGGCCGCGACCCCAACCTCTATGCGGTCCCGGTCAAGGGCGGCGCGCCCGAGCGCCTGCCACTCGACCGCGGCGTCCTCATCAGCTTCATGCCGGACCCGCACAAGTTCCTCTACGCCCGGCGCGGCAACGAGGAGTACTACTGGAAGCGCTACAAGGGCGGCCAGTACCAAGACATCTGGATTTGCGACGCCGCGGCCAAGACCTACGCCCCGGTCACGAGCTACATCGGCAAGAACGCCTATCCGATGTGGGTCGGCGGGCTGATGTACTACGTCAGCGACCAGACCAACGGCATCGCCAACCTCTACACCATGAAGCTCGAGACCAAGGCGATCACCCCGGTCACCAAATATCAAGACTTCGACGTCATGATGCCCAACACGGACGGCCAGTCCATCGTCTACGTCCAGGACGGCTATCTCCACGTCTTCGACGCGCCGCTCGCCAAGGACACGAAGATCGCGGTCACGGTGCCGTCCGACCGCTGGGCCCTGCGCAACCGGGTCATCAACCCCCGTGACTATGTCCACAGCGCCCAGATCGCCGACGACGGCAGGACCGTCGTCCTTGAGGCCCGCGGCGATGTCTTCCGCGTCCCGAACGGCCCCGGCCCGTCCGAGAACCTGTCGGAGACGCCGGGCACGCGGGAGATGTATCCGGCCCTCTCGCCCGACGGCAAAACCGTCGCCTTCTTTAGCGACAAGACCGGCGACTACCAGCTCTACACCCAGCCCGCCGCGGGCGGCGAGTGGACCCCGATCACGTCGGAGCTCGATCGGGCCGTCTACAGGCTGGCCTGGTCGCCCGACGGCAGGAAGATCCTCTTCGGCAACAAGGATTACTCGGTCTTCTACGTCGACCTGGCCGCCAAGAAGCTGGTCAAGATCGATTCCTCCAACCAGATGAAGAACGACGAATTCGTCTGGGAGATGGCCGACTATGCCTGGTCGCCCGACTCCAAGTGGATCGCTTACAGCTTCGTCCAGGCGAACCGCAACAGCCAGATCTTCCTCTACAACATCGAGACGGGGAAGAAGGCCGCGGCGACGACGGACTTCTATGACAACCTCTATCCGGCCTTCGATGCCGAAGGCCGGTACCTCTACTACGTCTCGAGCCGCAATTTTGCCCTGCGCATGGACTTCTACGAGGACAACCACGTCGAGGCGACGCCCCAGCAGGTCATGGCCGTCCAGCTCCGGGATGGCGAGGCGCCGCCCTTCGCCGGCGAGCCCGGGGCCAAGGACGAGGTCAAGGCCGCGCCGGTCCCCTTCCGCATCGACACGGACGGCCTGATCAAGCGGACGTATCCGCTGCCTCTCCCGGCCGGCAACAGCTTCTGGCTCAAGGCCGGCAAGGGCAAGGTCCTCTGGGCCTCGGTGGATGCCTTTACCGAGGCGGAATACGAGGAGATCTTCAAGCCCAAGTCGGGCGAGACCAAGTGGACCCTTCACATCTTCGACATGGCCGGCCGCAAGGAGGTCACGCTGACGGACAAGATCCGGGATTTCGGCCTGTCCGCGAATGGGGAGCAGCTCCTCGTCCGCCGCGAGGCCGACTTCTACGCGACCTCGGTCGACAAGGCCTTCGCCTCCAAGTCCTGCGGCGACAAGATCAACCTCGGCGGACTCGTCTACACGGTCGACCTCCAGAAGGAATGGCCCCAGATCTTCAACGACGCCTGGCGCTGGTACCGCGACTTCTTCTACGACGCCGGCTTCCACGGCCACGACTGGAAGGCCATGGGCGACAAGTATCGGGCCTATGTCCCGTTCCTGTCGTCCCGGGCCGAGCTCAACTGGGTCCTGTCCCAGATGGTCGGCGAGATCTCCGTCTCCCACACCTACGTCGGCGGCGGCGACATGGGGCCCGGAGAGACGCCCCGCTCGCCGGTCTTCACCGGGCTCCTCGGGGCCGACCTGGTCCCCGACAAGGCGACCGGCCTCTATAGACTGGCCAAGATCTACGGCCCGACCGACATCAACCTGAGCCTGCCCGGGCCGCTCGTCCGTCCCGACATGGCCGTCAAGGAAGGCGATTTCCTGCTGGCCATCGGCGGTACGCCGCTCAAGGCCGGCGACGACTACTTCAAGCTCCTTCAGACGACCGCCGGCAAGAAGATCAAGGTCACCATCAACGCCGCGCCGGCCCTGCCAGGGGCCAAGACCTACGAGGTCGAGCCGATCCGGGGCAGCGACAGCTCGCTGCGCTACTTCCGCTGGATCGACGACAACATCAAGGCCATCGACAAGGCCACGGGCGGCCGCGTCGGCTACATGCACATCAACGCCATGGGCGGCGGCGGCATCGGCGAGTTCGACAAGTACTGGCGGGCCTTCCGCTACAAGGACGGCGTCATCATCGACGTCCGGCGCAACTCCGGCGGCTGGACCGAGTACTTCCTCATCGATAAGCTCGAGCGCCAGCTCGTCGCCTACAACAACCTCCGCAACATGGTCCCGTTCCGCTATCCCGGCTCGGCCGGCAACGGCAACTACGTCGTCATCTCCAACGAGAACAACGGCTCGGACGGCGAGGCCTTCGTCGAGCACTTCAAGGCCCGCAAGCTGGGAACGGTCGTCGGGGTCCCGTCGTGGGGCGGCCTGGTCGGTATCCTCAACCAGCAGCCGACCATCGACGACGGCACGGTCGAGCAGTCGAACAACGCCTTTTACGGCCGGGAAGGGAAGTGGTGGGTCGAGAACCACGGCGCCGACCCGGACATCCTGGTCGACAACGACCCCGGCTCCGTCCTGGCCGGACGCGACCTCCAGCTGGAGAAGGCCATCGCCGTCATGCTCGAGAAGATCCAGGCGAATCCGCTCAAGTTCGCGCCCAAGCCGGCCTACCCGAAAAAATAGGAATCAGATGGGGTCAAACCTACCTTTTCTGACTTTCTGACAAAAGGTAGGTTTGACCCTTTCTTGAAATAACACAATAAGGAGGGATGATCGAATGAGCAAGTCAATTCACGGCACCGAGACGGAGAAGAACCTGCTGAAGGCGTTCGCCGGGGAATCGCAAGCCCGGAACCGCTACACCTATTTCGCAGGTGTGGCCCGCAAGGCGGGCCTGGAGCAGATCGCCAACATCTTCATGGAGACCGCCGAGAACGAGAAAGAGCATGCCAAGGTCTTCTTCAAGTACCTGGAGGGAGGCGACGTCGAGATCATCGCCGCCTACCCGGCTGGCGTCATCGGGGACACCAAGGCCAATCTCGAGGCGGCCGCGGCCGGCGAAAAGATGGAATGGAGCGCTCTCTATCCCAGCTTCGAGCAGAAGGCCCGGGCCGAGGGCTTCCCCGAGGTCGCCGCGTCCTTTAAGGAGATCGCCGAGGTCGAGGCCTTCCACGAGAAGCGCTACCGCAAGCTCGCGGCCAACGTCGGAGCCGGCCAGGTCTTCAAGAAACCCGCCGTCGTGAAATGGCACTGCACCAACTGCGGCTACGTCCACGAAGGCCCGGAAGCCCCGGCCGTGTGCCCGGCTTGCAAGCACCCGCAGGCGTACTACGAGCTGCTGGCGGAAAACTGGTAAGGCCGCGGGCCGGCGGGCTTTGACATTTAGCCGGGCTTCACTATAATAAGGGTCCATTTTTTCGAGACCTTGACACTCAGGACGAAAGGCCTATAAGTCTTTGATTTTCGGGGCGGGTACGGACATCATCGAAGTCGAGCGCGTGGAGCAGAAGCTCGTCCGCACCGCCAGCCTCAAGGCCAAGCTCTTCACCCCGACCGAGATCGCCTACTGCGAGTCCAAGCACCGGCCAGCCTTGCATTTCGCCGCCCGTTTCGCCGCCAAGGAGTCCTTCCTCAAGGCCATGGGCACAGGCTGGTCGGGCGGCCACCAGTTCTCCGAGATCGAGATCATCAATAACAAGCTCGGCAAGCCCGAGCTCTTCGTCCACGGCAAGGTCAAGGAGTTCTGCGAGGCGCATGGCATCGGCGCCATGGAGGTCTCGCTGACCCATATCAAGGACGTGGCCTCCGCCGTCGTCGTCCTGGAAAAGAGAACGCCCTAACCCAAGGAGAAGGACCGCCCATGTCGAACATCGGCTCCTATGACGAACGCGTCAAGAACTTCAGCTGGTCGATCGCCGAGAAGGAACTCGGTTGGAAAACCGGCGACGTCATCAACATCGGCTGGTATTGCACCGACCGCATCTGCCAGATGGGCCACGCCGACAAGGTCGCCCTCTACTGGGAGGGCTTCACCGGCGCGGAGAAGGCCTACACCTACAACGACATCCGGCTGGCCACCAACACCATCGCCGCCTACCTCAAAGGCCTGGGCATCAAGCCCGGCGAGCGGGTCTGCCTGTTCATGGACCGCATCCCCGAGCTCTACCTGGGCTTCCTCGGCATCCTCAAGACCGGGGCCATCGCCCAGCCGCTCTTCTCGGCCTTCGGCGACGAGTCTCTCCTCGTTCGCCTGTCCAACGCCGAGACCTCGGCCGTCATCACTCAGAAGAAGCACGCCCCCAAGGTCCGCAAGATCCTGGACAAGCTGCCCCATCTCCGGCACATCATCGTCGTCGACCACGACGGCGTCGCGCCGCTGAAGGACCGCGAGGTCGCTTTCTCCCTCGAGAAGGCCGCGCCCGTCGAGCATTTCGACGTCCACCCGACCACGGCCGAGTCGCCCTCGGTCCTCCACTATACCTCCGGGACGACGGGCATGCCCAAGGGCGTCCAGCACGTCCACTACTCGCTCATCTCCCAGTACCTGACCGCCAAGTGGGTCCTCGACCTCCGGGACGACGACATCTACTGGTGCACGGCCGACCCGGGCTGGGTCACGGGCACGTCCTACGGCATCATCGCCCCGTTCGCCCTGGGCGTCACCCAGTGCGTCCTCGACGCCGGGTTCTCGGCCGAGGCCTGGTACAAGTGGATCGAGAAGCGCCGGGTCTCGATGTGGTACTCCGCCCCGACGGCCATCCGCTCGCTCATGAAGGCGGGCGACGAGATCATCAAGAAGTTCGATCTCTCGTCGCTCCGGCACCTGGCCAGCGTCGGCGAGCCGCTCAACTCCGAGGCCGTCGTCTGGTCCCAGAGGGTCTTCGGCAAGCCCTTCTACGACACGTACTGGCAGACCGAGACCGGCTCGATCGTCATCAGCAACTATCCGGGCATGGAGGTCCGGCCCGGCTCGATGGGCAAGCCCTTCCCCGGCATCACCGGGACCGTCCTCGACCCGGTCAAGAACGAGCCCTACCCGACCCACGGCAAGATCGGCCTGGTCGGCCTCAAGTTCGACTGGCCCTCGCGCATGCGGACCTACTGGAACAACGAAGAGGCCTTCAAGAAGAAATTCCGGAACGACTGGTACATCACGGGCGACCGGTCCAAGCTCGACGCCGACGGCTACTTCTGGTTCGCCGGCCGCGACGACGACATCATCAACACGGCCGGCCACCTGGTCAGCCCGTTCGAGGTCGAATCGGCCCTGCTCGAGCACCCGGCCGTGGCCGAGTCGGCGGTCGTCTCCAAGCCCGACCCGATCAATCTCGAGGTGGTCAAGGCCTTCGTCACCCTCAAGCCCGGCTTCACCGCCAGCCAGGACCTCGACCTCGAGATCATGAACTTCATCCGCAAGAAGCTCTCGCCCCTGGCCATGCCCCAGGAGATCGAGTTCGTCCCGTCGCTCCCCAAGACCCGGAGCGGCAAGATCATGCGCCGTCTTCTCCACGCCAAGGAATGGGGCGAGGAGATCGGCGACACGTCCACCCTGGAGAACGACTAGAAGGAGGGGGACATGTACCGAAGGTACGTGTCCCCGATTTCGTGAATAAGGAGACCCGCAATGGCCGAAGAACTCAAGGACATCGTCCTTAACTACGTGACCAAGGAGTATCTCGAGGACGACAGCGAGCCCCTGACCTACGACACGCCGCTCATCTCGGGCGGCATCGTGGACTCGTTCTCGATGGTCTCGCTCAAGCGCTTCCTCGAGAACAAGTACCAGATCTCGATCCCCGACGACGAGGCCACCCCCCAAGCCTTCGACTCGGTCAACAAGATCGTCACCCTGGTCCAGCGCTTCCTGGCCAAGAAGGGATAAGGCCATGGCCTACAGCGACAAGGTCCGCGGCAACTACCAGGCCCAGCTCAAGGCCATCCAGGACGCCGGGCTGTTCAAGCAGGAGCGGCTCATCCATTCGCCCCAGGCGGCCGACATCGAGGTCGAATTCCCGTCCGGCGCCCCGCTCAAGAAGGTCATCAACATGTGCGCCAACAACTACCTCGGGCTCTCGAGCCACCCCGAGGTCGTCAAGGCCGCGCACGACGGGCTCGAGGCCCGCGGCTACGGCATGTCCTCGGTCCGGTTCATCTGCGGCACCCAGGACATCCACCGCGAGCTCGAGAACAAGCTGACCGCGTTCCTGGGCACCGAGGACACGCTCCTCTTCCCGTCCTGCATGGACGCCAACGCCGGCGTCTTCGAGGCCATCCTGACCAAGGACGACGTCATCATCTCCGACCGGCTCGTCCACGCCTCGCTCATCGACGGCATCCGGCTCTGCAGCGCCATGCACGACACGATCAAGCACTCCGACATGGAGCACCTCGAGGAGAAGCTCCAGCTCCACGCCGACAAGCGCTTCAAGCTCGTCATCACCGACGGCGTCTTCTCGATGGACGGCGACACGGCCAAGCTCGACGAGATGGCCGCGCCTCGGCGAGAAATACGACGCCATGGTCCTGGTCGACGACTCGCACGCCTCGGGATTCATCGGCAAGACCGGCCGCGGCACGCACGAGAAGTGCGGCGTCGTCGGCAAGATGGACGTCATCACCACGACCTTCGGCAAGGCGCTCGGCGGGGCGTCCGGCGGCTGCGTCACCGGCCGCCGCGAGCTCGTCGAGATGTGCCGGCAGCGGGCCCGGCCGTACCTGTTCTCGAACACGATCGCCCCGGTCGTGGTCGAGGGCGTGCTCAAGGTCATGGACATCATCTCCAGGTCGACCGAGCGGCGGGACAAGCTCGAGACGAACGCCGCCTACTGGCGCAAAGGCCTGACCGAGGCCGGGTTCGTCCTCAAGGAAGGGGACACGCCCATCGTCCCGGTCATGCTCTTCAACGCCAAGCTGGCCCAGGACGTCTCCCGCGCCCTGTACGACGAGGGCATCTACGCCATCGGCTTCTTCTTCCCGGTCGTGCCCCAGAGCCAGGCCCGGATCCGGACCCAGATCTCGGCCGGCCACGAGATCCATCACCTCGATAAGGCCCTGGCGGCCTTCACCAAGGTCGGCAAGAAGTTCGACATCCTGGGCAAGACCAAGCAGGAGATCATCGCCAAGTACGGCATGTGAGATCATCCTAGGGGCCGGCCCCTCAAGATGGGGTCAAACCTCAGTAGTGTCCCAACGTTAGTTAAATAGATTCAGTTGGTTAGGGTACTCGGGTGGTTTAGGTTCTGGCTTAAGTCGCTAAGTACTTGATAAAGTGGCGCTTTTTCGAACAGGGTTACGCTCAGGATTTGGAGGAATCGTGTAGAGACTTTGCTCGATTTTCAGCCTCTTTTTGATGATGGCCACGAGCAGATAGACCGAGACGGCTATCCAGATCTGGGTTTTGACAGCATTCTCGGAGGTGCCAAAGAAGGACTTTGATCCTCAGGTGTTGCTTGATCCATTTGAAGAACAACTCGATCTGCCAGCGGCAACGGTAGAGTTGGGCAGATCGTTTCGGCCGGGAGGACAAGGTTGTTGGTCAAGAAGGATCAAGGGCTTGCCGCTCTGTTCGTCTAAGCCGCGGATTCTTCGGAGCCGTTCGGGATAAAAGTCGGCCGTGATCCGGCCGTTGAGGATGATGAGCTGGTCGGAGCGCAAGCCTTGGCTTTTATCGAGCGGACGGGACAGGAGGCGCCGGTACCGGATATTGCGACGGGACCGGATGATGAAGTTGGACCTCATGAGATGCAGGGCATAGAGACGCTGGAAGTCGAGGAAGCCTCGGTCCATGATGTAATAGCTGCCGGGCTCGGGGACGAGGTCGTCCAGAAGGCAGAGCTCGTAGCCACGCCCGTCGGTGACCTTGATATAGGCCGGGATGGAGCCGCGCAAGTCCAGGATAGTGTGGAGCTTAACGGCTGCCTTGGTGGGCTGGAAACGGGCCCAAGGGAAGAGCGATAGGCAGAGGTCGATCGTCGTGGCATCGAGAGCGTAAACCGCTTCTTTGAGCTCGACCCCGAAGTCCTCCTCGGCATACAGCTCACGGGCCTGAGCCATCAATCCTTTCGCTAGGTCGGCGTAGATCCGCCAGTCCCTGGTCTGGTTGGCATGAGCCAGGGTGTTGCGGGAGACGCCTCCTCGGATCCCCATGTGGTAGAGGCGATGTCGCATCGAACGAAGGCAGGCCTCGATATCCCTCAGGCTCTCCCGATAGGTCAGCTGAGCGAAGGCCATGCAGAGGAACTGGTCCAAGCAGGAAAAGCTTTTGACCTTATGGTCGCCCCGGTAACGCTCGACCGAGCGACGGAACTCCCGCAACGGGAGGAAGTCCATGACTTGAGAGAAGACGGTCCGTCCGGAGTTCATGGGCGCTCCTTCTCTGGCTAGAGCTGGGAGCCCGACCATACAGGAAAAAACCGTTCAAATCGATTCCGGCCCAAAACCCGGCTAGTCTATTGATAAACTAATAAGATAGAGATAGTCTTAATCCGAACGTTGGGACACTACTGGGTCAAACCTACCTTTTATCAGTTTTTGACAAAAGGTTGGTTTGACCCCGTCCCTTCCCTAACCCTCATCCTAGGCGCCGTTCTGCTATATTAGATGTGGGCCGGGCGGATAGTCCGGTCAAGGGAGGGTGATATGAGAAAGTCCTATCTCGCCGGGATCGTCGGTGTCTGCCTTGCCGCCGGACTGCTGATCGCCGCCGCCGTCGCGGGCCAGTACGGGACCGCGCCCAAGGCCCAGGAAATGGCCCAGCCGCAGCCGTTCACGGCCATGTTCTTCGGGCCCTGGAACGAGGCCGTGGCCAAGACCCACGTTCCGATGGTCAAGTTCGAGAAGACGGACATGGGGCTCAAGGTCACGGTCCAGGTCGACAACCACCCCATGGACCCCCAGAAGCCGCACTGGATCGAGTGGATCCGGGTCGAAGACATGATGGGCAACAAGCTGGCCGAAAAGACCTTCAAGGCGACCGACCCTAGCCCGGCCATGGCCGTCTTCGAGCTTCCCAAGACCTATGACAAGCTCAAGGTCTTCGAGCATTGCAACATCCACGGGACCTGGCTGAACGAAGCGGCCGTCGAGATGAAATAGCGCCGTCCCGGGCCGCCCGCTCTCCGTCTTGACACCCCCTCCGGGGTGTACTATACGTTGTCCAACCATTTTCCCCCGGAGGAGTATCACCATGGCGAACTCGAACGGCTATGCGAATCCCGCGCCCCTCGGCCTGATGGGCTTCGGGATGACGACCGTACTGCTCAACATCCACAACGCCGGCTTCTTCCCCCTCGGCTCCATGGTCCTGGCCATGGGCATCTTCTACGGCGGCATCGCCCAGATCATCGCCGGCATCATGGAGTACAAGAAGGGCAACACGTTCGGCACGACAGCCTTCACGTCCTACGGCCTGTTCTGGCTGTCCCTGGTGGCCACCTGGGTCATCCCGGGCCTCCACGCTCCGAACGGGGACGTCACGGCCGTGCCTTTCCTGGGCTGGTACCTGTTCCTCTGGGGCCTGTTCACGTTCTTCATGTGGATCGGGACCTTCGGCAAGAACCGCGTTGTCCAATTCGTCTTTTTGAGCCTGACCGTCCTCTTCTGGCTGCTGGCCGCCCGCGACTGGACCGGCTCGGCCGTCGTCGGCCGCATCGCCGGCTTCGAAGGCATCCTGTGCGGGCTTTCGGCCATCTACCTGGCCATGGCCGAGGTGCTCAACGAGGTCCACGGCCGCAGGATCCTGCTCATCGGCGAGATCAACAAAGAGAAGGATTGACAGGCCTCCCGGCCAGGCGTATTTTCTAGGGCTCACGGCCTGAGGGAAAGCCCCGCGCCGCTTTTCCCAGAATCTGTATCCCGAGGAGGCTGTCATGATCAAGCGTTCCGCCTGGACGGCGCTGGCCGCCGTCGTTCTGCTGGCCGTTCCCGCCTTCGCCCAGTACACCCCCTGGCTCTACTGGACCTTCCTGCCCAAGGCCCAGATGGACGAGATCGTCGGGGAGTCCTCCGGCGAGACCGCCTGGAACACCGTCGCCGAGATCAACGCGTTCAACCGGCAGCGTTTCCCCGAGGAGTTCACCGGGAACTTCTTCGAGACCCAGGTCGTGGTCCGCAAGCTCAAGAGCTACGGCCTCGAGGGGATCGACATCGCCACCTTCCCCGGCGGGCAGGCTTGGGTGGCGATCAAGGGCGAGGTCTGGGAGACCAAGCCGGGCCGCCAGAAACTGGCCTCGATCAACGACATGCTTCCCGAGCTCCTGTCCGGCAGCGTGACGTCCGACGCGACGGCCGAGCTCGTCTGGGTCGGCCGGGGCACGAACAAAGAGATCACCGACGCCAAGGTGGCCGGCAAGATCATCGTCACCGAAGGCCAGTTGATGTCGGCTTACGGCGCGGCCATGCAGCAGGGCGCCCTGGGGGCCATCGGCATCAGCCTGTCGCGGCCCTATTTCGATCCCCTCCAGGTGCCCTGGAGCGGCATCATGCAGCGCCGCCGTCCCGGCGGCCCCGGCGCCGGCGGCCCGGGCCAGCCCGGAGCCCCCGCTCCCGCGCCCGGCCAGGCCACTCCGGCCGGCGCGGCGCAGGCCCCCACTCCCCAGGCGCCGCCGCAGGGCTTCGCCTTCCAGCTTAACGTCCGCGAGGGCGACATCCTCAAGCGGCGCCTGTTGGCCAACGAGAAGATCACCGTCCGGGCCCAGGTCGAGTCGAAGATGGAGACGGCCGACCTCGAGAACGTGGTCTGCACCATCCCCGGCACCGACCCCGCGGCCGGCGAGATCATCCTCTCGGCCCATCTCTTCGAAGGCTTCCAGAAGCAGGGCGCCAACGACAATATCTCCGGCAGCGCCACCATCCTCGAGGTCGCCCGCGTCCTCCAGACCCTCATCGCCGACGGCCGCCTGCCCCGGCCCAAGCGGACCATCCGCTTCATCTGGGGCCCCGAGTTCTCGGGCATCGGCGAATGGGTCCGGACCCATCCCGAGATCATGAAGAAGACGCTCTGCAACATCAACATGGACATGGTCGGGGAGTGGCTGTCCAAGAACAAGTCGTTCTTCTGCCTCATGCGGACGACCTACGGCAATCCCCATTTCATCAACGACGTCATGGAGAACTGTTACCGCTACGTCGGCGAGGGCAACCGCGAGCGCATCCAGAACCGCGGCGGCGCCGAGGGCGTGCCGGTCCGCATCGTCGCCCCGACCGGGGTCGACGAGCCCTTCCCGTACTCGATCGAGACCCATTACGGGTCCTCGGACCACGAGGTCTTCAACGATTGGGCCGTGGGCGTCCCGGGCATCATGATGATCGCCTGGCCGGACCAGTGGTATCACACCTCCGGCGACACGGCCGACAAGGCCGACCCGACCCAGCTCAAGCGGGCGGCCGTCATCGGCGCCGCGGGGGCCTACACGGTCGCTGCGGCCGACGAGCCCGCGGCCGAGAGGATCGCCGGCGAGATCGCCTCGAACGCGACCCGGCGTCTCGGGCACACCCTGGTCGTCGCCCTTGAAGCGCTCAATGCGTCCACGCCCGAGACGTTCGACGAGGATTCGCGCTATGCGCGGGGGATGATCGAGGCGGCGGCTCTGAACGAAAAGGAGACCCTGGCCACGGTCGCCGAGCTGGCGCCCGGGGCGGCCGGGCTCGCCGCCGACGCCGCCAAGCTGGCCAAGTCCGTCGAGGCCGTCGCGGCCGCCGAGCAGGCCTCGCTTGAGGTCCACAGGGCGGCAACGGCCCGCCGCCTGGGCGTCAAGCTCCAGCCCCTGGCCCTGACCGATCTCGAGAAGAAGGCGGCCAGGATCGTGCCGCGGGCGACCGCCAAGGTCCGCCAGGACGGCTATCGCGGCTATCAGAAGTTCATCACGGCCGTCCCCGCGGAGACCCGGCTCAAGTTCCCGGTGGCCGGCAAGGGGATCTCCCTGGCCAACCCCGGGGAGCTCCAGCTCCTGGTCAACGGCCGCCACAGCGCCCTCGACATCATGAAGATGCTGGACGCCCAGAACGAGCGGCGCTCGACCCTGCCGGCCGTCCTCAACTATCTCGAGATCCTGAAGCTGGCCGGCCTGGTCGAATGGTGACGGGGTTCTCGCCGCCCGGCGTATAATAAAGGGTCATGACCCGAGAGCCCAGAGGAACGGCACGGCCCGCCTTCCGGGCCTTCTCTGTCCCGGCCCTGGCGGCCGCCCTGCTCCTCGGGGCCGCCTGCGGCCATCGCGCTCAAGAGGCGCCGGCGCTCAAGCACGTCATCTTTTTCATCGGCGACGGCATGTCGGCCGCCTCCGAGGTTGCGGCCAGCCGCTATCTTTACGGCCGGGACGACGGGCTGTCGTGGCAGGATCTCCCGGCCAAGGCCTACGTGGCGACCTGGGACGTCAACGTTTACAACGCCCACGCCCGCGCCGCCGGCCAGCCTTCCTACTGGCGCTCGTCGTTCTCGCCCACCCTGGGCTACAACGTCCGCGCCGACGGCGCCAAACCGGCGGGCGGTCCCGGGGCCGAGCACGGCTTTCCGCCCGGCCCGGCCACCGATTCGGCCTCGGCGGCGACGGCCCTGGCGACCGGGGTCAAGACGGAATCGGGGAACATCGCCTGGCAGCCGGGCGATCCGCCGGACGGGGCGATCACGACGCTGCCTGAGGAATACCGGGCCCGCACCGGGGCCGCGATCGGCGTCATTACCACCGTGCCGTTCGACCACGCCACGCCGGCCGGGTTCGTCAGCCACAACACCGGGCGCAGCAACTATTACACCGGGCTCAAGGGCTATAAAGGGCTGGGCATCGCCGACGAGATCATCCTGAGGACGAAGCCTGAGGTCGTGATCGGCGGCGGCTCGCCCCTTCTCGACAACCCCGGCTTCGATCCCAAGAAAGGCTACATCTCGGAGTCCCTCTACCGGACGCTGCAAGACTCGAAGGAGTATCTCCTGGTCGAGCGGAAACCCGGCCAGGACGGCGGCCAGGCCCTCGCCGCCGGCGCGGCCGAAGCCGCCCGCGAGGGCCGCAAGCTCTTCGGCCTTTTCGGAGGCCCTGGCGGCAACTTCGAAGTCACGGAGGTCGAAGACGCACCGGGACATCCCACGATCAGACGGGGGAGCCCGGAGAATCCGACGCTCGCCGAGGCCACCGCCGCGGCCCTCGACTATCTGGCCCACGATCCGCGGGGTTTTTTCCTGATGGTCGAGCAGGGCGACATCGACTGGGCCAATCACGACAACGATTTCCGGGGCATGATCGGCTGCGTCGCCGACCTTGACGCGGCCGTGCGCGCGGCGTTGGCTTTCGTCGACCGGCCCGGCGACGACATCGACTGGACCAATACCGTGCTGCTCGTGACGGCCGACCACGCGACGGGCGGGCTTGTCCTCGACCCCGACAGGCCCTTGGGCCAGGGCGACCTGCCCCGCGAGCAGCCGCGCGCCGAGGAGCCCCCCGCGGCGCCGCTCAAGCCCGGGAGCGGTCCGCACGGGCCGCCGACCGGCCCGGTGATCACCCGGCCGGATTTTATCTCCCCCAAAGTCTATCCGGACGGCGAGGTCTCCTACAACACGATCGGCCACACGAACGAACTTGTCGATTTGGCTATCAAGGGCGACGCGGCCCGGGCCTTCATGACCCTGCGCGGGACTTGGTATCCCGGCCCCATCCTCGACAACACCCAGATCAACGCCGCCCTGCGGCGGGCCCTGGGCTTGTCGTCCCGCTAAGCCTACTTGACGCGGACGGCAAGCCGTCGGGCCGGCTGATCCCTAGCGGATCTCCTTCAAACGGATGTTGCGGAACTCGACGATCGAGCCGTGCCCGAGGAAGCCGATGTGGCCGGCGGTCCGGGCCAGGCCGGGGTGCTCGTTGTGGTCGATCGTGCCGCCGGCCGAGGCCTGGTCGAGGTCGGCGTCGACGATGGTCGAGCCGTTGACCGCGATCGTGACGTGCCGCCCCTCGACGGTGACCTCTTCGGCGTTCCATTCACCCGGCGGCCGCAGGAACCCGCGGCGGGCCGGCACGACCCCATAGATCGAGCCGTGGTACTGGTACGGCCGGAGGCCCCAGTAGACAGGCGACCCGTCCTCGAGGACCTGGATCTCCATGCCGGCGTAGGCGGCGTCGCCTTCGAGTGGGGCGCGGATGCCTAGGCCGTTGTTCGCCGCCGGCGTCAGCTTGAACTCGAAGCGGACCACGAAGTCCGCGTATTCCTTCGCCGTGTAGAGGTTGCCGCTGCCGAGGTCGGGATGGATGACGATCTTGCCGTTCTCGGCGACGTAGCCTTTCGTGTCGCCCGTCCAGCTGTCGAGATCGCGGCCGTTGAAGAGGGGCCTGAAGCCCTCGTCGGCCTCGGCCGGGCTCAGCGCCGGAGCGGCCGTGTCGCGGGGGATCTCCCGGATGAAGACGTTGCGGAACGAGAGCGGATTGCCGTGGGCCTGGAGCTCGATCTGGCCGGCCGGGTAGATCGGCTTGTCCCGTTCCCAGTAGTTCTCGAGGATGGTGTTGTCGACGACCAGCTTGTCGTTGAGATAGACCGAGACGCGGTCGCCGATCATGATGACGCGGAAGGAATTCCATTCGCCGACCGGGCGGTCGGCCCGCTCGAGCGGCTGGCTCTTGCCCTTCTGGTTATTGTAGAGGCCGCCCGAGCCGACGGGGTTGGCGGCGGGATCCCAGATCTGGACTTGGGGCGAGCCGCGAAGGTAAAGGCCGCTGTCGCCGCCCTTCTCGATTCTCCAGTCGGCCAGGAGCTCGAAGTCGCCGTAGTCGGCGGTCGTGCACAGGCTCTCGCCGTGGCCATCGAAAACGAGGGCGCCGTCGGCAACTTTCCAATGGGCCCGCATCCGGTCGTCGGCCGCGGCCTGGGCCGTGGCCAGTTCCTGAGGCGTCATCTTGGCCCGTGTCGGCGGATCGGCCACCAAGCCCTTCCAGCCGTTGAGCGTCCGGCCGTCGAAGAGCGGCAGGAAGCCGCCCTGACGCAGCCGGTCCGTGATCAAGGCCTCGATGCGCTCAAATTCCAGGACGTCCGCGGCGGCCCGGGCCTGGACGCGGCGCAGGATGGAATAGGCCTCGTGGCCCGAGAGCCAGCGCTCCTGCGGCGCCTGCTCCGAGGCCATCTCGAGGAGGCCTGCCGCCGCGGTCTCGCCCAGAGCGGGATTATCAAGACAAGAAGCGAGCAGGCGCAGGGCTTCGGGCTCGCGGATGTTCGAGGCGGCCGTGACGACGGCCTTCTTGTCGGCGTCCTCGAGAGGTTTCCCCAGGAGGTCCTGGAAGAGGGCCAGCTTGCGTTGGCCGGACATGTTCGCCCGGCCGACCAGCCGAACGTAGCCGTCGATGGCCAGCAGTCGGAATCGCTTGCTGCCCGTCGTCGTCGCGATCCGGAGAAGGTCGCCTGTGGCCTGGCCATCCGGCCATTGCGAGAGGGCGTAGATCGCGGCCGTCTGAACCTGCGGATCCGCCGCTTCCGTGTTCGCGAGGACGGCGCGGAAGCGCCGTATCGCCGCCGACCTTCGGCAGGACCCGAAGAATGACGGCCTGGCGATCCGTCGGCGCATCCTTCAGGAGACCGGCGAGCGCCGCCCCTCTTATGGCCGGATCGGGGTTGCTCAGCGCGGCCGCGGCCACCGCGTCCTGAAGATGAACGATATCTTCGCCGTCCGTGGCCTTCTCGAGCAGGCCCACCAGGTCGGGGAGGTCCCCTTCGCCGGCCAGCTTGGCCAGCGCGCCCATGGCGGCGGCCCGGGTCGCCGGATCGGCATCCTTGGCCAGTTCGAGGACCCGGCCGAATTCGCTCCGGGCGCCCTTTTCACCCAAGAGGTCAATAAGAACGGTCTTGCCCGGGTGGGGGGTCGTAGAGATGAGACGGGCGGCCTCGGGGACCACCTCGTCGGCCCGGAAACGAAGGAGGGCGGCTTTCAGCGTTGCCGCCTCGTTGTCGTCTGCGGCGCCCAGAAGCGGGACGAGATACTGGGACTGTCCGGGGCTCGGAGTTAGCGTCCTGATGGCTGCCAGCCTGACGATCCTATCCGGGTCTTGAAGGCAGAGGCGGCTGTAGAAGACCGCCACTCCGCGGTTCCCGATGGCGTCGATGATCGCGGCCCGGATCTCTGGCGAAGCCGTCTTGGCCTTCTCGATCCACGGGCCGATCGGACCGACCACCACCCGATCTAGACCCTTCGATCCTTGTCCGTCGACGGATCCGAGCCTGGGTCCGTTTGCGGCCAATTCCAGAGCGGCGGCCCGAAGGGCCCGGGAGGGGCCGTCCACGGCCCTGACGAGGTCGGGGAAGGCCTTGTCACCGAGGATCGAAACGATCAGGGTCAATGCCTCCGCGCCGACCTGACTGTCTTCGGGTCGGCCGTAAGCCGCAAGCACGGCCCGCGCGGCCTCGAGCGCCGCCGCGGTCTGGCCTGCCTCTTTTAAACGGCGGGCCAAAAGGAGATAGAGCCCCGGAGCTTCGGCCCGCTCGTTCCATGAGGCGGCGACGCGGACCTGAGCGAGGACCTGACCGGCGGCGGGATCTCCGATATTGGCCAGCGCGAAGCGGGCGGCGCGGCGAAGGCTTTCGTCGTTCGCTCCGGCCAGGGGCAGAAGCTTCTTCACGGCCTCGCGGCTGCGCAGGGCGCCGAGTGCGTCGACGACGGCGAGCTTGGCGGGGGCCGGGGCGGTGTCGAGCCCTTTGATCAGGAGCCTGGCCGCTTCGGGACTGCCGATCGCCTGGAGCGCGGCCACCGCCGGGCCGGCCAGCGTCTCGTCGCGGAGATAGAGGGAGAGGGGCTTGACCGCCTCCGCTTTTCCGGCGACCTGGACCTGGCTGATGAAAAAGGACGCCACCTGCTTGTCGATGCTCGTCCCAAGCGCCGCGAGCAGGGCCTTGACGAACAACTGGCGTTCGGGTTCGGCCCCGGCGCGGGTGACGTAGACCGCCAAGCCGTTCACGGCGAAGCGGGCCTTGGCATCATTGCCGGCGCCCGGCGCGAGAACGCGGGCGAACGTATCGGCCAGGCCGGCGGGGCCGAGCTTGACGAGCTCAGCGCAAAGAGCGTCGCGGGCCCCGGCGTTGTCGGCGGGGAATCTCTCGACGACCGATAGGACCCGGGCCTTGAGGTCGGCGGCCGAGGATGAGGCGCTCTGTCCGAAGGCCGCGACGGGACCGGAAGCGAGGAACGCGAGCGCGATGGCCGCGAGGATGATGGCTGTGATCCTGGTTTTCATGGGTTACTCCTCACGGGCGCTCTAGAGATGCCAAGGAGCCCGCATGGGCTGCCGGGCCAGGCGGTTGGCCGCCTCGTCGCCGGGGAAGGTCTCGGTCGCCGGGTCGAACTTGACGGGCCGTCCAAGCTCCACGGCGATCTTGGCCAGGTTGACGAGCGTGCAGGAGCGGTGGGCGTTCGTCTCGTTGAGGGCGAAGCGGGTCCGGGTCCTGACGGCCTCGGAGAAGTCGGTCACCTGAGGCGCGGGATCGGGCAGGGCGGCCAGCGCCTCCCTGAGCCTCGGAACATCGGACTCGAAGCCCCGAAAGAGCTTGCCTTTCGGCCCTTCAAGGAACGGCGCGCGCGTGTCCCTGTTCTCGCCGTCGAGAACGATGACGCAGCCGTCGGCGTATTTCAGCTCGATCCGCCGCCAGGAACCGCAGGCGTCGGGGTGCTGCTGAGGGCAGTCGGCGAAGATCTCGACCGGGCTCTCGCCGTCCTTGTCCAGGATGTACTGGACGGGGTCGAGATAATGCATGCCCATGTCGCCGAGCCCGCCGCCGTCGTAGTCCCAGTAGCCGCGGAACGTGCCGTGGACGCGGTGCGGATGATACGGCTTGAAGGGCGCCGGTCCGAGCCAGAAGTCGTAGTCGAGCTCGGGCGGCACCGGTTCCGGCCGGGCGTAGGTCAGGCCGCTCCAGTAGAACTTCCAGTCGAAGCCCGTCGTGGCGCTCACGGTCGCCTTGATGGGCCAGCCCAGGAGCCCGTTCTGGACGGCCTTCTTGATCGGTTTGACGTCCGTCCCGAAGCCGTAAAAGCGGTCGGTGAAGCGGAACCAGGTGTTGACGCGCAGAAGGCGGCCGCTGCGCCGGACGGCCTCCACGAGCGCCCGCCCCTCGCCGATCGTCCGGGTCATGGGCTTCTCGCACCAGACGTCCTTGCCCGCCTCGACGGCGGCCTTGGCGATGAGAGCGTGCCAGTGCGGCGGCGTGGCGATATGAACGATGTCGATGTCGGGACGGGCCAGGACCTCGCGGAAATCGGAATAGCCGGCCACGCCGGGCCCGGCCATCGCGAGCGCCGACTCGAGGTGCTTGCGGTCGACGTCGCAGACGGCCCGAAGGACGGAGCCCTGATAGCCCATGTGCCCCCGGCCCATGCCGCCGACGCCGATGACCGCCTTGGTCAGGGTGTCGCTGGGGGCCACATATCCCTGGCCTCCCAGGACGTGGCGCGGCACGATGGCCAGCGACGCGGCGGCGACGGCCCCGGTCCGGAAGAAAGCGCGGCGGGAGATCTCTCGGGATTTAGGCATGGAACGATCCTCTCGACGAGACATTCCGGGACATTATATTACAAATGAGAACGGACCGGGTCTTCGAAAACTGAGCGGAGCAGGACCTCCGCCCCCGCGAAGTCTGGCCGGGCCAAGCCAGGGATCAGGTCTTCTCGCCCCTCAGAACAGGCCCTTCACCTTGCCCGTCTCGAGGTCGAGATCGACGTCGTAATAGACCGGCCGGGTCGGCAGGCCGGGCATGGTCCGCATGTCGCCGCACAGGGGATAGAGGAAGCCGGCGCCCACGCTGGCCCGGATGTCGCGCACCGGCAATTTGAAGTTACGGGGCACGCCTTTCCACTCCGGATTGTGGCTCAGGCTGAGGTGGGTCTTGGCCATGCAGATGGGCAGCTTGTCAAAGCCGAGCTTGGTGTAGAGCTCGACCTTGGCCTCCGCCTCGGGCGTGTACTCGACCCCGTCGGCGCCGTAGATCTCCGTGGCGATCGTCTGGATCTTCCTCTTGATGTCCCAGTCGAGCGGGTAGAGGAACCTGAAATTCGTCGGCTTTTCACACGCGGCCATGACCGCCTGGGCCAGGGGGACGGCCCCGGCCCCGCCGTCGGCCCAGTGGGTCGAGGCCACGGCGTCGTTGGCCCCCACGGCCAGAGCGGCCTTGCGGATGAGCTCGATCTCGGCGTCCGTGTCCGTCGTGAAGCGGTTGATGGCCACGACGACCGGCACCCCGAACCGCAGGGCGTTGCGGATGTGGGCCGTGAGATTGGCCAGCCCCTTGGCCAGGAGGTCGAGGTTCTCGTCGGTGTACTCGGGCGCGAGGGGTTTGCCGGCCACGACCTTGGGCCCGCCGCCGTGCATTTTCAGGGCCCGGACCGTGGCCACCATCACGACGCAGCTCGGGACGAGGCCGCTCGTCCGGCACTTGATGTTCATGAACTTTTCCATGCCGCAGTCGGCCCCGAAGCCCGATTCGGTGACGACGTAGCCGTCCGGGCCGACCAGGCGCAGCGCGATCTGGTCGGCGATGATCGAGGAGTTGCCGTGGGCGATGTTGGCGAAGGGCCCGGCGTGGACGATGGCCGGGGTGTTCTCGACCGTCTGCATCAGGTTGGGCATGATGGCGTCCTTCATCAGGACGGTCAGGGCCCCGGCGACGCCCAGGTCGTCGGCCGTGACGGGCTCGCCCGCCTTGCTCGTGCCGATGACGATCCGGCCCAGGCGCTCGCGCATGTCGGCCAGGCCCGTCGTCAGGGCCAGGATGGCCATGATCTCGGAGGCCACGGAGATGTCGAAGCCGGTCTCGCGGACCATGCCCTTCTCTTCGGGGCCGAGGCCGATCTTGACGACGCGAAGGAAGCGGTCGCTGATGTCGATGACCCGGTTCCAGGTGATGCTGGCCGGGTCGATGTCGAGGCGGAACATCCGCCGCTTCTCTTCGGCCGTGAGGTCGGCCGGGTTGGTCTTGGCGATGCCGAGCTTCTTCAGCCGGCGCAGCATGATCGGGGAGAAGCGGCGCTCGCCCTTCTTGTTGGCCGGCGAGAAGGCGTTGAAGAGCTTCTCGTCGTCCTGGCTCGACTCGTGCAGGATGCGGACATCGATGGCCGCGGCCAGAAGATCGTGGGAGGCGGTCACGGCGTGGATGTCCCCGGTGAGATGGAGGTTGAAATCCTCCATGGGCACGATCTGGGAGTAGCCGCCGCCGGCCGCGCCGCCCTTGATGCCGAAGGTCGGGCCCATGCTGGGCTGGCGAACGACCGTCAGGACCTTCTTGCCCAGATGGGCGCCCAGGGCCTGGCTCATCCCGACGGTCGTGGTCGTCTTGCCTTCGCCGAGAGGCGTGGGGGTGATGGCCGTCACGTCGACATAGTGGCCCAGCGGCTGATCCTTGAGCCGGGCCAGGACGTCGAGGTGGATCTTGGCCTTATACTTGCCGTAAAGATCGAGGTCGTCCTCGCCCAGGCCCAGCCCGGCCGCCACCTTGACGGCGGGCAAGAGCTCGGCGGCTTGGGCGATGTCGATATCCGGCGGCACCGGCCTGAGGGGCTTGATGGACATGAGGCGGCCTCCCTTATCCTGATTTTTCGCGTGTCGGGGGGTATCGTAAGGAAAAGCCGGTGAGAAAAGCAAGCCCCCAGGGGCCCTACATGCTGATGCTGATGCTCCGGCCGCCGGTGCCGAACCGCGGGTTGACGACGTTGCTCTTGGTCGAACCGAAGGAGAAGTTCAGCCCGACCGAGACCGAGTAGTCGTAGCCAGTGGCCAGCTGCTTCTGCCGGAGCAGGATGTCCTCGAAGGACGCCCCTTCGGCCGAGAGCGCCAGCTGGTCGCGGATGCGGGTGTAGCTGCCGTTGATCTCGAGGTTCAGGCCGCGCCAGACGCGGAATTCCAGGCTGCCCTCGAGCTCGACCCGGTTGAACTTGACGTTGTGAAAGAAATGAGAACCCTGGAGCTGGAGCGAGGCCTTGCCCCACGGGCGGACGACCTCGTAGGCGAAGTTCAGGGACTCCTGGAGCAGCGTCTCGGCCGTCTTGAAGTAGACCGTCTCCGCGTAGTAGCTGGCCCGGGTCAGGCCGATCCGGTAGAGGATGCGGAACTGACGCTTGGTCGATTCCGAATAGGGGAAGAGGTCATATTCGAGGGCCGGCGCGGCGCTCAAAGACATCTTGGTGTTCGAATAGGTCGAGGACTCGGCCTCGAGGTAACCGCCGGCCGACCAGTGCTGGCCCAGGCTCCAGACGACGAGGCCGTAGGCGCCGCGGCCGCGGGTCTTGCTCGTATAGGCGGTGCCGTCGCCGAGGTCGAACCAGGAGTCGCTCCAGTTGCCGTAGACCTGGGTCCGGATCTTGAGGGCCGGCGTCGTCCGGTTGGCGGAGATCGAAGCGTAATAGGATTGGCTCCGGTATTGGGTCTCGCCCGAGAGGAAGGCGTTGCCGGACAGGCTGAAGACCCAGAAGTTCCATTTGTCGTTGACCGAAGTCGGCTTGGTCTGGTCCAGGAACTTGACCGACAGGTCCTTGGCCACGGGCATCTTGGCCGCGTAGCGCAGCAGGCCGATATCGATCAGGCCGGCCACGCCCTTGCGGACGTCCTCGGGCTTCTCCTCCCGGCCGGGGGTGTAGGTCAGAACGTTGTTCTGGCCCTGGAACTCCCCGAGACCGGACAGCTCGATCCGCAGCTGACCTTCCGGCGGCGGCGGGCCCTCGGGCCGGACGGCGACCCGGACCTGGGCGGCGTCCAAAGAGGGGACGAGAGCGACGAACGGGATGTCGGTCTTCATGGCCTCGATGTCGGCGCCGGGCCAATCGAGGAAGACCCGGAGCAAGGGCGGCGGAGGCGGCCCGGGGGGCTTGGGCGGGGGAACCTGGGCGTTCCCGGCCAGGGTCAGGAAGAGGGCGAGGAGGCCGGCCAGGGCGGCCTCGAAGCGGCAGGTGGAACGGATGGTCATGGCGTCTCTCCCGGCCCTAATCCATATGGATGCTCAGCCCGCCGCCGCCGGTCGAACCGAAACGGGGGTTGATGACGTTGGTGAAGATGGAGCCGAACTGGAACTGAAAGCCGATGGCGGCGAAATAGTTGTCGCTCATCGGCAGCTCCCGCAGCCGCAGCAGGAGCTCCTCGTAGGTGGCCTCACGGCCCATGAGATAGATCTGGTCGTGGATCCAGGAATAGCCGCCGATGACGTAAAGGCTCAAGCCCTTGTAGAGACGCAGGTTGACGACGCTGAAGGTGTTCACCCTGTACTTGGCGAGGTCGTGGAGATATTCCTGGGCCTCGACCTCCAGGCTGACCGTGCCGAATTTCTCCCGCAGGTCGAGGGCCAGGGACAGGGATTGCTGGGCCACGAACTGGCGGAGCTTGCCGGTGATGGTTTCCTCGCGGTAATCGGCGTAGGTCAGGTTGAACTTATAGAGGGCCCGGAGCTGGCGCCGGGTGGACTGGGAGTAGGGAAAGAAGTTGTACTCGACCGCCGGGGCCACGGTCACGCCGATGTCGACGTTGCTGTAGATCGAGGACATGGCCTCGGCAAAGGCGCCAGCCGACCAGTGCTCGCCCAGGCTCTTGACGAAGAGGCCGCTCGCGTTATAGCTCGACGAGGTGCCCGTGACGATGCCGTCCTCGGTCACGAAGCGCTGCCGGCTGGTGTCGACCGACAGCCCCAGCTTCAGCTTCGAGCCCGGCGTGACGCGGTTGGCCGAGAAGGACCCGTCGATCATGTTCCGGCGGTAGCTCTCCTCGCCCGAGAAGGAGCCGTCGCCGGAGAGGCTGAAGACCCAGGCGTGCCAGCGGTCGGAGCCGGCCGCGCCCGCCTCGGGCCGGGTGTAGTCGACGGCGATGCGGCAGGCGATCGGCGTCCGGGCCACGAAGCTCATCAGCCCCAGCTTGAGGATCTTGACCAGCCCATGGCGGATCTCGTCGTCGGTGTCGGTCTTGGACGAGAAGTACTTCTGGACGTCCTGCAGGTCGCGGCACTCGTTCTGGCCGATGAAGGTCAGGGTGTATTCCCGGCCGCCGCCGCCCGTGGCCATGGTCGTGATGAGCACATGGACCTGGGCCTCGAGCCGGTCGCGGACGTAGTTGACGAAGGTGATCTCGGTCTTGATGAAATCGAGGTCGCAATCGTCGCAGTCGATGAAGACTTTAACGGCGGTCTTCTTCAGCTCGTCGATGTTCTGCGATCCGGCCGGCGGCGGGGTCTGAGCCAGGCCGGACAAGCGGAAAAAGGCCAGGCCGAGGATCAGGGCACTCGCGCACGCCCAGGGTCTTCGCATACAATGACTCCTTTGTCGGCCGGGTCCGGGCCCGCGGCGGGTTGGCCACTCTCTGCCCGGGCAAGCAGCAAATGTCATGCCATTAAAGGTGACGTCTCTTCAGGCAGATGAGGAAGCCGAGCCGTAAGAATATACTCCAGAACGTAACGAATGTTTACGTTCTAGAAGAAATAATAGGCCGCGAGGAGCAACCGGACGTTGCGGACGAACTTGGCATCGAGGACCTTGCCGAAGAGGTCGGGCGTGCCGTAGGACGCGGCCGTCAACTCGACCTCCGCGGCCAGGCGCACCTTGCCGACGTTGTACAAGAGCCGCGGCGAGAGGCGATAGAGCGCGTCGATATTTGAGCCCCGCGAATAGAAAGCCCCGGTGATCTCGCGCTGGGAGCCCAGGTTCTTGGAATAGCCGGCGAAGAACCCCGTTTGCCACGGCCCGGAGGTGTTCGTCTGCACTTCCGTCCAGGCCGAGAACGTGGCCACCGGGGCGTAGGACCAGGCCAAAGTGATCGGGTCGATGACCTCGTGCACGCCGTAGCCCCCGAGCATGGTCAGGTGGTGCAGGTTCTGGCCCCAGACGGCCTCGGCCTTCCAGGTCCACTTGGCCCACTTCTGCTTGAAGAAAGCCATGGCCGCGGCCCCGGTCAATTTTTCCCCGGTCGCGTAGCCGGCGGCCGTGACGATCCGTGGGGCGACGGTCATGAGATCGCCGCTGACGCCGGCCACGGTCTCGGTCCTGCGTTCATCGTTCTTGGCCCCGAACTGGAGCTTGAGGTTGAATTCCGGCAGAGCGGCGTTGCGGAGGTAGACGGAGCTCGCCCCGTCCGGGCCGTTGCTCGTGAAATCGCGTTGGGCCAGCGCCGTCCCGGCCAGGCTCAGGCGGCCGAAGGTCTGGGTGACGCGGACCTGCGGGCTGCGGTTGAACGGCTGGAACGGCGCCCCGGTGTTGAACGAGACGACGTCGGGAAAGCACTCGGTGACGAACATCGGGTGCCAGAACTGGCCGACCATGAGCTCGGTCCGCGGCCAATTGAGCTTGAGGGTGCCGTGGCGGAGGCGGAAGCCGTTGAGGTCGGCGTCGCTCGTGCCGAAGAATTCGGCCTCGACGTAAGCGGAGCTCTTGGCGCCCAGAACGTCGGGGCCGGTCGCCTTCAGGGCCAGGCGGGTCTGGATGGACAGGATGTTAAAGGTGGCCCGGTCGTTGGCGTCGACGCCGTCCGGCCCGAGCGCGGGCCCCTTCGGGAAAAGCAGATAATGCCCCTCGCGGATGCTCGTCACCTGCCGCGAGTCGTAGAAGACGTCCGTTTTGACATAGCCCGACAGGGCCAGGCTGAAGGCCGGGGTCTTGGCCGCGGGCGACGTTTGCGCCGCCAGCGCGGCGACCGCGGCGAACCCGACGAGTCCGAGAACGAAGATCCTATCAAGCGGCTTGGTCATCTGTTTCTCCCTGGAGCGAGGCCTTCCGAGGGCCGAGCGGCCCGTTGGCCCGGAGGGGATTATAACGGGCGGAGGTCGGATGTCAATGTGTGATAAAATCGACTATTCATGAAAACGCGCTCTTGGCTCTTCATCTTTGATGGAGAAAAACGTCGTTTTCATGAATAGTCCAGGCTAACCGACCGCTCAGGAGGAGCGCATGAGACCGTGGGGAAAAGCGTTGACCGCGCTGGCCGTGCTCGCTCTGGCCGCCGGCTTGAGCGCCCAACAACGGAGCTTCCGGCTCGGCGACAAGGACTTCCTCCTCAACGGCCGGCCGTTCCGCATCATGGCCGGCGAGATGCACTACCAGCGCATCCCGCGCGAGTATTGGGCCGACCGGCTGCTCAAGCTCAAAGCGGCCGGCCTGAACACGGTCGGGACGTACGTCTTCTGGAACGCCCTCGAGCCCGAGCCGGGCCAATGGGATCTCACCGGCGCGAACGACCTCGGCGCGTTCGTCCGGACGGCCCAGCGGCTCGGCCTCTGGGTCATCATCCGGCCCGGCCCCTACGCCTGCGCCGAGTGGGACTTCGGCGGGCTGCCGGCCTGGCTGCTGCGGACCCCGGACATCAAGGTCCGCTGCTCCGACCCGCGTTACCTCGCCGCCTGCGAGTCGTACATCCTGAAGCTCGGGGAGGTCCTCCGCGATCTCCAAGTCCACCGCGGCGGCCCGGTCCTGATGGTCCAGGTCGAGAACGAGTACGGCAGCTACGGCAACGACCGCGAGTACCTGCAGGCCCTCAAGGGCTTCTGGGACAAGGCCGGGATCGAGGTGCCTCTTTACACCGCCGACGGGGCCACGCCCCATATGCTCGAGGCCGGCTCCATCCCCGGCGCGGCCATCGGGCTCGACCCGGGGACGAGCGATAAGGACTTCGCCGTGGCCGCCCGGCTCGAGCGCGGCGTGCCGGTCTTCTGCAGCGAGCTCTACCCCGGCTGGCTGACCCATTGGGGCGAGCCCTGGGCCCGGGTCAAACCCGACGAGTTCCTGCCCGACCTGCGTTGGCTCCTCGACAACGGCAAATCCTTCAGCCTGTACATGTTCCACGGCGGGACGAACTTCGGCTTCACGGCCGGAGCCAATTTCAGCGACGTTTACCAGCCCGACGTGACGAGCTACGACTATGACGCCCCGCTCGACGAGGCCGGACGACCGACGCCGAAGTATTTCGCCATTCGCGATCTCCTGGCCCGCGCTCAGCCGGCGGGGACGATCCTGCCGGACCTGCCCGAGCCTCTGCCCGCGATCACCGTCCCGGCGATCGTGTTCGATGAGACCGCGTCCGTCTTCGACAATCTCCCGGCGCCGGTCCACAGCCCTCAGCCCGGTCCGATGGAGTCGTACGGCCAGAACGCGGGCTTCATCCTCTATCGGACAAGACTTCTGGGGCACCGCGGCGGCCGGCTCATCGTCACGGATCTCCACGACTTCGCCACCGTCTTCGCCGACGGCCGGTTCATCGGCGCCATCGACCGGGCCAAGGGGGAGCTCACGGCCATCGATATCCCCAAGGCCGAGCCGGCCAACGAGACGCTCGACATCCTGGTCGAGGCCATGGGCCGGATCAACTACGGTCCGCGGCTCATCGACCGCAAGGGCATCACCGACCGGGTCACGCTCAACGCCATGACGCTGATGAGCTGGGCGGTCTTCCCCCTGCCCCTGGACGAAGATTATCTGACGCTTCTCAAATTCAGCGGCCGGCCGGCCGAGCGGCCCGGCAACTTCTTCCGCGGCCGCTTCGACCTCACGAGGGTCGGCGACACCTACCTCGACATGAGCGGCTGGGCCAAGGGGATCGTCTGGGTCAACGGCCACAACCTCGGCCGGTACTGGAAGATCGGTCCGCAGAAGCGGCTGTTCTGCCCGGCGCCGTTCCTCAAGCCGGGGACGAACGAGATCGTCGTCTTCGACCTCTTGACCCTCACGCCGGCGAACGTGGCCGGCTTCACCACGCTAAACTAGATCCTTGGAGACCTCGACGAGCGAGCTCTCGAGGTTTCCAAGGAGTTGTAGCCGGGCTTATTCGCGAGCCGAGGCAGCTGCAGATGCTAGGCCACAAAGGCGAAGCTGTACTCGGAGTACTGCGAGCCTTTGTAACGATGCAGATGCGGTTGGATCGGCTTGCCTGAAGGGTTAAAACGCCGGTTCTTAGTTCTTCTTGTCTTATGAAAAAAACCGGCGTTTTAACGAATAGCCGGGCTATAACTCTTTGGAGACCTCGACGAGCGAGCTCTCGAGGTCGTTGACGATGCGGAAGCCGCGCTTCTCGAAGACGGCGACCATGCGCGGGTTGTCGGTCGTGGTGATGGCCGTGATCGTCCGGACCCCCCATTCCTTGGCGATGCCGAGGCAGTGATCGGTGAGCAGGCCGCCGAGGCCCTTGTCCTGCCAGCCGTCCTGGACGAGGACCGCGTACTCGGCCGAGCCCCGGCCGGGCTCGGCGGCGAGACGCCCGACGCCGACGATGCGGCGCTCCGAGCCCTCTCCGGTCTCGGCCACGATGGCCAGCTCGCGGTCGTAGTCGATGTAGCAATAGCGGCTGGCCACCTCATGGGACTGCCAGAAAAAGAAATAGCGGAACCGGGAGTAGATCGATTCGCGGGAGCAGCTCGAGAGCAGGGCCAGCCACAGGGGCTCGTCCTCCGGCTTGATGGGGCGCAGGGTCAGGACGGTGCCGTCCCTCATCCGGACCTGGCGGACGAACTCCTCGGGGTAGGGCCTCAGGGAGAGATGGGCGTAGGGCCGCTTCGGGTCCTCGGTGGCCCGCCGGTCGCCAACGATGCGGGCGTCGAGCGCCGTGACTCCGTCGGCCGTGACCAGGAGCGGATTGATGTCGAGCTCGGCGATCTCGGGGAAGTCGGCGGCCAGGTAGGACAGACGGACGAGCGTCTCGACGAGCTTGTCGACGGCGGCCGGTGGCCGGCCCCGGTAGCCCAGGAGCAGCGGCCGCATCCGCAGCCCCTCGAGCATGCGCCGGGCCAGGCGCTCGTTAAGAGGCGGGAAGCCGATCGTCCGGTCGCCGTAGATCTCGGCCGCCGTGCCGCCCATGCCGGCCATGACGATGGTGCCGAACGTCGGGTCCTTCTTGATGCCGAGGATCATCTCCAGGCCTTCGGCGGCCCGGACCATCTTCTGGACCGTGACCCCCTCGAGCCGCGCGGCCGGGGCCTTGTGCGCGACCGTCTCGAGCATGGCGCCGAAGGCGGACCGGACCGCGCCGGCGTCGGCGAGGTCGAGGAGAACGCCGCCGACGTCGGTCTTGTGGGTGATGTCCGGCGACAGGATCTTGAGCACGACGGGATAGCCCGCCGCGTCCGCGGCCCGGACGGCCTCGTCGGCGGTCGCCGCCGGGACCGGCCGCGTGACCGGGATGCCGTAGAACGCGAGGAGCTCCTTGGACGGAGCTTCCGAGAGGGCCCCGTCGAGCGTGGTCAGGATCTTCGCGAAACGGGCCCGCAGGATGTCGCGGTGGACGGGGAGATCGACACGGACGTCCTTGGGCGTCTCGTAGAGCGTATCGAGGTTGCGGGCGTAGGAGACGAGGGTCATGAAGGCCTTGATGGCCTGTTCCGGGGTCTGGTAAGTCGGGATGCCGGCGTCGTTGAGCAGGCCCGTGCCCTCGCGCATGGCGGCGCCGCCGAGCCAGGCGGCCAGCACGGGCTTGGGGGTGGCGGCGGCCTGGGCGCAGATCTCCTTGGCCACGGCCGTCGGATTGGTCATGGCCTGGGGCGTGATGATGACAAGCAGGGCGTCGACTCCCGGATCCTGAAGCATGATCTGGGCGGCCTTGGCCACGAGCTTCGACTTGGCGTCGCCCAGGACGTCGACCGGGTTGCGGTGCGACCACTGGGGCGGCAGGCCGGCGTTGAGCTCGGCCATCGCGGCGTCGGAGAGGCGGGCCAGAGTGCCGCCCGCCGCGACCAGGGCGTCGGTGGCCATGACGCCCGGCCCGCCGGCGTTGGTCAGCACGCCGAGGCGCGGGCCCCTGGGGATCTTGGGCCGGCCGATGAGGTCGGCGCAGTCGAAGATCTCGCCGATGTTGAAGACCCGGGCGACGCCCATGCGCTCGAAGGCGGCGTCATAGACGGCGTCCTCGCCGGCCAGTGCGCCGGTATGCGAGGCGGCCGCGGCGGCCGATTCCGGGAAACGGCCGGCCTTGTAGGCGACGATGGGCTTCATCCGGGCGAAGGCCCGGGCCGCGGTCATGAACTTGCGGGCGTCGGAGATGGACTCGATATAGAGGAGGATCGATCTCGTGGCCTCGTCCTCGCCGAGATAATCGATGAGGTCGCCGAAATCGACGTCGAGCATGTTGCCGGTCGAGATAAAATGGGAGAAGCCGAGCTTCTCCTCGGCGGCCCAGTCGAGGACGGACGTGCACAGCGCCCCGGACTGGGAGACGAAGGCCACGTGGCCGGGGCGGGGCATGGCCCCGGCGAAGCTGGCGTTAAGCGACTGGCCGGGCGAGATGATCCCGAGACAGTTAGGGCCGAGAATGCGCAGGCCCTCGAAGCGCCGGGACTCGGCCAGGATGGCCTGCTCGAGGGCCAGGCCGTCCGGTCCGGTCTCGCGGAATCCGGCCGAGACGATGATCAGGCCGCGGATGCCGGCCTCCCCGCACTCGCGGACGAGCGCCGGGACCTGGGCGGCGGCGGCGCAGAGGATGCCGAGGTCGGGCGTCTTGGGCAGGGCCGCCGCGTTCGGGAAGCAGGGGATGCCCATGACCGCCTCGACGGACGGGCTGACGGGGTAGACGACGCCCCGGAAGCCGCCGCCCGTGAGGTTGGCCAGGATGCGGCCGCTGACGCTCTTCGGGTTCGGGCTGACGCCGACGAGCGCGATCCGCTGCGGCTTGAAGATCTTGTCGAGGGTCTGGATGTTCATCGGACCCTCTATTGTCGCTGATGGCGGGCAGGTTTTCAAGGCCGTGATGAGGGGTCGTGGTCGTCTTTACGGCTTTGCTCGGGGTATTGCTCCTTGCCCCCGCGCCCCGGAAACCTTGTAGCTGGTTTCCCCCGGCCTCCGGCCGGGCCCCCTTTCCATTACGGGGGCCTTGGATCAACACCCCTCGCAGCCTCGTGACGCCCGCGCTCGTCTATAATCACGGTGAGCTTTCTGACCTAGCTCGAGGTCCTTGTTGGATTCAGGGAGGGGATCTTAGTGGAATACTCCAAACCGAGTAGCGCCGAGCTGCCCGACAGAAATGACATCCAGGTCTCGACAGAGGCGCGAGTCAGAGGGTGAGGCGGAAGCCGGTGCGGACGGTCAGGCCCGGCGAGCCGTAGCCCCAGACGGTCTGATAATCAACATTGAGAAGGTTGTCGACCCGGGCAAAGACTTCGAACCCGGACGTGAAGGCCTTCGTCAGCACGAGATCCAGCAGAACATAGCCGGGGAGCGTAACGGTCGGATAGGGATAGACGCTGAAATCCCGGTCCAGGCGGGAGCCGACCCAAAGGGCGTGGGCGGCCAGATCGAAATCGCCGAAAAGGCGCAGTCCGGCCTCGGCCGAGAACTTGTCCCGGGGCCGGCGCAGGAGCTCGGTCCCGGCCTCGGTGTCGCGGGCCGAAAGCCGCGTATAGGAGGCGAGGAGCCGCGAGGCGCCGGCGGGCCTGACCTCGGCCATGACCTCGAGGCCCCGCGTGCGGGCCCGGCCGATGTTGACGTATCCGGCCGCGAAATCAAAATCGACGAGATCGCGGAAAGAATTCTCGAACCAGGTGACGCCGAGCAAGGCCCGGCCGCCGGCCAGGCTCTGTTCGACGCCCGCGTCCCAGCCCAGGGCCCGCTCGGGACGGAGCAGGGGATTGCCGACCGGCCCGAATGACGTGGCCGGGGCGAAGAGCTGGTAAAGGGACGGCGACTTGAAGCCGCTGCCGAGGCTGGCCTTGAACCGGGTCCCGGTGGACGGGATGAGATAAGCGGGAGCCACCCGGAAGGTGACGGCGGCGCCGGCGCGGCTATGATGGTCGGCGCGAACGCCTGCGGTGACGAAGAAGCGGCCCGCGGCCTCCCAGTGGTCGAGCAAGTAGAGACCGGCCGACCCGGCCCGGGCCGACGGGAAATCGGCCTCGTAGGGGCCGTAGGCGCTCTCGGAGGCATAGTCCGACCGTCCGGATTCGCTCGCCAGCTCGAGCCCGGCCGTCAGCGTGTTCGTCGGCCGGAGGAAGAAGTTGTTCTGCCAGTCGAGCTCGAGATGGCCGCTCCGGTAGAGCCCGCGGTCGCTGTCGTCCGGATGGGCCGCGTCGACCGGGTTGTCGTTCTCGCGCCGGGTGCCGAGCCAGGACACCGATAGGGTCCGTTCCCAGCGGCCGCCCGACGATAGGCCCCGGTACTGGCCGCGCGCTAAGAGGCTGCCGTAGTTCTGGACGTTGTTCGGATCGTCGCCGCCCGGGCCGCCGAAATTATCGAGCTCGGTCCGGGCCGAAGTGCCCCGGATGGTGAAAGTCAGGTTCGACGTGGGCGAAGCGGCATAGCCGAGCCGGGCGTCCAGGCTCAGGTTCCTGTATCCGTCCTTTTCCGTGTTGCCCGCGTAGGAGCCGGCCGCGGCGGACACGCCGGCCGTGCGCTCGTGGAACAGCGACACCGAATAATCCATCTTGCCGGCCGAGCCGGCCAGGGAAACATCCGCCGTGAGCGAGCTCAAGGTGTCGGCCGATGACCCCAGCGCCAGCCGGGGCCGGCCGCGGCCCGACCGGGTGATGATGTTGACGACCCCGCCCAGGGCGTCCGATCCGTAGAGAAGGCCCTGCGGCCCCCGCAGGACCTCGACCCGCTCGACCTGGCTCAGCGGCAGGTGGGACACGTCGTAGGAGCGCGAGGGATTGATCGGGTCGTTGAGCTCGAGGCCGTCGAGGAGGAAGAGCGTGTGCTCGCTGTTGGCGCCGCGCACCGAAACGGAGGCGGCGGCGCCCGGCCCGCCGTTGCGGACGGTCGAGAGGCCGAGGACGTCCTCCAGGGCGTCGAGCACGAAGGCCCGGCCGGTGCGGACGAGCTCGTCGCCGCTGATGACCGTGACCGAGCTCCCGACCTTCTTCTCCGGCGTTTCGAGCCGGGTCGCGGTGACGACGATGTCGTGCCGGATCGGGGTGGGCGGGTTCTGGGCGTCCTGGGCGCGGACGGCGCCGGGGACAAGGAGGCTGAGGGCGGTGAGGGCCGCGGCGGCCGGCGTTCGAAAGGCCATGGCAGGAGCTCCGTAGGGCCCCCGCCGCTTTTCGTTCTCCGTCTTCCACCCGAAGACCGGCCGAGCGAGGCTTACAGAAGGTCTCCTGACTCCCGGATCATCCTCCTCCCGAGCCTTCCGGCCTTGCGGCCGTGGCGTCGTTCGGGATTCGTCCCCGGTTACAGTAGCGGGGGCTGTGTCCGCATCGAGTCTGGACTATTCACGAGCCGAGGCGGCTGCAGATGCGAGGCGTCAAAGGGTGAAGCTGTACTCCGAGTACTGCGAACCCTTTGCAACGAAGCAGATGCGGCCGGATCGGCTTGCCCGAAGGGTGAAAACGCCGGTCTTGGTTCTTTGGATGGAAGGAGAATAATCGGCGTTTTCATGAATAGTTCAGACTAACGGACTTCCCTTCGTATAAAGCCCAGGGAATGATAAAGCAAACGCCAGACCGGGTCAACTTGAGAAAGACAGGGTCAAACCTACCTTCTGTTAGAAAGTAATAAAAGGTAGATTTGACCCTGTCTTGGCAAGAGCGAGGCTGCCCTGGTCCGGCCTTTAGATCAGGGCAGCCTCGGTGGGGGAATAGGGTTTATCGATGATAATAAAAAGGAGGTCTTGGCTGGCCATTTCTCTCGCTCGTCAGATAGTACTTTGGCTGCGCCCAAAGAGTTGCGCAGGCGCTAAAAAACGACCGGCCCGGATGTCCGGGCGAAGACTGAGGTAGGTGACAAGGGTGCCAGGGCCGGGGTTTTAGGCAGACCACGACGCCATCCAATTTTTTGGTTTTTTTCTTTGTCCCCCTCAACGACCAATACCAATTATACCATATGACCGAGTGCGATGCAATAGGCCGCCGCCATATTTTTATTAATCGGCCCAAGCGGCCCCCAGAACCTTACTTTGACCTTGAAAACGGGCCTTACGACCTATTTTCGCGAGATCGGCTCTTGGCGTTCCTTCTTCTGGCGGCTTCCCCTGGAAAGAAGTATAGTGAAGCAAGCTCCGGGGGCCCGGAAAAGACCCCTTTGGCAGGAGATCTCGATGAAAAACGGAGAATTTCGGCGATCAGGACATCAATTCGTGGACTGGATCGCCGATTATTTCGAAAATATCGAAAAATTCCCTGTTTTGTCATGTCTCGAACCCGGCGACGTGAAGAAGCTCATCCCCGCCGTGCCTCCGGCCCGGGGCGAGGACATGGATGCGATCTTCAAGGATTTCGAAAGGGTCATCCTGCCCGGCGTCACGCACTGGCAGCACCCCGGCTGGTTCGCCTACTTCCCGGCCAACAACAGTCCGGCTTCCGTCCTGGGCGAACTCCTGACGGCGGGCCTGGGCGCCCAGTGCATGGTCTGGCAGACCTCCCCGGCCGCGGCCGAGCTCGAGGAGATGGTCCTGGATTGGCTCCGCCAGATGATCGGGTTGCCGCCAGGCTTTTCCGGGGTCATCCAGGACACGGCCTCGACCGCCACCTTGTGCGCCTTCCTCTCAGCCAGGGAAAGGGCGACCGGTTTCGAGTCGAACGAGCTGGGCGTTCGCCAGCCCCTGACCGTCTACGCCTCCGAGGAGGTCCACTCCAGCGCCGATAAGGGGGTCAAGATCGCCGGGCTCGGCAAGAAGAATTTCCGCCGCATCCCGACCGACGAACGCTTTGCCATGGTCCCCGAGAGATTGGAGGAGGCCATTGCCCGGGACAAAGCCGCCGGGCTTGTCCCGGCCTGCGTCATGGCCACCGTCGGAACGACCTCGTCCGGCGCCATCGACCCCCTGCGGGCCGTGGGCGAGATCTGCCGCCGGCACGGCCTCTGGTTCCACATCGACGCGGCTTGGGCGGGAGCGGCCGCGCTTCTTCCGGACAAGCGCTGGATCCTCGACGGGGCCGAGCTCGCCGATTCGCTGGTCTTCAATCCCCACAAATGGATGGTCACCAACTTCGATTGCTCGGCCTATTTCGTCCGGGACCCCGCGGCCCTCACCCGCACGTTCGAGATCCACCCCGAGTACCTCAAGACCGGCGTCGACGCCAAGGTCAAGAACTACCGGGACTGGGGCATCCAGCTCGGACGCCGCTTCCGGGCCTTGAAGCTCTGGTTCGTCATCCGGAGCTACGGCGTCGAGGGCCTTCAGGCCATGGTCCGCGAGCATCTCCGCCTGGCCGTCCTGTTCAAGGACTGGGTCGAAGCGGACCGCCGCTTCGAGCTTCTCGCCCCGGTCGACCTCGGGCTCGTCTGCTTCCGCCTGAACGACGGCAGGGACGAAGCCGCCTTGAACGACCTCAACCGCCGGTTCCTCGAGCGGATCAACGCCGCCGGCCCGATCTTCCTGACCCACACCAGCCTCAGGGGCCGCTATACGGTCCGGTTCGTCGTCGGCCAACGGACGACCGAAGAGCGGCACGTCCGGGCCGCCTGGGACATCATCGCCGCGGCGGCCGCCGAGGTCCTGAAGGGCTGACGCGGGCGCCCGCTATTCCGGCTTGAGGGCGTAGCGGAGGGCCCCGTCGGGATCGGCGAAACGGAGATAGAAGCCCCAGCCCCCCGCTCCCTGAAGGTCCTTGACGAGGACCTTGTTCCACCCCTTGTTCAAGCGCGCCAGGATCCGGTCAGAGTCCGGCTCGGCGGCCCGGTAGATGGGATTGGTGTGGACGATTCGGCCATTGATCCAGACCCGGACCCCGTCGTCGCTGCCCAGGAGGAGCCAGGCCTCCCGGGCATCCGGCGAATAGACATAGGCCGACCCATAGACGATGGCCTGCTCGTTGGGCCGGACGAGGTCGTCGAGCCGGACGTAGCCGGACTCGCCGGCCCGGAAGGGCTGCCAGCGCACCGCGGCGCCGTCCTTGCCCTTGTAGCTCGGGGCCGGGGCGGTCTCCGTCTCGGGCGGATAGACGGTCGGCAGGTCGTCCATGTCCGAAGCCTGGAACGGGCCGACCAGGTTCCACTCGCGCACGAAGCGCGGGTCTTTCGGCCTGAGCCCATAGCCGACGAAGACCAGGTCATATCCGGCGCTGGCGGCCTCCTTGCCTTCGATCTCGAAGACGAGCGTGTTCGGGCCGCCGGCCAGGACCTGGTCCTCGAGAACGACGGGCGCGAGCGCCGGTTCCTTGGCGTAGCCGTTCACCCGTCCGAGGACCGCCCCGCCGGTCGCGGCGCCCGCCTCCGGTCCGGCCATGATGCGGACGTTGCCGGCCGAAGCGGATCTCAGGAAATAGAGCTCGACCGCGTAGCGGTCCCGGATCTCGACCGGGAATCGGAATTCGACCCGGGTCCCGGCCGAGGCCCCGTCGGTCCGCAGCGCCGGATAGCGTTCGCCGGCGGCGTTGTAGAACGATGTCGGGGCGGAGGCCAGCCGCGGCGCCGAAGCGCGCAGGCCCCGCGAGCGATCGACGAAGGCGCCGGCCTGTCCCGCCGCTTCCTCCTGCCAGTCCGGAAGCACGAACCCCTCGGGCGGCTCGAAGGCGAAGGGCAGCCGTTCGGCGACCGCAGGAAGATCGGCGAAGGGCCGATGCGGCTCGGCCTGGTACCAGTAGGCGACCGAGGAGACGAAATCGCTCCGGTCGTTGGCGTGGCCATGCTCGATCGTCACCGCGATCGACTTCTTGAACGGGACCGGATCCGGGATGTGGAAGCGGTAGACCGTGGCCTTGGACCCGGCCTGAAAATCCTCTTCCTGGAGCGGACAGCCGTAGAAAAGGCTCTGTCCCTGCTGCATGCCCCAGGCGTTCGAGAAATAGTCCTCGGAGCCGGTGCCGTGGAGCGACGGCTTGGACTCGCCGTCGATCTTCATCCGGTCGTCGCCTTCGCCCCACCAGCCCATGGCCCGCTGCAGGACGCTCATGCTGCAGCCCACATAATGGCCGGCGCCCTGGGCCTCGAGCAGCGTGTAATCGCGGCGCGGGTCGGGCGGGAACTCCTGACGGTACTGGGCGTGGAAGTAGGGCGTGTCCGCCGCGACCTCGGGCAGCTCGCGATAATCGACATAATAATAGAAGGCGTCGACGGTCCGCGTGCCCTCGTTCTTGACGGTGATGCGGCAGGAGCGGCGGAAGGGCATGTACCAGTAGCAGTTCCGGGCCCGCCCCTCCGACGAGCAGGTGATCGGCAGGGAAGCGAAGTTCCGGTTGAGGCCGTGGCCGACGCCGAAGAAGTCGCCGATGGGCGCCTCGACCGACGGGGACTTCTCGCCGTCCCAATAGATGCGCAGGACGATCTTGCGGCCGTAGAAGGGCTCGGCGGCGATCGTCGTCCAGATGTGATGGATGGCTCCCGGGCCGTCGATCTCGGCCAGGGTCGCGGTCCGGCCCGGCTCGATGCCAATGGAATCGCGGTTGCCGCCGCTCCGGTCGTAGGACGAGATCCGGCGGCTGCGATAGTCCTGGGTCTTGGCGAGACCCTTCAGCAGGTCCTGGCCGGCCAGGGCCGTAGCGGCCAGGGCCAGGAGAGCGGTGACGATCACGGGGCGAGCGCGCATGGCGGTCCTCCTTGTCCGGGCGCCCTTCGGGCGGTCGGCCTCAGGCCGGCCGTCCGGGGCGCGATGTCTTGCGGAGCCAGCCGGTCCGGATGCGGGACTTCCGGTCGCGGCCGGTGTAAGGCTTGATGTCGAGGACGGGCGTGCCGTCGATGAGGTCGAGCCCGGAGACCCGCAGAACGGGGCCGTCGCGGCCGAGCAGCCTGAGGACGCTCAGGCCCAACGGGTTGGGACGATGGGGCGATCGCGTGGCGAACACGCCGCGCGGCTCCGATTGCCCCGGCGGGACGACCTGGAGCTTGGCGCCCCCGGCTCGATGGAAATGAAAGATGACGATGATGTGAGAAAATCCCTCCAGCCCGTCGAGTCCGCGGGCGAAGGCGGGGAAGACCTCGATCTCGCCTATCGCGCGTTCGAAGAACCGCGGCGCCGCGAAGACCGGCGGCGGCAGGTCGGATGGGTCCCGAAAGGGCGAGCGGACCACGCCGATCGGACGGAGCCGGAGGCCCGATCTTACTTTCCGACGTACGTCAGCCACTTCTCGTAGCGCGGATTGCGGCCGGTCACGGCCTGACCGAAGGCCTCGATCAGGCGCAGGGCGATCGCGCCGGGCTTGCCCGAGCCGATCGCGTGCGTCGTCGGGGCCGCCGTCGGATCGGACCCGTCGGTGACCGAGACGATCGGGATGACCTCGACGGCGGTGCCGCAGTAGAAGGCCTCGTCCGCGCCGAAGAAGTCCTCCTTGCTGATCGGGCCGACAACGGTCTTGTAGCCCATGTCCTGGCCGAGCTCGAGCAGGCTCGTCCGGGTGATGCCCTCGAGCGCGGATTCGAGCCGGCCGTTGGTGATGAGCGTGCCGCTCTTGACGATGAAGACGTTCTGGCCGGGGCCCTCGGCGATGCGGCCCTCCATGTTCAGGAAGATGGCCTCGTCGTGTCCCTTCTCGCGGGCCTCGAGGCCGGCGATCGTGGACTGGACATAGACGCCGCCGAGCTTGGCCGACATGTTGAACTGGGTGTGGTGGACCCGGCGCCAGGGGATGATAAAGGCCCGGACGCCGCGGTCCGCGTTCTCGCCCAGGTAGGCGCCCCATTCCCAGGCGCTGATGGCCAGCTCGACCGGACAGGCCTTGGGCACGAGGCCGAGGTTGCCGTAGGAGTAGAAGAGCAGGGGGCGGATGTAGCAGCTGTCGAGCCCGTTCTCGCGGACGGTCTGTTTGATGGTATCGGCGATCTGGTCCTTGGTGTAGGGACACTTCATCTTGGCCACGCCCGCCGACAGGAGGAAGCGGTCGTTGTGCTCTGGCAGCCGGAAGATCGCCGGCCCCTTGGCCGTGCTGTAGGCCCTGATGCCCTCGAAAACCGAGGACCCGTAGTGCAGGGCGTGCATCATGGGATGGAAGCCGCCTTCGGACCAATCGTAGAATTTCCCTTCGTACCAGTATTTCTTGGCCTTGGGGAAGTTCGTGTTGAGGAACATGGTTCTCTCCTTTACGGACGCCGATCCGGACGGGGATCGAGACCAGGGAAAACTACGGGTACAAGCGGACCGTTCGTTCGGGGGTTGACCGGAGCGTGTTTAAAGAAAGCACGACCTCGTACGGTGATCCGATTTGGGGCCTCAGGGTTGCTCAAAATTCATCGTATCACAGGGAAAAGGTCAAGTAAAGCGGGCCTGGCGGCCGGCAACGCCTTTCCGAGGGACTGTCCCCGAAGGGGGCTGTCCCTCTTGAAAAGTCGCGAAGTAAACCGTTCCGCCATGGACGAGCCGCTTCAAGCGGCCGGCGCGGGCGAGCCTGGCCAGGGCCTTAAGGACCTCGTCGCGATGACGGCCGAGGGCCGCCCCGATGTCATCCGCCGTCTGGGGGCGCCGGCGGACCGTGGCCAGGATGTCCTCTTCCAGCGGGACGCGGGCCCGCTTCCGGGCCGGACCTTTCGTTTCGAACGACGCGACGACCTCGGCCTTGGGACCGAGACGGCCCCGTATCTTTTCCAGAGCGGAAGGGCCGAGGGGGGCGGCGCGCCTCTCGGCCGGCGGGCGGACGACGGTGTTGAGCTCGATCCGGTCGGGCCGGACGCGCTCCACGGCCGCCTCGAGGGCCCGGATGTCGGACGGCGAGTCGTTGACGCCCTTGACCAGCATGATCTCGAGCCGGAGCTGGCCCCGGAACTCCTTGCGGAAACGGGCCAGGCCCTCGATGATCCGGGCATTGTCGAGGGCGGCGTTGGGCCGGTTGACGCGCCGGAAGACGCGCGCCGGGACCGCGTCGAGGGAGGGGACAACGATATCGGCCGCGCGGAGGTCGCGCCGGACCTCCGGCCGGGTGAGCAGCGTGGCGTTGGTCAGGACGGCCACCGGGATCCTGGTCATCCTCTTGATGGCCCGGATGAGAGGCCCGAGATCGCGACAGAGGGTCGGCTCGCCCGAGCCCGAGAAGGTGATGACATCGATCTTCTGCCCGGAGTCGACGGCCTGCTTGATCTGGGCCAGGATGTCCTTGGGAGGGAACCAGCGGCCGCGGCGGACGGTGGTCCGGCCGGTCGAGCCGAGCTGGCAATAGACGCAGTCGAGCGTGCAGGTCTTGAACGGGATGACGTCGACGCCGAGGGAAAAGCCGAGGCGACGCGACGCGACCGGCCCGTAGACGTAGCGGCGTTCCGGCATCAGGCCTCGTCCTTGTAGATCTCGATGAAGCGGCGCAAAGACCGGTCGTAAGTCCGCTCGACCGAGTTGGGGAAGAGGCAGGCCGGCAACTCGCGGTTCCGCCAATGGAAGGCCAGGCAGTCGCAGCAGACGCCCTTGCGGCTGCACGGCTCGTAGCTGCAGTTGCACCGGGACATGTTCTTCGCGCTCTTGCATTCGCTCATGCCGATTCTCTCGTTCTCCAAGGGTCTTGAACTTCCATTATAGTGTTTTGGCAACCGCAGGTGAATCTTTGATGACACCGAGACCGAAGCATGTCCTGGCGTCTTCAAAATCTTCCCATGAGAGAGAGATGGTCCGCTGAGCCGCTCGCGGCGTCAGACCCATCCGGCATTGCCGGGCCCAAAGATTTCGGGTATCATAGCCCGGTTCAAGGAGTTAGCCTGGATCATTCACGAGCCGAGGCGGCTGCAGATGCGAGGCGACAAAGGGCGAAGCTGTACTCGGAGTACTGCGAGCTCTTTGCAACGAAGCAGATGCGGCCGGAATCGGCTTGCCCGGAGGGTAAAAACGCCGTCTTTGGTCTTCTAGTTCTCAGGAGAAAACCGGCGTTTTTATGAATGGTGCAGGAAGGAGAACCACGATGCCCGGATACACGGAGCGCGAAGCCAAAGCCGGCCTGGACGCCAGGCTGCCGCCTCTCGAGACCTTCCCGAACCAGTTCCCGGACTACGAGATCGCCATCGAGTTCCCCGAGTTCACCTCGGTCTGTCCCAAGACCGGGTTGCCCGATTTTGGGATGATCACGCTCCGCTATGTTCCGGCCGGCCGGGTGTTGGAGCTCAAGGCCCTCAAAGAATATTTCCTGGCTTACCGAAACCTGGGCATCTTTTACGAGAACGTCGTCAACCGCATCCTCGAGGACGTCGTCCGCGCCTGCCGGCCGAAGAGCGCCCTCGTCCGGGGCGAATTCAACCCGCGCGGCGGCCTCAGCTCGGTCATCGAAGCCCGCTACCCGAGACCCCGGGCGCGACGGGCCTGAGGACGCCGCCTCCGACCGGACCGCTCCCTCCTTTGAAAGGACATGCACGGAACCCCATGGCCAGACCGCAGAACGGTTCCAGGATAGGCCGGACCGACCTGCTGATCGTCCTGGTCATCGTCCTTTGGGCCATCAATCTCTCGGTCATCAAGATCGGCCTGCGCTCGCTCTCGCCGCACGGCTTCAACGCCATCCGTCTGGGCCTGGCGGCGCTGGCATACGCGGTCGTGCTGGCGGCCCGGCCTCGGCCCTGGCGCCTGACGAAAAAATGGGACGGCTGGAAGGCCGCCGGGCTCGGCCTTCTGGGCATCACCTTCTACCAGGTCTTTTTCATCAAGGCGGTCAGCGTGATGGAGGCCTCGACGGCCTCGATCGTCATGGGCACGAGCCCCATCTTCATCGCGCTATTGGCCACGGCCGTCGGCGAAGAGCGCATCTCGCCGGCCGGCTGGGCCGGCATCGCCATCTCCTTCGGCGGCTTCCTGCTCGTCGTCGGCGGCCAGAGCGGCGGCCTGGTCTTCACCTGGGCTGCCTGGCGCGGCGCGGTGCTCATCCTGCTGGCCAACGCGTGCTGGGCCGGCTACACGGTCTTCTCGAAGTCGGTCCTCGACCGGAACTCAGCCTTCCGCGTGGCCGCCATAGGTGCGATCTTCGGCACGCTGGTCTATCTGCCGTTCGCGGCCCACGACCTGGTCCAGGTCCGATGGTCGCGCATCCCTTGGTCCGGCTGGGGGGCCATCGCCTATTCAGGCCTGGTCGCCATCTTCCTTTGCTTCATTATCTGGTACCAGTCGGTCAAAGAGGTCGGCAGCGCCAAGACCGGGATCTACAGCAACCTGAGCCCGATCCTCTCGATCTTCTTTGCCAGCCAGGTCCTCGGGGAGCGCATGGTGGCCCTGCAGGCGGTCGGCGCGGCCATTACGCTGGCCGGCGTTTACCTGACGCGGTCCGGTTACCGCCTCTTCGAAAAAAGGGTGGCGTGATATCCGTTACCCATTTTATTTGCGCATAGGCGGGGCCCTGTGGGTCCGGGGGCATTTGCGGGACGACAGGCTAGGGGCTTGAAAATGGGGAACGGATATCACGCCACCTATTTAATCACGCCACCTATTTAAGCCCGTAGATCTTGTGAAGCTGGACCGAGAGCCGGATGCCTTCGAGCCCGACGCGGCTCGAGGCCTGCAGCAGGCCGACGGCCTTGTCGATGCTCCAGCGGGTATTCGATTGCGGCTGGAGGATGATCGGGATCGGGAGCGGTATCGCAGCCCGCACGGTGCGGATGGCGTTAAGATCGAAGCCGCGGCAGACGACCAGCTTGACCTCGCGGGCCCTCGTCCGGAATCCCGGGTGAACGCCGTAATCCGGCGGCTTGGGCGAGACCGAATGCCAGTCGGCCAGCGGGGCCGGCGGGAACGTGCCGTTGGTCTCGATCTGGACCCGTAGGCCCGCCCGGTGGAGACGCAGGATGAGCGGACGAACGTCCTGGGCCAGCGGCTCGCCGCCGGTGAGGCAGACCCAGGTCGTCGGAAAATCCTTCTTGAGCGTCAGGACCTGGTCGACGATCGCGGCGACGGGCATCTCGCGGCCGCCCCGCCAGGCCCTCTTGGTGTCGCAGAAGCCGCAGCGGAGATTGCACCCGGCCAGGCGGACGAAGATCGTCGGCTCGCCCTGGCGCAGGCCCTCGCCCTGGACCGAGGCGAAGATCTCAATCGTCTTCAGCGTAGGTGGCCGAAGCATCGTCGGACTCCCAGACCGTCACGGACCGGACCGGGTAGGTCTTCTTGAGCTCGCCGTAAAAGTGGCGGGCCAGGTTCTCCGCGGACGGGTTGAAGGGAAGGACGTCGTTGAGGAGGGCATGGTCGGGCAGTGCCGCCGCCAGGGCCTTCTTGATCTCGACGAAGTCGTAGCCGAGGCCCGTCCGGTCGAGCTCGCGGACCGCGATGGCCACCTCGACATGGAAGGTGTGGCCGTGGAGATTCTCGCACTTTCCTTTATATTCTTTGAGGAAATGCGCGGCCGAAAACTTGTCCCGGACTTTGAGTGTCCAGCTCATGGGGGTCCTTCCTTTCGCTGACGCAGGCGGGCCAGGAGCGGGTCCTCGCGGCCGACGGCCTTCCAGGCCCGGGCCCGGAAACGGCAGGACGAGCAGGTTCCGCAGGGACGCTCGGCGCCCGCGTAACAGGAGACCGAATAAGAATAGTCCGCGCCGAGACGCAGGCCCAGCCGGATGATATCCGCTTTGCCCAGGCCGAGGAGCGGCGCCAGGATCCGGGCCTTCGGACCGCCGAACGCGGCCTTGGTACCGGCCCGGACCGCTTTCTCCATGGCCTTGACGAACTCCCGTGTCGTGTCCGGATAATCCGGCGAATCCTCGACGTGGAAGCCGCAGACGAGATCGCGGATGCCGCGGGTCTCGGCCCAGGCGGCGCCAAGGGCCAGGAAGATCCCGTTGCGGAACGGGACGTAGGTCGCGGGCGGCCCGGCCTGGCGCGTGGAGCGACGGGCCGAGCGGGGGAGAGGGATGCGGCGATCCGTCAGGGCCGAGCCTCCGATCTGCCGCAGATCGACCTCGAGGACCGCGAGAGGGACGCCCAGCCGGCGGGCCGCTTTGCTGGCCATGGCGATCTCGACGCGGTGCCGCTGGCCGTAATCGAACGTCAGCGCGAAGACCTCGTCGTAGCGCTTGAGAGCCCAAACGAGCGCGGTCGTCGAATCGAGCCCTCCCGAGAACAGCACGACGCAGGATCTCAACACCAGTCGCTCCGGTCCGATGATAATTGAGGCGTCCCGGAATATCAACACAAGTGCATGGCGAAAGGTCGTGACGCCGAGGGAGGAAGAGCCCGGGGCCATGCGACCCGTCAATTGACAGGCCGAGGAGCGGATGCTAATCTTCAAGCTCCGAAAATGAGCGAACATCCGATCGAGAAGGGCATCGCCGGCGTTATCCAGATCTATGAGCTTCTGGACCGCGTCCGAACGCGCCAGGACCTCGTCATCCGGGATGACCAGTTCGATCCCGGCGTCCTGCTCGAGGCGGCCCAGTACGCGGGCCGCCGGCGCATCGGCCTGAGCGTTCTCGACACCGGCCGGCTCGGGCTCGTCGAGCTCGAGGCCCTGGCCCGGTCGGGCGCCCGGATCCTGACCACGGACGAGGCCCGGCCGCTCGCGTCCGACTGGGAGATCCTGCAGGAAGCCTGCCGGCGCGCCGGAACGCACCTCGGCGTCTTCTGGAACGGCCCTCTCCCCGCCGCCGACGGATCGACGGCGGTCTCTCCCCAGGCCCTCGAGGGTTTGCTCGAGCGGGGCCTGGATCTCCACGTTTCCAACCGCGTCCGGCCGCGCCACCCCGACGCTCTCGCGGCCCTGGCGGCCGCGGCGAAAAAGGGCCGGGGGTTCCTCGTCATCTATCACGTCGGCCTGCTCACGGCCGAACTGGCCAGGCCCGCGTCCGGCCGCGCCTGGATCCACTTCGCCGATGCGTCGATCGAGGACGCCGAGGCCGCCGGAACGGCGGTCGCGATCGCCCGCGCCGCCGCGGCGGCCGGATCGCGGGCGGCGGTCCACATCGAGGGCGGCCTCACGCTCGAAGCCCTCGACGCGCTGTGGGCGGCGGGCGCGGCCCTGCTTTTCCAGACCCCGCCGAGCGACGATCAGTCGCTCCTCCGGCCCCTCGAACGGAAGGCGGCCCGTCAGCGGAAGCTGCACGCCCGCGCGTTTTGGATATCCACGGCCTTCCTGCCGTAGGGCGCGAGGTTCGACGGTCCCATGAGCGCGCACGAGCTAGGATTGAGATTGCCGCTGTGGGGGATCGTCCCGTTCGTGGGGCTCCTTTTGTCGATCGCTCTCCTGCCGCTGCGCGCACCGCGCTTCTGGGCCAGCCACCGGAATAAAGGTTTGGTGGCCTTCCTCTGGTCCTTGCCGGTCGCCGCTTATCTCATCCTCCAGGCGCCGCACGAGCTGGTCCTGTCGATGAAGGACTACGTGTCGTTCCTTCTCCTGCTCACGGCCCTGTTCATCATCTCGGGCGGCATCGTCCTCAAAGGCGATCTCAAAGCGACCCCCGAGGTCAACACGCTCCTGCTCTTCATCGGCGCCGTCCTGGCCAACTTCGTCGGGACCACAGGCGCCAGCATGCTCCTCATCCGGACGGTGCTCCAGACGAACTCCGAGCGCCGGCATACCCTCCATGTCCCGATCTTCTTCATCTTCCTCGTCTCGAACATCGGCGGCTGCCTGACCCCGCTTGGCGATCCGCCGCTGTTCATGGGCCTGATCAAGGGCGTGCCGTTCTTCTGGACGCTCCGCCTCCTGCCGATGTGGGCGGTCATGACCGGCGGAGTCCTCCTCATCTTCTATCTCTACGACCGGCTTCAATATCATAAGGAAGAAGCGCGCGACCTCATCCGTGACCGCCGGCGGGTCGTGCCCCTGCACCTCGCCGGGACGATCAACGGGCTCTGGCTGGCCGGCGTCATGGCCGCCATTTTCCTGCCGTTCCCGTATCGCGAGGGCGCCTTGATCGCCATGTGCGTCCTGTCGCTCGTGACGACGCGGCCGGAGCGCCGGGCCGAGAACAAGTTCACCTACAATCCGATCATCGAGGTGGCCATCCTCTTCGCCGGCATCTTCGTGACCATGGTCCCGGCCCTGCTCATCCTCAACGCCCGTGGCGCCGGGCTCGGCATCACCAGGCCGTGGCAGTTCTTCTGGGCCACCGGGCTCGCTCTCGTCTTTCCTGGACAACACGCCGACCTACCTGGCGTTTTTCTCCCTGGCCCAGGGGCTCGGCCTCCACGGCGCCATCATGGGCATCCCGACGATGATGCTCAAGGCCATCAGTGTCGGGGCCGTCTTCATGGGCGCGAACTCCTACATCGGGAACGGGCCGAACTTCATGGTCAAGGCCATCGCCGAGGAATACAAGCTGAAGATGCCCTCCTTCTTCGGCTATATGGCCTATTCGGCCGCGTTTCTCATTCCGCTCTTTGTCGTAGTGACGCTGATTTTCTTCAGGTAGAACGTTCCGGGACCCCGCCGATGAACACCCAGTATGCGCTCCTCCAAGTCCGGCCCGCCGCAGCTGTCCATTTCACGCTGTGGCACAGTGTGGACGATATTGAGGTTCTTTCAAAAGGACACTACATGTGGTGGCCCGCGACGGCCCTTCTACAAAAAAAAGTGGTCGGAACCGAGAAAACACTTGACAATTGGTTAGAATGCTCTATAAATGAAATGAAAATCATCAAAGATGATCACTGCTCTAGGAACTTACGATAGTTTGAGTTGAAAGAGGAACGCGAGCGATGAAAGTAGCATTGCTTTACAGCTCGAAGTCGGGGATGGAGGCAACGCTCTCTCGTCGCCCCGACGAACATAAGGACGAGGAGGACGAGCCTCCACTGCCCCAAGACATGCTCGCCGAATGCGATTCGGACGAGACGATCGCAGCGGTCGGGCAAGCTCTCCAGGAACGGCACCAGGTCGTCTGGATCGAATCCGACGACAAGGCCTACGGACGTCTGAAGCGCCAGCGGCCGCATCTCGTCTTCAACATCGCCGAGCGCGTCGTCGGCCCCAACCGCGAATCGCACATCCCGACGGTCTGCGAGATGCTGGACATCCCGTACACGGGCTCCGACCCGCTGACGCTCGGCCTCTGTCTCGACAAGTCGCGGGCCAAGGAGATCCTGTCGTATTACCGGATCCCGAATCCCGCCTTCTGGATCATCGAGTCGGCCGCGGCCATCCCGGCCGGCGTCCGGCTGCCGGCCATCGTCAAGCCGCTCTACGAGGGTTCGAGCAAGGGCATCAAGAACAACTCCCTGGTCCGCAGCCTCGGCGAGCTCTTCGAGCGGGTCGAGGAGGTCATCGGGACCTACAAGCAGCCGGTCATCGTCGAGCGCTTCCTCGGCGGCCGCGAGTTCACGGTCGGCGTGCTGGGCAACGATCCCCACTACGAGATCCTGCCGATCGTCGAGATCGACCACGGCCAGCTGCCGGCCGGGGCCGCGCCCATCTATTCGTATGAAGCCAAGTGGCTCTGGGACACGCGCGAGAAACCGCTGGACATCTTCAAGTGCCCGGCGCCCGTCTCCGCCGTCCTCCAGGCCAAGATCGAAAGCCTCGTCGCCCGCACCTGCAGCGTCCTGCGCATCCGGGATTGGTGCCGGGCCGACGTCCGGCTCGACGAAAAGGGCGAGCCCCACATCCTCGAGGTCAACCCGCTGCCCGGGATCCTGCCCCGCCCCGAGGACAATTCCTGCCTGCCCAAGGCGGCCCGCACCGCCGGGTATTCCTATTCGGACCTGATCCACAGGGTCGTGGAGGAGGCGTCCAAGCGCTGCGGCCTCCACCAAGAGCGCGTCCGGCCCGCGACGAGTGAACGGCCGGCGGTCCTCGCGGATCGCGCATGAACCGTCCGGCGCCCAGTATCGCCATCGTCTTCAACGCCTACGAACCGAGACCGACGGCGGCGGCGGAGCGGCTGTCGGAAGAGTCCGTGGCCGAGATGGCCCAGCAGGCCCACGACGCGGTCCGCTCGATCGGCATCGGCGGCGACGCTCATCCCGCTGCAGCGCGAGCCTGCTCAATTTCCTGGGGCGGGTCAAGGACCTCGGCCCCGACGCCCTCATCAATCTCTGCGAGGGCTACTTCGGCCGCCCCCAGTGGGAATCGAACGTGGCCGGGATCTTCGAGCTCCTGGGCCTGACGTTCACCGGGAACGCCTCGAAGACCCTGGCCCTGTGCCAGGACAAGTTCAGGGCCAAGGCCGTGCTCAAGGCGGCCGGGCTGCCGACGGCCCCGGCCCAGCTCATGTTCGACGGGACGGAAGCGCTCGAGCTGAAGTTCCCCCTGATCGTCAAGCCGAACTCCGAGGACGCCAGCCTGGGCATCTACCCCGACTCGGTCGTGCGGGACGAAGAATCGCTGCGGCGGGTCGTCCGGCGCTGCCTCGACAACTACAAGCAGCCGGTCCTCGTCGAGGCCTTCATCGACGGCCGGGAGTTCAACGTCTCGGTCATGGAGAACGGCGCGGTGACGCCGCTGCCGGTCTCCGAGATCGATTACTCCGCCATGCCCAAGGACATGCCCCGCATCCTCGGCTACGAGGCCAAGTGGTTCGAGGACAATCCGCTCTATCAGAAGACGCCGCCGGTGTGCCCGGCGCCGATCGACGACGAGATGCGCGGGAAGCTCCAGGGATTGGCCGCGGCGGCCTTCCGGACCATGGGCTGCCGGGACTACGCCCGCGTCGATTTCCGGATGGACGCCAAGGGCCGGCCGTTCATCCTGGAGGTCAACCCGAACCCGGACATCAGCACCAACGCCGGCTACGCCCGGGCGCTCAAGGCGGCCGGGATCGAGTACCCCGCGTTCTGGGGCGTCATGGTCAAGAACGCCCTCGAAAGACGAGTCGTCAATGATCCGACGGATGCAGGCGCTCGATAAGGGACCCGTGCTCGGGCTCATCCGGGCCACGGGGTTCTTCACGGACGCGGAGGTCGGCGTCGCCGAAGAGCTGATCGACGTCTACCTCGCCAAGGCAGAGCAGAAGGACTACGACGTCGTCGTGGTCGAGGCGGACGGCGCGGCGGGCCTGCCTGTGGGTTACATGACCTGGGGCCCCACGCCTCTGGCCGAGGACGCCTACGACCTGTACTGGATGGCCGTCGCGCCGTCGCAGCAGGGCCAAGGGCGGGGCAAGGAGCTCGTGCGCTGGCTCGAGGCCGAGGTGGCCCGGCGGCAGGGGCGGGTCATCATCATCGAGACATCGTCGCAGCCGAAGTACCACGGCACGCGGCAGTTCTATATCGATCTCGGATACAAGGAAGTCGCCCGGGTCCCGGATTTTTACCGGGCCGGCGACGATCGCGTCATCTACGCGAAGTACTTTAGGTAGGAGTCGACGGAGATGGACGACTGGCATCGCTTGCTCAGGGGCGCTCTGAGGAAACCCGAGGAGATCGCCCAGAGATTCGGGCTTGACGTCGAGGAGGTCCGCCGGATCGCCAAGGTGTTCAAGATCCAGATCACGCCCTACTATGCCGGCCTGATCAAGGAGCGGGGCGACGCCATGTGGCGCCAGATGGTCCCCGACCCGGCCGAGCTGAAGGAAGACAGCGGCGTCGCCGACCCGCTCGAAGAGGACGCCGATTCGCCGGTGCCGAGCATCGTGCACCGCTATCCCGACCGCTGCCTGTTCCTGGTGTCCCACAGCTGCGCGTCGTTCTGCCGGTTCTGCACCCGGAAGCGGAAGGTCGGCGACCCGTCGAAGATCCATCCCCGCTACATCGAGGACGGGATCGAGTACATCAAGCGGCACCCCGAGCTCCGGGACGTCGTCATCTCCGGCGGCGATCCGCTCATGCTCAGCGACCGGCGGCTCGAGTCCATCATCAAGGCGGTGCGGGCCATCCCGCACATCGAGATCATCCGCGTCGGGACGCGGGTGCCGTGCGTCCTGCCGCAGCGGATCACCGAGAAGCTCGTGGCCATGCTCAAGAAGTACCACCCGCTCTACGTCAACGTGCACTTCAACCACCCCGACGAGATCACGCCGGAATCGTCGCGGGCGCTCAATATGCTGGCCGACGCTGGCATTCCGCTCGGCAACCAGACCGTGCTGCTCAAGGGCGTCAACGACGACCCGGTGGTCATGCGTCGGCTGATGCAGAAGCTGCTGGCGGTCCGGGTCCGGCCGTACTACATCTACCAGGCGGATTATGTGTCCGGGACGGAGCACCTCCGGACGACCGTCGAGAAGGGCATCGAGATCATGGAGAACCTGAGGGGCTGGACGTCCGGCCTGGCCGTGCCCTACTACTGCATCGACGCGCCCGGCGGCGGCGGCAAGATCCCGGTCCTGCCGAAGTACCTGCAGTCGATCACCGACGAGCAGGTCGTGCTGCGGAACTACGCCGGCGAGCTGTACGTCTACCCGCAGGTCAAGCCGAAGCCGAAACGCAAGCCCCGCCCGGCGAACGCCCCGTGCTATGGCTTCGACGGCGCCCCCCCGCTGCCCTAAGACGGGGTCAGACCTACACTTTTTAACTTTTTTCGCCCTCGACGCACCTTAGGTTCGCCGCAGGTGCGACCATGCATTATCGAGAACGCGCCGGAGGGTTTCATTCCCTAAGACCTCTTTCGCCGCCTTTCGATATGACATCGAAGCGGCGGCGGGGCTGATGCCAAAAAACTCGCCGATTTCTCTTAGCTTGTAGTCGGCGTGCTTATGAGCGAGAAGAATCGCGCACCTTCGGGCTAACTTGTTCTTCCCACCCAGTTCCGTATCGAGTTGCTTCTTGATATCAGACAGCTCCGGGCGGACCCTTAGCCTCCTCAGCTCTCGAAGCTCAACGTCCGGATTCTCCATTGCCTCGGCCAGGTAGGTGCGCCGGATCTTATCTATAAACTCGTCGTCGCCCAAAATCCCGATGCGTGATGCCTTCGCAAGTTCTTCCTTCAGAGGGGATTCGTCGGCAAAAAGCAGTTGTCGTTCGTGTTCGAGTTTCAGGAAATCTAATGAATCGCCGAAGGTGCCGAGAATTGCTTCGGTGTCCAGCCAACTGGGCGGTCGCCGCATCCCATAGTAGTCTTGGCAAGTTGACCAGGGATAATGCTCCGGTCGTTCCACGATCTTCCTTCGGACCGGATTTCCGTGGATGTATATCGTCAACGCTCTCGCATAGGCGTCGGCCTGGATGAGGATGGCCTGAAAACGTCCTTGAAAGAGATGGCCGCACATCTCACGCTTCTTATTGAGGTAAATCGCGTAAGAGGCGTTAATGAAATGCATAACCTGAGATATATTGGGCTCTGGCGTTTCCAAGATGAGATGGTAATGGTTGCCCATCAGGCAATAGACATGAACGCGGACCCCGAACCTGTCATTGGCCTCGTAGAGAACCCTCAAGAAATAGTATCGATCCTCCTCCGAAAGAAATATGCTCTGCTTTCGATTACCGCGAGAATAGATATGGTAGAACGCCCCTGTGTATTCTATCCTCAACGGGCGTGGCATAACTTTTCCGCCGTTACCGATCCACGGCCTCCAATTATAGAGACGCTGGGCCGGGATAAGAATCTCACTGGGCATAAAGAAGTTAAAAGGTGTAGGTCTGACCCGGTCTTTATCTGATGCTGGCCAGGTAGGCGCTGAGGCCGGGGGAGCGCACCAGATCCAGCGCCTCCTCGCGCGACAGGCCGCGTCTTCTGCCTCAGCGATTCGAGGATGCGGATGATCGAGAAGGCCACCTCGGCGGTCTGCCCGGCTTCGGCCTGCCGGTCCTTGAGATAGGCGATCGCGTCGTAAAGCACCGCGTTGGCCTCGCCGTACCGGACCGGGTCCCGCGCCCCATAGAGCTTGACCCACTCCGGCCGCCTCAGGACGTCGTTCACGTGGGATTGGACGAGATACGTGGCCCGGCCGATGAGCTTGAGGTTGCTCGGGCTGACGTTCGTCATCGTGTTGCCGATGACCTTGCCGAGCTTGGCCATGACCGCCGTCGAGTGGGCGTTGAGCAGCATCTTGGCGGCCACCTGCTGGCGGATGCGGAAGGGATCGCCGTCCGTTCCCACCGACACGGGGACGATCACGAGCCGGCCGGCCGCGCCCGCCCCCGCGCCGACCCACAGCCTCCGCACGGCCCCCGCGATCTCCGGGAATTCCTTCGACGGCCGATCGGTGATGATCATCACCGCCGCATCCGCCCCGCCCTCCGCGGCGAGCTTCATGACCTTCGCGAACGCCGACCCGCCGTCCGCCAGCAGCCGCTCTTCGGGCGTCAGCGTGACCAGCACGCACACATCGCCCTTCTTCGGCCCCCGCCCTTCGGTGTTCGCCTTCGATAGCGAGAAATCGTAGAGGCCGGCCTGATCGTCCCCCGCCTTCTTGAGGCTCTCGAGCGCCGCCCGCCTCAGGTAAGGATCGGCGACCTCGGTCTCGAACGGCCCCCGATACATCTCTGCGTCTAGGCCCCGGAACGGCCTCCCCAGGAAGGCCCGCCAGGCCTCGGCCGGCGTGGCCGCGTTCGTCCAGACCTGGATCCAGCATTTCCGCCGCGGTTCCTTGACCGTATCCAGCGGAAACAGCCGGAAGGTCGGGCTCCGCTCGGTGCTGTCGATGAAGACCGTGATCAGCCCTTTCTCGGCATAATAGGTCGAGAAGCGCCCACCGGCGTAGGCCGCCGCCTCGATGTCCGTCAACGCCGCCAAGTCCGCGAGCGCCGCCCGCGCGCCCGTGAGCACGCTCTCGAACTCCCTGAGCTTGGCCGTGACGCTCGCCCCGCTCCCCGCGCCGCCGCGTCCTCCGCTTCCTTCGCCAGCCCCTTCCGTCCCGAAGCCGAGCTTTTCCATGTCCCGCCGGCCCAGCGCCGGCGCCAGCGCCCGCTCGACCGCCGTCTCGACGATGGCCGCGACCACGTATGTCTCGATCGTCGTCGCCTGCATCCGGGTCGACCCCGTGATCGCCTGCGGCCCGGTCGTCAGGTTGATCTTGGTGATGCCCGGCTCGGCCAGGACGCTCCGGCTGCGCTCGAACGGCATCAGCCGGTCGTCCGGATTGTTGTAAACGAAGTAGAGGTCCTTGCGGCTCTCCGCCGGATCGTACACCGGCGCGCTCTTCCACTCGTCGAGCGCCGCGAGGACCGTCCCGATCACCGACGACGTCTCGCCGCCCTCCGTGACGCAGATGACGACGTCGCCTTTGGCGATGCCGCGGTCCCGCAGCTGCAGACGCCCGATCAGCTGCAGGTCCTCGAACCCCTCGAGCGAGCTGATGAGGGCCCGGTCCGCCCCGGTCATCTCGCCGACGAGGCTGTCCTCGATGGCCGCGCCCGCCGGCAGCCTTCCGGCCGCCTTCTTCCAGATCGCGCCGTCCGCCTTGACGCCGCGCCAGAACGGCCGCCAGAACGTGCTCTCCATCTGCTTGGCCAGACGCCCGGTGGCACCGCAGCCATAGACGTAGATCTTCCGGCCGCCGAGGATGGCCGTCTCGACCGCCCGGGCCGCCTGCTCCAGCATCTCCGGCGCTTCCGCCAGGCCGTTCATCCGCGCCAGGATGTCGTCGTCAACGCTCGAGAGCATCCGCAGGCCCGCCAGCGTGTCTTCGCGGACCCGCTCGCCCAGGTACCAGGTCTTCGGGTGGCGCTGCTCCGTCAGGAGCGTGTGCAGCTGGAACTGGGTCTTGTTCTGGACGTAATCGACCGACTCGGCCGAGGGCTCGATCCCGAGCAGCTTCAGCAGCCCGGTCTTGGCCGCGTCCCCCGCCCCCGCTGCCGGCTGGTCCTGTCCGTTTCCGGCCGCGAGAGCGACGACGGCCGCGAGGATGGCAACGACGATGACCGCTCGCAGAAAACCCCCTTTGGCCTCGCTTCGGCGGGGGCATCCTTGATCGGGAATCCGCCGGCCCATCAGTCCTTGCCGTACTGCTTCTCGTCGTCGAGGATGTCGCGTTCCTGCCAGTCCCGGATCCAGTCCTCGACCTGGAAGATCGCCAGTCCGCCTTCCGCCGTCGAGCAGACGACCCTCGTCAATCCGCAGTTGACGAGCATTTTCTTGCAGATGTAGCAGGGGAGGGCGTTGATCGGCTTCTCGCCGCCCGGCTCGCTGCCGTAGATGTACATGTCGCCGCCGAGCAGGCTGACCCCGGCCCGGGCCGCGTTGATGATGGCGTTCTGCTCGGCGTGAACGCTCCGGCAGAGCTCGTACCTCTGGCCGTGGGGGATGCCCAGCTTGTCCCGGAGGCAGAAACCGTGCTCGAGGCTGTCCTTGGTCTTTCGCGGCGAGCCGACATATCCCGTCGAGATGATCTGGTCGTCGCGGACGATGATGGCCCCGATGGCCCGGCGGAAGCAGGTGCTCCGCCTCGAGACCTCCTTGGCGATGCCCAGGTAGTACAGGTCCTTGGACGTTCGCGGCGGCGTCATGCGACCTCCTCGAGCTTGCGGTGGAATTCCTCGAGCGTCCCGTCGTTGATGATGAGCCGGTCGGCCGCGGCCATGCTAGCTTCGAGCTGCTGGGCCTTCGCCCCGCCGGCCCGCTCCTCGTCCTCTTTTTTTCGGAAGGCCTCGAGGTCGCCGGCCGACTCGTCCCGGCCCCGCAGCGCCACGCGGGCGAACCGGACCGCGATCGGCGCGTCGATGGCCAGCAGGATGAACCCCTCCTGCCGGCGCAGATAAGCGACCTCGCTGGTGTTGCGGATGCTGTCGATGACGGCCCGCCCGCTGGCCCCGATCTTGGCCATGGTCCGGCGGGCCAGCACATCGGCCCCGAACCTCTCCCTCAGCTCGTTGCCGACCCGGATGAGATTGTCGCGGCTCACGGGCTCCCCCCTCCGCTCCAGCTCTTCGCGGATGACGTCCGAGAGCGAGAAGCGGGCGCAGCCCTTGGCCGCGAAATAGGCCGCCGCCTCGCCTTTGCCGGCCCCGTTCGTGCCGGTCAGGCCGACGAGCCGCGGCGGGGTCGTCATCACTTCTTCAGCATCCTCGGCAGGGCCAGGACGTAGTTTAGGAGCGGGCTGGTGTCGTTGAGGCGCCGGATCTTTGATTTGAGGCCCCAGGCCGCCTTTAGCTTGGGTCCGCGCCCCGCGCCGTGGAACAGGGTGATCGCCGCTTCCATGATCTCGCTCAGGCCGCGGTCGTAGGGGAACCACCACGTCTGGGACTTCTTGTTGAGGAAATCCGTGCCCACGTACTTGATGTTGACGAGCTCGTGCAGACCGTACGGCCCGTGCGAGCGCCCCATGCCCGTTTGCTTGATGCCGCCCCAGATGGCCCGGGGCTCGACGAACGAGTACATGTGGTCGTTGATCGTGACCGACCCGGCCTCGAGCCGTTCGGCGAACCAGGCGGCCCGCTGCCGGCTGCGGGTCCAGACCGAGGCCGTCAGGCCGTAGTCGCTGTCGTTGGCCAGGGCCACGGCCTGCTCGTCGCTGTCGAAGGTCATGATCGGCAGGGTCGGCCCGAACGTCTCCTCGGTCATGCAGCGCATGGCGTGGTCGACGCCGACGAGCACGGTCGGTTCGATGAAATACCCGGCCCGTCCCGGGACGCGCCCGCCCCCGACCAGGATCTTGGCGCCTTTGGCCCGGGCGTCGGCGATGTGCTCCTCGACGACCTTGAGCTGCCCGGCCGTGGCCATCGGGCCCATGTCGACGTCCTCGTCGACCGGGTTGCCGACCCGGACCGCGCGGGCCAGCTCTACGACCCGGGCCGTGAACGGCTCGGCGATCTCGCGGGCGACATAGACCCGCTCGATCGAGCCGCAGCTCTGGCCGCAGTTCATGAACGCGGTCCAGACCGCGCCGCGCGCCGCCCGTTCGAGGTCGGCGTCCCCGAGGACGATCATGGGGTCCTTGCCGCCGAGCTCCAAGGTCACGTTGGTCAAGTTCTCGCTGCAGAGCTGGACGACGCGCTTGCCGATGCCGACGCTGCCGGTGAACATGACGCTCTGGACGTCGCGATCGACGATCATGGCCTCGGCCTCGGGGACCCGGCAGACCGCGACGTTGAGGACGCCGGGCGGCAGCCCGGCCTCCAGGAAGATCTCGCCGACGAGGAGGCCGGTGAGCGGCGTCGACGTGGACGGCCTCAGCACGACCGTGTTGCCGCCGGTCAGGGCGCTGAGGATATCGCACATCGGGATCAGAAAGGGGAAATTCCAGGGCGAGATGATGAGCGTCGGACCGAGGGGATGGAAGTGGAACGCGCCCGACTTGTGGAAGAACAGGGGCGCATGGTGCCCGGCCCGGCGCGACTGGAGCAGCCGGCCCTGGTTCTCGCCGTAATAGTTGAGCGACTGCAACGCTCCGAAGACCTCGACGGCCAGCGACTCGGGAACCGGCGACCCCTTCTCCATGGCGATAAGCCGGGCCGCTTCCGTGGCCCGCCGGGCCAGGATGTTCTCAGCCCGCTTGAAGATGGCCCGTTTCTCCCGGGGATCGAGCCAGCGCCAGACGGGGAAGGCGTCCTTGGCGGCTTGGACGGCCTGGTGGCACAGCTCCCGGGACGCGACCGAGACCTCGCCCACCGGTTCGAGGGTGGCCGGGTTCTCGGAGACGATCGTTGCGCCGGTGGCGACGCGTTCCCCGCGGATGATCAGGCGTCCGTCCATGGGCGCTCCTCCCTCAGCCGGCCCGCTCGGTCTCTGCCCGTTCAGCCTTCTCCTTGCTGCGGCCGACGAAAATGGCGATGATGATGCCCAGGCCGTAGAGGATCAGCATCGGAACGGCCACGATGCTCTGGGTGACGGGATCGGGAGTCGGCGTGATAACGGCGGCGATGATAAAAACCACGAGTACGGCGTACTTGAAGTTGTGGATCATCCAGCGGCTCGTGACGAGACCCATTTTGGCCAGGAAGAAGACGAGCGTGGGGAGCTCGAAGACGAGGGCGATGCACAACAGGATCTGGACCGAGAACCCAAGGTATTGATCCGGCGTCAAAACGGCTTGGAATTCCTTCCCGATGTTCAAGAAGAAACGGCAGGCTATGGGATAGACGACGAAATAGGCGAAGACCGCCCCCACGGCGAAGAAGAACGTCGTCATGAGGACGAACGGAATGACGTATTTCTTCTCCTTCTGATAGAGCCCCGGCGCGACGAAATACCAGAGCTGGAGGAAGATGAAGGGGGCCGTGAAGAACACCGAGGCCAGGGCGGCGATCTTCATGTACATCATGAACGGCGCGGTCAACGTCAGGAAGGAGAACTTCGTGCCCGGCGGCAGGAACTTCAGGACCGGCGCCGCAAGAATCTTGAAGAAGGTCTCCCGGAACGCCCAGCAGGGCAGGAACCCGATGAACAAGGCGATGAAGGAATAGAAAAGGCGCTTCCGGAGGTCCTCCAGATGCTCGAGGAAGGTCATCTCGTCAGGAGACTTTCGGCCCTTCCCCAATCTCATGGTGCTCCGGTTCCTTGGTGACTTTGGTATCCTTGGCAGGATCCTCGGCGGCGTCCTTGGCGGCGGCCTCGATCTCGGCCTTGAAGGCGTCCGCGCCCGATTGGATGTCCTTGCGGATGTCCTTGATCTCGGAGGCCTCGATCTCCTCCTCGATGCGGCTTTTGATGTCCTCCGAGGCCTTCTTGAACTCCCTCATGGCCTTTCCTACGGTGCGGCCGATCTCGGGCAGCTTCTTGGGGCCGAAGACGAGCAAGGCGATGATGAAGATGAGGATGAGTTCCGCGGGGCCAATACCTGCGAACATGGATGTTTCTCGAACCGCCATTATATCACGGCCATGCCGGGCCGCCAAAGGTCGCCTCAAGACGATTCCTCCCTCATAGCCCGATGCGGCTTTACAGGCGGGGCGGGCGATGGTAAAATTGCGGGGACGTGAGGTCTATGAAAAAAGCCCTTCTGCCCCTGGTCCTCGGGGCCCTGATCCTGCTTCCGGCCGCCTCGCGCGACGCGGACCTCTGGTCGGCGGGGGAGGACAAGGCCCGGGCCATCGCCGCGCTCCTCGAGGCGAACTATTATAAGCCTCTCGACGAAGAGACGCTGGCCGTGGCTTCGATCAAGGGCACCCTGGACACGCTCGACCCCCATTCCTATTTCCTCGACCCCTCGAGCTTCTCCCGGATGCGCGAGGATTATACCGGCAAATACTACGGCGTGGGCCTGCAGATCCAGAAGCAGGGCGACGCCATCGTCGTCGTGGCCCCGATCGAAAGCGGCCCGGCTTACCGGCAGGGCGTCATGTCCGGTGACGTCATCGCCAAGATCGACGGCGAATCGACCGTGCCCATCTCGAGCTACGACGCCATGCAGAAGCTGCGCGGCGAGAAGGGGACCAAGGTCGTCATCACCGTCGTCCGAGAGGGCGAGAAGCCCTTCGACCTGACCATCATCCGCGAGGAGATCCCCCTCCTCAGCGTCCCGTACGCGTTCATGCTCCAGAACGGCGTCGGCTACATCTACGTCCGCAATTTCGGCGAGGAGACGCCCCGCGAGCTCGAGGACGGGCTGGCCAAGCTCTCGTCCCAGGGCATGAAGAGCCTCATCCTCGACCTGCGCCTGAACTCGGGCGGGGCCTTGGCCGCTTCGATCGAGATCTCGAACATGTTCCTGCCCAAGGGTGACATGATCGTCTCGACCAAGGGCCGCAACCCCGATTTCGACCGCGAGTTCCGGGCCTACAGCGACGGCCCGTACATGAAGCTGCCCCTGGTCATCCTCATCGACCAGGGCACGGCCAGCGCCTCGGAGATCGTCAGCGGGGCCGTCATGGACCACGACCGCGGCCTCATCGTCGGCGAGGACTCGTGGGGCAAGGGCCTGGTCCAGCAGGTCTTCGGCCTGGCCCCGAACATGGCCGTGGCCCTGACCGTGGCCAAGTACCTGACCCCGAGCGGCCGGTCCATCCAGCGCGATTACAGCCAGCTCGACGAATACCTGATGGGCAAGCGGGCCCCCGAGACGAGCCGCGAAGTCCTCTACACCGAGCACGGCCGCAAGGTCCTCGGGCAGGGCGGCATCACCCCTGACTACGCCGTGGACTCGCTCCTCAAGCCAGTGACCGGCCGGTTGCGCATGAGCGGCGCCTTCTTCGCCTACGCCCATAAGCTGGCCCAGCATCAGACCGACCTGGGCCGGCGGATGGTCTTCCCGCAGGAGCCCAAGCCGGCGGGCGCCGCCGCGGCCGGCAAGATCCTGGTCGGCGACGCCTTCGTCGTCAACGCCGACGTCGTGGCCGATTTCCGGAAATACCTGGCCTCGCGCCAGATCACGTACGACGAGCCGGCGTTCCGCGAGGCCGAGCCGGAGATCCGCCGCGAGCTCGAGCGCGAGGTCGCCGGGGCCATCTGGGGCCTCGACACCGGGGTCAAAGTGTCCCGCGAAAGCGACCCGGCCGTCCTCAAGGCCATCGAGGTCATGCCCGAGGCGGCCCGGCTCCTCGATCTGAAATAGCCGCCGCTGTCGACGCGGCCGGGGCGAGAGGGCGGGGAAAGGAGACCGGAATGACGATCGCTCTCGCGTCCGACCACGCCGGCTACGACCTCAAAGCGGGCCTCGCCGAATATCTCAAGAGCCGCGGCGTCGACTTCGTCGATCTCGGCTGCGGCCCCGGGGAAAAGGTCGATTACGTCGATTATGGCGCCAAGGCCGCCCGGGCCGTCGTCTCCGGCACGTGCGACCGGGCCATCCTCGTCTGCGGCACCGGGATCGGCATGGCCATCGTGGCCAACAAATTCAAGGGCCTGCGGGCCGCACCGTGCTGGATCGAGTACGCGGCCGAGGTCAGCCGGTCCCACAACGACTCGAACGTCCTGACCCTGGGCGGCCGGACCCTGACCCTGGAGCTGGCCCTGCGCATCGTCCGGACCTGGCTCGAGACGCCCTTCGAGGGCGGCCGCCACGGCCGGCGGGTCGACAAGATCCGAGCTCTCGAAGCCGAGAATCTCAAATAAGGAAGGGCCTCATGCCGACATTCGCCGAAAAAGCCAGGGACCTGGCCGCCCGGACCGAGCGGAACAGCGCCTGGCGCCAGACGGAGTGCTTCAACCTCATCCCCTCGGAAGCGACGCCCTCGCTCCTGGTCAAGATGTGCGAGATCGCCGACCCTTCGGGCCGCTACGCCGAGCACCGCTCGATGAAGGGGGACGAGGTCTATTTTTACCAGGGGACGGACTTCATCCGCGACGTCGAGGTCGAGTGCCAGAACGAGCTCACGACCTACTTCGGCTGCACAGACGTCGAGCTGCGGCCGATCAGCGGCCAGATGGCCAACGAGGTCGTCTTCAAGGGCCTGGTCAAGTTCGTCAACCGCGGCCGGGCCGCGGGCCAGCTCTCGCGGCGGCTGCGCCTGGTCCTCAACAACGAGCTCATCTACGGCGGGCACCTCAGCGCCCAGCCCATGGGCGCCCTCTTCAACTTCGTCGAGGAGGACCCGGCCACGGGCAAGGAGCAGGTCGTCAATCTTCCCGGTCCGCAAGGACAACCCCTACAAGCCCGACCTCGACGCGCTGGCCGACGATCCTCGAATCGCACAAGCCCGAGCTGGTCGTCTTCGGCAAGAGCATGTTCCTCTACCGCGAGCCGGTCCAGTTCGTGGCCGACATCGTCCGGGGCTGGAAAGACCGCCCGGTCCTGATGTATGACATGGCCCACGTCCTCGGCCTCTATGGCGCCTTCCAGGCCCCCTTCGCGGAGGGCGCGGACGTCGTCACCGGCAGCACCCACAAGACCTTCTTCGGGACCCAGCGCGGCCTCGTCGCGGGCAATATCCCGAAAAGCTCGCCGTTCCGTCCCCTCTGGGTCGAGATCAAGGGCCGGGCCTTCCCCGGCTCGACCAGCAACCACCATCTGGGGACGCTCCTGGGCCTGCTCATGGCCGCCTACGAGATGAACGCCTTCAAGGAACCCTTCCAGAAACAGGTCCGGGCCAACGCCAAGGCCCTGGCCCAGGCTCTGCACGCCCACGGCATCCCGGTCGAGGGCGATCCGGCGGACGGCTACACCGAGACGCACCAGGTCATCATCCGGGTCAAGCCCTACGGCCCGGGCATGGAGATCGCCCGGCGCCTCGAGACGAACAACGTCCTGACGAACTACCAGGCCCTGCCCGACGACGCGACCTTCCTCGATTCGAGCGGCGTCCGCTTGGGCGTCCAGGAGATGACCCGCTTCGGTATGGTCGAGAAAGACTTCGACACCCTGGCCGGGTTGATGGCCGACATCGTCATCCGCAACAAGCCGGCCGGCCCCGAAGTGGCCAAGTACCGTAAGAATTTCCTGAAGATGGGCTTCACGCTGCCCCCGGCCGAGGCCCTGCCTCTCGCGGCCCGGGTCCTGAGCGCCAGCATCCCCGATCGCGAATACGCCGCCGCGTTCGTCGAGAACCTGCGGCAGGCGGTGAGGGCCTGACCATGAAAGTCCTGATCATCGGCTCGGGCGGCCGGGAACACGCCCTGGCCTGGCGCATTTCCAAGAGCCCGCGCGTCGAGAAGATCTACTGCGCGCCGGGGAACGGCGGGACGCGCTTGATGGCCGAGAACCTGCCTCTGCCCGAGACCGACATCGCCGGGCTGGCCGGGTTCGCGGAGGGCGAGAAGATCGGCCTGACCGTGGTCGGGCCCGAGGTGCCGCTGACCCTGGGGCTTGCCGACGAGTTCGAGCGGCGTGGCCTGCGCGTCTTCGGCCCGTCGAAGAAGGCGGCCGAGATCGAAGGCAGCAAGGTCTTCGCCAAGGAGTTCATGGCCCGCCACCGCATCCCGACCGGGCGGTTCAAGGTCACGGACGACTTCGAGCAGGCCAAGAAGATCATCGCTTCGGGCGAATTCGGCTTTCCCGTCGTGGTCAAGGCCGACGGCCTCGCGGCGGGCAAGGGCGTCGTCGTCTGCCCGAACCAGAAACGGGCCGAGGAAGCGGCCGGCGACATGCTGGTGGCCAAGAAGTTCGGCCCGGCCGGGCGGCGCATCGTCATCGAGGAGTTCCTGCGCGGCCGCGAGGTCTCGTTCATCGTCGTCACGGACGGCATGCGCGTGCAGCCGCTGGTCACGGCCATGGACCACAAGGCCGCCTACGACGGCGACAAGGGACCGAACACCGGCGGCATGGGCGCCATCTCGCCCTCGCCGCTCATGACCGAGACGCTCTTCAAGGACGTCATGACGACGGTCGTCACGCCGGCCGTCACCCGCCTGCTCGAGGAAGGGCGCAAGTTCAAGGGCGTCCTCTACGCCGGGCTGATGATCACCGAGGAGGGGCCGCGGGTCCTCGAGTTCAACGGCCGCTTCGGCGATCCCGAGACCCAGCCGCAGATGGTCCGGCTCGAGAGCGATCTCGTCGATCTTCTCGAGGCGGCCATCGACGGGGATATTCTGAAGGCCGACGTCCGCTGGTCGTCCAAGCCGTCGGGCTGCGTCGTGGTGGCCTCGGGCGGCTATCCTCTGCACTACGAGAAGGGCAAGGTCATCACCGGCCTGGACGAGGCCGAAAAGATCTCGGGCGTCACGGTCTTCCACGCCGGGACAAAGCACGAGAACGGGCAATTCCTGACGACCGGCGGCCGCGTCCTGGGCGTCTGCGCCTCGGAGGACACGCTGGCCGCGACCATGGCCAAGATCTACGAGGCCTGCGGCAAGATCCATTTCGAGGCCATGTACTATCGCCGCGACATCGGCGCCATCAAGGAGGAGCGGACATGAAGGTCATGATCTTTCTCGGCAGCGAGTCGGACGCGGGGACGATCGAGGACGCCCTGGGGGTCCTGAAAGAATTCGGCGTCCCCTATGGGATCGAGGTGACCTCGGCCCACCGCTCGCCCGAGCGGACGCTCCGCCTGGTCAAAACGTCCGAAGCGGCCGGCGCCGAGATCTTCATCGCCGTGGCCGGCAAGGCGGCCCACCTGGCCGGCGTCGTCGCGGCGCACACGGTCAAGCCGGTCATCGGCGTGCCGGTCGAGAGCGACGCCCTGGGCGGCATGGACGCCCTGTTCTCGACCGTTCAGATGCCCAAGGGCGTTCCGGTCGCCACCATGGCCCTGGGCAAGCACGGCGGGACCAACGCCGCCATCCTGGCCGTCGAGATCCTGGCCTTGCGCGACGAGACGTTGGCAACGAAGCTCGGCGGCTACAGGGCCAAGATGGCCGAGAAGGTCGAGGCGGCGTCCGCCAAGCTCAAGGAAAAGCTCTAACCCGCGCGATGCCTTCGTTCTCTGTCCGTAACTTCGGCTGCCGCGTCAATCAGGCCGAGGCGTTCGCCTGGGCCGACGCGTTCCGGGAGCGGGGGCTGAGTCTCGACGAGGACTGGGAACAGAGCGACGTGGTCGTCGTCAACTCATGCACCCTCACCGGACGGGCCGAGCGGGACGTCCGCAAGTTCATCCGGGCCGTTCACCGCGAAAACCCCGAGACCCGGATCGTCGTGACCGGGTGTTACGCGGAGCGGGCCCCGGCGGAGATCGCGGATCTCCCTGGAGTCGCTGCCGTGCTGCCGCAGAGCGCGAAAGACGGGCTGGCTGAGCGGCTGCTCGCGATCGGTGCGGCCAACGGCCCTTTCCATGACCTCGCCCGCGGCTCCCTCGCGTCCTGTCACCCGACGGCAACCGAGCCGGGGATAACGGCTCCGTTGGCCGGGAAGGCCCTCGGCGAAGACGTCGAACCGTCGTTCCGGGCCCGGGGCTGGCTGAAGATCCAGGACGGCTGCGACAACCGGTGCGCGTATTGCATCATCCCGAGCGTCAGGGGCCGGAGCCGCAGCCTGCCCGCGTCAGATATCGTCAGAGCGGCCGGAGATCTGGCCGGGAGGGGTTTCCGCGAGATCGTTCTCGCCGGGATCCATCTCTCCTCTTATGGCGAAGACCTCGAGCCCCGGAGCTCGCTTCTTGCGCTCCTTCAAGCCCTCGAGGTGGCTGGCGGTCCGGTGCGCTATCGCCTCAGCTCGCTCGACCCGCGAAGGGCGGAGGCCGGGCTCTTGGCCCACATCGCGACGGACGCGAGGATCTGCCCCCATTTCCATTTCTCTCTTCAGCACGCTTCGAGCCATGTCCTTGGACTCATGGGCCGGCCCGTCGAGCCCGGATGCTATGACATGATCCTCGAAGAGATGCGCCGCCTCTGTCCCGACGCGGCGCTCGGGGCCGATCTCATGGTCGGCTTCCCGGGCGAGACCGAGGCCGATTTCGATGAGCTGCGGACCTTCGTCGAGCGTTCGCCCCTGACCTATGTTCATGTCTTTTCCTATTCCCCCCGGCCAGGGACACCCGCCGCAAAGCTCCGTCAGGTCCCCTCGGGCGTGATCACGGAGCGGGCCAAGGCCTTGCGGCGGCTGGCGGCCCTACGCGATTTTAGCTTCCGGCGCCGTTTCATCGGCCGCGAGCTCGAGGCCGTGGTCATCGCTCGGACCGGGAAGCACGCCGAGGTCCTGACGGGAAATTTCATCCGCGTGCTCGTACCCGACGGCGATGCGCCCGCGGGGGAGCTCGTCCGGGTCGCCATCCGCGGCGTCCTGCCGCGCCGGACGGAAGGGGAGATCGTCGCATGAAGAAGATCCATCTCCTGCCCGAGGATGTGGCCCAGAAGATCGCGGCGGGCGAGGTCATCGAAAGGCCTGTCTCCGTCGTCAAGGAGCTGGTCGAGAACGCGCTCGACGCCGGCGCGACCGAGGTCCGGGTCGAGCTCGTCGACGGCGGCAAGAACCTGATCAAGGTCCAGGACAACGGCGCCGGCATGGACCGCGAAGACGCGGCCCTCTGCTTCCGCCGCCACTCGACCAGCAAGATCGCGGGCGAGGAGGACCTGGAGCGGATCGCCACGCTCGGCTTCCGCGGCGAGGCCCTGGCCAGCATCGCGGCCGTGTCGCGGCTGATCCTGCGGACCTTCGACGGTCAGGGCGACCGGGGCACCATGATCGAACGGGAAGGGGAGAGGCTCGTCGCCGTGACTGATATCGCCTTCCCCCAGGGGACGACCGTCGAGGTCCGGGACCTCTTCTTCAACCTGCCGGCCCGGCGCAAGTTCCTGAGGTCCGGCCAATCGGAGTTGGGGCCCGTCGCCAAGTACGTTACCCAGGCCGCTCTCGGCGCGCCGGGCGTGCGGTTCACTTTGGTGCACGGGACGCGGGTGACGATCGATTGCCCGGCCGTCGGCGACGCTTCGGGAGCGGGTCTTCCAGATCTTCGGCAAGACCATGATCGACGGGCTCACGGACGTCGCCGCCGAGGAGGGCGAAGCCCGGCTGGAGGGGCTGGCCTCACGGCCGCTGACGGGGCGCGCCGACAAATCGGTCCAATATTTCTTCGTCAACGGGCGTCCGGTCAAGGACCGGATCTTCATGGCGGCGCTGAGCCAAGCCTACACGGGGATCCTGGAGAAGGGCCGGTCGCCGGAAGCGTTCCTGTTCCTGAAGCTGCCTTTCGCTGACGTCGACGTGAACGTTCATCCGACCAAGGCGGAGGTCCGGTTCCGGGACACCCAGCTCGTGTTCAGGCTCGTGCTCCGGGCCGTCGGCGAGGCCGCGACGCGCGGGCAGGCTATTAAAGAGGTAGCGCCCGAGGCCGGCCGGCGTCCGGCCGCCGAGGGGATCGCCGAGGCCGGCGCTGAGTACAAGCCGCAGAGTCTCGGATTCGGCCCGGTCGGCGTCGAAAACATATCGCCCGAGTCCGCTCCGGCCGCGGCGTCGGGGGACCAGAAAGGGGACATGCACCATGGGTACGTGTCCACGCCTTCCGCGCCAGCGCCCGCAGGCAAGGGCCTTGCCGTCCTCGGCCAATTCGCCAATATGTATATTGTCGCATCAGGCGAGGACGGGCTCCTCGTCATCGATCAGCACAACGCCCACGAGCGCGTCCTGTTCGACAAATTCAAGGAGATCGACCGGCTGAAGCTCTGGCCCCGGAAAACGCTCTTGATCCCGCCGATCCTCGAGCTTGCGCCGTCGGCGGCGGTCCGTCTCGAGGAGAACGAGGTCCTGTTCGAGGACCTCGGCTTCCGGGTCGAGGCCATGGGCGGCCGGTCCTATGCCCTCAAGGAATATCCCGATCTCTTCAAAGCCGAAGAGGCCAAGGACGTCTTTCTCGGCCTGCTTGAAGAGGCGGCCAACAAAACGCCCGAAGAGCGCCGCGACCACATGCTGGCGACCATGGCTTGCAAGGCCGCGATCAAGGCCGGCGAGCCCCTGACGCGGGAGAAAATGGGCTACCTGGTCGACGAGCTGTTCAAGACCTCCCAGCCGGCCCTCTGCCCCCACGGCCGTCCGATCGTCGTCCGGGTCGAGAAGTCGGTCATCGACAAGGGCCTCGGCCGGAAGTAAGTCAGAGTACCGGGACTACGCATTACGCGCTTCGCCTGATGATGCGTAATGCGTAAACTCCGGTACCCTCTTCGAGGTCGCGCCTAAATTGACACCCCCTCGCCCCGTCAGTTAAGATACATCGGCTGAACGGAACGGGGAGTGGCGCAGCCTGGCTAGCGCGCCTGCCTTGGGAGCAGGAGGTCGGCGGTTCAAATCCGCTCTCCCCGATTCGACGCCCGCCTCGACGCGCCTGTAGCTCAGGTGGATAGAGCAGCTGCCTTCTAAGCAGCGGGTCGGGGGTTCGAGTCCCTCCAGGCGCGCTCTCTGTTTCCCCCTTTAGGCTCGGTCTATGTCACCTATCTGTTTGGGCTCTTGCCGCTTCGACCGGATCGGGCCTTCAAGGGATCTCTCAGGGGAGGCTTGCGTGTTACTTTCCCGGCCGGGGCAGCATTATCTTATCGGGACAGCATGGCCGGCCGGGCGACGCACTACCTGGAAATGCTGCGGATCACGCGCTTCTCGATCGACCATTGCGGTGGCGCGGGAGGCGTCGCGGCCCCCCGCTTCTGTCCCGACCCGAGGCCGAAAAGAAGCCGGCTGATGCCCCCGCCGCGGGTGCCCCGGCTTCCGCCCCGGACCCCCTCGAAGGATAACACCGTCGGATCGATGGCCTCGGGGCTGGCGATCATGAAATAGACATCGGTGCCCAGGGGATCTGACACTTCGAGGTCATAATCGCGACTCGAGAGCGGGATCTCGGCCGGTAGCGGCGATTTGTCGGGGGGAAAGATGTTCTCGACGTTTCCCTGCGCTCCCGGAAAGAGGGACGTCCCTGTGCCGTCGCTGTCGATGATGAACACATAGACATATCGTGCCGGCGCCCTCTGCCCCGACTGCTCGAGCCGTCGCAGAAGATCGGGGTCCGAACGGAGATAGAGCTTGTACCGTTCCCCTTTCCGCATTTCGCCCTCGGTGATCACGCGTCCCGATGGGATCTCCTTGAAGGCCAGGCCGTAGGGAAAGGGAACGTCGGCCGCGGGCGGCTCGAGCTCCATCCAGGCCCGGAGGCGGGCCAGGCGAAGGGCGTAGCCTTCGACCTCAGCCGCGAATCCCCCGGTGGCCTCGGACCCCGCCGCCGGCGCCAGCCAGCGGGTTCGCAGCGGCATCCGGGGAATGGCGGCTGCCCGCCTGAGCTCTTCCTCGCTGCCCGCGGGCGCCACCCAGGCGAACTCGAGGTTCCCCCCGCGATACCGGCCTTCGAGGGCATACCTCGCCCCGTCCGCGGAGACCACGGGGACGATCGCGTCGAGGGCTGTGCCCGGCCCTAGGCGCACGCGGCCGGCCGCCTCTGCCGGGAGCGGGAGGGCCAGGAAAAACAGGGCCGACGGAAACTCCGACAGCTTCTGGCGGACTCGGGCCGGATCCGGATCCGTTCCGAGGCGCAGGGCGACTTCTCCTCCGGGGCGGTTGCGCGACACGACCCATTCCGACCCGGCCCAGCTCATGACGAGATCCGGCGGAGTGATGGTCGGGTCGTCCACCCAGCCGGGAAGCCGCAGCCCGGCTATCGACTGGGCGACGGCCAGGACCCGGGCCGCGGGGGGCGGGGTCGGGGGGAGAAAGACGCGCAAGACCCCCTCTTCAGGTTGGACCCACCGCTCGAGCTCGAACAGATCCCCAGGCCGAACGCTCTCCGGCGGACCGGAGAGAACCCGGGCCTGGGACCTGCTCGGGCCGGAAACCTCGGTGATCTCGATCCGGACCGGAGCCTCTCCCGCCGATCCCGGAATCCTCACGAGCTCGCAACCCTTGGCCAGGCCGAGGACCTGTCCGCCCCGAAGCTCGACCGCGGGGCCGGTGACTTCCCGCACCGCGACCGTAATGCTCCTCGCGAGGTCCGCCGGCTGCCCGAACAGGCCGCGTTCGGCGCGGCCTTTGCCCGCCATGACCGGCTCTTGGACCGGCTCCTCCGACTGCACGAGGGCCCGGACCCGCTCGAAGACCCGGGACATGGGCTCGTTTTCGGGCGCATATCGCAGGACTTGGATGAGGGCCCACGTGAAGACCCCATGCCAACCCGAGTCCGTGGCGACCTCGGCGGCACACTGATAATCCTGGGCCGCGGACAGCACCAGCGCCCCCTCGTCCTCGGGGTTGGGGAGGGTTTGCCCGGCCGCGTCGCGGTCCGGAGGATCCTCGACGTAAAACCCGGCGTCTCCCGGGACTTCGCGCAGCCGAAGAGAGCCCCGGAGGAGGGAGCCGCTGTGACAGCTGTCGGCGATGACCGTGAGGACGATGCCCTTTTCCACGGCCTTTCGGAACAGGCGCGCCAGCTCCTTATCGCGGATGTCCGGCGTCCCTCGCCACCAGTCGGCCGGGACGATGGTCGAATCGAATCCCGACCGCTCCGGCGTCTTGAGATTGCGCATGAGCGAGCCATGGCCCGCGTAATAGAACACGCTGACATCGCCCGGCTGGGCGGCGTCGATCAGCTGCTGCTGAATGGCGCCCAGGATCGCATCCGCGGTGGCGTTCTCGTTCGTGAGGGTCCGGATGTCGTCCTGGCGAAACCCATATTTGTCCGTCAGGAGGGCTTTCATCCCTTCCATGTCGCTCACGGCGCCGTCGAGGGAATCAAAAGGCTCCCGGCGGGACACTCCCTGGACGGTAACCCTGGGGAGGGCGCCGCGATGAGCTTTGACCGGCCCCTCCCGGGCGTTGGCGGGCGGGCCGTAGGCGTCGATCCCGACGAGGAGGGCCCGCCGCGTCACGCCGGCCGCGGCCGGGGCGGGAGAGAACAGGCCGGCGAGCCAGAGCACCGCCGCGAAGAACACGCGTCGTTTGAGCATCGGTCTCTTGCCGTCTACTATAGCGTCTACGCGGGGCCTCCTTCAAGCTCCCGGCCTCGGCGGGCCCGCCCATTTGACAAGGCCGCGCAGCGGAAACATAATACAGCGACTTAAGGATAGCCGTCGATGGCTGACCCGGAGGGGTCTTCAACTTTCTTGGATCCGAACGCAAGGGGATACACATCCATGTCCAAAACGCGCAGGGAATTTTTCAGCAGCTTGCTCGCCATGGGAGCGGCCCCGGGGCTCCTCGCTTCGCCGGCGGCGGCCGGGCTCCTGGATCTGCTCGACGATCCTGCCGCGGCGCAGGAGATCAACCCCGACTTCGACCCGAAGGCCTTCGAATTCTGGTCCGGTTTTCTCGAGACCGACGCCCAGCCGATCGCCTCCCTGACGCGTGGGCGGGGAGGAGAAAGCAACCTCCAGCCGGTTTTTTGGCATTTCAGCGACCGGGACGGCTTCCGGAACGCCGCGGTGCTCGACGAGAATAAGCTCGTCTCGCAGGGCGACGTCATGGTCGCCGTGAACACCTCGGCCATCAAGATCGCGCCTCAGGACCAGAGCACATTCGACCGCCTCCAGAACGCCCAGATCCGGGTCGACATCGCCCAGAAGAGCGCCATCCTGCCGTCGGTCATCGAGCCCCTGGCCTACACATTCGTCTCGGGCATGAAATCCTCGCTGTCCAAACCGAAACAGGGAGCTTCGGGCTCCGGGAGTTCCTCCAGGGCTAGCGGCGGGAAGGGCTCGAAACCCGGCGCCTCGGGGCGATCGTCTTCCGTGCAGAGCATCGGCGTCTCGGACGACCCGACTTGGCAGAGGATGCAGAATATCCTCCTCCCCGGCGGCCAGGGCCGCTGGGCCCTCAACCTCGAAGCGCAGAAGAAGGACTCCCTCTTCCACAAGATCATCAATACCCTTATCGGCGGACTGAACCAGTTCGCGCCTCTCATCGGGTTGCCGGGCATCGCCATGACGGCCCTTCAGTCCTTCAACGCCCTCTACGGCGCCATTCATGCCATGCCGGTCCAGATCATCAAATCCAACCCCCAGCGCGTCTTTGCCACCAGGGATGCGGTCCAAAGGACCGGCTCGCCGGGATCCGTCTCCGGCCTCATGCTGAGCAGCGGGACGTACGTTCTCATCCCCGCCAACCGGGCCCCCGCTGCGGACAAGCTCCGGAACCTCCACGTCCTCCAGGGCCGCGTCGTCCCGCAGGAAGTCAAGAGGGAAACCCAGGGCCCGGACATCGATGCCGCCGCCGCCGACACGCTCCCGGGCATCACCTACGTCACCTTCGAGATCGAGGTCCAGCCGACCTCGATCATCTCCGCGAGCGGAAGATAAAAGAGTGGACCCCGATGATCTACGGGGTCGCTCGAATGGGCTGAGAGCCTTGCGTCAGCGGGGAGAGCGCCTCTAAGGACGGGCCATGAAGCTCCCGGTGAGATTTGGCGTCGGCACTTGGCTGCTCCTGACGGCCGTGTTGGCCGCCGGTGCGCAAACGGCCTCGCTGGCCTCGTTGCGGGGTCAGGCCGCCCAGCACGAGCAGAAGCTGGCGGAAGCGCGCGCGGGCCGCAAAACCAACGAGGTGATGACGGAACTCGTCTTTCTCGGCACGATTTACCGGATGTCAGGCAAGATGCAAAAGGCGCTGGATTGCCTCAACGAGGCCTTGCCCATCGCACAGAAGGCCGACAATCACATCGCTCAGGCCATGATCCTGAACGCCTTGGGCAGGATCCACACGGACCTGGGGCAGGAGGACAAGGCGCTCGAGCTGTTCGGCCAATCGCTGCCCCTCTATCGTTCGCTCGAGCTTCAGCAGGGTGAAGCCGCCACGCTGAACAACATGGGCCGAGCCTACAACAATCTCGGGGACCGGGATGAAGCCCTGAAACATCTGAACGAGGCGATGGCGATCTGGCGCGAGATCGACAGCCAGGGCGCCAAGCACATGACGCTGAAGCAGAAGCTCCACAACCTGGGCCAGCTGAAGGCGCTGAAAGAGATGAACGAGGCGATCCCGGACTGGCGGCAGACGATCGGGCGCGCCGGCGAGGCCAGCACGCTGGACAATCTTGGACGGACCTATTCGGGCCTGGGCCAAGGCCTGAAGGCGCTGGAGTATTTCAACCAGGCATCGGCCCTCTGGCGAGAAGCGGGCGTGCGCGAAGGGGAGGCGCTGACCCTGAACAACATGGGCATGGTCAACGCCGACCTGGGCTTGAAGCAGAGATCGCTCGACGAGTACAACCGCGCGCTGGTCATCTGGCACGAGTCCGGCAGCCGGGAGGGGGAGGCCCTGACTCTCAACAGCCTGGGCCGGCTGTATCGCGACCTCGGACTTCACCAGACGGCGCTCGACTACTACAATCAGGCCCTTCCGATCTGGCGCGAAGTGGGGATGCGTAACGGAGAGGCGCTCGTCCTTGGCGACATCGGCAGGGCCTATGCCGATCTGGGACAGCCCCAAAAGGCCCTGGAATACTGTGATCAGGCCCTGGCGATCTTCCGCGAGACCGGGAGCCGTCGCGGCCAGGCGATGACCCTCAACAATATGGGCCGGGACCGTTCCCTGCTTGGAGAAGCGGATAAGGCGCTGGCCCTCGACATCCAGGCGCTGGCGATATGGCGCGAGGTGAAGGACCCGCGCGGCGAAGCGCTCGCGCTGATGACCATCGGCTGGGCCTTCGAGGCGCTCAAGGACCCGGAGAAAGCACTGGCCAGCACGCTGAGCGCCTTGTCGTTGGCCAAGACGGCGGGCGACCCGGAGATCGAGGGGGGGATCGAGACCTCGCTGATGTTCGGCTTCCGAAAGGAGAATCACCGCGATGGAGCGATCTTCTTCGGGAAGGAGGCGGTGAACTCCTATCAGCACATTCGCAGGAACATCTCCAGGCTGGACAAGGCGCTGCAGACCGGATTCGCGCAGTCCAAAGCGGCAACGTACCGAGCGCTGGCGGAGCTGCTCATCGAGGCTGGCCGGCTCGGCGAAGCCGAGCAGGTCCTCGATCTCCTCAAGGAGCAGGAGCTGAAAGAAGCGTTCGGGGCGCTGATTCCGGTGCCGCGGTTCGAGCCCCTGAAACTCACGGCCGCGCAGCAGCGTGCGGAGAGGAGCCTGCCGGCGTTGGAGAGCATGGCTCGGGCCGTCGTGGAGCTCTGTATCGAATATGCCGGCCTCCAGGCGAAAGCGACGCGGACTCCCGAGGACGATGCTCGGCTGGGGAAAGGCCGGCGGAATCGAGGAGAAGAGGGAGGAGATCCTGGCCTTCATGACTGGGACATTCTAACCTGGGTTGGAGACGGACCGCGGCGGCGAACGAGGAAACGGACTTGCGGCGGACGAGGACTCCCAGCCGAGTTACCTGCAGAGCGCGCTGGCGAAGCTGGGACCGCAGGTGATGGGTATTCGGGTGCTGTTTGGCGAGACCCGTGTTTACGCGATACTGGTCACGGCCAACACGCGAAGGAAGGTCGAGTTGGGGTCAGCCCGTCGGAGTTGCGCGCCGTGGCGCTGGAGGCGCTGAAAGCGCTGGGCGCACGCTCGTCCGATCCCAGGCCGCAATTGGCCCAGCTGTACGGCATGGTCGTGGCACCCCTGGAAGATGCGTTGCGGGCCATGGAGACGCCTTCAGGTGCGCAGGGCCGCGCCCCGACATTGCTCTGGTCCGTGGATGACGCTTTGCGCTATCTGCCGATGGCCGCTCTCTATGACGGCCGGCGTTACCTGGTCGAGCGTTTCAACAACGTGCTCTTCACTCCTGAGAGCTACGCCCACATGACAGACCCACCGCTCGTGAGCCAGGCACAGCCCTCTGTGCTGGCGATGGGCCTGTCCAAGAGTTATGGCGGACTGCCCCCGCTGCCCGGCGTGATGCCGGAGCTTGATGCCGTGGTCCACGACCCCGCCGCGCCCGACTCCCATGGCACGATGACGGGAAGCTGCTGTCCAATGAGCAGTTCACGCTTGACGCGTTGAAGGCAGAGCTGGGCCCCGGCAAGAGCGCTCCCGTCGTGCATATCGCCAGCCACTTTGTCGTGGGGCCTGGCGGCGGCGAGGAACCGTATCTGATGCTGGGCGGAGCACTCCGGGGATACGAGGGGATATGCGTGGGGCCTCTCCGACATGGAGAATTCGCCGGTCGCCTTTCACGGAACGCAACTCCTCACCCTCTCCGCGTGCAGCACGGCGAAAGACTACAAGTCCAGGGATGGCGTGGAAATGGACAGCCTCGGCATGATCGCCCAGCAGAAGGACGCAGAGGCGGTGCTGGCCACGCTCTGGGACGTGAGCGACGAGAGCACCAGCAAGCTGATGAGCGACTTCTATTCGAGGTGGATGGAGCATCCGGCCGAGGGCAAGGCCGAGGCATTGCGCCAGGCTCAGATGGCGCTCCTGCACGGGCCTGCCGTGCCAGCGGGCGATCGAACCGGTCGCGGCGTCGAGACCGGAGGGCTCAGGGCCGACGCCACAGGCGGGCTATTCACATCCGTTCTACTGGGCACCATTCGTCCCGTCGGGAATTTCCTATAATCCTTCAAGGCTCGAATTCCTCCGGCCGGCGGCAATTGGGCGCTGACGTCTATGGGGCGCAACGAGCCGAGATCGCGCTCGATCTGGAGCGATCTTTCGATCAGTGGCCCGCACTCCTCGCGACCCTTGCTGGCTCTGGTTCCGGAGCTCGGAATAGCGGCCGGGAAACGTCAAGGTTCGATCGGCGGAACGTCATCCTTTGACCGTATCATCATCCGATGGCTGCATAAGGTAAAATAGCCCGGTCGATCGGAGGTTTTATTATGGCGAAATGGGAAAAATCACCGCAGGCCTTGGTCCAGCTGTTCGATCGCGTCCTCCCCGAGAGTCCGAACGTCGAGCGAAGGAAGATGTTCGGCTATCCGTGCGCCTTCGTCAACGGGAACATGTTCGCGGGCCTTTTTGCCAAGCAGATGTTCGTGAGCCCACACCTTCAAAAGAACGGCTGTCGATGATGGCGGACGAGGACGCCAAGCTTCTCGAGCCG
>CAWECI010000008.1:160000-253160 GCA_963807525.1 Candidatus Aminicenantota bacterium | reverse complement strand
TCTTTGTATATACTTTGAGGAGATAAATTGAAAACGAAGGTCCAGAAATGGGGCAGCAGCCTGGCCACCCGGCTTCCCAAATCCTTCCCTGATGAGCTCGAGCTCCCAGGAGCCGACGCTCGAAGAGGGCGCCATCGTCATCAAGCCCGACAGGGATAAGGACCTGTCGAAGCGCTTCTCGCCGGAGTGACCGACTGAGAACATCCACCGGGCATGGGCAATGGAAACAGAGGAGGCTGGACAAGAGCGATCCCGGCGACGAGCGATGAAGCAGGTCTTCTATGTCCGGGGCGCGGCTGAGATCCTCGTTCTGATTTCGTAGATCTTGCCACGTCCCGGGCGCGGAACGCGTCGCCTCGCCAGGAGGTCGTCGTCCTCTCCCCTCAGGCCTACAATGCCGGCCTCTGTCCGATCGTCGCGCGGGTCACGGGATATCCCTTCGAAGTTCTCTGGCCCGCGCCCACCCGGCGACGAGGCGCACAGCTTTGACCGGCGGGCCCGTCGCGCGGAGAAAGCTCTCGCGACCTGCTGCCTGCTGTTGTTGACGAGGTCCTGGCGAAGGTTCCCAGCCCAGCTTCTGCGGGTCTGAATCCTATTCCTATTGACTGGTGCGCGTTATCCAGCCTAAAATGAGCGTGGGCACCGAGGGGGACAGCCGTTTGCAGTTTAGGGGGCAACATGGGCCAAGCGATGACTCGCTTGAGTCCTGGAAGGAGATCGCCGCCCATCTCCACCAGCATCTGCATCTTGCCAGATGTGGGAGAAGGACTTGACTCCCCATCTATTTGGCTCCATGGCTCCCCGCGGGCTCGCGTTTTCGCCTATCCTGACGCAACTTGACCGCCGGGTCGCATGACAAGCTTAATGAAAGCGCGACCAAGCCAACCGGAAACGCGGCCTGCCAACCCTCCCCCGCTGGAACATCGACCTGATGGCGAGGACCGTGAGGCCCGCGATCAGGTCGATGTTCCAGCGGGGGAGGGTTGGCAGGCCGCGTTTCCCGGTTGGCTTGGTCGCGCTTTCATTAAGCTTGTCATGCAACCAGCGGTCGAGTTCGTCAGGATAGGCGAAAACGCGAGCCCGCGGGGAGCCGTCGAGCCGATGGATGGGGAGGCCCAAGTCCTTCTCCCACATCTGGCAAGTGCGGATGTTGCGGTGGAGATGGGCGGCGATCTCCTTCCAGGACTCGAGCATCATCGCTTGGCCCATGTTGCCCCCTAAACTCGGGACGGATATCCTGCCTGCGGTCCCCACGCTCATTTTAGGCCGGATGACGCGCACCGGTCAATAGGGATAGGGATCCTCGGGCCGACCCCGCGGAGGCTATTTGGGCTGGGAAAGCAGGGCGCGGAGCTTGGCCAGGACCTCGTCGACGACGGCGGGCGGCAGGGTGGCGGACTTCTCCGCGCGACGGGCCCGCCAGTCGAGGCTGGTCGCCTGGTCGGCCAGGATGGCGCCGGCCCGGGGGAGGTCCGGGGGCAGGGAGACTTCGAAGGGATATCCCGTGACCCGCGCGACGATCGGACAGACGATCGCGAGGCCGGCCCGGGCATTGTAGGCCTGAGGGGAGAGGACGACGACCTCCTGGCGAGGCGACGCGTTCCGCGCCCGGGACGTGGCGGGGTCTGCGATCAGAACGATGTCGCCGCGCTCCGGGACATAGAAGACCTGCTTCATCGCTCGTCGCCGGGATCGCTCTTGTCAGCGTCCTCTGTTTCCATTGCCCATGCCCGGTGGATGTTCTCGTCGGTCACTCCGGCGAGAAGCGCTTCGAGGTCCCAGGTCTTATCCCTGTCGGGCTTGATGACGATGGCGCCCTCTTCGAGCATCAGCTCGATGGGGGAGCCCTCGAGGAGCTCGAGCTCATCAGCAAAGGACTTGGGAAGCCGGGTGGCCAGGCTGTTGCCCCATTTCTGGACCTTCGTTTTCAATTTATCTCCTCAAAGTATATACAAAGAAGATACATCATGGGGCCATAGTTGTCAAGAAGAGGCTTATGGCGGGTCAATCCAACAGAGCGATCCTGAGCCAGCGGATATCGCCGAGCCGGTCGGCCGGCGCATGGACGACCTTGGGAGCGGCCGGGGCCTCGGACTTCTCCATTTCGATGAAGAGCGTCTGCGGCGCCAAGTCCCAATTGGAGGGAGCGTGGGCGTCGACGCTTGCGGCGATGGCCCATCCGACGACGGCCCCGACGGCCGCCGAGATCATGCCCCTGCCGAGCCCTCCGAGGTCTTCGGCCGGTTTGTCGGCGATCGCATTCCAGATGGCATAGCCTGGAATTCCCAGAACGACGGCGCCAGCGGGGGCCCCCCAGAGGCTCGTCAGAATGATCTCGCCGAGCGGCGGGCGCTTTCTCACGAAATGGATCTCGACCGGGCGATATCCTTGCGCCTCGAACCGGACGACGTGCTCGGCCCTGCGGGTCATCTTCAGGATGATGGGCGTTTCCCCGACAAGAGCCTCATCGACGACGACCCGGACGCCCGGAGGCCGGCTCGTCGCGGGGATCGCTTGGGTCCTCCCGCGGGAGAGCGTCTGGCAGCCAGGCAGGAGGGCTAAGATCAGGAAACAGGCCGGCCAGGCGCGCCGAGTATTCACTTTTGAGCCTCCTCACCCATAAGGATAGCCGGCGGCCGACCGCGAGATGTCAAGAAATCGTCAAGACTTCGCCAGGGCCTTTTTGATCTCCTCGATGCCGATGCCGAGCGTCCGGCGCGCGATCGCGTCCAGGTCCCTCTCCGGCCCTTGGAGGTGGATCGTCGTATGGACGTGGGTCATCGTCCCGCCGGGGCCGAGAGCGGCCGCCGGCGACGAGGTCTCGAGCTCATAGAAAGGGCCCAGCGGCTTGGCGCCGGGCGAGGCCGGTCCGTCGTTGTAGCTATTGACGACGTCGCCGGCGAACGGGCTCTTTTGGATCTCCCACATCGAGTTGACGTAATCGGTGGCGCCTTCGGGCACCGTCAGATGGACGAGGGTCAGGACCTTGTGCGCGGCGTCGTAGCTGCCGGCGAAGGGCTTGACCCGCTGCGGCGAGAGGCCGATCTTGCTGCGGAACTTGCCGTCGCCGCTGAAGAAGAGGACGCCTTCGGTCTCCTTGACCACCAGACGGTCGGCCGGGACCTTGCCGAAGTAGGCGTCGTTGACGACCGGGCCGAGCTCGGACTCCGGGCCGGTCTTGAAGGGGATGACGATGGTCGTGGCCGGCGACGGATTGAACATGCCCAGGATCCAGATCGAGAGGAGGCCGGCGTCCTTCGTCCAGACGTTGACGCCGAGGTTGGTGATGTTGTTGTCCGAGGCGTAGGCGACCATCTTGACGCCCGCCGGCGCCTGGACGCCGATCGCCGCGACGTCGCCCGGGCCGAGCAGCCGGATCTCCCGGTTGACCTCGAGGTCGAACGCCGTTCCCGAGTAATTCACGAGCTGCACGAGCTTGCGGAAGTGGATGCGGCCCTCGTCCTGGGAGGCCACGTCGAAGGCCCCTTCGTTGACGGGGGGCGGGGTGAACCAATGCGCCAGGTCGAAGGGGTCGCCCTTCTTGAAGAAGATCGAGAACTGGCCTCCTTCGGGGCCGAGCCAGAAGCGGTCCTCGCCGCCGAACGAGTTCATGTGCGGGTTGTTGACGCCCGCGGCGATGGCTTCCCGGCCGATCCAGCCGAAGCTCAGGCCGTCCGGGCCGGCGGCGGAGCTGGTCATGACCCGGCCCTGGAGGTCGGGATTGACGGCCACCTGGGCCTCCCCGGCCGCGTCCTTCAGCACGATGACCTTCGTCTTGGAGCGGAGGAACGCGAGGTCGTCCTTGAACAGGATCCCTTCCGGGGCCTTGGCTGGCTTCGCGCAAGCCGCCGCCAGCGCGATGAGGATGAGGATCACGCCGATGCCGTATCTCATGGAGGCCTCCTTCGTCAGGCTCGGGAAGGCCCATTATTCACCAAAAAAAAAGGGGACACAAGGTCTTCGTGTCCCCGATTTCTCCGGTGGGCCGTTTTACCTCATGCCCGGGAGGAGCGTGGGCAGCCGCCTTTGCAGTGCGACACCCGCGGGATCGTGAACCGCTTCATGGGGCGCTCCTTTCGTCGGATATCGCTTAAATACTACTAAAGTAGTAGGGAATTGTCAAGCTTCCGGAATGCGAGTGTGAACAGGTAGTCCAAAGGGACAATCCCCTGCGGGGACAGTCCCCATTTTCGGACCTTACCTCCCGTGGCCCTCGACGAGCCGGCCGGCGAACCAGCGCCAGATGCCCTTGTTGAACTCGACGCTCGGCGGCGTGCCCTCGAGAATGGCCAGGAAGCTCGTCGGCGCGTCCCCCGGCTTCTGCCTCTGCCGCGGCTCCGGGTCGAACAGCAGCGGATGCTCGGGGTGGAACTGGATGCCGAGGACGTTGGGGAATCTCTTGTGCTCGACGGCTTCGACGATCCGCCCGTCGCGCGAGCTGGCGATGGCCACGAGATCCTTGCCCATCTTCTCGAGCGCCTGGTGGTGCGAGCTCAGGATGCGCGGATGGTCCGACGTCTTGAAGCCCATGACCTTGACGAACAGGCCGTTGTCGCCGAGCTGGAGCGAGTGGAAGTTGTAGCCGTAGAGCTTGTCGAGCGGGAAGAGGATGCGATAGGGGTTGTTGTGCCACTGCTCCGGCCCGAGGGCGATCACGTCCTCGACCGTGGTCTTGCCGTAGACCTCGGTCCAGATGTCCTGGATGAGCGTGCCGCCGGTGCCGACGTTGAGCGTTTGGAAGCCCAGGCAGATGCCGAGGATGGGAAAGCCCGGCCGGCCGTCGAGCAGCGGCTTGAACTTGTCGTCCTGCGAGCCGCCGAGGAAATGGAAGACCGCCGAGGTCTCGAGATAGTGGCGGTAGGGGTCGGTGATCTCCGTCAGCAGGAGGGTCTTCTCGCCGAAGACCGAGGGCGGGATGTCCGGACCGCCGAAGAAGATCACGCCGTCGGACTTCTTGAGGATCTGCTCGAATTCGGGCGTGCAGGCGTTCGTCTTGAACAGGACCGGCTCGCTGATCTCGGCCCGGACGACGTGGAACTTGAACCAGTCGAGCTTGTTCTCGGCCACGTACTTGTGGCTGTCGGCGAAGCCGCCCGCCTGCCGCTCGTGGTAGACGCCGACGACGGTCAGGTTGGGGATATCGATCGTGCCGTTCTTCCGCAGCGTGGCCAGGGCCCGGATGTTGAAGACCTCGGGGTTGAAGATGACCAGGCGGACGTTGCCGTCCTTGGCCGGCGCGGTATCGAGGTAGCGGTCGGTATCGGGCGGGGGCGTCTGGCAGGTCAGGGGAGCTGCCGCGGCCAGAGCCAGGGCCATCGTGACGGCGAGAACGAATCGTCTCTTCATGTGCGCCTCCGGTGAAAGGGGATCGACCCGGCCATTATATTCGCATCGTCCTCGGGCCCGCAACCCGGCGCTCCGGACGCCAGGGGAGGCATGCTATAATAGCCTTCTGGTCTTGCAGCTGATCACGACGGGGCCGGGCGCGAGACGGCCGACCCCACTGTCAAGCTCTCCCTCGGGCATCTTGGCGAAACAACATCGCCGGCAGGCTCCGAGGGAACCTTTTGGCCCCCGCCTTCGTCCCCATATTTGGAGGCAGGGTGAAGCAGACCTCGAGGCCGCCCGCAAAAAAAGGACTGGATCATGATCTTCAGGCAGCGATCGAAAGGAGACCGCAGGCGGAACAAGGGACCGGCCCGGGCGACCCTGATCCTCGCCATCGGCCTCATTCTGGCGGCGGGTCTCCTGGCCGCCAATAAGCCGTCGGGGCCGGCCCTCCCCACCTCGGCCGCCAGCAAGGAGCCGCTGGACATCCCGCGGCTGTCCCACGCCCCCAAGATCGACGGCGTCCTCGACAATCCCATCTGGGAGACCGAGGCCCTCAAGATCGACGACTTCGTCCAGCTCGCCCCCAAGGAGAACGGTCCGCCGTCGGAGAAGACCGTCGCCTACATCGGTCACGACGAGAAGAACCTCTACGTCGCCTTCCGATGCTTCGATTCCCAGGCTTCCAAGATCCGTTGCTCGATCACCAAGCGCGACGGCTGTCTCGAGGACGACTGGGTCATGATCTTCATCGACACGTTCAACGAGAAGCGGCGGGCCTTCACCTTCGCCCTCAACCCGGCCGGCGTCCAGATGGACTTCATCCGGACCGAGGAGGGCGGCAACGACAACATGGACGACAGCTGGGACACCGTCTTCACCTCCAACGGCAAGGCCGACGCCGAGGGCTACACCGTCGAGGCGGCCATCCCGTTCAAGAGCCTCCGCTTCCCGAACGAGGAGGTCAAGACCTGGAACATCGTCCTCGGCCGCAACCTGCCTCGCACCGGCGAGATCCTGCTGCACCCCCAGTTCTCGCGCGACGTCCCGGGGCTGCTGTCGAACGGCCGGCCGTACCTCATCCGGGGCGCGGTCGAGCGCAGCCGCAACATCGAGGTCATGCCCTTCGTGACCTCGCTCAAGAGGAACGGACCCGGGGTCGAGGCCGGCGACGAGAAGCTGAAGGTCGAGCCGGGCGCCAACTTCAAGCTCGGCCTGAGCTCGAACACGACCCTCGACGCGACGGTCAATCCGGACTTCAGCCAGATCGAAGCCGACGAGCCCCAGATCGATTACAACCTCCGCTACGCCCTGCGGTACAACGAGAAGCGGCCCTTCTTCCTCGAGGGCATGGAGATCTTCAACTCGCCCGAGATCGAGACCGTCTACACCCGCCAGATCACCGATCCGATCTTCGGGGCCAAGATGTCCGGCAAGAGCGGCCGGTTCTCCTACGGCCTGCTTTCCGCCTACGATATGCACCCGGCCGAGAGCCTCTGGGAGATCCCTGACGGCGGTGCGGCGGCCAGCGCGGTGAAGGCCTTCTCCAACATCTTCCGGACCAAGGCCGACGTCGGCAAGGGCTATATCGGCTTCACTCTGACCGACAAGGAACTCGGCTCCGGCAGCTGGAGCCGGCTGGCCGGGTTCGACGGGCAGCTCCGGTTCAAGGACCACGTCTTCTTCAGCTTCCAGGCCCTGGGATCGAAGGCCAGCGCCGACGGCGACCGGACCGCGCTCGCGCCCGCCCTCTACGGCGACCTCTACTATACGACCCGGCACTGGACCCTCGGCGGCTATTACATGGCGCTCCATCCCGACTTCCAGGCCTCCCTCGGGTTCGTCAACCGCACCGATTATCGCAGCGCCGGCGGCTACGCCTCGTACCGGATCTATACCGACAAGGCGTGGCTCAACCAGGTCCAGTTCCGGATCCAGGCCGGCAAGCGGATCGGCTACGCCGACAGCACGACCCAGGACACCTGGGTCCGGCCCCAGATCCAGCTCCGCCTGACCGAGTTCAACCAGGTCTACATCATGTACGACATGGGCCGGGAGCGATTCGCCGACATCGATTTCAAGAAGCAGCGGCTCTCGGTCGAGTCGCAGTTCACGTTCCTCAGCTGGATGCCGTTCAACCTCGTCTTCGAGACGGGCGACAGCATCAACTACGACCCCGAGGACGCCTTCCTCGGCTATAGCAACACCTACGGCGTTCAGCTCACGTTCAAGCCCAGCCGGCGGATCCAGCTCGGGACGGACTTCAGCAAGGAGACGTTCTGGCGCCGGGCCGGCGGGGAGAGGCTGTGGGACTACAACGTCGTCCGCGAGCGGGTGACCTACCAGTTCAGCAAGACCCTCTCGTTCCGAGCCATCGTCGACTACAATTTCTTCTATAAGCAGGCCTTCGGCAGCTTCCTGGCCAGCTGGGTCCTGCGGCCCGGGACCGTCTTCTTCCTCGGCCTCGACAATAACTACCTCCGCGACGCCGTCGGCCGTCTCATCCGCGACAATACCAACGTCTTCATCAAGTTCTCCTATTGGTGGCGCCTCTGAAGAACGACGTTTGACCCCACCCCGGCCCGGTGCTAGGATTGGCGGCGCAGGGATGAACGTCCATGGCTAAGTACCGGTGCCTGATCTGTCATTACGTCTATGACGAGAAGACGGACGGCATCTTCTTTGACGACCTCCTGCCCGACTGGATCTGCCCCGTTTGCGGCGCGCCGCGCACGGAGTTCGAGCGGCTCGCCGAGGAGCCTGAGACGCCCCTCCCCGAGGGGGTCGCGGACCCGGCGTCCGTTCCCGCTGCTGACCGTCCGGGCTCCGAGGCTTTCCGCCGCGTCTCCGATGAGATCGAGACCCACATGGCCGATATCCACCGCATGGCCCGGACCGGCGAATCGATCATCGAGCCCATGCGCTCCCGCCAGCCAGTCGTGTCCTGGGACGACATCCTGATCCTGGGCGCCCAGCTGGCGCGCCTGCCCCTCAACCGCGAGGATCCGGTGGACACCACGACGGTCATCGGCCCGAAAGCGCGGAAACCGCTGATCCTCAGCACGCCGATCATCGTCAGCCACATGTCGTTCGGGGCGCTGTCGAAAGAGGCCCACACGGCGCTGGCCCTCGGCAGCGGCGCGGCCGGCACGGCCATGTCGTCGGGCGAAGGCGGGGTCCTGCCCGAATCCCTGGGCGCGGCCCAGAAGTACATCTTCGAGTATGTGCCCAACCGCTACAGCGTCACGCCCGAAATGCTCGGGCGCGTGGACGCCGTCGAGATCAAGTTCGGCCAGTCGGCCAAGCCCGGCATGGGCGGCCACCTGCCCGGGAGCAAGGTGACGGCCGAGATCGCGGCCATCCGGGGCTTCCCCGAGGGCGCGGACATCGTCAGCCCCTCGCGCTTTCCCGATATCGCCGGCCGCGCCGACCTCCGGCGGAAGGTCAACGAGCTGAGGACGCTGTCAGGCGGCCGGCCCATCGGCGTCAAGATGGCCGCGGGCCATGTCGAGGCCGACCTGGAATTCGTGCTTTCCGCGGGGCCCGATTTCATCACCCTCGACGGCCGGGCCGGGGCGACCGGGGCGGCCCTCAAGCTCGTCAAGGACGCGACCTCCGTGCCGACGATCTACGCGCTCGACCGGGCCCACAGGTATCTTGCCGGCCGGGGCATCCAGGACGTCACGCTCATCGTCACCGGCGGCTTGAGGGTGTCCTCCGATTTCGCCAAAGCCCTGGCCCTCGGCGCCGACGCGGTGGCCATCGGCAGCGCCGCGCTGATGGCCATCGGCTGCCAGCATTACCGGATCTGCGACACCGGGCGTTGCCCGGTCGGGATCGCGACCCAGGACCCGGCCCTGAGGGCCCGGCTCGACGTCGACGAGGCGGCCCGCGGCTTGGCCAACTTCCTGCGTGTCTCGACCGAGGAGCTGCAGGATTTCGCCCGGCTGACTGGCCATGCCAGCGTTCACGGCCTCTCCGTCGACGACCTGGTCACGACGAACTCCGAGATCTCGGCCCACACCTCGATCCGCCACGCCTAGGGAAGGTGAGAATCCTTCGATCGCTGGCGCGTCTTTTCCTATGTGAGATGCCGAGCCGGCGGCCTTGACAACCCCTTTGGTATGACATATCGTAATACCTTGAGGTTTGTCATGCCTAAGGCCAAGATCGCGATCTCTCTGGATGAGCGGGCCCTGGAGGAGCTCGATCGCCTGGTGCGACGCGGCGATTACGGCAACAGGAGTCAGGCCATCGAGGCGGCCGTCCAGGCGGAACTCGCCCGGCGTGGCCGGACCCGGCTAGCCGCCGAGTGCGCCAGGCTCGAGCCCGCCGCCGAGAAAGAACTGGCCGAAGAAGGCCTGTCTGAGGAGCTCGCCGGATGGCCCGAGTATTGAGAGGCGAGATCCGCTGGGCCGACCTGGGCCCGACTCAGGGCCGCGAGCAGCGCGGCCGCCGGCCGGTCCTGATCGTCAGCCACAATGTGTTCAACGAGCGTTCGGGGACCGTCATTGCCATGGCCATCACCAGCCGGCCTCAACGGGCCGGCTTCCCCCTCACCCTCGAGATCGAGGCGCCAGGACTCCCCAAGCGCTCTTGGATCAAGATCAGCCAGGTCCGCACCCTCGCCGTCGAGCGCATCGGCAAGCTGGCCGGCGTCGCCACTCCCGAAGAGGTGAGCCGGGCGATCGAAGGCCTCAGCGAGATCGTCGGCGATTAGTGCTTGGCGATCCAGTTGGCGATGTCGTCGACGACGTACGGCGCGACGCTGCCGTGCTTCTGGAGATACTCAAGCGGCGTGATCGACCCTTCCCCCTCGTAGAAAAGGTGGTTGAGCTTGGGATAGAGGCGGAACTCGACGTCCTTCCGGCCGCCGAGCGCCTTCTTCCAGTTCTCGAAGTCCTTTTCCGTCACCTGGTAATCTCGGCCGCCCTGAAGGATGAGCATGGGCTTCTTGACGGACTTGGCCATCTCGGGCGGGTCGTAGCCGCGGAGATCGAGCCAGTAGGCCGGCATGGCGCCGATGATCTTCGTCGTCGAGCCCTTGTCCGCGTCGGTCAGGGCCTTGATCTTGGCCACGTCGGCCTTGATGCCATCGAGCTTCTTCTTGTCCTCCTCGGAGGCATTGGCCCCGGCCAGTCCGTAGAGATAGGTCATCTGGCGGAGGATGGTGTCGTCCAGGGGGCTGGCCAGGCCGGCCATGCTGATGAACCCGGCGACCTTCAAGGGCTTGGCCGCGAGGGCGATACGCGGCATGAGGTAACCCCCCTGGCTGTGCCCCAGGATGAACACGCGCTTGGGATCGATCCCTTTCGTCTTTTCGAGGAGGGCGGCAGCGGCCAAGGCGTCGTCGATGGTCTCCTCCTTGACCGTCATGGTCGCTTCGAGCTTGGGATCGGAGAGGATCTTCTTTCCGTAGACCTTGCTCCGCTTGTCGTAGCGCAGGACCGCGATGCCGCGTGTGGCCAGCCCCCAGGCCAGGTCCTTGAAGGGCTTATTCGGCCCCAGCGTCTCGTCCCGGTCGTTCGGGCCCGAGCCGTGGACAAGGACGACCGCAGGGAAGGGGCCAGGCCCCTTCGGCATGGTCAACGTCCCGGGCAGCGCCCATTCCCCGGTGCCCACGGTCGCGTCGGCCTCTGTGAACTTCGAGGCATCGGCATAGGCCGGCGGCCCGTATTTCGCCGGAGGCGCCGTCGGAACGAAGCCGAAGCCGGCGATCTTGCCGGCCTTATCGAAGGCGACCCGCGCGTCCAGGGTCGCCTTCTCGAACTCGCAGGTGATGAGGACGATCTGGTATCCCTGGAGCTCTTCCCGCCGGGAGGCCCCCTGCTTCTTGAACTTTCCGAGCTGGGCCGGCAGCTGCTTCATCCACAGAAGCTCGAGCTTGTCCGGGCCCGAGACCTTGAGCATGGTCTCGTCGAAGTCCCGGGCGGCCAGCTGGAAATCGCCCTCTTGCATGGCCGCGAGGAACGCCCGGGCCTGGACGGTGAGCGCATCCTCGGCCTGAGCCGGTTCCTGGGAGGCAGGGATGGCAGCGATGAAAAGGAGCGAAGATACGCTCAGGATCAGCAGCGGAATGAGTCTTCTCATAGGAATCTCCTCACCGCGGACCAGTATACGCCTGAGCCGCGGCGATCCGCTATCCTCAGACAAGAGGGACAGTCCCCTGCGGGGACAGCCCCCTCGCCATCATTGTTTGACCGGGCTTCCCGCCCCCCTGTAGAATAGTCCGGTGAGCCTCGATTTTCTCCTGCGGACCGCCGAATTCGGCGATCTCGCTCGGGCCATCGCTTCGAAGGACCGGCCGCTCTCCGTTCACGGCGTCATCGAGCCGGCCAAGGCCTACCTCCTGGCCTGCCTGGCCCGGACGGCCGGCCGCCCGATCGTCTTCGTCCGTTCCGAATCGGCCCCGCTCCTCGAGGCCGAGCAGGCCTGCCGCTTCTTCCTGCCCCGCCTGGCCCCCGACGCCGGGCTCTCCACCCTGCCTCCGCTCTCCGAGAACCCCTATTTCGAGGTCGCGCCGTCCCTCGACGCGGTGTCCTCGCGGATGCGGCTTTTCCGCCGGCTTCTGACCTCGCCGCCCGCGATCGTCATCACGTCCCTCGGGGGCCTGCTCAAACCCGTCCCGGCCGCGGACGACCTGGGCCGGCTCTTCCTCTCGCTCGAGGTCGGCGGCGAGGCCGACCATGACGAGGTTCTCGAGACCCTGGCCCGCTTCGGCTACACCCACGAGGACCTGATCGCCTCGCCGGGCGAGTACGCTTGGCGCGGCGGCATCGTCGACGTCTTTTCGCCGTGGGAGGCCAATCCCTTCCGCATCGAGTTCGACGGCTCGCGCGTCGCCTCGCTCCGCGAGTTCGACATCTCGACCCAGCGCTCTTCGAAGCGCCTCGACCGGCTGACCGTCCCCGGTCTGCGCGAGTTCCCGGCCGCGCCGGACTTCCTCGACCTCTGGAAGGCGGCCGCCCGCAAGCGGTCCAAGGGCTTCGGCCGCGACCTCGAGAGGAAGATCGAGGCCGTCGACCGCGAGGACTTCGGCCCGAGCTTCGCCGCCTTGGCCCTGCTCCTGGCCGATCGCTTCGCTCCGGTCACCGATTATCTGGCCGACCCGGTCTTCGTCGTCGACAACCCCGAGGCCGTCGATTGCGAGTGGGACGACCATCTCAAGGGGCTCCGCGAACAGTACGCCGACCTCGTCACCGACGGCACTTTCGCCCTCGACCCCGATGCGATCTTCCCGCCGCGCCTGCGCGAGCGCGTCCGCAAGGAGGCCGTCCGCCTCGAGGACCTGGGCGCCCCGGCCCGCCGGTCGGTCCACGCCTTCGCCTTCCAGCCGGTGCCCCGCTTCGACAACAAGATCCCCTTCTTCCTCCAGTACCTCAAGCGGCTCCAGGCCGAGAGCGACCTCTGCTCCATCTACCTGCTGAGCCCCGGCACCCGCCAGCGCATGGCCACGCTGCTCCGCGAGAGCGAGATCCCCATCGTCGAGACCGAGGCGCCGTTCGCGGTCGCGCCGCGCAACGAGGTTTCGCTCCTCGTCGGGGCGCTCCCCGGAGGCTTCAGCTACCCCAAGGAAAAGCTCCACTTCTTCGCCGAGAAGGACATCTTCACCGAGGAGAAGGTCATCGTCAGCCGGGCCCCGCGCCGGCCCTTCTTCTCCCAGTTCCAGGACCTCCAGGCCGGCGACTACGTCGTCCACACGGATTACGGCATCGGCGTCTTCCGCGGCCTGCGCCGCGTCGAGGTCGAGGGCCAGGGCCGGGAGTTCATCGAGCTCGACTACCGCGACGGCGACAAGCTGCTCGTGCCGGTCGAGGACCTCAACCTCGTCCAGAAGTTCTCCAAGGCCGGCCCCGAGCTGCCCCCGCTCGACAAGCTGGGCACGAACTCCTGGGAGAAGACCCGGACCCGGGCCAAGAAAGCCGTCGAGGCCGTGGCCAAGGAGCTGGTCGAGCTCTACGCCAGGCGCCGGGCCATCAAGGGTCACGCCTTCTCCTCCGGCGGCCTCTGGGACGAGGAGTTCGCCAGGACCTTCGAGTACGAAGAGACCGACGACCAGTTCCGCTCGATCAGGGAGATCCGTGAGGACATGGAGCGCGAGACCTCCATGGACCGCCTCCTCTGCGGCGACGTCGGCTACGGCAAGACCGAGGTGGCCATGCGGGCCGCCTTCAAGGCGGTCACTGGACGGCAAGCAGGTGGCCGTCCTCTGCCCGACGACCGTTCTGGCCAGCCAGCACCTCAAGACCTTCCGCGACCGCATGGTCCTCTTCCCGGTCCGCGTCGAGGCCCTGACCCGCCTCCAGTCGGCGCGCGAGCAGAAGGCCGTCATCGAGGAGTGCCGCAAGGGCTTCGTCGACATCCTCATCGGCACCCACCGCCTCCTGTCGAAGGACGTCGCCTTCAAGGACCTCGGCCTGCTCATCGTCGACGAGGAGCAGCGCTTCGGCGTCGGCCACAAGGAGCGGATCAAGCAGCTCAAGGCCACGATCGACGTCCTGACCCTGACCGCGACGCCCATCCCGCGGACCCTCAACATGTCGCTCACCGGGCTCCGCGACATCAGCCTGATCGAGACGCCTCCGCGCGACCGCCTGGCGGTCCACACGGTCGTGACGCCGTTCAACGCCCAGCTCATCGCCGCGGCCATCCGCCAGGAGATCGCCCGGGGCGGCCAGGTCTACTATATCCACAACCGCATCGAGGACATCGACAAGGTCGCCGGGCTCGTCGTCAAGCTCGTGCCCCAGGCCCGGGTCGTGGCCATCCACGGCCAGATGACCGGCCCGGTCCTGGAGAAGCGGATGATCGACTTCGTCGCCCGCAAGTACGACGTTCTCGTCTCGACGACCATCATCGAGAACGGCATCGACATCCCGCTCGTCAACACGCTCATCGTCGACCGGGCCGACCTCTACGGCCTGGCCCAGCTCTATCAGCTCCGCGGCCGGGTCGGGCGCTCGGCCCGCCAGGCCTACGCCTACTTTCTCGTGCCGCCCTACATCGACCTGACCCCGCTCGCCCGCGAGCGGCTCAAGGCCCTCAAGGAGTTCTCCGAGTTGGGCTCGGGCTTCCGGCTGGCCGCCCGCGACCTCGAGATCCGCGGCGCCGGGAACCTCCTCGGCCACCGCCAGCACGGCACAATGGAGGCGGTCGGCTTCGAGTACTACATGCAGTTGCTCGACCAGGCCATCCGCGGCCTCAAGGGCGAGGCCGTCGAGGAGGAGATCCATCCCGAGATCAACCTGCGGGTCGACTTCCATGTCCCCGAGGACTACCTGCCCCAGGTCAACCTCCGGCTCAACCTCTACAAGCGCCTGGCCGCGATCGAGGACCTCAAGGAGATCGACCGCATCAGGGAGGAGATCGTCGACCGGTTCGGGCCCGTTCCCGGGTCGATCGAGAACCTGTTGCGCTACGGCGCCCTCAAGTACCTGGCGACCCGGCTCCGCCTCCGCTCCATCGACCGGACCGAGCACCGGGTCGTGTTCAAGTTCCGCCCCGAGACGGCTGTCGACTGGTCCCGGGTGACCCCCCTGCTCAAGAGGCATTCCGGATCGCTCTCGCCCGACGGGGTCATGTCCCTGGCTCTCGGAGGGACGACCGAGCGGGACCTCCTCGATGAAACGGTGGGGGTCTTGATGGAGTTAACCAAGTAGGCTACAATAGATTGATACTAAAAAAGATGGACGCGCTTCAGAGGACGACGGACAAGCGGCGGAGCCGGGGACGCGCTCTGGCCGCGGCCGCCCTGGCGGCCGTGGCGCTTCTGGCCGCCCAGGCGTGCGATCGCGACGAGGGCCGGAGTCCCGTCGCCCGGGTCGCCGACCTCGTCCAGGGCAAGCTCAAGGGCCGCCCGGTCCTGCGCGTCGAAAAGACCGAGTTCACCAACTCGGACCTCCGGGCCTGGCTCGAGGCGAGCGGCGCGGACGCCAGGGGCCTGCCGGCCGAATCCCTGAGCCGCCTCTACGACCGCTTCGTCGACGAGAAGGTCCTGCTCGAGGCCGCCCGCGAGCGCGGCATCTCGATCAGCGAGGACGAGAAGAAGGAATACCTGGCCAAGCTGGCCGCCCAGGCCGTTCCCGGCGGCGGCCCGGAGAGCGGCGCCCCGGCCCCGCCCGACGGCGCCTTCGACCGGCTGCTGGTCGAAAAATACACATTCCTCGTCGTCCGCGACGTCCGGGTCGACCCGTCCGAGGTCCTCGCGTACTATGAAGCCCACAAGAAGGAGTTCCTCCAGCAGGGCCGCATCCAGGTCAGCCAGATCCTGGTCGACACCGAAGAGAAGGCGGTCTCGGTCCTGCGCCGGCTCGAGATGGGCGGCGAGGCGGATTTTCGCAAGATCGCCACGGAGGAATCGATCGGCCCGGAGGCGGCCAAGGGCGGCGTCATGGGCGTCTTCCAGCAGGGCGACCTGCCGGCCGACATGGAAAGGGTCATCTTCGCGCTCGACGAGGGCAGCACGAGCCGGGTCGTCGAGTCCTCCTACGGCTTTCACATCTTCCGGCTGGACAAGAAATTCCCGCCCGCCCTGCAGAGTGCCGCCGAGGCGGCGCCCGGGATCCAGCAGCGGCTCATCGCCCAGAAGATGATGGAGTCCCTGGCCTCCCACTTGGCCGGGCTCAAGGACACCCTGAGCTGGGAGTCCCGTCCCGAGAACCTCTTCTTCGCCTATCAGAAGTCCAAGGAATGACCATGAACAAGAGAATCATCCTGACCGCTTTGGCGTTCGCCGGCGTCCTGGCCGCGGCGGCCCCCGCCGTCCGGGCCCAGGATGTCGTCGAAGGCATCGTGGCCATCGTCAACGACGACATCATCACGCTGTCCGAATACAAGACCCAGTTCGAGATGGCCGTGAACTCCCTCAAGCAGCAGCAACAGCAGATGTCGCAAGACCAGTACGACCAGCAGTACGCCCAGCTCAAGAAGGAGTTCCTCAACTCCATGATCACCGAGATGCTGCTCCTCCAGAAGGCCAAGGAGCTCGGCCTGAACGTCCAGGAACAGATGAAGAGCATGATCGAGAAGATCAAGCAGGACAACCACCTGTCCTCCGACGCCGACCTGCGCCGGGCCGTCGAGCAGCAGGGCATGCCCTACGAGACCTGGCTCAAGCAGTACGAGGAAGGCATGATGCGCCAGGGCGTCCTCTACACCGAGGTCGAGCGGTCCATCGTCCTCGAGGATTCCGAGATCGTCCAGTATTACAAGAAGAACCCGGCCGAGTTCACGACGCCGACCGAATACAAGCTCAGCGCTATCTATGTCAGCACCGAGAGCCGCCCGGCCGACGAGATCGAGAAGATCAAGGCGGCGGTCGAAGCCAAGCTCAAGGGCGGGGCCACGTTCGCCGACACGGCGGCCGAGCTCTCCGATCCGCCCATGAAGGACGCCAAGGGCGATCTGGGCACCTTCAAAGCGGGCGAGCTCGAGGCCGCCCTCGAATCGCCCGTCGAGCGGCTCAAGGCCGGCGAAAAGACCGGCTGGATCAACATCAAGAACGGCTGGTACCTGCTCCAGCTCGTGGAGAAGAAGGACGCCTTCTTGCGGCCCTTCGAGGACGCCCGCAAAGAGGTCGAGGACAAGATCTTCAGCGAAAAGCGGTCGGCCAAGGGCGACGCCTACATCAAGGCCCTGCGGGACAAGAGCTTCATCAAGATCATCAACCCCGACCCCCTCGGCTTCGGGAAATAAAGAAGACGGGGTCAGACCTACACCTTTTAACTTTTCCCGCCCGATTTTAGCAAAAAAGTTAAAAGGTGTAGGTCTGACCCCGTCTTAACCAATAAGGACGGCGGCGGCGACCACCGTCGTCCAGACACCCGCCACGCCCTTCGCGGTCTGGGTCGTGCTGCGCGTCTTAAGGGAGAGGCCGTTCGATACCCGGAAGACCTTGGCGAATTCGCCCGGGGCCGGCTCCTTCAGCTTCTCGCCGAGCTTGGTGGCCAGCATTTCGGCCGCCAGGTACTCGGTATGCAGGGAGACGTCCCTCGCGGACTTGCCGACGTCCGAGTGCTCGGCCAGATAGCCGTAACTCGAGGGATCGTCGGGGATGGCCATGCCGATCGAGGCCGAGATCAGGGCCCCGGGCTCGTCGGTGGTGTTCTCGCTGAGAACGACGAAAAGGATCTGACCGTGGTGCAGGAGCTTCAGCCCGGCGGACCTGCCGACAAGCCGGCAGCGCGGCGGGAAGATGCTCGAAACCTTGACGAGATTGTAGGGCGCGATGCCGGCCTCGCGCAGGGCTTTCTCGAAACTGACGAGCTTCTCCCGGTGCTGCCCCTTGCCGCGGGCGAGAAAGACCTGGCCCGGAACGATCGCGCCCATGTCACTTCTTCGGCCCGACCGGCCCGGGTTCCTTGAAATCGATGTCCCGGGAGACGTCGTAGACGCCGAGAGGGACCGGATGCGACCCCTTGGAGATGGCGAACAGCCGCACGAAGGCGGACTTCCAGGCCGGGTTGTCGCGGATGCCGGCCAGGTTCTTGCCGTCGACGCCCATGTTGCTCTTCAGGACGATGACATCGCTCGTCTGCCCGGGCTCGACGGCCTTGGCGCGGATGGCGGCCATGAAGGCGTCGCCGAAGTTCTCCGGGTCGCCCTTGAACTGGTAAATGGCATTGAAGTTGACGTAGGTCAGAGGCTTCGCCCCGATGTTCCTGATGCGGAACTTGATCTGGGGCACCAGGATGAGCCGGGGCGGCCAGGGCTGGTAGTACTTGGAGACCCAGGAGGACGAGTAATCCAGGACCTCGATCGAGCTCTTGAGCTCCTCGCTCGACATCGTCTGGCAGGCCGGCACCAGCGCGAGCGCCAAGGCGGCGAGAACGACCATGGACGGGGCCAGTCTCTTCATGGGACGCCTCCTCTCTTGAATTTCATCATAACGGACGACACGGAATTATTCAACCGGGTCCGGCCGGCCGGGCGCGCGGCCCTAACGGACCAGTTTCGAGACGGGGACGAGCACGAGGTTATAGGAATCGACGAGGAACAAGCTCGACTTGAGGACGGCCAGCGTCTCGGGGAAGGGATGGCAGATGCCGACCGCCCGGCCCTTCTTGCGGGCCTTCTGCAGGAGCTCGATGAGCCGGCCCTTGATCCGGCCGCGGTCCTCGTCGGCGTCGAGAAAGACGTCCCGCTGCGTCGCCGGGATGCCCATCTTGCGGGCCTCCTCGAGGGCCACGGTCTGGGCCGTCGTCCGGCTGTCGACGAAGAACAGCCCCCGCTCCTTGATCGGCCGCAGGATCGTCCGCATCATCTCGCGGTCGGCCGTGAAGCGCGAGCCCATGTGGTTGTTCGTGCCGGCGGCGAAGGGGACGCGGTCGTAGCTCGACTCGAACGACGCGACGATCGCCGGAGGGGTCATCATGGTCAGGATCATGCCCTCGGTGTTGGCCATGGCCTCGTGGTTGTTGATCGATTCGAGAGGCAGGTGGAGGAGGACCTCGAGGCCCTTCTCATGGGCGGTCCGGGCCGTCTCCGCGGCATAGGCGCTGTACGGGAGCACCGAGATCGTGATCGGGCGGCCGAGCGCGATGAGCTCGTTGAGCGTCTCGAGGCTCGACCCCATGTCGTCCATGATCAGGGCGACCTCGCCGCGCGGGCCCGCTTTCGCCGCCGGCGTCCTGATGGCCGCGACCGCCGGCGACGGCTCGACCGGCAGGACGAACGAGATCTCCGCGTCCTCTTTGGCGGGCCGGCGCAGGGCCCAGAGGACCTCGGTCCGGTCCTCTCCCGGCGTCCTCTTCTTGCTGAGGACGCGCACGCCCTCGGCCTTGAGGGTCCGCTCGATGGCCGTCCCGACCGACTCGTAGAGCTCGCCCGGAAGCTCGACCTCGAAGAGCGGCCGGCCCTTGGGGCCCTTGAGTTCGAGAACGGAATCGTCCGAGACCCCGGCCGCGGCCAGGCTTTGGGTGATGACGTCGCTGAACGGCTTGACGACGGGCGCCGCCGGGGCCGGCGGGGCGGGCTTTTCGGCCGGCTTCTCCGACGCCCTGGCCTCGATCTTCGCCGCCGGCGCCTTGGGCGGAGCCGGGAACAGATAGGCCGGTTGGCCCCGCCCCGAAGCGAGGTAATCGAGAAGGATCACGGAGAGGAGCGCCCCCGCCGCCAGGATCGCGGCCAGGAGCGTGAACGCCGGCCAGGGTTCGCGGCGCTTGAGGGGGGGCCTCTTCGTCATCCGTCAGAGCTTGGGAAGAAGAGGGATCGTCTTTTCGAGATAGGTCTTTTCGTTGAGCTTGTCGACCGGGATGGCGGCGTCGGGCGACAGACCGTCCTCCCAGAGCTTGCGCCCGGAGGGCAGGGTGAAGACCGCGGCGGTCAGCAGGACGAGGCTGTCGTCCTTGAGCGGGAAGAGCGCCGTCCGGCCGACCAGGCCCGGCGTCTCGAAGCCGACGACCTTGGCCTTGCGCACTTCCTGGAGGATGCCGGCGGCGAATTCCGCCGGGCCCGCCGTCCCGGCATCGGTCCAGACCGCGAGCGGGACCGTCCCGAGCTCGGCTTCGGCCGGGCAGGCCACGGTCTCCTTCGCGCCGTCGCGGCCTTCAAAGCGCCCGGCATCAGCGGTCTTGACGAACAGGTTGGCCAGCCGCCGCGCTTCCTCGATCGGGCCGTCCTGGCAGCCCCGGAGGTCGAGGACGAGCGGGACCTTCCGGCCCTTGAGGACCGGCCCGACCTCGCGCCTGACGGCTTCGGCCAGCCCGTCCTCGAAGCGGTGGATGGTCAGGCGGGCCGGCTGGCCGGCCGGGCGGGCGAACGTGTATGCCGCCGGGAAGAGGACGGCCCGCGGCACGGTCAGGTTGTGGGTGTCGTTGCCCCGCAGGACGCGGATCTCGACCGGCTTCTCGTCCCGGCCGCGGAGCAGGAGCTTGACCTCGGCCAGGCTCATGCTCAGGGTGTTCCGGCCGCTGATGGCGCTCACGAGATCGCCCATCTTGACGCCGGCCGCCTCGGCCGGCGATTTCTCGACGACGGCCGCGACCTGGGGGAAGGACGCGTAGCGCTTCAGGATGATCATGCCGGTCTCGGGCTCGCGGCCCGTCTGGCCCTTGTAGCTAGCGGCCAGGTCCTTCGACAGATAGGCCGACAGGGGGTCGAGCGAGTTGACGAGGCCCCGGAACGTGCCCTCGGCGGTCTGGACGGGGTCCCTCTCCTCGAGATAGTCGTTCCGGATGTGGGTCATGAGGGTGTCGAGGAGCTCGAATCCCCGGGGCGTCGTGGCCCCGTGGCCGTGCGACAGGAAACCCATCTCGAGGACGAAGAACACCGCCGCGGCCACCGTGGCCGCCCAGAGGACCCAGCGGTATTTCGGGACTTTCATGGCCGGACGGACACCCATTCTATCATCTCCGCTTCAGCCATTGCAAGGGATCGAGGGCCTTGGTCTTGTACCGGATCTCGAAATAGAGGCATTCGCCCTTGAGGGAACCGGTGTCGCCGACGACGGCCACGGGCTGGCCGGACCGGACCATGTCCCCGACCGCGGCCAGGAACTCCGAGCAATGGCCGTAGAGCGTGTAATAGGTCAGGCCGTGGTCGATGATGAGCAGGTTGCCATAGCCCTGGAAGTAATCCGCGAAGACGACCTTGCCGGGATGGACGGCCAGGACAAGCGACCGATTCGGACCCGGGGCGATCTCGACGCCCTTGTTCATGACCACGGTGCTGTACTCCGGGTGCCGCTCGGTCCCGAAAGTGGTGATGATCCGGCCCTCGATCGGCCAGGCCAGCTGGCCCCGCCGCTCGGCCAAGGGGACCCAGGACGTCGGCAGGACCCATTCGTTGGCGATGATCTTGGCCATGAGCTTCTGGAGCTCCTCCGCACTCTCGGCGAGCTCCTTCAGAGTCTGCTGGTAGGTGGCGCGGTTGGTGCGGATCTCCTGGACCAGGGTGGCGTTCTTGCGGGCCTCGGTCTCGAGCTCCCGCCGCTTGAGAGCGGCCGCCCGGGCCAGCCCGGCCAGTTCCGCCTGCTTGCTCTCGAGGGCCGACTCGGCCGTCCGCAACTCCTCGAGCGAGGCCGCATACCGGGCGACGACCTGGTCCTGGCCGCGGGCCAGCAGCGACAGGTGCTTGCTCTCCGAGGCGTAGGTCTCGACGTCACGGGCCTGGAGCAGGAACTGGAAGAAATCGACCCGGCCGTACTTGTAGAGCGTGACCAGGGTCTTTTCCATGTCCTCCCGCTCGCGCTCGAGCTTGGCCCGGATCGTGCGGGTGTTATCCTGGATCACGACCATGTCGGCCCGGCCGCGTTCGAGCTCGACGTTGCGGGCGGCCAGCTCGCGCTCGACCAGGCTCTTGTTGAGATTGATCCTGGCGAGCGAGGTCAGGATCGAGCTCTCCTTGCTGGCTTCGGCCTCGAGGCGGGCCTTGAGGTCCTTGATCTGGCCGTTGATGCGATTGAGGCGCTGCTCGAAGTCGGAAACGCTCTGCGGGGGAGGGGCGCCGGTCTGAGAAGGCGACGGGGACTGGGCCGGACCCGCCGAGAGGGCGAGGAGCAGGATCGAGAGAGCGCAGGCCAGGCCGCGGACGCTTCGCATCCCCTATTTTATAGCATAAAACGGAAAAGACCGGGGACCTGCCCGGGGAGGATAAAAAAATGGGCAGGTTTCTAGCCGCCCTGTCCGGAGGGCCGGCCCGATGGTAGAATTGGAACCATGGGCGTCGTTCCGCGGAGCTTCCAGGTCTTCGTCAAACCGGCCGGAGCGGCCTGCAACTTGGCCTGCGATTACTGCTACTACCTCGACCGAGGCCCGGAGGCAGCCGGCGGCGCGCCGGCGCGCCTGCCGGAGGATCTGCTCGAGGCCTATATCCGCCAGCATCTTGAAGCCTCCCCGGACGAGGTCGTCCGCTTTTCCTGGCACGGCGGCGAGCCGACCATCCTCGGTCTCGACTATTTCCGCCGGGTCGTGGGGATCGAGCGCCGGCTCTGCCCGCCAGGCCGAACGATCGCCAACGGTATCCAGACGAACGGCACGCTTCTCGACGACGAGTGGGGAGCGTTCCTGGCCGCCGAGGGATTCTCGGTCGGGTTGAGCCTCGACGGCCCCGGGGAGATCCACGACCGTCACCGCCGGTCCCGCGACGGAAAACCCTCGTTCGACGGGGCCCTCCGCGGCTACGAGGTCCTGCGGCGTCATGGGGTCCCGACCGACATCCTGTGCGTCGTTGGGGCCCACAACGCCGGCCGCGCTTCGGAGGTCTATGGCTTCTTTCGCGCGATCGGCGCTTCGTTTGTGACCTTTCTGCCTCTCGTCGAACGGCGGGCCGGATCGACGAATGAAGTCACCCCCTCGAGCGTTTCATCGCAGGCCTGGGGTGAATTCCTTTGCGGCGTCTTCGACGAATGGGCCGAGCGTGACATCGGCCGGATCAAAGTCCAGATCATCGAGGAGGCCGCCCGGACCGCCTTTGGCCAGGAGCATTCGCTCTGTCTGTTCCGGCCCGTCTGCGGCGACATCCCGGTCCTCGAATGGACCGGGGAGCTCTTTTCCTGCGACCACTACGTCGATCCGGCGCACGTCCTCGGCAACATCACCGGGACCCCTCTGTCCGTCCTTCTCGAGAGCCCGAAGCAGCGGGCCTTCGGCCGGGCCAAGCGAGACGCGCTGCCGCCCGCCTGCCGCGCGTGCGAGGTCCTGGACATGTGCCACGGCGAATGTCCGAGGAACCGGTTCGCGCTCTCGCCCGACGGCGAGCCCGGTCTCAATTATCTTTGCCCCGGCTACAAGAGGTTCTTCACGCACGTGCGGCCGTTCGTGGACGCGGTGGCCGCCGCGTGGCGCCGGGAGAACCCGCCGAGCTAGCTTTTCAGCCGGTCCTTGAGGAACGCGACCGTCCGCTTCCAGGCCAGCTCGGCCGCCTCCTTGTTGTAGTTGGCCCCGGTGTCGTTCATGAAGGCGTGCTTCGCTTCCGGGTACATGTGGATCATGTAGCTCACGCCGGCCTTCTTGAGCGCCTCTTCGAAGGCCGGGATCCCGGCGTCGATCCGCTGGTCGTCCCCGGCGTATTGGAGGAGCATGGCCGCCCTGATCTTGGGCACGTCCTCGGCCGCCGGCTGCATGCCATAGAAGGGCACAGCTGCCGCGAGGTCGGGCGCGTTCACGGCGACCTGGTTCGTCACCCCGCCGCCCCAGCAGAAGCCCATGCAGGCCACCTTGCCCGTGGCCTGCGGCCCGGTCTTCAGGTAGGCGACCGCGGCGAGGTAATTCTTGGTGTTAGCCGTCTTGTCGAGGCCCATGATCAGATCCCTGGCCTTGTCGGGGTCGGCCGGCGTGCCGCCGACCGGAGACAGGGCGTCGGGGGCAATGGCTTCGAAGCCTTCCAGCGCCACCCGCCGGGCGATGTCCTCGACCCAGGCGTTGAGACCCCGGTTCTCGTGGACCACGATGACCCCGGCCAGCTTCTTGGCCCCCTTCGGCCGGGCCCGATACGCGCGGATCTTCCCCGCCGCGCCTTCGTATTCGATCATGCCGGTCTCGAGACGAGGGTCATCCTTGGCCGCCATCTGGGCGCCGGCCGGTCCGGCCCCGAACGCCGCCAGCATCGTCACGGCCGACGCGGTCCCGCCGGTGAGCGCAGCCAGACGGCCCAGGAATTCCCGGCGGTCCATGCCCGCCCCCGGTTCGGCGTCGGCGTGGTCCTTGATCTCCTCTAACATGTTTCGTCCTCCCTCGATGGATGTGTTCCCCCCGGAACTTTTCCATCGTAATCGGCGATCCCGGGACTGTCAAGCGGCCGCCGCGCGCCCCGGGGGATGGCGCCTCCGGCACGGTTTGGGCTATAGTGGAAACATGATGGATCCCGCGAGGGGGAAGGGCGGATTCCAGGAGGGCGCGGAAGCGATCTGGCGTGCGGCGCTGGCCGCCGTCGATCCGTGGGTCCTGGTCCGATCGACCGTCGAGAGGCAGGGCGATACGCTTCGGATCCAGGGCCGTGAATTCAACCTGGCTTCCTACGAGCGCGTGTCCGTCATCTCCTTCGGCAAGGCCGCGGCGGCCATGGGCGAGGCGCTGGCCTCCGTCCTCGATGAACGGCTGACCGCGGGTCTCGTCGTCGTGCCGTGGCCCGTCCGGCCGGAGGCCTCCCGGCTCGAATACCTCGAAGCCGCCCACCCGATCCCCGACGCGAAAAGCGTCGAGGCCGCCCGGCGGGCCGTCGAGATCGCCTCGAAAGCCGGAGAGAAGGACCTCGTCTTCGTCTGCATCTCGGGCGGCGGCTCGTCGCTTCTGGCCCTGCCGGCCGAGGGCGTCACGCTCGACAAGAAACGGCGGCTTACGGAGGACCTGCTGCGGGCCGGGGCGACCATCCAGGAGCTCAACGTCGTCCGCAAGCACCTCTCGGGCATCAAGGGCGGCCAGCTGGCCCGGGCGGCCTTTCCCGCGACCGTCGTCACGCTGGTCATCTCCGACGTGGTCGGGGACGACCTGGGCACGATCGCCTCGGGCCCGACCTATTGGGACGATTCGACCTTCGCCGACGCGCGGGCCATCCTCGAGCGCACCGGGCTCTGGGACGGGGCCCCGGCCACCGTCCGGGCCCGGATCGAGGACGGCGAGCGCGGCCGGGTCCCCGAGACGCTCAAGGCCGACGACCCGGTCTTCGCCCGGGCCGCGGCGTACGTCATCGGCGACAACATGACCGCGCTGCGGGCCGCCAAGCACGAGGCGGAGAAGCTCGGCTTCGAGCCCATCTTCCTGTCCTCCTCCGACGGCGGCGAGGCCCGCCGCACGGCCGGGAGCTACGCCGCCTTCCTTTCGGAGCTGGCCTGCTCGGCCGCGAACCTGCCGCGGCCGCTCTGCCTGCTGGCCGGCGGCGAGCTCACGGTCACGGTCAAGGGACGAGGGCGGGGCGGCCGGAACACCGAATTCGTCCTGGCCTCGATCGTCGAGCTCGAGAAGGCGGAAGTCTCCGGCCTCGACTGGCTTATCCTGAGCCTCGGGACCGACGGCATCGACGGCCCGACCGACGCCGCCGGCGCCTGGGCCGACGCGCGGACGATCAAAACGGCCCGGGCCCTCGGCCTCGTCCCGGCCGAGTATCTCGAGGACAACGATTCCTACAGCTTCTTCAAGCAGACCGGGAACCTGATCATGACCGGCCCGACCGGCACGAACGTCATGGACCTCCGGGTCTTCCTGCTGCGCGCCGCCTGACCGGCTATTTCGGGAACGCTCCGCGAGGCCGAATCTTTTCCTTGATTTTTAATGACCCGTTTTGAATAATGATACCGGCTCTCTTTCGCCGGCTGGAGAGGGCTCCCTCAAAATTTCCAATCATCACCCCCCTTTTGCTGACCTCAGCCGGCACTTCCTCTTCTTTCTCTTGGCCCCGGGGGTGTGTTATCATACCCGGGAACCTGAAGCGCGGAGTTTGCCATGGGCAAGGTTGATTGGAAGAAAGAGCTGGCCAGCCATTTCGAGAACGTCCGGGTCATCGAGCTGTGCCAGGCCGAGACCGTGGCCCAGTTCGACCAGTTCTGCGAGTTCATCGCCGAGCCCGCGTTCGAGGCCCTGACCGAGGAGCTGGCCCAGTACAAGATCCGTTCCGAGCATGTCCGGACCAAGGGCAGGAGCATCCGGTTCGTCATCTCCTTCTCGGGTCTCAAGGACGAGCAATTCCACTACCGCATCGCGCTGCCCAAGAACTCGGTCGAGCTCCGGCTGAAGCTCCAGATCAAGACGCGCCGGACGCCCAAGGCCGAGTACGAGACGAAGGAGGAGGAGTTCATGCCCGGGCTGTTCCCCTTCAAGGTCCTGCGGATGGACAAGGACGAGGTCGTCGCCGACATCGTCAAGCACTTCACCGGCTTCTGCTACGCCGCGCTGACGTCACCCGACTGATCAGGCGGTCCCGCCGTCCCCCTCGATCCGTCCCGCCGGCGCCCCATGGACGGGCGACTCGCGGAGAGCGAGCGCCAGCCCCACGGCCACAACGATGAGCCCGGCCAGGACGAGGAGCGGCATTGTCATCGATCCCGTGGCCTTGTTCTTCATGGCGTCCATGCCCAGGATGAAGAGGATGCCCGAGACCTGGCCCATCAGGATGAGCAGGCTGTTCGACGTGCCCTCGGGCGCGGGGTGCGTCATCTCGGCCCCATACTGAAAGGCGATCGGGCCGGCGCTCAGGAGGAAGAAGCCGAGGACGAACCCGGACAGGAACAGAAGACTGGCCGTGCCGGCGAAGGTCATGCCGACGAGGCCGGGAAGAAGTCCCACGAGGGCCAGGATGACGAACGGCTTCCGGCGCCTCAGCCGGTCGGAGACGAGCGGGATGACGATCGCTCCGGCGATGCCGCCGGCCAGCATCAGCGCGCCCAGCGTGCCGGCCTGGGCGATGGTGAAGCCGCGCGGCCGGACGATGTCCTCGACCCACGTCGAGACGCCGTTGAAGAGGCCCAGGCCGACGAAGAAGATGGCCAGCAGAAGCAGGAAGTCCTTTTGGCGGACCATAGACTTGAGGCCGTCGAGCATCAGGACCCGCTCGTCGCGGCCGGCCGGTGTCGGCGGGTGCTCCTTGGCCACGGCCAGGAACAGGAGGGCGGTCGCGGCCATGGCGATCCCGTAGACGAGCAGCATCCCCTTCATCCCCGACCGGACGAGGAGATAGGGCGACAGGAGCATCGCCGCCAGGGGGCCGACGTAGAGCGCCAGCGTGCCCAGCCCCGTGGCCGTGGCCCGCTCGCGAACAGGGAACCACCGGGCCGCGACCTTGGTGATGGCCCCGATCACGAGGGGCTGGCCGACAGCGATCCCGATCTGGGCCACCAGCACGATCGTGTAGTTGGAGGCGAAGAGCCCGCGCATCAGGGCGAAGACGGCCGAGATCACGGCCCCGAGCCCGGCCGCGGCTTTGAAGCCCCAGGTATCGATGGCCCAGGCGGCGGGGATGGCCAGGATGATGTAGACGATCATGAAGACCATCGACAGGAGCCCGATCATCAGGTCGGACTTGCCGTAGAAGGTCGCGGCCGGTCCGGTGATCGGAGCGAAGGTGATCCAGAGGACCTGGGTCACGGCGGCCATGACGCCGAATGACGCGAGCACGAGCCAGCGTGCGCGATAGGTCTTGATCGGTTCGTTCTCCATGGACGGGACCTCCTTCTCGCTCGCCGGGGTCAGGGACCAGAACGGCGGGACGGCGGCGTGATGGGAGGGACTATAGGTCCGGCGGGTGCCGGGTGTCAATATGGAGGCCGGCCGAGACGGCCGGGATCACTTGTCCGGCCGGTGCTTGCCGGTCTTCGGCTTGGGGGTCTTTGGGGGCTTGGGCTTGACCCACTCGCCGGGCTTCCAGACCCAGCGGGCGCCGACCTGCTCCCAGGTTCCGGCGACCCAAACCTTGCCCTTCTTGGCCTTGATCCAGCGTCCGTCGACCCACTCGTAGTTGATGCCGGTCCACTTCCAGTTGCCGGTGATCCAGATGTGGTTCTGGCTCGGCTGCAGGGTCGGGGCCTCGATTCGGGGCGGAGGGGGTCCGACCCGGGGCTGGGCCGCGGCCGAGACGGCCAGGGCGGAGAAGAGAACAAGGCCCAAGACAGCCAGGGCGATCTTCCTCATTGGCTCCTCCGACTTATTTAGTCGGGGGAGAGGACCAAAATCCGGACTTTGTCCCTTGGCCGGATCTTCAGCGTCCCCAGCCCGTCGGGCTATTTATTCGAGTTGATGACCTCGAGGACCTTCATGAGATAAGCGTAGCTCGGGCGGTCGACCGTGCTCTGGCTGATGTACTTGAACTGGAGGATCCCGTTGGCGTCGATGATATAGACGCTGGGGATGTTTTGGGGGGCTTTGCCGCCGCCCCACTCGGTGCGGAAGAGGTCCAGCCGCGTCGAGAGGGTTTGCTCGCCGTCGACGAGGATGGGGAACGGCGTCAGCAAGGCGCCCTTCGGCAGCGAATAATCGTTGGGGAAGAGCTGGCGGAAGCGCTCCATACGGGTCTTGCCGCGCTCGTCCAGCTTGGACGGGTCGGCCGGGTTCTTGGTCGTCCGGATCGAATCGAGCTGCCCTGGCAGGGCCTCGAGCCAAGTCGTGACGACATCGCGGGGATAGGGGAAGACGACCAGGATCGCGACGTTGTACTTCTCCTGGAGCTTCTGGGCCTTCTCGAGCTCGGCCAGCTCGACGTAGCGATAGTTGCAGATCGTACACCAGTAGTTCTCGGCCGCCCAGCCGCGCGGAAAGATCATAAGGACGTTCTTGCCGCGCAAGGACGACAGGGTCAGCGTCCCGCCCTGGTATACGGGCAAGGTGAAGTCGGCGAACGGCTGGCCGAGAAGCGCGGGCTGGGGCCGCGGCTGGACCGGGGCCCCCGCTTGGGCGGCCTGCGCCGGCTTGGCCGGAACGACCTGGGCGGACGCGGCCTGGCTCCGGAACATGATGAAGATCGCCGCGGCGGCCAGGAGGACCACGACGGCGACGGCGATGCTGGCTTTCTTCTTGTTGATCACGGACGGGCCTCCTTCTGGAAGATGCTCCTATTAAAGACCTCCCCCCAGGCCGCGTCAAGACCAATGGGGAATCTTGAACGGGGGCCCAGCTTTCTATATAGTTTCGACGAACTTCCGAACGGAGGATCGCCATGGACGACAAGGGGATCATCGAGCTCCTGCAGAAGATGGTCCGGGCCCCGAGTCACAAGGGCATACCGAGGCAAGAGGGGGGGACGGTCGGGGCCCTCGACGAGTATCTCCGGGCCCGCGGCATCGGCACGACCCTCGTCGAGGTCCAGCCCGGCCGGCCCAACCTCATCGCCACGCTCGAAGGACGGGCGCCGGGCCGCCACCTCCTCCTCTGCGGCCATACGGATACCGTTCCCCCGAACGAGGGAGCCGTCGACCCCTTTTCGGCCCGGATCGAGAACGGCCGCATGTTCGGCCGCGGCACCGTCGACATGAAGGGCGCCCTCGCGGCCATGTCCGGCGCCCTGGCCGCCCTTCAGGCCTCCGGCGGCCTCCCCGCCGGGCGGGTCACCCTGGCCGCGGTCATCGACGAGGAGCTCGAGAGCCTCGGCGCGGAAGCGCTGATCAAGAGAGGCTTCAAGGCCGACGGCGCCATCGTCGGCGAGCCCAGCGAGAACCGGGTGGCCGTCGGCCATAAGGGCCTGGAGTGGCTCGAAGCGCGCTTCTACGGCAAGGCCGTTCACGGCAGCGTCCGCGAGGAGGGTATCGACGCCATCGCCGCGGCGGCCCATTTCGTCGGACTGGTCGAGAACGAGCTGATGCCGCGGCTTGAACGGGACCCCGACCCTGTCCTCGGCCCCTCGGCCATCAACTTGGGCACGATCCACGGCGGCCAGCAGCCGAGCATGGTCGCCGCCGAGTGCCGGGTGCAGGTCGACCGGCGCTGGGTCTCGACGGAGACGATCGAACAGGTCTTCGGGGGGCTGGAAGCTCTGCTGGCCGAGGTCCGGGCGGCCCGCCCCGGTCTGCGGACCGAGCTGGCCCGAATGCCCGAAGGCATGGCCACCATGCTCCACGGCCCGCTGGTCATCGACCCCGGGCATCCGCTGGTCGGGGCCGCCCGGGCCGCGCTCTCCGGCGCGGGCCGCGACAGCACGCCGACCGTGTTCAAGGCCTGGACCGACGGGGCCCTGCTCTCGCGGGAAGCGGGCATCCCGACCCTCATCTGGGGGCCGGGTGAGCTCAAGCTGGCCCACTCGGCCGAGGAGAGCATCGCCGTCGAGGAGCTTCTAGGCGCCGCCCGCCTCTACGCCGCCGCGGCCCTGCAATTCACCTCTTCGCGCTAGACCCCGGGCCTCCTGCGGGAGCCGGTCCTCCGTCCGCCGCCGGGGCGAGGGTCTTGACAAGAGACCTGATCCTGCTTATCCTGCCGCCAGCGCTTCCGGAGGGAAGCTCAAATTAAATCTGAGGGGAGCTACGCACCATGAGGAAAGGCTTGCTGGTCTGCGCGTCCGTCCTGCTGTTGGCCGTCCTGATCGCCGCGCCGGTCAAGGCGGCGACCACGTTCAACTTCGGGGTCAAAGCGGGAGCGTCATTCGCCAACGTCCGATGGAGCGACGACGACGGGACGGAGAAGTGGCTCGTCCGGCCGACGTTCGGCGCCTTCGCGTTGGTCAACCTCACCCCGCGGCTGGCCATCCAACCCGAGGTCGACTACCTTGTGATGGGCGAATGGTGGAGCTTCACGGGGGGCAACGACGTCGAGGCATTCACCTATCTTCATATCCCCGTGCTCGTCCGCTATCGGCTCATGGAATCGGGCAAGTTCGTCCCCGTCGTGTTCGGCGGGCCCACGCTCGGCATCCTCCTGAGCGCCAAGGAAGACGGCGAGGACGTCAAGGATTTCTTCAAGGGCACGGACATCGGGCTCGACCTCGGCGCGGGCGGGGAGTTCCCGGTCGGCAAGATGAAGGGCCTGGTCGACCTGCGCTATCACTTGGGCCTGACCAACAACTATGAGAGGCCGGCGATCACGCTCGGCGCCCTGCCGACGGCGATCACGGATTTCACCATGAGGACTTCGGGGCTCAGCCTCACGGTCGGTCTCATTTTCTGATCCTGGACCCTTATCGCGGGTCGTGAGTCCGGGAGGCCCGATCCCGGGTCTCCCTCATGTTGAGGACTGCCCGGTTTCGGGACCCAAGAGACGGGGAGGATGCTCGCAAGACTCCGCCGGCGGATTGACAATCGCGCCGGGCCTGGGTATCCTCTCGCCCAATGCTTCCGACGCGAAGCTCGATCCCAACCTGTCCGAGGAGTTCAACATGAGAAAGCGCGTTCTGTCCTGCTCGTCCTTCCTGCTCTTAGCTGTCCTGATCGCGGCCCCGCTCGCGTCGGCGACCCCCAGCTTCGGGGTCAAGGCCGGCCTGTCCCTGTCCAATGTCAATTGGAGCTACGAATTCGGCTCGGACAAGGTCGCGCTGAGACCGACCTTCGGCGTTTTCGCAGCTTTCAGCCTTTCGAAGCACCTGGCCATCCAGCCGGAGGTCAACTACCTGTCGACCGGAGAGAAGGCGACCGAGTCCGGCATGGTGATCTACACGTATACCCAGTCCTTCAACTATCTCCAGGTCCCGGTCCTGGTGAAATACAGCTTCCGGCCGATGGGCAAGATCACGCCTGTCGTTTTCGCCGGGCCGGCTGTCGCCTTCCTGCTGAGCGCCCGCGAAAAAGAGTACCTGGACGGGACGATCCAGTATGACGAGAGCATCAAGCCGTATTTCAAGTCCACGGACTTTGGGCTCGACTTCGGCCTCGGCGCGGAAATGGCCGTGGGCAAGATGAAGGGGCTCGTCGACCTCCGTTACTATCTCGGCCTGGTCAACGTGTACAACCGTCCCGAGCCCACCCTGACCGCGGCCGTCGAGAACTCGATGAAGAACAACGCCTTGGTCGTCACGCTCGGCCTGATGTTCTGATCGCGGCCGCCCGCCTCCGACGACGGCCCCGATGCTCGGGGCCTAACGCAGCCGGTGGGCGGGCTTTAGGGTCCAGAGCTGGAGCCTGGTCAGCTCGACGATGCGGGACATGTCGAGGTCGGGGCGGTGGACCGGCCAGGTCTTGTAGCCTTCGATCTCTCCGCTGATCTTCTTTTCGTTCCCCAGGGGATAAGCCTCGAACGCGGGGACATCATAGGAGGCCTTGGGCCGTCCGCCGTCGAGGTCGAGGAAGACATCGCAGAAAAGGGCGAACAGCGAACCCGTGCCGATGCGCGCCGACCCCGTCTGCAGCGACGGCGGCAGCGTCCCCGTGGCCGCGATGTGGGCGCTCGCGGCCTCGGCCAGGGCCAGGGCCTCCGCGTACGTCACCCGGGGCGTCTCGGGCCGGACAAGCGGCCGTTCTTTCGGTCCCAGGGCGTGCACGGCGGCCAGCCCGTCGGGAAGGCCGTCGCCCCTCCCGGCCGCGGCGATCGACCCGGCCAGCCCGGCGAAGGCCTCGGCCGGCGAGAAGTCGTCGCTTGGCGCGAGAGCTCTTTCCTGCAGGGCCCGCCGGGCCATGTCCCGGAGGTCCCGGCGTGTGATGGTCTCCCGTTGGTTCCCGTAGACGTCCATCAGCGCGCGATAGGTCGTGATCTCGATGTCGTCGCGGTCTCCGATCCAGCGCATCATCCGGCGGAAGTTCTTCCGGGCCGTGGCCATCGTCTCCTGCGGCCGGAGACGGGGCATTCGCCACTCGGCGGGCGGCGTGTTCTTGCCGCCGTAGAAGTTGAGGTCCCAGAACTCCTCGGCCCGGATCTTGGTCGGGTGCCCGCCGAAAAGGGCGATGACCTGGGACTTGCGGATGACCTCCGGAAGCTCCGCCTTGAGCTTGGCGAAGGCCGGCTCGAAGAGATCGTCCCGATAGTAAGCGTCGTCGAAGCCGGCGGCATATTGGTTGCTGAAGTTGAGGGCGTTGCAGAACCAAACGACATCATGCCCTGGCAGGCTGGCCGGGGAGCCCTGATAGCCGGCCCCGAGCCGGCCGAGCGCGGCCACCAGCTCGGGCCCGTATGACCCGCCGTGCCGAGCCAACGTCCTGACGGGGATGCCGAAGATGCGCGCGAGCTCCCTGATCCCGGCCGATTCCTGTTCGAGCATGAGCCGGACGCCGTCGTCCCAGCCGGCCTTCTCCAGCTCTTCCGTGACGGTCGGGTGGATCGAGCCGAAGTTGGTGTGGCTGCCGATGTCGTGCCGGGCCATGGCCGCGATGACGTCGCGCCGGCCGCGCTTCTCGAGCGAGCGGGCCTTTTCGCCGATGACGAAGAACGTGCCGGTGACGCCCTCCTCGGTCATCGCCTCGGCCAGCCACTTGGGGATGTCGTCGATGTGCTCGGATCCGGGGCTGATGTAATCCTCGGTGTCGAAGGTCACGACGAGGAACGTTTTCGGCCTTCCCGCCGGTTTGGAACACGCAGGCTGGATCACCAGGGCAAGACCGGCCAGGACGATCGCGGCGGCGAGGGTCGCGGCGACGGGGAAGACGGGAAGGGCGGGATTCCGTTGGCGCATGCGCAGATCGATTTTGCTCTCACTTCTCGCGGAGTGTCAAGCCGGAGCGACCGGACATACCCGGAGAACATCCGGGTCAGGCCTGCCCCACCGCCTTCTTCAGGGACCTGACGACGAATGTGTTCAAGCTTTCGCCTTCACAGAGAGCCTTCATGGCCAGCGCCCGGTGCATGGCCGGTCCCGTGCGCAGCACGAAACGGCCGGAATACGGTCTGTTTGTCGTCGGCGGCAAGGGCCGTCCTTCTTTGCGATAGATGGCGATCCACTCATCGAGGACGCGGCAAACCTCTTTGTAGACCTCCGCTTCGTCGGTCCCGTGGCAGCACTCGTCGATCCAGCCAGGGACCGAGCCGATGTACCGGCCGTCCTCTTCCGACCAGGTCACAAGCTTGAGGTATCTGTCCCGCGGCTTCATGTTCGTGCTTCCTCGATCTTTCTTTTTACGAGCTTGATCTGATAGGGCAACGCGTCATCCCCGGGCCGGCCCGAGATCGTCACCCCGACGCCCAGAGGATGAAGGTAGTTCCGGTGACTTCCTCGGCCGCCCCGGTCGACGAACCCGGCCGATTCCAATTCTCGCATCAATTCCCTGACCTTTCTGGGCATTAGAATGATACCAAAATAGTACTATAATATCAATAGGATTTGGATCTCCGTCCCACAATATAAGGACGGACCGTCGGGGCGAAGCGTCTCAAGTCGAAGAGGGGACTCATCTGTCCAAATAGGTTGGCCGCGGGGATCGTCCCGCCGGAGGCGGGCTAGCGCCGACCGCGTGACAGGGCGGCTTCCAGGCGGTTCCGGGCCTCCGCTTCCTCAGATCCGCCCAGGGCCAGCGCGACCCGAGAACCGTCGCGGCCGAAGAGGAACCACCGGCCGACCTCGTTCTGGCCTTCGAGGAGACCGTTCGCCTGCCGAACGTTCCGAAGGCTCTCCTTGAACATGGCCAGGACACCCGCGTCGATGTCCGCGGAGCGGCACTCCGGGCCGAGCCGCGCGACGACCAGCTTGAAGACCGCCGGGGGAGCGCCGTATTTCGCCGAGAAGGCCGTCGTGGCGTCCCGGCGCCCGGCATCCGCATCGAACTTCCAGAAATCGCCTTCGAGGAACGGCGATTCATTCTGGGCGGCCAGTGGGCCCTTTATAACGTGCCAGCTCGAGGGGATCAGGCCTTGGGGCGGCAACCAGGCCAGCTCCTTCGGTCGCGAGGTCCCTCGGCCCGGGACCTTCCTCTCGACCGCGGCCAGGAATTCCCCGAGCTCCTTTTCGCCGCAATCCGGGGCCAGGACATTGACCAGGTACTTGCCTTTGACCAGGCTGGCCTGGCCTCTGCCGACCCAGTTGTCCGGCTTGAGCCCCGGCCAGCCCTTTTCTCCCCCTTCGAGCTTGGTCGAGTAGAGCCCGAAGGCCGCCTCGGCCGAGGTCATCCGGTAGATCTCGAGGCTTGTCTCCCGCGCCGGCGCGGCATCCGACGCGGGCTTGTACCTGGAGACCGAAAGCTCGCGGAAGCCGTACTGGAGGACGATCTCGGCGCCGCCGTCGATATAACCGTAGAGCCCGTCCTTCCTGTACCGCTCCGGAGGTCCCGTGCGCTTCCAGCCCGGGACGCCGTCGAGGCCTCGCAGGACCGGCGGGTCCACGGCCGCGCCGGCGGCCGACACGCTGCCGCCCGCCAGAACGGCCTCGTATCCCGTGCAGCCGGACGCGGCCAAAACGACGGCGGCGACCGCCAGTCCCGAGCGGATGCTCATCCGGACGCCCCGCCGCTCCCGCCCCGGCCCGCCTTATCGTTCGATCGCACCGATGTCGCCCAAGGCGTTGCGCGGCCGGGCTGTCCCGAGCTGGTCGACGTCCTGCATATGGAACGATGCCGTCCGGCGCGCGACGGTGATCGTGACGTGGTCGCCCAGCTGGCCGCTCTGGAACGTCCCCCAGAAGTCGTCGCCGAGCTTGGCCATGCCGAGCCGGCTCCCGATCGCGGTATCGAGGCTGTGCCAGAAATTGATCCAGGCCGTGTTCTGGGTGTTCGAAGGCCAAGTCCGGGCCGGCCCGTACCAGGTGACCCCGGTCATGTCGCCGAGCTCCGATCCGAAATCGGCCCCCAATTCCGCGGCGTACTGGCTCCGGCACTGCAGGATGACATGGTTCAGGAAGTCGTCCGTGGCGATGCCGAACCCGGAGTACCCGGCCGCGACGTAGCTGACGCTGTAGTCCTGGTTCGGGATCTTGTCCGCGGCCAGCGCGGCGGGCGGATACCACAGCAGGGCCGGGCCGCCGGCGTCCGTCCCCGCGGAGACGGCCGTGGCGTGATAGTGCGCGCCGCCGACGTCGAGCGCCTCCGCGAGCGTGACCCCGTCATGGTCCCCGGTCTTCGGCCAGTGCTTGCGGCTCGACATCATCCAGTCGGGCACGGGCACGAGGATCCAATCGAAGTTGACGACGCCGACCAGGTTGTAGCCCTGGCTGTAGAAGTCGAGGATCGAGCCGGCGAACCAGTCCTCCGCGGCGCCGTTCAGCGTGTTGCCGACCACGATCGAGTTCTGGAGCCAGACGGTCTCGACGGTGTGGGCGTTCCCGATCGTCGCACAGACCCCGCCGCCGCCGAGGTTGGGCTTGCCGCTGAAATAGGCCAACTGGCCGTTGATCGCGTTCTCCGCGATCGTGCAGCCGATGAGGCAGAGCGAACCGCCGCCCATGTAGATCCCGGCGCCGCGGTTATACCACTGCCCGACATTGTCGTAGGCCGGATGGTCCTCGATGACGTTCCGGGCGACCGTGCAGTCGAACAGGTACATGGTCGCCAGGTTGGTCGGTCCGCCCGAGAGAGTGAAGATGCCGCCGCCGTAGGCGTGCTGGGCCGTCACCCGGTTGCCGCTGATCGTGCACCGTCTCAGGATCGCATCGTTGCCCTGGCCGTTCATGTGCTCGCCGCCGCCCACCGAGTAGATGCCGCCGCCCCCGGCGCCGTAAGCGCTGACCCGGTTGCCGCTGATGACGCAGTCCTCGAGGTCGAGGCCGTCCGCGTAGATCCCGCCGCCGTACGTCCCGCGGTCCCGGGCCGCCGTGTCCTCGCCGAGGCAGGTGTTGCCGGTGATGGTGCAGCCGGTCAAGGTCGCCGTGCCCCAGATCGCCAGCCCGCCGCCCCGGGAGAGGGTGTACGTCTGGACCGTATCGTCCCTCGCCTCCGAAACGCTGTAGCCGCCGCTGACGGTCACGTTCTTCATGGCCAGGTCGCCGTAAACGGCTAGGACGCGGGCGTGGGTCGTATCGCCGCCGCCCCATTGGACCGTGATGCCGTGCGTCAGCGCCGAGGCGTCGATCGACACGTTCTTGTGGGCGTAGAGGGCCGACTTGCCGTAGTCCCGCTCCTGGTAGCCGGAGAACGCGTTGTTGACATAGACCTCGCCTCCCAGCGTCGAATGGGCTTCGCCGACGGTCGTCAGGACGATGGCCTGGCCGTCCAGCGAATCGTCGAACGTGATGGTCTCTCCCGAACCGGCGGCTGCGAGCGCCGACCGGAGCGTGACCGTCCCGGCCGGAGGCGCGGCTATATCTTCGAGCGAATTGACCACCGGACCGGGATTCGGGCCGTTGTCGTTCTTGGAGCATCCCCCGGCCATGAAAGCCAGGGCCGCCAAGAGGATCACGATCACCGCATGCGAGTGTCTCATTCAAGAACTCCTTTTCTGCGAGCTGCTCCCGGCCGGCATTGGGCTAGTATAAGCCGACGCCGGGGCTCTTTCAAATCCCTGCCGCCGCTCCCCGCTTCTTGACGAAAAATTGACGGATTCTTTACGCCCCGTTGACACCGGGCCGCGCCGGGCCGATTATCATGATATCGGCGGGGGTGGTCCGAAGACCGCCGCCGACCTGAGATCGAGGGGGAACGACCATGAAAAGGCCCGCTCGGTTGATCGCCTGCCTGGCCGCAGCTTGCCTGGCGGCAGCCTGCGCGGTCTATAAGTTCAAGGACATGGACGGGAAGGCCCTGGCCGCCAAGGGCCGGCGAGGCCGGATCATGAGCGTGCAGACGGCCGAGGAGACCTTCACGTTCTCGGAAAAGGACCCCGTGGAGGTCAAGAACGGTGTCGTCCTCGGCAGCCTTCGCGTCGTCTATACGTTCGATCCGTTCGAGATCTCGGCGGTCATCCCGGCCCAGCCGAGGCCCCGCATCGTGCTGACCGACGGCAGCCGTTTCCAGGTGGCGGCCAGCCGACACGTCGAGGACCGAGTCCGGTGCGAGACGATCAAGCCCGTCGCCGTGCCCCTGGACGAGGTGACCAGGGCCAGGGTCCGGGTGACCAATACCGGAGCGTCCATTCTGGGTACGCTCGGAGCGGCCGTGCTCCTGGTCGGGGCTGTGGCCCTCGATGTCGTCACCTATGATGATGATAATGACGAACCGGGCACCACCTTCACGGAAGGTATCGTCTCCGGGCTCATCGACGGTCTGGCCGACGCGCCCGCGGGGTCGGGGCTGCGGAAGTCCAATCGGCAGCTGCTAGGGATGGCCGCGACGCCGAATGCGGCCGGGGACATCGAGTTCTGGACGAAGGAGTGGACGACCGTCGAGGCTCGGCCCGAAGAAGACGGGAAGCTGCGCCTGCGGCTCGAGAACACGTCCAACGCCCCGCTCGGCATCGACGAGGCCAAGCTCGTCGTCGTCGATCATGATCCGGGGCTGGCCATCGCGCCCGATATCCTCGGGGCGGTGCGGGCCCTCCCCGTGCCGGTCCCGCCCGCCGAGGCTGTGGATTCCTCCGGGCAGGATATCCGGGAGCTCGTCACGGCCAAAGACGAAGTCCTTTGGCGGTCTCCGGTGGCAGGTCCGGCGGCCGACATGCCAGCGGGAGCAAGGGACAGGCTGACGCTCTCGTTCCCCAGGCCCAAGTGGGCCCGGCGAGCCAAGCTGATCGTCAGCGCTGCTACTTCCTCCTGGCCGGCCGAATGGACCCGGGAAGCTCAGACCGCGGCGGCCAAGGCTCTCAAGGGGAAGCCCGCGGCGGGCCCGACCCCCAAGGTCCCTGCCGGCGGGAAGCCTTCTTTGACCTACCAGCCTTGGGAATATCGAGGCCTCCGCGTCGAGCTGCAGACCTTCAACGGCTGGCAAACGGCCCAGGTGATCTTCACCCCGGGCCCGCTCCCTGATTTTGACCTGATCTATGATCTCGATCTGAGCGACGTCATAGGGGACACGGTCTGGATCAGGCTCGCGCCCCCCACAGGGTACTGGCTCATCGACCGGCTGGCCCTCGATTTCAGTCCCGAAGTCACCCTGGAGCCCGTGGAGGTCGCCGCCGAAGCCGTGGACGGACCGGACGGGTCAGAGGTCCTGGCCGCCATCTCCGCCGCGGACAGCCGCACCCTGCGCCTGGCGCCCGGGGACCCGCCCGCCGAGGTCACCTATGCGCTCCCGCCGCCAAAAGAAGGGATGGTCCGGACGCTCTTCCTCCGGAGCGTCAACTGCTACGAAACGCCTGGCGGCAAGGAGAAGAAGGAGGGGTCGAAATGAGAAAGACCATGAAGATGCCGGAACGGCTCGTTTGGATCGGTTTGGCGGCCATTTTTCTCCTATTCGCCGCCCGGCCAGCGCTCGGGCAGTCCCTCCGGACCCGAGGCCTGGCCGGCTTCTCGTTGGGCGGGCTCTTCCCGACCGGGGCCTTCAATGATCACGTCAGCCAGGAGGGCTACGGCTTGGCGGGGTATTATGCAAGGCGGATCGGGGCCGGGCCCCTTCTCGTCGGTGTCGAGTTCTCGTATTCCGAATACGGCCACAGCCGTCGTGTGGAGTACCTCGAGGGGATCCCCGAGGTCGGCGTGAAAGTCGATACGACCAACAGCATCGGCCAAGGCCTGTTGCTCCTGAGACTTCAGCCGCTGAGGGGCAGGGTGACGAGCTTCGTTGAAGCTCTTGCCGGCGTCGGCTACCTCTGGACAGAATCGGCGATCGGCGGCGGTGACGATGACGACGGGACGTTAGCCTCGGAAACGAACTTCGACGATTGGACCTGGACGGCCGGGGTCGGAGCCGGAATAAGCTTCCGCCTGTGGAAGTGGTCAGGGACCGATGCCGATATCGCGGGCAGGGGGGCCTTCCTCGAGCTCAAAGCCCGCTATATGGCCGGCGGCCAAGCCGAATATTTGAAAAAGGGCTCCATTATCGTCGTAGGGAACGAATATTCCTTTACGCCCGAACGCTCCGCGACGAGCACCTTCACGGTCCAAGCCGGCCTGACTTGGTTCTTCTAGCGAAAAGAGACCGTTCACCCGCCCCGGCTGGCATAATCCCCTGAATCGTTTATGATAGAGGGGATGAAAAACCCGCGCAAAACCTCCCTTTTCGCCCTTCTGGCCATACTGACCCTGTCGCCTCTCGCGGCCCGGCCTGCCTCTCTCCCGGCCGCACCGGCCATCGCCCAGGCCCCGGCGGTCCAAGCCCCCCAGGCCGACAGGTACGCCCTCGACCAGACGATCCCGGTCGATCCCCGGATCACCGTCGGCCGGCTCCCGAACGGGCTCCGCTACTGGATCCGCGAGAACCACGAGCCCAAGAACCGGGCCGAGCTCCGCCTGATCGTCAAGGCCGGCTCCGTCCTCGAGGACGAGGACCAGCGCGGCCTGGCCCACGTCGTCGAGCACCTGTGCTTCAACGGCACGACCCATTTCCCGCAGCAGAAGCTGGTCGACTTCATGGAATCGATCGGCATGCGCTTCGGCTCCGACCTCAACGCCTTCACCAGCTTCGACGACACCATCTTCCTGCTCCAGATCCCGACCGACTCCGCCCCGATCATGGACAACGCCTTCCTCATCCTCGAGGATTGGGCCCACAACGTGACCTTCGAGCCCAAGGCCATCGACAAGGAGCGGGGCATCATCGTCGAGGAGTGGCGCCTCGGCCAGGGCGCCGATACGCGCATCCGGGACAAGCAGATCCCCATCCTCCTCCGGGGCTCCCGCTACGCCGAGCGCCTGCCCGACGGCAAGAAAGAGATCATCGAGACCTTCGCCTACGACACCCTGAGGCGCTTCTACCGGACCTGGTACCGGCCCGACCTCATGGCCGTCATCGCCGTGGGCGACTTCGACAAGGCGGCCGTCGAGGACCAGATCAAGAGGCATTTCGGGCCCCTCGTGACCCCGGCCAATGCCGTGCCGCTCCCGTCTTATCCCGTGCCCGACCACGACGGCACGCTCTTTGCCATCGCCGCCGACAAGGAGGCCTCGCAGAGCCTCGTGTCCGTCTATCACAAGCTCCCGGCCGCCGATCAGAGCACGGTCGGGGCCTATCGCCGCATGCTGGTCGAACGGCTGTTCAACGACATGCTCAACGACCGTCTGACCGAGATCGCCCAGAAGCCCGAACCGCCGTTCCTCGGCGCCGTGTCCAACCGCGGCCGCTTCGTCGGCTCCAAGGACGTCTATGTCCTGTCGGCCCTGGTCGGCGACGGCGGCATCCCCCGCGGCCTCCGGGCCCTCTACACGGAAGGGGAGCGGGTGGCCCGCTTCGGCTTCACGGCGACGGAGCTCGAGCGCCGCAAGGCCAGCGCCGTGCGCTACTTCGAGCGGGCCTTGGTCGAGAAGGAGACCGAGGATTCCAACGCCTTCGCCGAAGAGTTCTCCCGGGCCTATCTCCAAGGCGAGCCGACGCCCGGCATCCAGTACGAATACGACCTGCACAAGCATTTCATGCCCGGCATCACGCTTGACGAGATCAACGCCCTGGCCCGCGAGTGGATGACCGACCGGAACCGCGTGGTCATGGCCAGCCTGCCGGAGAAGCCGGGCATCCCGGTGCCGACCGAGGCGGAGCTCCGGGCCGTCCTCGAGGCGGTCAAGAGCGAGCCGCTCACGGCCTACGAAGACAAGCTGACCGAAGCCCCCCTCGTCCCCCAGGAGCCGCAGCCCGGCTCGGTCGTGTCCCGGCGCGAGATCCCGGCGATCGGGGCGACCGAATGGACGCTCTCGAACGGCGCCAAGGTCCTCCTGAAGCCGACGACGTTCAAAGAGGACGAGATTTTGATCCGGGCCACCAGCCCCGGCGGCATCTCGCTCGCCGACGACCGGAACCTCATTCCGGCCAACACCGCCGACCAGGTCATTCCGGCCGGCGGCCTCGGCGCCTTCAGCTCCGTCGATCTCGAAAAGAAAATGGCCGGCAAGGAAGTCACCATCCGGCCGATGATCGAGGAGCTCGAGGAAGGCCTGTCCGGGAGCGCTTCGGCCAAGGACGCCGAATCGCTCTTCGAGCTCGCCTATCTGACGTTCACCGCCCCCCGGCCCGACCCGGTCGTCTTCGACGTTCTCAAATCCCAGATCAAGACCTACCTCGAGAACCGGACCAAGAGCCCGGAGACCGTCTTCTCGGACACGCTGCGGACGACGCTCCAGCGCGACCAGCCCCGCTTCCGGCCCATGACCGTCGACGAGATCCCGCAGATGGACCTCCAGAAATCGCTGGCCTTCTATCGCGACCGCTTCGCCGACGCCAGCGATTTCACGTTCATCCTGGTCGGCAACCTGGACCCGGCCAAGATCGAGCCGCTCGTCGACCGCTACCTGGCCTCCCTGCCCTCGACCCACCGTCAGGAGACCTGGAGGAACTGGCGTGTGCCGCCGCCGGAAGGCGTGGTCAAGAAGGTCGTCGAGAAGGGCGTCGAGCCCAAGAGCCTGACGGCCATCGTCTTTTCCGGGCCCTTCCGGGACGATCCGGCGGACCGCATCAGCATCCGGGCGGCCGCCTCGATCCTGGAGACCCGGCTGCGCAAGCTCCTGCGCGAGAAGCTCAGCGGCACCTACGACGTCAGCGTCCGGCCGTCCTATGGACGGATCCCGACCGAAGAGTTCCGGATGTCGATCGATCTCGGCACCGACCCGGCCCGCATGGACGAGATGAGTAAGGCCATCTTCGGCGAGATCAAGAAGCTCCAGAAGAAGGGCCCGACCGTGAAGGAGGTCGACGAGGACCGGCTGGCCGAGTCCCGCGATTACGAGACGGCCAGCCGCGAGAACGAGTGGTGGCTGAACCGGCTGACCGAAAGCTACCGGATCGGCACCGACCCGGCCGCGATCGTCCGCTTCCCCGAGTCGCTCAAGCTCCTGACCCCCAAGTCGGTCAAGGCGGCGGCCAAGGCGTTCTTCAACACCAAACGCTACGTCCAGGTCACGCTCTATCCGGAGAAGCGCTAACCTGGACTATTCATAAAAACGCCTATTTTCTCCTTAAACTCAAAACATCCAAGACCGGCGTTTTTACCCTCTGGGCAAGCCGATTCGGCGGCATCTGCTTCGTTGCAAAGGGCTCGCAGTACTCCGAGTACAGCTTCACCCTTTGACGCCTCGCATCTGCAGCCGCCTCGGCTCGTGAATAATCCAGGCTAGGCGGCCCCGCCCCCGCCGGTCTTGACGGTATCGCCGGTCTTGAAGCCCGTGCCCTCGACGATTTCGGCCGACGAAGCGGATTCTCCGACCGAGGTCAGCCGGATCTTGCCGATCTTGTCCTCTCCGACGACCAGCGCCTCACCGCCGGCGGTCACCGTCTTGGGCCTATAGACCGTCAGGATATCGCCCGCCTTCAGGCCGTCCTTGGTCCCGGCCTTGATGACCAGGGCCCCGCCTTCGGCGACGATGAGCTGGCCGGACCAGGACACCGGCGTGGGCGCCTCGACCGCGAACTGGCCGGGTATCTTGCTGACGGCGGTCTCGATGGCTCGCCTTGTCGCCTCGCCGAGCGGCGTTTTCTGGAATGTGCCGGCATCGGCGCCGAAGTCCGAGCCGGAATAGCCGACCTTGAATCCGCCCCTCGAAGCGTCGGCCGTGGAGCGGGTCGAGAAGACGATCTCTCCCGTGACCGCATTGACGACCCTGACGTCCATCCCGATGTGGGCCTTGGCCTCGCCGCCGCGGACGCGGATGACGCCGATACGGACGCCGCCCCCCTCGCCGGCCGCTGAATACTCGAACTCGTCGACCGTCCCGTAGAGGAGAAATTGGGCCCCCAGGATCTTGCCGATCTTGGCCGCCGTGGCCGGGTCCACACGGCCGCTGTCGCCCAGGTTCTGCTCTCCGAGGACGCCCTCGATCTGCTGACGCTCGAGGACCTTGAACTTCCCGCTATCGAGAAGAGCCGTGGTCGTCATCTCGGCCATCCCCGAACCCAAATCCCAGCTGGCGCTATGCCAATAGTTGTACCCGGAGCCGGCGGACACCGTGAACTTCATGACGGCGATGCTCGGCTTGCCTTGCGCGGCCGCGGGGACCGCGAGAGAGAGCGCCGTGGCCGACGCACCCAGGATGATGAGTCCGAGTCCCAGAATTCCTTTCTTCATGACCCCTCCTTGATAGACAGCGGGGGCAAATCTGCTGATTTCACCCCCAGAACCATCATAGCGGAGCCACGCTTCCGTGGCAAACGCCGTCCCTTGCCGCTTGCGCCGGCAGATGGACCTGCGTTAAGCTATGGCCGCGGGCCCGAGAGGCCCCGCGATCGGCGGTCAGAGGCCATGAGAAGACCAGGGCCCGGGATCAAGCTCCTCGGCGAAACGGCCGTCCTCGTTTATCTCGGGACCGCCGACATCCTGATCCACCTTCTCGTCAACGCGAGGTACGGCTTCTTCCGCGACGAGCTCTACTACATCGTTTGCGGCCAGCGGCTGGCCTTCGGGTACGTCGACCACCCGCCGTTGACGCCCCTGCTGGCCCGGGCCTCGCGTCTCCTGTTCGGCGGCTCACTCCTGGGCCTGCGCCTCTTTCCGGCCCTGGCCGGGGCGGCGACGGTCGTGCTAGCCGGGCTCATCGCCCGCAAGCTCGGCGGCGGCCGCCGGGCCCAGGTCCTGGCCGCCGTAGCCGTCCTCTGTTCGCCCACCCTCCTGAACTTCGGATACCTCCTGACCACCAACGCCTTGGACGTCCTGTTCTGGACGCTGGCGGCCTATCTCCTGACCCTTATCCTGAAGGACGGCCGGCCGAAGCTCTGGCCGGCCTTGGGGCTCGCCGTCGGGCTCGGCCTCCAGAACAAATACTCGGTCGCGTTCTTTGTCGCCGCCCTCGGGGTCGGCTTTGTCCTGAGCGCGGCCCGGGCGCAGCTCCGCAGCGGCTGGATGTGGGCCGGCGCCGCGGTCGCGGCGATCATCATCCTGCCCAACCTGGTCTGGCAGGTCCGCCACGGCCTGCCGTTCGTCGAGCTCAACCGCAACGCCATCGCCCACAAGAACGTGATTCTCTCGCCACTCCAGTTCCTTGGCTCGCAGGTCCTGCAGATCCTGCCTTTCGCCTTCCTGGTCGCGGCGATCGGGCTGGTCTATTTCCTGCTCGGCCGGGCCGCGAAACCGGTCCGGGCCTTTGGCTGGGCCTATCTTGTCCTGTTCGCGTTCTTCGCTCTCTCGGGCGGCAAGGCTTATTACCTCGCGTCCGTTTATCCGGTCATGTTGGCCGGCGGCGCGGTGGCCCTCGAACGCTGGTCGGCCCGGCCGGGCCGCCGCTGGCTCGTCCCGGCTTTGCTCATCCTGATCGTCGTCGTCGGCGCGGCCGTCTCGCCGTTCGCCGTCCCGGTCCTCTCCGTGGATCGGCTGGTCGCCTACGGCCAACGCCTGGGGATCCAGGCCTCGACCGATGAGCGCCACGAAATGGGCCTATTGCCCCAGCATTTCGCCGACCAGTTCGGCTGGGAAGAATTGACGAAGGAAGTGGCCACTGTCTATCAGGGCCTGAGCGAAGCCGACCGGGCCGTCTGCGGCATCTTCGCCCAAAACTACGGCGAGGCTTCGGCGATCAACGTGCTGGGCCGGACGTACGACCTGCCCTGGGCGGCGAGCGGCCACAACAGCTATTGGCTCTGGGGCGTCGTGCCGGGGCGGGGAGAGGTCATGATCGTCATCGGCGGCAAGGCCGGGGATCACCGCCATGCCTATCGCGAGGTGACCGAGGTGGCCCGCCACTCGAACCGGTACGGCATGCCTTACGAGAACGACCTCCCGATCTTCCTCTGCCGCGGCTTGAAGGTCAGGCTCCAGGACGTCTGGCCGGGGCTGAAGGACTATATCTAGCGCTGACATCGAGCTCGCTCCGGCTTCTTCCCGGCATTGACAATCTCCCGAGCACGGGTCTAGGATGAGGCCGGCGAGAGGATATCTCGCGCGGCTTCCGGGGGGAGGCGACCATCGTGAGAGTCCGCCCTGCGGTCCAGCTGGGCTGCCTGGGGATCTTCCTGGCCTTCCCTCTATCCTCTCCGGCCCAATGGGCGAACTTCGGCGGGCCCGGCGGCTGCTACGTATCCGCTCTGGCCGCGAACGGCGGTCATCTCTTCGCGGGCACCGCTTTCGGGATCTTCGTCTCGACCGACGCCGGCAGCAGCTGGGTCCCGGCCCGGGAGCCCGGCTCGGCCGTCCTCGGGGCCGCCCGGATCAACGAACTTTATGTGAGCGGAGCGGATCTTTTCGCCCTCGCCGGCGGGGCGCTTTATCTCTCGAGAGATAACGGCGCCAGCTGGACGGCCCTATCCGCCGGGCTGCCTGACAATGCGGGCGTCACATGCCTGCTCGATTCCGGCTCCGTCCTTTATTGCGGCCTCTTGGCAGGCGGGGTCTTCAGGTCCGCGGACCGCGGGGCCCATTGGCAGGTGGCTCTGACGGAACAGCCCGAATACGAAGATATCCGGGCCCTGGCCGCGATCGGACAGTCTCTCTATGCGAGGGGCGGATGGAATGATCTCTACCGGTCCACGGACTGCGGCGTGACCTGGACGGCCATGGATCCGGAGCCGCCCGAAGACTCCGGCGGAGGGATGCTGGCCGCGGTCGGGCAGAGCTTGTTCTTGGCGGGCGGGCACGGGATCTTCGTCTACAAGGACGGCGGCTCGGCTTGGACAGAGGTCGAGACGGGATGGGCCCCGGACGCGGAGCTCAGCTTTTTCGCCGCCAGCGGCGGGGACCTCCTGGCCGTGGTCGACGGCAAGGGCTATCTTTCGGCGGACTCCGGCGCGGCCTGGAGGGAGATCAAGATCGGTCCGGCCACGGCTGATCTCGAGATCTCCTGCTTCGCGGCCGTCGGGACATCCCTCTATGCCGGGGTCTCGGCGTCGGGCCTCTTCCGGTCCGAAGATGCCGGGGCGAGCTGGGCCCCGGTCGAGACCGGCTTTCCCAGCCAGGCGAAGATCTCGGCCTTCGTTCGGATGGGAACAGGTCTCTTCACGGCCGTCAGGGCATGGGGCCAGACCGGGCGCCTCTTTGTGCAGGAGGAGGGGAACGCCGGTTGGGGACCCCTCGAACTGGCGCTTCCGGAAGAGACGACGATCTCTTGTCTCACAGTCGCCGGATCGAACCTGATCGCCGGTACGAATAGCGGCCTTTTTCTCTCGGACGACCGCGGGCGGACCTGGTCGCCGGTCGGCCCGGCGCAGAAGGCCCCGATCGGGGACGAAGAGCCAGAGGAAAGCGGGGAAGATAGCGGAAACCGGCTCGGTGTGTACTGTTTCGAGACCGTCGGGACCCGTGTCCTGGCCGGTACTGACGACGGGCTCCTCTTGACGGAAGACCGCGGCCGGACCTGGTCGAGGATCGTTCCTCCGCCGTCCTATTCGTGGGCGATCGAATGTTTTGCCCGGATCGGCGAATCCCTTTTCGCCGGCGGCTCCGGCGGCCTCTTTGTCTCGAGGGACGGAGGCGGGACCTGGAAGCCGGCCGCCATGGGCACCTACTCGGGCAGGCATGTGGCATCTCTGGCGACGGACGGAAATGTCCTCCTGGCCGGCATCTATCCCAGGGACGAGGACAGCGCCCGGACTGAAAAGGACGTGATAGCGCTCTCCGACCTCTACGCCAAATTCGCCATCCTGGTTTCCCGGGACAAAGGCGGGAGCTGGAAGGCGGCCACCGAGGGATTGCCGGAAGAGTTCAGGGTCGGCCTCCTGGCGGCCGGCGGCTCCGGATTCGTGGCCTCGCTCGAAAACACTTATACGAAAGGCGGACGGTACAGCCTGGGCCTCTTTCTCTCGACCGACGGAGGAACGACCTGGACGCCGGATTGGCCCGGCCGATGGAGCGCGGAGCCGATCAATCAATTCCTGTTCGAGAAGGACGGGGTCCTGGCCGCGACGGACGGCGCCGGCATCTGGCGGCTGCCGCTCGCGGCGCTGAAGAAGCGGACGCCGTGAGTACGCTCGAACAGGGACCGCCTGCCGCCTTCGCGGCTCTCTGCCTGATCGCGGCCTTCGGGTGCGGCCATCCGCAGGCCAGCCCCCGGGACCCGAAGCCAGACGTCATTCTCTACATCATCGACGGCGCCGCCGCGGAGCGCATGAGCGTCTACGGCTACGAGCGCAGGACGACACCCTTCCTCGAGCGGCTGGCGGCGGAGGGCGCCGTCTTCGATCACGCCTACAGCAACTCCTCGTTCACGAAGACGTCCGTGCCCTCGTTCATGACGTCCCTCCAAAGCAGCGTTCTCGGCGGATACCGGTCGGCGACGGATGTGCTTCCCTCCCGCACGGAAACCATGGCCGAGCGGATGCGCCGGGCCGGCTATTCGACCGAAGTCCTGACATCGAATCCCTACTGCGGCCGGATCAGCGGCCTGGACAGGGGTGTCGATGTCATGCGGGACACGGAGGCCGTGTCGTCACGCCCGTCCTCGGCCGACCTCAACAGAGCTTTCTGGAGCTCGCGGGAGGCTCGACCCGCCGAGCCGTACTGGGTCCATTTCCAAAGCACGGATGTCCACCGTCCCTGGAAGGCCGGAGACCGCTTGGGCGCGCTCCGGCTGCCCATCGAGGAATATCCGGCCTTCGATGGACCGCCCGAAGCGCCGTCGGACAAAGCCGCCCGGGCCCGCCTCATCAAGGCCGCCGGGGACCTTTACGACGAGTGCATGGCCTTCCAGGACAGATCGATCGGCCGGCTGGTCGAGCGGCTCAAGGCCCGGGGCGAGTGGGGACGGACGCTGTTCATCGTCGCCGCCGACCACTCCCACGTGGCGGCCGGGCTCCCATTTTCCGACCCCGAGGCGCCGCCATGGGAAACGCCGGTTCTGGCCTCGCAGAAATCCCGCATCCCGATGATCTTCGTCTGGCCCGGCAAGATCCCGGCGGGCCGCCGCCTGGCCGAGCAGGTATCCCTGATCGACCTCCTCCCGACGATCCTCGACCTGGCCGGCCTGCCTCCTCTCAAGGTCGCCCAGGGCCGCTCCCTGGCCCCGCTGCTTCTCGGGAAAAGCGGCTGGAAGGCGCGCCCGGTCATTTTCGACGAGTTCTATTCCGACGGCGCTGCTCTCTTCGGGTCGATCGAGGTCGTCGACGGCCGCTACGGCGCCTCGCTGCGGATCGATCCCCGGCCGGAAGGGAAAAGAAGCCGGCGCGATCTCCGCCGCCCTTCGCCGCTCCTCGTTTTCGATGTCCGATCGGATCCGCACGCTCTCAAGTGCATCAATGACGAACGGCCGGATCTCGTGGCCAAGTATTCGAGGATGCTCGGGCGACTGTGGAAGGATGAGCTGGCTCTGGCGCCCCGGTTCACCCGGGCCGGCCGCATCGCCATGACGCCGGAAGAGGCCGAACGCCTCCGCTCGCTGGGCTACCTGCGATAAGGGGACGAACCGAACGCCGGAACCCCCCAAGAACCCCGGCCGAAGCCCTCTCGATCTCGGATCAGCGGACCTTGCCGGGCGGGTCCGGTTGGGGGCTGAGCTTCTGGAACTCGAGGTGGTCGAAGACACGGATCGACGGGAATTGGATCGTGGCCGGCAGCCAGGTCACTTCATCGTCGATCTTGATGTATTCTGTGGCCGGGATATCCTTCAGAGCCTTGCCCGGCCCGCCGGCGAGCGCCGTGGGACCGCCCTTCAAGATCGCGTTGCCGCCCGTCGCGACCAGCTTACCCTTGGCGTCGTAGATCCCGCAGTCGCCGAGGATGGCCCCCGCCTGGGCATTCCCGGGCTTCTTATAAGCCGTGATGGAGAAGACGGTGCCGCTGGGCGTCGTCAGCTTGAAGTTGCCCGGCCCGAGCTTCTGGACCTTCGTCCCCTTGGGGATGGTCACGGACTTGCCTTGGGCTGAAGCGGGCGAGACGACGAAAAGGACGAGGACGAGCCCCAGGAACAAAGGTAGGAAACAGGACTTTCTCATGATCCCTCCTTCATACCATGGCCGAGGGTGGCTATGCTTTTGTCGACAATATAGGTTCGGGGGGTGGCATAGTCAAGCCCGCCTATTGTTTATGACGGCCACCAGGGGAAGAAGGTTGCAGTCAGGGTCGATTTTGCCCGGCCGAGCGACTAAAATAAAACCAGAAAAGAAGGAGGTGACCATGGCCTATCGCAGATTTCCTCTGGCCCTGATGGCCGCCGGCCTGCTCCTCATCCCCGCCTGCAAGTCGGGACCGCCCTCGTCCGGATCGCCTTCCGGCAAAGACGAAGCGGCCCTCGTCGAACGCAAGGTCGAATACCTCGAGGGGCTTCTGGGCGCGACGCGGCGAGGCCGGGCATGCCCTCGCGGCCCTCACCTCGGCCCTCCCGGGCCGCGTCTGGCTGACCGAGGTCGCCTACGATGACGCGGGGAAGATCCAGGTCAAAGGAATGGCCGCCACCAACAACCTCCTGGCCGACTATGTCACGCGCCTCGGCGAGAACCCTTCGTTCACGAACATGGCGCTCGGCGGCTCGGTCATGAAAACCGTCCGGGGCCGGGAAGCCCAGGAATTCACATTCGAGATCGCGCTCCTCGAAGCCGCGCCCGAGGCCGCCCCGGCCGGCGCCTCTCCGGCGGACCGGCTCAAGGATCTCGAGAAGAACCTGCCGGCCCGCCGCGACATCTCCGGGATGCTCCGCGAACTCCAAAGCCTGGCCCTGGACGCCGGTCTTCAGATGACCAAGTTCGCGCCCGGCGCCGAGGTCTCCGGGGAATTCACCGCCGAGCTGCCGGTCGCGATCGAGGTCGCCGGCGGCTTCCGCTCTCTGGGCCGTTATCTCGACGGCTTGGCCGAGCTCCCGAGTCTCTGGGTCGTCAACAGGCTCTCGGTGAGGGCCGTCGCGCCCGACGACCCCGGCTCCCAGGTCCGGGCCGCGATCACGGCGCGGGGGCATTTCGCCCGCTGAGGCCCTATCGGGCGATCCGGATGGCCGCGAGGCTGGAGGGATGAGCGCCGTCCGCCACCGTGAACGGCGATTGGTTCATTTCCGTCAATGCTCCGGTCACCGAGTCGATCGAAAAGGCTGAGATGCTGTCGCCCCAGTAATTCGCGACAAAGAGGTACTGGCCCGACGGATCGACGGCCACGGACACCGGAGCCGCGCCCGTGGCGAACGGCGAGCCCGAAACCGCCGTCAGCGCGCCGGTGTCCTGGTTGATCTCGTAGGCCGAAATGGTGCTGCCGTCCGTGTTGACGACGTAAACGAACTTGCTTGCAGGGTCGATCGCCACGGCCGCGGCGTTGTTGCCCGCGGTGTAGGGCGAGCCGGCGACGACCGCCAGGGCCCCCGTCGCCGTGTCGACCGCGAAGGATGCGACGTTCCTCGTGGTCGTGTTGGCGGCGTAGGCGAACTTGCCGTTCGGGGCGACGGCGACCGACCGGGGATAGCCGCCCGTCCCGAACGGGGAAGTCGGGATGGCCGCGAGCTCCCCCGAGCCGGCGTTGATGGCATAGACGGCGATGTTGCCGGAATACTCGTTGGCCGCGTAAACGAACGCGCCCGCCGGGTCGGCCGCCACGGCGCTCGGATGGAGGCCGGCGGCCGCCGCCAGCGTGCCGAACGGGGACAGGGCCCCGGTGTCCGGATCGATCGAATACGGCCAGATGTTGCCGCCGTCCGCGTTGGCCACGTAGGCGAACTTGCCCGACGGCTCGACCGTCAGGGCGAAGGGCCCCAGCCCGGCCGAGAACGGCGAGCCTGCGACCGCGGACAGCGCGCCGGTCGCGGCGTCAATGGCGTAGGCCGAGATGCTGTCCGAGAAATAATTGGCCACGTAGACGTAGTGGCCCAAAACATCGACGTCCGAGGTGTTGACCGTGACCGCCGCGACTGACTGCGGCTCGGTCCCGGCGGCGTACGGCGACCCGGTGACCTCGGTCAGCCGGCCGTTGCCCGAGTCCATGGAGAACGAGGCGACCTTCCCGGTGCCGGCCAGGGTCACAAAGACGTAGTAGTCGTAGGCGGTCCCGCCTGCTTCCTGCTCGCAGGCGGCGCAGACGGCGGCCGCCAGGACGAGCACGATGAGCCTGAGCCAGGTCGTCTTCATGAGAGAGCCTCCTCTGGAGCCTGGGGGATCCTTTCGCACCCCCATCATAGCCCAGCGACGGGGAGCCCGCAAGGCAGAAGGCCGGCGGGCCTCCGCTGACGTCGTCAGGCTATGGCGTGATGCGGGCGATGGCGAGCATCGACAAGAAGCGACCGTCGCGGGGTCGATCTCATGATAGGAGACGGTGCCGGCGCCGGGTCCAATGCAAGCCTTAGGCGAGCGTCACCTCGTCGATCGTGATCCTCTCCCTCGCCGCGATGCCCAGCCCCAGGCTCTCGGCGATGTACAGGAACGCGCCGGTCCTGGCCCTGCTGTCGATCTGCTGCGTGCCGCGGGCCATGCGCTCCCTGACGATGATGTCGTGGGCCACGGAGTCGATGGCCACCGGATCGGTGCCGAAGAGGAGCAGGTTGGCGTCGTAGATGAACTTGGGGTTGGCCCCCGGGCCGCCGTCGTAGCAGGCCTGGAGCCCGTCGACGACGTTGAGGACGACCTTGTCCCGCAGGACCGGGAAGGCCACCGGCTCGACGACCGACTTCATCCAGAGCTTGTGCAGGCGCGAGGTGTTGCTGATCGAGCCGTAGGACAGGTTTTTGAGGCAGCAGGTCGTGGTCGCCCCGGTGTTCTTGAGGATGGGGACGTTGACGATCTTGGTCACGGTCGAGGTGACGATCCTCGAGAAATACGAGCTCTTGCCCTCGTTGAGCATGTAGCCCATGAGCTCCTTGTCGTACTTCTCCTCGACCTCGGCGACGTAGGGCAGGCTCTCGCGGTCGATGTTGTCTTTGGCCCAGAGCTCGCCCTTGTCGTCGTAGAACCCGCCGTTCGGCCCCTTCATCTCCGTGCCCATGACCCGGATCCCCGGGAAGCGCTCGGGCCCGAGCCCGGCCTCGAGGAGCTCGAAGTGGCGCCTGTCCCAGACGATGATGTTCTCTTTCCTGACGCCGGCGGCGAGCAGGCCGGCGATGACGGCGTCCACGACCTCGGGCTTGGTCGAGAGGATCTTCTCCCCGATGGGGTTGACCTTGATCCCGACCACGTCCTGGGGCCCGACGAACCGGCCCCAGGCCTTGGCCATGCTCTTTTCCCCGGTCAGCCGGGCCATGCCGGCCTCGACCTCCCGGAGACACGCGCGCCCCGTCGATCTTCTGCCCGACGGGATTGGCGCCGGTCCTGACCCTGACGACCTTGCCGGGATACGGCCCGGGCAGGGAGGTGGCCACCCTGGGGATATTCCGGACCTCTTCGATATTGGTCTTGATCTCGGCCGGAGGAGCGGGAGCCGGTTTCTCGTTCTGGACCTTCTCCTGGCCGATCAGGCGCGGAGCCAGCGCTGCTCCGGCCGCCGCCATCGCGGCTGTGCCGAAGAACTTCCGCCGCGAGAATCTATCGGATGGACGGGCGTCCTTTTCTGCCGTGACGGCCATGATGTCATCTTTGGGCATTGGATCACTCCTGGAACTTGACGAGACGGGATTATACGTGGCCGGCACGTTCGAGGCAACGCCGTTCGGGATCGGTTGAATCCTCGGGTCCCGCAACATATAATGACCGACCAGGTCTTTGGCCTGATGACGGAGGCGGGTCCCGGATGAGGCGTCTAGCCGTTTTGTTTTTGGGGTTCTTCCTTCTCCAAGGCCCGGGCATGACGCCGGGCGCCTCGCCTGGAGGCACGCCCACGATCCGTCTCTTCTCTCAGGCGGTTCGGCTCCATTCCCTGGGAGAGTTCGAGAAGTCGTTCGCCGTCCTTGAGCAAGCCGTGGCGGCGCCGACCGGCGGGCCCGACGCCCTGCGTGCCAAATGCCTCCTGCGCATGGGGATCGTCCGATGGGACTTGGGAGACGTCCCGGGATCCGCCACTTTCTTTGAGAGTGCGGCCAGGACCTTTGGTCAGAGCCATGACCTTCGGTCCCAGGAATTCTGTGCCAAGTGCCTTGACCTGGTCCGCCTTTATGATCGCGGGCGGGAGGACCGGCAGAACAAGCTCTACGACCGCTCCCTGGATCGATGGCAAGAGGCCTGGGCGCTGGCCCGCGATATCGGCCTTCCCGATCTTCAACTCAAGTGCTTGCGCCAACTGGCTCTGACCCATCTTATGCGCGGCGAGCTCGAGCTCTTTCTCGAAAAGAGCCGATCGGCCCTGGCAGTCGCCGTCCTGATCAATCATCGTCTCGAACAAGGCCGCTGCCTCAACAACCTGGGGGTCTATTATCAGCAGCGGATGGACTACTCCCAAGCCGTCTCTTATCTTGAGCAGGCCCGAGCTCTTATGCGGTCCTCCGGCGACGGGCGGGCTGCGTCGGAACCCCTGACCAATCTCGGGCTCGTTTACCGTGAGCTTGGGGATTTCGAACGCGGCCGCGTCTTCCTGACGGAGGCGCTTGAACGCGACGAGGCTGGGGGCGATCCCAATATGGTCGCGATGGATTGGGACAATATCGGCTCCGTCCTGCTCCGTCAGGGGCTTGACGAGCAAGATCGGGAAGCCCTGGGCCGCTCGCTCGACGCGTTCCAGAATGGCCTCCGAATGCGGGGATCGGCCCCTTCGGACCCCCTCGTAGCTTTCGCGGCCCTCAATAATATGGGCGTCATCCTGAATGAACTGGGGGACTATGCCGAGGCTCGGGCACGCTTCGACCAGGCGTTGCGACTGGTCGACCATGGTGAGAGCGCGCTCGAGCGGAGCCATGTCCTGGCTAACATCGCGGCCGCATATCTCAGCGAGCAGGAGATCTCTCAAGCCCGGACTTACTTTCGGGCGGCTTATGAGCTCAGCGAGAAGAACGCCTATGCGAACGTGCTCATGGATTCCTGCCTGGGACTTGGCAAGTGCTGTGAACTGACGGGACAAGACGAGACGGCCCTCGAATTTTATGAGAAGGCGATCCGGACCCTGGAAGGCGTGAAGGCCCAGCTTCCGGAGCCTCTGCTGATCGGCTTCGCCCGGAACAAGTTCGAAGCCTATGATAGGGCCATCCACATCTGGGCCGGCCGGTACGACCGTTCGCCCTCTGAGGCCGCGGGCGAGCGGGTCTTCGACCTGGTCGAGCGGGCCCGGGCCCGGGCGTTCCTGGAGAGCCTGGCCGAAGCCCGGACGGATCTTTCGGGGCCTGATCTTCGGAGGATCCAAGAGCGTCAGAGAGCCATCTCCAGGAACCTCGCGGATCTCTCCGCGAAGCTGAATGACCCATCCCTCTCTGGCAATGAGAAGCGGGATGTCGGCCACGAGATCCAGTGCGAAGAGGAGGAATCCGTCCGGCTGAGCGCCGAGCTAAAAGACCCTGGGACCTCCCGGACCCAGGCGTGGGACCGGGCGGTCCGTTCCCTCAAGGAGATCCAGGCCCTCCTGCATGAGGAGAGGGCCGTGCTTCTTGAGTATGCGCTGGGAGACCCAAGCTCTTATCTGATCGTGATCTCGTCGACGAGCCTCCGGCTTTATCGGCTGCCGGCCCAGGAGGACCTGGAGCGATCGCTGCGGGCCTATTTACGATCGCTATCGGACCATTCTCTCGACGCGCGCCTCGGCTATGCAGCCGCTGAACGGATCGGTCGCCAACTTCTTCCTTTCTTAGGCGATGAAACCATCCGGCAGGCCGGCACCCTCATCATCGTCCCGGACGGCATCCTCAACGCGCTGCCCTTCGAAGCCTTGAGGGTCCCGGGTCGGACCGGGACCTCCTATCTGATCGAAGGGCCGTCCGTGTCGTATTGCCCCTCGGCGTCAGCGTTGGCGACCCTCCAGGGCCGGGCGCGCCCGCGGACATGGGCCAAACAGGTCTTGGCTGTCGGGAGCCCGAATTACTCGACCGAATTACGAGAGCCGGATCGGGGGCCATGGCCGCAGCTTCCCTTCAGCCGGAAAGAAGCCCAAGCGGTCGTTCGAGGCTATCCGGCCCGGGCCGTCGACATTCTCAACGGGAGCGACGTCTCCGAGGGAGCCATCAAGTCCTGGCCTCTCCGGGACTATCGGATCATCCATTTCGCCTGCCATGGGTTCCTTGATGAAAAGGTCCCGCTCAGGTCCGCCCTGGCCCTCTCCGCCGGGAACGGGACGGATGAAGACGGGCTTCTCCAAATGAGAGAGATCTATGGGCTCAGCCTGAGCGCCGATCTTGTCGTCCTCTCGGCCTGCCAAACGGGGATCGGGAGGATCGAGAAGTCCGAGGGGTCCTTGGCCTTGGCCCGGCCGTTCTTTTTTGCCGGGGCCCGGGCGGTCGTCGCCTCGCTTTGGTCGATCGGGGACCGGTCAACGGTGCCGTTCATGCGGGAATTCTATCGACGATTGAGCGAAGGATGGCCGGCCGCTGAAGCTCTTCGAGAGGCCAAACTGAGCCTGCTAAGATCGCGCTGGTCGCACCCGTTCTATTGGGCGGCGTTCCTGCTGCAGGGCGACCCCTCGGCCGCTGGTTCGCCGAAAGGAACTTAAGCCCAGCTATTCACGAACGCGGAAGCGTCCCAGAGGAGATTCCTCTCTTTTGGCCCGGCCGGAAAATCCGGTGACCATCCAAAAGTACGTCTTGCCGGGAGAGAGGCGGGAGAGGACGCCCCCGGGGATCTCCAGACGGTCGTCCGCGGTCTTTTCGCTGGACCACAAGGGCATGAAGGCCTCGTCAAAGAGCTCGAGGATGTAGCACTCGGAATGAGCCTGGCCTCTCCAGCGAAATGTGAACGGTCCCGATACGGTCTGGCCCATCCGAGGCGCCGCCAGGGTGATCCGCGGCTGGGCGCTGCGCAAGGCTACCGATCGTTGCCATTGATGTCTGATCGCGATCGACGAGACGACGATCAGGCAGAGGCCGAGGGCCGCGCCGGCACATTGCCAAATGGGCGACAGTTGAGGGCCTCGATGGCGGCCGCCCCTCTCCGCCGTCGGATCTTCCCTCGGGTCCGGCGGGACTTTTTCGCAGGCCCCGTTGTCCCGCCTTTGGCGTTCGAGCAAGATCGTGAATTCTTTGCGGCAAGCCGGGCACGACGAGATGTGGTCGATGATCTTCCGTTTCCGGCGGCCCGAATAGGAGGGCTCGAACGACTCCGTCAGCTCGGATGAGGACGGGCAGCCCTCCCGGCTGGAAGGCTTCCTCGTCGCGGCATAGCCCTGAAAGAGCTGTCTCAGCCTATCGAGATCGATATTCATCCTCGGCTTCCATTTCTCTGAGGGTTTCCTTGAGGTCTGCGAGTCCTCGATAAAGCAGGTTCCGGGTCTTGTCCAGCGTCCAGTTGAGGTAGCTCGAGATCTCCGGGATCGTCATGCTTAAAAGATAGAGCTTGACGACCTGCCGGCGCGAGCTGATCAGCCTTTCGACCGCCCGGCCGACGGCCTCCTCCATGGCCTTCTTTCGTCGGGCCTCCCAAGAATAGAGGTCCTTCCGCTCGGAGATCATGATCTGTTCTTCCCGCCGCAACAGGCCGTCATCCCTTTGCCGCTTCCGTAATTGGTCGATCACCGCCGAGCTGATCATCTTTTTGATGTACGCGGGGAGACTGAAGATCTTTCTTTTATCGCAGATGACCTGCCAGATCCTGACCCGGACATCCTGAAGGATATCCTCTGGGTCCAGACCATTCTTAGCCAGATCGAATCTCTGGACCTCGACGTTCATGAACGAGCCGTAGGCTTTGAGGACCCGCGCGAACTCTTCTTCGACTTCGAGGCGAGGTCTGCCCATCTGTACAGCCGGCATTAGGCCACTTCGGATTATTCTATCTATAAAGAGTGAAATTTCGAACAATTTTTCTCACTTCGGACGCAATTATTTGTTTTTCTTCCCGGTGGCTTGACTCCCCCCGCCAGATGCGTAAAATATGCCTGTCCAAATATTTGGACGGGAACGAGTGAGGGAATGGGCGAGCTTTCGAAGGACGATCTCCTCCGCTCCTGGAAGGAGATCGCGGCCTACCTTGGCGTCGACGTCCGGACCTGCTACCGCTGGGAAGACGACCGGGGCATGCCCGTCCACCGGGCCGAAGCCGCCGAGAAGAAATCCCCCGTTTTCGCCTATAAGAACGAGCTCGACGCCTGGTTCGGGGAGACCTTCAAGAACTCCCACCCCATGGACCAAGCCCGCGGATCGCGCCTCAAGCTCCGCTGGGCCCTCGGAGGCGGCGCCTTCCTGATCGCGGCCGGGGTCCTCCTTTATGTCCTCGTCCTCCGTCACGGCCCGCCGGCCGATTTCCATATCGAAGGGTCGATGCTCATCGTCGTGGACAAGCATGATCACGAGCTTTGGCGCAAGGACACGAAGGCCGAGGACCTCCGTCCGGAGAGCTTTTATCGCGGCAATTTCCAGGTCATGCATAAGGAACAGAGCGGCATCCTCCCCTCACTGGTCATTAAGGACATCAATGGCGATGGCGATACGGAGGTCGTCTTTGCGCTGAAGAGGGAAAAGGACCAGACCGGGGAGGGGGACATCTTCTGCTGGGACCGCCGGGGGACCAGGCTTTGGAAGTTCCATCCCAACCGGCTGCTCGAGTGCGGGAGGAAGGTTTTTTCCCCCGATTACCGGATCTCCGGCTTTTACTGCCGCGATATCGACGGGGACGGCAAGCTGGAGATCTTCGTCAAGGCCTTCCAGGCCCCGGATTGGCCCTGCCTCCTGGCCGTGCTGGACTCGTCCGGCAAGATGATCGGGGAGTTCTGGAACGCCGGCTACCTGACGGACCTGAGCTTCTGGGACATCAACGGCGACGGCCGCGAAGAGCTCATCGTCTGCGGCGTCAACAACGAATACCGCGGCGGCTGCCTGATGGTCTTTGACCCGCGCCATATCAGCGGGGCCTCTCCTCAGAGCGGGGAGTTCTTCTGCAAGGGGCTGGGGCCCGGCTCGATGCTCTATTACATCACGACCCCTTACACCGAAGTCTCCCGGGCCCACGGCGACAGGGTCGACGGGCTCAGGGAGGTCGACGTCACGGGGAACGCCTGGATCAGGTCCATGGCCGGCAACGGCCTCATCTACGAGTTCGACTTCGGGCTCAGGTGCATCCAGGCCAGCTGGGGCAACAGCTTCGCCATGAGCTACGACGAGCTGCGCCGCTCCGGGGCGGTCACGAGTGAGCTTGGCCGGGCCTACTCGGACGAGCTGAGGGACGGCATCCGCTACTTCGACGGCACGGCCTGGACGGCCGTGCCCACGCCGGTCAAGCGCTGAACCCGGGCTTTTTCTCCCGGCCCTCCAAGCCGCAAATCTTGACAACCGGCGGCATCCGGGCCACTATTCCGGCCGATGCTTGCCGTCAAGCTCCACAAGACCTCGAGGCCTCGGCTGGCGAAGGACGCCTTCCTCATCCCGATCGTGGACTGGAAGAGCGGCCGGCAGCAGGTCCGGGCCTGGCTGCGCTGGAGGAGCGACCGCGACCGCTACCTGACGCTTGTCCGCGTCCCCGAGGACCATCCCGTGAGCATCCGCTTCAGCTACGGCAAGAGCAATTTCATCAAGGCCATCGCCTGGCCCACGGAGTTTCGGCCCCTGCGGGAGTGGGACAGGGAATATGTCAAGGCCATCGGCCTGTGGTGGGACGCGTATCGCTGGCCCGGCTCGGGCGGCACCGAGACCGGCGGCCTGCTTGTCGACGAACCGCGCCTGTTCCTGGGCCGCAAGCTGCCTGACTCGAGCGTCCTCTGGACGAAGGAGATCGCGCTCCTTTACGGCAAGAAGGGAAAAAAGAAAGAGAGCCGCCCATGACCCCTGCCAAGAAGACGGGAAAGCCCAAGCCTTCGATCGTCGTCGCCGGCGATCTCGCCGTCGATTGGTTCGAGACCGAGACGCCGCCGAGAGGGCTGGCCAAAGGCGAGCCGGTCAACCCCCGGAACTGGCGGACCTTTCAGTCCGTCATCCGCGAATCCCTGCCCGGCGGGGCGTGGCTCCTCGCGGACCTCGTCCGGGCGGCGACCGGAGCGGAGATCGCGGCTCCGCCCCTGAGGGACTTGCGGTCCCTTCCCGCCGACGAGCTCGTTCATTCCTACGTCGAGCTCGGGCGTTTCCCGGCGGTCGGCGGCAAGAAGGACGACAAGCCTTCCGTCTTCAGGGTCAGGTCTTATAAAGGGTTCACTGGTCCGGCCGGGGACCATCCCTCGTGCTACCCGTTCGAGGCCCGGGGCGCCGCCGTGAGGCTGGTGGTGCTCGACGACGCCGGCAACGGCTTCCGCGATCACGAAGACCTCTGGCCGGCGGCCCTGTCCATGGAGGCGAAGCCGCTCGTCGTCGTCAAGATGAGCCGGCCGCTCACGGCGGGCCCGCTTTTCGACGAACTCCGCAAGCGCCATGCCGAGCGGCCTGGTGCTGGTCTTAGGCGCCGACGACCTGCGCCGCGAAGGGATCAAGATCAGCCGGCGGCTGTCCTGGGAGCGGACGGCCACGGACTTCGTCTGGCAGATGGCCGCGAATCCCGCCCTGCTCCCGCTCAACGCCTGCGGCGCTATCGTCGTCCGCTTCGGCGTCGATGGCGCCATCGTCTACTCGAGCTCGCAAGGGCGCCGTCGAGGCCTGGCTCTATTACGATCCGGCGACGGGTGAGGACGGGGCCGGCGAGGTCTGGCCGGGAGAGATGATCGGGACGGGAAGCGCCTTCACGGCGGGCCTCGCCGCGGCCGCGGCCGAGAAGGGACTGGACGGGGTCCGAGCGGGCGTAGTGAAGGGACTGGTGGCGGCCCGGCGGCTCTGGCAGGGCGGCTTCGGGACTGATGTCGGGCGGCTTGCGTATCCAGGCCGCGAGATCTTCCGTCCCATCGAGCCCCAGGACGGGACGATCGCCGAGGTGCCGATCCCGCCGCCGACGGCGGCGGAGCCCTCCGACCCCGGCTTCTGGTGCATCCTCGATACCCTGTCCCGGTCCGATCTCGAGTCGATCGCCTACCAATTTCTCGGTCAAGGGCAAGGACCCGCTGCTCGAGCAAAGTCCCGAGCGGCCGGTTCCGGAATCTGCGGACGTTCGACCGGTCCGAGATCGAGAGCTTCCGCGGCATCAAGAACCTCATTGGCGAGTACCTGGCCAGCCCGGCGGTCGGGCGGCCGCTCTCGATCGCCGTTTTCGGCGCGCCGGGCTCGGGCAAGTCCTTCGGCGTCAACGAAGTCGCCGAAAGCGTCGCCCCCGGGAGGCTGCAGAAGATCGAGTTCAACCTGTCCCAGTTCAGCGCCATCGACGAGCTCGTGGCCGCGTTCCACCGGGTGCGCGACATCGCCCTCGGCGGCAAGATGCCGATCGTCTTCTTCGACGAGTTCGATTCCGCTTTTAACGGCCGGCTGGGCTGGCTCAAGTACTTCCTGGCCCCGATGCAGGACGGGGCGTTCAGCGACGGCCATGACGTCCATCCCATCGGGCGGGCCATCTTCGTCTTCGCCGGCGGGACGTCGTCGACCTACGAAGGGTTCTGCTGCGCCGAGGACCCGGCGGCGTTCAAGGCGGTCAAAGGGCCCGGACTTCGTCAGCCGGCTTGAGAGGCTACGTCAACATCAAGGGACCCAACTCCGGTCGACGGCAAGGAACGGCTGTTCCTCGTCCGGCGGGCCCAGATCCTGCGCTTCCAGCTGGAGAAGAGCGCGCCGCAGATCTTCGACGGGGCCAAGACGTGCCGCATCGACCCGGGCGTCCTGCGGGCCATGATCAAGGTCCCGGAGTACCGGCACGGCATCCGCTCGATCCTGGCCGTGATCGAGATGAGCCAGCTCGCGGGCCGGCAGAGCTTCGAGCAGGCGGCGCTGCCGTCGCCGGAACAGCTCGATCTCCACGTCGACGCCGGACGCCTTCTCGCGGCTGGTCGTCCGGGACGTCCTGCTCGGCAGCGCCCGCGAGATCCTGGCCCGGGCCATCCACGAGCGCTATCGGAAGGACAACGCCGGGAAGCGGGCCGCGCGGCGATCCGGCCATGGCGGACTGGCAGGCGCTCGACGAGGGGCTCAGGGAGTCGAACCGGCGGCAGGCCGATCACATCCCGGCCAAGCTCAAGGCCGTCGGCTGCGACTTCGCGCCGGCGACGGGGAAGGCGGGCCCGGTCAAGTTCGCGCGCCGCCGAGATCGAGACCATGGCCCGGATGGAGCACGAGCGCTGGGTGGCCGAGAAGCTCCTGGCCGGGTTCAGGCCGGGCGCGCGGGATAACGCCGCGAAGACGAGCCCTTATCTCGTGCCCTGGGACGAGCTCGACGAGAAGGTCCGGGAGATCGACCGCCAGGCCGTCCGGGAGATCCCCGACCTTTTGGCGCTCGGCCGGGTTCGAGATCTACCGGCTCAGAAAGGGCTAGGCCCGGGCAGGCCGGCCGTGGCGAGGAAAGACGAATGACGGCTTTCCCGGGGCAGCTTGTCATCGGCGTCACCGGCCACCGGACCCTCGCGGATGAGGACCGGGTTGCCGCGAAGATCGACGCGGTCCTCGCCGAGATCACCCGAGAAGCGTCCGGCCAGGGTCTCGTCGTTCTTTCTCCGCTCGCTGAAGGCGCGGACCGGCTAGTCGCCGCGCGCGCCCTGGCCCTTCCCGGCGCCACGCTCGAGGCCGTCCTGCCGCTGGACGAAGCCGAGTACGAGGCGGATTTTGCGACCGAGGCGTCGAGGGCCGAGTTCCGCTCGCTTCTCAGCCGGGCCAAGATCGTCCACCGGCTGCCGCGCGCGCCGAACAGGGAAGAGGCATATGCCGCGGCCGGCCGGTTCGTGGTCGACCATTGCGACGTCCTCGTCGCCATCTGGGACGGGCAGCCGGCCAACGGCCCCGGAGGCACCGCGAACGTCGTCGCCTATGCGCGTTCCCGGGCCCGACGCCTGTTGATCATCGAGCCTTGATCTTCGGCGGCTGTTTTCAATTGACGGGCATTTCGGATCGCGCATATAATCCCGCCATCTTGGGTCAAGGAGGCGGGCCATGGCCGACCAGTCCCGGAGCTCTCTCACCTCGTTCGTCACCGGCGATCTCACTCCCGCGACACTTTATATGGCCCTGGTCAACCTGTCCGTCAAAGAGCAGCGGCGATTCGGCACCCGTGAGATCGTCGAATTCAGCCGGGAGAAGATCACCGACCGCCCGGAAGCGACACCCTTCGAGATCCAGACGGTCGCTGAGATGTGCATGAGCTACTCGGCGATCCTCAAGGACCCCCAGCACGACAAGGACACGATCATCGCTGTCGAGGAGGCGGAGAAGCTCTTCCGGCGCCTGGGGGATCAGGCCGGGATCGACCGGGCCGTCAACGAGAGGCTCCGCCTCCGGGCCCGCCTGGACCAGGCCGGTGCCGCGGACTTGTCTTCGCTGGGCGGGTTCGCCGCCCCTCCGGTCAGCCGGATCAACGACCTGGCAGCGGAGATCAATGGCATGCTGGCGCGGGGCGAGTTCGAGCGGGCCATGGAGCCCGTGGCCGAATTCACCGAGCTGGCCCGGGAATCCGGCGACAAGCGGGCCATCATCACCAGCCTCGATTTCCAGTCGAGGATCGTCACGGCCTCCGGGGACCACGCCCGCGCCGCCGAGCTGGCCGCCGAAGAGAAGGCCCTCCTCGAGGAGACGGGAGATCCCGAGCTCGCGGCCAAGACCGACCTCAACAACGCCCTGGGCTTCTTCAGCGCGGGCCAATTCGACAAGGCCCGCGAGACGCTCGATAAGGTCCTGCGATCGAGCCGGGAGCACGGCTATGCGTCGGTCGAAGGGGCCGCGCTTTGGGTGCAGGCGGCGATCGCCGCCGAAGTCGATAAGGACCTGGAGGCCGCGCAGGACCTGGCCCGGGCCTCGGTCGAGGCCTTCCAACGGGTCATGGACGGCCCGGGGATGGCCAAGTCCATGGCCTTCCGGGCCCAAGTCCTGACCCAGCTTGGCCGGGTCGCCGAAGCCCTGCCGCTGATCGAGCGGGCCTTCAAGCTGGCGACGAACCTCCAAATGACGGCCGAGATCGAGTCCTTCATCGGGCCGATCATGGGATACGTCGCCGGCGAAGCCCAGCGCCTGGGGATCCGCCCCGGCTCGCCCGCGGCGCCGTCGATCTCCGGACCCGGCGGGCAGCCCGCGGCGGCCCCCAGTCTCGAGCAGGCCCGCAACGAGTGGGCCCTCGCCCAGTACGAGTACATGAAAGCTCTTGCCGCATGGAAAGCCCTGCCCTTCCTCAAACGCCGGAAAACCCCGAAGCCGCAGCCGCCCAAGCTGTGACCCGGACCGCTCCCACCGTGCCCTGGGAGAAGGTCTATATCTTTATCTCCAGCACCTTCAATGATATGCACGCGGAGCGGGACTTCCTGGTCAAGCGCGTCTTCCCGCGCCTGCGGGACTGGTGCGAGCGCCGCCGGCTGCGCATGATGGACATCGACCTGCGCTGGGGCGTCACCGAGCATGACGCCACGCGGCACGCCGCCGTCGTCGACGTCTGCCTCAATCGCATCGACGCCTGCCGGCCGTTCTTCGTCTGCCTGCTCGGCCAACGCTACGGCTGGATCCCGAGTCCAGGGGACGTCTCTCCTCAGACGCTGGAGAACTTTCCCGGCCTCGATGCCGCGATGGCCCAGAATCTCTCTGTCACCGAGCTCGAGGTTCTGCACGCCGTCCTGAGGCCTTTCCATGACGGCCACCAGGTACCGGACCATGGGCGCGACGGCCAGGCCCTCTTCTATCTCCGCGACCCCTCGAGCCTCGAGGGCCTGCCCGACGGGCCAAAGTACCTGCGGCGGACCTTCGACGACGGGGCGGAGGAAGACGGCGGCCGCCGCCTCTTCCTCCTCGAAAAGCAGAAGAATCTCCGGGAGACCACGGTCCCCTCGACCGGCCGGCCGGCCGCGACCTACGAGTGCTCCTGGGATCCGGCGTCGTTCTCGCCCGAGCTGGCCCTGCCGCTCAAGTGCCCGGCGCTCCTTCCTCAGAACGTCGAGCGATGGCGGCGCCTCTGGCACGAAGCCGCGGGCGTCGAGGTCGGCGGGCTGGACGTGGAGGAGGATCCGATCCAGGCGGCCAAGGCCCGCGCGTTCAACGAGCGGATCACGGCCGGCCGGCTCTCCGGATTCCGCGCCGGCGGCGAGGACCTCGGCGAGCGCATGCTCCGGGACCTCGAGGCGGCGATCGAACGCCGCTACCCGGACCACGTCGAGCGCCCCGCCGAGGAAGCGCTCGAGCGGGAGAACGACGACCAGGAGCAATTCCTCTTCGTCAACAGCGAAGGGTTCGTCGACCGGGCCGGCGACTTTGATGCCCTGGACGCCTATCAGGCCGGCGGGCCGGAACGCCCGTTCGTGCTCACCGGCGGCGCCGGTTCCGGAAAGACCATGCTCCTGGCGAATTGGATCGACAGGATCCGGACCCGGGACGCGGGCGCGGCCGCCCGCACGGGCTTCCGTTTCGTCGGCGCCAGCGACGGCGCCACGTCCGTCCCGGCGATCCTGAGATCTCTGCTCGTCGAAATGAAGAGGAACGGCGCCATCGCCGGCGAGATCCCCGCGGACCCGCAGGAGCTCCGCCGCGCCTGGCCCGAACTCCTCGCCGAAGCGGGCCGCGCGGGAGGGACGGTCCTCGTCGTCGACGGCCTCGATCAGCTGGAGAGCGGGCTCCGCGACCTGGCCTGGGTCCCCATGGCCCTGCCCCCGGGCGTCCGGCTCGTCATCAGCTTCAAGCCGGAGGCCCCTCTCGGCGCCGAAGCCTTCAGGCTTTTTCGTGAGGCCGGGGCGGTCGTGGGCGAGGTCCCGCCCTTCGACCGGGCCGAGGACCGGAGGCGTCTCGTCCGGGCCTATCTCTCGCAATACCTGAAGGAGCTCGACGAGGAGCACATCGAGGCCCTCATCGCCGTCGAAGGCGCCTCGCGGCCCCTGTTTCTCAAAGTCGTCCTCTCGGAGCTCCGCGTGTTCGGCGCTTTCGCCAACCTCGGCGAAAAGATCGCCGGCGACTTCGGCCGCACGCCGGTCGAAGCCTTCGAGTCGGTCCTGCGGCGACTGGAAAGCGATCCGGCCTACGCCCCACTCGAGCCGGCGCATGCGGTGCCCCGGCTCTTTGGCCTGCTGGCCCATGCCCGCCGGGGTCTCTCGATCGATGAGCTTGGCAGCCTGCTCGACCGCGAGCCCCGGCCCGGCGCGACGCCCGAAGGGAGCGGAGCGGCCGCGGCCGACAGCGCCAGCACCTATCTTCGGCAGGTCCGGCCGTTCCTGGCCCGGCGGGAGGGCCGGTACGATTTCTTCTATGACGCCTTCCGCCAGGCCGCACGGGAGCGCTACACGGCGTCCGACGGCCCCGGCCCGGCCTCGCGGCGGCCTTCCGGCGATTGGCACCGCGAACTGGCGGACTATTTTGAAAGAATGCCTCTGTGGCTCGCTCCGGACGGTGCGAGTGCCGCGGCCGGCCCGACGCCGGCCCGAGCCAACCGGAGAAAGGTCTCCGAGCTGCCGTACCACCTGGCGCGCTGCGGCGACGTGAAGGGGCTCGAGCGCACCTTGGCCAGCCTCGAATTCATTGAAGCAAAGTGCCAGGCTGGCTTGATCTACGATCTCGAAGCGGATTATGCCCGTCTTCAGGCGGACAGCGCCTCGCTTCGGCCGGCCATGGTCACGCCGGTCGTCTGGCAGGGACGGACGGGCGCCGAATGCCCCTATTGCCGGGGCTTTTTTCGAATTATCCGCTCCGGCCGTCGGCGGGGCGTCGAGCTGCCCGCTGTGCTCGTCGCGTCTGCGCCTGACCGAGTTTACGGTCGAGAGGCCGTGGCAGCCGCGGCCGGCCCGGCGAAGCATCGATCGGGGCGAGGACCTCCATCTGGCCATCCCGCCGGCGATCGGCCAATTCGCCGAGTTCGTGCGCGCCAAAACCTATCTGCTGGCCGAGTGGCCCGCCCTGGTATGGCAGGAGGCGGCCAATGCCGCCGCCGAGACCGCCCCGAAGAAGGCGGCGGTCGCGGCCCGTCTGTCCGGCAAAATGAAGAGGCCCTGGCTCCGGAGGGTGAACAGGCAGGTGGGTGGCCGCGCCTCTCATGACCCTCACCGGACACGAGGGCAGCGTCGTGGACGTCGCCGCCTCGAACGACGGTCGGCGGATCTTGTCGCTTGGCATGGACGGGTCGTTGCGCGTCTGGGATACGGAATCGGGCGCACCGGTCATGGTCAAGCGCGATGCGGTCGTCCGCGGGGAGGCGAGCCGCTTCGGTTTGGTCTCGCCTGGCGGCCTCGTTCTCGTCGTCTCCGGGAACAAGCCCTTCGAGCAAGTGCCCATCCGGCTCTGGAATTTCGAGACAGGCCAGCTGGTCCACGAATTCGCCTGGCGCGATGTCGAGCCCAAGTCGTTGGCCGTGAGCCCCGACGGACGCCGCTTCGCGGCCGCATTCCAGCGGGGCGACGATCGCGGCAAGGAATTCCGGGTCATCGTGCTGATCTGGGATCTCGAGCGTCCCGGCGAGCCGCCGGCCGAAGTGCCGATGAGGAAAGGCCTGGTGTTTCCCGGCGTCCAGGCCTTTGCGCCGGACGGGCGGAAACTCCTGATCTCGACCGAGACCCAGCTCGATGTCCTCGACCTTGAGACAAAAACGTTCGAGCGAACGATGGCCTGGACCGAATCGGGGATGTTCAAGGGGGCCATGTGCGCGGCGGCCTCGCCTGACGGTCGCTTCGCCCTGACGACCGGGTGGGACGCGACGGGGCGAGTCTGGGACCTCCGGACGGGGGCGCTCGCGGCCACCATGGTCGGCCACAAGGGACCTATCCAGCGCGCGGAATTTACGCCCGACGGGACGGAAGCCGTCGATGTCTGCCTCGATACGACCGTCAAGGTCTGGGACGTCAAGACCGGCGACTCGCTGACGACGCTCCGCGGCCAGGACCCTCTGTTCAGCGTGGCCGTCACCTCCGACGGGGGCCGGGCGGTCACGGGCGATCAGAAGGGCCGCGTCCAGGTCTGGGACCTGAGCGTCGACCGGGAATATTTTCGCGAAGCGCGCCGGTTCATGCGCGAGCGGATGCAGGCACTTCCCGAACCCGATCGAAGCAACCGGCGAAACCTCGAGTCCCTGATAGATTTTATGCACGGCAGCCAGCGACATTTCGGCCCGACGAATGCGGCCATGTCGCGGGACGGAAAGCGCCTGGCGACCGCCGGGGAAGTGGACCGCCTGATCAAGACCTGGGACCTTCAATCCGGAAAGATCGAACATGTGCTCGGCAACGGCCGGGACGATCTGTCGCTCGTCGCCATCTCGCCGGACGGGACGAGGGTCGTCACCGGAGATAACGAGCTGAAGCTGCGGCTCTGGGACGTGGCCGGCGAGAGGGTCCTGGCGGAACAGTCCGGTCCGGAGGCCGCCCGAAAAAGAGAGGAAAAGGGCGGACCGAACCTGATGACGATGTGGAAGGACTTAACGACTGGTCATCGGTTTCTCGCGCTCGCGTTCACCCCGGACGGCCGCCAGGTCCTCAGCGCCGATTCGGCCAGACCGGGGATCCGGCTTTGGGACGGCCAATCGCTCGCCGAGACGGGCTCGATCCCCGCGGCCCAGGGCGCCGGCCCCGGCCTTCAGTTCGCCCGTTCCGGGGGCGCCCTCGTCGTCCCGACCGTTGCGGGCACGGTCCACGTGGTCGATCTCCCGGCCAAGTCGATCGTCCGGACCCTGAAGGGTTTCTCGTCCGGCGTGCTCCAGCTCGGAAAACAAGGCGCGCTCGACGTCTCTCCGGACGGGCGACTTGTCGCCTGCGGCTGGCAAGACAACACCGTGAGGGTCTGGGATCTATCGACGGGCGCTGAGATCGTGATCCTGGAAGAGATGTCCCGGCGGCGCCCCGTCATATGCGTCGCCATCTCACCCGACGGAGAGCTCGTCGCCGCCTCCTTTGCCACATGGACATCGACACCGGCGGGCGAAATGGAGATCGGGGCCTGGTCGCTCAAGTCCGGCCGCCGGGTCTTCGAGCGGCGGTTCTTGACGACCAGGGTGAACCTCGCTTGGGCCCACGTCCCGGGGTACCTATTCACCGGCGGGCCCGACGAGATGCTGCGGTTATGGCATCTCGATCAACACGATCCGGTCACGGTGTTTGCGGCGCGTCCGGGGATGATCCTGTCCCAGGGCCCCACAGTGGTCGCCGTCGAAGAAAGCGGCGAGGTCTTCATCCTGGAGCTGACCGGCGCGCGTCCCCGATCGGTCTGACGGCGAAGGGCCCGGCCCCTCATTTCTTGAAGAAGTAGGCGATCTCCCACTCGGCCGTGTCGCGGGCGTCGGAGCCGTGGACCGCGTTGCGCTCGATGGAGAAACCATGGGTGTGCCGGAGGGTGCCCGGTGCGGCCTTGGCCGGGTCGGTGGCGCCCATGACCTCTCTCCAGAGCTTGATGGCGTTCTCGGCCTCGAGGGCCATGAGCACGACCGGGCCCGACGACATGAACTCGCACAGGCTATCGTAGAAGCCCTTGTCCTTGTGGACGATGTAGAACCCCTTGGCCTCGTCCTTGGTCAGGTGGGCGAGCTTCATGCGGACGATCGTGAAGCCTTCCTCCTCGATCCGGGCGATGATCTTGCCGATGATCCGCTTCTTGGTGGCGTCGGGCTTGATGATGGCCAGCGTACGTTCCATGCGGGGCTCCTTCAGGATGTTAGCCCCCCGATATTACGTGTCTTCAGGCGGGGAGTCAACCGCCGGCGCTCGCCCGCGGGCCCGTTCCGGGCGTTTCCGCGCTATCGGGCCGCAGGGAGATCTGAGGATGGGAGCCGGGTCCCTTGGGTCAGAAGGTGATCCCGACCGACAAGCCGGGCCAGACGACGAACTGGCCTCCATGTATGAGGAAATAGACGCCGGCTCGGAACAGGAAGCCGCCCGCGTTGCGGTACTCGAACCCGGGCGAGAGATAAAAATAGACATCCGAGGCGTTGTCCGAGGAGAAGGGCCCGGCGTTCGTCCCGGCCGTCAAGTAGATGAGACCCCCGGCGATACAGGGGGAGGCGTCCTGTTTGCTGGTATAGTATCGGGCGCCGCCGCCGAGGAATAAGATCCCCGCGCTGTCTCCACCGCCTCCGCCTCCGAAATAGGAGATCGTGCCCTCGAGGGCGAAGTTGGGCCCGAGGGTCCTCTGATAACCCAGCGAATAAATAAGGCATTTCCCGCCCAGTTCCAGCGTGAAATCGTTCGGCTTAGTGACCCTGACCTGGGCTGTCAGAGCTGCGGCCGACAAAAAAAGTGCCGTGGCCACCAAAACGGATAGTTTGCGCCACATCTTGCCCTCCCTCTTGACTTGAAAGAACTTATCCAAACGATAGGTCCGGCCCCCTTCTCTGTCAATGTTTTTTTTGGAGCCGGGCGACCGGCCGCAGCCTTGACAATCGTCTGCCCACGGTCCTAGTATCGCCTCAACCGCAAACCGACGATCAAGGAGCAGACGAGCCATGAGCTTCAACGAACAAGCTGTGCTGGGGCGGACAGGCCTTAAGGTCGGGCGACTGGGGATCGCCTCGGGATACAAGGCCCCGACGGCGGCTATCGAGGAGGCCTTCGAACGGGGCTGCAACTATTTCACCTGGGGCACGGTCATCAAGGGCTACGTGCCGGGGATGACCGAGGCGCTGAAAGCCATCGCGGCCAAGGGGCAGCGCGACCGACTCGTCCTCGCCGCGTTCACGTATGCCCACAGCAATTTCATGACCGAGAAGCTCCTGGCGCGGGGGCTTCGGCGGGCCGGGCTCGATCACGCCGACGTCCTCGTCCTCGGCTATTTCTCGCGTAAGCCGCCGCGGCGGCTCATCGACGGCGCGCTCCGGATGAAAGAGAAAGGGCTCGTCCGGTTCGTCGGGCTATCGAGCCACAACCGGAAGCTCGTCGGGAAACTCGCGGCAGAAGGGGAGTTCGACGTCCTGCATTTCCGCTATAACGCCGTCCACCGCGGCGCCGAAAAGGACATTTTCCCCGGCCTGCCCAAGGAAACGGGGACGCGGCCCGGCTTGGTCTGTTTTACGGCCACGAGCTGGGGCCAGCTCCTTAACGCCAAGAAGATGCCCCCCGGAGAAGCGTCGGCCGCGGCCGCCGACTGCTACCGGTTCGTGCTATCGAACCCGGCCGTCGATGTCTGCATGAGCGGCGCGAGAACGATCGAGCAGATGCGCGAGAACCTGAAGGCCCTCGACGACGGGCCGATGACCGAGGCCGAGATGGAGCGGATGCGCCGCATCGGCGATTTCATCTACGGCCCTAAGAAGCGCTGAGGCCTCTCCTGGCCGGCCGGCTAGGCTGCGAAAGAAGCCCCATCAAGGCCGGTTCGGCAGCATCTTCAGGAGCTTCTCCGTGAGGTCGGAGACCTTGGCGAAGGCGCCGGCGATATAATCGTCGAGTTTCTTCAGGGCCGCCTTCGGGTCCTTGCGGTAGAGGGCGGCGAAGTCCTTCTCGAACCCGGGCCGGTCCTTGAGGAAGCCCTTCTCGGTCGGGAAGAGGCCCTTGACCAGCAATTCGTGCATCGGGCCGTAGCTCGCCTCGGCGGCCTTTTCCAGGGCCAGGACCTTGGTGTTCAGGAGCTCGCCCTTGGCCGCCTTGATCTCGGCGTCTTCGAAGTGAAGCTTGGCCATGGCCTGATAGTCGTGCTGGTTCGGGCCGAACCCCGCTCCCGGAGGCAGCGCTTCGACGGCATAATAAAGAGGCAGGAAAATGGTCGTATCCGGCTTGCCCATGGCCAGCCAGATCGAGGATCCCAGGGGCCACGGACCCGGGGCCTGCGGCGAGACGACGAAGGCGTTGATCGTCGAGGCCGTGCAGATCGTCCGGAACTTCGTCCTGTTGGGCGTCCCGGTCTTGTAGCCCTCCGTCGCGTCGTAGGGCGTGCCTTCGTAATGATCGCGGAGGACGGCCATCAGCGCCTCGGCGGTCATTTTCGTCCCCGGCTTGGCCGAGAACGGACAGTCCCGGCCGAGCGGCTGGAACTTCCCGGTGACGAGGCACAGGCCTCGCCACTGGCGCAGGCTGTTGCCGTCGGCCGCGGGCTCGCGGTCCGTGGGCCGGTTGAACGCCTTGGCGAAATCGAACGGCCCATCCTTGGCCTCGTCATACCAGCCGTTCTTGGCGGCGTACTCGACGATGTCCGGGCTGCCCAGGAAATGGTTCGCATCCCCGGGCCGGATGTGGCGGATCGTGAAGCGGTTGGGGATGACGGCCACCTCGTCGTCGGGGACCCGCTCGGCGTACCAGTGGCGGCCCTTGAGAACGGCCACCATCCAGGCCTCATATTTGTCGGCGATCGAGTAGGTCCGGCCGGAGGCGTTGTAGCCGTACTTCTCGATGAGCGCGCCGGCCAGCCGCACCCCGTCCCGGGCCGAGACCGCCTGCTCTGCCACGAGCCGGCGCAGCATCCAGCCGATGCCGCCGTCCGTCAGGTCGTCGGCGGTCGCGCGCGACGGGCAGCTGTCCGAGGTGATGACGACGCCGTGGTCGTTGACGAAGCTGTCGGCGAACTCCTGGGTCGTGGCCTCGATCCACAGGAACCCGTTGGTCCGGCCACTGGTCTCGGCGATGGCCCCCTTGCCGAGGGCGACCTGCTGCGGTCCGCCGTAATCGCGGGCTTGGATCTTGCGCAGGTTGACGATGATGTCGCCGCGGTCGTCCTCGTTATGGGCGACCATGACCGCTCCGTCGGCGCTGGCCAGGCGGCCGACGAGAACGGTGAAGCATTCGGTGCCGTCCTGGGCCGGCGCAGGGGCGAAGACGGCGAAGGCGGCCGAAACCAGGACAAGCGTGGACAGGACGAGAATAAGCTTGCCAGCGTTCTTCATGCCCCCAACTGTACTCCGGCGCCCGGGGCCTTTCAAGCCGATGAGGCGGCGAACGGGATCACACGATAGCGGCGATCACTTCCTGCCGATCTTTTCGGGGATCCCGCCCTCGTCGGGCCCGCCGGCCTCGCCGAGGTCGGCCCGGGCCGTGAGGTCCGGGCCGAGGCCGGCGAGCGGACTGAGCCCCGCTTGCAGGAAGGGCCCGGTCTCGGCCGGGTCCGTCCGGAATGCGAGCGAGGTTCCGTTCAGGACGTCGCCGGTCACGGCCCTGTCGGCCGCCGTGAAATACCAGAACGTCGTGCGCTGGGCCACCAGGCTTGAAACGAGCCTTTCATCCGGTTTGTGACTGCGGACGAACAGTTCTCCGGTCAGGCTCGCGCTCGCGGCCTGCCTCCGGGGCGCTCTGGCGTCGTCCGCGAAGTAGTAGATCAATCCCGCGAAGAAAACGGAAAAGGAGAGGAACCACAAGAACCTTTTGAGGAACATGATCGCCCCGAACCCCCTTAAGATATTCTCAATGTAGTGCCGGGGAGTCCCTTTGTCAAGGGTCGCTGGCGTCGTCCATCCCAATCCGGAACACGGCTCGGTTTGACACGCCCGAGGGCCGCCGATAGAATGGCCTCGCCCATGGACGCGGCCTCGAAACCCCGGGAATATCAGGACTTAAGGGCTCTTGCTCTCGGCCTCGGGTTCGACCTGTTCGGTGTCGCCGACGTGACCGCGCTGAGGTCGGACTTCCTGATCGAGCCGCCGACGCGAGACCGCTTCGGGCGGGCCGTCGCGATGGGCAAGCGCCTGAGCGGCGCCGTCCTCGAGGACATCCGCGACCGTCCCACCGCGCTGTATTTCCATCACTACCGGCAGATGAACTTTTTCCTGGACCGTGGCGCTCTCCTCGTCGCCGACGAGATCCAGAAACGGGGCTTCCGGGCGCTCCCGATCGCCGCCTCGCAGATCGTCGATTGGGAGAAGCAGCGGGCCCATGTCTCGCACAAGCATGTCGGGCGGGCGGCCGGCCTGGGCTGGTTCGGCCGCAACAATCTTCTGATAAACCCCGAGATCGGGGCCCAGTTCCGGCTGGTCACGGTGTTGACCGACATGCCGCTCGACCCGGACCGGCCCTTGGACCGGGACTGCGGAGCCTGCCACGCTTGCGCCCGAGCCTGCCCTTGCGGCGCCATCAAGGAGACGCGCGAGGCCTTCGACCACCGGGCCTGCTACGAGACGCTCAAGGATTTCCGCGCCAAAGGCTATACCAGCCAATTCATCTGCGGCATCTGCGTCCGCGACTGCCGCGGGCCGAAGGGAGAACGGGCATGACAAAGAAAAGGGAGATGACCCGCCGGGAATTCTTCGCCGCGGGCGCGGGATTGGCCGGGGCCGCGGCGCTGGCGGCCGGCGCCGGGACACGGCCCGTCCTGGCGGCCTCGCCGCTGCTCGGCCAAGCGACCGGCCGGGACCAGGCGAAGGCCGGCTTCTCGACCGCCAAATCGCGCGTCATCCTGGTCAAGGCCGATTCCCGGGTCGAAGGCGTCAAGAAGTGCCTCGAGCTCGCGGACGTCGACCCCTTCAAGGGCAAGAGCGTCCTCATCAAGCCGAACCTCAACACCTCCGACGAGACGCCCGGGTCCACGCACATCGACACGCTCAAGACGCTCCTCGAGCTGGCCCGCGACGGCGGGGCCAGGCGGCTGGCCATCGGCGACCGCAGCGGACCGGAGCCGACGCTCCAGGTCTTCGAGAAGAAGGGCCTGCCGGCCCTGGCGGCGTCGTTCGGCGCCAAGCTCCTGAACTTCGACGAGCTCGGCGAGACCGGCTACGCCCGGTTCGACCCGCCGTCCTCGCATTGGAAGAACGGGTTCCTCGTCGCCCGCCCCGTGCTCGAGACCGATTCCGTGATCTCGACCTGCTGCCTCAAGACCCACGGGTACGGCGGGATCTTCTCGATGTCCCTCAAGAACTCCGTCGGCGTTGTGCCGCGCACCGGGCACGCCTTCATGAAGCAGCTGCACGGGTCGCCCGACCAGCGGCGGATGATCGCCGAGATCAATACCGCCTACAAGCCGGCGCTCATTGTCCTCGACGGTCTCGTGGCCTTCGTCGATAAGGGCCCCATGACCGGGCCGCGCAAGGACGCCGGGGTTTTCCTGGCCGGGACGGACCGGGTGGCCGTGGACGCGGTGGGCCTGGCCATCCTCAAGGACCTGGGCTCGAATGACGCCATCATGAAGACGAAGATCTTCGACCAGGAGCAGATCTCCTGGGCGGCGATGCTCGAGCTGGGGGCGTCTTCGCCCGCCGGGATCGAGATCGTGACCGCGGACGACGCGAGCGCGGCCTACGCCGACAAGATCCGGCCGATCCTGGCAGCGGGCTGACCGTCGCCGGTCTCAGGCCGGGCCGATCGGCTCTTCGATCGACACCGCCGCCATCCCGCCCAGAAGGCGGGCGCCGGTCTCGGTCACGACCATGCAATCCTCGATCCGGATGCCGAACTCGCCGTAGATGTAGATGCCCGGCTCGTTGCTGAAGGTCATCCCGGGCTCGAGCTTGAGCGTGTTCCCCTTGACCAGGTACGGGTATTCGTGGCCCTCCATGCCGATGCCGTGGCCGAGACGGTGGGCGAAATATTTGTAGCCGGGCCCGTAGCCGGCGTCCTCGATGACCTGGCGGGCCGCGGCGTCGACCGACTCGCACGTGGCGCCCGGCCGGGCGGCCTTGAGCGCCGCGTCCTGGGCCTTCTTGACGACCTCCCAAACCCGCCGCTGCTTATCGGAGGGCTTGCCGAAGACGACCGTCCGGGTGACGTCCGAGCTGTAGCCCTCGACCGAGCAGCCCCCGTCGACGAGAACGCCGTCGCCCGGCGTGAGCGTCCGGGGCGCCTGGGAGCCGTGCGGGAAGGCCGTGTTTGGGCCGAACTGGGGGCCGCCGCCGCCCGACGAGCCGAGCTTCTGGGTCGCCGCGGCGATGGCCCCGGCGAGATCGCGCGTCGTCATGCCTTCGCGCAGCGTCTTGAACCCTTCGCGATAGGCGACCTTGGTGATGCGGTTGGCCAAGTCCATGTAAGCGATCTCTTTGGCCGTCTTGGTGCCCCGGCAGCCCTCCGTGATCGGAGCGCCGTCGACGACCTGGGCCCCGGCGAGCGTCCGGCGCAGGCCGAAGACCTCGAAGGCCCTCAGGTCCGGGGCGGCCGCCAGCTTGCCCGTCGAGGCGCCGATGTCCTTGAGGACGCCGCCGATCAACGCGTAGGGGCTCTCGTGCTCTTCCCAGGTCCGGATGACCTGTCCGGCCGGGACGAGCTCCTGGGCCCGCGGGGCTTCGAAGGCCGGGCAGACCCAGATCGGGTCCTTCTTGGGGCTGAGCACCACGCCGAAGACGCGCTCGCTCAGCCACCAGCGGACCTTGGTGAAGTAAACGAGATTGGTGCCTCCGCCGATGAAAACGGCGTCAAAGCCCTTCTCGGACATGAGACGCTTGGCCTTGTCGATCCGGGCCGCGTAGTCCGGCGGCCCGAGCGGCTCGACCCCCTTCACCAGGTTCTCGAGCTCCTGCGCGGGCGGGGGAGCTGACGGGCCGGGGATCGCGGCCGCGGCCTTGGCGGCGGGCCGGAGGCCGAGAGCGGCCAAGGAGATCGTCCCGGTCTTGATGAACGAACGGCGGGTGGGCGACATGAGGCACCTCCTCGAACTTGAAGCAAGAAGGAATATCACACTTTGCCGGCTGGCGAAAGCCCCGGGGCCCGTCGGCAAAAAGGGACGGCCCGCGTCAGGTGTCGAGCTCGCGGATGAACTCCTCGACCTTGCCGACGAGGGCCTTGTTGCCGATGAAGAGAGGGGTCCTCTGATGCAGGGAGGCGGGCGTGATGTCGAGGATCGGCCCGTGGCCGTCCGAAGCATAGCCGCCGGCCTGCTCGGCGACGAAGGCGAGCGGTCCGGCTTCGTAAAGCAGGCGCAGCTTCCCCGACGGGGCCTTGGGGTCCTTCGAATCGGCCGGATAATAGAAGACGCCGCCGGCGAGCAGGTTGCGATGGAAATCCGAGACGAGCGTCCCGATGTAGCGGAGCGACAAGCCCTTGATGTCGCCCCCGTGGCCCTGGAGGTATTCCGTATAGAGCTGGACGCCCCGACTCCAGAATATCTGGTAGCCGAGGTTGACGCTGAAGTACCTCGGCGGAGGGATGGTGATGTTCGGGTGGGACAGCAGGAACTCGCCGACCGCCGGGTCGAGGGTAAAGCCGTGGACGCCGTGGCCGGCCGTGTAGACGAACATCGTGCTCGTGCCGTAGGCGATGTAGCCCGCGGCGACGAGGTTCCGGCCGGGCTGGTAGAATTCCGAAGCTTCGACCGGACCGAAATCCTTCTTCCGGCGGTAGATGCCGAAGATGGTGCCCATGGGCATGTTGAAGTCGATGTTCGCCGAGCCGTCGAGCGGGTCAAAGACGAGGAGGTACTTGCCCATCTCGTACTGCTCCGGGATGGGCAGGAACTCGGCGTTCTCCTCCGAGGCCAGGCCGGCCAGCCGGCCGGTGTGGTCGGTCAGGCGCGTGACGGTCAGGTCGGCGAAGCGGTCGAGCCTCATGACCGTCTCGCCCTGGATGTTGATGTCCTCGGTGCGGCCCAGGATCTCGGCCAGGCCGGCCCGGGTGGTCTTGCTGGCGATGACCTTGCCGGCCAAGGCCAGGTCGTAGAGGATGTTGGTCAGGACGCCGGTGGCCTCCGGGTGGAAGGCCTGCTCCTCGAGGATGTGCCGCTCGATGGTGATGATGGGAGAGGGGTCCGCGGGGCCTGCCATGTCGCCTCCTAGTTCTTTCTGGTTCCTCGGGAGAGGTTCCAAGATACCACGCGGTGGGCGGGCGTGCAACATGCAGACGGTCTTGTTATCGGCGGGCCGTCTGGCTATAATCGGCGCAAGGGACGGGCCGGGACCATGGGGCACGGGAAGGCGGCGTTTTACCTCTCCCTTCTGGGAGGATTGGTCATCCTCGGTTTGAGCATTTGGGGCTTCGTCGGACTGCTGACCCGGCCGAACATCCCTTGGGCCGCGCTCGAGTCCGCGGCCGGCATCAGTCAAGAGCGTCTGCAGGCGGCCGCCATATTCCGGGCCGACGGCCTCGAGATCGTCGACCACGATTTCGATTTCAAGTTCATCGCCGCCCGCCACCGCGTCGGCGATCCCATCGAATTCGTCGTCGCGAAGGACGGCCGCGAGATCGTTCTGACCGAGCCCCTGGTCCCCTTCTACGGGACGGGCGGCCTGCCTTATATCTTCCTGCTGACCGGCGCCTTCGGCTTCCTGATCGGTTTCGCGGTCCTCATCCTGCGGCCCGGCGACCGCGGCGCCCGCCTGCTTTTCTGGCTCTGCCTGGCCTTTTCCGCGGCCGTGATGATCAGCGGCGAATGGTACGGGGTCCAGGGCCGGCCCCTGTATCTCGTTCCCGGCGTCCTTTTCTTTTTCGCCTACTCGCTGACGCCGGTGATACTCCTGAGGTTCGTTTTCACGCTGACGTCCCGCGAGAAGCTCCCCGGCGAGCCGATATTCTGGATCCTCGGCCTGCTGTTCAGCGTCCTGTTCAGCGCCGCGTTCCTGGCCTCCCTTCTGATCCCCTCCGTCGAGATCTTCCGGCTGAAATTCCTCTTCACGGCTTTCCGGGTCTTCTTGGGCGTCCTCTCCATCGCCTCGGCCGTCGTCCTGGCCCAGGCCCTCCGGTCCGCGCCCACCCGGGAACGGCGGGACCAGGTCCGCTGGGTCCTCGTCGGCCTCGTCGTCGGCCTCGGACCGTTCCTGTTCCTGTACACGGTCCCCTCCGCTCTCGGCCTCGCCACGCCGCTCAGCGAGGAGGCCGCCAGCGCCCTCTTCGTCGTCCTGCCGCTGGCCCTGGCCTTCGCCATCCTGAGATACAAGCTCCTCGACGTCCGTGTCATCATCAACCGCAGCGTCGTCTATTCGCTGATGACGATGATCACCGTCGCCGTCTACCTGGCCTCGATCGAGGGGCTCAAGGCGCTATTCGCGGTCGGGACGAAGACCGGGCGGTTTTGGATCCCGCTCGGGGCGGCCTTCATCGCCGCCTTGGCTTTCGCCCCGGCCCGGTCGAAGGTCCAGGTCCTGATCGACAAGGCCTTCTTCAGGCGGTCCTACGACTATCGGCGCGCCGTCCTCGGGTTCACGACGGGGGCCGGGACGACCCATTCGGCGGCGGACGTCCTGAGCCTCTTCTCGGCCACACTCGGCGAGGCCCTGTCCGTGGAAAAGATCGGCGCCTTCGTGCCGGCCCCGGGCCCCGGCTCGCCCGGCCTCGCGGTCCGGAGCGGGCTCGATTATGACGCGGTCGCCTCGCTCCTCGCCGTGCCGGCGGGCTCGGAGACGCCGCTCGGGGCCGCCGAGCTGAGGCGCCTGGGCTACGAGACGGTCCTGCCGCTGCCTCTCGGGGAGGGTCTGCCCCCCGGCTGGATCTTCGTCGGGCCGAAGCGGTCGGGACTGCGGTTCACGGATGTGGACCAGGAGCTCTTGCGGGCCCTGGCCGCCGAAATGGCCGCCTCGCTCCGCCGCATCAGGCTTCAGGAAGAGGTCGTCTATGAGCGGACGATCCGCCAGAAGCTCGAGGAGCTGGGCCGCCTGAAGACGGAGTTCATCTCGTCCGTCTCGCACGAGCTGAGGACGCCGATGGCCTCGCTCCAGGCCATCTCCGAGCTGCTCAACTCGGGCAAGGTCGACGAGACCCAGCTGCGCAAGCACCTGATCGAGCTCATGGCCGGGGAATGCGGGCGCCTGAGCCGCTACCTCCATAACGTCCTGGACTTCGGCCGGATCGAGCAGAACGCCATGAGCTACGCCATCCGGCCGACCGAGCTCAATCCCGTCGTGAGCGGGGTCGTCGAGGTCGTCCGGGCGGCCTCGGCGGACGACGATCTCGATCTCGAGGTCCATGTGCCGTCGTCGCCGGTCACGGTCGAGGCCGATCCGGACGCCGTGCGGCAGGCGCTCCTCAACCTCGTGGACAACGCCATCAAGTACAGCTCCGGGCGCCGTCACATCGCCGTCCGGCTGGCCGCCACCACCGCGGGCGGGGCCGAGATCAGCGTCAGGGACCGGGGCATCGGCATCTCGCCGGAGGACCGCGAGCGGATCTTCGACGCGTTCTACCGGGCCCCGGAGGCCGTGCAGTGCGACCCCCAGGGCGTCGGGCTCGGGCTCAGGATCGTCAAGCACATCATGGACGCCCACGGCGGCGAGGTCGGCCTCGTCAGCACGCCGGGGCGCGGCACGACCTTCACCCTGAAATTCCCAGGAAGGCGGTGACCATGAAGAAGATCCTCATCATCGACGACGACCGGGTCCTGCGGCAGACGCTGGCCGCGGCCCTCCTGGCCGAAGGATATTCCGTGGCCGAGGCGGCGGACGGCCGGGAAGGCCTGAACAAGGCCGTGAAGACCTCGTTCGATCTCGTCGTCCTCGACGTCGTCATGCCCTCGCTCGGGGGGCTCGAGGTCTGCCGCAAGCTCCGCGAGGCCGGCCGCCAGGTCCCGATCATCGTCATGTCGGGGAAGAAGAAGAAGGAGGTCGACAAGGTCCTCGGCCTCGAGCTCGGCGGCGACGATTATCTGACCAAGCCGTTCGGCACCGACGAGTTGATCGCCCGCGTTCACGCCGTGCTGCGGCGATCACGGCCCGAGATCCCGGAGATCGAGGATATCGCGTTCGGCGACGTGGCCGTCGACTTCCGGACCAAGACCGCGACCAAAGGCGGCCGGGACCTCCACCTGACGGCGCGGGAGTTCAGCCTGCTGCGGCTCCTGGCGGGCTGCGAAGCCCAGGTCGTCTCGCGGGAGACCATACTCAACAAGGTCTGGGAGTACGAGAAGTTCCCGACCACCCGGACGATCGACACCTTCATGTACAATCTGCGGCGGAAGGTCGAGGACAACCCCAAGGCGCCCGCGCACCTGATCACGGTGCCGTGGCTCGGCTACAAGTTCCAGCGCTAACCGTTCATAAAGACGCTGGGGTTTCTTGTAAGACACGAAGACCCAAGACCGGCGTAATGACCCTTCGGGCAAGCCGATCCAGCCGCCTGGAGACTTATGAGCGGACTAGGTCTAGCGCTTCGTACAAGGGATCCAGATCTCCGTCCGGAGCTTCTCCGGGGCGACCCCAGAGGGATTCTGGTCGAGGTAGCGCTCGAGCACAGGCCCCGACGCCACGTAGCCGTTGGCGGCGATCCAGGCCATGACCTTCCCGATCGCCGCGCCGGCCCCGTCGTAGGGCCCGACGTATAAGGCCGCGGCCACGGTCCGGTGGTCCCAGGTCTTCTTGAGGAGCGGGACCTCCGCCGTTGTCTGTGACGTGACGATGAAGCCGACCTCCCACGAGAGGTCCTGCGGCGCGACGGCGCCGGGCGAGTTGTAATAGACCCCGACGAGCGGTCCGCGGATCTGGGGGAACAGGCCCTGGGCCTGCATGGCGCCGACCACCTGGCCGATGACCGTCGCCATGTCCGTGTAGGGGCCCTTGTGGGTGATGGCCAGATAGGGGAAGGGCTCGACTTCTTTGACCGTGACGGCGAGATCCTGCACGGCCCCTGCGGCCGACAGGCCGAGGAGAGCCAGGATCCCCGCGAAGAGCATCAGCGTGGATTTCTTATTCACGGTTCGTTCCCCTTTCCCCGGCCTTCTTGGCCGGGCGGATGATGAAGGTATTATAGCTCCGAACCTCACCTTCTAGCGACTCCCGGCCAAGCTGCTCCATTCGCATCGGCGCGCGAGGACAATATGGTGAGCGTGGTTGGGTGTCACCGAATTAACGCGAGGCCAGGCGGCGGCGGGCGTCGGCGAGCTCGGGGTGGCTCGGGTCGGCGCCCTTCCAGCCTTCGAGGAACTTCGCGTACTCGGTGCGCGCCCCGGTCCGGTCGCGCTTGTCCTCGAGGACGCGGCCGAGGCGATAATGATAGAGCGGCGACATCAAGTAGCGGACCTGGTTCGTCGGGTCGACGGTCAGGAGCTTGCGGTATTCCGCGGCGGCCTTGTCGAGGTCGCCTTTCTTCCAATACGCCCGGGCCAGGACGTCCTTGAGGAACGGCTGGTTGTAGGAAGAGATGTCGGGAATGCGCGCCGCGATAAAGGGCCGCAGGCCGGCGCTCTCCGCCCCGGCGATCGCGTCGTCGACGCGGCCAACGGCCAGGGCCGCCTCCGCCCTCATCAAGGCCCTGAGGAATATCAGATCGTCGTTCATGGACGGATCCAGGTCGGCGGTCAGCGGTTCCGTCTCCGCGAGCGTCACCATGGCCGCCTCCGGCCGCCCGTGCGCGATATCGAGCCGGGCCCGCAGGATGGCCTTCATGGTCCCGGTCATGGCCCCGCGGGTGGGGTTGCGCTTGGTATTGAGCTCGATAAAAGTGTCGATCGACCGTTCGGCCTCGTCGAACCGGCCCAAGTCGGGATAGACGAACGCGAGCATCCAGTCCGTGACCATGAGGCCGAATACGTTCCCTTCCCGCTCGGCCTGAGCCCTCAGGTCAAGGAACTCCGCGCGGGCCCGGTCCCACTGGCCCAGGAAATCGCGGACGTAGGCCCGGAGCCAGGTCGTCGTCCACTTGGCCGCTCCGCCCGGGGCGTGGGCGACGAGCTCGTCGAGGCAGCGCAGGGCCTCCGGGTAGTTCTCACGGAGAGCCTGGACATAGGCCAGGCTGCCCCAGGACAGGTAGAAGTCGGGATGGGCGGCCAGGACTTCTTTGTATTTGGCGACAGCCTCGTCGAGCCGGCCTGTCCGCATATACATCTCGCCGATCGAGTCCTGAGGATTGGGGTCACCCGGATTCGCCGCTGAGTAGCGCTCGAGATAGGGGATGGCTTTGGCCGGCTCGCCCATCTTGAGACAGACGTAGGCCGCCTCGTTGAGCGAAGGGCCGAAATCGGGGGCCAGGGCGAGCGCCTTTTCAAAGCTCGCCAAGGCCTGGGGATAGAGCTTGGCACTGGCATAGGATCTGCCGAGCTCGTGATCAGCGTCCTTCTCGCCGGGATACTTGGCCACCAGCTCCTCGAGAACGCGCCGCCGTTCCGCGCCGTCGCGCTTGACGGCCCCGGCGTAGGACGCTTCGATGTAAAAGCGCTCCTTCTCGCTCGCCCGGGAGGCGAACTGGCGGGCTTTTTCGAGAGCCTCGTTCTGGGCCTTGTTGTCCCCGAGCTCGGCGTGGGCCTTGGCCAGGTAGAGGTAAGCGACCGCGAATTCCGGGTCGAGGGAGATCGCCTTCTCCAGGGACCTCTTCGCATCGGCGCCGAAGAACCGCTCAAGCTCGTCGCGGCCGCGGAGGTAGGCCTGGTACGCTTCGAGGGAGGACGTCGTGACGTCGATGATCTTCGGCGGGGCCTTCTCGATCTTCAGGGCCTCGAGGCCCCGGCCGCGGCAGATCGACCGGCTGATCTCGTCGATCTGGCTCTTGAGGATACTGGCCGGCCCTTCGCCGCGGGCTTGGGTCGTCTTGAGCGGGCGCTTGGTGGCCGCCTCCAGCACCTTGACGTCCGTGACGAACGTTTCGCCGGCTTTGGTATAGAAACCGACGGCCAGCGTTTCGATCCCGGCCCGCCGGCAGACCTCGAAACCGGCCTCGTCGTCGAGCGCGGCCGAGGCGTCCTTGCCGGACTGGCGCAGCAGGTCCTTCAGCTCCTGCCAGGTCGTGACCCGGAAGCGGCCGGATTGCTCGAGGCTGGTGATCAGCAGGTTCGGGATGGTCTCCTGGAGGTAATCAAAGGCCGCGTCGCCGGTCTGGTTCTTGAAAGCCATGACCGCGATCGTGCGTTTGGCCGAGGCGCCTCGGGGCAGGAACAGCCAGAGGCCCAGGGCGGTAAGGGCGGTAAGGCCGAGCGCGGCTGGGATCCAGACGCTCTTTGAGGGCAACCGGACCGTGATCGACTTCGACGTCGTCGGCTTGCGAAGGGGCAAGGGAGTGACCGTGGTTGGCAGGGCCGACTCGATCCCCGCCAGGCCTTCCGAGAGCTCGGCGGCACCGGCCGGTCGCTTCTCCGGCGTCTTGTCGAGGCAGCGCAGGACGAGGCGGGCCAAGTCCTCCGGAACGTGGGGATTGAGCGTCCGCGGGTCCGGAGGGGTTTCGCTCTTCTGCTTGACCGCGACGCTGAGCGGCGTCTCGCCCTCGAAAGGCAGCCGACCCGTCAGCATCTCGAAGAGGACGATGCCGAGCGAGTAAAGATCCGAGCGCGGCCCGGCCTCTTTGCCGTCCACCTGCTCGGGCGACATATATTCCGGCGTGCCGACGAGGACGTTGGCCCCGGTGATCCCTTTGCCCTTGACGGAGCGGGCGATGCCGAAGTCCATGATCCGGGCGTTGCCGTCCCGGTCGATCATGATGTTCTGCGGCTTCAGGTCGCGGTGGACGACCCCGACTCGGTGGGCCTCGCCGAGGCCCTCGCAGACCTGGCGGGCGAGGCTGACGGCCTTGCCGACCGGCAGGGCGCCGATGCGGTGGATGAGGCTCTTGAGGTCTTCGCCGGGCACATACTCCATCGTGATGAAGTAGGTCGTGCCGTCGCGGCCGAGGTCGTGCATCCGGCAGATGTTCCGGTGGGAGATCGTCCGGGCCAGCCTTAGCTCGTTACGGAAGCGCTCGATCGTCCGGTCGTCGGACGCGATCTCGGGATTGAGCAGCTTGAGGGCCAGCTTCTCGCGGACCTCGGTGTCGTAAACCTTGTAGACGCGGCCCATGCCGCCTTTGCCCAGGTCCTCGATGACCTGGTAACGGCCGGCGAAGGTCTCGCCGAGCGAAAGCTCGCGCAACGGCGGGGCCTCCATCATCACGGTCGAGGACAGGCCCGACATGGCCTCGGCGGAGAGGGGGGTGCCGCAGCGGCCGCAAAACCGGGTCCCGGCCGGGTTTTCGGCTTGGCAATGGGGGCAACGCATCGGGTTCCGCTGTGACGAATTGCCCGAAGGATATCCCGGATCGTGGCCTTGTGTCAACGCGCTTTCGGACGGAACCCGGTCCCCTGATCTCGGGGGCACCTAATGACATGTCCTTGACTCGCGCGCTAAGCGGCCTGGAGGAAGAACGAAGCGATTTCAGTTGTGTGCCACCGGCATTGAAGCGATAATGGCGGGACCATGAGAACGTGGCTGGCTGTGCTCCTGGTGCTCGTGTTGCTCTTCGTTCTCCCCAAGATCAACACTCGCCGGGCGCGCCAGCGCTTTCCCCTGCTGAAGCGGATCGACAACGCGATCAATATTATCGTTGCCGTCTTTCTGGTGGTCTACCTCATCGCCTTTGCCGGCTGGCTCCTCTCCCGCTAAAAAAAGAGGGGGTCACTTATCTTATCGTCAGGGATTCGAGGCGCTTGAGGGCCGTGAAGACGCCCGGCGCCACCGCCGCGGACTGATCGAAGCCGAAAATGGAGACCGAGATAAAGCCGTTGCGGACCGCCCAGATATCCGTGTCCTCGGCCCCGGGCTCGAGGTGTTCCCAACGCGGGCTGTATTCGATCGACCCGTCGGCAAGGACGGTCTTGTCAAAGGTGTCGACCGGAGCCCGGGTGTCCTGCCGGGTGATCCGGATCCCCCGGAGCGCCTCGCGGGGCCCGGCGGGAACGTTGACGTTGAGGAGGGTGCCGGGAGCGAATCCGTCAATTCCGAGGGCCCGGACGATCTCCACGGCCGCGGCCGCGGCGGGACCGTAGTCCATGTTCTCGGCGGAGGCCAGGTTGACGGCCATGGCCGGGATGCCCAGGAACGCGCCCTCCCTCGCCGCCCCGACTGTGGCCGAATAGAAAGTGACCGTGCCCAGGTTCTCCCCCCTGTTGATGCCCGAGAGGACGAGGTCCGGCTTGGCGGGGAGGAGCGATTCGATGGCCAGCCGGACACAGGTCGCCGGCAGGGCGTCGACCGAGATCCACCTCTGGCCCGCCCGCTCGCTCTCCCAGACCCGGATGGGCCGGTCCGAGGTGACGGCATGGCTGGACCCGCTGCGCGGATGCCTCGGCGCCACCACGGTCACCTGGCCCAGCGGGCGGAAAGCCTCGGCCAGGGCCGCGATGCCGGGCGCGTCGATCCCGTCGTCGTTCGTGACGAGGATGGCCAAAGGCCTGGAGGCGGCCGGCGCGGGCGGGCGTCCGCATCCTGCCGCGATCACCGCGGCCAGAAAGAGGATCGCCAGAAAGCCACGTCGCTTGCTCATCGCTCACTCCCTCCGGCCGCGAGATGCGTTGCACAGCCCCTGTGCAATTTATCAAAAGTCAGCGTCTGACAAGCTCTTAGAAAACCTGCATCCAGACTTTTCCACAGGGTTATGCACACACTCTGTGGAAATTTGATGTTCACTTTCTGTTCTTCACGTAGGTGTCGAACCATTCGAACATCTCGGCCAGGACATCGAGGACCGATTCGCGGGCCGAATAGCCGTGGCTCTCGTACGGCAGATACACGAACCGGGCCGTCGCGCCGAAGCCTTTCAAGGCGGCGAACAACCGCTCCGACTGGATGGGGAACGTGCCCGAGTTGTTGTCGGCGACACCGTGGATGAGCAGGAGAGGCGTCTTGATCTTGTCGGCGTACATGAACGGCGACATCTTGATGTAGGTCTCGGGGGCCTCCCAGAGGGTCCGCCGCTCGCTCTGGAACCCGAACGGCGTCAGGGTCCGGTTGTAGGCCCCGCTCCGGGCGACGCCGGCCGCGAACAAGTTGCAGTGGGCCAACAGGTTAACGGTCATGAAGGCGCCGTAGCTGTGGCCCCCGACCCCGACCCGCTTGGGATCGCCGACGCCCATCTCGTCGAGCTTGCGGATGGCCGCCTCGGCGTTGGAGACGATCTGCGGGATGAAGGTGTCGTTGACCGTTTCGGGCGTGCCGACGACCGGCATCTCGGCGTTGTCGAGGACGGCGTAGCCTTGGGTGACGAAGAAAAGCTCGGACGTGCCGCGGAAGAACGTGAACCGATTGACCGAGCCCCGGACCTGTCCCGCCGTGGCGGCGGAGTCGTACTCCATGGGATAGGCCCAGATAACGACCGGCAGGCGCGTGCCATCCTTGTAGCCGGGCGGGAGATAGAGCGTGCCGCTGAGCTCGAGCCCGTCGGCCCGCTTGTAGGTGACGCGCTCCTTGCGGATCCCGGTCAGCTGCGGCGCCGGGTCCTTGAAATCGGTCAGGGCGGAGCGCGTCTTGGTCTTCAGGTCGTAGAGATAGTAGTTCGGCGGAACGGTCTTGGTCTCGTAGCTGGTGATGAACTTCGTCCGCGAGGCCCCGGCGAAATCGACGAACGTCTCATAGGCGGGATCCTGGCACTGCCAGAGCCGCTCGGCCTTCAGCGTCTTGATGTTCATCCGGTCGAGGAAGGGGTGGTCGCCCTTGGGCGAGGCGCCCGAGCCGGCAAGGTAGATCCAGTCCTTGTCCTGCAGGATGACCCGCTCGCCGGTCCTGAGGCTGGTTATGACCGGCCGCCCCGGGTCGTGGTAGGCGTCACGCATGCCGAGGTCCCAGACCTGGACCGGTTCCGCGGCCGGGTTCGTCAGGTCCACGAGGAAGGTCGTCCGCCAGCTGCGCTTCCACTCCGTCTGGGTGGCCAGGGCCTTGCCGGGGGTGGCGAAATACATCAGTCCGCCGGACCGCTCCTTGAGCTTGAAAAGCTCCTGGGGCGCGGCCGTGAAAGGAGCGTCGAACTTCAGATAGTGATCGCGGTAGGGGACCGTTGCTTTAGGGTCGCCGCCGTCCAGGGCCTCCGTCCAGACCAGCGTCGATGGCTGGTGGGTCATCCAATTGACCATGCGTGGGCCCTTGGGGACGCCGTTGATGGGCACGCTCTCCTCGGTCGGCAGGTCGGCCAGGAGCTTGACGAGCGTACCGTCCAGGTCCCAGATCTCGATGGCGCGGGCGAAGCCCGAGGCCGGGAGCGAATAAGAGTAGGGCCGCTTGATCCGCTCGACCAGGAGATAGCGCAGGTCGGGGGAAACCGAGATCGAATCGACGATCGCCGGCGGGCCGATCTTGCGGATCCCGCCGGAGGCGATATCGACGATCGCGGTCTGGGCGGTGGCGTAATAATCGAACAGCGTCTCGTCGAAGGCCGTTTTGAGCAGGTCCTCGTAGGTGGCCGCCTTGGCCTCCTTGCCGCCCGAGACCTGGACCTCGGGGCCGACGGGCACGCGCGGCGTGACCGGCGCCGGGCCGCGGCCGTCCGGGACGAGCCCGATGATGACGCGGCGGCTGTCGGGCGCCCATTCGATCCCGCCGAGAACGGCGTTGACGTTCGCCGCGGTCAGGGCCTTGGCCTTCGCCGTCGCGACGTCGACGGCCCAGAGCTCGATCCCGCCCTCGACATAGCGCAGCAGGGCGATGGTCTTGCCGTCCGGGGACCAGGAGGGGAAGGTGAACTTGACGCCGTCCGGCAGGGCGACCCTGCGGACGATCCCGGTCTTCATGTCTTTGAGCGACAGGCCCGTCGAAAAGCTCAAGACCTGGCGGCTGTTGAAGGACGGCGTGATGCGCATCCCGGCGATCCTGAGAATGGGCTCGGAGATGTAAGCGATCGTCGGCATGGACTCGCGTTCGATGAGGGCCATGGTGTCGTCAATCGGGCTCATCGAGACCAGGGGCGTCGGCGGCGCGTCGACGATATCGACGACCTCCTTCGGCGGGAGCTTGTAGGGCTGCTGGGCCAGGGCGGCCGGGGCGAGGAGGCCCAGGGCGATCGCAGCCAATGCGAGGGTCAGGCCGAGCCGGACCGGGAAGACGGACCGAAGGCGGGACGCTTTGTTCACGCGAGTCTCCTGAATGGCAATTGGGCGAGATTCATGGAAGGCCTATTCTATATCCTCCGGCGTGTTGTCCTCAAGGGGGAGCTTCTTTTATAATGCTGTTGCCACCAGGCTAAACTTGCCATGAGCGATCACGAGCCCCAAACGGTCCGCCTTTCGGTCGTCATCCCGACCTACAACAAGGAGTCCCGGATCGCGTCCACGCTGGAGGCCGTCGCCGGCTATCTGGCCGCCAAGCCGTTCGCCTCGGAGATCGTCGTCGTCGATGACGGCAGCACCGACCGGACCGCCGAGGCGGCCCGAGCCGCCCTGGCCGGCCGTTCGCCCTCGAAAGTGCTGCGCCGGGACCGGAACCTCGGCAAGGGCGCTTCGGTCAAGGAGGGGGTCCTGGCGGCGGCCGGCGAGCTCGTCCTCTTCTGCGATGACGACCTTTCGACTCCCATCGGAGAGCTCGATAAGGCCTTGGCCGGGCTCGAAAAAGGCGCTGACGTCGTCATCGGGTCGCGGGCCCATCCCGGGGCGGATATCCAGGTCCGGCAACGCCGGCCGCGCGAGTGGATGGGCAAGGTCTTTAACCTCCTCGTCCGGCTCTTCGTCCTCAAGGGCTTTCTCGACACGCAATGCGGCTTCAAGGCCTTCCGGGCCGCTGCGGCCAAGGACATCTTCTCGCGTCTCCAGACAGCCGGATTCGGCTTTGACGTCGAGGTCCTGGTCCTGGCCCGTGCCCTCGGCTATCGCATCGCCGAGATCCCGGTCGTCTGGTGCGACGTCCGGCCGAGCCGGCTCCGGATCTTCCGGGGCTCCTGGGGCATGGCCAGGGATCTCTGGCGCATCCGGCGTTCCCGCAGGTCCCGCCCCTCCTGACGTCAGCCTGTCCCCTTTGGCGGTTCCTTGACATCCCGGCGCTTGTCCCGCACTATAGCGGCGCCATGATCGAGGAGTGGGCATGAAGAAGAGCAAGGACCCGGTCTTCACCTTCGAGCGGGCCTACGCCAATTCTCATCAGGTCGCGCTGCGCTTGGCCGCGACCGAGTCTTCCGGGCGGGCCCTCGACCTGGGCGCGGGACAAGGCGCGGTCTCGCACGCCCTGAAGGCCCGGGGCTTCGAAGTGACGGCCACGGACGTCAACACCTCTCAGTTCCGCGCGGACGGGATCCCCTGCCTCAAGCTCGACCTCAATGGGCCGCTGCCCTTCCCCGACGCCGGCTTCGACCTCGTCATGGCCGTGGAGATCCTCGAGCACCTCGAGTCGCCGCGGGCCTTCCTCCGCGAGATCTTCCGCGTCCTCCGGCCCGGCGGCCTGGCCGTCGTCACGACCCCGAACATCACCTCGCTCCCGAGCCGGATCCTGTTCCTGGCCACAGGGTGGTTCGACCTCTTCGTACCCACGAGGAAACGGCTCGTGGACCCGCTGGACGCCTGCGCCGACGGGCACATCACGCCGCTTCCTTCCTGGCTCCTGCGCTACGATCTGCGGGAGACGGGGTTCCTGATCGAACGGACCGGCTATTCCATGGCCTACGTCCCGGGCCTGCCGCGCGCCGTCCTGCGCTTCTTCCACGGCCGGCTCTCCGGCCGCATCGGACTCTACGCCGTCCGGCGTCCCGCATGAGCCCGCCTCCCCGGCGGGGGCGGGATTTCATCTTTCGATTCACCCCTAGGGGGGATTGCAGCTCTGGCGGCCCGCCGCCACAATGGCGGGGAACCGAAGTCCCGGTTCGGACGGAGTGTCGCCATGACCGAACGACGCAAGCACCGCCGGTTCCAGCAATGGAACAAGGCCATCATCCAGTCTGCCTCGGGCGCCGCGCGTCCGCTGCCCCACTGCCCGATCGACGCCTGCGCCTGGGACCTGTCCCTCGGCGGGGCGCGCATCCAGTCCGATGAGAGCTTTCCGGTCGGCGCCGTGCTGCGCCTCCACCTCGAGCTCGTCCGGTCCCGCGAGTACGTCGGCCTCGACGCCGATGTCCGCTGGTCGCGGTGGAACGACGAGCAGAAGTGCTACGAGTGCGGCGTGGAGTTCCGGGAGTGCGTCGAAGCGACACTCCAGGCCATCATGAGGAACCTCTATTACGAAACCGACCGGAAGGAGGCCGGGGCCGGCGAGCCCGCCGTGCCAGCCCCGCCGGCCGAGCTGAACAAGGTCGCGTCTTAACCGCGACCGCAAGACCGAGGGGGAGCAGGACCGACATGACACCGCGCAAAGACCGACGGTTCAAGCAGTGGAACAAGACCCAGATCTGGCCCCTGACCGATCCGAGGATCTCGGACAGCCAGCCCTCCGCCGAGGCCTTCACCTACGACATCTCGATCGGAGGGGCCCGTCTCCACACCTCCGAAAAATTCGAGGTCGGCGACCGGATCCGCCTCCAGACCGAGCTCGTCCGGTCAGGTGATCCACTGCGCGTGGAAGCCGTCGTCAAATGGCGGCGCTGGGACCAGGCCGCGAACGTCTACGAGATGGGCGTCGAGTTCCAGCACACCAGCATGGTGACGGTGATGACCCTTATGAAGAACCTCCACGAGGGCGTGCGCTCAGCCCAGAGACAGAAGGCCGCCTCGGCCCACTCCGGCGCTAGCCGGTCCTGACCGTCCGGATCCGCCCCGTGATCGCCACCGTGATCCTGTAGCCGCCCCGCGCGTTCGAAACCGAGATCGTCGCCAGGTCGGAGACTGTGCCCTGCGGGTGGAAGACCGGGGCGTTATTGGCTTGGACGACGACGCCCGGAAGGGCCACCGCCTGGGTCAGCTCCCACCTGCCCGCCGCCGCGTCGTAGCGCTCATGAAGGAGCCCGGGCGCCGCAAAGCGGACCCGGCGGGCTTCGCCCGTCAGGATGGCCTGGAACCGGGCCTGGTTGAGGCCCGAGGTCACGAGCCAGGTCCCCGATCTCAGCTGGAGCCTCGGCCCCAGGCCCCCCACGGCGTAGGCCGCTCCGGATGCCAGCACGGCGCCGATCGCGAGCGCGATAAGGACCTCGATCAGCGTGAAGCCCCCGCCGCCGCGGCTCACTCAATACTCCTTCCAGGCCGTCGCCTTGAGGGAACAGACCGCAAGTTGGGGCTCGGCCGTGAGCGGAGCGTTCTGCGGCAGCTCTCCGGCCGCCGCCCGGTCGTCGCGATAGAGGACGAGCTCATTGCCGCGGCCCTGGTACGAATCGGCGTGAAGGGCGCCCAGCAGCTCGACGGACTTGCCGGTCCCGTCGATCACCAGGCCGCCGCGAGCCGTCGTCAGGACCGCCTGGATCCTCAGCCGGTCGGGAGCGCCGGCCGCGATCACGATCCCGGCCTCCTCCGCGGCCTCGCCGGTGACGACGTCGCGGCCGGACGCGAAGATGACCAGCTGGGCCTGGGATCCTTTGGAGTAGGGGATGCCGTCCTGCCAGCGCACGCCCTCGAGGATCAGGTGGGACGCGATCGTGACCTGCTTCGCCGACACGATGGTCAGGTCCACGCCGTTGAGCACCGACGGCGTCCCGTCCTCGAGAGCTCATGTCCACGCGGCCGCCGGGCCCGACGACCCCTCCGCCCAGGGCCGCGATCGCGCCGTTGACGAATAGGATCGGCAGGGGGACAAGCTCATAGGCCGCGGACCCCTGCGGGGAGATGAACTCCGTTCGCCCCCGGGCCGGGCTCCATTCCAGGCGCCATTCGAGACCGCCGGCGCGGAACACGGCGATCTGCGTATCGCTGCGGATGGCCAGCACGAGCTCGTCGAGGTCGCCCTGCACGAAGATCCCGCCGAGCCCGAGATCGTTATGGATGAGGTAGACGCCGTCGGGGACCGGATCCGCCGAGGCCTCGAGCCCGAGAGCCTGCCTGAGCCGCGCCGGGGAGAGGTCGCCGGGCCTGAAGACGCCGATGTTCAGGGCCTTGGCGGCCAGGCCCCCCGGCGTCGTCGGACAGGACCCCGGCCGCCGACGCGGCCAGGGCCGGCCCGATCGGCTGACCCGGCTTCCGGGCCAGGCGGATGCCGTTGGCGGCCGCGAACGCCGACCTCTCCCCGGCGGTCCTGTCTCCTTTTATATAAAGGGGCACGGCCGCCAGGGGCAGGCGGCCGGCCAGAAGCCCGATCGCTCCCTCGAGGACGGACACGCGCCGCGACCGGATCGGGACGAGGCCTCCCGAAGATTCGATGCGAAGAGCCGCCGTGATCCGGAGGTAGCCGCCCCGATCCTCGACCGCGTCCAGCCGGCACTCGGCCCGGCTGATCCAGGTCAGCCCATCGAAGGATTCCTCGAGGACACGGGGGAAGGCCGGTCCGAGCGCGGATTCCAGGAGGGCCGGAAAGGCTTGCGCCGGCGCCGCGCGCAGGGCCTCGATCCGGGCCTCGCCGACGGGAGCCAGCAAGGCCTCGGTCTCGAGCCACGACGCGAGATCGGCGAAGCTCCTCTTGATCCCGTTCTCCGAGGCGTCGTCGAGCAATCCCGAGAACCTCCGGGCGCCGTTGATCTTCAGATGGATGGCCGAGGCCTCGAGCATGGCCAGGCCGAGGCCGGTGAAGACGACCAGGAGCAGCAGGACCGTCATCGTCACCGACCCCCTCGACCGGGGACGCGGACCGGAAGCACGTGGTCCCATCTTGAAAAGAGACAGGTCACGTCCCGGGTCCCCCGGCCAGGGCCGGATTCTTGAGAAAGACCGTTGCGTCATGGGGATGGACTCCTTGGGTGTCGAGCTCGAGGCGGATGCGGACAAGGTGGGCTTGGCTGTCGAGGTCCCATTCGACGGCGGCGGTGTCCTCGAGCATGGGCTGAGCCGGGCTCGTGTTGACCCGCCGGCGGAGGACGCGGGTCGCACCGTCGCGGAAGTAGGTCACGAGCTCGAGCAGCGAGACGGCGGCGGCGACCCGGGCGTAGCCCCGCCCGAGGGGGGCGTCGACGAGAACGGCCCCGGCCATGACCCGCGCGATCGTGCGGAGCTCGCCCGCCGGGCCTTGGCGCAAGGTGATCCGCTGGCCCGCCGTCACATCGGACGTTGAGACCAGGGCCAGCCGTGTGTCGCCGGCCTGGGCGTCCGCGGCCAGCCCGAGCGTCGTCTCGAGCGTGGTCGTCCGCAGCTCGCCGCCGGTCACCTCGACCGGCGGAAAGAGCCCTAGGGCGACCTCGGGGCAGAGGCCGCAGCCGGAGTGGAGCAGGTCGATCCGGATCCTATCCAAGGCCGCCAGGGCCGCCTGCCCGGCCTCCTCCCTGGCCTTGAGCCGCTGGAACGACCGTTCCGCCCGGGCGAAGATCTCGAACCCCGCCGCGACGAC
>CAWECI010000008.1:0-155000 GCA_963807525.1 Candidatus Aminicenantota bacterium | reverse complement strand
CGGTCCATGATGCGCAGGATAGGTGGGAGACTTTGAAGCCGCGCCTCCGGGCGTGGTGGAGTCAACGGTGAGATACCACTCTTCCTGGTCTGAGATTCTAACCTTCGCCCCTGATCGGGGCGAGGAACAGTGTTAGGTGGGTAGTTTGACTGGGGCGGTCGCCTCCTAAAATGTAACGGAGGCGCCCAAAGGTTCCCTCAGGCTGTTTGGAAATCAGCCGTAGAGTGCAAAGGCATAAGGGAGCTTGACTGTGAGGCCGACGGGCCGAACAGATGGGAAACCAGGGCTTAGTGATCCGGTGGTCCTGTATGGAAGGGCCATCGCTCAACGGATAAAAGGTACGCCGGGGATAACAGGCTAATAGTGTCCAAGAGCTCACATCGACGACACTGTTTGGCACCTCGATGTCGGCTCATCTCATCCTGGGGCTGAAGCAGGTCCCAAGGGTCCGGCTGTTCGCCGGTTAAAGAGGTACGTGAGCTGGGTTTAGAACGTCGCGAGACAGTTCGGTCCCTATCCACGGTAGGCGTAGGAGATTTGAGGGGGGCTGCCCATAGTACGAAAGGACCTGGGTGGACGAACCTCTAGTGTACCAGTTGTCCCGCCAGGGGCAGCGCTGGGTAGCTACGTTCGGTTGTGATAACCGCTGAAAGCATATAAGCGGGAAGCACGCCCCAAGATAAGATCTCCCTCCCGCAAGGGCTAAAGGTCCCTGGTAGACGACCAGGTTGATAGGCTGGAGGTGTAAGCGCAGTGATGCGTTCAGCTGACCAGTACTAATAGACCGTGAGGCTTGACCATAAAGTTTATCAAGACAAAAAAACGGGACTGTCCCCGCAGGGGACTGTCCCTCTTCAAGACGCTAAGTTACAACACCGATTAAATTCCCGGTGACTTTGACGGCGGGGCCACACCCGTTCCCATTCCGAACACGGAAGTTAAGCCCGTTCGTGCCGATGGTACTGCCTGGGCAGCTGGGTGGGAGAGTAGGTCGTTGCCGGGTTTTTTTATTTTTACTCGAATAAAGGCCAGAGGGGCACGGGCCCCCCCAATCGGTCGGTCATACTCCTCTCCTTTTATTCGGCAGGTCGGGCGCGGGCCCCGTTCATGGGCCAAGGGGCAACCAAGGATCCCGAATAAGAGAGTCCGCGTCCAGGGCAAGGGCAATATTTGAAGGAGAGATGTATGAACATCTACGTGGGAAACATTTCCCGCACGGCGACCGAGCAGGATCTCAAGGACGCTTTCGCGGCGTTCGGCGAGGTCTCGAGCTCCTCGATCATCAAGGACAAGTTCAGCGGTGAGAGCCGCGGTTTCGGCTTCGTCGAGATGCCGAACAAGGAAGAGGCCGACAAGGCCATTTCCGGCTTGAACGGCAAGGACCTCAAGGGCCGTCCGTTGACGGTCAACGAGGCCCGGCCCCGGACCGATCGTCCCCGCACGGGGCGGCGGCGCCGGCGGCGGCAGGGGCGGCTTCGGCGGCGGCCGCGGCCGGTATTGATCGCAGCTTTTAGCTGACTTTATTCGAACGCAAGAGGGCGGAGGCTCGAAAGGGCCATCCGCCCTTTTTTATTTTCGGCGGGATTTCTTCGGGGGACATGTTCCGATTTCTCAGGAAATCGGTACGTGTCCCTCCTCTGGATCAATACCGACTTTGCGAGCCTGAGGTCGTCGACCGGATCATCCGTCACTGGGAGCTGGCCTGCCCACATTCGCCAAGCGGACCCCCGCGGCCTTGACTCTCAGCCACGGCTGGGATATATTTCATAGGGGGGGAACGTGAATTTCGGCGATCTCAGGCCGAGCGAAGACGGAAAATACCAGTTTTTTTGCCCTCGTCGTGATCTGCGTCAACCCGCAAGCGGCGCTGAGGAGAGGCGATCGTTCCCGCGTCGGATCGGGGATGCGGGATCTCAAAGCGTCCGGCGCAATGGGGTGCGGTGCCTGCGCGCCGCGAGCCTTTCATCTCCAGGTAAAGGGTGAGCATGAAAAATCAATCTAAACGATTCTCCATCTCGATCTTGGCGGTCGCTTTTCTGGCGGCCATAGCCCCGGCCCAGGATCGATTCACTTTAAGCCCCTATGCCGGGCCATCGGCGTTCACTGTCGGAAGAGACGTCCGGGATCGCGTGGCGGCCAGCGACGCGAAGAAGGCTTCGCCCGCCCAGATCAAGAAGCCATGGCTGGCCGCACTGGAGACGGTCGCCAGCAATGTTCTGACCTGGGCATCGGATCGGTATCTGTTTAACGAGCCTTATTCCCACATCAGCCCGCGGACCTGGATGGCCAACCTGGAAGCGGGCTTCGGCTTCGACTCCGACCCCTTCGCCACCAATTTTCTGGCCCATCCCCTTCACGGCTCGGTCTATTTCAATACCGCCAGGTCTTTGGGCATGAGTTTCTTTGAATCCATCCCCTACACGTTTGGGGGAAGCGTGCTCTGGGAGGAATTCGGCGAAAACACCCGCCCGAGCATCGATGACTTGATCCTGACCACCACCGCAGGGATTTGCATCGGTGAATCCCTTTTCCGCCTGTCTTCGCAGATCCTGGATGACACGGCCAGCGGCAAGGAGCGCTTCTGGCGTGAACTCGCCGCCGCGATCGTGGACCCGGTCAGGGGTCTGAACCGGCTCTTTTTTGGGGATTGGAAGCGGGTCGCGTCGACGAACGGACAGCTCAGGGAACCGATCCATGGCAGTGTCGCCGTGAGCGAAAAACTGGTTATGGGGAATTCCGGCGCGTCCAACCCCGCGTCGAGCGTGGGGATCGAGTTCGACGCGGTGTACGGGCAAAGCTCCGACAAGGTCGTTTCCCGCAGCCCGTTCGATCTGATCGTATTGAGCGCGGAAGTCCGCTACAGGGACAGCAAGGTCTATGGCTTCGCCAATGCCTATGCCCTCTGGATCGGAAAGCAATCGTTCACCAAAGAAGGCCAGCGACATTTGCTCGGGCTCTTTCAGCATTACGATTACATGAAGATCGAGCTCTTCCACATGGGCGGGACATCGCTGACGGGCGGGCTGATCTCTATGTTTCCCCTGGGGAACAAATTCGAGCTCAACACGTCGATGCAAGTGGGCCCCTTTGTTTTCGGCGCCAGCGATAACAGATACACCCAGATCGCGCAGCGCGACTATAATTACGGCTCGGGAGCCACCCTCAAGCTCGACGCCTGGCTCAGCCATCCGAAATTTGGAGCGCTCATGTTCAAGCTGAAACACTTCCATATTTTCACGCTGGAGGGGGTGACTTTGGAGGCGAACGAGAGCCACGATTTCTTGACCAGCCTGGGCGCCTATTACACCGTCCCCCTATGGGACAGCCTGAGTCTTCGCGCCGAATACGTTTTATACGATCGGCACATTCATTTTCAAGGACCGGCTCCTGAGAAAACCAGAGAGTCCCTGGCGGGGGTTTCGCTCGATTATCGTTTCTGAGACTAACCTGCGCTCCCGGCGGCCTCTCGGCGGTATATCTGGCTTGAACTTTCTGCTAAAATAGTAATTGGTGTTTAGTGCTATGAAGATACGCATCGCGGTGGCCCTGGCAATCGGCTTAGCGGTCCTGGGGCCCATCCGGTGTCTTGCCCAAGAGCCGGCGGGGGAAAGCCGGGCGACGGTCATTTTCTCGCTCGCTCCCACTCCGGAACCCCAGTCCGTTTTTCTGTCTCTCCGCGACGCTGGGGACGCTCGAGAGGCTTTCCTCCCGGCGAGCCCGTCCGCGCGGCTGGATCCAGTCACGGTCCGGAACTTCTCGTTCGCCGCCGCCGGCCGCGATCTTCTGAGCGACGCCCTCCAGATCTGGACTTATCCCTTCCACATCAAGAGTGGCGACCTAGTGCCCATCGGCCTCATAGCGGTGACGGCGGCCGTCCTGATCCCGAACGACCGGAACTTCAACGGGATCATGACGAGGAACGTGGTCGACGGCGACGGAGACGACAAGTTCAGCCCCCTGATGTCCCAGATGGGGTCTTACGGAGCCTTGGGCACCGTTGGGGCCTTCCTCGCCTTCGGCGTCTTGGCCAGGGACAATAAGGCCGTGGAGACGGCCGGTCTGGCGGCGAGCGCCATGCTTCAGACGGAGCTTGTCATCCACGTGGGCAAGATGATCTCCGGCCGCCTTCGCCCTGGGTCGGAGGGAGCGTTGGATACCTGGGCGGGTCCGGCCGGGTATCTCAAGTCCGGCCAGAGCCCAAGCTACGACTCGTTCCCTTCGGGACACACGGCCGCGGCCTTCAGCCTGGCCACCGTCGTGGCCATGCAGTATAGCGACCATACATGGGTATCCATCGCGGCGTACACGGTCGCCGCGGGGGTCGGATTCTCCCGCCTTTCGGGGAACCATCATTGGCTTTCGGACGTGGTCATCGGCGGCGTCGTCGGACATCTCATCGCCAGGACCGTCGTCAAGAACTACCGCAAGCGCCACGGTATTCAGCCGATCGTCTCCGTCGGACCCGGCGGCGTCGCGGTCGGAGCTTCGTACGAATTTCACTAGACCTTTTCCCACCATGGATGACTGATCCGATCCGACCCCGTGACGGCTGGATGGCCCCTGGCCCGAGCCGAGCTCGCGCGAGTTCTCAGTCGAGAGACCGGGACCTGATCCTGAGCCCTTGACTCATTCCCGGCGCCGGGATATCCTCCTTTTCGTGAGGGGAAGGGTTGATTCTGAGTCCGAGACCGATCTCGAGCCGTAGCCGGCGAGGAGGCGATATGTCAGGCCTCGACAGATCCGACCGGCTCTTCCTGGCGGCCTCCCTGGGCATCCAGGCCGTGCTCGTCGTCTACTTCGCGATGAGGAAATGGCAGGTCGCGGCCGCGATGCCGGTGGGGTGGATCGTCTATGCGCTCGCGGTCCCCGCGGTCGTTGTCAGTCTCGTCTTGATCCGGGCCGGAAAAGCGTGGTATTTCGCGTCCGCAGGGTTCCTTTACGCTCTGTGGGCCGCCTTCGGGACGGTGGTCGACATCGTCCACCCCGTGGCCTGGCGTTCTCCGATCCTGTGGCCGATCTTCCTTCCGTACGTGCTCACGTACACAGCCAGTATGATGTTCTACTGGTGGCCCCTGTTAAGGATCCATCGCCTCTCATGGTTTATCTACGCGGCGCTTTACGCGCTGAGCACCTTCCTCAACGTATCGTCGCATTGACCGGCGGGGAGAGCGAGCCTTACGCGGCCTCCCTGTTCGCTCTCGAACTTGGGCGAGCTCGAAGAGGGGAGGGGTCGCTCCTGAGCTTGAGACCGGGCATGGCCGCGCCTATCTCGCCGTGGCCCGGTCGATGAAGGCGGCGATGTTGTCGTGGAGCTTCAGGCGGCTGTCGTCGTGCAGGTACATCATGTGCCCCGCGGGATAATAATCCAGGGTGAGATGGCCCCGGAGCTCCGCCGGCAGGCCGAGGTGGGCCATGGTGAACTCGGTGGCGAAGAACGGCGTAGCCATGTCGTAATAGCCGTTCTCGACCTGGACCAGCAGTTTCGGGTTAGTGATCATGGCCTGGGCCAGGTCGCCCTGGACGTTGGGGGCGCCGGGGAAGAAGCCGCCCGACGTCGACGGGGCCCCGGGAAAGCCGCCCATCGAGGGCTGGCGCCTCCAGTTCCACTCCCGGCCGCCGCCGTGGGACGTGTTGTAGATCATGTCCTGACCGTAGCGAAGCTCCTGGTGGTTGTAGACGTTGACCAGGGCGGTGAAGGCGCCGCCGACAGCCGGGCCCTCGGGATCGCCCTGGGCGTTCTCGGCCAGGAGATCGCGCGTGAAGCCCGTGAACCGGGCGTCGATGCGGCCCGTTGTCAGTCCGCGGTCGCGCTCGAGCTCGACGTTGAACTGGGCCAGCGTCACCCGCAGGTCGGCCTTGATCCAGTAATCCGCGGTCAAGCCCGTATAGGCGGAGAGCTTGTCGGCCACGGCCTGCTTTTCCGCCGGCGTCAGCGCGGCGCCTTTGAACAGCGCCGCCGCGTATTCGCCCTTCGCGTAGGTCCGGACCTCGGCCAGGAAGGCCCCGAGGTCCGCCGGCCGGTCCTTGAGCGCCTGGTGGTACCAGGCCACGGCGGCGTAGCTCGGCAGATAGAAGACGTAGGGCCGGTCGTCGCCCGTCCCGAACGTGATCGTCGCGAGGTCGAGCACCGACGAGACGAGGACCACCCCGTTGAGGTGGATGCCGTCGCGCGACTGCAGGGTGTTGGCCAGCGCGGCCGAGCGGAACGTGCCGTAGCTTTCCCCCATCAGGAACTTGGGTGAGTTCCAGCGGCCGTTCCGGCTGATGTAGGTCCGGATGAATTGGGCGAAGGCGTTGACGTCCTCGTCGATCCCATAGAAGTCCTTGGGTTGGCCCTGGCCGGCGAGACGGCTGTAGCCCGTGCCCATGGCGTCGACGAAGACCATGTCGGTCTTGTCGAGGAGCGTCTCGGTGTTATCGACCAGGGCGTAGGGCGCCGGCGGCGTGAAGGCGGCATCCAATGTCGAGACCCGGCGGGGTCCGAAGGCTCCCAAGTGCAGCCAGAGCGAGGCCGACCCCGGCCCGCCGTTGTAGAAGAAGGCGATCGGCCGGGTGGACATATCCTTGACGTCGTTCCGGGTGTAGGCCGCGGCGTACATCAGCCCGATCGGCTCGCCCCTGTCGTTGCGGATCAGGATCGTCCCGGCCGCGGCCTTATAGGGGATGACCTGGCCCTTGATCCGGATGGTGTGCTCGGTGACGGACGAGGTCTCCTGGATCCCGGCCGTTTCGGCCGGGGCCTGTCCGGCCGGCCGGGCCTCCTGCGGCTTGGCCGCCGGAGGGGCCGCCTGTTGGGCCCGGACGAGAGGGCTGGCCGCGGCCGCGACCAACACGAGGATGGCGAAGATGCGAAGGGACGGTCTCTGTCTCATGGTCGTGCTCCTTCCCTCGGCGACGCGGTCGGTCCGGCGTCGTCGCTTCCCGATGATTTTATGCGCGGTCGAAGGAAAAGAAAAGCGTCACCGGCGCCGGGGGCCCTTTTTTTATTTTTGGCGGGATTCCCAAGTCCTCTCCCGGTGTCTCATGGAGGACGAAGCCTCTAGGAATCCTGACCTCCGCCGTCCTCCTCTTCCTGTCCCTAGATCCGCTTCGAGCTCGGCCAAGGCCAGGCAACGGCCCAGGTCCGTTAATCCACGCGCCCTAGCTGACCGCAGGCCGCCATCAGGCCGCGGCCCCGGGGACTCCGCAGCTTGACCATCGCTCCGGCCGCCTCGAGCCGCCGGGTGAACGATCCGATCTCGGCCTCGGTCGGAGCAGGTCCGATCGGCGAGGAGCCGGGATTGTAGGGGATGATGTTGACGACCGCCCGGCCTGACGGCGCCGCAGCTCTGAGGAAGGCGGCGATACCCTCCGGCGACCCTTCGCCGTCGTTCAAGCCCGGGATGAGGCAGTAGTTCACCCCTAGGGCGAAATTGCGGCGCTGGGGATAGCAAGCCAGCGCGTCGGCCAGGGCCTCGAGACCCACGCCCCTGGTCGCCGGCATGAGCTCGCCGCGGAGCGCGTCGTCCGGCGCGTTGATGCTGACCGAGAGATTGAGACGTTTGAGGCCGAGTGCCCTGAGCCGGGCGATGCCCGCTGGCAGCCCGACCGTGCAGACCGTGAGATCGTCCTGGGAGAACGCGGGGCCGGACTCGTCGAGAAGGACCGCGAGGGCCCCGGCGAGGCCCTCGAAATTGTCGAGCGGCTCGCCCATGCCCATGAAGACGATCTGGCCGATGTCCCAACCCAGCGACAGCCGGGCCGCCGCATACTGGCCGACGATCTCGTCGGGCCGCAGGTCCCTGCCGAAGCCCCGCCGACCGGACTCGCAGAAGACGCAGCCCATCCGGCAGCCCACCTGGGTGGAGACACAGAGCGTGTCCGGCCCCGGGTCGGGGTGGCGACGGGCCACCGGGACGCGCACGCATTCGACCCGCTGGCCGTCATCGAGCCGGAGGAGGGCCTTGGCCGTCGTTCCGTGCGGCCCCTCTTCCTCGACGACGCGCTCGACGGCCGGCAGCCGGAGCGTGACGCGGTCCGCCAGGGCCGCGGCCTTCTCCCTTCCGATGGGCTCGGACCCGGGCTCGAACCGGCCCTCTGTGAAGGCGCGCCGGTATAGGCGGCCCAGGGCCCGCGAAGCTCCGCCGGGCCCCGCCAGCGCCTCGAAGGCCGGGCGGGTTAAGGCCAGGATGTTCATGCGCCCCTCGGTCTCCGGCATGGGGCCACTCTAGTGGAATCCCAGCCCCGAATCAAACGATCCCGCCTTAGGGCCGGCCCCCGTCTCTGTAGTCCTTGACACCCGGCCGCGCTATCAATAGCATCAGGGCGTGAAGGGGAAGGCTCGTAGGATGCGAACAAGGGGAGGTGCTCACATGATGAACTCTGTGCGTAGATCAGGGTACACAGCCGCCTGGCTGGTCGCATGCGGTTTCCTCACCGCTGGAGCGATCGGGAGCGGCTCCCAGCAGGCTCCACCGGGCCGGCAGAAGCCACGGGCGGGCTTCGTCCTCCTGCGGGGCGCGGATTTTGCCCGGCCGATCGCCCTGGCCAAGGCCCTGCCCCAGAACACCGTTCCGAAGCCCTTGAGTGTCGCGGAAAAGAACACGCTGCTCGGTGCCGGGGCGCCGCTCCGCACGAAGTCCTTTGTCGTGGCCCCCTTAATTTACTCCCGGCTGACCGTATCTCAGCCCCAGGACATGCACGGCCAGCTGCATTTCGACGATCCCTGGATCGTTATGGGGGCAGCGACCGCGTTCACCCCCGGAATGGACAATAGTGTCGCCATTTGGGAGCCGCCTTATCATGGCGGCCCTTTGTTGATCATTAACATCGTCTTGAGCCCCGGCCATAGGTACTTGTTTGACTTCGCCCTGGGGGCCGCCATCGAGAACGCCGTGTTCGAGTTTGGCAGCGCCGCGCGCAGCCTGGGGACGTCAGTGCTGAGCTCCGGTCACGTCCTCGCGGTCGTCGAAGACGCGGCGGAGGTTCACCTCTGGCTCCGCCCAGCAGACGGAGGCCCGGCGCCAGCATGGTGGAGCTTCTATAGCCTGGAGGTCACCGAGCTCCGGCCGTGACGGGAGGGCTGGCGTCTGCCGGCCCGAGAAAGCCATGAAAAGCCAAAAGGACGAAGATAACCCCAGCGGCCGCCGGCAAGATGGAGAACGAGACCCTCATCTCTACCGACTGGGATCGGGGCGGCAGCCATGACCCTCGACCGCCGCGGATTCCTGGCGATAGCCGGAGGAGCCGCGGCCGCGGCCCTCACGTCGCGCGGCCTCGGCGGCCAGCCTGCGCTGATCTCCTCCGTCCCGGCCGAAAGCCCGGCCTTGCCGCACCTCCTCGATAATCGGTTCCTGACCTTTAACTCGGTCATCAGGGTCAACCAGATCGAGGTCCGCCGTGACAGGAACGAGGGCGTCGACGAGGCGGCCATCCATACGCCCCGGGCCGTACGCGATCTTCGCTCGGCGTTCGCGGCGGGATTTCCGGGAGGGCGCATGACCTGGGCGTTGAGCTGGCTCGCCCTCCAGGACCCCCGGCCGAACTACACGGAGATCCGGCGGCTGGTCAAGGGCTTCCACGAAGAGCACGGGGACGAGGTCACATTCATCCCGGGCGGGTATTTCGCGCCCATGTACAACACCCGGGCGGAGGTCAACCGCGACCTGCACGACGCGTTGGGGATGGTTTCTACGCTCATGGGCGGGGGGTACCGGCCGCGGAGCGTGCTGGCGGGGTTTCTGGCCGCCGGGAACCTGGCCTGGCTGGCCGAAAAAGAGGGCCTCCACGTCTGCCAAGGCAACATCTGGAGCCAGTATGCCATCGACAACGGCGATGGCGACGGCTCAGTCTGCTACCCTTACTACCCGAGCCGCCGGCACTTCCTGGCCCCGGCCCGCGCAGCCTCCGACCTGGTGGACTGCGTCAACCTGGACGGCTGGACCTGCGATTTCCTGGCGGCGCGCCGGGCGGGGTTCGCCGAAGGCTTCAACAGCCGGATGGGTGTCGGTCCGATCGAGACGATCCGCAACCTCGGCCCCGAGAAGGGGCTGGCCCAGATGCGTCACGCGACCGCGGTCCACTTCGATTCCGGGTTCGCGCTGAACCGCTTCGCCTGGGTGACGAACTGCTGGGAGGTCTGCCTGGTCAAGGAATTTGGCGGGCTCGAGTGCTTGACCCAATGGCTGGCCGGGATCCGGGAACGCTGGCCGGAGACGCTGTGTCCCACGCAAGGCGAGTTCGGTCTCGCTTGGCGGAGGCAGTTCAAGGACAACTCGCGCCTGGATTACCGCTTCTTCGAAAGGGGCTCGGGGATCGCCGGCTCGGACGCGGACCGGGAGATCCGCTGGTTCATGAACGCCGATTTTCGGCTGGCCCTGCTCCGGGACGTTGGCGCGCCGCGGACCGAGAAGGTCATCGACTTCACCCGGTACGACCTGGGCGCCCGCGAGCCCGGCGAGATGGGCAGGAACTGGAGCCTGATGAACCGGCTCAACCAGAAGGGCACCCGGCCTCAGGACGCGCCGGTCGAGCTCAAGGCGCTCCCGGCGGAGGACAGGGCCTTTATCGCCCTCCGGTATCCGGAGCTTTTTGAGAAAGGAATCGGACTTGAAAGCTAAAATTCTTGCCGCGCTGTTTGCGGCTGCGGCCGCCTCGATCGTGGGCGCCGCCGGGACCGCGAGCGGTCCCAGGCTGGAGCTGAAGCCCACGTCCGTCCTGCCCAAACCCTGGGGGGCGACCTACGTGGGGACGATCCGCTCCGAGATCCTGGGCGAGGACCGGAGAATCTCCCTCTTTGTTCCAACCGCCTTCGGCTCCACCAAGCGGACTTTTCCCGTGGTTTACCTCACGGACGGCGAGTCGTACTTCGAACCGGCCGTGGTCGCAGTGCGCGAGTTGTTCCTGGCCGGACATATCCCCGACTGCGTCGTCGTGGCCATCGAAACGCCCCGTCGCACTCAGGACCTGACTCCGCCAGGCATGGGCACATTCCTGGCCGAAGGGGAAGAGAAGGGCGAGAAATTCCTGAGGTTCATCGCCCGTGAATTGAGGCCCCAGCTCGAATCCGCGGCGCGGATCGGCAAGCCGGCGGTGTTCGTGGGCCACTCCCACGGCGGCATCCTGGCCCACTACGCGGCGGCCGATTGGCGCGACGAATTCCCGTTCGTCGTCTCTCTCGACGCCCCGCTGCAGCTGCAGGACGGCTGGCTGGTGAAGAACCTGGAGAAGTCGCTGGCCAAGGGCGGTTATCTGCGGCTGGTGTCGCTGGAGGTCCGCTTCGGCTGGCCCGACAAAGACTGGGACCGCTTCGCGGCGGAAGCGCCCAAGGACTGGATGCTCCTCCGGCGGCGGTTGCCGGCGGAAATGCACGAATCCATGGTCTTCGCCGGCTTTTATGAGGGGCTGAAGGCCGTCTTTTCCGACTATTCCAAAGTGGCGGTGAAGGCGCTCTCCGGGCCCCAGGCGTTCGCGCACTATGAGGCGATCGCCAAGGACTACGGAGGCACGTGCATCCCGCCGGAATCGGTCCTCCGCCGGGCCGTTATGGAATTGACCGTTCGGGGCGAAAAAGCGCCCGCGCTGCGGGCCCTCGGCGCGCTCGTCGAAGGCTACGGCGAACCGAAGGACCGCGCCCAAATGGAGAGGGACATCGACGAGGCGGCCGAGCGTATGAAGGGCCAAGAGAGCATCGAGCAGCTGCAAGCCGACAAGCCGACCGCGGAGCAGATCAAGCCGTATGTCGGGACCTGGCGGGGGACCAGCGGCGCGGAAGGCGGCGGCTCCGCGGAGGCCATTCTCGTCATCGCGGTCAAGGACGGGCAGGGCGCCGGCACGTTCACGTCCCTGATCAACGGCGAGGCCATCGACGTTCAGCCGCTTACGTATCTCCGGGTCACCGCCCAGGGGTTGGATTTCGGCTTCCTGAACGGCATGTTCCCCCCGGGGATCATCAGCCACGAGGCCGTGCTCAAGGACGGAACGCTGGAAGGGCGGTCTGTTTTCAAGGGGATCTATTTCAAGTATCCCCCGGGCGTGACGCCGCCCAAGCAGGTGTTCTCGCTCAAAAAGGTCGTTCAGTAGCGGGTCGACGCGATGGAACGAGGATCGGCCCGGACGGGCCCCTCCGTCAACGCGCGGCCAGCTGATCGATCCAAGCGCTGATGGCCGCGGCGACGGCCGGGTCGGATTCCGTGTCCAGCCCGAACGCCGCCATCGGGTCGAGCCCTGCCGGAACTTTCTTATAAAAGTGCTGGAGGCCGGGGAACACGGCGATGTCAGTCGGCCAGGCGTTTCCTTGCCTGGCCTCGAAGAGGATGTCGGCGTTGTCCGGTGAAACCGACGTGTCGTCCTTCCCCTGTACGATCAGGACAGGGCAGGCGAGCGCGGCGATGAGATGCCGCGAATCGATCTCGTCGTAATCCCGAAGGTACTGCTTGGATGCTATGTCCATGGCCCATACGCCCATGGGGGGAAGCTGCTTCAGGAGGTCCGCGGGAACGGGCTTTCCCTCCCTAACGAAGGCCATGGCCTGCTCGTAGGCGGCGAACGAGTACCTCATGGGCCCGAAGGAGGCCACCCCGTCCTTGACCGTCGCCGCCGTCTGCTGGCGCATGAGGTCGAACATGCGGAGGGCCGGGGCGGACAGACTGATATAGGCGTCGATCTTGGTCTCTCTGTCGGTCGTCATCAGCAGCAGTGAGACCGGACCGCCTTCGCTATGGCCCGCCAGGGCGACGTGCTTTATGGATGGAACGGCGGCCCGCAAAACTCGTACGGCTTCGGCGACCACGGCCGTCCTGTCCGCGAAACGGCGGTGGGCCTGCGCCTGGTCCTTGTCGATGACCGTGGCGCCCCCCCGGGCGTAGCGCAGGACCGCGCAGCCCCGGGCCGCCAGCTGGAGGGCCAAGTCCTTGTAAACGTGTGGCTTGGCGGTGAAGGGATTGCCGTGCTCGGGAAGATAATTGCCGTCGATGTCGTTCGGGAACGAGCCGGGGACGAGCACGATGCCCCACGCGGCGACGCCGGATCCCGGGATCGCGACCACCGCCGGGGCGCTCGTTCCGTTGACGACCAGGGCGACCGGTTTTTCCATTGCGGACATGTTCTTCTCCATCGATGAGATCGGACCGTGGACGGACACAAGCAGGCCCGCGACGACCGCGCAGCTCACGGCCCCAAGGCAGGCGTTACGGACATGCATGGTATTTTTATTCCTCTCGAAACCAATCTAAACCCTGACGTGACGTCAGAGTCAAGAGGGGAATTGTCATCCGGCCGCCCCGGGCCGATTCCTCTCCGCGGCGGGCGGCGGCCCGATCCCGCGCCATTGACTTCGGCCCAGGGTCTCATTATCCTCACGGATGCGGAGGAAAACCATGAAAGCCCTAGCGGGATTCTCGGCCGTGCTCTTGATGTTCTCGGCCCTGGCCGGCCAAGAGGCGCGCCCGATCCGTGACGACGTCGGTTTCTGCTGGAACCCGGCGAGCATGCGTTTGCTCGTCGGCTATCTTCAGGCCCGGGAGCCCGACAGCTTCGAGCCCGAAGGCTTGGTGGCGGCCATCGCTCCCCATGATGATTATCTCCTGGCGGGCCGCGTCGATTATCCCCTGTTCAAGATCCTGCGGGCCAAGGAAGTCGTCATCTTCGGCGTCACGCACGGCACGGTCCGCAGCGAGATCGGCGACCCCCACAACATCCTGATCCTCGATCAATTCAAGGTCTGGCCGGGATTGACGGGGCCGCTGGCCATTTCCGGATTGCGCGAGGTCCTGAAAGAACGTCTGGACAAGAGCGTTTACCAAGTCAACAACAAGGCGCACACGATCGAACACTCCATCGAAGCCGAAGTGCCTTGGCTGCAATACTTCAATCCGGACGTCAAGATCACGCCCATCATGGTCACGGGCATGCCCTTCGAGAAGATGGAGGAGATCTCGACCCAGGTCGCCAAGGTCATCGCGGCCGAAATGAAGGCCAAGGGACTTGTCGCCGGCAAGGACATCTTTTTCCTGATCTCTTCCGACGGCAACCATTACGGGCAGGATTTCAAGAACTCGCCGTTCGGCGAGGGCGAGGCCGCATGGCTCAAGGCCCGGGCGCTCGACCAGCGGCTGATCCGCGATTATCTGACGGGGGTCATGGACGACGGCAAGGTCGAGGGCTTGACCAAGGAGCTCTGGGGCGCGACCTATCTCGAATATCGCAACACCTACTGGTGCGGGAAGTTTTCCATCCCCTTCGGGCTGCTGGCGGTGCAGAAGATCCTCGCTCTGACGGAGAACAGGAAGGTCAGCGGCATGCTCTTCCACTATTCCGACAGCTATAGCGAAGGGGCGCTGCCGCTCCAAAAAACAGGAATGGGACTGACGGCGCCCTACTCCCTTCGCCACTGGGTCAGCTGGTGCTCGATCGGGTACTATCGCGACTAGGCGAAAAGCTCATTTCCCCACGTGGCTGTCCTTTTGCCCGGAACGGGCCGGTCCTGCCGACCGTGGCCCAGGCTACCAGGCCCAGGCCGGTCTGCTGGTGATGGCGAGATTCCTGTTCGCCGGGATTGACGTCGGCTATTTCGGCGCCTCCGAGACCGTGGGAGGTCTGAAGATCAAGTTGGGCGGGGTGCGGCTCACTCTCAGCGCTGGACTCCGGACCTAACCGGCGGGCCGCGCCCGTCCGAAGAACCAGGAGAGGCCCATTTGGGCCGTGATGAAGCTCATCGCGGAATGCTCTGGCACGAGGGCGCCGTCCGCGAGCTCTCCCTACAGGTCCTGGTCCTTCCAGGTCCCGGCGTAGGCCGCGCCGCCCTTGCACTGCTCGAGCACGACGTGGCAGATCCTCATGCCCGGGGTCAGCTTGATCTTGTTGCGCCCGGCGTTGAAGATCTCGAGGACCTGGCGGTTGGAGATGCCCGGGGCCAAGAACGGCGCGGCGATGTGGCTCATCAGGCCGAGCCGGGCGAACCGCGACCGGGAGTTCAGCCAGCCGCAGACGTCGTCAGGGAGCGTGATCCTCTCCAAGGTGATCCCCAGGACGAGCTCGCCCGGACCCAACAGATAGCCGTCGGGAAAGGCGATCTTCTTGGCCAGCGTCCGGTAGTCGACGTCGGCCCGGGTGATGTGCTCGTCGGTGTTGAAGATCCGGAGCCTGTCGCCGAGCGTCAGATCGATCGAAGCCGGCCCGACGGCGCTTTCGTCGAAGGGTTCGATCCGGATCCGGCCGTCTCGGATCTGCCGCAGGATCTCGGGTTTCGCCAGGACCATGTCGTCCTCACTTCCGGACCAGCTCGACCTTGACGGTCGGCCCCTTGACCTCGATCTCGGCCCGCCGAGGATAATCGGGGTCGCCCGTCGCCATGAGCGGAACGGCGCGGCCACCGAGGGCGAGATCATACGAGGAGCCGGCGGGGAATGAGAATCGGATTCTTGTCCGATGGATGTCCGACGTCCGATTCTCGACGACGAAGACGATCTTCCGCAGGGACTTTTCGACCGTGATCCGGCTGCCGGCGGCGAAGCCGTCGCGCTCAAGCTCGATCTTCAGCCGAAGAGGCTCATCGGCCGCGGCCGGGCCCGGAAGGATGGTCGCGAGCCGCCGCCGGACCCCGTCCCGCGGCTCCACGGCCACTTCTCCTCGCGTCTCTTCCAGCCGTCCGCCGTAAGCGATCCAGCCAAAGATCGGGTCGCGCGTGATCACGGTCGCGGCCATGCGCAGCGCCCCGCCGTAGCCGAGGTCGATCTCGCCGTCGTAGCGCCACGGGCCGCGGGGAACGGTGACACCGCCGGGAAAGCTCGAGCCCATCCAGGCGTTTCCCGCCTTGGCCGTCATGAACTGCCAGCCTGAGGCGCCGTCGTTCTCCGGTCCCGGATGCCAGAACCCATAATTCGTATCCGGCCGGCCCGTGTTCATTAGGCACCACGAACTGAGATAGGAGGCGTAACCGAGCTGGAGCCAGTCGAACGGCCTCGGTGCGAAGTTGAGGGCGAAGTCGAGAACAGCCCAGCCGCCCATGGCGGCCATGTAGCTCACGCCGGGATCGCAGCCGAGCGTGTAGTAGGCTGGATCGAGCCAGCCCCGGACCGACAGGCCGGCGTAGAGCTGGCGGTCCATAAAGGCCCGCGAGTCCTCGCGCCGGACCACGCGGTGCGAATACCATCTGTCCTTCTTGACGTCGAACCACAGGTTCTGATCGGGCGCCATGTCGTGCGTCGCCCCGTACTTGGCGAAGGCGTAGGTCGATTCGAAGGCCGTGCGGTCAAAGGCGTACTCCGAGCGAAAAGGGTAGGGGTCGTCGTAGACGAAGTACTTGACCTTCTTTTCCCATTCGCCGCGGAGCCAGTCGGCCCGCTCCGGGAAACCTTCGTGTTCGAGGGCGGCTACGAGCTCGAGGACGACGAGCTCATTGTAGAGCCCCCACTTGTAGGTCTCGTAATACTCCGGGTAGATCTCGTAGGGATAGGTAAAAAAGGCCTTGGCCGTTCCCCACGCCCGCTCGAGATAACCGGCCGCGTCGAGGGCCGTCGAGAGATCCGGGACCATCTTGGCGATCTGGTACATGTGGACGTAGAGCATGATGATATGCGGGTAGTCGTAGGACCGCCAGACGTGCTCTCTGGGAAGGTCCCGCAACGCCGTGGCGTTGTCGCGGAGCTTCTCGGCGTAGGCGCGGCGGCGGGCCGGGTCGCGGTTGACGTACCAGTTGGGTGTGCCGTAGACGCCGTAGGGATAGGGCGTTTCGTCGTCCCGGCGCTGGAGCTTGCCCCAAACGAAATGCTGGAGATAGTACTCGATTGCGGCGATCTCCCGACGGTCCGGGTAGATGACGTTCTTGGCCGCCAGGAAGGGCGCCTTGCACAGGCCGGGATCGTCGCAGGTCAGGACATAAACCATGCGGTCGAGAAAGATGTCCGGGTCCTCGATCGTCCGGGTGACCTTGGCTTCCATGTCGTAGGGGCCGAAGACCCCGTCCCACCACTTCGACGGGTCGCGGACCTGCTGGCGCGAGACGAGGAAGGCCGCCCGCTTCCGGATCAGGGTCTCGAGGGGCTCGGTGACGAAGAACTCGAGATAGGTGCGACGGCCGCCGTCATGGACGATGGTCAGCATGTTCTCCCCGAGCCGCCGGAAAGTCGCCTCATAGACATGATGCCCGGGGACGGGCTCGCCGAGTGACCGGATCGTGGTCTGGCCCGGGAACTCGGCCACGATCTTTTCGATCCGGGCCTTGGCGTGAAGAGAGAAACGAGCTGAAAGGTCCTCGGGGACGGTCATCCCGGGGACGACCCGGACATCGAAGAGCCCGGCTTCATAGAGAAGTGAGCGGAGCTCATCATAGCTTTTTGCCCACTGGAACCGGAAGCCGTAAGAAACGCGGCTCCCGGGCCCAACGGCGGCGAGCTCGAGTGAGGTGTGAGGCTGGCGCCAGGCCCCTTGCGTTTCCGCCGGACCGCTCTTGCCGGAATGGATGAAGAGCTGCCCGCCTCCCCGGCCGCTGGCGGTCCAATACTCGAGCTTGGTCCCGGGACGAACGGTCAAGAGAAGATAGGGCGGAGCGCCGGACGCGCGGACGAAATAGACGAAGGACCCCGCGCCCGAGATGAACTGGTGTCGAAGGAAGCCGCGTTCGAAGATCTGGGCGGGGTCCTCGCCGTAGGGGCCGGCTGTCGGGATAGAAATGGCCAGGTCGCCGATCTCTGCCGGCGCTGCGGCAGCGGATTCGAGATCGATCGTCCAATCGAGGGTGCGGCCGTCCGTCCGGAAGGTCTCGACGACCTTGACCGCGGCGCCAGATCCCCCGCTCGCATATGTCGCCGTCCCGGCTTCGGGAGAAGCATTCCACTCAGGTCCGCGGGACGTGAGATCGGTCCAGCCGGCCGTTCCGTCCCTGCGATAGCTGATGGCGAGCCCCAGCACGGGCGGACGGGCGCCCCTTGCCCCGCCCCCAGGCATGAGCGTGGCCTTGAACGGATCGTGGGGATTGGCCAGGGCTGAGATACCCCGCTCGTCGCACGCGAACCGGAAATCGCCGTTCTCGATAACGACGGGTTGCGTCTCCACTGCGGGCCCGGCCCGTCTCGGCCCGAAGGCCGCCGAGCCCCGCCCGGCCGTTAGGACCAAGATCAGCACGAGTGCAACGAGCGCCAATGCGACCGCGAAGCCGGGCCGCCTGCGATTGCCGATGAGCGGGTGGAACATGACCGGGAAGGATTGTACCCTAAACGCCTCGCCCGGGGACAGCACGGAGCCGGAAATCCTACCTTCTCAACACCGGGATCTCGTCGCTCGGGCCGTTCCAAGAGGCCTCCGAGGAACTGGCCAAAGGCGGCGTGACGATGGGTTACCTCGATCCTAGCGAAACGGACAAGAAGCTCCCTCCCGGAATGCTCCGCCGTTCGGCGGCGTTGAACTGCCGGCCGCCCAGGACTAGAATGAGTCCACCCTTCTGTGGAGGTGGACCCCAATGGCGTCAAGGCAACACCCGGCCCGGACCATCCTAGCGGCCGCGATCGTTCTCACGGCGGGACTCGTCGCCTGTGCCAAAGGCCCAGCCGTCCCCGACATCCTCGTCGGAAAGGGCGCGGCCTGGCACGAGCGGGCCGCGGCCAAGGAGATCCGCCGCTACCTCTACCTCCGCACGGGCGGCTTGGCCCGGATCCGCGAGGTCGATTCCCCGTCCCGGGCGCGGGCCAATGCCATCCTTGTCGCCCAAAAGGGAGCGGGTTGGCTCTCGGGTCTCTCCGACGACGGCATCATCGGGAGGGTCGCCGCCCTCGGTGACCAAGATTACCTTCTGAAGACGCTGTCCCTCAAGAGAGGCTCCGTGACCCTTGTCGCCGGCGGCAGCGGTCCCGCCGTCCTTTACGGCGCGTACCGGCTGGCCGAGACGTTCGGCGTCCGGTTCGCCCTCGAAGGCGACGTCGTTCCCGACTTCAAGTCTGCCTCGATCACCATCTCCGTCGACGAAACCGGCCACCCGCTCTTCCAGGTCCGCGGCATCCAGCCCTTCCATGATTTCTCCGAAGGACCCGACTGGTGGGACCGCGAGAACTACAAAGCGGTCCTGAGCCAGCTGCCCAAGCTGCGGATGAACTTCTTCGGCCTTCACACCTACCCGGAGAATCCCAGCCGGGCGCCGGGGGCGACTCCGAACGCGGAGCCGACTGTCTGGATCGGCCGCGCCGCCGACTTTTCCGTCGCCGGCGGCCGGGTTCTGGCCAGCTATCCTTCGAGCTATCAGAACACGGCCCGCGGCAACTGGGGCTACGAGGCCAAGAAGACGTCCGATTTCCATTTTGGCGCCTCCCTGCTCTTCGACCGCGACGAGTACGGCAATGACGTCATGGCCGGCTCCGCCCCCGGCCCGAAAACCGCCGACGACCAGAACGCCGTCTTCAATCGCGCGGCGGACGTGTTCCGCGACGGGTTCAGCCTGGCCCGAAAGCTCGGCGTCAAGACGTGCGTCGGGACGGAGACCGCCCTGACCATTCCCGAGCTCGTCCGCGAGCGCCTTCAAAAGGAAGGCCGGGACGCCAAGGATCCCACCGTTGTCAAGGACGTCTACAAGGGCATCTTCGGCCGGATCGCCAAGGCCTATCCCGTCGACTATTACTGGCTTTGGACCAACGAGAACTGGACTTGGAGCGACGCCTCGCCCGAGGAGATCAAGGCCGTGACCACGGACCTGGCCATGGCCGTTGAGGCCTGGAAAGAGCTCGCGCCCGCCGTTCAGCCTGGCCACATGCGGCTGGGTCCTAGGCCCGCCCTCGAATCGGACCCTCTTCGACCAGGTCCTGCCCCGCAGCGTGGCCATGAGCTGCATCAACCGTGAGGTCGGCAAGGCCCCCGTCGACCCCGGCTTCTCGCGGATCTCGGGGCGCTCGCTCTGGGCCATCCCCTGGATGGAGGACGACCCGTCGCTGACCTCGCCGCAGCTCTGGGCGGGCCGGATGCGTCGGGACGCGGCCGATGCCCTGCGCTATGGCTGCGACGGCCTCCTGGGCATCCACTGGCGGACGCGGATCCTCTCGGCCAACGTCCAGGCCCTCGCCCAGGCCGCCTGGGAACAGCCGTGGAACACGCTGGCCAAGAACGTCAGCGACGACGTCGGGCCCATCACCGGACAATACGTGTCGTTCAAGGGCGTCCCGATCGCCGGCCCGTACGGATATGGCGCCAGCCCCGTCTACAGCGACGTCCGGGACCGCGTCTTTGCCTACCACATCCCCGTCCCGAACGGGACTTACACGGTCACCCTGAAGTTCGTCGAAGGCCAGATCGAGACCAAGCGGGGCCGCGTGTTCGACGTCTTCTTGCAGGGCCGAAAGGTCATCGACAGCCTCGACATCTTCGCCCGGGTCGGGAAATACCGGATGCTGGATTTCATCTTCGACGGCATCGCGGTCAGCGACGGCCGCCTGACGATCGACTTCGCCGACCGCATCCATTATCCCGCCATCGCGGCGATCGCCGTCGAAGGGCCCGGCTTCCGGAAGAAGATCAACTGCGGCGGTCCCGCGGTCGACGGCTTCGAAGCCGACTGGCCCGAAACGCCCCGCTTCCTGCCGACGCAGGACTTTTATCGCGATTGGGCCCTCAGCCAGTTCGGCCCAGGCGCCGACCAGGCCATCGCCGAGATCTTCTCCCGGATCGACGGCGTCCATCCCGTCCCGGTGACTTGGATCGGGGGACCGGGAAACATCCAGCCCGACCCCAGGCCCTGGGACGAGGTCCGGAAAGGCTACGCTTTCGTTGACGAGCTCCGCTCCCTCGGCCCCAAGATCGAAGGCCCTGGCTACCGGGAGCGCTTCGACTACTGGCTGAAGAGCTTCGAGTACATGCGCGAGGTGGCCCGCTTCAACTGTCTCTCGGCCCGTTACAACGCTGTCATGGACAAGGCCAAGGACCGAGAAGACCGCGGCGGTGAAGGCCCGGCTGGCGAAGGAAGCCGCCCTGCCCATCCGCGCGGAGATGGCGACCGTCCTGCGCTCGATCTTCGACCGGATGCTGGCGACGGTGAGCACGACGGGGGAGTTGGGGACTGTGGCCAACTGGGAACAGCACATCCTCCCCGCGGCCTGGGAGAGGCCGGAGGAGGAGCTCAAGGCCATCCTAGGCGGTGAGCTCCCGAATGAGGTCGTCCTCTCCAGGGACTATTCCGGCGAGCCGCGGATCATCGTCCCCGCGCTCCGGACGAGCCTCGATTCCGGGGAGGCCCTTGACCTCAAGGTCATCGTCCTCTCCCGGAAGCTCCCCGAAGCGGCCGAGCTCTATTGGCGGGAGATGGGCCGCGGCGGCTTCAGAGCCGTTCCCTTGAAGCACGTCGCGCGGGGCGTCTACGGCGTCGGGCTCCCCGCCGGAAAGACGGACCTCGAGTACTACATTAAGGTCAAAGCCGACGGCCGGGACGTCTTCTTCCCGCCCACGGCGCCCGACCTGAGCCAGACGGTCATCGTCGATTGATTGACAGTCCCTTTCACCGGGGTGTATCCCCGGCCCGACCAGGGGGCAATCAATCACACGGAGGCGGAGATGGTCCTTAGGGCCCTTCGTCATCCCCGCCGGCCTGCTCCAGTCCGGAGGCGGCCCTAACCCCGGAGGAAGCCCTTGGCGCCGAAGGCCGCCAGGACCTCGCCGTAATAGACGCTGTGGTAGTCCTTTTGGGGATAGTGCTTGTCGATCGCCTGGTCCAGGAAGCCCCTCGGATCGATCCGGCTCCGGTAGATCTGCCGGCACTCGAGGATCAGTTGGGCCTCTTCGAACCCCGGCGCCTTGATCCGGGTGGACGGGATGGGCGTCAGCCCCGCGTCCGCGATCTTGTCGCCGTGGCGGCCGGACTTCCCGCCAAGGATCTGGACGGCATCCTGATGCTCTTCGTTAAAGGCGCAGACCGTGAACGAGTCATATGTCTCCATGAACTCGTGCGTGTACCGGACGGGTCGGACGACGACGTGGGCAAATGGCCTTCCCCACATGTTGCCGAATCCACCCCAACCGATGGCCATGGCGTTGAACCTGCCGGAGGCGAAGTCGCCGGCCGTCAAAACGATCCCGTAGGCGGACCAGAGATCGAAGACCCCGAAGGCGAGGTCTTCGAGCGGAATGAGGCTTCTCTTCATGTCCTGTCTCCTTCTCTGCCGGAGCTGCGGACCATCCCGGGCCGCCGCTCTCAAGGCGTACTCGGGCCGCCGGTCCGTTCGAGCGGCTTAGCGTTCGTCACCTCTTCTGGTAGGGCGGCCGCGCCGGGTGGAGCGGAGGGTGCGCCTTGAGAAGCGCCAGGACCTCCGTGATGGCCCGCTCGAGCTGAGGGTCGATCCCCCTGGCCAGCTGCGCCGGATCCTCAGGCACCTGGATGTCCGGGTCGACGCCGTGGCCTTCCGCGAACCATTCCCCGTTCGGCTTGTACATCCGGAAGGTCGGCACCGTGACCGTCCCTCCATCGATGAGTTCCGGCGCGCCCGAAATCCCGATCAACCCGCCCCAGGTCCGCATGCCGATGAGAGGCCCGAGCCCGGCTTCCCGGAAGAAGTCCGGGAAGGCGTCGCCGCCCGACCCGCTCCAGCCGTTGATCAGCATGACCTTCGGGCCGAAGTTCGCGACCGGCGGCCACTGCCAATCCCTCCCGTCGCGCACAGCCCAGAAAGACAGCGGCTTGCGGTTCAGCAGTTCGATGAACCGGTCCGGGATCTGCCCGCCGTTGTTGAACCGCTCGTCGACGATGAGCCCCTCCTTGTCCATCTGGGCCAGGAACATGCGGACGAGCTCGTCCTGGCCGTCGATGCCCGTGCTCGGGACGTAGATGTAGCCGATCCGCCCCTTCGTGGCCTCGTCGACGCGGCGCCGGTTGGTTTCGATCCAGGCCAGGTTGCGCAGCCGCGTCTCGTCGCGGAGCGTCTGGACGACGACCTTGCGCGGGCCGGCCGCACCGGCGGCCCCAGCCGGGTTCGCGCTCACGGTGAGCTCGACGGTCTTGCCCGCCAGCCCGTCAAACGGCGCCCACGGGTCCTTGGCCGGATCGAGCGCGACGCCGTTCACGGCGAGGACGTACTCGCCCTCCTTCACGCCGACGCCCGGCGCCTCGAGCGGCGAGCGCACCTCGCTGTCCCACGGCGCGCCCTTGATGATCCGCTTGATGCGATAGGAGCCGCCCTGGACCTCCCAGTCGACGCCCAGGTAACCCACGGCCCGCTCGGGCGCCTCCTCGACCGTCCCGCCGCCCCGGTACGTATGCGAGGAGCTCAGCTCGGAGATCAGCTCGCCGATCACGTAGTTGACGTCCTCCCGCGTCACGCACTCGTCGATGAGCGGGCCATAGTGCGTCCTCTCCGCCGCCCAGTCGACGCCGTGCAGGTTCGGGTCGTAGAAGAAATCGCGCTCGAACCGCCAGACGTCATTGAAGATCTGGCGCCACTCCTCGCGCGGCACGACGGTCATGACGAGCTCGGCCGTCGGCATCTTCTTTTCGAGCTTCTGGTCCGGCGCGACGTCGACGGCGAAGAACGACCCGCTCTTGGACACGAGCATCTTCTTGCCGTCGGCCGTGAGCCGGAAGCCGTCGGCGTCGGGGACGATCGTCTTTTCCTCGCGCTTCTCGAGGTCGAAGAAGAGGACCGGCCGGGCGTGAGTGTCCGAACCCGTGTTCGGCATCCTCTGATAGACGATCTTCCCGCTCACGCCGGTGAGGGACCCGTAGTTCCCGGCGGCGGGCGGCAGAACGATCATCCGGCTCTCGAAGCCTTCGAAGTCGATGACGACGTCCTTGGGTTTCGCGGCGGCCTCGGCCTTGGCCTCGGGCTTCGGAGCCGGTTCGGGCTTTCCGCCGCCCGGCTTGGCCGGGGCGGTGCCGCCCGCTCCCGCGGCCTCGTCTTTCTTCTCGCCGACCACGTCGTTCTTCGGCGCCAGGGGCGACGGAACGTCCGTCCGCAGCGGCACGGCGGCGACCTTCGTCGAGTTGGCGTAGGCGAAGGTCGCGTCCTGGTCGCCGTAAAGGGGATTGAATTCGCAGATCGAGAGAAGGTAGAGGTACTTGCCGTCGGGATCGAAGGCCGGCTGCGTGTCGCCATAAAAACCGGCCGTGACCTGGCGCGTCTTCCCTTCGCGGGTGTCGAAGATGAAGACCGCGTCGTGCCGGTTATCGAGGTCGCGCGAGTAAGCCATCCAGCGGCTGTCGGGCGACCAGCTCACGGAGAAGCTCTCCAGGGCGGCTTCGAACATGTACTTGCCCTTGTCGACGTCGACGGTCTTGCCCGTGGCCCGGTCGAAGACACGGATGGTCATGGCCTTGTCGATGAAGGCCAGCTTCTTGCCGTCCGGGGACCAATAGGGCTGATAGCGATAGCCCGGCCCGTAGGCGGTCAGAGGTTTCGGCTCCGCCGCGCCGGGCTCGCGCACGACGAGTTCGTACTCGCCCGTCCGGTCGCTCCAGTAGGCGAGGGCCTGGCCGTCCGGCGACCAGGCGGGATATCGCTCCGCGGCGCCGGGCGTGTTCGTCAGGTCGACGACGTTGCCGTTCTCCGCCGGGACGGAGAAGAGCTCGCCGTGCGCCTCGAACACGGCCCGCTTGCCGTCGGGTGAGGGCCAGGCGTTCCGGACGAGCTTCTCGACGTTCTCGAGGCGCGGCATGAGGGTCGAGCCGTCCGTCACCACCTCGACCTTGACCTCGCGGGTCTTCTCGCTCGCGAGATCGAAGAGATAGAGCTTGCCTCCCGCCTCGAAGACGATGTCCGCCGGCCCGATGGCCGGGAAATGGATGTCGTAGTCGGCCAGCGCGGTCACTTGGCGGAAGGCCTTGGTCTTGACGTCGTAGGCCCAGAGATTGAAGCGCTGTGACGGGCCGCGGTCGGACAGGAAATAGATCGTGTCTCCGTGCCACATCGGGAACTCCTCGTCCTCCGCGCTGTTGGTGATGTTCTCGGCCGCGAGCGTCTTGAGATCGAAGACCCAGATGTCGGCCGCCATGCCGCCGCGATAGCGCTTCCAGGTGCGGAAGGTCAGCGTGATCGGCGTGTAGGCGAGCTTCGTGCCGTCGGGCGAAAGGGCGCCGAACTCGCCGTACGGGACGGGCAGCTTTTCGGGCAGGCCGCCTGCCGGCGGGACCTTGTAGAACTGGTTGAACCGCTGCTTGCCGCTCTCCATGGCCGACGTGTAGAGGATGCGCGTGCCGTCCGGGGACCAGTCGGACATGCGGTCCGTCATCCCCTGGTGCGTGACGCGGCGGGCCACCCCGCCAAGGGCGGGCACGACGTAGATGTCGACGTTGCCGTCGTAGTTGCCGTTGAAGGCGATCCATTGGCCGTCGGGAGAGAACCGGGGCAGGAATTCCTGGCCCTTGGCCGACGTGACGCGGTAGGCGACGCCCCCGTCCTTGGCCACGATCCAGATGTCGCCGCCGTACTCGAAGGCGATGTGCGTCCGCGACACGTCCGGATACTGGAGCATGCGCGCGTTGACCTGGGCCTGGAGCGCCGGCGGCGCCGCAAAAGAGGCGGCGAGAAGGGTGACGAAAGCGGCCAAAACGGCCATGCGGAGCAGTTTTTGCGTCCAAGTTCTCATGGGTTCCTCCCCGGGGATGATTCTGGTCGGCAACCGATCTGCTAAAATCCTAGCCCCCTCGCGGCGATAAGTCAATTCTCCCGGCCGGGATCCGCCCAACGCTCACACCTCCGTGTCGGCCGCCCTGGAGGAGGACAGCCGTCGAGGGGCCTTCACGAAGCACTTGACATCGGCCGAATTCAGGTTCTATATCTTTTCTTAAGGGATTTCCAAAAGAGGCCGCGCGGGCGCCCGTCCGCGCCTCGGCATTCCGCAAAGGAGGTGCCATGAAAATCAAAAGTGTTCTTCTCGCCGCCGTTTTGCTCTTGACCTTCGTTTCCCTGAGTTTCGCCCAGTCCAAGGAAACCGGGGCCATCCGGGGGACCATCACCGATTCGGACAAGGCCCCCCTGCCCGGCGTCACGGTGACCATCTCGAGCCCCAAGCTGATGGGCACGAGAAGCGCCGTCACCGACGCCGAGGGTGTCTTCCGGTTCCCGGCCCTTCCGCCCGGGACCTATGAGATCAAGGCCGAGCTCCCGAGTTTCAAGACCTTCATCCAGCAGAATATCCGGCTGGAGACGACCATGAGCCTGTCGCTCGACATCGTCATGACCCCAAGCACGGTCGCCGAGCAGGTCACGGTCGTCGCCAAGTCGCCGACCGTCGATGTCAAATCCTCGGAGACGGCTTCCGTGACCCTGGGCGCGGAGATCCTGCAGAACATCCCCTTTACGGCCTTCGCCCCCGACATCGTCAACATGGCTCCCGGTGTCACGAACAACGTCGCCTACGGCGCCTCCCAGGACACGGGCATCGCCTACTCGATGGACGGCGTCAACGTTGCCGACCCGGAGGCCGGCTCGGCCTGGGTTTTTGTCGACCACAACATCATCGAGGAAGCCAAGATCATGGGGGTCGGCCTGCCGGCCGAGTACGGGAACTTCACCGGCGTCATCTTCAACATCGTCACCAAGTCCGGCGGCAACAAGCTCTCCGGCCGCCTCGAGCTCGACTTCCAGGGCAAGAAGGGGGACTTCCCGAAGGGATTCTGGCAGACCGAGAACAACCAGTCCTTCCTGGCCGACTTTCCCGACCTGACCTCGCCCCTGTCCAAGCTCTTCGACGCCCACGTCGAGCTCGGCGGGCCGATCAAGAAGGACAAGGTCTGGTTCTACGTCGGGCTGCAATGGTACCGGACCCAGGATTATCCGGCCGGATTCCCGGCCGCGATCGATTACAAGCAGCCTCATTCCTTCTTCAAGCTGTCCGCCCAGCCCTCCCCCTCGACCCCGATGACCCTTTCGGTCGAGGTCGACACGTACAACGGCATCCACCGGGGCGGCAGCGCCACGACCGACCCCGTTGCGACGGTGCGCCAGACGTCGCCGGAAGTGGTGGCCAATTTCACGCTGACCCACATCTTCACCCCCAAGACGTTCATGGACGTCAAAGCGGCCTACTTCTGGGGCTATTATTATCTCGAGCCGGAGATGGGCCGCGACGTCAACGCCCACTTCGACATCGGCACGAACAGGCTCTATGACAACGCGTCTTATTATTACCAGGCCGACCGAGACCGCGTCCAGGTCAACGCCAGCCTGACCCACTACGCCGAGAACTTCATCAGCGGCAGCCACGATTTCAAGTTCGGCGTCGAATTGGAACGGTCGCATGCGCGGAGCCGCGACGGTTATACGGGCCTGAACCAGACCTATTACATCGACTATACGGGCTATTATGGGGCCTACTATGGCGCCGGCCCCCAGGGGCAGTACCTGGCCTACCAGTGGAACGGCTATGACATCAACACGAGCTACATCCGGGCCGAGGCCTTCGCCCAGGATTCGTGGCAGATCGTCAAGCGTTTCAACCTCAATGTCGGCCTGCGCTTCAGCCACAACTGGGGGTTCGTCAAGGGCGTCAGCGGTTCGGTCTTTCAGACGACCCGGCTGGCCCCGCGGGTCGGCTTCACCTTCGACATCCTCGGCGACAAGACGACCGTCCTCAAGGCCCATTACGGCCAGTTCACCGAGGCCATGCTGACGGCCGAGATCGACCGGCTCAACCCGGTTTCGGCCTTCAACGATTTTGTCACCCTCCAATGGAACAACGAGACGAGCCAATACGAGGAAGTCGACCGAAGCCCCGCCTCGACGTACCAGGTCGCCGACGGCATCAAACATCCCTACATGTCCCAGTTCACGGTCAGCATCGAACGCGAGCTGTTCCAGGACGCCTCGTTCACGATCAGCGGCATCTGGCGGTCGTGGCACTCCTGGCTCTTCCATTATGACCGGGCCACGACCTGGGCCCCCGTGGACTTCACCATCGCCGAACTCAACGATCAGCCGGTCACCGTCTACGAAAGGACCTCGGCCAGCGACGCCCACGATTTCTTTATCCAGAACGACGTTCCCGGCGAGAACCCGAGCCAGAAATACTGGGGCCTCGAGTTCCTGTTCAACAAGCGCTTCTCCAACAGGTGGCAGGTCCTGGCTTCCTACGTCTATTCTCACGCCTATGGAACGTTGAACAACAGCTTCGGCTCGGGCCTGGGCTGGGCCGGCGGCGTCGATAACCCCAACATGTGGGTCAACGCCAGCGGCACGCTGGCCAACGACCCGACCCATATGATCAAGGTCCAGGGAACTTACGTCCTGCCTTGGAACATCAATTTCAATATCTTCTTCCAGGGCATCACCGGGGACGCCTGGACGACGGTGTACCGGTCGGGCTATCTGACCCAGGGTCGGGCCACGGTCAATATCGAGCCGCGCGGGTCGCACCACTACCCCATGGCCAAGACCCTCGACGTGCGGCTCGAGAAGACGTTCCTGCTGGAGAAGAAATACCGCCTCGGGCTGATCGTCGACGTTTTCAACGTCTTCAACGACCACACCATCACGTCCTGGGGCAACCGCTACGGCAACGGCGCCGACTGGCTCCCCGGGGATTATCCGTCGACGGACGGGCATACGCTCTACGGCATCATCAATCCGCGGCAGGCCCGGGTCGGCTTCCGGCTCGCCTTCTAGCGGAGGTGGGAAGACCTCGCGGCCCGAGGTCCGGTTCGAACGCGGAGGGCGGAGCCCCCGAGAGGGGACTTCGCCCTTTGTCATCTTCGGGACAAGTTCTTAGCGAATTGCCGGGCGGCGGGGGCGCCGCTGACCCATTGGCCGCTTGACGCGCGGCCGGCGCCGGAGTACCGTCTTCAGTCTGGACCTTGGCCGGCCCGCCTGAGAATTCGAGTCCCGGGGTCCCATTTGATATCTCGAGGTGAGGCATGAAAAAGATCGGCATCCTGATCCTGATCGCACTCGTCGCATTTCCAGCCCTCGTCATGGCCCAGGAGAAAGCCCGGGACAAAGGGGTTTTCGTCGAGCCGAAGAACGCCTTTTGGGACGAGATCATGAAGTCCGTGGCGGAGTTCGGCAAGAAGCCCGCCCCGCCAGCCAAGGCCTTCGTCGTCGATCTCGCCGGCTTCGCGGCGCCGACGAGCCTGGAGGGCTTTCACGCCGTTTGGCACAATCCGCCGGTGTCCCAGGGCAACACGAACACCTGCTGGTGCTTCTCGACGACCTCCATGTTCGAGTCCGAGGTCTACCGCCTCAGCGGGAAGAAGGTCCGCATCTCCGAGGCCTTCACGGTTTACTGCGAATATCTCGAGCGGACGAAACGGTTCGTCCGCGAGCGCGGCGACTCGGCCGTGGCCGAAGGCTCCGAAGCTAACGCCGTGACCCGCGACTGGAAGCTCTACGGCTGCGTGCCGTGGGACGTCTATAGCGGCCTGTTGCCGGGCCAGAAATTCCCCGATCACGGGAAGATCATCGCCGAGATCGCCGGGTACCTTGATCATGTCAAGGCCAGCAACGCTTGGAACGAGGAGGAGGCCCTTCACACGATCAAGGCCATCCTCAACCATTATCTGGGCGTCCCCCCGGAGACGTTCACCGTCGAAGGACGGGACTATACGCCGGTGACGTACCTCCGCGAGTACCTGAAGATCGACCCCGACGACTACGTGGACGTCCTCTCCTACCTGCAGCGGCCTTTCGGCCCGCAGGTCGAATACGAGGTCCCCGATAATTGGTGGCACGGGAAGGACTACTATAACGTGCCGCTCGGGACCTTCATGAAGATCCTCGACAACGCCCTTAAGCTTGGCATCTCCGTGAGCCTCGGCGGGGACGTTTCCGAGCCGGGCAAGAACGCCGACAGGAAGGTCTTCATGGTCCCGACCTTCGACATCCCGTCCGCCTACATCGACGACAACGCCCGGCAGTTCCGCTTCAGCAACGGGACGACGACGGACGATCACGGCATCCATCTCATCGGCGCCGGGCCAGGGCCGGGCGGCCGCTGGTACCTCATCAAGGATTCCGGGTCGAGCTCCTTCAATCACGACCCCAAAGGCTACTATTTCCTGAGCGAGGACTACGTCCGCCTGAAGATGATGGATTTCATGGTCCACAAGGACGCCGTCAAGGGCTTCATCGACGTCAAGTAGGCCGCGACCCGAGGATCTCGAATGAAACCGGCGGCAGCTCTTTTCGGATGGCTCCTTGGGGGTTTAGCGGTCGCGATGGCGCAAGCGGCGCCCGCGCAGACGACGGCCCCGGCCCTCGACCGGCCCGTCCTTCTCATCATCGACATCCAGAACTTCTATTTCCAGGGCGGCAAGCTCCCGCTCGTCGGGAGCGTCGAGGCCAGCCTCAAGGCCAGATCCGTGCTCGAAGCCTTCAGGGCCAAGAAGCTCCCGGTGATCCATATCCAGCATATGCCCCAGGGGATCGAGAAGTTCGAGCCGGGGGTCACCGACCCTCAATATGCCATTCACCCCAACGTCGCCCCGATCTCCGGCGAGCCCGTGGTGGTCAAGCATTTCGCGAATTCTTTCCGGGAGACCAAGCTCCTGGCGCTTCTCAAGGCGCTGAACGTCAAGACCCTGGTCATCGTCGGGATGCAGACCCATATGTGCGTGGAAGCGGCCGTCCGGGCCGGCGCGGACCTGGGCTTCGACGTCGTTCTCATCGATGACGCCTGCGCCACCCGGGACCTGAAGCTCCGCGAGACGACCGTCCCGGCCGCGACGGTCCATGCGGGCGTCCTCGCGGCCCTGAACGGCAGCTATGCCAAGGTCGTGACGACTGCCGAGATCCTCTCCGGCATGAAGTGACGTCCCTGGGAGCGCTTCCCTTAGATCAGCGGGTCGGGCCTGGATCGGGCCACGCGGAGGCTTAGGTGAAGACGGTCTCCGGGACGCCCTACGCCCGGGCCTGCTCGGCCAATTTCCGGGGCGCGGCCTCATCCGATATCGCGGAAACCATTCCGCCCGGCCTCGGTATAATGGAATGACGATCATCCTTAGATCGGAGGCGCCTATGGTTCGAACCCGTCTCATGATCCTCGCCGCATTCGTCGCGGCCCCGCTCATTCTCTTCGCGAGCCAGGCGATTCAGCCCCCTGGCCGTCCCGACTTGCCCCGAGTCGATTGGGCCGATCTGCCGTCCGTCGTCGAGAAGAGCCCCGAGCTCAAGACCGGGTATCTTGTCGTTCCCGAGCGCCGCTTTCCGAAGCTGGGGGGCCGGGAGATCAGGCTTCCCTTCATCATCATCAAGAGCCGAAGCGCCTCGCCGCGCCGCGATCCCGTCCTTTTCATGGCGGGCGGCCCCGGGGGAAGCACGCTATTCCAGACCAGGATCCGGCGCCGGAGCCCTCTTCTTGAGGACCGCGACCTCATCCTCCTCGAGCAACGGGGCACGCGGTTCGCCCAGCCCGCCCTGATGTGTCCGGGGATCGAAGGCGCGCTACGTTCGGGCTGGGGGACGCGGCTCGACGGCGACCCCGACCCGGGGGAGGTCGCGGCCGCCATGTCGGCGTGCGCCAGGTCCCTCGAGCGCGCCGGCGTCGATCTGGCCGGCTATACAACCAGGGAAAGCGCCGCCGACATCGCCGATCTGCGGCGCCTGCTCGGCATCCCCTCCTGGAACCTGTACGGCGTCTCCTACAGCACCAAGCTGATGCTGACCGTCCTCCGTGATCATCCCGAGGGCGTCCGCGCTGCGATCCTCGATTCGGTCCTGCCTCCGGAGGCCAATTGGGACGAGGAGGGGTCGGCCAATATTCTCGAAGCCTTGGAGAAGATCTTCGCCTGCTGCCGCGAGGACGAAAGCCTGCGGGCGCGGTTCCCCGGACTGAGAGCACGGTTTTTCCGCCTGCTCGACGAAGCAAACCGGCACCCCCTCTCCGTCGCACTCGAGAACCCCTTGGACGGAGGCCCCCTGGCGCTGACGCTGGATGGGGCCGGCATCATGAATTGCCTTTATGCGGGGCTCGAGGACGCTTCGGCGATCCCGTGGATGCCCCTTATCATCGATGCGGCATGCGCAGGAGACCCGTCCCGGCTGGCGCCGCTCGCCCGCTCCTACCTCGGCTCGACGCAGGGGACAGCCCTGGGCATGAGGCTGTCCGTCTGGTGCAACGAGGAATTCCCGTTTGAGAAGACGGAGCGGATGCGAAGGCCGTCCGGGTTGCCGCCTGAGTTGGCGCGCTTCGTCCAGACGGCCGTCCCGCTCGAGGCGCTCCGGACCTGGCCGCAGGGGCGTCCGGCGGCGCGCGAGAACGAACCGGTGAGGAGCGCGGTCCCGATTCTGGTCGCCGCGGGGGAATTCGACCCCGACACCCCGGTGAAGTGGGCCCGCGAGGCAGCTTCGTTCCTGCCCAACGCCCACCTCATCCAATTTGCCGGCTATACCCACGTCCCGCTCTACGGCCACCCCGAAGCGGCCCGCATCATGAAGGAATTCCTGGCCGAGCCGTTGCGTCGACCGGATCCCGGCGGCGCCGCTGTGCGGCCCGCCTTCCGTCTGTCCTGGGATGGGGAGCCCAATGCCGGAGCCGCGGGGCATCCGGATCATCGGCCGGACGGTCCTTGACACTCCGCCGGGTCGGGGCTAACCTCGCTCCATGAGCCAGGAAAAGTCCTACCCTTATGCGACGCATCTTGACATTAAGTACGGTCCGCTCGAGCTCGTCGACGTCCCGGCCTTGGCCGAGGCTTGCCGCGACAGCTGGTACAACCAGACCCTCTGCCGGGTCAACGATTCCGTCATCCGGCTGGGCATCGTTCAGGGCGAGTATCATTGGCACAAACACGACGCCGACGACGAGTTCTTCTTCGTCCTCGAGGGCCGCCTCTTCGTCGACCTGGACGGAGGATCGTTCGCGCTCGGCCCTCGCCAGGGTCTGGTCGTCCCCCGGGGCGCCAGGCATCGGACGCGGGCGCCCGAGAGAACGACTATCCTGATGGTGGAGAACGCCGGGATCGTGCCGACCGGCGACGAGGCCGGCGCCGTTTAGGGCGCGCGGGGAGGAGACCATGACCCGAAGCCGTTTCCGATCGTGGGCCGCGGGTTGGGCTCTGGCCGCGACGGTCTTACTGGCGGCCTGTTCGGGACCGGGTCCGGCCGCGTCCGACGACCTCGCTCTCCTCCGTCCCGGCCTGGAGACCGGCTTTTCGAACGGCGGCTGGAACCTGGACCGCTACCCCGGGCTGGAGCCCCTGAAGGCCGGGGCCAGGATCGTGCTCGCGGACCTCACGGGGCCGGGGATCATCCGGCACATCCACCTGACCCGGCATCCCCCGGCCGAGCTCTTCGCCCGCGGCATCGTCCTGGAGATCTGGTTCGACGACGCCTCGACACCGGCGGTGATGTCGCCCCTCGCCGATTTCTTTGGCGACGGCGGCGACGGCCGGGCCACGGACTTCAGCGCCAACCTGATCGAGTGCGCGCCGTGGAGCTACAACGGCTATTTCGTCATGCCCTTCCGGACCCGGGCCCGCGTCGTCCTCCGCAACGACACGGACACGGACGCCCTCGATTACAGCTACGTGGAATGGGAGAAGATCCCTCGTTGGGACGACCGTTACGGCTACTTCCATGCCACGTATCAGCGGCGGGCGTTCCGGCTGCTCAAGGACACGTCGGAGCTGTTCTTCGAGGTCCGCGGCTCCGGCCACCTTCTTGGCCGGCAATTCAGCGTGACCACCGACGAGCCGCTCTTCCGGGGCTTCTATTACGTCATGGAGGGCAACAACGAGGTCGCGATCGACGGCCGCGAACGGGCCCTGGACTATCTCGGCAGCGAGGATTCGTTCACCTTCAGCTGGGGCTTTCGCCAGACCTTCGCGGGGCGATCCGCCGGCATGCCGCTCGTCGAGCCCGGGCACGACGGGACGCCGGCGAGCCTGTCGATCTTCCGCTTCCACGACCATATGCCCATCCGTTTCCGCCGATCGCTCAGCTGGCGCATCAACTGGGCCGAGGAACGGCACATGCACGTCCAGAAGGAATTCCGGGACGGGGTCGGCCGGCTGGCGGGCGATCCGGAGCGCTGCTGGGTCGATTACGCGACCGTCTTTTACTGGTACCAAAAAGAGCCCGGCGGCTATGTCCACGCCCCTCTCGAAGCTCCCGCCGACCGGCGGGCCCTGGTGCGTCACCCGAACCGGGTCTCGGAGGGCGAGCGGCGCTGATCGCGCTTCGGCCAAGGAGGTCAGACATGAGCTTGTCCCGACGGCAGTTCATCGGCGGGTCCGTATCGGCGCTTCTTGGAGGGGCCATGGCGCCGTCCGCCGGCGCGGGGGAACGCCGCCTCCCCATTCCGCCCGGAGGCGAAGCCCCCTTGGCCGGTCCGGTCTCGTTCACCCTCGAAAGCTATGCCCGGCAGAGCCTGAACTATTTCGAGCGGCTCGTCGACGCCGGCGGCCTGCCTTATTTCAACGTGTTCTGGACGCGTCCGCCCGAGGCGGCCCACGACTGGCCGGACTTCGGCGACGTCATGAGCCGGCAATGGCAGGGCGCCGTGATGCTGCGCCGCATGACCGGCCTCCGGGCCGCGACCGAGGACATCTGGCGGCGTAAGGTGCTGTCTCTCATCGATCCTGAGGACGGACTGCTCCACCGGCCGCGGACCTCGTACTCGAAGGAAGGGGCCGATTGGGGGGACGCGTCGCTGACCCTTTACACGCTGGCCACCGCCGCGCTCGAGAGCGGCGATCCGGAGCTCGAGCGCGCCGCGGCCCGGATGGCGGCCTCAATGCTGGCGGGCCTGCGCTCGGGACGTTTTTCAGGCGACGGCTTTGCCGTCAAGAGCCTGATGATCGCGGCCCGCCGCTTGGGATGCGGACCGGCCCTGGAGGCCGCCCGGCTCCTCGTCGACCGCGTGATCGTCAACGGCCGGACGTTCACGCCCGACAACACCTTCGGCCCTTCGGGCCACATGCACGGCAATCTCCGGACCATGGCCGGCGCGGCCGACTATGCGCTCGCCGCCGGCGACCCGGTCCTCTACGGACGCGTCGATGCGCTCTACCGCTACGTCAAGTCCACGGGCGCGAGCTTCGGCTTCCTGCCCGAGGTCATCGGCCGGCAGGGCGACATCATCGCCTGCGAGACCTGCGCCCTGATGGACTATGCCGGGGTGGGCGTTACGCTGGCCAACCACGGCCATCCCGAGTACTGGAGCGACATGGAGCGCCTGGCCAGGAACCATTATGTCGAGAGCCAGGTCCGGGACGCCTCCTGGCTGGGACCGGGCGGCGCCGAACCCGATACGGCGCAGTTCACGGTCCGGGACGTCGGGGCCCGCATCGCCGGGGCCTGGGCCGGTTGGAGCTCGCCCAATCACATCCTGGCCTGCCGCGAGACGCTCAACGCGCATTGGGGCGGGCCGGAGCTGCGCGACAAGACCCGGGCGCTCCAGAACTGCTGCGGCGGGTCGGGGGTCCACGGCCTGTTCATCCTCTGGAAAAACGCGTCCCGGTTCGAGGCCGGCTGGCTCTCCGTCAACATGCACCTCGATAAAAAGCTCCCCGAGGCGGACGTCTCGTGCGACCAGCCCTGGCGCGGCCGGCTACGCGTCGTCTTGGCCCGCCCGGCCGCAGTCCGGGTCCGCGTCCCCGAATTCACGCGGGCGGCGGACATGCGCGTCGTCGTCAACGGCCAGGAGGCGCCGGCGCCCGCGCCGGCGTTCGGGAACTTCCTCGAGCTTGGAGCGTTCAAGCCGGGCGACCGGATCGAGATCGCCTACCCGCTGCCCGTCCGGAGCGAGGAGATCGCAGTCGGCAATCCCGGCTTCCGGCAATGGCGATACCGTGTGACCTGGAAGGGCGACACGGTCGTCCGTATGGAGCCGCTGGGCAATGAGGCGACGACCGGCTACTCCGACTTCGATAAGGCTCAAGTCGAGGTCTTTTACGGCTCCTCGGGGCCCGGACCTCTCTACCAACGCGAATCCCTGCTGAAAGACGCCGTCCCGGCCGTCGCCCCGCTTCACCTCGACGACGGCGCCCTGGACTTCTGGAAGATCGTGTAGTTCTCGAAGGGGTGGACCCTAATGGAATTCACCGACGTTATCGCGAAGCGGCGGACGGTCAGGCAGTTCCGCCCGGATCCCGTGCCGGAGAAGGCGGTCCGCCGGGCGCTCGAAGCGGGGCTGGCCGCGCCGTGCAACGCCCATCTCAAGAGTTGGCAGTTCATCCTTCTCCGCGACCGGCCCAAGAGGGCCCGGGCGGTGATCGAAGGCCTGAAGGCCCGGGACATGAAGGACCGGGAGGAGGTCGAGCGGTTCGTCGCCCGGTTCGACGAGGACGAGCTGAAGTCGGTCTATCGCCGATCGCTGCCGGTCCAGCTGAGCATGATGCTCGAGGCCCCCGAGGTCCTCGTCGTTTGCTACAAGATGAAGCCCCTGGCCGATTGCGGTTCCCTTTTCGAGCTCAACCCCCTGGCCTCGGTCTGGATGGCCATCGAGAACGTCATGCTCGCCCTAGCGGCCGAGGGCCTCCTCGGCTGCACGTATACGCCCTACGACGCGCGAGGATTGAAGGATGCCCTGGGGATCCCGCCGGAGTTCCAGGTGGCCGCGGTCGTCCCGTTCGGCTATCCGAAGAGCGGGCCGGAGCCGGGCACGCCGGAGGCCCTTGAGCCGCGCCTTCATATTGACACGTGGGGCGGCCTACGCATTCCGCATTCTTGACACCCGCAGGGGCTGGGGTCTAGCATGAACCGAGGCGGAGGTTCCCATGAATCCAAAACGACTGATGCCGGTGATCGCAGTCCTCCTCGCGGCCGGCGGCTTCGCCATCGCCCAGCGGCCGAAGGCCGTTCCCATGCGGCCCCAGAAGGCGGCGCAATCCTTGCGCAAGAACACGATGCTCACGAGCCGGGAGGCCCAGGTCCGGAGCCTTCTTGCCGACACGCGGACAAGGGGCGCTCTGGGCGGCGCCGCCGCCAAGGTCAGCCTCTCGCCTGAGAAGCTCGCGAACATGGCCCTGAACGGCCGGATCGTGCCGCCTGCCCCTTCCCCGGACGCCTCCGATTCGGTCCCGACAGGGACCACGGTGGAGGATGTCGACTGGCGCTCCGGCATCTTTGTCTCCCCCTACGACCGTTCTCCCCGTGTTTATGTCAGCCGTTGGTACCCGAACGAGCCGATCGCCGCCTATATGGTCGACAGCATGATCTGCAATTTTAACGGCCCCCTGCTGCCCGACCTCGTTGAGCAGAAGCTCATCTGCTTCTCTTCCCGGACCTTCGGGGCCAGCCAGCTCGAGGCGGGGGTCTATCTTCCCATGATCAATGCGAACTACATGATCACGGTTCATTTCCCGCAGCCCTCGCCCCCCGTCGCCCTTAGCCCTGCCCAGATAAGCCTTGTCGCGAACGTCTGGACCCCCGGCGGCCGGAAGGACTTTGAAGTCCAATTGGTGCCGATGAGCGACGGGACAGGGTCCATCGGGCTTCTGGTCGCCAACTTTTCCGCACTCAAGGATCCTTCCGTCGGCGGGGGCAAGGAGAGCTTGGTTTGGCTGAACCTCAAGATCGCGGGCTCGGTGTTCTTCGGAGGTTTCACCATTACGCAGCTCTAGTCGAGTCTCCTGGCTCAGGCCGCGATGAGAAGAAGAGGGATCACACATGAGGAACCGAACCCTGTTGGTCGGATTGGCGGGCCTCGTCCTTTTGGCGTTCCCGGCGCGGACCGCCCTCGGGCAGCCCAAGCCTGAGATCCTGAAGTTCGAGCCGTTCACCTGGAAGTCCGAGCCGCCCGGCGATTGCCCCTTCGAGCGGTCCCCAGAGTTGGCCGGGATCCGTTTCCTGGGCGTCAAGAGCGGCTTCCGCTACGGCGACACCTGGTATCCCACCTGGGCCGCGGACGACAATCTCTACTCACCCTGGACCGACGGCGGCTGTTGGCGACTCGACGGCTCCGTCGAGAACGTCTACTCGGGGGAGGGGAACGGCGAGTTCGCGAGAACCGGCCAGGCCGTCATCGAGGGCGCTGATCCCCTGGACCTCAAAGTGTATAGCCTGGGAACTCATGTCGCTTCGGCGCTTCCCTATCACGGCCGTTACCCGTGCGGCAGCCTGGTCTATAAGGGGGTCTGGTATTATGGGACCTATTGCCTCGACCCTTCTCCCAACGCTCCCTACGGACCGATCACCGTGAATTGGCCATGGCTGGGGCCCTTCGTCGGGTTCCGCGTCTCGACGGATTACGGCCGCTCGTGGAAGGAAACGCCCCATGCACCGGCCGAGCCCCTGTTCGGCGAGACGGGGATCAACGGCTACCCGGTCCGGATCGGTTCGCCGCATTTCGTCGATTTCGGCAAGGACATGCAATATTCCCCCGACGGCAAGGCCTATCTCGTGGCCCACGGCGCCGAACCGGCCGACCCGAAGTGGCGCTTCTGGAACGCCAGTTGGATCACGGGCGACCAGATCTATCTCCTTCGGGTGACGCCGTCGCCCGAGACCATTAACGACGCTTCGAAGTACGAGTTCTACGCCGGCCGCGACGCCCAGGGGACGCCGGTGTGGACGAGCGACTTCGGCAAGATCAAGCCCCTTCTCGAGTGGAACAACGCCATGGGCTGCGTGACGGTGACGTACGATGCCCCGCTGAAGAGATACCTGATGTTCGTTACGGATGGCGGGAACACCTGCGCCAAGATGAGCACTTACGTCCTCGAATCGGGGGCCCTGACCGGTCCCTGGCGGCTCGTCGCCTACATGAAGGACTTCGGCGAGCAAGCCTATTTCGTCAACGCGCCCTCGAAATTCATCAGCCCCGACGGCCGGACGATGTGGCTTCTCTACTCGACCAATTTCGCCGCCGATTGGAACGGCCGGACGATCGGCGTCCGGCCTCCGGGCGGGCACTACGGGCTGGTCCTCCAGAAGATCGAGCTCCTTGGCCGAGGCGGGCGCTAGCCGGCGGAAGCCGAGAAGCGTCACGACATGAGCCGGGTCATGCCGCGCCTGATCGTCCTTTCCGAGGAGCTGATCCCCCAGGCGCACACCCGGTTCCTCGGGGCCTTGGCCACGGTCGGCGTCAGGTTCGACTCGCCGAAGGGGCGGACCCTCCTGGCGCGGGCCGCCGGCGGTCACGCCGGCAAAGGGCCGGTCCGCCTCCCGGCCTTCCATGTCATGGCCAAGCCCACGGGGGCGCGCTGCAACCTCGACTGCGCCTACTGCTTCTTCCTCAAGAAGGACCGGCTCTACCCGGGCAGCGACTTCCGGATGTCCGATGAGGTCCTGGAGGCTTATGTCCGGCAAACGCTCGAAGGCCAGACCGCGCCGGAGGTGACCATCGCCTGGCAAGGGGGAGAGCCGACGCTCATGGGCCTCGATTTCTTCCGGCGGGCCGTGGAGATCGAAAAGAAATATGCCGGCGCCGGGCGGCGCGTCGCCAACTCCTTCCAGACGAACGGCCTCCTTATCGACGACGCCTGGTGCCGGTTCCTGCACGAGAACGGCTTCCTCGTCGGCCTGAGCCTCGACGGACCGCGCGAGCTCCACGACGTCTACCGCCGCGACAAGGGGGGCCGGTCCGTCTTTGACAAGGTGGCCGGCGCGGCCCGCCTCATGCAGAAGCACGGGGTCGAATTCAACATCCTCTGCACGGTCAACGCGGAGAACAGCCGCCATCCGCTCGAGGTCTACCGCTATTTCCGCGACGGCCTCGGGGCCCGGTACATCCAGTTCATCCCGATCGTCGAGCGCGACAATGATGCTGGCGACCAGGATGGCGCCGCGGTCACGGACAGGTCGGTCGATCCCGAGCAGTACGGCCGGTTCCTGACCGAGATCTTCGACGAGTGGGTCCGCAGGGACGTCGGGGTCGTGTTCGTCCTGTTCTTCGACGCCGTTCTGGCGTCTTATTTCTTCGGCCGCTCTTCGTTGTGCGTCCTCCGGCCGACTTGCGGGGAGGCCCTGGTCCTCGAACACACCGGCGACCTTTACGCCTGCGACCATTTCGTCGAGCCGGCCTTTCAGCTTGGGAACATCCTCGAGACTCCGATCGCGGAGCTCGTGTCCTCGGACCGGCAGCGGGCCTTCGGGCGGAGAAAGTCGGAGACGTTGCCGAAGACCTGCCGGGAGTGCCGCTTCCTCTTCACCTGCCACGGCGAGTGTCCGAAGAACAGGGTCCTGACGTCGCCGGACGGCGAGCCGGGAATGAACTGGCTGTGCGCGGGGCTCAAGGCCTTTTTCGCCCACGTGGACCGGCCCATGACGATCATGGCCGATCTCCTTCGCCAGGGCCGGGACGCCGGCGGTGTCATGAAGATCATGGCCGCCGAAGCCCCCTCGCGGGGCGCCCCCGGCCGGGCCGAGGCTCCTGCCCCCCGCCGCGGGCCCCGGGCTCGACACCGGGTCCGTTGACATGCGCTCAGGCCGGGAAATATCATGGGTCCGGAAAACCGGGAAGCGCGAAGCGTGGGCGAGCAAAGGAGCTCGTGATATGAGCCAGGCCATTCCTCGATTGACTGTGCTTTCCGCCGATCTGATCTCTCAAGTTCATTCCCGGTCGCTTGAGATCCTGGCCACAGTCGGCGTCCGCGTCGACTCGCCGGGGGCCCGGTCCCTCTTAGCCCGGACCGCGGGGCTCCCCTCAGGCGACGGCCCGCTCCGCCTCCCGGCCGAGCTCGTGGATTGGGCGCTCCGGGCAGCGCCGCCCGATATTCTCGTCCATGGCCGGACCGGCGAGCCGGCCTTCAAGCTGGGGCCCGGGGGCGACGGCACGCGCTTCGGCGTCGGCGTGACCAACCTTTATTACCAGGATCCGCTCACGGACGCGGCCGTGCCCTTCACGCGGGCGCACATGGCTTCCTGCACGCGGCTGGGGGACGCGTTGCCGAGCTTCGATTGCGTCTCGACCATCGGCGTGCCCCGGGACCTGCCCCCGGCCGAGGCCGACCTCTACGCGACCCTGGAAATGGCGGCGAACACGACCAAACCGCTGGTCCTGCTCATCTCGGAGGCGGCGGCCTTCGAGCCCGCGCTGGACCTCCTGGAAGCGCTCTGCGGCGACACCGCGGCCCGGCCCTTCGTCATCCCTTATTTCAATCCCATCTCGCCGCTGGTCATCAATCCGGAGACGAGCGACAAGATGGCCGCCTCGATCGCCCGCGGCCTGCCGATCATCTATTCGAATTATGGCATGTCCGGGGCGACGACGCCCATCACGCCAGCCGGCACGCTGGCTCTCCTCAACGCGGAGCTCCTCGCCGGGCTGGTCCTGGCCCAGCTGATGAAGGAGGGAACGCCGGTCATCCTCGGCAGCCTGCCCGCCGGGTTCGACATGGCCACGGCAGTCAGCTACTACGGGCCCGAGACCATGCTCCTGAACCTGGCCTGCGCCGAGATGATGGCCCACTACCGGCTGCCGCACTGCGGCACGTCGGGGAGCGGCGCGGGCTGGGGAGCCGACCTCCCGGCCGCGGACCTTTTCTGGATGAATCACCTGACCTCGTGCCTTGGCGTCGCCGGCCTGGCCCCCTTCGTCGGCGGCAACTTCGACTCGCTGGCCTTCTCGCCCACGGCCGCGGTCTATGCGGACCATGTCATCCAGCAGGCCCGCCGGTTCTCCCGGGGCTTCACCTTTGATGCTGAAAGCCTGGGACTCGGGGAGATCGGCGAGATCGGTCCCGGCGGTTCCTTTCTCGCCGCCGAGATGACCCTCCGGCATTTCCGCGAGGCGGCTTTCACGAGCCCCATTTTCCCGCGGCTGAGCCTGGAGGCCTGGCAGGCGAAAGGACAGCCGAAGGCCGACGATCTCTTGCGGCGGCACACCGTCGAGCTGATGGCCGCGCATCCGGCCCCGCCGGACCGGGACGCGCTCGTCGAGCGGGGCGAGGCCTGGATCCGGCGCTTGTTGGCCGGCGGCTCCCGCCCCTGACTCGTCTTGACCCTCCAGGCCTCTTGGCGTACCATGGCCGCGTCCGGGGGAGCCCGCGAGTCGATCCTCCGGCCTCGGCCTTCGACGGGATCCCTTTTTTCCCCTTTCGAAGAACGCCGCGATTGAGCGTGAGAGGAGCACGTTGATGGAGGGACAGCAGTCCGGCGGCCGCGCCGACATCGGGGCGCTGAGGATCGACGATCGGCAGAGGAACAGTCCGCGGCGCGGGCGCCGATCCCGGCCGGTCCTTTTTGCCATTCTCGCCTTGATCGTTATCGTCGCCGCCGTCCTGGCGTTCCGCGGACGGATCCCGGCCGTCTCGGTCGTCGCGGCCAAGCCGGCCGGGGAGGGCGGGATGGCCGACGCTCCTCAACGCCAGCGGCTACGTCACGCCCCGCCGCCGGGCCACGGTCGCCGCCAAGATCACCGCCCGCGTCCTCGACGTCCTGGTCGACGAGGGATGTGACCGTCGCCGAGGGCCAGGTCCTGGCCCGGCTCGACGACTCCGACGTCCGCGCGCCGCCTGCGCGGCGGCCCGCGCGGCGCGGGACGCGACCGCGGCCCTGATCGCCAACCTCGAAGTCAACCTGGCCAACGCCGAGCGCGAGCTGACGGCGCCAGCAGGAGCTCGAGGAGGCGGGGTTCGCGGCCGTCCAGGACCGCGACGACGGCCCAAACGACCGTCGACAGCCTCCGGGCCCAGATCGCCGCGGCCCGCGAGCAGGTCAAGGCCGCGGACGCCCAGATCGGCGTCGCCCAGCAGGACGTGGACAACTGCACCGTCCGGGCCCCGTTCGCCGGCATCGTCGTCTCCAAGGACGCCCAGGTCGGCGAGATGGTCTCGCCCGATCTCGGCCGGCGGCGGCTTCACCCGCACCGGCATCGCCACGATCGTCGACATGGCCTCGCTCGAGATCGAGGTCGACGTCAACGAGTCCTATATCGCCCGGGTCAAGCCGGGCCAGAAGGTCGAGGCCGTGCTCGACGCCTATCCCGACTGGCGCATCCCCTCCAAGGTCCGGACGGTCATCCCGACGGCCGACCGGCAGAAGGCCACGGTCAAGGTCCGCATCTCGTTCGACAAGCTCGACCCGCGCATCCTGCCCGACATGGGCGTCAAGGTGGCCTTCCTGGCCGAGGCGACGGCCGGCGGGCGCGCCGGCGGCCGCGCCGCGGGCCCTCGTGCCCGCAGGCGGCCGTCCGCGAGGACGGCGGCGACGACGATCGTCTTCGTCGTCCGCGACGGCCGCCTCGAGCGCCGGGCGGTGACCGTCGGCGAGATGCCGCGGCGGCCAGACCTCGAGATCATGGCCGGGGTCAGCCCCGGGCGACGCGGTCGTCGTCGAGGGGCCCGGACAGGCCTCCGCGACGGCCAGCGCGTCAAGGTCAAATAGCAGACGGAGGACGGAGACGACATGGTCAGGATCGACGGCAAAGGCGAACGGCACGAGCCTCATCCGGGTGCGCGAACCTGGGCAAGAACTACCACGCGGGGCAGCGAGGAGATCCACGTCCTCCAGGGGCTGAACCTCGACGTCGACGCGGGGGACTTCGTCGCCTTCATGGGCCCCTCCGGCTCGGGCAAGACGACGCTCCTCAACCTCCTCGGCGGGCTCGACGTCCCGACCACGGGCAGCATCACGGTCGCGGGCGAGGAGATCACGCGCCTTTCGGCCCACATGCTCACGGCGTGGCGGGCGCGCCACGTCGGCTTCATCTTCCAGATGTACAACCTCATCCCGGTCCTGACGGCCTTCCAGAACGTCGAGCTGCCGCTGCTCCTCACGAAGCTCTCGAAGGCCGAGCGGCGGGCGCACGTCGAGACGGCCCTGCGCCCTCGTCGGGCTTGCCGACCGGGCCCGACCACTTCCCGCGCCAGCTCTCGGGCGGCGAGGAGCAGCGCGTGGCCATCGCCCGGGCCATCGTCGCCGACCCGACCTTCCTGCTCTGCGACGAGCCGACCGGCGACCTCGACCGCAAGAGCGCCGACGAGATCATGGACCTCATCGACCGCCTGGTCCACGAGCACGGCAAGACCGTGCTCATGGTCACCCACGACCCGCGGGCCGCCGAGCGGGCCCACGCCGTCCTCCACCTGGACAAGGGCGACGCTCGTGGAGAGCGCGGAGCCAGGAGGCATGAAGTACTTGCGCCCTGATCTCGCCAACCTCAGGCGCAAGAAGGTCCGCACGATGCTGACGATCGGCTCGTTCGTCGTGGCCCTCTTCCTCTTCGGCCTGCTCGTGGCGGTCCGCGAGCGCTTTCAGCCAGGGCGTCGAGGTCGCCGGCGTCGACCGGCTCATCGTCATCAACCGGGTCTCGCTCATCCAGCCCCTGCCCATCTCCTACCGGGAGCGGATCGCCGCAGATCCCGGGCGTGACCGGCGGTGACCTTCGCCACCTGGTTCGGCGGCGTCTACCAGGACGAGCGGAACTTCTTTCCCCAGTTCGTCATCGACACCGGAGACCTGGCGCGAGATGTACCCGGAGTTCCTCGTCTCCGACGCCGAGTGGGACGCGTTCCTGAAGGACCGCCAGGGCTGCCGATCGGCCGGCGAGGCCACGGCCAAGCGCTTCGGCTGGAAGGTCGGCGACCGCATCCCCCTCCAGGGGCACCTATCTGCCGGGCGACTGGGAGTTCAACCTGCGCGGCATCTACCGGGGCGCGCGCCCGGACGACGACACGACCCAGTTCTGGTTCCGCCGCGACTACCTCGAGGAGAACGGCCCGGCCTGGTGCAAGGGGCTCGTCGGCTGGTACGTCGTCAAGCTCGCCAAGCCCGGACGACGCCATCCGCATCACCGCGGCGATCGACGAGCGCTTCGCCAATTCCCCCTACGAGACGAAGACCGAGACCGAGCAGGTCTTCGCCGCCGCCTTCGTCAAGCAGATGGGCAACATCGAGTTCCTCGATCCTGTCCATCGGCGCGGTCGTGTTCTTCACGCTGCTCCTCGTCACCGGGAACACCATGGCCATCGCCGTCCGCGAGCGGACGGGCGAGCTGGCCGTCCTCAAGACCGTCGGCTTCCGGGACGGCCTCGTCCTCTGCCTCGTGCTCGGCGAATCGGCTCGTCCTGGCCCTCGTCGGCGGGATGCTGGGAGTGCTTCGCGGCCACGCGGCGCCGCGCCCAGCCTCTCGGCCTTCATGTACGGGACCAAGATCTATCTGCTCGGCCAAGGCCTGGCCCTCGGCGTCGGCCTGGCCCTCCTGGCCGGCGCTCCTGGCCGGGGCCCTGCCGGCCCTCGCCGCGATGCGGCTCAAGGTCGTCGACGCGCTGCGGAGGGTGTGACCATGGCCATCCCGCTCATCTACAACGTCCGCAGCGTCCGGGAGCGCTGGACCTCGGCCATCGTGGCCGTGCTCGGCATCGCCGGCGCGGTCGGGGTCTTCGTGGCGATGCTGTCCATGGCCCGCGGCTTCAAGGCCACGCTCGTGGCCTCCGGCTCGCCCTCCAACGCCATCGTCCTGCGGGCCGGGGTCGGCAACGAGATGGTCAGCATCATCACCCTGGACCGACGTCCGGGTCATCGAGGACGCGCCCGGGGTCGATCGCGGCGAGGGCGGGCCCCGCGGTCAGCCCCGAGGTCGTGGTCATCGCCGCCTTCCCGCTCAAGAAGACGGGCACCGACGCCAACGTCCAGATCCGCGGCGTTTCGCCCCGGGTGCTGGAGATCCGCGACAACGCCAAGATCACGCAGGGCCGCATGTTCAAGGCCGGGCTGAACGAGCTCGTCGCCGGCCGCAACGTGGCCGGGACCTACGCCGGGCTCGACCTCGGGAACACGGTCAAGTTCGGCGGCGGCACCTGGACGGTCGTCGGCGTCTTCGACGCGGGCGGCAGCGCCTTCGATTCCGAGCTGTGGTGCGACGCGGCCGTCCTCGACCAGGTCTACCAGCGGCCGCCGAACGTCTTTCAGTCCGTGACGGTCCGCCTGACCTCGCCCGAGGCCTTCTCGGCGCGTTCAAGGACGCCCTGTACGGCCGACCCCCGGCTGACCGTCGACACGGAGCGCGAGACTGCTTACTACGAGAAGACCTCGCGAGTCGCTGACGACCATGATCACGCGTCCTCGGGACCCTGGTCGCGTTCGTCATGGGCATCGGGGCCGTGTTCGGGGCCCTCAATACGATGTATTCGGCCATCTCGGAGCGGACGCGCGAGATCGCCACCATGCGGGCCCTCGGCTTCGGGGGCGGCAGCCGTCGTGTCCTCGTTCGTCTTCGAGTCGCTCTTCATCGCCGGCCTGGGCGGCCTCCTCGGGTGCGCGGCCGTCCTGCCCATCAACGGCTGGACGACCGGCACGATCAACTTCCAGACCTTCTCCCATCTGGCCTTCGCCTTCAAGGTCACTCCCGACCTGCTGGGCGTCGGCCTCGCCTTCGCGCTCCTGATGGGGCTCGTCGGCGGGCTCCCCCCCGCGATCCGGGCGGCCAAACGGCCGGTAGCGGCGGCATTGCGCGAGCTCTAGGCCGGCGCCAGGTCTCCCTCCTCGAGCCGATCCGCTCCGATGTCGCTCCGGCGATTGACAGGACGGGTCGGACCCCGCATAATTCCGAAGGGGTATCTGCCAGAAGCGAAAAATGTCCCAAGGAGACCGGCTCGAGTCGTGGAAGGAGATCTCCGCTTATCTCGCCAGGACCTCGCGGACCTGCCAGAGATGGGAGGCGGAGTACGGGCTCCCGATCCACCGGATCGGCGAGTCCCCCAAGGCCCGCGTGTTTGCCTTCAAGGGCGAGCTGGACGCCTGGCTCGAACGCGTTCTTCGTGAAACAGAGGCCCGTGAGGCCCGATCCGTCATTCCAGGCCGACCGGTCCCCGAAGCGGCTCCGCCCGCCCCGGACATGCCGGCGGTCAGCCGCTCCGCCATCGCCGCCAAATCCTATTGGGTGGGCCGGACGGTCATAGAGCGCTTCCTGATCACCCGCAGTCCCGCCGATCTCGCCCTGGCCGTCGAGTTGTTCGAGAAGGTCCGGGACGAAGATCCCTCCAGTCCCATGGCCTATCTGGGCCTGGGCGACGTCTACCGCTGGGACTACTCGTTCCAGGGGATGAAGCCGCACCGGCTGGATCAGATGACCGAGAACTATGCGAAGGCCTTCCAGCTCGCGCCGGACCTGGCCGCGACGAACGTCGGCCTCGGCTGGAGCCGCTATTTTCCCGGCGATATCGCCGGGGCGAGCGAGGCCTTTGGCCGGGCCGCCGAGATCAAGCCCAACGACCCGGAGGTCGATCTCGAGATCGCCGATTTCCTGATCGGGCTCGGCCATCCGGACCGGGCCGTCCGCCGCTTCACACGGGTCCTGGCCGGCTCGGCCGCCCGCACGAGGGCCCGCTGGCTCCGGGCCCTCTGTCACGAGTGGATGGGGGATTACGCGGCGGCCCTGGCCGATTCGCATACAGCCCTCGAGCTTGAGCCGACGAGCAGCTACCTGCGCTGCATGCAGGCCCGGTTGAGGATCCTGACAGGGGACCTGCCCGAGGCGGAGGCCGAGCTGGCCGTCGCCGAGGCGCTCTCCCGAAAGAGCGGGGACGTCGATTTCACCAAGGCCCTTCTCTGGGCCGCCCGGGGCGACGGGAGAAGGGCCGAAGACGCCTTGGCCCGCCCCGCCCGGCCGACGGTCCTGCGCAATTACGTCGTGACCATGGTCTATGCCGCGCTGGGCGACTTGGAAGATACTCTCGACCTGATCGCCTCCACGATCGAAAGCGGGTTCTCCAAGCTGGTCACGCACGCCTATTTCTATCTCTATCTCGCGAACCCGAACAACCATTTTTACGACCCGTTGCGGGCCCATCCCCGTTTTGTGGACATCCTCGCGCGCCAGAAACGCCGGTACGATGAGGAATCGGCGAGGCTGGGCGATCTGTAAGGCGAGGTCTCCTCGCTCGGCGTCCGGATCCCGTGTTCTTGACGGGCCGAGGGTTGAGGACTATTTTGGTTAAATGATCAGAAGGCCTGGTCCCAGGCCCGATGCGGGTCTATCCACGTGGCTGTCATGAAGCCCAACCTCTTAAGGCTGAGAAAGCTCTTCCTGGGCACCCCCGCGCTCGCCCTGGCCACCGGCCTCGTCCTCCTTCTCCTCATTGCCCTGCTGGAATACCTGGTTCCGAACACCGTGGAGGTGGACCTTCTTTATTTCCTGCCGATCTTCATTGTGACCTGGTCCTGCAGCCGGGCGATGGGCATTGTCGTGTCCTTTGTGGGGACGGCCGTTTGGCTGACGGACGAGCGGGTCTTCTCTCCCAGCTTCATGGCTCATCTCCAGATCCATCTCTGGAACGCCGCCATCAGGCTGGGGACCTTCCTTCTCTTCGTGCTTCTCCTGTCCAAGATCAAAGAGCTCCTGGCCCGGGAAAAACGAGCCTCCGCGCTGAAATCCCAGCTCATCCGCATCGTCAGCCACGAATTCAACAACGCGCTGATCAGCTCGTACGCCGGCCTCTACCTCCTCAAGAAGACCGAGCCGGAGCCCCTGAGCGGCGAGCGGGCCGAATTTTACGAGATGCTCGACGCGAACAACGAGAAGCTGAAACTCTACGTCAAGAACATCCTCAACGAGGCGCGCATGGAGGATGGACGTTTCAAGGTGGACAAGACCGAGCTCGAGCTGCGGGACATCGTGGAGGAGGCCACCCGGTCCCTGTCCGATCTCCTGAGCCAACGGGGCCTCACGCTCGTGCGGGAGGATCCGGCGTCCCGGGTCCTCGTCTGTGCGGACCGGGAGGCCATGGCCCTGGTCATCAGCAATCTCCTAGGCAACGCCGTGAAATATACGCCGCAGAACGGCCGGATCACCGTGCGCATCTCGCTCCTTGGCGGCACCCCGGGCCAGGCGAGGCTGGACGTCGAGGACACGGGCCCCGGCATCTCGGTCGAGGACATCAATAGGATCACGTCCGGTTTTTACCGGACGCCCGAAGGCCGGGTGACGGCGGAGGGGTTCGGGCTAGGTCTCAGCATCTCGAACGAGCTGCTGGCGCTTCACGGGAGCCATCTGCAGATCACGAGCGAAAAGGGCCGAGGGTCCCGCTTTTCCTTTGAGCTGGCCGCCCTCCCGCAGGCCGGCCAATAATCTCCCCGCGTTCTGCCCGCTTTGACTAACGCCGCGGTTTTCGCCATACTTCCCGACTCGAAGGCGACGGAAAGTCGCGCGAACCACGGCTAAGGAGACACGCGATGACACACTCGAAATGGGACCGCCGGGATTTCCTGAAGGCCACCGCGACCGGCGCGGGCTTCCTATTGGCGGACTTCCACCTCGCGGACCTGGGCTTTGAGGACCGGCAGACCGCCTCGGCGCCACCCTCCGGCAACCCGAATGGACCGTTCGTCATGGAAAGCAAGCCGGGGCCGGAGGTCGTCATCAACGGCAAGAGGTATCTTTACTTCGGCGGCACCGGATACTACGCGCTCCACGGCCATCCCGAGGTCATCCGGGCCGGCGTCGAAGCGTTCGAACGCTACGGCATGCAGAGCGGCACGAGCCGCTCGGGCTTCGGCAACAACCCGGTGCTTCTCGAGGTCGAGCGCAAGATCGCGGACTATTTCGGCGCCGAGGATTCCGTCTATTTCGTCTCGGGCTACCTCGATAATCTCATCCTGGCCCAGGGGTTGGCCAGCGCCACCGACGTCATCTTCATCGACGAGCTGGCCCACTACAGCGTTCGCGACGGCGTCGCCACGGCGCACCGGCCGGTCTTCACGTTCAAGCACCGCGACCCGGTCGACCTGGCCGCCCAGCTCAAGAAGACCCTCAAGGCGGGGGAGAGGCCGCTGGTCATGACGGACGGCGTCTTCCCGACCTTCGGCGTCATCGCCCCGGTGCCGGATTACCTCAAGGCCGTCGAGCCTTATGACGGGATCATCGCCCTCGACGACTCCCACGGCGTCGGCGTCCTTGGCCCGAACGGCCGCGGCACGGTGGATCACTTCGGCCTCACGTCGGACCGGATCTATTATGCGGGCACGCTGAGCAAGGCCTTCGGCGGGCACGGCGGCTTCATCCCGGCGACGAAAAAGCTCATCTCCTTCATCCGCCAGAATGTCGGCGTGTACTCGGGGGCCAGCCCGGCCCCGACCCCGGCGGCGGCGGCCTCGGCCAAGGGCATCGACCTGGTCAAGTCCCATCCCGAGTGGCGCGACAAGCTCCGCCGCAACACCTCCCTGGCCAAGGAGGGCCTCCGCAAGATGGGCTTCGAGGTCAACGACAGCCCCATGCCCATCGTGACCTGGACTTACAAGTCGGGGATGGACATGATCAAGCTTCAGAAGGCGCTCCTCGACCGGGGCATCGCCCTGCCCTACACGAAGTACGTCGGGGCCCCGGCCGGCGGCGTGCTCCGGGCGACCATCTTCTCGGCCCATTCCGAAGCCCAGATCCAGCGGCTGCTCGACGAGATCAAGAAGCTCGTTTGACACGCCGCCGTCATTTCCTCTATATTCCGGCCTTCGCCAAGTCAGGTATTCACGATCGTGCGACAAGGAGGTTGATGTGAGATCCAGGATCATGTGGTTCATTTGCGCGCTTGTGCTGGCGGCCACGGTCGTCCAGGCCCAGGACGTCCTGCTCCAGGTGGAGCTGATGAATACCCTTTGCACGGGGACCTGCCATAAGGGCGACCTTGTGTCCGGCCGGGTGAAGAGCCCCGAGGCTCTCCAAGGCGACATCGTGGAAGGCAAGGTCACCAACGTCCAACAGGGGAGCGGGAAAGCGGCCCTCAGGTTCAGCTTCGAAACGCTCAAGCACGCCGGCCAGGCCGTGCCCATCTCCTCGGAAGTTCAGTCGATCGCCAATTCCCAGGGCCAGGCCGATCTCGACGAGAACGGCAACGCCATCCGCAACAGCAGCAGCCCGGAGAAAGCCTCCAACGTCGGGCGGGTCGGATCGGCCCTCGGCGGCCTCCTCGGGGGGCGCAGAGGCGCCACGGTCAGCGCCGCCTCTCAGGTCGCGGTCGCGATCATGTTGGTCGACGTCTCGACGGACGGTTCGAGCATCACCCTGGCCCCGGGCAGCACGATCACGCTGCAGGCCAAGTCCCGCAGCGGCCCCGCGCTCCCCAGCCTGAACCCGAATCCGGCTCCGGCGGCTCCCGCGGCCGGCGCCCCCGCTACCGGCGCCGCGGCCCAGCCCGCGGCCCCAGCCGCACAGGCGGGCGGCCAGCCCAACCTCACCGCCGTGAAGTCCGATTTTGTCCCCGGGGACAAGGTCATCCTTTATGATGATTTCAGCGATATGGCCGGCGACGAGCCCCCGCCGCATTGGAAAGTGCGGGGCGGAACGGCCGAGCTGCGGGTCGGCGACAATCTTAGGCAGCTGACCATGACGGCGGACAAGCTAACCCTGTCGCCGAACGTGACCGGGCTGCCGGCCAACTTCACCATGGAAATGGACGTCGCCTACAAGGGGCACGGCGCTAGAGCCTGGTGGAGGTTCCATGACAAGAAGGGGACGGACATCCTCGATCTCATCACCTCGGTGAACTACTCGAAATTGTCCCTGACGATCCGGATGGGCAACGAAGAGCTCTCCAGCCAGCAGATCGAGATGGACTGGAACAAGCCGGTCAAGCAGGCTCTCTGGGTCCAGAACGGGCGCATGCGCTACTACCTCAACGGCCAGCGGGCCATGGATGTCAATCAGATCGAATTGCCCGAGCTGGGCAAGATCGAGGTCTATGTCGACGGTCCCGGCGACAACGACAAGACCGGGTACGTCGGGTTCCAGTTCTTCCGCATCGCGGAATGCTCGCCCGATTTCAGCCAGGTCATCATGTCCTCCGGACGGTACGTCACGCACGGCATCCTGTTCGACACCGACAGCGACCAGATCAAGCCGGAGTCGGCGCCGGTCATCAAGATGGTCGCCAAGGGACTGGAGACCAATCCCGCGCTGAAGCTCCAGGTCGAGGGACACACCGATTCGGTCGGGAGCGCCGAGCACAACCTGGACCTGTCCAAGCGGAGAGCGGAGGCCGTCAAGGCGGTCCTGGTGTCACAGTTCAAGATCGACGCCTCGCGGCTGACGACGACCGGCCAGGGGGCCGCGAAGCCGATCGATTCCAACGACACGCCGCAGGGCCGGGCCCAGAACCGGCGCGTCGAATTCGTCAAACAATGAGCGGCAGGCCGGCCGGGCGAAGGGTCACTTCGCCTGGCTGAAGTCGGCCTTCTTGAGATTCTCGAAGACCTCGGCGACCGCGGCCTTGGCCAGGTCTGCGCTGATCTTGCCTTCGAGATCGACCTCCAGGCGGACGTTGGCCGAGAGAGCGACCCCCTTGAGCTTGATGTGGGGCGTCGGCGGATAGTGGGCGGCCGGCTTCCCGGTATCGATCGTCTCCGGCTGGCATTCGGTCTCGTAGGCGACGTAGACGATCTCGCCTCCGCCGAGCTTCTCCCGCTGGGGCCGATGCTTCGTCCGCCCGAGCTCGTCCATCGCGTTCTGGAGCGTCTGCTGGTTGGCTGCGTCGCCCTGCATCTGGAGGAGCTGGGCCATCTCCCCGCCGTAAACCGTGACGGCGAGGCTGATGCGGGCCGGGTACTTCTCGGACTTGGTGCAGGGGTGGTCGAAAGGCAGGTCCATCGCGCCGCTGCCCATGCCCATGGGTCCGGCCGCGTTGTAGGTCCCGCCGCGCATATGACCGTTCTTCGGGAGCAGCGAGGCGATGACGGCGGGGCAGGCGTCTGGGGTTTGGGCCGCGGCGAAGAGCGCGGCGAGAGCGAGGACCGACAGCGAGACGAACAGAAGACGTTTGACAGCCATGGCGGCCTCCTTGTTCCGCGAACTCTAACGTCTCCCGGGTCCGGATGTCAAGGCCGTTCCTTGACTCGTCCCCGGGGCTGGCATATCCTCGCCGATGACGGACCTACGGGAGTGAATCGATGAACAGCATCCGCATCCTGGTCACCGGCGGGACGTTCGACAAGGCCTACGACGAGATCGCCGGCAACCTCTTCTTCAAGGACACGCACGTCCCGGAGATGCTCCGGCTGGGGCGGTCGGCCCTGAAGGTCGAGCTCCGGACCCTGATGATGGTCGATTCGCTCGACATGTCCGACGCCGACCGGGCCCTTATCCTCGAGCACTGCCGGAGCTGCCCCTGCGAGCGGATCCTCATCACCCACGGCACGGACCGCATGGAGGTGACCGCCCGGGTCCTCGGGGAGGCGATCGGGGACAAGACCATCGTTCTCACCGGGGCCATGGTGCCCTACAAGTTCGGCTCGTCGGACGGGCTCTTCAACCTGGGCGCGGCCCTGGCCTTCGTCCAGGTGCTGCCTCCCGGCGTGTACGTGGCCATGAACGGCCGGGCCCTGCCCTGGAACAAGGTCCGCAAGAACCGGAAGACGGGCATGTTCGAGGAGATCGAACCATGACGGGGGAAGCCCGGACGTGAAACCGGCCTCGCTCGGGGGCCCGGCCGGCCGTTCGGCATCCCGCTGATCGCCCGGCCTGCGGGTCATTCCGGCTCCAACATTTTCCTTGACAAGCTCCTCGGGCGTATTCTATTATCGAAAACCGATTTCGATAATAGAAATACCGATGAGCACGCGCAAGAAGGGTCCGGAGGCGGCTACAGGCCGGCGGGAGGGCCCCTATTTCTCCAAGATCATCGAGAAAGGCCTCCGCATCCTCAACCTCTTCACGCCCGAGACGACTAGCCTGAGCCTGACCGACATCGCCCGCCGGACGCGGATCAACCCGACCTCGACCTTCCGGTTCGTCGAGACCCTCGTCCAGCTCGGCTATCTCCGGAAGGACGCCAGGACCAAGCTCATCAAGCTCGGGCCCATGGCCCTGGCCCTCAGCTACAACGTCATCAAGAGCTTCGACATCCTCCAGGTTATCAAGCCGGCTGTCGACAAGGCCTTTGACGGATTCCATGTCTCGATCGACACGGCGGTCACCGAGCACGGCCGGCTCGTCCTCCTCTACCGGCGCGAGGCCAAGGACACGCTGACCTTCACCCTGCCCTTCGTCTCCTCCGACCTTCAATGCAGCGCTTTGGGCAAGGCCTACCTGGCGGCGCTCCCGGATGCCGAACTCCGGGCCTGGCTGGACGGCGCGACGCTGACGCGGCGGACGCCGCGCTCGCTGATCACCCGGACCGCCGTCCTGGCCGATCTGCGCCTGACGCGGGCCCGGGGCTACGCCATCAATAATGAAGAGTACATCATCGGGTTGCTCTCGATCGGGGCTCCCCTCGTTAACAAGGACGGCGAGACCCTCGGGGCCGTCTCGTTCGACACCACCACGGTCCAGTACACGATCGACGAGGCCGAGAAGCTCTTCGCCCCGGCCGTGGTCGCTCTAGCCAAGGAGATCCAGTCCTTGTTGCCCCTTTAGGAGCGGGCGGGGACAGACCTGATAAAGGAGTGAAGGCATGAAAAACCGAACGATTGGCATTCTTATCGCTCTCCTGCTCGCGGCCGTCCTCGCCCCGCCGGCGTCGGCCCAGCTCAACCAGACCGGGACCCTGGATGGCGCCGTCCGGGACTCGCAGGGACAGCCCCTGCCCGGCGTTTCGGTGACCATCAAGTCCCCGGCCATCATCCTGCCCCAGATGGCCACGATCACGAACGAACAGGGGCTCTATCGCCTCTTGTCCCTACCGCCGGGCCTCTATGAGATCACCTTTACGCTCGACGGCATGAATACCCTCGTCCGCAAGGACGTCAAGATCAGCGTCGGTCAGACGACGACGATCGACGCCGTCCTGCAAATGAAGTCGCTCGCCGAGAGCGTCGTCGTGATCGGCCAGGCCCCGACCATCGACCTCAAGTCGACGGCCCAGGCGACCAACCTCGACCGGACCTTCATGACCGCCATGCCCGCGGCCCGGAACCTCAACACCTATTTCAACATGGCCCCGGGCGTCATCGCCGAGGAGAACAACACCAACGGCCTGATGTCTTCGGCCAACGGCAGCAGCGTCCGCGACAATTCCTTCAACGTGGACGGCGTGAACATGACCGCGCCCGACGTCGGCACCCAGATGGTCGAGTTCGGCATGGACGTCATCGACGAGGTCTCCATCCAGTCGGGCGGCCTGTCGGCCGAATACGGCGATGTGGCCGGGGCCATGGTCAACGTCGTGACCCGGTCGGGCGGCAACCGGTTCGGCGGCTCCGCCAGCTTCTATTACACCAACCAGCACCTGCAGTCGACGAACACGGCCGGGACGCCCCTGGCCGGCACGATCAGCGGGTCCAAGTACGTCATCGAGCCCGGCCTCACGCTGGGCGGTCCTATCGTCAAGGGCAAGCTCTGGTTCTTCACGAACCTGAGCTACAACAGGCGCGCCGTGAACGTCGCCGGCTTCCCGTACGACCAGGCGACACAGGTCCCGGCGACGCAGACCCGGCCGTACCCGTTCCTCAAGCTGACGTTCCAGCCCACCCAGGCCGACAAGTTCACCCTGTCCTACAACTTCTCGGACTACCGCCAGGACAACGCCGGCGCGACCTTGTTCAACACCGAGTCCAGCACGATCAAGTGGACGCAGCCGTCCCACATCTTCAATTTCCAGTGGACCCGGATGTTCAATGCGGACTTCTACACCGACTTCAAGATCGGCTATGTCAACAGCCACATCAATCTCCGGGACAAGACCGGCGAGCCGGCCACCGTGGACATGGCCACCGGCCTCATCTCCGGCGGCTACGGAGTCGACGACCTTTATACGGCCACCCGCTTCCAGTCCAACCTGAACGGCACCTACTTCGTTGACAACTGGGCCGGCTCCCACGAGTTCAAGGCCGGCGCCGAGCTGCAGGTGACCGGTTCGAGCCGGGATTTCGTGCCCTACGCGGACCCGGCGAACGGCATGTCCCAGATCATGACCGTCATGGGCACGCCGGCCTACGGGCTCGTTTTCGCGCCCGTCCATTCCAAGCTGGCGACCACGAACCTGCACGGCTATCTCCAGGACACGTGGACGCCGACGAAGCGGCTGACCCTCAACCTGGGCCTCCGGCTCACCCACCAGGAGGGGCGAGTGCCCGCTCAGAACCAGGCCGAGGGCGAACAGACCTTCCTCGGGGTCACCTTCAACAGAAGCGTCACGAGCTCGTTCACGCCGATCAACCGCACCAGCCTGGCCCCGCGGCTCGGCCTGACCTTTGACCTCACCGGCGACAACAAGACCCTCCTCAAGGCCAGCTATTCCCGCTACATCCAGGCCAACGTCACGGATTACTACGCCAAGGCCAACCCGAACGGCTTCTTCGTCTACGCCCAACTCCTGATGCCGGACGGGAACCCCGTCCCGAACGCCTACCTGTTCGCCGTCTATCCTTCGGGGGCGACCGTCGGCTACAGCGGTCAGAAGCTCAAAGCCCCCCGCAGCGACGAGATCACGGTCGCTGTGGAGCGGGAGCTCTTCACCGACTGGTCCCTGGCGGCTCGCTATATCAAGAAGTGGGACCGGGACCTGGTCGAGGACGTCGACGCCAGCCAGCTCGACATCAACGCCCTGATGACCTCGGGCGAGCTCGATTGGACGAATTGGACGCAGGTCTCGTTCACCGACCCCTACGACGGGAGCGAAAGTTATTTCTGGAGCCAGAACGCCATCCTCGGATCGAACATCTATCTCGTCAACCCTCCCGGCGCCAAGCGGGATTACGATGCGGTCGAAGTGACCCTCCAGAAGCGCTACACCCGGGGCTGGTCCCTCATGGCCAGCTACGTCTGGCAGAACTCGCGCGGCCTCATCGGCACCGACTGGTACGCCTCCTACACGGGCTCGACCCTGTACAATGATCCGAACGCCCACATCAACGCCTTCGGCGCCAACCCGCTGTCCCGTCGCAACCAGGTCAAGGTCCTGAGCACGGTCGCCGGGCCGTGGGACATCAACATCAGCGGCTTCATCCGGTACTATTCCGGCCAGCACTACACCCGCACCGTGGCCAACACCGACGTGGGCGTCCCCCTGTCCCAGGGCCAGGCCATCATCTTCGCCGAGAAGAAGGGCTCCCGCGAGCTGCCGGCCCAGTTCGCCCTCGACCTGAGGCTGGAAAAGACCTTCCACGTCAGGGGCATGGCGTTCAGCCTGTTCGCCGACGCCTTCAACCTGTTCAACGCCAGCACCGCGGCCGAGGTCCAGACCCGGAGCGACAGTCTCACCCTGACCTTCGAACAGATGACCCGGATCGTCGACCCGCGGACCGTCCGCCTGGGTCTGAGGTTCGGATTCTAAGCCCCGGGAGCGTCTCATGATGAAGCCGCGGGCCTTTGTTCTCTTCACGACCCTCACTCTGACCGTCCTCGCCTCCGGGCTCGCCCAAGCCTTGGGCCCGGGGGCGGGGCCGGACGTCGCCGCCTCCATGGACGCCTATCTCGCCGCGGCGCACCGGATCCAGAGGTTCAGCGGCAGCGTCCTCGTGGCCCGCGGCGGCGCGATCGTCCTCCGGAAGAGCTACGGCCAGGCCAACTACGAGCTGAACGTCCCCAACACCCCGAAGACCAAGTTCCGGCTCGGCTCGGTGACCAAGCAGTTCACCTCCATGGCCATCTTCGAGCTCGAGGAGAGCGGCAAGCTCAAGGTCACCGACACCGTCAAGACGTTCTTCCCCGATTATCCGGCCGGCGACAAGATCACCCTCCACCATCTGCTGACGCACACGGCCGGCATCCCCAACCTGACCGAGTTCCCGGACTACCTGAAGACCATGGCTTTGCCCTCGCCGGTCCTGCAGACCGTGGCCCGCTTCAAGGACCTGCCGCTCGAATTCACGCCGGGGGAGAAGTTCAGCTACAGCAACTCCGGCTACATCCTCCTCGGCGCCGTCATCGAGAAGGTCACCGGCGCTCCCTACGAGGCCTATGTCCGCGATCATATCTTCAAGCCGCTCGGCATGGAGGACTCCGGCTACGACCACGCCGAGATCATCCTCAAGGACCGGGCCGCAGGTTACGAATTCAACGGGGACGCGCTGGCGAACGCCGCCTATATCGACATGTCCGTCCCGCACGCGGCCGGGGCCCTCTATTCGACGGTCGACGACCTCTACAAGTGGGACCGGGCTCTCTATACCGGCAAGCTGATCTCCCATGCGGACCTGGCCCGGATGTTCACCCCCTTCAAATCGGGCTACGCCTGCGGCTGGATGACCGGGGCCTTGGCCGGCCACAAGAACATCCGCCACAGCGGCGGGGTCAACGGGTTCACCTGTGATATCTCCCGCTTCCCTGATGACGACGCCTGCGTCATCGTCCTCAACAACTTCAGCACCGGCTATACCCAGGAGATCAGCGACGCGCTGGCCAAGATCCTCTTTGGCGAAACTGTCGAGCCGCCCAAGGAAAAGACGGCCGTTCCCGTGCCCGCGGCCGTCCTGGACGCCTACCAGGGCCAGTACAAGCTCGAGGGGGCCCCTGTCGTTTTCTCGATCACGCACGAGGGGGACGGCCTCTTCGTCCAACTCCCGAACCAGCCGAAGGTGCGCCTGCTCGCGGAATCCGAGACCAAGTTCTTCCTGAAGAGCGTCGGCTTCGAGGTCACCTTCGTGAGGGACGCCGCGGGCAAGGTCACGCACTTCGTGCTCCTCCAGGGCAAACGGGAGACCAAAGCCGTCAAAGTGGGGTGACCCCGTGCTCACCAGAAAAGATTTCCTGAAGGCCATGGGCCTGGGCGTCCTCGTGGGGCCCGCGTTCGGCCGGGCCGCGGCCGTCACGGCTTCGGCCCGGGGAGGGGGCCAGGACAAGGCCGCTCCCTACAAGGGTGTCAAGATCACCGGCGTCGACATCTATCTCATGGACCTGGCGCTCAAGCAGCCGTTCACGATCGCCATCGGCACGATCACGGCCGCCAACGACATCCTCATCTACATCCACACGGACGCCGGGGTCACGGGCATCGGCGAGGCCTGCCCCGCACTCCCGATCACCGGCGAAACGCAGGCTCAGGGCGCGGCCGCGGCCCGCGACTTGCGCCAGCTCGTGGTCGGCCGCGAAGCGACCGCCATCGAGAGCCTCGTTCATTCGTTCGGCCCGTTCGTCCACTCCGCGCCGAGCGTGGCCGCGGCCTACGACATGGCCCTCTACGACATCGTCGGGAAGCTGGCCGGGCTGCCTGTCTTCAGGCTCCTCGGCGGCGACCGGACCACGTTCGAGACCGACCGGACGGTCAGCCTCGACACGCCGGACGCCATGGCCGCCAAGGCCCACGGGTTCGCGGCCAGGGGATTCCGCACGATCAAGGTCAAGGTCGGGCAGGACCCCGACACGGACGTGGCCCGGGTGGAGGCGGTCCGCGCCGCCATCGGCCCGGCCGCCAATATCCGGATCGATGCCAACCAGGGCTGGACCGTGCCCCAGGCCATCTCGGCGTTGAGGCGGATGGAGAAGTTCCGGATCCAGTTCGCGGAACAGCCGGTCGTCGCCTCGGATATCGCCGGCCTCAAGGCGGTCGACGACCAGAGCCCGATCCCGATCATGGCCGACGAGGCGGTCTTCCAGCCCGAGGACGCGCTGAAGCTCATCAAGGCCGAGGCCTGCCGGTACATCAACATCAAGCTCATGAAGGCGGGCGGCATCGCGAGATCCGTCCGCATCGCCCACATCGCGGACAGCGCGAACATCCGCTGCATGGTCGGCTGCATGAACGAGAGCCGGGTCGCCCTGACGGCCGCCGCCCACTGCGTGGCCTCGCAAAACAACATCGTGTTCTCCGATCTCGACGGGAACGAAGAGCACACCTCCGATCCCGTGGTGGGCGGCTTCGATATCAAGGACGGGATGATCGTCCTGTCCGAAAAGCCGGGCCTGGGCGTGGATGTGGACCCGGCCTTCCTCAAGACACTGAGGAAGGTCTGATCGCGCGATCGCGGCAAAGGGGAAGGTCATGACGTCCAGGGAACGTGTCCAGGCGGCACTCGCCGGCCGGATCCCCGACCGGGTGCCCCGGTTCGAGGTCTGGATCGACGCCCTGTGGCGTGAACTCGGGTACGGCGATCCGGTCGATGCCTATGCCGGCCTCGGCCAGGACGCCATCCTGATGCCGACCTCGACCGAGCTCGGCGGACTCGGCGGGCGCGACGGCGTCGACGAGTTCGGGAGGATCTGGAGCGGGGGCTTTTACAGCGCCGGGGCTGTCGATTCCGAGGCGGACCTAGCCCGGTTCAGCCCGCCGCTCGAGCGGGCCGCTGCCTGTTTCGACGCCGGCCGCATCGCCGCCGTCAAGGCGCGCTATCCCCACCATGTCCCGATGTACGGCTCCCATTGCGGCCCCTTCACGGCGGCCTATCTGTCGATGGGCCTGCCGAATTTCTTCTTGCGCCTGGCCGACGATTCGGGCTTCGTCGAGAAGCTCCTGGCGGCCCGGACCGACTGGTGCCTGGCCCTCTTCCGGGAGGCCGTCCGCCGGGGGGCCGAGGTCCTGGTGCTCGGCGACGACGCCGGGTCCAAGGACGGACCGATGATCTCGCCGGGCCTGTGGCGGCTGCTGGTCTGGCCCTATCACCGCCGGATCGTCGAAGAAGCCGGGGCGCCCGTCATCTGGCACAGCGACGGCAACATCGCGGCCCTCCTGCCGCTGGCCATCGAGGCCGGTTTCGCGGGCGTCCACGGCCTCGAGCCGGCCGCCGGAATGGACCTGGCCAAGATCAAGCGCGAATTCGGCCGGGACCTCGTTCTCGTCGGGAACGTCGATGTCCGCGTGCTGGGCCGCCCGGACCTGGAGGCCGTCCGCGCCGAGGTCAGCCGCTGCTTGGCGCAGGGCTCTCCCGGCGGCCGCTTCATGATCTCTTCCTGCAACAGCATTTTCGCCGGCCTGGACCCCGGGGCCGTGGCCGAGATGTTCCGCTGCCAGGCCGAGCTCGGGGCAGGGGGAAGACCCTGATGGCCAACCGCCGGACGTCCGTTCAGATCGCGGGGCTGTTGATCCTCGGGCTTCTGCTCCGGCTTCCCGTCGCGGCCGCGACGTCCTCTTTCCCCCGGCTCCGTTCGCTCTACGTGCCGATGCGCGATGGCGTTCGCATCGCCGTCGACGTCTGGCTTCCCGAGGGCCTCGGCCTGGATCAAAGGATCCCCGCCCTGATGACCGCGACACGTTACTGGCGGGCCCAGGACAGGATCCGCCGCGAGCCGGAGCTGGATTCGAATTTCCGAACCGCCCAGATCTTCAACGACGCGGGCTACGCGCTGGTCCTCGTCGACGCCCGCGGCACGGGCGCCTCGTTCGGCAGCCGGGCCTACGAGATGACCGCCGACGAGGTCGCCGACTACGGCGAGATCGCCGATTGGATCGTCGCCCAGCCCTGGTCGAACGGGAAGATCGGGTCCTATGGCGTGTCTTACGTGGGCAATGCGGCGGAAATGCTCCTGGTGGCCCGACGCCCCGCCGTCGCCGCGGCCGCGCCGCTGTTCAACGATTTCAATTATCTCGATCACTTGGCTTACCCCGGCGGTCTTTTTCTCGATTTCTACACCGATATGTGGGGCCGGATGATCGAAGCCATGGACGCCGACGACATCTGCGCCCTGGCCGGAGCTTCCCGCGAGAAATGCGAGGAGTTGAAGACGAACGTCCGCGGCGTCAAGCCCGTCGACGACGACCCCGACCGGGTCCTCATGGCGGAAGCCGTGGCTCAGCATCGGGCCAACGTCCAGGTCGCCGCGGCGGCCAGAGGCCTGGAATTCCGGGACGACCCCTTCGGACCCTCAGGGATCCGGGACCTTTCCAGGCTGGCCAATCCCTCGGGCCATGTCCGGGAGATCGCGGCCCTGAGAACGCCCCTGTTCATCCGCGTCGGCTGGCTGGACGCCGCCACCGTAGAGGGCGCCCTGGCCCGGTTCCGGACCCTCCCCAACCCTCAGGATGTCGTCATCGGTCCCTGGAGCCATGGCGGCCTCTGCGACACGGACCCGTTCAACCCGCAGGAGCAGGCGGTCCGGCCCAGCCCCGAGACCCAGCGGGCCGAGATGATCCGGTTCTTCGACGAGCGCCTGAAGCCGGCGGCTCCGCCCCGAGCGATCTCCCGCATCCGCTATTACACCCTTGGCGCGGGGACCTGGACCGAGACCGAAGTCTGGCCGCCGCCCGGATTCCAGGCCACGACCCTCTATTTCGGGCCCCAAGGGACGCTGACGACGCGGGCGCCCGCGGATGGACAGGACGGGGACAGCTACACGGTCGACTACAGTGCGACGACCGGCGCCGCCAACCGCTGGCACACCAATATCGGTGGCGGCGACGTCGTCTATCCCGACCGGGCGGCCGAGGACCGGAAGCTGCTCGTCTATACGGGCCCTGCCCTTGAAAGGGATATGGAGATCACGGGGCATCCCCTCGTAACCCTCTACGCGAGCTCGGATGCGACCGATGGCGCGTTCTTTGCCTACCTCGAGGACGTCGACGAAACGGGACGAGTGACCTATATCACCGAGGGCGAGATCAGGGCTGTCTGCCGGAAGGTCTCGCACGGCCAGCCGCCCTATGTGATCTTCGGCCCCTACCGGACATTCGAGCGCCGCGATGCCGAAGGGATGGCCCCCGGGAAGATCGTCGACCTGACGTTCGACCTGTGGGCGACTTCCGCCCTGGTCCGGAAGGGACATCGTATCCGGATCGCCGTGGCCGGCGCGGACAAGGACAATTTTGCCGAATATCCGGCTGGCCGGGCCAAGGCGCCGACCATCCGGGTCGAACGGGACCGTCGCCATCCCTCCAAGATCGTCCTGCCTCTCAAGGCCCGCTGACGCTCAGGGTTCCTTTTCCTGACTTCGACCGCATCTGAACCCGGACCGGGACCTTCCTTGACACCTCCCCGGCCAGGCCTTATTCTGATCGAGCGAGAAAGGGGCCTGAGTGTTCAAAGATCCCAAGATCATCGCGGGCTTGGGGCTTCTCCTATTCCTTCTGCTGCGGGCACCCGTCCCGGCGAAACAGACGGTGCAGCCCGCCGATCAGCTCCCGCGGATCCTGGAGAAGACGCGGGCCTACTGCGACCGGCTGGAGAGGATGTCGTTATATTTCGTCTGCCGAGAACAGATCGATGAGCGCCAGTTCGATCCGCCCATCAAGCTCTTCAGCCTCGGGGGATCCGGCCGCACGACGCGCGTGGCCCTCGAATACGATTATCAGCTCGTCCGGAAGGGCGACTCGATCGAGGAGAAGCGGGTCCTGCTCAAGGAGAATGGACGCCCGCGGCACGAGCCGGACGCCCCGCTCAAGACAAAGCTCTATAAACACCGGTACCTGGTCTTCGGGCCGCTCGGCCTGCTGAGCGAATACTGGCAGTCGCGGCATGTCTATCGTTACCTGGGCGAGGACCAGGTCGACAAAGAGAAGGCCTTTGTGATCGAAGCCCAACCGTCGGGCTCTCCTGAGCCCAACCTGCTCTACGGGAAGGTCTGGGTCAGGGAAAAGGACTTCGCCATCGTCAAGATCGAATGGGACCAGCGCTCGATCAGCGATCTCGAGGCGGTCCGGAGGATGGCCCGGTCGATCGGGCACGACGCGACGCCCAGGATCTCCATCGTCGGCGTCTACGGGGTCGAGAAGAACGGCATCCGCTTCCTGTCCGAGCTCACCGTCCACGAGGATTATGATTCGCGGATGGGGATCCATAGGGCCTCGCAAACGGAGATCCGGTACAGCGACTACAAGTTCTTCGTGGTCGAGACCGAGGTCCGCTATTGAGTGTCCCGAAAGGAGCAGACATGCCCGGTAGAAAAGCCCTTCTGACGGTGTCCTTTCTGGTCTTGGCCCTAGGCTTGCCCGGCGGGGCCGGGCGGGCGGCCGGAGCCGTCGAGCCGGAGATCGGTCCCCTGAACCGGCTCTTCAGCTTGCGCGAAACGATCCGCGATATCCATCCCGTCTTCGCCACGCTCTATCCGGTCGCCGTGGCCAAAGACAAGACCCTCCGGATCTTCGTCCCGGATGAGACGGCGCGGACCTATGTCCTCTCGAAAACGGTCCCCGAGCCCTTCCCCATCCCAAAGGGCATCCGGGCCGCTTTCCCGCTCGAGGCGTTGGACGGAGCGTCGGCCTGCGTCGTCACGCCGGAGGTGTTCGACCAGGCCGACGGATTCGTTTTCATCCTCCACGAATTCGTGCATTGCGCTCAAGGAGCTACGGTCGAGCCAAAACTCAAAGGGGAGCTTGGCATCTACCGGCAGGCCATGGAGAAAAAGGACTATTCCTGGGAGCTTCAACATCCTTTCCCGTATACGGACGTCCGGTTCGTCGCGGCCTACGCCGCCATGTTCGACGCCCTCGGGGCCGGGGACGGCGTGCTTGTGCGGAAGTGCCGCACCGAGCTCGCGCGCCTGCTCGCCGCCGACGATCTCGATTACATGACCTGGCAGGAATGGAAGGAAGGGTTGGCCCGTCACCTCGAGAACGCGATCCGGGTCCGGCTGAAGCTCCCCGTGAACGACGCCGGCCTGGCGCGCCCCTATACGCGAGTGACATTCTATGCCGGGGGCGATCGCCTGATCGGCTGGCTCTCCAAGGCCGACCCCTCGGTCCCGGCGGATATGGAGAAAACGTTTAGGGCCATCCGGGCCTTGCGCTGAAGGGACAGGAGAGGCTGCCATGCTCAAAAGATCGAAGACGGTCCGGCCGGCCGCACTGCTTGTTGCCGGCGGGCTCGTTATCTGGGCGTCATGTTCGCTGCGGCCCACGAAGACCCTGGTCAGCGGCGATTTTCGGGTCCGCGTCGGGTCCGACGGCTCCGTTCTTTCGATCGCCTCGGGCCGCGGCCGCATCGAAACGGCCAGCCGCAAAGGCGCCGGCGACGTGTCCTGCGGCGGCCGCCGCTTCCCTCTCACGGCGCCCCTCCGTTCGGCCTCCGGCGAGAATGCGATCCAGTTCGTCTATGACCTGAAAGAACTGGCGCTGGGGGTCGAGATCGTCTACCGGCTCGGCCCCGGGCGAGAGGCCGCGGTTTTCAGCCGGGAGGTCACCCTCCGCTCGCGCTCGCGGCTGCCCGATGACCTCACGGTCAGCCTGTCCCTCGGCCCGGTCGCGCTCCCGGATGAGACCTGGCTCCCGCTGAAGAACGGGGTCGGTGCGGCCTTGGCTTCGGGGGAAGCCGCCGTCTACCGGTTCGCCGGAGTGGCTCCCTCGGCTGTGCTCTCTCTGGCCATCCCCATGGCGACATTTCAAACCGTGTTGCCGTCCGACCGCTGCACCGTGATGACCGATCCCTATTATTCGGCGGTCTTCAAGAGGGACTCGCTCGAATGGACCTATCCGAAGTCCGTCGGGCTCGAGAACGACCTGGAGCGACGGGTGGTCTCGCTGGTCTTCCATCGGGGCGAGGCCGACGCCGCGATCGCCCAATTCTACGACCTGGCCCTGGCCGAGATCCCGCCCGGTCCGGCCTGGATCCACGATATCGCCATGGTCGACTACGATTACTTGAGCTCGGGCGGGCGCGGCTGGTACGAGGATATCGACGCACTGGAAGCCGCCCTCCCGGCGGCCGACCGGGGCCGCGTCCTGCTGGCGCTCCACGGCTGGTACGATTTCGTCGGCCGCTACACGTTCGACCCAGCGACCGGCCGGCTCGATCCGCGCTGGACGGCCTTCTCCAATTATCCCAACGTCAAGAAGGACTTCCCGGCGAGCGTGCCCGTGGCCATGACTCTTGACGATATGCATAAGCGGATCCGCTACGCCACCTCGCGCGGCTTCCGCGTCGCTCTCTATTTCGGTGACGGGATGAGCGCCGGCGACGGCCTGGCCGGCATTTTCCAGCCGGACCGCGTCCTCTATTGGGGCGGCTGGGTCGGGCCGGACACGAGAGGGAAGACCTACTGTCAGAACCCCCTCCATCCGGCCGTCCGGTCCTTCTTCCTTCAATACATCAAGGCCTTGTCGCGCGAATACGGCGGCGACCTGGACGCCTTCGTCTGGGACGAAACGTTCCATGTCGACACGGGCAGCCTGGGCTCGGAGAAGGTCCCGGGCTACGCGGACCGGGCCATGATGCGTCTCGTCCGGGACCTCGCCGCCGAAGTCCACGCTTATAACAGACAGTCCGGACGCAGCCTGGCCTTCCTGGCCTCGGACTGCATCGGGGTCAACAAGTGGATCGCCAAGCCGCCGTACGCCCTGGTCGCGGACGGGACGTACCAAGACACGCACTGCGACCCCGAGGCGTGGCCCTATGGCCTCTTCCCGAATTACCGGAACGCCCTGTGGTCCTGCAACTGGGAGCCGGTCACGCATTTCGATTTCACGGAATTCGGCGTCCGGGAGTATCAGGCGGCCGTGGCCATTTCCAACGGCTGGGGGGATTATACCGGCTTCGCCAAGATGCCCCCCGAGATGAAGAAGAAGGTGCTCGACCTGTTCAACTGGCGGAAGCGGACCAGGACCCGGCTCCATTGGTTCGAAAAGCTGCCGGTTTTTGAGACGACGGCTCTTGTTCGATGAAAGGGGGCGCTGCCGCGATCAGCTGTATCTGGCATGTCACCACACCCCCAGCCAACGCCGACCTCCGAAAGCGCCCGCCGGACCGCGGCCTGACGGGGCGAGAGAGCCCTTGACATTGCGTCCCGCCCAAAGCTAGCATCATCACCAAATGACCCCTTGGGGAGGGACGGCCATGCAGGTTCGGGTCTGGCTGATGGCGGCCTTGACGCTCCTTTCCGTTGCCTCGATGCCCTCGGATGGTTCGGCCCGGCAGACCGCCGACGTCGAAAAATACTGCGCCATGCTCCACAGCCTGGACGACGCCGAACGGGAGACGGCCCGGGCCGAGCTGGTGAAGATCGGCCGGCCGGCCGTGTGGGCGGTCATCGCCGTCCTGGGCCGGGACCAGGTCTATCTCGGGCGCGAGGGCGCCGCGGTCGTTCTGGGCCGCATCCGGGACGAACGGGCGGTCAAGCCCTTGATCGCCGCTTTGAAGGACGATTATGCCGCCGTCCGGGAACAGGCCTCGTCGGCCCTGGTACTGATCGGCGGGACGAAGACCGTCGACGCCGTCCTCGAGGCCCTGGCCCGCGGCGGGAGCGATCCCTTCCTCGAAGCGGCCGCCTCGACGCTGGGCCTCCTCGGCGATAAGCGGGCCCTCCCAGCCCTGGAGAAGCTCGAGAAGCACGCGAGCCAGGACGTGGCCAAGGCGGCCACGGAGGCCGTGGCCCGTCTGAGATCCCCCAAGGCGAGTTCGAAATGACCCCCCTGACGACCCTCCCGCTGAAGCTCCTGCGCGCGGCGCGCCTGGTCATCGTCGCGCTGACGGTCGTCCTGATCGTCGTCGCGGTCCCGGCCGCCTACAGGCGGCAGCACATCGTGTCCCTCGGCGGCGTTTCATTCGGCATCAATGCCGCCGGCGAAGTCGTTCTCACCGAGATCGCGCCGGGGACTCCCTCGGCCAAGGCCGGCATTCTCCCCGGCGATGTCCTGGTCGCCGTCGACGGCCGGGCCCTCGAGAAGGACCCGACCGCGGCCCAGCTCTTCGACCGGGTCAACGGCTGGACGGGCACGCCCGCAAGCCTGTCCGTCCGGACGGGAACGGCCGCGCCCCGCGCCGTCGAGGTGATCCGCTCCCCCGAGCCCGGCTCCATCGCCGACCGGTTATCTGCCCTCGGCGTCGGCATGGACGTCATCATCAACGAGATGCTGATCCTCGACATCATCGTCCTGCTGGTTTACCTGGCCGTCTCGTTCCTGATCATCTCCCGGGGCCGGGGCACGGCGTTGACTTATTTCGCCTCTATCGCCCTGGTCACCTTCAGCGCGGCCGCGACGAGCAGCGTGCAGCTCCTGGCCGTCGACCCGTCGCCCTGGCAGGGATTGGCCGCCGCGCTCGTTCCGACCGGCTTCGCCGCGGCCTTCACCTTCCTGGGCTTCCTGTACCCGGACGGGAGATGGGTGCCCCGCGGCGGCCGCGTCCTGGTCGCGATCGTCTGGGCGTGGACCGTGGCCCAGTGGTTCTGGGCCGCGGCCCGGCCGGTCAACTGGGCCCCGGGGGCCACGCTCGCCGCCTACCTCCTCATGATCGTGGCCATGTTCGTCTCTCAGATGCGCCGCTACCGGCGCGTCTCGACGCCGGCCCAACGGGAGCAGATCAAGTGGTTCGTCATCGCGCTGGCCTCCGTCGTGGCAGGCTACGCCGTCTCCCAGGTCGCGTCCCTTGTGGTCAACGGCGGGGGAGCGGGTCCGTCGCACGCTTCGGCCGTCCTGGTGTTCATCCTCTGGCAGATCAGCGTCGTGGGCTATCAGATCCCTTACGCCCTGATGGCCGTCGCGCTCGGCCTGGCCCTCCTGAAGCATCGTCTGTGGGATATCGATATCGTCATCAACAGGTCGCTCGTGTACAGCACGCTCACGGCCGCCCTGACCGTGATGAGCGCCGCCATCCTGGCCGTGCTGACGACCCTGGTCGGCAAGATCTTCGGCAATGTGTCCCGGCTGCTGGCCGTTGCCGCGACCGCGGCCTTCCCCGTGGCCGCCTTTAACCCCCTGCGGCAACGCATCCAGAGGTTCGTGGACCGCAAGATGAAGCCGGAGGAGGTCAGCTTTGCCGAGACCTGCGGCCTGCTCAATCTCGAGGTCCAGGCCCTTCTCTCGCCGCCCGATATGATGGACACGCTCGTCCGCGCCGTCGCCGGGCAGCTCGACCTGGCCTCGGCGGCCGCCTACACGCCCGCGGCGGACGGAAGCCTGATGTTGGCCCAGGAGACTCCGGCCCAGGCCGGATTGCCGCGGCGGCTTCCCGTCGACGAAGCGACCGGTGAGGGCCTGCGGCAGGGACGGCTCGCGTCGATGCCCGAGGGCTCGGCGTTCTCTTTCCTAGTCCCTCTGACGACCTCGCGGACGCTGGGCCACGCCTTCTGCGGCGTGCTGGCGCTCGGGCCGCGCCGGTCCGGCCGGGGCTACACGACGCCCATGGAACACGGCCTGAGGCAATTGGGGGTCGACGCCGGCAGAGCGCTCTATGTGGCCCAGCTGCGCGAATCGAGAATGAAAAGCTAGCCCGCCGTCCCCTTCGGATGGCCATGGCGCTCGAGCCGGGCCCGGGCGATGCTGCAGAGATAGGGGACAGGCTCGGTCAGTGTTCCCGTTTCCATCATCGACCAGGCCGGGCAGCGCCCGCAGTAGGGAAGGGCCTCGCAGGCGCGGCACGCCTCGGCCGGTGGAGGCGCGGTCTCGACGAAACGGCCCACCTGCCTCCAGGCCTCGGCAAAGCCCGATCCGAGCGGCCGGGCTCCCGGGCGAGGCAGGAGCGAGCAGACGTTCATCTCTCCCGACGGGCCGATGACGAAGGCGGCCCGGCCCGAACGGCAATAGAAATTGCCGTGGGCCGGCGCGGCGGGGCCCTTGAGGGCCACCTCGGCCCAATCGTCGGCCGAGGCACGGTCCGTGGCTTCGAGCGCGATACAATCGGCCGGGGAGAGACGGCACTCGTCGATCTCCGACGGCCCCCGGTCGGGCCGCTTCGCCAGCAAGCAGCTGGCCGAGAACGGCACGCCCCAGTCGCGCGCCATGGCCCGCATGGCCTCGAGCTCGACGGCGTTACGCCGGGTGAGCGTGGTTTTGAGCCCGAGCGGGACCCGCCGGGCGAGAAGCGCTTCGATACCGGCCACGCAGGCTGCGTAACTGCCCGGCACGCCGGTGACGGCCTCGAACGTCGAGGCGGTGGCGCCGTAAAGGGTGATCTCGGTCCGGCTGGGGGGCGCCTCGCTCAGCCTGGCCGCCACGTCTCGCGTGATCAGGGTGCCGTTGGTGAAGAGGGCCAGGACGAGCCCCAGGCGGGTCAGGGGTTCGTAGATCTCGAAGAAGTCCCGGCGCAGGAGGACCTCCCCGCCCGTGAGAAGGAGGAAGACCATGCCGTCGTCGACGGCCTGGCCGGCCAGATCCAGCCAGGCCGAAGCGGGAAGCTCGGCTGCCGCCGCCGCCCTGTCGCCCGGGGCCTGGCGGACATAGCACATGCGGCAGGCGAGATTGCATCGGCCGGTCAGCTCGAAGGTGCCGTGGGCCGGCTGCCGGACGGCGGCCGCCCGGCCGAGCATGTCCCGGACGAGGGGACCGTATTCGAGCGGCGTGGCGCTCACGGCTCGACCAATCCCAGCTGTTCGAGACGCTCGAGAAAGGCCCGGACATCGGCTTGGACCCTTGCCGGATCGGCCTCGAATTCGGCCGTGATCCTCTCGATCAGGGCTTCCGGCGTCCGGTCCTCGGCCAGAAGCTCCCAGACGCGGCGGCCCGTCGGGTTGAGCGTGATCAGGGCGTTCATGTCCTTGACTTTGGCCCCGACCGGGACGAGCAGGGCTTGGCCGCCGATGTCCCTGAGCACGCAATCCTGGTTTCTCTTCATGCCTTTGGATGTCCAGGCGAACCTCAACCTCTCCCGCGACGGGCGGGATCACGGAGGAGGGAAGCCCGGGCTTCCGCTAGAGAGCCGATCCTACTCCGTCAGCTCGCAAACGCTGATCGTGGAGAAATTGCAGCCGAGGACCCGGTCCTCGAGCTTGACGGGGATGACATTCGCCTCGGGCGGGTCGTAGGATCGTTTCCCGGTCTCGGGCTCTTGGAGATCCTTGGGACGATCGCGGTCTTCCATGGCGCTGCACCTCCATGTCCGTCAGTTGGCGGGCGACGGATCCGCCGCCCCTGACGGCAGACAAGATGGCTGAACTATAGCACGTCCGACTCCGGTGTCAAGCCCGGCGACGGTCCCTTTTCGGGCTCCTCTCTAGGTCCCGACGGCCCTTGACAAGCCCCGGTCACTTGACGATGATAGGGCCAATCTTCCAAGGAGGCCTTCCCATGGGTTCACCGCTGGGTCTCTTTTCTTTTGTCCTTTCCGGAGTCCGGCCATGAAGCCGGCCACCCTCAAGATCGTCGGCGGCGCCCTTTTCGGCCTGGGTCTCATCCTGGGCATCCTGGGCCTGCTGCTGGGACCGAAGGCCGGCGGCGAGGTCGCGTTCGACCTGAAGTTCAAGGACCGGGTCATCGGCGGCGCCTACAAGGCCTATGGTTCGCGGGATTGCCCGGTGCCGATGTGGCTGGCCAAGTCGGTCTTCCACAACACCACCCGCGGGCGCTTGTCGAACCTGCGCGTCCATTACCGCGTGTCCGAGTACGCCGAGTCCGACTGGAGCAACTGGCACCAGGTCCCGGCCGTGGACCCCGGCCAGACGGTCGTGGATCTCTACTACCCGATCTTCACGGCCCAGACGGCCCGCCTGACCAGCCGGGCCCCGGCCGACCTGTATGTCGAATATGAGTACACCGACGCCGGCGGCAAGAAGCAGACGTTCACCGACTCGCGCCGGGTGACCGTCATGAGCCGGTACGAGTTCTTTTTCTCCGACATGACCGCCGAAGAAAGGACCGGGGCCTACCAGGACGAGGACACCAATTATCCCTTGTTCGCGGCCTGGGTCTCGCGCAGCGACGACGCCGTCGTCGGCCGCCTGGCCTCGTTGGCCAACAAGAAGGCCGGCGGGTTGGGCGCCTCGAGCAGCAACGACGACTGCGTCGCCGTCCTCCGGCAGCTCTACGAGATGATGCGGACGATCCACATCAGCTACCAGCATCCCTCGAACATCCAAGACCCGAATATGTCCTACGACATCAAGTCGGTCCAGAGCCTCCAGTTCCCGCGCGACACCATCGAGAAGCGGAGCGGGACGTGCATCGACCTGGCCATCTTGATGGCGGCGCTCATGAACTCGGTCAACATCGAGCCGCTGCTCGTGAGCATGGACGGCCACTGCTTCCCCGCGGCCCGCCTGCCCAAGGGCGGTATCCTGCCCGTCGAGGCCACCGGCGTCGGGGACGGGTACGCGCAGAGCATGAGCTTCGAGGAGGCCGTCAAGAGCGCGTCGAAGACCTGGGACGGGATCATGAAGACCGGGCGCTTCAACATCGTCGATGTCCGGGCCTTCTGGGTGGCCGGCGTCGGCAATCCCGAGCTCGATCCGCTGCCGGCCGACATCCTCGAGAAATGGGGCATCATGGAGATCGCGGAACGAGGGGCCCCGGCCGGCCGGGGAGCCCCCGTCCAGCAGGGATACGGCCAGGCGGCCCCGAACCCCGGAGGCTCTTTGACCGGGAATTGGGGCTGCCAGATCACCCTGCCGAACGGCCAATCCCAGACCGGTGTCTGCCAGATAGCCCAGCAGGGCGGCCAGGTCCGGCTCGTCTTCGTCTTCGCCTACCAGCAGACGGGCCAGGACGGCATGGCGCACCAGGTCCGGGAACAGAACCCGTTCCAGGGCACCTTTGATGGCGCCGCCATCCAGGCCGTCTGCCAGCAGGCCCAGATCTCGATCGACGGCATGGTCATGCCGGCCCAGGGCCTGCCCTACCGGCTGGCCCTCCAGGTCGTATCCGGCGGGCTGCGGGGGCAGTTCGCCAACGCCATGGGCATCACCGCGAACCTCGTCCTGGTGCGGCAGTGACGCGGGCAAGGAGACGAACCATGAGACACAGCCACTTCCTGAGAACGACGGTCATCGGGGCTGCGGCGCTGGTCCTCCTGCTCGCCGCGCCGGCGGCCCGGGCCCAGGAGATCAGTTTCGACGGGACGTACACGCTTTCTCCCGTCGGGGACCTCGACCTCGTCCTGAAGCTGACCCTGCCCATGGAGAAGTACCAGAGCCTGCGGTCGAGCGTCAGCAACCTCTATCTCTTCCTGCGCGACCTGGCCTCGAACCGGGCCGCGGTCGAGGTCGTCCAACGGAAGGCCGACTGGGACGATTCGTCGCGGACGCTGACCTTCACCATCCGGCAGCTCGGCGCGGCCAGGAACCTGGGCAACCACTGGGAGATCGACGTCAGCCCCGGCGAGAGCTTCAGCAACCTCGACGAGGACAAGGGGACCCTCTACTTCACGGAAGCCGGCCAGGGAGACGCGGGCAGCCTCCGGGGCAACAGCCGGCTGTTCCTGCCGGCCAAGGCCACCGGGGCGAAATGGGACGCCTCGCGCAAGATCGTGAGCTATGTCCTGCCGAAGCCGTCGTCCGGGGCGAAAGGGATCCTGATCGTCCCGGCGCTGGTGCTGCTCGTCGTCGGCGCGGGGGCCTTTGGCGCGTCGTTCATCGCAGGGCGAAAGCCGGCGCCGCTCCCGCCAGCCTAGCCGGCGCCGCCCCGGCGACCCCCCCGGCCGTCCTCGTGCGGCCGGGATCCGATGTCCGGGCCGAGTTCCATCTTTGCGAGCTTTTGAGGCCCGGGCCGGCCGCGGCCCGGAGGCCCTGAGCCGCTGCTCTCCCCTCAGTCAGCGCTGATTTTGGCACGTTTCTTGATGATACCTTAAGGGGAGATTGGTCATGACATATCCGGCCTGCAAGCTTGTTCCGAACTTGTGGTTTGACCGCCAAGCCGAGGAGGCGGCGGCCTTCTATGCCACCCTCTTCAAGAACTCCGGGGTGGGAGATCCGATCCGGGCCACCAAGGCCGGCTTCGAGATCCACGGCCTGCCGGAGGGCACGGCCATGAGCCTCCCGTTCCAGCTGGCGGGACAGGATTTCGTCGGCATCAACGGCGGCCCTTTGTTCAAGTTCAACCCGTCCGTGTCCTTCCTGATCGCTTGCAAGACGCCCGGGGAGGTCGATGCCCTCTGGGACCGGCTGGCCGCCGGGGGCGGGCCTTTGATGGATCTGGGCGCCTATCCTTTCAGCGAACGGTACGGCTGGACCGCGGACCGCTACGGCCTGTCCTGGCAGGTGATGGCCATGGGGGGGCGCGAGATCCGCCAGAAGATCGTGCCAACGCTCATGTACGTCGGACCGCAGGCCGGGAAGGCGGAAGAAGCGATCCGTTTCTATGCCTCCGTGTTCGGGGATTCGGGGATCGGCGACATTCTCCGGTACGGCCAGGGCGAAGAGCCGGACCGGGCCGGCTCGATCAAGCATGCGGCCTTCACGCTCGAGGGCCTGGGTTTCGCGGCCATGGACAGCGCGCTCGACCATCAGTTCGGCTTCAACGAGGCCGTGTCGTTCCTGCGGCCCTGCGAAAGCCAGAAGGAGATCGACCGGTTCTGGGCCAAGCTTACGTCCGCCGGAGGCCAGGAGGGCATGTGCGGCTGGCTCAAGGACCGGTTCGGCGTCTCCTGGCAGATCGCGCCCCAGCGGCTTGCCCAAATGCTCCGCGATCCCGATCCGAACAAGGTCGAACGGGTCACCGAGGCGTTCCTCAAGATGAAAAAGCTCGATCTCAACGAATTGGAAAAGGCCTTCCGGGGCTAGGCTCCGCAGGCCGTCCAGGCCATTATTTTCGAAAGGGGGGTCGATGACCAAACTCAATATCTATCTCAATTTTGCGGGCAACGCGGAGGACGCCCTCAAGTTCTACAAGGGCGTCTTCGGCGGCGATTTCAGCGCCCTGGTCCGCTTCAAGGACATGCCCATGCCTGGCGCGCCGCTCGGGGCGCGGGACCGGGACAAGCTTATGCACGTCGCCCTGCCGGTCGGGACCGATGTGCTCATGGCCAGCGACGTTCCGGAGTCGCTGGGGAGGAAGCTCGTGACGGGCAACAACGCCTACATCTCCGTTCAAGCCGACAGCAAGGACGAAGCCGGCCGGATCTTCAAAGCCTTGGCGGCGGGCGGCCAGGTCGAGATGCCGATCGCCGATCAGCCCTGGGGCGACTATTACGGCAGCTTGACGGATAAGTTCGGCGTCGGCTGGATGGTCAGCTACACCTACCCGAAGAAGGCTTGAACCCGACTCCGGCCTCGTAAAAGAGCCTTACAGCCCGGTTCCTGCCGGTCGGGACGATGTTCTTGTCCCGGAGGAGACCGGGGCCGTCAGGCCGGGGAGTATCAGACGGCCCAGGGATGCGCCCCGAGGGGGGCCGGCCGCCGGGATGGCATATTTTTTGCTATATCGGTAGATACCATGGCAAAAACAGTAAGACGTCTAAAGGACAGCACCTGGGATTACGCGCTCCTGTTCCTCGCTCTGCTCAAGAGGGGTGAGCTTGTCCCCGTCTACGAGGAAGCCCGAAAAAGGGCTTGGCGCGAGGCCCGGGCCTCCTTCCGCCGCAAGATCAACTGATATCAGGCCGCGCATGCGGGGACCGGCTGTTCGGGCTGCGACCCGGTTCGTCGCGCGACCCGGATCCATTTGACAGGCCGTCCGTCCTTCCGCTATGGTTATTTTCGCTATGCGATCTGTTGTTTGGCCGGCCCCCGCGGCCGTTCTAGTTTTGATCTCCCTTGCCGGAGGCGCCGTGAACCCCAAGGAATTCGGCCCCAAGATCCCCCGACAGATCCTCGAGTGGAAGGCCTCGGGCGAGGACGCGGTCTACGACCGGAAGACCCTCTACGGCTACATGGACGGCGGGGCCGAGGTTTACCTGGCCTTCGACTTCCGGGAGGTTTTCGTCCGCAAGTACGCCAACCCGGCCGGGGACGAGCTCGTCCTCGATATCTATGACATGGGCTCGCCGGCCGAGGCCTTCGGCATGTTCTCCTGCGACCGGCAGGATCCCGGGGCCGGGATCGGCCAGGATTCCGAGTACGGGCCCGGTCTCCTCCGCTTCTGGCGCGGCCGTTATTTCGTCTCGGTCACCGTGGCCGGGAACGAGGATAAGGCGGAGGCCGCGGTGCTGGCCTTGGGAAAAGCCGCCGCCCCTCTTCTCGGCCCCGACGGGCCTCGCCCCGGCATGCTCGGGCTGCTGCCCGCGGACGGCCTGAAAGCCGAGCGGACGGCCTACTTTCACAATAACGTCCATCTCAGCAACCGGTATTATGTTTCCTCCGAGAACATCCTGAACCTCGACGAGAAGACGGCCTGCGTGTTCGCTGAATACGACGACGGGCGCGGCGGCTCGGCCAAGCTGCTTCTCGTCCAGTACCCCGGGGCGACCGGATCCGAGGCCGCCGCCCGATCGTTCCGCGCGGCGTTCCTGCCCGGGGCGGACGCCGGCGGGACGGCCCGGACGGAACGCAAGGGCTGGGTGTCCCTGCACTCGAGCGGGGCCCTGCTCGCGGCCGTATTCGAAGCCCCGTCGAAGGAATACGCCGAGCGGCTCGCCGCCGCCGCTATCCAGGGGTCCGCTCCGAAGAGGTGACCATGACAGTGCCCATGACCCGTCGCGACTTCATTTGGGGAACCGCCGCCGCCGCTCTCGGAGCGTCCGCGGCTTTCGGCCAGACCGCTGCGGGGCCCGCGGGAGGGAAGACCCGGGTCGTCCTCATCCGCCATCCCGACGCCCTCGACGCGAACAGCGCCTTCAACGAAGCGGTCATCCAGCAGATGCTGGACGAGGCGGTCGTGAAGCTCCTCGACGCGGCCGATCCGGTCGGGGCCTTCAAGCAACTGGTCAAGCCAGAGGACGTCGTCGGCATCAAGACCAACGTCTGGTCGTTCCTGCCGACGCCCGCCCCGGTCGAAAAGGCCCTCAAGCGCCGCGTCCTCGACGCCGGCGTCGCCGAAGCCAACGTCGGTCTCGACGACCACACCGTCCGGACGAACCCGCTTTTCCTGCGGGCGACGGCCCTGATCAACGCCCGTCCGGTCCGGACCCATTACCTGGCCGGCATGTCGGGCTGCATCAAGAACTACATCATGTTCGCCGAGTCCCAGGAGGCCCATCACCCCGACAGCTGCGCTTCGCTCGGATCGAACTTCCTTCTACCCCAGGTCAAGGGCAAGACGCGCCTGAACGTCCTCTGCGCCCTGACGCCGCAGTTCCACGGCCGGGGCCCCCACAATTTCAGCCGCCGCTACGTCTGGAACTACAAGGGCCTCATCGTCGGCCGGGACCCCGTGGCCGTGGATTCCGTCGGCCTCCGGCTGATCATGGCCAAGCGGCGGATCGAGCTGGGGCCCGACCAGGAGATCCCGCCGGTCCCCAAGCACATCCAGCTCGCGGACACGAGATACGGGATCGGGACGATCGGATCCCGCCAAGATCGAGCTCGTCAAGCTCGGCTGGCTCGATGATGTCTTGATCTAACCGCGCTCGCGGAGGCCTCTATGCCCACGCCCAAGACCCGCCCATGGCTCTGGCCGATCCTCATGCTCGTCCTGGCCGCCGGCCCGGCCCGGGGCCTGCCGGAGGAAGGGCGCCTGGCCTTTCTCGGCTCGGCGCTCTGGACCAAGGCCCACGACATCGAGATCCGCGCCGACCGGGGCTATTGCGCCTTTCTCGACGGCCTGATGATCCTGGACCTGTCCGACCCCAAGAACCCCGAGACGCTGTCGACGCTCCATCTTGGCGGCGGGCTGGCCGTGGCCTTGGCCGGCCGGATCGCCCTCGTCGCGGCCGGCGACAAAGGGCTGGCCCTGATCGATGTCGGCGACTCCAAGACGCCGGTCTTGCTCAGCCTCCTCGACACCCCCGGCGAGGCCCGGGACGTCCTCGTCTCCGGGGCAACCGCTTTCGTAGCCGACGGCCCCGACGGCGTGCTGGCCGTCGACATCACCGATCCCGCGGCTCCCCGGATCGCCGGGGCATGGGATTCGCCCGGCCAGGCGACCGGGCTGGCCCTGGCGGGTACGACCGCGTTCCTGGCCGACGGCAGCGCCGGCCTGCAGATCCTCGACGTCGCCGACCCGGCCCGGCCGGCCCCGGTCGGGAGCCTGGACACCGACGGCACGACGGAGGCCGTCGCGCTCAGCGGGCGCACCGCGTATCTCGCCGACGGCTCCGGCGGTATCAAGGTCATCGATGTCGGCTCCGCCGCGGCGCCGAAGCTCGGCGCCTCCCTCACGGCCTCGGGATATGCCCACAGCGTCGCCGTGGACGGCCGACTGCTTCTCGCCGGCAGTCTTTATGACGGCGGCTATCAAGTCTTCGATATCTCCAAGCCGGCCGCCCCGGCGCTCCTTTCGACCAACAAGTACACCATGTACAACGAGGGCTGGCGCGTCGTCGGGGCCGGGTCCAGGGCGGTCGTGGTCGATTATTTTTCGGGCCTCTTCTTTGTCGACCTGGCCGAGCCCCGTAAGCCGGCGGTCGTCGGTTATCTTCCGGCCCCGAGCTCCATCGTGGCCGTTTGCGGCCGCGACCGCACCGCCTTCGCCGTCGGCGAGCTCTCCGGCGTCCTGGCCGTGAGCGCCGCCGACCCAGCCCGGCCCGCTCTCGTCGGGGCGACGAACATCTTCCGCGGCGTTCAAGGGATCGCGGTCAACGGGAATTTCGTTTATGTCACCGACCGCTGGTCGATCCGGGTCTTCGACGCCGCCGACCCGGCCAAGATGAAGGCGGTCCGGCCGCTGACGTTCCAGGAAGGCATTCCGCGCACCCTCGTCGTCGCCGGGAAGACCGCTTATCTCACGGCCGACAATTTCGGCTTCTACGCGCTCGACGTCGGCGATCCCTCCGCGCCCAAGGTCATCGGTTCGTTCAAGCTCCCCGGGTTCACCTACGGTCTGGCCGTGTCGGGGGACCGCGTGGTCCTCGCCAACAGCGATTCGGGCCTGCACGTCCTCGACGTCAGGAAGCCGGAAGCCCCGGCCGAGATCGGCGCCGTCAAGATCGCTGGAGAGCCGACCGGGCTCGCCGTCCGCGGCGGTCTCGCCTATGTGGCCTCGGGCGCCGAGGGGCTCATCATCGTGGACATCAAGGACCCGGGCGCCGCGAAGGTCTTGGCCACGGTCGCCTCGGGCGATTTCTCGAGCGCCGTCGTCCTGGACGGCCCTTTCGCCCTCGTCGCCGACGGCCTGGCCGGCGTCAAGAGGATCGACGTCTCCGATCCCCGGGCGCCGCGGCTCGTCGCCGCCTACGATACGCCGGGCGAAGCGCAGAGCCTGGCCCTGCTGGGCTCGACGATCCTCGTCGCCGACACCTATTCGCTGATCCTGCTCAAATAGGGGCTCACTTCTTCTTCAGCAGCTCCTTGACCGCGGCCTCGATCTGCTGGTCGCGCCCGGCCGACATGACGTCGGGGTCGTTCTTGACCCGGATGTCGGGCTCGAGTTGGTTGTTCTCACAGAGCTTGCCGTCGGGCGTCCGCCAGCCGCCTTGGGGGATGCCGAAGCGCAGGGTCGGGTCGATCTGCGACTCCCACCAGACGAACGTCCCCGTGCCGGGCACGGGCATGCCCAAGGTCGGACCGATGCCGCGGACCTTGTACTCGACCGGGAAGAGGTGGGCGTCGGAATAGTTGCACTCGCCCATCAGGACGAGGGACGGCTTGATCCACTTGTTCAAGGGCTCGACGCCGACCAGTTGGCCGCGGGGCACGATGTCGAAGACTTTCTTGCCGGCCAGGAAATCGGCCAGGGTGTCGTGGAGGTTGCCGCCGCCGTTGAAACGGGTGTCGACGATCAGGGCCTCCTTGTCGATGCTCAACCCCAGGACCTCCTCGATGACCACCCGGTAGCTCGAGTCGCTCATGCTCCGGACGTGGACATAGCCGATCTTGCCGCCGGACAGGCGATCGACCTCGGCCCGGCGGTTGCGGACCCAGCGCTGATACCAAAGATTGCCCTCCTCGCCGAGCGAGATGGGCTTGACGGCCTCCTCCCAGCGGGCGCCCGTGGCCGGGTCCAGAACGGACAGCAATGTCGGCTGGCCGGCCTTGCGGCTGAGGAGCTTGTAGTGGTCGACCGTGCGGTCCAGGGCCTGGCCGTCGATCTTCTCGATGACGTGGCCGGCCCGGATCTTGAGCTCGGCCTTGTCGAGCGGCCCGCCGGCCAGGACCTCGGCCACCTTGAGGCCGGGGCCCGCGTAGTCGTAATCCATGAACAGGCCCAGCGAAGCCGTGGCGTCGGCCGTCTGTTGGCGCTGCGGCGAATAATAGCAGCCGGTATGGGAAACGTTCATCTCGCCCAGGAGCTCCGAGACCATCTCGGCGTAGTCGTAATTGTTGTTAATGTAAGGCAGGAACTTCTTGTAAACGCCATAATAGCCGTCCCAATCGGCGCCGTAGAGATCGGCCACGAGCAGCTTCTGCTTCATCTGGCGCCACATGTGGTCGTACATGTAGGCTTTCTCGGAGGCCTGATCGAGGACCATCTCGCCGCCGATCGCCAAGGGCTCCGACTTGCCGCTCTCCGGGTCGATCTTGAGCACCCGGCCGTCGACGAAGACGAAGAGCGACTTGCCGTCGGCCGTCATCTCCATGCCCGTCTGGTTGGCCCCCAGCTTGGCCAGGAGCCTGGTGTCGCGGGTCCGGGTCTCGGTCGTCCACAGGTCATAGCCCTTTTCGAAACGGGCCAGATAGTAGAGCTTCTCGCCGGTCTTGGACAGGGCCATGTCGGCGATGTCGGCCGAGTGGATGGTCAGCCGGACTTTGCGCCGCTCGATGCCCTCGAGCTCGAAGACGAGGTCCTTCTTCGGCTCCGCCGGCTTGACGGCCGCGGTCTTGTCCTTGGGCTTGTCCTTGTCGGCCTTGTCCTTGTCCTCTTTGGTCTTGTCCTCCTGTTCCTTGAGCAGGGCGAACTCCTCCTTGGACAGGCGGAACCGGTCGTAGGCGGCCCGGGTGAAGAAGGTGCCGTAGACGTCGAGCTCGACGGAGCTGCCGTCGGTGTTGACGGCCCCTTCCCGCGTGCAGGCGTAGACCATCATCGTCCCGTCCAGGGCCCAGCGGGGGTTGAAGGCGCCGAAGCCATTCTTGGTCAGGTCGACGACCTGGCCCTTGCCGTCGCTCGAGACCAGGCCGACCTGGGGCGTGAAGATGCGGGTGAAAGCGAACTGGACCAGGAACCACTTGCCGTCCGGGCTCCACCGGTAGGCCTGGTCACCGTCGGAGTAGGAATAGTTGTATTCGGCGGGCAGGATCTTGCGGGTCTCTTTGGAGGCCAGGTTGACGACCTTCAGGAGAACGCGGTCCTCCAGGTAGGCGACCTCCTTGCCGTCGGGCGAGAACTCCGGCTGGAACTCCTCGGCCGCCGTGGCGATGACCGGTTCCTCTTTGAGGACCGTCGAAGCGTAGAAGTAAGGCTCCTCCTTGCGGACGATCGAGGCGGTATAGATGTTCCAGTTGTTGTCGCGCTCGGCCGCGTAGACGAGCGACCGGCCGTCGGGGCTGAAGCTGACGCTGCGCTCCTGGCCGGGCGTGTTGGTCACGCGCTTGGCCAGGCCGCCCTCGACGCTGCCGACGAAGATCTCGCCGCGGAAGACATAGGCGACTTCTTTGCCGCTCGGCGCGAGGCGCATCTCGGTGATGCCGCCGCCGACGGGCAGGGGCCGCTCGAGCACCTGGCGGCCGTCCTCGGCGATGCGGATGTCGACGCGCTGGGGCTCGGCGACGCCGGACTTGGTGTAGATCTCGCCGTCGTAGCCGAAGCAGAGCAGGCCGTTGTCGGCCCGGGTCAGGAAGCGCACCGGGTTCTTGGCGAACGCCGTCACGGCCGTGGCCGCGTCCGGCTTGCGGACCGAGCTCTTATAGACGTTGAACGAGCCGGGCCGCTCGCTCAGATAGTAGAAGTCGTCGCCGTTCGCGTCGAAGACCGGGTTGCGGTCCTCGCCCTTGAAGGTCGTCAGCTGGGTGTTCTTCTTGGCCTTCAGGTCGTAGACCCAGATATCGCGGGTGATGGCCGAGGTGTGGTGCTTGCGCCAGTCGCTCTCGTATCCTTTCTGGTCGTGATAGAGGATCTTGTCCCCGGCCTTGTTGACGACGGCCGCGATGGCCGGCTGGGTCAGGACGAGGGCCGCCTCGCCGCCCGTGACCGGGACGCTGTAGAGCTCGGGGAACGTGCCCATCGGGAACTGGACGTTGGCCGCCGTATCCTGGCGGGCCGAGCTGAAGAGAACGGCCCTGTCGTCGGCCGTGAAGCTGCTGGGGACATCGGCCGCCGAATGGAAGGTCAGGCGCCTGGCTTCGCCGCCTTGGGACGGCATGACGAAGACATCGAAATTGCCGTACCGGTCCGAAGCGAAGGCGATCCACTTCCCGTCGTGGCTCCAGACGGGGGCGTAGTCGTAGGCCTCGCTGATCGTCAGCGGGACGGCCTGGCCACCGGCGGCCGCGACCCGATAGATGTCGCCCTTGTAGCAGAAGGCGATGGTCGCGCCGTCGGGCGAGACGGCGGGGTATCTCAGCCACAGCGGATGGTCCTGGGCCGCGAGCGGCAGGGCCGCGGCCAGGATGGCGGGGAGAAGAAGGGCCAGGGCGATCGATCGCAGAGCGATACGGCGGGCTTTCGGCATGGATTCCTCCTGAGGGTAAAATTCGACGGCCATATAATCTATAAGACGAAGAGGGACGGCCTTTGGTTTCGCTGCCGGATATTCATTTCAAAGATTATACACCCAAGGGCAGTGTATAATCCGGCCATGAGCGAGCTGACGCGTCGAAGCTTTTTGGGAACGGCAGCCGCAGGCGCCGCCGCGGCCTGCTGGGGAGAGGCTTTCGGACCGGCCCGGGCCGAGGGCGCCGGCCCGAACCCGAAGATCGGTCTCATCCATGCCACGGACCTTTTCCGCCCCCATGCCGATCCCGATGATCATTTCGACCTGGCCACGGTGTTCGCCTTCGCCGCCCAGGGCCGCTTCGAGCTCCTGGCGGTCCTGATCGACCATCCTCCCGCGGGGCTGGCCGCGGATCCCGACGTCCAGGCCGTGGCCCAGCTGGCCAGGATCACGGGACTCGCGGTGCCCGTCCTCACTGGCTCGCCGCGGCGTTTCGACCCAGCAGAGGCCGGGAGGCCGGAAAACCAGCCGGATACGGTGGGGGCGCGGTCCCTGTTGGAGATCCTGAGTAAGTCGACCCGGCCGGTCGCGATCTCGATCGTCGGCTCGGCCCGCGACGTGGCCCTGGCCGGGCGGCTCGATCCGAAGCTCTTCGCCGCCAAGTGCGCCGGGATCTATATGAATTCCGGCTCGGGCACGCCGGACAAGGCCAAGGCGGCGCGTCTCGAGTACAACGTGGGCCTGGATCCGATCTCATACGCGGCGATCTTCGAACTGCCCTGTCCGGTATACTGGTGTCCGTGCTTCGAGGTCGCGCCCGGGGGAGGCGGTCCCTTCGCTTCCGGCGAGTTCGGCACCTATTACCAGTTCCTGCAGAAGGACCTCTTCACCCGCCTGTCGCCGCGGCTGCAGAACTACTTCGCTTTCATGCTCAAGCAGGGGGAGTCGGACCGGGCCGACCAGGCCGAAGCGGACGCTCTGCGACCGAGCTGGCTGCGGACGCTCGAGGGCCCTCCGGACCGGCCTCTGCTCGAACGGCAGGGGAGCCGCCTCCGGAACATGTGGTCGACGGCCGGCTTCTTCCACGCGGCCGGTCTCTCGCTTCCCGTTTTCACGTTCGATCCGGTCCGGGTGAGATGCGGGGCCGACGGCATCACCGAATGGTCGCCGGACCCCCGCTCGCGGGACCGATACCTCTTCCATGTCCGCGACCGGGACCGGTATCCCGGGGCCATGACGGCCGCGCTGGGAGAGCTGCTCTCGACGCTGAAGTAGCTCGTCGGCGGTCCGGTCTGCCAGGCCGCGAACGGATCGCCCCTCAGCGTCCCCGGAAGCCCAAGGTCAGGCCGCACCGGAGGCCGAAGTGCCGGTCCATGGCTAGCTCTTCGGGCAGAAAGCCGGCGCTCTTGTAGATCAAGCCGATGTCCAGCGAAACGTCGTCGACCCGGCCGCCGGGCCGTAGCGGGAACTTGTAGCGTCCGGTCACATCGACGGCCCCGCCCGCCCGCCCGGACGTTTCCGTGAAGCTCAGATTGAGCGGCTGGTTCCAGTAATGGACCATGGCCGACACGGCCACGCGCCTGGTCACCGGATAATCCAGAACGCCGACCCCGGCCCCGAGGAACCAGTGGCCGAGGTTCTCGAACTCCCGGAGATAGGCGCTCACCTTCACCTGGCGGCGATAGGCCAGCCAGACCTTTTCGTCGATGAAATCGCCGAACGGACCCAGGCAGTGCCCCAAGCCGACGTTGACGCGCAGATCCTCCGACAGCCGGAATCCGCTCATCCCGACGACGTTGGGGTTGACGAGATTCAGAAAGGTCCGCCACTCGACCCGGCGCAGGTACCGCCGTTCCGGATCGGTCAGATCGGCCAGGCGCGTGTACCGGGCATAGATCATGGTCGGCCTGAAGAGGTGGCGGATGGCGCCGTAGAGGTCGTTGCCGACGATGTCCCGCTCGAGCTCGTTCGCCTCCTCGGGGCCGTCGGTGTCGTGGTGGAGCAGGCCCTCGGTGAAGTAGCGCACCAGAGACACCTTGCGGAGCAGGTATTCGACGATGAGGTTCCGAGGGCTCTCGTCCCCGAAGGACATCAGCGTCTCTTCCCGCGTCGCCAGCATGTAGTCCGATTCGAAGCCGGCCGTGTGGAGCCGGATGAAGGTCGGAAACGCCGTGTCCCGCAGGTTCTGCAGCGTGGCGTCGGTGACGCCGTCCACGTAGCCGGTCCTCTTCTCGAAGGGGAAAACGTGGGCCACCGCGCCGATGTCCTCGCCGACGAGGATCGACCGGTGGGCCTCCTCGTGGGTCAGGGTCTTGAAGAAGCAATAATCGAAGACGCCTTGGAGGATATAGCTGACGGCCGGGCTGAGGTCCCGGCTGACGAGGTCGGCGAAGAGCCGATAACCGCTGAGGAAGTCCTGGTCGAGCTGGCGCATCGTAAAAAGCCGGGCCGGATCGTCCCTGAGAATGAACGGGTATTCCCGGCCTGTCTGCGTCGTCGCGGGAGCCTCCTGGGCGGCCAGGGGACCGGCCGCCAGGACGGCGAGAAGCGTGAGCGCGATCCTCTTCATGAGGGCTCAGAGGCGTCCGCCCCGGGCTTTCTTGAGGCGCTCCAGGAACGGCTTGTAAAGGAAACTGCGCTCGTCCAGAGTGCAGAGCTCCTCGAACATCTTCCGGGTCACGACAAAGGTCATGATGTTCGGCGGGAGGTGCTGGCGCATGGCGATGTCGGTCGAGCCGATCGAGGCCTGGGCGATCGACAGGTCCGGGAAGGGCACGAGCTGCGAGCAGCCCGATCCGAAAGGCGCGATGACGGGCGGCGGATCGTCGGGCGCGGCCCGGTACTGGGCGCCGACGGCCAGGGCGGCGAGCTGGTCGGGGTTGATCAGGAACGTGACCGTCCTGGCGAACGGCCAGGCGCTCTCCCGCAGCGGCCCGATGAAGAGGTGGGCGTTCTCGGCCCGGTAGCTCCGGCGGACCTCGAGCCATTTCTCCATGAGGGCGTGGGAGGCCTTGAGGCCCTCGTCGTCGGCCAGGAACTTGATGAACTCGTCCTTCGGCCGGGTCTGGAGGCCGAAGAGGGAGCTCCCGGCCCCGCCGCAGCCGTAGCGCTCCTTGGTCAGGTGGAGCGTCTTGCCCTCGAGCCACGCCTCGTAAGCGCAAAACACGCACTGCCCCGGCCCGGGCTCGACCAGCGCTCCGAACAGAGCCGGGTCGGGCGCGTCATAGAAGCCGATGAGAGGCAGGCGGATATCCAGCCGGTCCTGAAGCCGCGAAGGGTCCGGTTGCTTGTGTTCGCTCATGCTCAACATATCCCACTTTTGGCCTCCGAAATCAAACGGTCGCCCGGGTCGGGTTGACGGTGGTCCGGGCCCGGAATATCATGCCGTCTGGCCGCCATCGGCCGGAGGCAAGCATGAGAAGATCCCTGGGGCCGCTCATCGTCGCGGGCATCCTGCTCGCGGTCGTCCCGGCGCTGGCCCAGACCGACGAAACAACCTACGTCTGGCCGCGGGAGCCGGCCGTCCGGGCCAGCCTCGAGCGCTGGCAGGGCTACAAATTCGGGCTGCTCATCCACATGGGGCTTTATTCCGAGCTCGGGACGGTCGAATCCTGGGGGCTTTGCCCCGAGGACTGGGTCACCCGGCCCGGCTTCGACGATTATTGCCAATACGCCGCGAACTATCGCGGCACCAAGGCGCGCTTCAACCCCGTGAACTTCGATCCCGCGAGGTGGGCCCGGGGCTTCAAGAGCTCGGGGGCCAAGTACCTGATCACCAGCACCAAGCATCACGACGGGTTCTGCCTCTTCGACACCAAGTACACGGACTTCAAGGTCACGGATCCGGGCTGTCCCTTCTCGACGAACGCCAAGGCCAACGTGTCCAAGGAGGTCCTGGACGCCTGCCGGAAGGAAGGCCTGGCCGTCGGAGCCTACTTCTCCAAGCCCGACTGGACCTCGCCCTATTTCTGGTGGCCGGCCTATCCGCCCAAGGACCGGAACCCGAATTACGACATCACCAAACACCCGGACCGCTGGCGCCGGTTCGTCGAGTACACGCACAACCAGATCGCCGAGATCACCGAGGACTACGGGCCGGTCGACATCCTCTGGCTGGACGGCTGCTGGGTCATGCCCAAGGCGGCCGTGACGCCGAAGGTGGCCGAGTTCTGCAAATATCCCTATGACCTCGACATCGATATGAAGGCCATCGCCGAGCGGGCCCGCAGGGCCAATCCCGGCCTGCTCGTCGTCGACCGCTGGGTCCAAGGCGAGTACGAGAACTATCTCACTCCCGAGCAGAAGACGCCCGACAAGCCCCTGGCCGTGCCCTGGGAAAGCTGCATCACCATGGGCAACGCCTGGGGCTGGGTGCCCAACGATCAATACAAGTCCAGCCGTGAGCTCATTCACCTCCTGGTCAAGATCGTGGCCAAAGGGGGCAACCTCCTGCTCGGCGTCGGACCGAACGGCCGGGGGGAGTTCGAACCGGCGGTGTACGACCGCTTCGAGAAGATAGGACGCTGGCTGGCCGCCAACGGGGAAGCGATCTACGGCACGCGGCCGGTCGAGCCCTACCAGGAGGGATCGATCGCCTACACGGCCAAAGGCGAGGACACCGTCTTTGCGATCTATCTGACGGGCGAGGGCGAACAGACCCTGCCCGCGGTCCTTGATATCAAGACCGGCCTCAAGGGCAAGCTCCGGGTCACCGAGCTGGCCACGTCCACGGCCCTCAGCCATAGACAAGCCGGGGACAGGATCCGCGTGGCCGTGCCCGACGCCCTGCGAACACGTCTGGCCGCCCGGGAAGCGGTCGCGATCAGGATCACTTCAGCTTCTTGAGCAGGTCTCCCAACCGCTTGTCGAGGCCGTCGAGACCGAGCCCGACCGTGTCCAGGCCTTTGATCCCGAGGCCCAGCTTTTCGAGCGGGGCCGCGACCTGGCCATTGATCGCATCCGTGAGGCCCTTTTCGAACCCGGCCATCTCGCCGCGGACGAGAGCGCTCACCGCGCCCTTCAGCACGTCGTCGAGGTCGGAGCGGACCTTCAGATCGAAGTCGTCCGGCGTCCCCGAGATCTCCGCCGTCAGGTTAAGGCTCGAGATCCCGCTCAGGGCGCTCCGGATGGCGTCGTCCACCCGCCCCGCCAGCCCGTCCCGTCTCTCGAGCTTTTCGACCGCCAGCCGCGCGCCGCTCACGCCCGCGACGATCCGGGCCGCGAGGCGGCCCTTTTCGACGGTGGCGCTGACATCCAGGTCGGCCAGCCCCTGTTTGAGCGAGACGGGCAGGGTCTTGCTTTCGACGAGCTTGACGTCCTTCGCTTCGTAGCCGCGGAGGCTCAGGTTCAGGACGTCCCTATGCGCGTCTGGGCGAACGCGGTCGAACGTGCCCTGCAGGGAGGCCGACCGAAGCCCTTTGAGGTTCGCGGCCGAGAACGAGAACTTCAGCGGCTGCCCGAGGATGTCCTGGTCCGAGGTCATGTTCTCGATCCTGCCGGCGAAATCGCCCTGCGGCAGGCTGACCGATACCTTGGACAAGCGGGCCAGGAAGTCCGGCAAGGGATGGTCCTCGCGGAACCGGACGTCGCGGCCCTTGGCCCGGAGCGGCTTGACGACCTCTTGGCCGCGGATCTTCTCCTTGACCCGATCGATGAAGGGGGCCAGCCGCTCGTTCCACTGGAGGGCCGACCGGACGTTGGCCGCGATCTTGGGGCCGAACAGGGCCCGACTCATGTTGGCCAGGCCGGACGGCGTGAGGGCGTACTTGTCGAGCAGGCGCTGGGCGTCGTCGCGGACCGCCGCCGGCGTGTCCGTGGCCGCCTTCTTCAGGGTCGTGAGGTCGGCGGCGAAGGCCTTCTTGGCCTCGGTCACGGTCTTGATGTCGTCGCGGACCTGCTTCTGAAGGGCGATGACGTCCTTGGCCCCGCCGAGGAGGTTGCCGATCGAGGCCTTGCCGGTCTTGGCCTTGAGGGCCTCGTACTGTTTCTGGTACTTGTCGACGTCCGCGGCGGCCTGGAGCTCCTTGAGCCGGGCCTCCCAGCGGGCCCGTAGGACCTGGCCGTCGGCCGCGGCCCCGGTCAGAAGCTGGACCGACCGGAGGCCGTTCTTCTCCTGTTCGAAGACCTCCTTGACGTTGGGGATGACGAACGAGGGCAGCTCGGCCAGCTGCTCGAGCGGGGTCTTGCCTGTGGCCGCGGCCACGGCCCCCGAGGTCTGCCGCGGCGTGTTGAGCCGCACGCTCTCGACGCTCATCTCCTCGATGATGATCTTGTGCCGCAAGGCATTCGGGCCGTCCAGGTGGAAGGCGATCCGGCCGACCTCGAAGGCGTTCGTCATGGGCGCGTCGGGATTGGTGACCTTGAGGCCGAGCAGGGTCAGGCCCAGCGGGGAGAAGGAGACATCGGCCCGGTCGAGCTCGACCTTGGCGCCGACGAGGGCCGTGCCCGTCCTCTCGATCGTCCGCTCGGCGATCCGGTCGATAAAGAGGATCCAGAAACCGGCCACGAGGACGGCCAGGATGACGAAGATGAGGAGTCCCTGCCAGCGGACGAGTTTCGATCTTTGGGGGGCGGTCGCGGCCTGACCGGTCTTCGCCGGCGCCTTCATGACAGGCCTCCCCAGTCCTTGAGGCTTTGGTATCTTTGATAGAAGTCGTTGGCCTTGATGGCCTTCATGATCTTGAGCTTCTGGACGCGGGCGTAGACGTGCTTGCGGTAATAGAGAATGGTCTTGTTGAAGAGGATGTAGAGCGGCCCGAACAGGACCAGCGCGGCCAGGAGGCTGCCCATGACCACGGTGTTGTTGAAGCCCTCGACCCGGGGCATGGTCGCGTTGTAGAAGGCGGTCCAAATGCGCTCGAGCCAGGGAGCCGTCAGGACGGCCAGGCCGATCCGGTGGAAGACCGGATCGAGGAGATAGCCCACGCCGGCGAAGAGGAAGCCGCCGAGCAGGAAGGCCGACAGGTTGATGCGGAAGAACAGGATCAGGAGATAGATGATGACGTTGTGGACGCTGAACTTCGGCGTAAAGGCGACGATGACCGAGAGGCACAGCCCCAGCGAGATCTGGGAGGGATGCGTCTCGGAGTTGAGGACCTTGAGGATCTTGATGACGGATTGGATCATCTGGTGCGCCTCCTCGGTGCAGCCGGTGAGCTTTCAAGACTAGCCGTTTGCCGGGCCCGAGTCAACGGGGCTCTTTGACCGGGCTTTGAGCTCAGGCCGGGAGGTGGTACGATGGAGATCGGATAGGACATCTGATCATCAAGGGGGAAGACATGAAGAGAACGTCTTTCGCGGTTCTCGGCATCCTCATCGCCGTTGGGGCGGCCGTGCTGCTCATGGCTCAGGACCGGAGCCGCTTGGTCCTCAAGCCCGGAGACGAGATCTTTGCCTGCGGCTGCGGAGCGGGATGCGATTGCCAGACCTTGTCGCGCCAGCCCGGGACCTGCGCCTGCGGCCAGCCGCTGGTCAAGGCCAAGGTCAAGTCCGTCGGCGCGGGAACGGCGGTGCTTGTCATCGGCGGCAAGGAGCAGACCTTCAAAACAGTCGGCAAATACATGTGTGGCTGCGGTCCTTCGTGCGCCTGCGGCACGATCAGCCAGAAGCCGGGCAAGTGCTCCTGCGGGGCCGACCTGGTCGAGGTCAAGAAGTAGGGAAGGGCCTTCGCTCTCGCCTCCGCTAGCGGAGCTTCAGCTCGAGCTGTCCCGTCCTGAGCCTCTCGAACGGGCCGGGCGTCGGGTGCCCCGGATCCCGCGCCTTTCCCAGATGGTCGATGTCGATCCGGACCGGCTGACCATCGGCCTGCTCGTAGGGCAGGTCCGGGATCGTGGCCGTTCCCAGAAGCTCCGTCGTGACCAAGCGGCGCGTTCTGCCGTCGAGCGGCTCGTCCAGCTTGAGTCGTAGATAGAAGCCGTCCGCTTTTTCGACCAGCTTCAGGCCGGGATCATAGGCCGGCCTCACGACCGGACCGGGTTCGCGGATCGACGGCTTGGCCCCCTCCAGGAACACGTTGCCGTCCATCTTCACCGCTAAGGGCGCCTGGTCGTAGAGGCTCAGATCGGCCGGGCCGATGAACAGGTTGTTGAAGTACTTGTCGTCGCCGAAGGGGTTGTCGTGCATCCCCGAGAGGTCGGTCGAGTGGGCCTTGAGGAACGGGGTCTGCCGGGCGTCAAAGGCGATGCTTTGGATGGCCCCGGCGATGAGGTTGTGGACATAGGCCCCGCCCTGGGAGACCGAGAGCAGGGTCTTCGGCGACAGGAAGACGTTGTTGTCCACCAGGAACGGCCCGTGGTCCACCTCGACGAACAGGTCCTCGTTCAGGTTGTCGTGAAAGAGATTGCCGGTCACCCGCGTGCCCTGGGCCATCCAGTCGAGCCACAGCCCCCGGACGGTCCGGTAGATGTGGTTGCCGCCGATGACGACGTCGATCGCGGCGTGGAGCTTGATGCCGGCCATCTCCGCCCCGGTGAACAGCTGCCGGACATGGATGTCGTGGATGGTATTGCCGGTGATGACGCTGAAGGCCGCGCCCAGGCTGCCGACGATCCCGGCCTGCTCGCAGTGGGAGATGACATTGTCGCGGACGATGTGGCCCCCGACCGTGCCCTGGTGCCAGCCGTGGGCCAGGGCCCGCTCGATCGTCTTGACGTAGCCCTCGGCGGTGTCCTTCGAGGTGTTGTCGAAATCGTCCCCGTACTTGCCGAGCGAGACGCCCGAGCAGACCGAGTGGCTGATGACGTTCTTCTCGATGATCCAGCCCTTGCTCCAGTGCGGCCCGATGAGGCCGGGCTGGCCGGCCGTCGGCGGGGCCCAATTCGTGGCCGCCTGCCGCAGGATGAAGCCGCGGACCGTGATGTAGTCGACGCCGGTCTTGTCCGGGAAGAACACGGTCGGGCGGACATTGATCTCGATCAGATGGGCCTGCGGGTCGATAGCCCCGAATTGGGCCCAGAGCGTGGTCGCGTCCGTGTCGACCCGGCCGAACCACAGCGGCGACGGACCCGCGGGCTTGAGCACGTCGTCCAGCTGGGCCGCCTCGGTCAGCCACTCGCCGTCGAGGTAGACGGCCCCGGTGTGATGGGCCCGGCCCTTGGGCTCGAACCAATCGCCGCGGATGAGGTCGGCGTAGGGATTGAAGGCGCCGAAGAAGGAGTTGGGGATGACGGCCTTCCAAACCCCGTCCCGGACCGGGACCCAATCCTTGACGATCTCGGACCCCTTGATCTCGACCCTTTCGCCGGGCGCGGCCTGATAGGTGATCCGCCGCGTCTCCGAGATGCCGCCGACGGGCGGATGGACCCGTTCGCGGTAGACGCCGGCGTGCACGGTGATGATATCGCCGGGCCGGGAGAGATCCGCCGCGCGCTGGATCGTCCGCAGCGGCGCGGCCGCGGTCCCCGGGTTCGAGTCCCTGCCGGTCACGGCGACATGGATCTCGGCGGCCGCGGCGGCGGCCGCGAAAGTTACGATGGCGACCAGGGCCAGGGCGGTCGTTCTCATGTTGTCCTCCCGTCCCGCGAAAGATAATTCGCCCCGTCGGTGCCTGTCAAGACGGCTGTTTCCGCTATAATAGAGGAGGGTTCGGCTAGCGGCCTCTGAAGGGGGGATCATGAGAGCCCTGATCACCGTCATCGGCATCCTGCTCATCATCCTTGGCGCCGTCTGGATCCTGCAGGGCGTCAACGTCCTTCCAGGAAGTTTCATGACCGGGGATATCCACTGGGCGATCTATGGCGCCATCGCGGTCGTCGCGGGCATCATCCTTATCGCCGTGTCGAGGCGGCGGCGACCTCAGCCCCCGTCCGCGCCGCCTCCGCCGGCGGGTCCGCCGCCGGCCTGACGCCCACAGGGCCGCAGGACCGCCCGGACCTGACGCCCTCATCGGGCGAATACGAAAAGGGGGGAGCCATGAAAGCGATCCGTGTCCACGAATTCGGCCCGCCGGAGGTCATGACGCTGGCCGAGACCGCCGATCCGCGCCCGGGACCTGGGCAGGTCGTGGTCAGGGTCAAGGCCGCGGGCGTCAATCCGACGGACGCCTACTCGAGGTCAGGCGCCTACGGCCGGCGGCCGGTGCTGCCGTTCACGCCCGGCTCGGACGCCGGCGGCCTCGTAGAGTCGGCCGGCGAAGGCGTCACCCGGGTCAAGGCTGGCGACCGCGTCTATACGTCCGGGACGATCTCGGGCGCCTACGCCGAGCTGGCCTTGTGCGACGAGGGACAGGTCCATCCGCTGCCGGAGAACGTGACCTTCAGCCAGGGGGCCGGCATCTACATCCCGTACGGCACCGCCTACCGGGCCCTCTTCAAGCGGGCCCAGGCGCGGCTGGCCGAGACGGTCCTTGTCCACGGGGCCTCGGGCGGGGTGGGCACGGCCGCCGTCCAACTCGCCCATGCCGCCGGCCTGACCGTCATCGGGACGGCCGGGAGCGAGCGCGGCCGGAGGCTCGTCCGGGAGCAGGGGGCCGATCACGTCCTTGATCACCGGACGCCCGGCTATCTCGATCAGCTGCCCGCCCTGACCGGTAACCGGGGCGTCCATGTCCTCCTGGAGATGCTGGCCAACGTCAACCTCGACAGGGACCTCCAGGTCCTGGCCCCCGGCGGCCGCCTGGTCATTATCGGCAGCCGCGGCCGCGTCGAGATCACGCCGCGGGACATCATGTGGAGCCAGGCGACGATCCTCGGCCTGACGCTTTACAAAACGACCGACAGTGAAAAGGCCGAGATCTTCGCCGCGCTCGAGGCCGGCCTCCGCCAGGGCGCGCTTCGTCCGGTCGTTGGCGAGGAGATGCCCCTGGCTGAAGCGCCCCGGGCCCATCATACGATCATGGAGAGCCCGGCCTACGGCAAGATCGTCCTGATCCCTTGAGCCCGGGGAGGATCAGGCGTGCGGCCGCTTCTCGTCGAGGTGCAGCCGGTGGAGCAGGCGGTGGATCAGGGGCGCCATCATGACGCCCACGACGACGAGGAAGACGATGCCGGAATAGAGGGCGTAGAACGAGGCGAAGATCTTGCCGGCGGGGGTCAGGATCGGGTTGACCGGCCCCATCCCGCCCAGGATCATCGAGGCGTTGACCAGGGCATCGAGGACGGGCAGGTTCTCGAAGACGTGATAGCCGGTCACCCCCAGACCGAGCGAGGCGGCGATGATCCCCAGGCCGATGAGGATATGGACGACCTGGCGGCGCCAGAAGTGCCGGAGAGGCAGGAGCGGCTCGTTCCGATGCTCGAACACAGCGGCGTCATTCTAGCACAATCCGGCGGCCGACCCCAGCTCCGGCGTTTGCGGACCGGCCGCCGAGGGCCTACAATGGATATCGTAAGGGGGGAGACATGAGAAGAACTATTTTGGCAGTCTGTGCCGCGTCCCTGCTCGTCCTGGTCGGCTGCTCGACGATCCAAGTCAGCGAGGATTTCGACCGGAGAGCGCCGTTCACGACCTACAAGACGTTCGATTGGATGGCCAAGCCGGAGAAGATGCCGGACACCGCCCGGGGAGCCGTCGATCGCAACCCGCTGCTGGGCAAGCGCATCCAAGATGTCACCAATGAGATCCTGGCCGACAAAGGCCTGACCCCGGCCAAGGAGAACCCGGATATCCTGATCAATTACTATGTCGGCTTCAAGGAGCGCGTCGACATCACGGGCTGGGGGTACTGGTACGGGCCCCGCTGGGGCTATTACTGGCCGTACCTGGGTGCCACCGATGATTATGCCTACACCCAGGGAACGCTGGTCTTGGACTTTGTCGACGCCAAGACCCACGAGCTTGTCTGGCGCGGCGTGGCCGACAAGGCCCTCTACGATTATTATTACGGCGGTCCGGCCAGGCACAATTTCAGCGACCGCGAGCTCGAAAAGATCCTGGGCCAGATGCTGGACCAGTATCCGCCGTCCCGCCGCGGGAACCGGCTCCGGTACTGACGGTCCGGGCCGCGGCCCGGCGCCGGGCTGACCCGCCGTCAGGCCTGCCCGGCGGGAGCGCCGCAGGGTCCCGCGCGGAAGGGGGTTTGGCCCTCAGCCGAGGTGGATGATGGAGACGGGGCAGACATCGGCCCCGTTCTTGGCGCAGGTTTCGAGATCCGCGGGGATCTCGCCGACGGCGATGTTCCCGTCCACGCGATAAGGCCCCGTGACCTGGCTCCAGGAGTCGTCGCCGTTCTCTTCGAAGACCTGGGGGCATTCCCCGTAACACGCCCCGCAGGAGATGCACTGGTCGCGGTCGATCGCGACCCTCATGATCAGGGCCTCGTTTCCTCGCCGCTCACAGGAACAGCCTGTCGACGGCGATGGCGAGAAGCAGCATGGCCATATGGATGTTCATGGTCCGGAACAGGGACCGCTCGAGGCGCAGGGGCGAGGCGCGGAACCAGAGGGCCCGGCCGGCCAGCCAGAGCGACAGCGCCAGCACGGCCCAGCGCGTGGCCGGGAAGACGACCGCGCCCCAGCCGGCGACGACGAGCGACGCGGCCGCCGTCCCCAGGACCCAATGAACGACGACACGCCGGGCCTGCGTCTCCGACAGGACGTCGAGCAGGTTGGGCAGGCCGGCCTCGCGGAACTCCCGGACCCGGTCGAGGACGATGAGCCAGAAATGAGGGATCTGCCAAATGAACAGGAGCAGCGCCAGCAAGAGCACCCGGGGGTCGTCGAAGCGGGCCCCGGCAAAGGCCGCGCCCACGGCCGGCGCCAGGGCTCCGGAGAGCGAGCCCGGGACCACGGCCATCGGGCTTATCCTCTTGAGAGGCGTGTAGACCCCGTTGTACCAGGCCGCGGCCAGAGCTCCCAGCAGGACCGGCCGGGTCCCGCCGCGGCTCAGGACGACCAGGCCGGCGCCAAGGAGGAGGGCCGAAAAGACCAGGGCCAGCTCGGGACGGACCAAGCCCGAGGGGATGGGCCGGTCCCTCGTCCGGTCCATGCGGCGATCGATCTCGCGCTCCTGATATTGGTTGAGCGCTGCGGCCCCGGCGGCCAGCAGTAGCGTGCCCAGTCCCGCCCAGACGGCGCCGGCCGGCCGGTGCGGCGCCACGACGAGATAGCCGGCCGCGGCGGCCGCCGCGGCGAGGCCGGCCAGGACCGGCTTGCAGAGAGCCAGGAATCTCATCTGAGGGTCTCCAGATAGCCGATGATCGCGTCCAGGTCTTCATTCGTCACCGGGATATTGGGCATGATGGGCTGATAGCCCTTGACGACGTCGACGTTCGGCCGGAGGACGTATTGCCTGACGTATTCGGCGTCCACCGTGACCGTCCTGGCCCGGCTGGCCGCCGTAACCGCCTGTTGAAGCCCGATCAGGCTTTTGAAGGTCGGGCCGACCTTCCGCGACCCGTCGATCGAATGACAGCCGAGGCAGCCCTTGCTCTTGAGTATCTTGAGCCCCGCGGCCGCCAGTCCGGCCTCCTCAGGCGCGGCGTACCACTTGTCGAAATCCGCCGCCGGCATGACGATGCACTGGCTTCTCATGTGCGAGTGGCCGACGCCGCAGTACTCGGTGCAGAAGATCTCATAGGTCCCGGCCGCGTCGGCGTCGAACCAGAGGTGCGTGGTCATGCCGGGCACGCAATCCTCCTTGATCCTGAAAGCCGGGATGTACAGGCAGTGGAGGACGTCCACCGAGGTCATGCTCAGCGCGACCGGCCGGCCGAGGGGCACGCGCAGGACGTCGTCTTCGCGCCCATTGGCATAGCGGAAGAGCCACGACCACTGCCTCGCCGTGACCTGGACCGGCATCGCCCCGGCGGGCGGATTGCGGATGAACTCGAAATCGACGTAGCCGAAATAGAACATGACCATGACCAGGGCCGAGCGGGATGACCGTCCAGACGATCTCCAACGCCACGTTGTCCTTCACGGGCTGGGGATGCGGCCGGCGCCGGTGGCCGTAGCGCACGACGAAGATGATCATCATCGGCCGTCACGAGGAGGAGCAGCAGTCGCCGACGAGGCCACGATGAAGAAGAAGGCGCTGTCGACCTTGCCCGTCGATACCGCCGCCCCCGGGAACATCCGTCTACCTCCGGAACAGGACGTCGCTGAACGTCAGCATGATGATCAGGGTCAAGGCCGCGAGCGCGACGCCCAGCATGATCTTCAGGAACCGGCCCTCCGACCGGAGATGCATGAAGACAGGTCAGGACGAGCCCGGCCTTGATCGTGGCGATCAGCAGGTTGGCCGCGGCGCCGAACGGCGCCAGGCGGACCTTGGCCACGACGATGGTCAGGCCGAGGAAGAACGAGGAGGGCGGCCCAGACCGCGACATAGGTCCCGGTCGGCGCGAGGGCCGTTTCGTCAGGCCTCCGTCCGGGCGCCGGTCCCGTCATGGGCGTCCTCCTATGTGATCAGATAGAACAAGCGGAAAGAGATAGACCCAGACGATGTCCACGAAATGCCAGTAGAGTCCGGTGTTCTCCAGCCGGGCATAACGGTCGGGTCCGATGACGCCCCCGCTTGGTGAAGCGGATCATGAAGGCGATGACCATGATGCCGATGAGGCACGTGGAGGGCATGGAGGCCGGTCATCGTGAAGTAGAGGCCGAAGAAGAGGATCTCGCCCTGGCCCAAGGACAGGAGCGTCGGCCCGTTCGGATAGATGCCCCGGGCGATCTTGGCCCCCCACTCGATCCCCTTGATGACGAGGAACACGGTCCCGAGCGAGATCGTCGCCCGCTGGAATCCGAGGGACCGCCTGATCTGGCCGCGGCGGACCGCGGCGACGGCCAGGACCATGGCCAGGCTGCTGGTCAGGAGGATGGCCGTGTTGACCGAACCCAGGACCAGGTTCTCGTCGGCCGCCGCGCGATGGAAATCCGCCGCGAACTTGTAGCGGTAGATCGAGTACAGGAGGAACATGCCGCCGAAGAAGAGGAGCTCGGTGAAGAGGAAGAACCACATCCCGGTCCTCTTGCCGAGCTCGTCGACGCCCTCCCGTCCGGCGGCGCCGGTCAGGATCGGGGTCCGGGTCTCGTCCATGGCCTCACTCCGGCCCATAGTCGTAGGGCGTGTCCGGGATGACCGGCGGGGTCCGGAAGTTCTCGGCCGCCGGCGGCGAGGGAATGCGCCATTCCAAGGTCTTGCCTCCCCACGGGTCGGCGGGGGCCGGCGGGCCGTGGCGCAGGGAGCGCAGCAGGTTGACCGCGATGATGATCAGGCCGGTGACCAGGATCCAGGACCCGACCGTGGAGACGATGTTGAGCGTGCGGAACTCCGGCGGATAGTCGAAATAGCGCCGGGGCATGCCCTTGTAGCCCAGGATGAACATGCTGAAATAGAGGAACTGGAAGCCGACGAACAGGAACAGCCAGCCGAGCTTGGCCCGCCGCTCGTTGTACATCCGGCCGAACATCTTGGGGAACCAGTAATGGAGGGCCGCCAGGATGGCGAAGCCGGCCCCGCCGAACATGACGTAGTGGAAGTGGGCGACGATGAAGTAGGTGCCGTGGACGTGGAGGTTGGGGGCCAGCGAGCCGATGATGAGGCCCGTCAGGCCGCCGATCGAGAACAGGAAGATGAACGACAGCGCGAAGATGAGCGGCGCGTCGAGCTTGATCGATCCCTTGTAGAGGGTCGAGATCCAGTTGAAGACCTTGACCCCGCTCGGCACCGCCACGAGGAACGTCAGGAACGAGAAGATCACCCGGGCCGTGTCGCTCATGCCGCTGGTGAACATGTGGTGCCCCCAGACCGCGTAGCCGACGATGGCGATGCCCAGGGCGGACATGGCCACGGCGACGTAGCCGTACAGGGACTTGCGGGAGAACACCGGCATGACCTCGCTGATGATGCCCATGGCCGGCAGGAGCATGATGTAGACGGCCGGGTGGGAATAGGTCCAGAAGAGATGCTCGAAGAGGATGGGGTCGCCGCCCCGGGCCGGATCGAAGAAGCCGATGCCGAAGACCCGGCTGAGGACGAGGAAGACCAGGGTGATGGCCAGGACCGGGGTCGCCAGCATCTGGACCCAGCCGGTGGCGTAGAGCGTCCAGCAGAAGGCGGGCATGTGGAACCAGCCCATGCCCCGGGCCCGCAGCCGGTGGATGGTGGTGACGAAGTTGAGGCCCGTCAGGATCGAGGAGAAGCCCAGGACGAAGACGCCGAAGACGGCCACACTGACGCTGGTCGCCGTGCGGATGCTATACGGGGCGTAGAAGGTCCAGCCCGTGTCCGGCGGCCTGCCCTGGATGACGAGCGAGAGGAGGACGATGAAGGCCCCGGCGACGTAGAGCCACCACGACAGCCGGTTGAGCCGCGGGAAGGCCATGTCCTTCGCCCCGATGAGGATGGGCAGGAAGAAGTTGCCGAAGGCCACCGGCACGCCGGGAATGATGAACAGGAAGATCTGGATGAGGCCGTGCATGGTGAAAAGCTCGTTGTAAGTCTGGGCTTTGATGAACGCTCCGGGCGCGAGGAGGTTCAGGCGCATCAGGAAGCCGAGGAAGACGCCGACGGAGAAGAAGGAGAGCAACGCGACCAGGTACATGATGCCGATGCGCTTATGGTCGGTCGACATCATCCAGGCGGCTAGGCCGTGATAGCGGCCAGTGTCGACCCAGTAGGGCGGCTCGGTCCGGACCCCGGGCGGGGGTTGGTCGGGCATCAGGCGCCTCCCGCGCCCGGCCGCGGGCGCTTCCATAGAACGGACATGTAAACGAAGAAGGCGGCCAGGAGGACGAGCGTGCCCACTCCCATGGCCGTCATCAGGCCATAGAACTTGGCGTGGGCCGGGGGCTCATGGGGATAGCAGAACAGCAGGGGAGCCGGATCGGGACCCGCCGGCTCCGCCGCGCCGGCCCTTTGCAGGTCCGCGGCGATCGCCATCGGCGAGAACGTCACCGGGTAGCCCACCCCGTAAGCCGTCCGGGTCACATGGACGTAGCCCGCGATCCGCCCGCCCGGCCCGAGGATCACGAGGACGGACGGATGGATGAAGCCGTGGACGTCCGGCTCGAAGCGAAAGCCGAGCGCGCCCGTCAGGCGGGCGATGTCCTCGGTCGAGGCCGTCAGGAACGACCAGGCGTCCGCCGGCAGCTTGGGGCCCAGGGGCTTGGTGTAATTGAGCCTGGCGGCAGCCGCTTCGGCCCGCGTATCGGAGGCGTCGAAGCTCAGCGTGATCAGCCGGTAATCGGCGCCGGGCCGGAGCGGCATGTCGGACGCGAGCTGGCCCAGCGCTCCGAGAACGAGCGGGCAGATATGCTCGCAGGTGTAGTACACAAGCGTCAGGACGGCCGGCCGGTCCAGGAGATCGGCCAGCCTGACCGTTCGGCCTTGATCGTCGACGGCCAGGATGTCCGCGGGGATGAGAGCCCCGATATGCTCCGTGAGACCGGGCCCGGCCGCCCCGGCCCGGGTTTCGGCGCTGGGAAGAGGCCGGGCTATGGCCACCATCAGGACCCCGGCCGACAGCACGGCCAGCCCGAACCTCCTCTTGGCCGACCATTCTCCGCCTGAGCCGCGCAAGTCGTGAACTCCCCAGTCTCCTTCAATGAAGGGAAAAGCAACAAACATGCCAGATGATCCAGGGGCCGCTTCGGGGCGGCTCAGGGAGGGGCGAAGAGGACAGCAGCTCTTCCGGCCCGCCTTGTCCCGAGGGGCAGGATGGCGTCCTTCAGGGGAGGATAGACGGACCCCCTGCTATAATGAAAATAGAGGGCCCGAAAGGACCTGCGCGTTCAGGTCCGGAAAAGGGGAGGGGAACATGCCCATCCGTCTCAAGCGCGCTTACGAAGCCCCGTCCAAGGAGGACGGCCTCCGGCTGCTCGTCGAGCGGCTCTGGCCGCGCGGCCTGACCAAGGACAAGGCGGCCGTCGACGAGTGGTTCCGGGATATCGCGCCCAGCCAAGCGCTTCGAAAGTGGTACAGCCACGACCCGGAGAAGTGGCCGGAGTTCCGGCGCCGGTACATGACCGAGCTGCGCCGCAACGAGGATGAGATCGAGCGGCTGCGGGCCCGGATCCGGCAAGAGAAGCGGCCGGTCACATTCGTCTACGCCGCGAAAGACGAGCGGCGCAACAGCGCCGTCGTCCTCAAAGAATATCTGGAGCGAGCGCCCCGCGGCGCCTGAGCGCGAACCCGGCGGCCCGGCCGTTCACTCGTGGAGCGCGACCAGGATCCCGGCGGCGATCGCCAGCACGCCCATGATCGGGCGCAGGCCCACGAAGCTGAGATCCAGCAGCTGGACGAGCCCCATGAGGACGAGCCAGATCCCGAGCAGAAGCCGGCCTTTCTGTTTGGATAGCTTCATCATCTTCCCCTTTTCCTGTCTCTAGCCGCGGCCCCGGGCCAAAGAACCGACCACCGCCACGAAGAGGGTGGGCGCAGAAATAGCTCTTCCATTGAGGATAAGCAAGCGACGTGCCAAGGGTCCTTAGGGCCAGAAAACGGCGGGGGTCCGCCTGGATCAGGTTTTAGCGGACCCGGTTGGCCTGAAAATCCCGGCCGAAGTTCCAGACCAGGAAGGCGGCCTTTGTGCCGGGAGTCTTGTCAAACGATACGATGCCCCCATAGGCCCGGTCGATGAACCGCCCGTTTCCAGCGGGAATGAGATAGGTCGTTCCTGTCGCTCCCCCGGCGGCCATGACGAGCCACGGGCCGTCGCGCTTGATCTCTATGGAGACTCCGGGATTGAAGGAGAAGTCCTGCCCGAACGCGAAGCGGCCGAGATAGCGGTCCATTTCCGCCGCGGGGACGACCACCGGGGTCGCGGGGATCAGGGGCTGGCGGTCCTCGCCGAAGACGATCGCGGCGATGTCGCCGGCCATGCTCTGGCTGAGGCTCGAGTAAAGGTTCGAGAGAACGACGACGCAGACCCGTTCGTCCGGGAACCGCTCGACGCTGGCTGAGAACCCGGGGGCTCGCCCGTTCGATGCCAGTGAGCGGCGGGCGCCCTTCCGGACGAACCATCCGTAGCCGACGCCGGCGGCCTGCTCCGTGAACATCTTCTCGCGCGATATCCCGTTCAAGAGCGTATCGCCATAGAGCGCTTCGTCCCACTTAGCCAGATCGTCGGCCGTCGAGAAGATCGACCCGTTGCCGGTCTTGATCGACCAGTCGAGATAAGGCGCCCGCTCGAGGCCGTCGCCACCCGCGGGCGCGTAGCCCGCGGCCAGCCGGGGAATGACCGCCTGGGCGTCGCCATGATGAGCCGTGTCCCGCAGGCCAAGAGGGTCAAAAATGTTCTCGGCCATGAACGCTCCGTAGGAGCGTCCCGAGACCCGCTCGATGACCGCGGCCAAGACGTTGTAGTTCGAGTTGCTGTAGGCATATCGCGTTCCCGGCTCGAAATCGAGAGGCCGGTCCTTGAACCAGGACAGGATTTCGCCGAGACCCTGCGGAAACCGGGACTTCGTGTCGTAATCGGGGAACCCGTTCACGTTCGGGATCCCCGACGTATGGGTCAAGAGATGATGGAGGGTGATCCGTTCCCCATTCGGATAGCCGGGGAGGATGCGGGCGACCGGATCGGACGTCCGGAGCCGGCCCCGCTGTTCGAGCAGCATGATCGCCGCCGCCGTGAACGACTTCGAGACCGAAGCGATCTGGAATCTGGTCTCAGGCGTCACGGGAACATCGAATTCCCGCACGGCATAGCCGTATCCGCGGCGGAAGAGCGGGCGGCCGTCCTTGGTGACCAGGATGACTCCGCTAAAGTTATTGGTTCGCACATAGGGGGCGATGTAACCCGTGATGCGGTCCTCAAGAGAGACGGCGGGGACCGGATCCGGATGCGCAGCGAACGCCGCGCCGGCCAGGGCGACCCCGATCAGAGCCAAGGCATAGAGACGACGGATCATAGCGACTCCTCTTGAACTCCCGGCCCGCCGGGAGGGCGTTCCTATTATAATACGCCGCCCGCCGCGGCATCGTGACAACGGACGGCGGGCCGTGCTAGACTTCGCCCATCCTCGGGACCATGAGGGAGAGGCCCATGAACATCCTCGAAGCGATCGGGAGGACGTCCCTCGTCCGCCTCAACAAGATCGTTCCTCCGGGTCACGCGAAGGTGCTGGTCAAGCTCGAATGGGAGAACCCCACCGGCAGTCTCAAGGACCGGATGGCCGCGGCCGTCATTTCCAAGGCCGAAGCGGACGGCCGTCTGAAGCCGGGCGACACGGTCGTCGAATACACCGGCGGCAGCACCGGGGCCTCCCTGGCCCTCGTTTGCGCGGCCAAAGGTTACCGCCTTCGGATCGTCACCTCGGACGCTTTCAGCCGGGAGAAGCTGGATCAGATGGCCGCGCTCGGCGCCGAGCTGACCCTCGTCCCCAGCGAGGGGGGACTGACCACCAAGACGCTCATCCTGGACATGGTCGAGGCCGCCCGCGAGCTGAGCCGGGAACCGCACACGTTCTGGACCGACCAGCTGCGGAACATCGATAGCATCGCGGGCTATTTTCCTCTCGGCGAGGAGATCTGGAGCCAGACGTCCGGCGAGGTCGATGCCTTCGTTCACGCCGTGGGCACGGCGGCCTCTCTCCGCGGCGTTGCGACCGCCCTCAAGCGCCATAAGCCCGGCCTGCGGATCGCGGCCGTGGAGCCGGCCGAATCGCCGGTCCTGAGCGGCGGGTCCGCGGGACCGCACAAGATCGAAGGGGTCGGGATCGGCTACACGCCGCCGCTCTGGGACCCGGACTTGGTGGATGACATCGTCGCCGTCTCCACGGCCGAGGCCAAGGACATGGCCAGGCGGCTGGCCCGCGAGGAGGCCCTGTTCGGCGGGATCTCGTCGGGCGCGAACGTTCTCGCCGCGGTCAAGCTGGCCGAACGGCTGGGACCTGGCGCGACCGTGGTCACGCTGATGGTCGACTCCGGACTGAAATATCTTCACACGGATCTGTACGGCCGGAAGGGCGGACCTTCGGCTTGATCGTTCCGGCGGCATGAAGGAGGCAGCCATGTCGAGAATCCCGGTCCATTCGCGGTTCCTTGGCCTCGCGCTCCTCGTCAGCGTGCTGGCCCTCTCTCCGTCCTGCACGAAGCCCGGACCTCCCGCTCCGGCCCGGCCCGCGAATCGGGGGGCCAGGATCACGGTCCCGTTCGAGACGCTCCGGGCCTCGTTCGTGGACCCGGACATGATCTATGCCCCCTTCATCTTCTGGTTCTGGGACGAGCCCCTCGATCCGGCCAAGATGGCCGGGATGTCGCGGGTCCTGCTCAGCCAGCGCTTCAACCCGGGGTATGCCCATGCCCGGCGGTCCATGGTCGGCACGCCCGATCTTCCCGACTCGGAATGGCTGGGCGACCCCTGGTTCGCGTCGTTCGACGGCGCCCTCAGAGAGGCCGAGGCCCGCCGGGCCTACCTCGGCTATTGCGACGAATACTGGTGGCCGAGCTTTCGGGCCAACGGCCGCATCCTCAAGGCCAACCCGGAGCTCAAAGCCGTGTCCCTGAGCTGGACGACGTTCGAAGCCCCGGGCGGATCGGACATCCGGGTCCCGGCCTCGTTCTTTGTCGTCGCGGCCGAGAGGGGCCCGGGATCCCTGATCCTCAGCCGGACACTTCGGGTCCTCGGCGGCGGCGAGCCCTTTTCCTGGACAGCCCCTGCCGGCGGGACCTGGCGCGTCTACGTCTTCAACACCTACAGCCACCCGGGCGCCGACGGCTCGGACGTCAACTACCTCGACGCCCGGCTGGGGCCCAAGTTCATCGAAACGGCGCTCGAGCCCTATGCCCGCCGCCTCGGGGACAAGCTGGGCCGCTCCGTTCCCGGCGATTTCATCGACAACGAAGGCGATTACGGCTGGGGCCTGGCCTGGTCCGCGACCCTGGACGAACGCTACCGGGAGCGCTACGGCCGCGACATCCGGCTCTGGCTGCCGCTCGCGGTCGACCGGGACGCCGAGGGCGTATTCGCCCGGGCCCGCTGGGAATGGTTCGACCTCGTCTCCGACATCTACGCCGAGACGTACCGGGCCGTGACCGATTGGCATGAACGGCACGGCATGTACACGACCATCCATTTCTGGGAAGAGGGCCTGCAACCGGAGGTCTCGGCCGTCGGCGATCATCTCAAGATGCTGCGCAGCGTGACCATGCCGGGCCAGGACTGCCTCGGCCGCAAGCCGCTCCGCGTGCACGACTTCAAGGAGACCGAGTCGGTGGCCGAGTTCGGGGACGTCCGGGCGACGACCGAGCTCATGGGCGCGGGCGCGTTCGAGGGGACCCCGTGGGGCACGTTCAACCCGCCTTTTCTCAAGCAGGCCGCCAACGCCGTGACCGCCTGGGGCATGAGCCACGTCATCCCCCACGGCGTGTTCACGACCCGCAAGCTCGCCGGCAATCCGTGGCCGCCCGATTGGTACGCCGAGAACCCGATGTTCCCTTATCTCCACCTGTGGACGGATTTCGTCCGGCGGGCGAGCTTCATCAACTCCATGGGGCACGCCGTGCCCGACGTCCTGCTCTACAATCCGATCGAATCGGCCTGGATCCAGGCCGACGCGGGGCTCCTGGACGTCAGCATGTGGTCCTTTCCCGAGACGGGCGAGGCCGGCAAGAGGATCAACGCGATCGACAAGGCCTATTCCCAGGCGATCGACGACCTCACGGCGCGGGGGATCGAGTTCCTTGTCGGCGATCGCTTCTACCTCCGCGAGATGGGCGTCAAGGCGGGGGCGCTGGTCCGGGGCCCCTTCGTCTTTCGGACGCTGGTCCTGCCCCCGCTCGACATCCTGCCCCTCGAAACGGCCCGCAAGATGGTGCTGTTCGCCAAGGCCGGGGGCCGCGTCTATGCTCTGGGCGAGCTGCCGGCGGCGTCGGCCGAGCACGGCGTCGGCGATGCCCTGATGAAGGAACTGATGGATTCGTTGCGCGCGCAGCCGGCCTTCACGGCTGTCGGGGGCGGTGGGCTCAAGACCCTGTGGGCCGCGGGTCCCGAGCCGGTCGGTCTTGAACGCCAGGTGACGTTCCGGTCGGGGGACTTCCCGATGCTCCGTCACCACCGCCGCATCGACGGCCGCGACTTCTACTGGCTGGTGAACAACGCCGACGGCTGGCAATCGGGCGAGACTTTCCGTGCGGGACGCGCACGGCGCCGCCTCGATCTGGGACTGCGAAACGGGCCGGGTCCGCCCCGTGCCCTCGACGGACGGCGCCGAGGGGAGCACCCTGGCCCTGGTGTTCAAGCCTTATGAAGCTTACTGGCTGGTCTTCGATCCTCGGAGCCAGGCGCTCGCCGGCCCTCCCGAGCGTCGGCCCGAGCTCGATGTCGTCGCCGCCGTCGAGGGGCCCTGGATGGTCACCTTCGATCCGGCCATCCAGCCGGTCATGGAATTCCCGTCCGTCCCGCCGGCCGCCTTCATGAAGGGCGTCGAGAAGCCGCTCGAAGATTGGTCGGCCTGGGGCCTCAAGAAGTTCAGCGGACTCCTGGACTACGTCAAGACGGTCGCCGTCGACCAGCCCGAACCGGACATGCGCCTCGACCTCGGCCGCGTCGCCCACGCGGCCGAGGTTTGGGTCAACGGCCGAAGCTGCGGCGCGCGGCTCTGGGGCCCGCACGTGTTCGAGATCGGCGCGGCCCTTCGCCCCGGCCCGAACGAGATCCGCGTCCGGGTGGCCAACCTGATCAACAACAGCTACGGCGAATTCGCCGATTCCGGCCTCTTCGGCCCGGTGCGGCTCATCCGTTCTCGGTAACGACCGGGAGGACGCCGACGAACGCGAAAAAGCCCTAGCGTCGCTTCGGATTGACACGGCCCGCGCCCTGGTCTATATCGTTCTCTGCGGAACTCACCGAAAGGAGCATCCCATGCCCCACTCCAATATCTCACCGAGGAATGGCGGGCCGAGGCCGAGAAGCGCCTCAAGGCCGAGCTGACCCCCGAGAAGATGAACCACGTCACCTCGTCGATGTCGAACATCTACCTCGACTGCCCCGGCGGCGGAAGCAAGTACCTGCTCTTCCGCTTCGAGGACGGGGCCCTGGCCGAGATCGCGCTGGGCACCGGAGAGCCGCCGGATGCGGAGTTCCGCATCACCGGCACCTACGACGTCTTCGCCCAGATCTCGCGGGCCGAGCTGGGGTCGCAGAAGGCTCTGATGACCGGCCAGCTCCGGCTCAAAGGCAACATGATCAAGGCGCTCAAGCTGGCCGCGATCGCCGACCGGCTCAACAAGGTCCTGGCCGGCATCCCGGCGGTCTATTGACGAGGCCCGCGTGAAGCCCATCGACCCGGCCAGCCCCTATTTCATCGACCACCCCGGCCGCGTCCGGGCCCTGCAAGCGGACATGGGCCGGGCCGGGATCGACGTTTACCTCGGCTCCCGCCTGCGGACCCTGTCCTGGGTCCTCGACGCGTTCTGCCCCTGGCGGAGCTTCGTCGTGGTGCCGTCCCAGGGACTGCCGGCCGCCTTCACCTTCGTCATCGACGCCGCCCGCGTCGCCGACGAGTCCTGGGTCGGCGAGGACCGCGTCTTCGGCTTCGCCCCGATGGGCGGCCAGGACCAGATCGAGCTCATTTCCGACTTTATCAAGGACCTGCTCAAAGGCCGGAAGGGCCGCGTCGGCATCGAGAGCGGCATGTCGAATTACCTGCCCGAGGGCAACCTGACCCACTATGAGTTCGAGCGCTTTCGCGACGCCCTGGCCGGCTGCGAGCTCGTCAACGCCCATGATCTCGTCGACCGGCTGTCGCTCGTCAAGGACCCCGGCACGATCGCCCGCTTCCGCGAAGCCTCGCGGATCGTCGACGTCGGGCACCAGGCGGTCTTCGGCGCCCTGCGCGACGGTGGCTGGAAAGGCCGGACCGAGACCGAGATCGCGGGCCTCGCGGCGCTGGCCATGCGCCGGGCCGGGAGCGAGTGGGAATGGTCGTTCACCGGCGGCAACGAGATCGCCTCGGGCTACCGGGCCGGACTCACGGGCGGGGCCTGCACCCCGGCCACGCGCCGCGAGCTCCGGGCCGGCGAGCCGCTCATGGTCGACATCCACGCCATGTTCATGCTGGGACTGGGCGACCATTCGCACAATTATCTCATCGCCCCTGCCACCGACCGGCAGCTCTGGCACGCCCGCAACTTCATCGACATCGTGGCCCTGACCCTGAAGACCTACCGGGCCGGCATCAGCCCCTCGGAACTGGCCGAGCGGATGATCGGCTTCGCCGAGAGCCGGGGCTTCGCCGACTACATGGTCCCTGGCTTCGAGCACGGCATCGGATTGATGGGCGACGAGTGGCGGATCGGCATGAACGACGGCCCCTTCCCGTACTGGACCAATCCCGACCATCGCTATCGCGAGAACGAGGTGGTCATCTGCGCCATGCAGTACGCCTGCCCGGAAGAGGCCATCGGCTTCCGATACGAGAACCCCATCGTCATTCAGGCCGGCGGCTGCGAGCATCTGTCCAAGTTCCCGCTCGGCGTCGAGGTTGTCGCCTGAAGTCCGGTCCCCGAGGGGACAGCGTCCGCCCGTCGTTTGACTCCCCCCGGCGGGGAAGACTATCTTAGGCCTGGTGAACAAGATCTATGTCGTGTCCGACGGCACGGGGCGCACCGCGGAGCGTATCCTGAGGGCCGCCCTGGCCCAGTTCCCCGGCGCGGAGGTGGACATCGTCGTCCGGTCGAACGTCCGGACCGAGAAACGGGTGATCCAGGTCGTCCAGGAGGCGGCCGCGGCCAAGGGCTTCATCGTCCACACGATCGTCACCCAGACCGTCCGGAACGCCATGATCCGGTTCGGCCGTGAGCACGACGTGGAGACGATCGACCTGATGGGACCGCTCCTGGCCCGGCTAACCGAGACCTTGGCCGCTTCGCCCGCCGAGAGACCGGGCGTATTCGCCCAGCTGAACAGGGCCTACTTCCGGCGCATCGAGACCATGGAATTCGCGCTCCGGCACGACGACGGCCAACGGCTCGAGGACATCCGGAAAGCGGAGATCGTCCTGCTCGGCGTGTCCCGGACGTTCAAGACGCCGCTCAGCATCTACCTGGCGTTCAAAGGCTGGTACGTGGCCAATGTCCCGATCGTGATGAACCAGGCGCCGCCGGCCGTCCTCGACAAGGTCCCGCCGAACCGGATCTTCTGCCTGGACACGAACGCCCGGGAGCTGGCCGAGCTGCGGCGGACGCGCTCGGAATACCTCAAAGGCGCGGCCGGGCCGGATTACGCCGACCCCGAATTCATCCGCATCGAGCTCATGCAGGCCCGCCAGCTCTATGCCCAGCACGCGGGCTGGACGGTCATGACCGTGACCAACAAGCCGATCGAGGAGATCGCCTCCGAGATCCTGGCCCTTCGCGGTCCGGCCGGCGAGCCGGACGAGCATGACCTTGCCTAGGTCCCTTCGCCCGCGGGGATGGCCCCTTCTTCCCGCTCCAGGCATCGGGCCGCGAGAGCCAGGAAGAGAACGATGGGCAGGAACTGCGGCTCGGGAGTGGGGGCCGCCAACAGGAACGCGGACGCCGCCGTCAACAGGGCCGGGAAGAGGCGGAGCCGGGGGGCGACGAGGACCGCGCCGGCCATGACCAGCAGGGCGACGACGGGGTAGATCGTCCCCGCGCTCAGGGCTCGCAGAGGCCCCGATAGGACGTTGGGATAGAACGTCGTCAGGCCGGCCCGCTGAGCCAGGCTGACGTTGAACAGGAAGGCCTCCTTGACGACCGCCATGACGCCGAACGGGGCCATGAGCAGGAGCGAAGTCCCCAAGGCCAGCCCTCCGCCGCCGGCGATGGGGCCCAGCGAGGCGGGTCTCTTCGGATCGAACCTGTTCCAGTAGTAGGCGGCCATGAGGGGCCACACCAGGAACTTGGTCATGAGCCCAAGGCCGAACAGGAGGGCGATCGTGATGGGCCCGATCCGGCTCGGACGTCTCCTTTCCCGACCATGAGCGCGACAAGGCCGGCCGTGACGAGGAAGGTCAGGGACGGATTGGTCCGGATCTCCCCCAGCATGAAGAACGGGAAGAAGGCCGCCAGCTCGACCGCCCGGGTCCCGGGGAACGTCAGGAGCAGCATGACGCAGCCGAGCGCGTTGAGCAGGAGCATCGTGCCCGTGAGGACGGAGCTGTCCCATCGGCCCGTGATCTTATAGGCCCAATAATAGGGATAGATCTCGGCCGGGGGGTAGTTGAAATTGCCGTAGACCGCGGTCCCATTCTCGTCCATATGGAAGATCGTGCCGGCCGCGTAGGGATTCCGGCCAGTGTCCAGCGCTTCGAAGACCGTGCCATAGTACCGGACGATCTCCGAACCCGGCTTGATCCTGGCCAGGTTGTTGACGCCCAGCGTCAGGCCGATGACGAAGACCGCGGCCAGCACGGGCTTGGAGAACAGCCGGCGCCGGGGGACCTTGAGGAAGAGCGCGATCAGCAACAGGCCCAAGGTCAGCTGAATGGCCAGATCGTAGCGGTGACCGTGGGGGACCGGCCTCAGGATCGCCATCAGGACCGCGACGGCGACCGACAGGCCGAGGATCGCGGCAGCGAGATGCCTCTTCACGCCTTTGTCCCGTCCGCGGGGCCCATGATCGGACGGATACGCCGGTGCCGCCGCCAGACGCCGACGATGCCCAGGGCGGCCTCGAGCTTGACCTTGAGGCTCATCTTCGAACGGCCCGTGCGGCGCTCTTCGAAGCGGATGGGGACCTCGGAGATGCGAAGACCGAGACGCTCGCTGACATAGGCCATCTCGACTTGTGACAGATAGCCTCTCGAACGGATGCGGTCGAGGTCCACGGCCTCGAGGGCCGTCCGCCGCCAAGCCTTGAAGCCGGCCGTGGCGTCCCGTGTTCGGAGCCCTAGGATCGCTCGGGCGTAGGCGTTGGCCGAGCGGCTCAGGGTCCTGCGTCCGGCCCCCCAATCGTCGGCGACGCTTCCGCCCGCCGTGTAGCGCGATCCAACGGCGACGTCGCTTTCGGCGAGCCGCTCGAGCAGGCGGGTGACGTCGGACGGGGGATGAGAGAAGTCGGCGTCCATCTGGACGATGGCGTCGGCGCCGTTCTCGAGTGCCCACCGAAATCCGTCCCGGTAGGCGCGGCCCAGTCCGCGCGATCCGCGGCGGTGCAGGACGGCGATCCGTCCCGCCGAGCGGGCGGCCAGATCGTCGGCCAATTGGCCCGTCCCGTCGGGAGATCCGTCGTCGACGATGAGGAGGCGCAGGCCGGCCACAGGCAGGGCCAAAAGAGCCGCGGCCATCGGGGGAAGGTTGGCCGCCTCGTTGTAGGTTGGCACGACGACGATCACGCGCATTGATGCCTCCGCCCCCTTCCTCAGCGACGATGATTATACAGGAATGGCGGAGTTCGGGCCAGCCGAGACGGAGGACTCCGGGGAACAAGCCCCTCTGGTACCGCGCGTCCGCTATGGCCGGACGAGGAAGAACTGAACGCCTCGTCCGATCGGCCCGATCATGAGCGCTTCGCCAGGCGGGAATCAACAGACTTCCCGACGGTCCGGGCGAGGTTCTCGGCGGCGCGGAACTTGACGATCTTGGCGACGAGCTTCAGCGGCAGGGGCCGGTCGAGGGGAAACCGGATCGTTCCCTTCGAGATCCTGTACGGGCCGAGCTCGGCCTCGAAGGCGGCCACCCCGCTCGACGTCGGGAAGAAGCCGATGTGGTCCTTGAAGGCCGCGAAATAGACGAGGTTCTCGCGGAGATAGAACGCCGGCATCCGGTAGCTGATGCGTTCCTCGGCCGCCGGCGCCGCGGCCTTGATCGCGGCGCGCAGGCACTGTAACTGTTCCTGGATCTCTCCGGGGAACCCGGCGATGTAGTCGTCGATCGTTCGGGGTGCGGTCTTCCGGCTTCTCACGGGCGCCTTCCGGGACCATGATAGCCGGGCGGATGAGCCCGGTCAAACCCGGTCCCGGGAAGCGGGCCGGGCTTAGCCGACGAGGGTGACGCCGACCTCCGTCGAGGGGGTCGCGGCCGCCGCGATCTTGTCGACCGACAGGGCGCCGGCGATGGCATTGATGCCCGCGAGCGAGAGTATGACCGCGACCAGCAGGATGGCCAGTTTCGTTCTGATCTTCATGATATCCTCCATCTAAAGCCTGTTTTCGTTTCCATACATTTAGACGTAAGTTCGGCCAGAATGTTTCACCCGGACCAGGAATTTAAATGGGGATGACGGGAAGGACAGGTGGGAAAGAGCCCGATCCCGGCCGCTCTACGGGCGTTACGATCGGGGCCTCGGGGAATAACCTGCCGTTCGCCGGCCTTGGGGATCGGAATGGCCCGGGCGGACGGCGCCGCCCGGGCCTGGCGGTCAGGACTTACATGCCGACTTTTACGATCTTGTGTGTGTGCTTGGCTTTGGTCGTGGCGACCACGTAGCCGTCATCGCCGGGGATCCAGATCTCCGCGAGGACGTACTTGTCACCGACGACGTCGAACACCACCGCATCCAGGGTCGGCATCATGCTCGCGACCCGGGTCAAGACCGGAGCGACGGCTTCGTGCTTATCGCCGGTCACCCGGAACACATCGGCGGGGTCTTCCTTGATGAACGTATACGTCCCCGCCGGGAACATCTTGGTGCCGACGGTGAACTGGAAGTCGATCGTGGCCCGGAGCGAGGGGCCTTGAGCGAGGGCCGAGGTCACCGCGAGCGCGATGATGAAAACACCCGCAGCCGCCATCATCTTGGATCTCATGAAAACCTCCTTTTGATTGATCGAATCCCGCCTCTAGTCGAGGACGGCGTCGATCGTATTGCTGATCTTGGGATCATTCTTGTCCCAGACCTTGAAGGTCACCTTGTCTCCCTTCTTGAAGCCCGGGTTCTTGAAATACAGCTTGGTCCGGAAGCCGGTGAAGCTGTACATGGACCCTTCGTCCCTGGCCACCTGGCTGCGCATCGTTAGAGGCGGGAAGAAATCCCCTCCGTCGGGAAAATTGTAGAAGCGGGCCCAGGTGGCGATGATGCCTTCCTTGCCGAGATGGCGATAGAAATCGAGGTCATGGATCTCGCCCTTGTAATTGTCGCGGAGCTCCTTGACGGTCGGCAGCTTGTACTCCTGCCCGTTGTAGACCATGACGATCGTGTTCCGGCTGACGACGATGTCCTTGTTGTGGTCATTGGAGGCCATGTACATGACGAACATGACGTACGGGCTGCTGAGCTGGAAGTCGACCAGGGCGGCATCGACGGCCAGCAGGATGGGTCCGTGCTCGTTCTCAAACGCCCCCATGCCCAGGTCTTTGGTCTGGGGAAAGGCGACGGCCGCGCACAGAAGAAGAGCCAGAAAGACCGATTTGAAGATCTTCATAATGCACCTCCCTCGTTCATATAAGATTATGCAATCTCCATGCCAAGGGCGTCCGATGGACCTCCCCTGTCGGGTCTCGCCCTCAGTCCGGAATGGCCCATTTCAAGGCGGGATTATCCTGCCGGACAGGAAGCGCCGGGCCGATCGGCACCCGCCTTCGGGTCTAACTGGGTCCTCCCAGATGGCATAGAGTTTGCATCTTTTTTGGACACGAAGGAGGTCGACCATGAAATCCGTTCGCCTCGTCTCGAGCCTGGTCTTTATGGCCGCGCTGGCGGCCTTATCGTCGTTCTGCATCGCGGCGAGCTATCCGCAAGCCGGGCCGGGTGGCCCGATCCCGGGTGCGCCGCAGGGCTTTGGCGCAGGGCTCGATATCGGCTATTGCTATGATTACCTGGCCCCCTATGGCTCATGGATCACCCTGGACCGTTACGGCTATGTCTGGTGCCCAAGGCATATGGGCTATGGCTGGAGACCGTACGCGGACGGGCATTGGATCTGGTCCGACTACGGCTGGTGCTGGGACTCCGACTATGACTGGGGCTGGATGCCCTTTCATTATGGCCGCTGGGGCTGGGACGACGGCTGCGGCTGGTTCTGGGCGCCCGGCACGGAGTGGGGCCCGGCCTGGGTCTTCTGGCGGTCCTCGGACCTTTACTGCGGCTGGGCGCCGATCCCGCCCGGGATCGCCTTCGGGATGGGCATTGACTTCGACGCCTATGCCCTGGGGCTGCCGCTGAATTTCTGGGTGTTCGTCAACGGGCCCCACTTCCTGGACCGCAACCTCCGGCGCTACTGCCTTCCCTATGAGCGCAACGCGACGGTCGCCAACCGGACCCGGTTCCAGAACCGCTACGAATTCCGGGGCGGCCGGATGATCAATGAAGGGATCGACGTGAATTCCATCCAGCGCTTCACCGGGCGCCAGGTCACCCGCTATACGCTTGCCAATGCCGACCGTCCCGGCGGCCCGCGCATTTCCGGCAACCAGGCCATGTTCTATAGGCCCGCGTTCCGGGAGGATCGCCAGGCCCGGCCGAGGCAGGCGCTGACCCCCGAGGAAGCCCGTCAACAGATGGGGACGGCTCGGATCTATGAGCCTCCTCAGGGGGCCCGGGCCGCATCCCCCGAGTCTGCCATTCGAAAGAGGCAGGCCCAAGAACAGACTTTGCTCCAGCGCAGCCAGGCCCAGGAGCAGCAGGACCTGGCCCGCCGCCAGGCGCAGGAAAAACGCAACATCCAGAGCCAGGCAGAGCAGGCCCGGATCGACCAGCAGCACCGGGCCCAGGCGGCCGAGCAGCAAAAGCAGCACCAGGCCGAACGCCAGCAGATGGCTCAGCGGCACCAGCGCGAAGCGGAGCAGGTCAAGCGGTCCGCTCCGTCCAAACCGCAGGGGAATCCGCGCCGGAAATAGAGTAGAATAGAAGACAAAAGGAGGCTCCCATGAAAGTCCGTGGCCGGACCATAGCCGTTCTTTCGGGGTTCGCCGCTCTGGCGCTCGTCCTGGTCCTTGCTTCCGGCTGCTCCCGGAACCATGAACAGGTCATCGTTTCCCTGATCACCGTGCCGAGCGTCGTCACCGGCGGCCAATCGGTGAGCCTGACGGCGGCGGTCAGCAATGATTCCTCGGACGCCGGCGTCGATTGGTCCTGCTCCGGCGGGTCGTGCGGCACGTTCACGCCCGCCCACACCGCGAGCGGGGCTTCGACGGTCTACACCGCCCCGGCGACGGCCGGCACGGTGACCGTTGTCGCCACGGCGGCCGCGGACGCCACGGCCCAGGACAGCCTCGTCGTCTCCGTCGTCCCGGTCGGCTCGAACGGCCTGCTCAGCGGGACCTATGTCTTTGCGGTCCAGGGACAGAACGAGACCGGCGGCTACGCTGCCGCCGGCACCCTCGTCGCCGACGGCGCCGGCCTGATCACCGGGGGCGAGCAGGACTATGCCGATCCCTCCCGCCAAGCCGGCCCCGACAGCCTCGCCGGCACCTATGCGGTCGGGCCGGACGGCCGGGGCAGCATCAACCTCAGCGTGAGCAACTCGGACCTGCCCCAGAAGGGGGTCGAGACGTTCAGCATCACCGTGGTCTCGGCCGGACACGCGCTCATCATGCAGTTCGATGGCGCGGCCACCTCGAGCGGCAGCCTGGACCTCCAGTCCGCGAGCGCCCTCGACCCCGCGGCCATCAGCGGGCCGTTCGCCTTCACGTCCCAGGGCGAGGACCTCTCCATCCAGCTGCCGATCGCCCGCGGCGGCGTTCTCTCGATGACCGCTTCCAGCGGCAGCGTGACCGCCGGCACCTACTTCGAGAACGACGCCGGCATCACAACGTCTTCTGCGGTCACCGGGTCGGTCACGGCCCCGGACGCCTTCGGCCGGGGCACGCTCGATCTGAGCGTCGGCGTGAGCTACGTCTATTACGCCGTCCAAGGCCGGGTCCTGCGGCTGCTCGAAGCGGATTCCCCGTCGTTCGTGACGGCCGGCAGCCTGTTCGGGCAAGGCGACGCCGGCCTGGGCGGGACGTTCTCGAACGCGTCCCTGACGGGGAATTTCGCCCTGGCCGGAGCCGGGGGGACGGCTTATGGATCTCTCGCCTATGCCGGCCAATTCGCGGCCGACGGCGCGGGCAATTTCGCGACCGGCCGTGCCGATCTCAACAACGCCAACTTCATCACGTCGACGTCGATCGCCGGCCAGGCCCGCTATTCGATCAACGGGAACGGGGTGGGGACTCTCGATCTGCCCGCGTCCGTCGACCAGCTGGCCAGCCTCGCCTCCCTGCGGGTCTTCCTCGTCGACCCGGCCATCGACCTCGCCGACCCGAACGATCCGGCCGGGGGCGGCGGCGCGCTGTTCCTCGATTATGACGCCCTGGCCGTATCGACGGGCCAGATCGTGCCGCAGTCGGCGGGAGACCTGGCCGGCGACTACGCGGTCAGCTTCGAGTTCGTCTCAAGCGTTGGCGAGAACGATTGGCTGGGGCGGACCCTGGCGGCCGGCGGGGCGCTGACCGGCACGATGGACGTCAACGCTTCCGGCGTGATCGACGGCAACGCCGGCCTGACGGGCTCTTTTGCGGCCGACACCGTGAATATCGGACGTTGGACCGGGACCTTGACCGGGGGCGGGGCCACGCATGTGATCGTACTCTACAGGGCCGGCGGGAACAGGGTCGTCTTCGTGGACGTGGACCCGGCCGACGTCGGGATCGGCGCCATGGAGAAGCTGTAGCTTCCGGCCTTTGCTGCCGCCGCCCGACGCCATGACGAGCGCGCGCACGAGCGAATTCCCGAGGACCGAAGCCGGGGAGGGGGACCGGCCCGCTCCTCGAGGGGCTCGCCGGCGGCTGTCGCATCGGATCGTCGTGCGGGCCGTGGGGCTTATCACCCTCGGCAGCGGCATCGTCAACATCATCTCCGCGGCGAGCCGATCCCTGCCCACGCGCATGACCGTTCTGGGGGGGATCTTCCCCCTCTCGTTCGTGCACCTGTCCCGCTTCCTGTCCCTCCTCATCGGCTTCGCCCTGGCCGTGTCCTCGCTGAACATCCTCAAGCGCAAGAAGCGGGCCTTCGTCCTGGTGATGATCCTGGCCGGGCTCTCGGTCGTCTTCCACCTGACCAAGGGTCTGGATTACGAGGAGGCCACGCTCTCGCTCGTCCTGATGATCGTCCTGTTCCTGGCCCGGAAGAACTTCCGGGTCAAGAGCAGCCTGCCGGACCTTCGGACCACGCTGATCCCGCTCGGGATCGCCCTCGCCGTCACGCTCCTCTACGGCGCCGTAGGCTTCTGGCTCCTGGAAAAGCGGGACTTCGGCATCACCTTCAGCTTCGCGGACGGCGTCCGCCGGACGCTCTCCGCCCTGGTCTTTGTCCAGGATCCCTTCCTCGTCCCGCAGACGCGTTTCGCGGTCTGGTTCCTGGATTCGCTCGACCTCGTCTCCGTCACGGCCCTGCTCTTTGTGCTCTACTCGCTCTTCCGGCCGGTCTTCTACAGGCTCCGGACCCTGCCCGAAGAGCGGGCCGAGGCCGCCCGGATCCTGGAGTCGCACGGCCGGTCCGCGCTCGACCCGTTCAAGCTGGCGCATGACAAGGCCTTCTTCTTCTCCGAATCCGGCGCCTCCTTCATCGCTTATCGAGTGTCGCGCGCCTTCGCGGTGACCCTGGCCGACCCCGTCGGCCCGGAGGAGGAATTGCCGGGGCTCATCCGCTCGTTCGCGGCGTTCTGCGAAGACAACGATTGGCGGCTGGCCTTCTACCAGGTCCTGCCCGATTTCCTGCCGTTGTACCGCCAGGCCGGCTTCAAGAAGATGAAGATCGGCGAGGACGCCATCGTCGACTTCGACGCCTTCGACCTGGGCGGCAGGTCGATGAAACACATCCGCCACGCCCTCAACCAGTTCGACAAGACCGGTCTGCGGGCGGTCTTTTACGAGCCGCCCATCCCGGACGAGGTTTTGGCCCGCCTGCGCGAGGTCTCGGACGATTGGCTGCGCATCCCGGGCCGCCGGGAAAGAGGCTTCACGGTCGGGGTCTTTTCCGAGGCCGAGGTCCGGCCGACCCCGGTTTTCGCCGCCCTGGGGCCGGACGGTCAAGTCCTCGCGTTCGTCAACATCGTCCGGTCCTACGCCCCGGGCGAGACGACCATCGACCTGATGCGCCATTGCCGGGACGCGCCGCCGGGCATCATGGACAGCCTTTTCATCAAGCTCTTCGAGAAGCAAAAGGAGAACGGGTTCCGCCGGTTCAGCCTCGGGCTGGCGCCTCTGTCCGGCTTCCTGACCGGGGAGGAGTCGGGGGCCGAGGAGAGGGCCGTCCAGTACTTCCTGCAGCGCCTGAACTTCATTTTCAGCTACGAGGGCCTGTCGGACTACAAGGCCAAGTTCGCGACGCACTGGGAGCCCCGCTACACGATGTACCGGAACGTCTTCGAGCTGCCGCGGATGGCCATCGCCCTTCTCCGGATCTCGGGCCTGAGCTCGGGGGTCGTGGCCAAATGACCAAGAAGCCTGGGCTCGGCCGGACGCTCGGCCGCACGGCCGCCTACCTCGCGGCTGTCGCCGGGCTGGCCTGGGTCTTCCACGACGTCGCCTGGGCCAAGCTCCTGAAGCACGTGGCCGGGCTCGACTGGCGTTGGGTCGTCATCGGCATCCTGGCCGACGTCATCGCTTATGTCCTCCAGGCGGTCCGCTGGCGCCTGCTCCTCAAACCGGTCGGCGACCTGTCCGTGATGCGGGCGACCCAGGCCGTCTACGCCGGCCTCTTCCTCAACGAGGTCGCGCCCTTTCATATCGGCGAAGTCGTCCGGGCCTATCCCGTCGCCCGCTGGCTGGCCGCCCCCTTGGTCTCCGTCGTGCCGTCGATGGCCCTGGAACGTCTCTTCGATGGCATCTGGCTCGCGGCCGGCCTGGGCCTGACGGCCATCCGAGTGCCTCTGCCGCGCAGGCTGATCGCGGCCGGCAATATTTTCGGCCTGGCCATCATCGGGTTGACGGCCCTGACCTTCTTTCTTGTGGTCCGCAGGGCCCGCGAGCCGCGTCCCGACCGCCCCGACAGGCCCCGCTCGGCCGCGTCCCGCTGGATCGCCTCGAATGTGCGGCAACTCCAGGACGGGCTTCGCCTGATCGGCCTGACCCGCGTCTCGGCCGCCGCCTTCCTGCTCTCGTTGCCGGTCGTCGCTTTCCAGGCCTTCTCGTTCTGGTTCATCATGATCGCTTATGGACTGCGCCTCTCGTTCTGGATCGCCGGGGCGGTCTTCCTGATCGTCCGTTTCGGCACGGTCATCCCGGGGGCGCCGGGCAACCTCGGCCTGTACCAAGTGTTCTGCGTCCTGGGCCTGGCCCTCTTTGGCGTGGATAAGACGGTCGCGGCCGGCTTCTCCGTCGTCGTTTTTGTGCTTCTGTCGGCGCCGCTTTGGGGCCTGGGACTCCTGGCCCTGGGCCGGACCGGACTGTCGCTGGCCTCGACGAAGGCCAAGATCACGCAAGGGAGCGCCGGATCATGAGCGCCCGCCGTTTGTCTGTCGTCATCGTTCTTTTTATTCTGACCGCCCTGGGCGCGGCCGCCGGTCCCGGCGCCGGGACGCCTCCGGCCACGGATCAGGCCGGACTCCCGGCCGTGAGAGACCTGCCCCTCGTCGAGGTCCCGGCCGCCTTCGGCACCACCGACGTCCTGGCAGTCCTGGTCACCGGCGATGGCGGATGGGCCCTGCCGGACCGAGGCCTGTCCCAAGACCTGTCGAACAGCGGCGTCGCCGTGATCGGCCTCAACGCCCTCAAGTATTTCTGGAAGCCCAAGACGCCGGATGAAACGGGTCTGGACCTGACTCGGATCCTGCGCCATTATCTCGCGGCCTGGCGCAAGACCCGGGTGGTCCTGATCGGCTATTCCCTCGGCGCGGACACCCTGCCGTTCATGATGACCCGTCTGCCGGAGGACCTCCAGGCCCAGGTGGTCCTGATCGCCCTCCTGGGGCCCTCCTCATCGGCGGAATTCGAGTTCCACGTCCTCGACTGGGTAGGCGCCGGCCCGCGGAAGAACACCCTGCCCACCATCCCGGAGATCGAGAAGATCCCGGCCGGCATCAAGATCCTCTGCGCCTATGGCGAAGGGGACGACGACCAGATCTGCACTAAGCTCGACCCCCATCGGGTCCATTGCCTCCAGCTGCCCGGAGGACACCGCCTGAAGAGCGGCTACGGGCCCGTCGCAGCGGCCATCCTCGAGACGCTCAAGCAGCGCTGAACCCTACGGGATCTTCACGGCGACGAAGAAGCTGTCCTGGCCTCGTCGCACCAGAAGGGCCAGCGTCTCGCCGCTCTTGGCGGCCCGGACGATGGTCTCGAAGTCTTGGGCCGTGGCGACGCGGACGCGGTTGACCTCCTTAATCAAGTCGCCCGCCTTGAGGTCGGCGTCGTCCCCCGCGCCGCCCGGCGTGACGTCGGTGATCAGGGCGCCCTTGTCCCCGGAGTAACCCAGCTCTTTGGCGATATCGGCGCTCAGGGTCTGGATGGCAAGGCCGAGCTTCTCGGCCGTCGGGCCCCGCCCCTCGCCCGGCTTGACCGGCTTGGTCTGCGCCTTGCCCTCGGAGCGCTCGCCGAGCGTGGCGGTGACATCGAGCCTTTCGCCGTCCCGGAGGAGCCCGATCTTGACCCGGCTCCCCGGGGCCGCCTGGGCGGCCATGTTGCTGAGCTCCCGGCTCGAGTCGACCTTCTTCCCGTCGAATTCGACGATGACGTCGCCCGGCTTGATGTCGGCCCGCGCGGCGGGCGTATCCGGGCTGACCTCGCTGACCAGGGCTCCGCCGGCGTCCTTGAGCTTGAGCGGACCGACAAGCGACTGGTCGATGTCCTGGGCGGTCACGCCGAGGAAGCCCCGGATGACCCGGCCCTTGGCGATCAGCTCGTTCATGACGGCCCGGGCCATGTTGATCGGGATGGCGAATCCCACGCCGACGTTCCCGCCCGAGGGGCTGGAAATGGCCGAGTTGATGCCGACGACGTTGCCGTCGAGATCGGCCAAGGCCCCGCCGCTGTTGCCGGGATTGATCGGGGCGTCTGTCTGGATGAAGTCCTCGTAGGTCGCCAGGCCGACCGACGACCGGCCCGTGGCGCTGATGATGCCGTGGGTCACGGTCCTCAGCAGGGCGAAGGGATTGCCCACGGCGATGACCCACTGGCCGACCCGGACGGCGTCGGAGTCGCCCAGGACGGCGGTCGGCAGGCCGACGGCGTCGATCTTGATCACCGCAACGTCGGTCAGCGGATCCGTCCCGATGACCTTGGCCTGGAGCCGCCGCTTGTCCTGGAGGATGACCGTCAGCTTGTCGGCGCCCTCGACGACGTGGTTGTTCGTCAGGATGTGACCGTCCGGAGAGACGATGACCCCCGACCCGAGGCTGCGCACGGTCCTCGCCTGGGGCTGCGGCGTGGCCCCGAAGAAGCGCTTGAAGAAGTCGTTGCCAAAGAACTCCCGGAAGGGATCATCCGGAAACCCTTGGGCCGGGGTCTTGACGACCTGCTCGGCGAATATAGGCACGACGAAATCGCTGACCTTGTCGGCCGCGGATTCGAAAGCGTCGCTGATCTCGGCCATCAGCGCGTGCCTCTGGGCTTGGGTCGCATTCCCGGACTGGGCGGATGCCGTGCCGAGAAATGATATGCACAATTGTATGCATACAGCCAAAATGAAAGACCTCGAACTTCTTGCGTTCATATAACCCCCCTTCTCTGTCTCAACTATCCAAGAACCGTGCCAGCTGGAGCCGGCTCATGCCGGGCCGGCCGGGCCTTCTTGAACTCGATGAGCCGCCGCTTGGTCAGGTTGATGAGCTTCGTGACGTGGATCCCCCGGGGGCAGACCCTGGTGCATTCGTACCTGTTCTCGCACGGCCAGACCCCGTCGGGCCGGTCCAGAGGACCCAGCCGGTCCTCCAAGCCCCGGTCCCGGCTGTCCTCGACGAATCGGCTGGCCTGGACGATAGCCGCCGGACCGAGGAACCGAGGATTCACTTCGCGGACGACCGGACAGGCCGAGAAGCAAGCGGCGCAGAGGATGCAGTTCGTCGCGTCGTCGATCGCTTGGCGCTGCTGCGGGCTCTGGAGACGCTCCCGCGGTCCGGCCTGAGGTTCGCTCCCGGCCTCCGCCGCGATCAGGTACGGCTTGACCTCCCGATAGCGGCGGAAGAACGGTTCCTGATCGACGATGAGATCCCGCAGGACCCCGAGGCTTCGCAGCGGCTCGACCGTGACGACAGCCCCCTCCTCGGGCGCCACCTCTTTGACCAGCGTCTGACAGGCCAACCGTTCCCGGCCGTTGATGACCATGGCGTCCGAGCCGCAGACCCCGTGGCCGCAGCTCTTGCGGAACACGAGCGTCGGGTCGACCCGCCGCTGGACGCGGACGAGGACGTCGAGAAGCCGCTCGTCGGCCCGGGCCTCGATGGCGAGTCTGGCCGTCCAGGCCCGGCCGGGCCCCGGCGGCCGGCGAAGGATCTCGAGCCGGATGGTCATGTCAATAAGCCCTCGGGGCGGGAGCCCATCGCCCCAGATCGACGGGCCGGTCGCCGAGGATGACCCGGTCTCCGTCGAGACGTGCCAGCGTATGCCTCAGCCAGCGGGCATCGTCGCGGTCCGGATGATCCTCGCGCGCGTGGGAGCCCCGGCTTTCCAGCCGGGCCAGGGCCGAGGCGGCGGTGACGTAGGCGAGATCGAGAAGATGGCCGAGCTCGAGGAGGTCGAGGCGCTCGAGGTTGAAGGACCGGGCGGCGTCGCGGGGCCGCGAGTCGCGCCAGAGCCGGCGAAGCGCGCCGAGCTCCTGGACGGCCTCGGCCAGCGTCAACCCGCGTCGGAAGATCCCGACCTTCTCCATCATGATCGTCTCCATCTGCCAGCGCAGGTCTTCCGCCGGCGTCCCCGGACCGCCGCGACCCGGCCGCAGCCGGTCCGTCCAATAGCGGGCCAGATCGGGCCCGCGGTCCGGCCCTCGGGGCCCTCCGCCGCCGCCCGCCGTGAACTCCGCCATGTGGTCGCCGGCCCGCCGGCCGAAGACGACCAGATCGACGAGGCTGTTCGTGCCCAGGCGGTTGGCCCCGTGGACGGAGACGCAGGCGCATTCCCCCGCGGCATAAAGGCCCTGGTAGAGCTCCCCCGGGTTCCAGCCGGCGACCCGCCCGCGGTCGTCGGTCGGGATGCCGCCCATGGCGTAATGGGCCGTCGGCAGAACGGGGATGGGCGACTCGGCCGGATCCAGGCCGAGGTAGGTCCGGCAGAAGCCGGTGATATCGGGCAGCTTGGAGGCCAGGGTCTCCTTCCCGAGCGCGGTGGCATCCAGGACGACATAGTCCTCGGCCGAGCCGTCCCCGGCGAAGCCGCGGCCCTCCCGGATCTCGGTGACGATGGCCCGCGAGATGATGTCGCGAGGCGCGAGATCGAGGAGCTTCGGCGAGTAGCGCTCCATGAAGCGTTCGCCGGCCCGGTTCCTCAGCACGCCGCCCTCGCCGCGGACGGCCTCGGTGACGAGGATGCCCAGCCCGCGAAGGCCCGTGGGGTGGAACTGGAAGAACTCCATGTCCTCGAGGGGCACGCCGCGCCGGGCCAGGACGGCCGGCCCGTCGCCTGTGCTGGCGAACGCGTTCGACGTGACGCGGAACATCCGGCCGAAGCCGCCCGTCGCGAGCAGGACGGCCCGGGCCCGGAAGAGGTGGAGGTCGCCCGAGGCCAGGTCGATGGCCAGGACGCCGGAGCAGGTCCGGCCGTCGAGGAGGACATCGAGGAGGTGGAACTCGTCGAAGAACGCCACCTCGTTCTTTAGGCACTGCTGGTAGAGCGTCTGCAGGATCATGTGGCCGGTCCTGTCGCCGGCATAGCACGACCGCCGGACCGGGCCCTCGCCGAAATTGCGGGTGTGGCCGCCGAAGCGGCGCTGGTCGATGCGGCCGTCCGGGGTGCGGCTGAAGGGCAGGCCGCGGCGCTCGAGATCGATGACCGCCTCGACCGCGCCCTCGGCCAGGATGACGGCCGCTCCCTGGTCGGCCAGATAATCGCCGCCCTTGACCGTGTCGAACGCGTGCCAGTCGGGCTTGTCCTCTTCGACGTTGCCGAGGGCCGCCCCGATGCCGCCCTGGGCCGCGCCCGTGTGCGAGCGCAGGGGATGGACCTTGGACAGGACGGCGGTCCGGACGCGATGGCTGGCCCGCAGGGCGGCATAGAGGCCCGCCCCGCCGGCGCCGACGATGACGGCATCGTAATCGTGGCGGACAAGGCCGCCCGAGCGGATCATCGGGCCCTCCGCGCCGGGCCTGGCTTCGATCCCGGCCGGCGGGACCGGGTCCTTGTCCGCGCTCCCAGGGTCGGAATGCCGGGCCGGGTCATGGCCAGCGGGTCGAGGATCCGGCTCAACGCTTCGGGGCTGAGGAGCCCGCGGGCCCTGACGATCTCCATGACGGACCGGCCCGTCCGGGCCGCCTCCGTGGCCACCTCGGCCGCGGCGGTGTAGCCGAGGAGCGGGGACAGCGCGGCGGCCAAGCCCGGGCTGGACTCGGCGTAGTTCCGGCAGCGCTTGGGATCGGCGCGGATCCCGTCGATGGCCCGGGCGGCGGCCTCGCGGACCGCGTTCGCCAGGAGCTCGATCATCCAGAGCAGATTGTGGGCCACGACCGGCATCATGACGTTGAGCTCGAGCTGGCCGGCCTGGACGGCGGCGGCGACGGCCAGATCGCAGCCCCAGACCTGGAAGCACACCTGGTTGAGCATCTCGAGCATGCTCGGGTTGACTTTGCCCGGCATGATGGAGGAGCCCGGGGCCACCGCGGGAAGAGAGATCTCGGCCAGGCCGGTCCGCGGCCCGGAGGCCAGGAGCCGGAGGTCGTTGGCGATCCGCGTCAGCTCGAGGGAGAGATTGCGAAGCGAAGCCGACAGTCCGGCGAACGGCCCGAGACTCTGCGTGGCCTCGATCGGGTCGCCGGCCCGGGTGAGAGGAAGCCCGGTCTCCGCGGCCAGCCGGCGCACGACGAGGCTGGCGAACCGGGGATGGGTATTGAGCCCGGTGCCGACCGCGCTGCCTCCGATGCCCAGCTCGCAGAGGGCGCGCCCGGCGGCGTCCACGCTCCGGCGCGACCTGGCCACCGCCGACCGGTAGGCCGCGAACTCCTGGCCCAGCCGGATGGGCACCGCGTCCTGGAGATGGGTCCGGCCGGACTTGAGGACGCGGTCGAACTCCCGGGCCTTGCGGCCGAGCGAACGCTCGAGGCCGACGAGCGCGGGCATGAGCTCGTCCCGGAGGAGCACGAGCGCGGCCAGGCGCATGGCCGTCGGGTAGACGTCGTTCGTGCTCTGGGACATGTTGACGTGGTCGTGAGGATGGACCAGGCGATAGCGGCCGCGCCGCCCCCCGAGGAGCTCCTCGGCCCGGTTGGCCACGACCTCGTTCACGTTCATGTGGAAGGACGTCCCCGCGCCCATCTGGAATACATCGACCACGAACTCGCCGCGCAGGCGGCCGGACGAGATCTCGTCGCAGGCGGCGGCGATGGCCGCGGCCTTGCGCCGGCCGAGCAGGCCGAGGCGGGCATTGACCAGCGCCGCGGCCTTCTTGATCCGGGCGCAGGCGTCGATGAGGACGGCCGGGGCCCGCAGACCGCTGATGGGGAAGTTCTCGCGGGCCCGCGCCGTCTCGACGCCGTAGTAGGCCGACGCGGGAACTGGCTTGGGCCCGAGCCAATCTCTTTCCGTCCGTGTCCGGACCCGGGATGGAGCCGCCATCACATCACCCCCTGTTCCATAAGTAGCAGGTTGCCGGCCGAAAATCCAATCGCTTGAATCCGCCCGTTCGGCAATGATAAATTGGAGCCGAGAGGTTCGCATGACACCAATGACCAAGCCGCTCTCGTCGTTCGAAAGCCTGGCCGTGCCCAAGCTCGACCGGATCGATCTCGTCACGGTGAGGCTGCCGTTCGTCGCCCCCTTCGGAACGAGCGTCCACGTTTGGACCGACAAGGAGGCGCTGCTCCTGCGCCTCGGATCGGGCGGGGCCACGGCCTGGAGCGAGTGCGTCTCCGACCCCGACCCGTTCTACTCCTACGAAACCAACGGGACCGTGCGTCACATCCTCAAGGACTTTCTCCTGCCGCTCGTCGAAACGGGGATCACCCTGGGCGATCTCGAGACGAGATTCCGGCATGTCCGGGGCCACGGCATGGCCAAGGCGACGGTCGAGAACGGGCTGCTCATCCTTCTCGCGCTCCAGCAGGGCCTGCCCCTTCACGAGCTCCTGGGATTCCCGGCCCGGAAGATCATGTCCGGCCTGAGCATCGGCCTCAAAGAGTCGCCGGCCCAGCTTCTCGCGGCGGTCGAGCGGGCCGTCGGCAAGGGCTATCATCGGATCAAGATGAAGATCAAGAAGGGTCAGGACGTCGACTGGGTCCGGGCCGTGCGCCAGCGGTTCCCGGAGATCCGGCTGATGGCCGACGCCAACGGCGATTACACGATGGCGGACCTCGACCATTTGAGGCGCCTCGACGAATTCGGTCTCATGATGATCGAGCAGCCGCTCTCGTACAGCGACATCTACGAGCATTCGCTCCTCCAGAAGGCGCTGAAGACGCCGGTCTGCCTCGACGAATCGATCCTCAACCTGGCCGACGCTTCGACGGCCCTGGCCTTGGGCGCCTGCCGGATCATCAACATCAAACAGGGCCGCGTCGGCGGGCTCGGGGAATCGATCCGCATCGCCCGTTTCTGCGCCGAGCGCGGCGTCGACGTCTGGTCGGGCGGCATGGACGAGACGGGCATCGGCCGGGCGGTCAACATCCATCTGCAAGCGGCCGCCGGCTTCAGCCTGCCGGGAGACACCTCGGAGACCTCGAATTATTTCGACCAGGACATCGTCGAACCGCCCGTCGTGCTGGGCGCCGAGGGCTTCATCGGGATCCCTCCCGGGCCTGGTCTCGGCGTCACCGTCGTCGCCGACCGAGTCCTCAAGCGGGCCGTGAGCTGGGAGCGCCTGGCCTGATCGCCGCCGGTCTCGAGAGCCGCGCCCCGATCCCGGGCCCCGGATATGACAGAGGGCGAACGCCCCCCGGCATCCGCCCTCCCGCCCCGCGCCGCCGCGGGGACTTCCCGACATCTAGGAGATCAAGCCCGCGCCGGTCATCACGGAGCGGACCCCTTGCTGCCTCCGGAGCGACGGATCAACTCTCCCATCATCTGTTCCATTCTGTGGCACTCTGTTCTGCGCCCCGGAACCCCCGAAGGCTTGAAAAAAAGTCCCCTGCCTTGGGACTCTTCGTCCCCCCCCGCACCGTCGAGCCCAAGGCAGGGTGACAACTGAGATTGAGGAGGTATCACCTCATTCCCACCCGGATATTATTCAAGATTCGTGCCATCTCCAGGCTCCCAGAGATCGCCGGATGATTGTGGAACTTCGACGGCGGTGCTAGAATGAAAACGAGGCGGCCGGCGATCATCTCCATAATCCGGGGGAGCTTGAGTGGCCAAACGGGACGATATCGAGGCGAAGCGGGATCTTTTCGCGGCCGGGACCTTCGAGGTCGTGGCCATCGCCGCGTCGGCCGGGGGATTGACCGCCCTGGGCCTTGTCCTCTCCGGGATCCCCGGCGCCTTTCCCGCGGCCGTCCTGGTCGTCCAGCATCTCGACCCCCGTCATCCTAGCTTCATGGCCGACATCCTGAAGCGACGGACCGCCCTTCGGGTCAAAGAGGCGGAGGACGGGGAACGGCTGGAGCTGGGGACGGTCTTTATCGCCCCGCCGAACCGCCACCTGCTCGTCAATCCGGACGCCACGATCGCCCTGACCCAGTCCGAGCTCGTGCACTTCGTCCGGCCCTCCGCCGACCTCCTGTTCGAATCCGTGGCCGCCGCCTTCCGCGACCGGGCCATTGCCGTCGTCCTGAGCGGCACCGGGAGCGATGGATCCATGGGCGTCGGCGCGATCAAGAAGATGGGCGGCCTGGTCATCGCCCAGGACGAACGGTCGTCCGAGTTCTTCGGCATGCCGAGCGCGGCCATCAAGACCGGCCACGTGGACTTCACCCTGCCGCTCGCCGAGATCCCGGCCGCCCTCGTGGCCCTCGTGACCAAGGGACATCTCCATGAGCACTGAGAACGACAAGTCCCTGCGCCTCTTGCTCGACTTCCTGCGGACCGCCCGCGGCTTCGATCTCTCGGTCTACAAGCCGACGACCCTGACCCGGCGCATCGCCAAGCGCCTCCAGGCCGTCGGCGCCGCCGGCTATAAGGAGTACATCGAATATCTCGAGGTCCACCCGGAGGAGTTCGCCGCGATCTTCAACACCATCCTGATCAACGTGACCTCGTTCTTCCGCGACGCCGGGGCCTGGGACTACCTGGGCCGCGAGATCGTCCCCCGGATCGTCGCCGCCAAAAGCGAGGAGGCCGCGATCCGGGTCTGGAGCGCCGGGTGCTCCTCCGGCCAGGAGGCCTACAGCCTGGCCATGACGTTCTGCGAGGCACTCGGGACCGACGCCTTTCGCCGCCGGGTCAAGATCTACGCGACGGATATCGATGAAGAGGCCCTGGCTCAGGCCCGGCAGGGCCGCTATCCCCGAAAAGAGCTTGAAGACGTCCCCAAGGAGCTGCGGCAGGCCTATTTTGAGACCGACGGCATGAACCTCGTCATCAAGTCCGACCTTCGCCGCGGTGTCGTCTTCGGCCGCCACGATCTCTCCCGGGACGCGCCGATCTCCCGGATGGACCTCTTGGCCTGCCGGAATACGCTGATGTATTTCAACGCCGAGACCCAGGCCCTGATCCTCAACCGCTTCCATTTCGCCCTCAACGAAGACGGCTTCCTCTTCCTCGGCAAGGCCGAGATGGCCCTGACCTCGGCCAGGCTCTTCGCCCCGGTCGATATGCGCCTGCGCATCTTCCGCAAGATCCCTTCGGACGAGCATGGGGATGATCTCGTCGCTCTCGCCCGGGCCTCCGAAGCTCCGGCCGCGGCGCCGAAGGACGGCCGGGCCCTCCTTCTCGAAGCGGCCCGCCAGGCCTCGCCCTCCGCCCAGGTCGTCCTCGACGCGGGCGGGAAAGTCATCGCGATCAACGCCCAGGCCCAGGACCTCTTCAAGCTGGGCCCCAAGGACCTCGAGCAACCGTTCCAGAACCTCGAGCTGTCCTTCCGGCCCGCCGACCTGCGCTCGCCCGTCGAGAAGGCCGCCGCCGAACGCCGGCCGGTGGTCCTGAAGGACATTTCCTATTCGCCCGCGGAGGGCGTCGTCTTCTTCTTCGACGCGGAGGTCAAGCCGCTCTACGCGGCCGACGGCCAAGCGCTGGGGTCCAGCATCTCGTTCCTCGACACGAGTAGCAGTCACAACCTGAGGCTCGAGGTCGAACGCTCCCGGCAGGAGCAGGAAACGGCCAACGAAGAGCTCCAGTCCGCCAACGAGGAGCTGCAGACGACCAACGAGGAGCTCCAATCGACGGTCGAGGAGCTGCAGACGACCAACGAGGAGCTGCAGTCGACCAACGAGGAGATGGAGACGATGAACGAGGAGCTCCGGTCGACGAACGAAGAGCTCCGGGGCACGAACGACGAGCTCCACGCCCGGACGAACGAGCTCGACCTGATCAACGGATTCACCCAGTCCATCCTCTCGAACGTCAGCGTCGCGATCATCGCGGTCGATCCCGCCCTCAGGATCTTCCTGTGGAACAAGAAGGCCAAGGACCTGTGGGGCCTGGGCTTGGACGAGGTGAGGGGCAAGCTCCTGGCGGAGATCGAGATCGGGCTTCCGATAGACCGGCTGGTCGGCCCGGTCCGGTCGGCCTTGACCGGAGGGCCGGAGGCCCGCAAAGTCCTGCTCGACGCCGTCGATCGCAAAGGCAGGCGCTTCAAGTGCCGGGTGACGGTCACGCCGAGCACGTCCGGCGGCCGCGAGCCCCTCGGGGCCGTTCTGGTCATGGAAGAGGATTAGCGCGCGGCGAGGAGTCATTGAGGAAAGCGGACATCTTCGACAGCCGGGTCGAGGGGACGACCCAGCTCATCAAGCGGCTCGCCCAGCGGGCCGCCGGCCTGCCCGCCGGGCACAAGGCGCTGTTCGCCGAGGCCCTGGAAGAGCTCCAGACGTCCCTCGAAGAGCTCCAGGTGGCAGGGGAGGAGCTGAACGAGCAGTCCGAAGAGCTGGCCGCGGCCCGCCTGGCCGCAGAAGAAGGGCGGCAGCGCTATCTCGAGCTTTTCGATCTTGCCCCCGACGCTTATCTCGTGACCGACGCTCAGGGGATCATCGTCGAAGCGAACCAGCGGGCCGGGGCGCTGCTCGGCGCCAAGACCGGGTCCCTGCTCAAAAAGCCGCTGGTCCTTTATGTCGACCGGGCCGACCGGAAGGCCTTCTTCGAGAGGCTCGGCGGCCTGAAGGCTTCCGGACGGCTGGAGAACTGGGAGATCGACTTCCGGCCGAGACGCGGCCCAGTCTTCCCCGGCCGGGTGGATATCACGCCGATCCCCGGCCCGGACGACGGGCCTGCCGGCTTCCGCTGGCTCGTCCGGGACGCGACAGAGGCCAAGCGACAGGAGCTCCTGACCAGGCTCGCCACCTTCCCGGAGCTCAATCCCGAACCGGTCGTCGAAGTCGACACGGCCGGACATGTCTACTATCTCAACCCGGCGGCCAAACGCATCCTTCACGGCCTGCCGGAGAGGGGGCTCGAGCATCCCTGGCTGGCCGGTTTGGGTGATCTCGCCGATAGGATCTGGAAGTCTCGGAGAAGTTCACTCGCCCGCGAGGTCCGGATCGACGACCGATGGTTCCTCGCAGCGCGTTCTGGTCGCCGTCCCGGGGCGGCCGCCTCAGGATCTACGGCCACGAAATCACCAATCGCAAGAGGGCTGAAGAAAAGCTCAGGGCCAGCGAACAGGATTACCGGGACCTCGTGGACAACGCCAATTCCATCATCGTCCGGTGGAAACCGACCGGGGAGATCACCTATTTCAACCGCTTCGCTCAGGCCTTCTTCGGGTATTCCGAGCAGGAGATCCTCGGTCGGAGCGCCCGCATCCTCCTCCCGGAGAAGGACTCTGAGGGTCTCGACCTGAGCCGCCTCGTCGACGAGATCGTGGCCCGACCGGAGTTCTACGCCGAGCACGAGAACGAAAATGTCGTCCGCGGCGGCGGCCGGGTCTGGGTCCAATGGACTAACAAGGCGCTGTTCGACGCGGCCGGGAAGGTCCGGGAGATCCTGGCCATCGGGAACGACATCACCGCGAGAAAGAAGGCCGAGAACGAGCTCCTCGTCTATCAAAACGAGCTCGCCGAGAAGGTCAAAGAGAGGACGGCCGAGCTGACCCGCTCGACCGAGCTTCTCGAGCGCGTCTTCGCCAGCGTCGACCTGGCCATCGCCTACCTGGACCCGGATTTCAATTTCATCCGGGTGAACCGGGCCTTTGCCGATTCCTTCGGCGGCGCGCCCGAGTCCTATGCGGGGCGGAACCTGTTCGCCTTTTATCCCGACGCCCGGAGCCTAGCGGTCTTCCGGAAGGTCGTCGAAAAGGGCGAACCTCATGTCGAGCTCGAAAGCCCCTTTCTCTTCGGTGATCCGACGCTCGGGGGGACCTATTGGGATTGGAGCCTGCAGCGCGTGGCGACCGGCGACCGCGTCGAGGGGGTCGTCCTGAGCCTGGTCGACGTGACGCCGCGGATCAAGGCCCAGGAGGAGGGGCGGCGTCTGGCGGCCGCGGTCGAGCAGAGCGCCGAGGCCGTCATCATCACCGACATGGCCGGCCGCATCATCTATGTGAATCAGGCGTTCCAAGCCCTTCACGGGTTGGCCCGCCAGGATGTCGAGGGCCGCGTGTTCGGGGAGATCCTGACGCTGGACGCCGAGGACGACGCGTTCCATCAACGCCTGCGCCAGGCCGTGGCCAAGGGGGAGGTCTGGAAGGGTCGGCTGACCCGAACGATCGGGGGCCAGCCGGACCGCAAGCTGGACGTGACCATCTCCGCCGTGCGGGACCCGTCCGGCAACATTATCAACTACGCCATCCTCGAGCACGACTCGACCCGTGAGCACAAGCTCGAAGCCTCCCTGCGGAACCTGCAGAAGCTCGACGCCATCGGGGCCCTGGCCGGAGGCATCGCCCACGATTTCAACAACATCCTGGTCCCGATCTTCATCAACACGGAGCTGGCTGCCTTTGAAGCCGAGAAGGACAGCCCCCTTTCGTGCTACCTGAAGCTCGTCCTCGATTCGGCCAATCGCGGCCGCGAGCTGGTCCGCCAGATCATCGCGTTCAGCCGGCCGACCGAGCAGAAGCGGGACGTCATCGATCTCACGGCGGTGGTCAAGGAAGCTTCCGGATTCCTGAGATCGTCGATCCCGCGGAGCATCGACCTCGTCGAGCGCCTGGATGCGGCGGCCGGATTCGTTCGCGCCGACTCGACCCAGATCGGCCAGGTCCTCATCAACCTCGGCACCAACGCCGCCTATGCGATGCGCGAGCGAGGCGGCCGGCTGACGATCGGGCTGAACGACGTCGTCATCGGCTCCGAAGCGTCGATGATCAGCCCCGAGCTCGTGCCGGGACCCTACGTCAAGATGACCGTCGAGGACACGGGGAGCGGGATACCGCCCGAGGTCCTGGACAGGATCTTCGAACCGTTCTTCACGACCAAGCAGCGCGGCGAAGGCACGGGCATGGGCCTGCCGGTCGTCCAGGGGATCGTCCGGAGCCACGGCGGGGCCATCACCGTTTCGACCTCTCCGGGCCAAGGGACCGTCTTTTCCGTTTACTTCCCGGCCGCCAAGGGGAAGGCCAAGTCCGCCGGACCCGCCCCGGGGACGGCCCTCGCAGCCCAGGGTCGAGTCCTCTTCGTAGACGACGAGGACATCCTGGTCCGCTCCATCAAGCCCATGCTGGAGCGGCTCGGCTTTTCCGTCACGGCGACAACGGACCCGCTCGAGGCCCTGGCTGTGTTCCGCCGGCGCCCGAGCGATTTCGACCTGATCATCACCGACGAGACCATGCCCGGGCTGACCGGCGAGAGGCTGGCCCGCGAGATGCTGCACATTCGGCCCGATGTGCCCATCATCCTAGCGACCGGCTTCAGCGCGACCCTCCAGGAGGACGAGGTCTTGGCCGCTGGAATCAAGGGATTCATCATGAAGCCTTTCTCCGCGGGAGAGATCGTTGAGAAGATCCAGGCCGCGTTGAAGAAGGATTAGCCTCTCCTCCCCGCCCTAAAGAGGGACAGTCCCCTGTGGGGACAGTCGCCAAAACCTCTCCCCGGGACGGTCCGCCTCGTCCGCCCTATCTTGGATTGGCATGGTTCTTGATACTTATCGTCCCGAGAGGGAGGTCGAGGACCAGAGTGAATGCCCGGCGACAAATCGTTGTGATGGGACGAACAGGCTTGGCCGCGGCCTTGGCCGCTTTTCTCCTGGCGGTCTCAGCCGCGGGGGGACAGGACGCCGTCCGGCCGGGCGAGACGCTGAAGCTCGAACGGTGCGTCGCGATCGCGCTCGAGCGTCTGCCGGCGTTCCTGGCCGCGCAGGCTACGGCCCAGGCCAGCGAGAGCCTCGTTCGGGAGGCCGAGTCGGCCTATTTTCCCCAGATCAACTGGGAGTCTTCTTATGGGCGCTCGCTTGTCGGGCCGCGCACCTCGCTCGGCATCCAAACCCCGGCCGTGACCTTCAATTCTTATTCGACCGCCGTCAGTCTGAGCCAAAACATCTTTGACTTCGGCCGGACCCCGGCCCAGGTCCGGGTCCAGAAGCTGACCCATCGGGCCTCCACCTCCGACGTCGAGACGGCGGCCCAACAGGCCGTCTTCGGCGTCAAGCAGAGCTACTACGGCGTCCTCCAGGCGGAGCGGAACCAGGGAGTGGCCGAGGAGGCGGTGAAACAATACCAGGCCCATCTCGACCAGGCCCAGGGCCAGTACGAAGTCGGCCTGGCCCCGAAATACGACGTCACCAAGGCGGCCGTGGACCTGGGCAACGCCAAGGTCAACCTGATCAAGGCCCGCAACGCGGTCAAGGTGGCCAAGGCCACTCTCAACAACGCCATGGGCGTCACGGGGAGGCTCGATTACGAGATCGAGGACACGCTGACCTTCGAGGCCTCGACCATCACCCTCGAGGCGGCCCTGGCCCAGGCCTACGAGAGCCGCCCCGACCTCGCCTCGGTCGTGGCCCGTCGGCGGGTCGCCGAGGCCTCGATCACGCTGGCCCGGACCGGGTTCTATCCCTCGTTGGCCGGGTCGGCATCCTATGACTACGCCGGGAACAGATTCCCCCTGGCCCGCGGCTGGAGCCTGGGGCTGAGCCTGAGCGTCCCGCTGTTCAACGGGTTCCAGACGACGGCCCAGGTCGCCGCGGCCAAGGCCGACCTCGACGTTCTCAGGGCCAATGAAGAGGGACAGCGTCAGACGATCACCTTGGCCGTCGAACAGGCCTACTGGAACCTCAAACAGGCCGAGGAAGTCGTCCCTGTGGCCGACCTCAACGTCACCGCGGCCCGGGAGAACCTCGATATCGCGACCGGCAGCTACCAGGAAGGCGTCGGCGACCCGATCCAGGTCGCGGACGCCGAAGTCACACTGATCAGCGCCAAGCTGGCCTATATCCAAGCGCTCGTCGATTGCAAAGTCAACCGCGCCAGCCTCGATCTGGCCATGGGGTTGAGATGAACAAGACACGAACAGGCATCATCCTCATCGGGGCGCTCGCGGCCCTGGCGCCGGCCGCCTGCAAGAGCGGCGCCACCAAGTACGTCACCGAAAAGATCACCCGGGGCGACATCACGACCACCATCACGGCCACGGGCACGGTCAACCCGGTCACCAGCGTCAACGTCGGAACCCAAGTCTCGGGCCGCATCGACGCCCTTTTCGCCGACTTCAACTCGCCGGTCAAGAAAGGGCAGCTCATCGCCACGATCGACCCGGCCCTCTTCCAGGCCCAGGTGGACCAGGCCCGGGCCAACCTCTCCAACGCCAAGGCCAATCTGCTGAAGGCCCAGGCGACCGAGACCGACGCGAAACGGACCTGGGACCGCTACAAGAGCCTCTACGATCGCAACCTGGTCGCCAAGAGCCAGATGGACACGTCCGAGACGGCCGACCTGACGGCCCACGCCTCGACCGTGGCCGCCCAAACGCTGGTCGATCAGACCTCGGCCTCCCTGAAGCTGGCCGAGACCAACCTCGTCTACACCAAGATCGTCTCGCCGGTCGATGGCGTCGTCATCTCCCGGAACGTCGACATCGGCCAGACCGTGGCCGCGAGCTTCCAGACGCCGACCCTGTTCATGATCGCGGCCGACCTGACCAAGATGCAGATCGACACGACCGTGGACGAGGCCGATATCAGCGCGGTCAAGGCCGGCGAGGAGGCCGAGTTCACGGTCGACGCCTATTCCGAAGAGACGTTCCGGGGCGTCGTCGGGCAGGTCCGCAACGCCGCGACCACGGTCCAGAACGTCGTCACGTACGACGTGGTCGTGAAGGTGGACAACAAGGACCTGAAGCTCAAGCCGGGCATGACCGCTGACGTCTCGATCATCACCTCGGTCGTCAAGGACGTTCTCCGCATCCCGAACGCGGCCCTGCGGTTCAAGCCCGCCGCGGCCGGCGGCCGGCCGGCCCCGGCCGAGCGTGGCCCGGCCGTCTGGGTCGAGCGGAACGGCCAGACCGTGCGCGTCCCGGTCAAGATCGGGCTGAGCGACGGGACCTTGACCGAGCTCATGTCCGGCGATCTCAGAGAGGGCGACGCGGCGATCATCGAGTCCCTGGCCAAGCCGTCCAGCCGGCCGTCTGGTTTCAGGATGTTTTAGCATGGCCCTTATCGAAGTCCAGGACATCGTCAAGATCTACGACGTCGGCGACGTCCAGGTGCGGGCGCTCGACGGCGTGACGGTGTCGATCGAGCGGACGGAGTTCGTGGCGGTCATGGGCCCCTCGGGCTCGGGCAAATCGACCTTCATGAACCTGCTCGGCTGCCTGGACAAGCCGACCTCGGGCCGGTACGTTCTCGACGGCCAGGACGTCAGCCAGCTGGACCGGGACCGCCTGGCCGAGATCCGCAACGGCAAGCTCGGCTTCGTTTTCCAGGGCTTCAATCTCCTGCCGCGGGCGACGGCCATCGAGAACGTGGAGCTGCCCATGCTCTACGACGGCGTTCCGCCGCGGGACCGGGAGCCCAAGGCGGCCGCGGCCCTGCGGGCGGTCGGGCTGGCCGGGCGGGAGACCCACCGCCCCAACCAGCTCTCGGGCGGCGAGCAGCAGCGCGTGGCCATCGCCCGGGCTTTGGTCAAGGGCGCCCCGATCATCCTGGCCGACGAGCCGACCGGCAACCTCGATACCAAGACCAGCATCGAGATCATGGAGCTGTTCGTCAAGCTCAACGAGGACTCCCGCATCACCCTCGTCCTGGTCACCCACGAGCCGGACATCGCGGCCTACTCCCAGCGGATCGTCCGGTTCCGGGACGGCCGCCTGGTCGGCGACGAGCGGCTGAGCGGTCCCCGGATCGCGCGGACGACCGAGGCTTGGACCCGGGAGGCGGCCCGATGATCAACCTGGTCTGGACCCTGCGGATCGCCGTGAGGGCGCTGCAATCGAACAAGATGCGGTCGGCCCTGACCATGCTCGGCGTCATCATCGGCGTCGGCGCGGTCATCGCCATGCTGGCCGTGGGCACGGGGGCGTCCCAGAGGATCTCGGCGCAGATCCAGAGCATCGGCAGCAACCTGCTGATCATCCTGCCCGGCTCGACGACCTCGGGCGGCGCGCGCATGGGCGCGGGGACCGAGCCGACCTTGACCCTGCGCGACGCCGAGGCCATCAAGAAGGAGTGCTCGGCCGTCGGCTACGTCGCGCCCATGCTGGGCGGCGTCGCCCAGGTCGTCTTCGGCCACACCAACTGGTCGACCGGCGTCCAGGGCACGACGCCCGACGTCCTGAGCGTCCGCGACTGGCCCGTCGAGAGCGGCCGGGCCTTCACCGATCAGGATGTCCGCAGCGCGACCAAGGTCTGCCTGCTGGGCGTGACCGTCGCCGACAGCCTGTTCGGGAGCGAGGACCCGGTCGGCGAGATCGTCCGCATCAAAAATATTCCCTTTCGCGTCCTGGGCGTGCTCGCCTCCAAGGGCCAGTCCGCCGTCGGCCAGGACCAGGACGACGTCGTCTACATCCCCGTGACGACGGCCCAGAAGCGGGTCTTCGGCACGAGCTTCCCGGGCATGGTCCGGACGATCATGGTCGAAGCCAAGAGCCTCGAGGAGATGGGCGCGGCCCAGCAGCAGATCGAGGCCCTGCTCCGGCAGCGGCACCATCTCGGCTCGCGCCAGGACGACGACTTTTCCGTCCGCAACCTGACCCAGTTCCTGCAGGCGGCCGAGCAGTCGTCACGGGTGATGACGCTGCTTCTCGGGGCCATCGCCTCGGTCTCGCTCCTCGTCGGCGGCATCGGCATCATGAACATCATGCTGGTGTCCGTGACCGAGCGGACGCGGGAGATCGGCATCCGCATGGCCGTCGGGGCCAAGACCCGGGCCATCCGGATGCAGTTCATCGCCGAGGCCCTGACCCTGTCCATGATCGGCGGGATCGGAGGCATCCTGGCCGGCGTCGCCGTCTCCAAGGTCATCTCGGCCCTGGCCGGCTGGACGACGGCCATCTCGCCGTTCTCAGTCGTGCTGGCCTTCGGTTTCTCGGCTATGGTCGGGATCTTCTTCGGCTACTATCCGGCCTACAAGGCCTCGCTGCTCGACCCCATCCTGGCCCTGCATTATGAATGACATTCATAAAAGCGCCGGGTTTTTCCCAAGACAAATAGAACCTCAGACCGGCATCCCGTGAATGTTCCGCGCGCCGCCGCGGCTTAGCTCTTTTCGATATCGTAGTAGTAGTCCAGCCCGGTGTGGTGGATGAGCTCCTCGCGCATGAGGTAGCGGAGCGTGTTCATAAGTTTGCTCTGCTGGACGAACAGGTCGTTCTCGGGGTAGAGCCCTTTGGCCACCATCGGGGACTTGAAGTAGAACGACAGCCACTCCTGGATGCCGGGCATGGCCGCCCGCGCCGCCAGGTCCGTGAACAGGATGAGGTCGAGGACGACCGGCGCGGCCAGGATGGAATCGCGGCAGAGGAAGTTGACCTTGATCTGCATCGGGTAGTCCATCCAGCCGTAGATGTCGATATTGTCCCAGGATTCCTTGTTGTCGCCCCGGGGCGGATAGTAGTTGATCTTGACCTGGTGGCAGAGATTCCCATAGAGCTCGGGGTAGAGGTCCGGCCGCAGGATGGTGTCGAGGACGCCGAGCTTGGAGATCTCCTTGGAGCGGAACGAGTCGGGGTTGTCCAGGACCTCGCCGTCGCGGTTGCCCAGGATATTGGTCGAGAACCAGCCCGAGATGCCGAGCAGCCGGGCCGCGAAGCCGGGGGCCAGGATGGTCTTCATCAGGGTCTGCCCCGTCTTGAAGTCCTTGCCGCAGATCGGCAGGCCCTTCTCCTGGGCCAGCTCGAGCATGGCCGGGCAGTCCGTCGTGATGTGCGGCGCGCCGTTGATGTAGGGGAGGCCCATCTTCAGGGCCGCGTAGGCGTAGATCTGGCTGGGGCTGATGTCCGGCGAATTGGCCTTGAGCCCGGCTTCGAAGGTCTTGACCGACGCGTGGACTCCCTGCGTCTCGCGGTAGGCCTCGGTCGAGGCCGTCCAGCACATGACCAGGCGGTCCGTCATGTGCTGGGAACGGAAGCCGTCGATATCCTTCATCAGAAGCTCGGCCAGGTCCATCTTGGTCGGGGCGTGCTTGACGTGGCGGCCGTCGAGGTTCTGGACGAACTTCCGGTCGAACACGGCCGGCATCGGCTGGACGGCCTCGAGCTCGTCGCGGACGGCCTCGATGTGCGACGGCCTCAGGACCCTGGCCTTGCAGGCGGCCTCATAGGCGGAATCGGGAAAGCAGTCCCAGCCGCCGAAGACCAGGTCGGCCGGCTCGGCCAGGGCGATGAAGTCCCGGATGGGCAGGTACCGGCCTTCGGTCCGCTTGCCCAGCCGGATCTTGCCGGTCTGGGTCAGCGACCCGACCGGCCGGGCCAGGCCCTTGCGGGCCGAGAACAGGCCGGTCAGAAGGGTCGAGGAAACGGCGCCGATGCCGGGCATGAGAACGCCAAGCTTGCCGCGGGCCGGAGCGATATCCTTCCCTCTGCGGATTGCGGGCATGAAAAGCCTCTCTTTCGTGTGGGCTCGGGGGGTCAGGGCGTCTGCGGAGGTTCCTCCGGGCGCTCGATGATCCAGAAGCGGATGAACCGATAGGCCATGTTGAGGACAGGAATGCAGATCAGGATCGACATGACGATCTCGAGCTGGTTGAAGACCGCGAAAACGAGGATGCCCAGGTAGACGAGGCCCCGGTAGTCGCCGCTCGCCCCCGAGGCCGAACCGAGGCCGCGGTATTCCCGCTCGAGATAATAGAGGAGCACCTGCAGCATATAAGCGGCCAATCCGAACAGGCTGACGAAGAAGAACAGGCGGTGCCCGGTATAGCGGTAATTGCCGACGGCAATGGCCCCGAAGACCAGGAAATCGGACAGCCGGTCCAGGTAGAGGTCGAGGTAGGCCCCGAAACGGGTGCAAAGGTTCTTCGTCCTGGCCAGCATGCCGTCGGCGGCGTCGAGCAGGTTCCCGGCGTAGGTGATCAGGCCGGCCAGGAGGAAGCCTTGCCGGGTGCCGTGCACGAACAGGCTGGCCCCGATGGCACTGACGACGAACGCGGCCACGGTCAGCTGGTTCGGCCGGAGGTCCATCCGCAGAGCCGCGCGTACGATCAGCGAGGCGATGGGCCGGTTCAAGATCCGGTCCAATTTGACGATTTTTGGCACCGCATCGGGCAGCGGGGGCTTCAAGGAACCCTCGTAATTGTAAGGGCCAGCAGGCCCCCTCTGATTTGGCATGACGGAATTATAAACTCCCTGAGCGCTTATTTCAAATCGCCGGCCTGACCGGCGCCTTGCGGGCATAGCCGACCTCCCTTATAATAGGCTTTCCTTGTTGAAACTGACAAAGCCTGTGTTTTGATGCCTAAAACGACCGTCACCGAGCTCGGCTGTGTCATCATCGCCGCCGGGCGCGGCAGCCGCTTGGCCTCCCGAGCGCCCAGCAAGCCCCTGCTCGAGGTCGGCGGCCGGGCCCTCATCGACCGGGCCATCGATGCCGCTCACGCGGCCGGCGCCCGACGGTTCGTGGTCGTGACCGGATATGCCGGCGAAGCGGTCGAAGCCCATCTCCAGGCCCGGGCCGCCGCGGAGGGATTGCCCATCGTCACCGTCCGCAACGAGGAATGGGAGAAAGAGAACGGCCTGTCCGTCCTCAAAGCCAAGGGCCTGGTGGCGGACCGGTTCCTGCTCGTCATGTCGGACCATATCTTCGATCCGGCCCTGCTCGATGGGCTGCGCCGCCAGGCGATCGGTCCGGACGAGGTCATCCTGGCCGTGGACCGGCGGCTCGGCGGCTCAACCTTCGTCGACCTGGACGACGTCACCAGGGTCCGGGACGCGGACGGGCGGATCGCCGCGATCGGCAAGAAGCTTACGGACTTTACCGCCTTCGATACGGGCGCGTTCCTGTGCACGCCCGCCGTGTTCGAGGCGCTCGAGACGAGCCAAAAGGCAGGGGACTATTCGCTCTCCGGCGGCATCAGGGTCTTGGCGGCGCGGGGCCGGGCCCTGACCTGGGACGCCGGGGAGCTGTTTTGGCTCGATGTCGACGACGTGGCGGCGGTGGCCAAGGCCGAGCAGGCGGTCGCCGCCGGGCTCGACGGCGCAGGCCTGTCGCTCGGCAGGATCAAGGGATTCCCGCGCTGGGCCCGGATCGCCCTCAGCGCGGCCGGCCTGATCCTCCTGGCCTTCCTGCTGCTCAAGGTCGGTGCGGCCACGGTCCTCGGCTATCTGGGCCGCTTCGGGCCCTGGTTCCTGGTCGTCGTGGGGATCAGCCTGGCCTGGCTCTTCCTTCAGGCCTGGGCCTGGCATATCATCCAGGCCGCCCACTTCCGGCCCATCCCCCTCAAGCGGCTCTTTCGGGTCAAGATCATCAGCGATTCCCTGAACACGCTCATCCCGACGGCCAACGTCGGGGGAGACGCCGCCCGTCCGTTCCTGATCCAGGGCCAGGCCCCGCTCGCGGAGGGCATTCCCGGGGTCCTGGCCGACAAGACCGTCGAAGCCTTGGCGGCGGCCCTCTTCCTGGCCACGGGCTTCCTCCTGAGCCTCCTGCTGATCCGCCTGCCGGCCTGGATGACCACGGCGGCCGTGGTCTGCCTGTCCCTGACCGCGGTCGGGCTCGCCCTGTTCATCCTCCTTCAATTGAAGGGTCTGCGCTGGACCCTCGTCCGGCTGGCCAAGGTCGTGCCCTCGCTCCGGATCTTCGTGGTCCGCCGGGAGCGCGCCCTCGAGGAGCTCGATCGGAACCTCCGCGTCATCTACAGAGGCGTGGGCCGGCAGACGGTGGCGGCCCTGGGCCTCCACTACGCGGCCCGGATTCTCGGGGCCGTCGAGGTCTTTGTCATCCTCAGGGTCCTCGGGGCCCAGGCCTCGCCCTTCCAGGCCCTGTTCACGTCGACCGGCGTGACCCTGTTCAACACGGCTTTCTTCATCGTCCCGGGCCAGTTCGGGGTCATGGAGACCGCCCACGTCCTGATGCTGCAGAGCATGGGTTTCACCGCCGCGATGGGGCTGAGCCTCGGCGTCATCCGCCGGATCCGGAAGCTGGCCACCTCCGCGATCGGCCTGGTCCTCTATGCCGGGCACAAGTCGGCGTCCGGGCCCGGAAATATCATCGGCCCCGGAGGAGATGTTCCATGATGACCAAACACTCTTTGTGGGCCTTGAGGCCCATTCTCGTCGCCGCGGCGATCGCCATCCTCATTCAGGCCGCGGCGCCCTGCACGCTCGCGGTCATCGCCGGGCGGGCCACGGCCGGCGGCCGGCCGCTGATGTGGAAGAACCGCGACACCTCGGACCCGAACAACAAGCTGATGGCCTTTAAGGGCCCGAGATTCGATTTCCTGGCCGTCGTGATCTCGGAGGATGTGGATCCGAAGGAGGTCTGGGGCGGCCAGAACACCGCCGGCTTCGCCATCATGAACTCCCAGGCCGACGACCTGGGCGACGGATCCAAGAAGCTGGACGGCGGGGGCAACGGCGGCTTCATGAAGCTCGCCCTCGGGGCCTGTGCCACGGTGAAGGACTTCGAGGACCTGCTCGTCCGCGAGAAAGGGAAATGGGACCTGGCGGCGAACTTCGGGGTCATCGACGCGGCGGGCGGGGCCTGTTTCTTCGAGGCGCGGCGGGGCTCCTATGTCAAGTTCGACGCCCAGGACCCGCGCGTCGCGCCCTTCGGCACACTCGTCCGGACGAACTTCGCGTTCACTTCGCCCGATCAGACTCTCGGGGGAGGGTTCGACCGCTTCGAGCGGATCGGCCACCTCGTCGAGGCGGCCCGGGCGCAGGGGCGGATCGACGTCCGCTTCGTCCTCCGCGAGGCCTCCCGCGACCTCATCAACGAGAAGCTCCACTCCAACCCGCTGGCGAGGCCGCTGCCGGACGATCCCGCGGCCCCGCTCTACGTCCACACCAACGATACCATCAACCGCAACACCAGCGTCTCGGCCCTGGTCTTCGAAGGGGCGCCCTCGCCGGACAAGCCCTACTTGGCGACCATGTGGGTGCTGCTCGGCCAGCCCGTGACGGGGGTGGCGGTGCCCGTCTGGCCGGCCGCCGGCCGGGTCCCGGCCGCGACCACCGGCCCCAAGAACGCGCCTCTCGACGACGCCGCCCGGGCCATCGGGGCCTACCTCTATCCCGACGCCCGCGGCCGGATGTACCAGTACCTCAATGTCACCCGGCTCAGGACCTACGGCGGGGAGGGCGTGTTGCCCAAGCTCTTCCGGATCGAGGACCGGGCCCTGGCGCGCGCGGCGGCGAAGCGGAGCGAGTGGGCCGCGACCACGCCCTCGGCGGCCGAGATGGCCGACTTTCAGGAGGACGTCGCGGCCGAGGCCTATCAGGCCCTGATCAAGGAATTCGCGGATATCTTGCCGGCCAAAAAATAGCCGGAGGGGTTCACTTGACCTTCTCGAGGATGCCGACCTCGAGGGCGGCCAGCTTCAGCTCGGCCTCGGCGGCGCCGAGCGCGTCGGCGAGCTCTTCGAACTCGGCGGGGGAGGCGACCCCCAGATCGCGCCGGGTCTCGGCCCGGGCCTTCCGCTCCTTCAGGTCTTCGACCTTCGAACGCGCAACGGCCAGGTTGGCCTGGGCCGTCGCCAAACGACCGGCGATCTCGACCCGGACGGCGGAAAGCGCGGCGGCCAGGAAGCGCTTCCTCAGATCGAGCCTCTGCCCGATCTCCGCGATCCGGGTCCTCCGGGCCGCGATGTCACTCCCGGCCGAGCGGGCTTGGCCGGGGGCGATCAATCCCAGCCGCTGCCTCTCTTCGAGCTGCTTGGCGCGGGCCTCGAGGACCTTTAGACCGAGTTCGGCCCCTCGCCGTTCGAGCTGAAGCCGCTCGCTGACGAAGTCCCGGCCGCCGACGAGGGGAGCGTAAAGCTCGTCCCGGGGCGGGGCTCCGGAGCGCCGGACCTCGTCCAGGTCCAGCCGGGACCGCTCGAGGCCGAGCCGGGACCTCTCCTGAGTCGTCGTCGCCAAGAGATCGTCCCCCTCCGAGACCAGGCCGACGGCGTACCGCTCGTGGACCAGGGCCGCTTGCCCCCGCTCGGTCTCCAATCGGGCCTCCTGGAGCCGGACCTCCGTTTCCGCCCTGGCGATCTCGATCTTCTTGCGCCAAGAATCCTGGACGAGTTCCGCGGCCTTGATCGCGGCCACGCCGGCGAGCAGGATCCCGGCCAGGAGGGCGGCCGCCACCGCCGCGCGCGGCACGGCGATCCTGGGCGCGCTCCTCTTGAGCCGGCTCCTTCTCAGCTCGGAGGCCAGCTGCCATTCGAGACGTTCGACGAACTCCATGTCAGGTTCCAGGGTCTTAGGCATGTTGTCCTCCCACAGGTCCTTGGTCGGGAAGCCGGGCCTTCAAGGCCTGGCGGGCCCGACGCAGCAGACCCTCCACGGCCTTTTCGGACAGGCCTCTCTTCTCGGCGATCTCGCGGACGCTCATCCCGTCATAATAGAACTCCTCGAGGAGGCCCGCCTTCTTGCGGCCCAAAGACGTCACGGCCAAGAACAGATCTGAGGATCCGCAATCGTCTTTGCCGGGCTCCGGACCGGCGGGTGGATCGGAGGTCCAGACGGACGCCGGGCCCCTTTTCCTCTGCCGGAGATGATCGATGAGGATGTTCCGGGCCACGAGCTTCAGCCAGGCCAGAGGCGTCTGGGGCAGGGCCTTGGGATCCCAACGGCCGAGGGCCCGGAGATAGGTCTCCTGGACGATATCCTCGGTCAGGGCCCTGTCCCCCCCGGTCCGCCGGGACATGTATCCGTAGAGGGGACGAACGGTCTCCCGATAGATGGCCAGCCATTGTTGTTCGAACACGCTCGCGGTCTCCTTTTCCGGTCCTCTCACTATTATGACGCGGGGGGAGGCCTAAATCCCTCAAAATAGCGAGTCGCCGCGTTCCTTGACAGTCTCTCCGGGGAGAGATTATGATTCCGCCCCTGAACGCAGTAAGCCGGAGGAGATCCATGAACGCGCGCGCCCTTCGATCCGTCCTCATCGCGGCCCTTCTGGTCGCCAGCCTGACCTCGGTCGCCGGGACCGCCCAACCGCCCGCCAAGCCGGCGGTCGATCCCGTCGTCAAGAAGATCATCGACCTCGGCACGACCGACAACCGGGTCATGACCTGGAACGACTACGCCAGCAACCGTTTCGGCGGCCGCGAGACGGGCACCAACGCTTACACCGACACGGTCGAATGGGCGGCTTGGCAGTTCCGCCAGTTCGGGCTCCAGGTCGAGCTCGATGAGGCCGGCGAGGTGCCGGTCGGATTCAACCGCGGCCCCTGGTTCGGCAAGATGATCAAACCGGCCGAGAGATCCCTGTATTTCGGGACGCCCACCTTCACCGCCGGCACCAAGGGCCGCCAGCGCGGACCGGTCGTCATCCTGAAGTCCGATCCGTTCTCGATCCCGGGCCGGAACGCCAAGCCCGAGGACATCGAAAAGAAGAAGGCCGCGGTCGAGGCCGCGATCGCCGAGGTCAAGGCCAACAAGGCCGCGTTCAAGGGCGCTTGGGTCCTCATCCCGGGGGAGAACACCGGCTTTGCCCGGGACGGCCGCAAGGGCACGCCCGAGTACGCGGACTCCCAGCTGATCCCCAAGCTCACCGCCGTCCTCGTCGAAGCGGGCGCGCTCGGCACCATCCAGTCGTCCAAGACCGACCCGTTCCGGATGCTCGACGGCTACGTCGAATCCTGGGACAAGCTGCCGGAGCTGCCCGACATCAAGCTGGCCGAGGGCCAATGGAAAGAGATCAAGGGCCTGGCCGAAAAGGGCCAACCGGTCGAACTCGAATTCGACATCCGCAACTGGTTCAAGATGGGCCCGGTCAAGTACCACAGCGTCGTCGCCACCCTGCGCGGGACCGAGTTCCCCGATGAATACGTCGTGCTCGGCGGGCATCTGGACTGTTTCAGCTCGGCGACCGGGGCCATCGATGACGGCTCTGGCTTCGCTCCGATGGCCGAGGCCATCCGGCTCATCCAGGCGGCCGGGCGCCAAGCCCAAGCGGTCGATCGTGGTCATCCTTTTCGCCGCCGAAGAGCAGGGCCTCGTCGGCTCGCAGGCCTGGCTGAAGAACCACCCCGGCATCGCCGACAAGATCGTGATGATGATCAACCGCGACGGCAGCCCGAGCGCCATCACCGGGGCCAGCGTGCCCGAGACCTGGTTCGCCGACTTCAAGGCGCTCACCGCCCCGCTCGTCTCGCTCGACCCGAAGTGGCCCTTCAAGCTCGAACGCGCCGTGCCCCGGGCCCACGCCACAAGCCCCGGACGGCACGGACTCGTCGTCGTTCGAGATGCAGAGCGTGCCGACGCTGCGCTTCTTGACCCAGTCGGACTACATCTACAACCACGCCTGGCACACGCTCGACGATCTCTACAGCGAGCTCGTGCCCTACACGGCGCACCAGCAGGAATCCGCGCTGGTCACGGCGGTCGTCGCCTACGGCGTCGCCAACCTCGCCAAGCCCCTCACGAGGCAGGGGGTCTACCTCGCGGACGGGCTCTATGCCGATATCGCCATCGGGGCCGGCGATTCGCCCGCCCATATCATGACCACCCTCGATTTCGTCAACGCGCCTCTCCAGACGGCCGATCTCATCCGCATCGTCGAGGGCAAGGGCGGCGAGCGGGGCCCGGGCTTCGGCCGCGGGCCCGGCGGGCCGCCGATGGGACCCGGCCCCCGGCCCGAGATCCCGCCGATCGGGAAGATCGACGTCAAGGACGGTCTTGTCACCGGGCTCGTCGTCTCCGACGCCCAGAAGTCCGTGGCCGTCCCGAGCCTGCCGCTGACGCCCAACGCCGCCGTCAAGAACGACGGCCCGGGCGTCCTCGGCCTGACCGGCCCGAACGCGTTCTATCTGACGCTTCGGAAGCGGCCCGGCCTCGACAAGACGGCGACCGCGCTCGGCCGAACGATCGCCGGGCTCGATCTCCTGAAATCGTTCAAGAAGGGCGATCCCATCCGGAGCATCCGCATCCTCCGCGTCGGCCAAGCCGCCCGCGATTTCAAGACGGACGACGAGGCGTTCGGAAAGCTGTTGGGTGCCCGCCGCTGACGTCACGCGGCTTTAGGCCCGTGATCGGCCTGGGCCTTCTCCAGCTTCGACGCAGGATCGGCGGGAGGCGGCCCACCTTGCGCCCCGGCCGCGGGAGTGGTTACAATACTCCATCATGGGAGTGACCCTTCATCCGCTCAGGGATTGCCTGCCCATCCCTCGCAAAACCAAGAGATCTCTTAAAAAGCAGATGGCCCGTTGGCTGCGCCGCCGGGGCAAGACGCATTCCGAGCTGGGTCTGAGGACCCGCCGTCATAAAGGCTGGTACTGGTAAGCGGCCGTGAAGCCCCACCTGTTCGCCGCCTTGTTGACCGGGCTCGTCCTCATGATCCCGTGGGAATCAGGGGCGGGGGTCGGACCTTCCCTGTCCCAGGCCGACCCGGCCTCGCTCAAGTCCGTCCCTGCGCCTGACCTCGAGGCCCGGTTCGCTTTTTCGGACGGCTGGCTCGGCGCCGACGGCATCTATTCCGTGGGCCTTCCGGACGGCCGGACGGTCTGGCTCTTCAGCGACACATGGATCGGGGTCCTCAAGAACGGCCGCCGCCGGGCCGAGGGCATGGTCAACAACTCGATCGGCATCACCCGGGGGAACGGCGCGGCGCGCTTCTACTACCGCCGCTCGGCCGGACATCCCCGGCCCCTGTTCGCCCCGTCCGACGGTCACGGCTGGTACTGGCTCTGGGCCGGCGTCTTCGACGGCGGGCGGCTCTATCTGTTCGCGACGCGGGTCGAGAGCGCTCCAGGCCCGGGAGCGTTCGCGTTCCGTCATTTCGGTACGGCCCTGGGCGAGATCGAGAATTGGCGGGACGAGCCGACGGCGTGGCGGGCCCGCTGGACGGACGTGCCCGGGTCATGGGCCCCACGAGTCTTCTGGGGTTCGGCGGCCCTCGCCTGCGAGGGCCAGGTCTATCTCTACGGCTTCATCGAGAACGGCGGCAAGGGACTCGACTTTCGACGCGACATGCTCGTCGCCCGGGCGCCCTCGGGCCGGCTCGCGGACTTCGCCGCCTGGCGGTTCTTCGACGGATCGGCCTGGCAGGCCGATATCCGTCGGGCCGCCCTGGCCTGCCCGGACATCTCGACCGAATACTCCGTCACGCCGATCCCCGGCCGGGACTTGTTCCTGCTGGTCAATCCCGACGTCTTCCTGTCCCCCGCGATCGTGGCCCGGACGGCCGCGCATCCCTGGGGGCCGTGGTCCGGGAAGGTCGAGGTCTACACGTGCCCGGAGGCCGATGCCACGCGAGGGATCTTCTGCTACGCGGCCAAGCACCAGCCGGTCTTCGGCGACGACCGGGACCTGGTCATCAGCTACGCCTCCAACGCCGCCGATCTGGCCACGGTCGCCAACGATCCGTCCCTGTATGTGCCCCGGTTCATCCGGGTGCCTCTCGGCCTGATCCTGCCGCGCGCCGCGCGCTGACCCGCTCGGGTTGCTCTCTCACCCGGTTCGGGAGTATCATCTCGGAAATCCAGAGGAGGATCTGATCATGAAAGCTCACCGCGCCATCCGCACGATCGTTCTGATCCTTGTCGTCGGCGTGCTCGCCGCGCACGGCCAGGTCCGACCGGCCGATGCGCCGGACACGGCCATGCTCAACCGCATCTGGCTCGAGGGCACGAACAACTCCCGGGTCATGGAGCACCTGAGCTGGCTCGCCGACGTCTTCGGTCCGCGGATCCCCGGCTCCCCGGCATTCAACAAGGCCGCGGCATGGGCGGTCCAGCGCTTTAAGGACCTGGGGCTCTCCAACGCAGCGATCGAGCCGGCGGGCGAGCTCGGCCTCGGGTGGTCCTGCGATTACGTGTCCGTCCACATGACAGCCCCTTCCTATCTTCCGATCCTGGCCTACCCGCGCCCCTGGACGGGCAGCACCAACGGCAAGATCACGGGCAGCCCGGTCCGGGCCGTCATCGCGTCGAAGGCCGACATGGAAAAGTACAAGGGCCAGCTCAAGGGCGCCATCGTGCTCCTGGCCGAGCCCCGGCCGGTCCGGCCCAACTTCAATCCTCCGGCCAAGCGTTACGACGAAAAGTCCCTGAGTGACGAGGAGCAAACCCCCATCCCGGTCAAGCCGGCCAAGCCCTACGAACCGGAGTCGGGTCCCGTGAAATGGGAGGAGCTAGAGGCGTTCTTCAAGGCCGAAGAGGTCGGGTGCCTCATCGAGCCATCGACAGGGCGGGCGGATTTCGGCACGGTTCACGTCGATGCCTACGGCGGCAACGGCCAGGACTACGTCCTGCGCGGCCAGAGCCCGCGGATCATCGTCGAGGCCGAACACTACAACCGGATCTGCCGCATCCTGGACCTCAAGGTCCCGGTGACCCTGGAGATCGAAGTCCGGACCACGTTCTACGATAAGGACACGCAGGGGTATGACGTCACCGCCGAGATCCCCGGCACCGACAAGAAGGACGAGCTGGTCATGCTCGGCGGCCACTTGGATTCCTGGACGGGCGGCACGGGGGCCGTCGACGACGCCGCCGGTTGCGCCGTGGCCATGGAGGCGGTCCGCATCCTCAAGGCCTTGGGGGTCAAGCCCCGCCGGACGATCCGGGCGGCCTTTTGGACGGGGGAGGAGGAGGGCTTTTACGGCTCGCGCGGCTACGTCGCCCGCCACTTCGGCGACACCGACAAGCAGAGCCTGGCCAAGATGAACTTCGACGAGCTCGAAAAGAACTGGCGCAACCCGCTCGGCGATTCGACCAAGGTCCTGGCTAAGCCCGAATATGCCAAGATCTCGGGCTACTTCAACTATGACAACGGCTCGGGACGGATCCGGGGCGTCTATCTCCAGGAGAACTTCCAGGTCCGGCCCATCTTTGAGGCTTGGATGAAGCCGCTCAAGGACCTCGGCGTGGCGACCCTGGCGCTCCAGAACACCGAAGGCACCGACCATCTGCCCTTTGATTACATCGGCATCCCAGGCTTCCAGTTCATCCAGGACCCGCTGGACTATTTCCCCTGGCTTCATCACACCAACCAGGACGTCTATGACCACGCCGTCCCCGAGGACCTCATCCAATCGGCCGTGGTCATGGCCTATTTCGTCTACCAGACGGCCATGCGGGAGGAGATGCTGCCGCGGAAGACCCTGGCCATCCCGGTCGAGATGCCGGCCAAGGGGAAATAGCGGGACCGCCGCCGTGGGAACGGTCCCCGAGCTCGTTCGCCAGCGCTTTTCGTGCCGGACCTATCTCCGGCGGCCGATCGAAGAGACGGTCCAGGCCCGGCTGAGGGACTTTCTCGCCGACCTGACCGTGGGACCGCTCGGCAGCCCGATCCGCCTCGCGCTGGTCGCCGCCTCGGCGAATGACGAGCGGGCCCTGAAGGGCTTGGGGACCTACGGCACGATCAGGCACCCCCAGGGCTTCCTGGTCGGGGCCATGGGGCCGGGCCCGCGGAACTTCGAGGACTTCGGCTACCTGATGGAGAAAGCGATCCTCACGGCCACCGACCTCGGCCTCGGCACGTGCTGGCTCGGCGGCTTCTTTCAAAAGAGCCGGTTCGCGGCCAAGATCGGCCTGGCCGCGGACGAAACGGTCCCGGCCGTGGCGTCGATCGGCTATTGCGCGGATGCCGCCAAGACCGGAGGCCTGTTCGGACGGATCTCCGGACGGTCTTTCCGGATGGCCCCGGATAAGCTCTTCTTTGCCGAGAGCTTCGACCGTCCGCTGTCCTTTGAAGAAGCCGGGCCGCTTGCGCCCGCGCTCGAAAGCGTCCGTTGGGCCCCCTCGGCCTCGAACAAGCAGCCTTGGCGCCTCGTCCGGAAGGGCGGCCGCTGGCACTTCTTCCTTCGGCGGACCGAGGGTTACCGCGGCGGCCTCCGGCGCCGGATCATGGGCCAGGCCGACCTCCAACGGATCGATATCGGCATCGCCATGAGCCACTTCGAGCTGGCCGCCCGCGAGGCGGGCTTGACGGGGACCTGGGAAGCGGCGGACCCGGACATGCCGCTGCCCGATGCCTTGACCAGCTACGCGGCGACATGGCGTCTCGGGGTCTGAAGGTCCGAAAGGAACGTGCGGCTCCGTCAGGCCATCGAGGTTTGACGCCGAGGGATCGGCGCGGGGCGGCCGTTCGGGTGGCGAGGGCTGGCGGCATGTGGTATCATTTTTGTTATCTGTTTTTCGAATGATCGCCATGAGCGTCTCGGTCCTCTGGTCAGACGGAAAAAAGCCCAGGATCCCTTCATATATTCCCAGAGGATCCGATGCGCGGGGCGACCCCTCCAAGGAGCCGAACCATGAGTGACCGGCTGAGGCCCACCGGGCTCGAGATCATCGGCGACGTCGCCTGGGGAACCCATTTCTGCCAGTTCTATCGGACCGCCCAGGACCTCCAGGACATCCTGGTGCCGTATTTCAAGGCCGGACTCGAAAACAACGAGTTCTGCATGTGGATCGTCTCGGAGCCCCTGGGGGTCGAGGCCGCCCGGCGGGCGATCGCGGCCGCTGTCCCCGGCTTCGAGGAATACTCGCGCCGGGGACAGATCGAGATCATCCCCCACACGGATTGGTATCTCGAGGGCGGAACGTTCGATGCCGATCGGGTCCTTGCCGCCTGGATGGCCAAGCTCGATGCGGCCCTGGCCGCGGGCTACGACGGACTGCGCCTGAGCGGCAACACCTTCTGGCTCGAGCCCAAGGACTGGCGCGCTTTCACCGACTACGAGGCGGCCATCGATAGCGTCATCGGACGCTACCGGATGCTGGCCGCGTGCACCTACTCGGTCGATCGCTGCGGCTTCGACGAGATCCTGGATGTCGCCCGCAACCATCGCTTCGCCCTCGTTCGCAGGGAAGGACGCTGGGAGCTCGTCGAAAGCGCCCAGAGCCGGCGGGCCTACGACGAGCTCAAGGGCATGGCCCAGTTCCCGGAGCAGAACCCGAATCCGGTCCTGCGGCTGACGGCGGACGGGGACATCCTTTACGCCAATCCTCCGGCCCTGGCCTACCTTAACAACTTGGAGTGGGAGGAGAACGCGCCGGCGCCGGAAGCGCTGGCCCGGATCGCCAGGGAGGCGTACGATCGGACTGGAGCCCTCCAGACAGAGATCAAGAACCGTCTTGGGCAGACCCATTGGGTGGCCGCCGCCCGCCCGGCCGGAGCGAATTACGTCAATCTTTATTTCCGGGACATCACCGCGCGCAAGGCCGCCGAGGTGGCGCTTCGCGAGAGCGAGGAAAAGTACCGTCTCCTTTTTCAGAACATGGGCGAGGGCTTTGCCCTTTATGAGCTCGTCCTCGACGACGAAGGCCGTCCCGTCGATTGGCGCGTGCTCGAGGTGAACGATGCTTATACGCTCCATACGGGCCTGGCCCGCGACCAGATCGTCGGCCAGCGTGTCGGGGAGATCTTCCCGGCCATCGTCCCGGAATATCTGCCGATCTACGCCCGGGTCGTAGCGACGCAGTCCCCCGAATCGTACGAGACGTTCGCCCAGGCGGTCGGCCGCTATCAGCGGGTCTTCGCTTTTCCCGCCGGGGGGCGGCGTTTCGCCGCGACGATCGTCGATATCAGCGAGCGCAAAAGGCTCGAAGCCGAGCTGGCCAAGAAATCGCTCGAGCTCGACGCGCTTTTCAACAACACCAGGGCCTGCCTGGTCCTCTTCGACGCCGCCCGGCCGTTCACCGTGCTCGTCCATAACCGGGCTTACCAAGAGCTCTTCGGCGAGCCCTTCAGGACCGTCGGCATGGTCGGGAAGAACATCTTCGAATATGCCCCCGCCGCCGAGGCCGCGGGGGTGGCCGCGGTCTTCGACCAGGCCGCATCCACCGGGCAGGCGGTCAACCTCGTCGACTTTCCCTATGACTCCAATCCGCCGGCCAAGTCGTGGTTTGACTGGCACCTGACGCCCGTCCTCGAGGACGGCAAGGTCGTGGCCCTGGCCAGCCTGTCCATCGACGTCACCGCGCGTCACCTGGCCGAGGAGGCCCTGCGTCAGAGCCAAGAACAGTTCCGCATGGTGGTCGAAAACTCCAGGGACGGCATCAACCTGCTGGACCTGAAGACCGGGCGTTACGTCTTCATGAGCCCCGCCCAGACCGAACTGACCGGGTTCACCCAAGAGGAGATCAACAACATCTCGGCCGAGGAGGCCTACGAGCGGATCCACCCTGATGACCGCGAGATCTCGATGCAACAGCAGAAGCTTGTGGCCGAGGGGCCGGAGTCAGGGATGACGGTCGAATACCGCTGGAAGGTCAAGAGCGGCGATTACCGCTGGTTCAGCGACAGCCGCAGGGCCATCCGCGACGACGAGGGCTGCGCCTTGGCGCTCGTCGGAGTCAGCCGCGACATCACCGAACGCAAACAGGCGGAGGAGGCGTTGCGCGAAAGCGCGGAGCGGCTCCGGAGCCTGTACGGATCCATGACCGAGGGCCTGGCCAGTCACACGGTCGTTTATGCCGCCGGCCGCGCGGTGGACTACACGATCACCGACGTGAACCCGGCCTTTGAAGGGATCACCGGCCTCCGTCGGGAGGCCGCTATCGGCCGGAAGGCCAGCGAGCTCTTCGGCACCGGGACCGCGCCGTACCTGGATGTCTATGCTCAGGTCGCCGAGGGCGGTCCCCCGGTGACCTTCGAGACCTATTTCCCCCCCATGGACAAGCACTTTTTGATCTCGGTCTTCTCGCCGAAGAGGGGCGAGTTCGCGACGGTCTTCTCCGATATCTCCCAGCGCAAGAACACGGAACTCCTGCGCCAGGCTCTGGCGGACCAGGAGCGCCTCCGCCTGGGCGCGGCCGTCGAGCAGGCCTCGGACGCCGTGATCATGCTCGACCTCGACGGGACGATCCGCTACGTCAACGCGGCCTTCGAGGCCATCAACCGGATCGGCCGGGACCAGGCCGCGGGGCGGTCGTATTTCTCGCTGCTGAGCGCGGGCAGCCCGGCCGAGACCGCGGTCAAAGAGGCCTTGGCCAAGGGGGCCATCTGGCACGGGCAGGTGACGAGACCCGTGCCCGGCGGCCGGCCGGTCGAGCTGGAGCTCGCCGTTTCGGCCGTCAAGGACCCATCCGGAGCCCTCCTCGGCGGCCTGATCACCGAAAAGGACGTCACGCAGGAGAATGCCCTCCAAAGGCAATTCCGCCAGGCCCAGAAGATGGACGCCCTGGGGACCATGGCCGGAGGCATCACCCACGATTTCAACAACATCCTGGGGACGATCGTCATCAATACCGAGCTGGCCCTCCTCGATATCGAGCCCAGCCATCCCGCCCACGCGGCCCTGCCGGCCGTTCTCCAGGCCGCCGCCAGGGGCAAGGAACTGGTCAAGCAGATCATCACCTTCAGCCGGCAGAAGGAATGGACCAAGGCGCGCCTCGAGATCGCTCCGGTCGTCCGGGACACGATGATCCTGCTCCGCTCGACGCTGCCCAAGGACCTGCTTATTCACGAGACGATCGACGCCGACTGCGGCATGATCATGGGCGACGCCTCCCAGATCCACCAGATCGTCGTCAACCTCTGCCAGAACGCCGCCCTGGCCATGCAGGAGCGTGGGGGGACCTTGGACGTCAAGCTCGAGCCCGTTCGCGTCGACGCCGTCCTGGCCGCCCGCCACCCGGACCTCAAGCCCGGCCGTTACGTCCGGCTGACGGTCGCGGACAGCGGCTGCGGCATGTCTTCCGAGGTCCTGGAGAGGATCTTCGAGCCGTTCTTCACTACCCGTGGGCATGGCGGAGGCAGCGGTCTGGGCTTGCCGGTCGTCCTGGGCATCGTCAAGAGCTACGACGGCGCCATTATCGTCTATAGCGAGCCCGGTAAGGGGAGCGTCTTCAACGTCTATCTGCCGAGGATCGAGGGCGGCGCGCCTGCCGCCGAGGCCGTCCGGCCGCGCCGGCAAGCCGGGGCCGGGGAGCGGATCCTGCTCGTCGAGGACGAACAGGGCCAGCGCGCCAGCTTGACCCGCAGTTTGACCAAGCTGGGCTACCGGGTCGCCGCCAGGGCTTCGGGCCGTTCGGCGCTGAGCCTCTTTCGAAGGGACCCCGAGGCTTTCGATATCGTCATCACGGACCAGATCATGCCCGGCATGTCCGGCCTCGATCTGGCCGCCGGGATCCTGAAGACCCGGCCGGCGCTCCCGGTCATTCTCTGCACCGGCTTCAGCGAGAAGGTCAACGGCGACAGCATCAAGAACGCCGGGATCAGGGAGTATGTGATGAAACCGTTCACGCTCCAAGAGATCTCGCGTGTCATCGCCAGGGCGCTCGGAAAAGGCGGCGACGACCAGGACCCGTCAGGGAAGGGTCGCGGCCGTTCGGACGCCGGCGCATAATCCCCGGAAGGAGGGACTCATGGCCACACTGCTCGCGTATTGCGGCATCGATTGCGGCGAATGCGAAGCCCACATCGCGACCCAGAAGAACGACCGGGCCGGGCTCGCCGAGACCGCCAAGAAGTGGGCCGCCCAGTTCGGCGGGAAGGACCTGGGCCCCGACGCCTGCGTCTGCGACGGCTGCTCCGCCGGCCGGAGGACCAGCACGGCCCACGCCGCGACCTGCGGCATCCGCGTCTGCGCCTCGAAGCGCGGCGTCGTGACCTGTGCGCATTGCCCGGACTACGGCTGCGCGACGCTGCAGCAGTTCTTCGCGTTCGCCCCGGTCCTCAAGGAGAAACTCGAGGCCGTCCGCAAGACGCTCGGGAAGTAGCTTCGTCCCTCTCGCGTCAGCGATTGAGGGTGTAGAGCGCCGCGTTCAGGACCGCCGCGAAGCTGACCCACAGGATGTAGGGGATGAGCAGGACCGCGGCGGGCTTCGAGATCTTCCAGAACCGTTGGATGGTGGCCGCGATCAGGATCCACAGGGCCACGATGAGGACGAACCCGCCCAGGATGTGGTGAGCGCCGAAGAACATGATCGACCACAGGACGTTGACGATCAGCTGGGCGACGAAGACGCTCAAGGCCGGTTTGACGCCGGAGCCCTTGGTCTTCTTGTCGTAGACCAGCCCGGCGGCGATCCCCATCACCGCATAGAGGGTGATCCAAACGGGGCCGAAAACCCCGTTGGGCGGATTGAACGACGGCTTGGTCAGGCCGGCGTACCAGCCCGGGATGGACGGCATCGTGAAGAGGGACCCGATGATCCCCGCCAGTTCGCAGATGACGCCGGCGATGATGATCCCGACGGCCTTTTTCATGTGACCCTCCTGATCCGTGCTAACGGCCCTGGGCCGTCCCGTAAAGCTCGAAATCCCAAAAGGTCGGGGCCCCCTCGGCCGCGAGGACATGGAGCCGCACGATCCGGCCTCTCGTGGCCGGGAAGGCCAGAGATGCCCCGGCGACCCCGATGGTCGTTCCCCTCCAGAACGTCCGCCAGCGGCCCTCGGGGCCCTCGACTTCGAGCGCATAGCTGCGGACGCGGTCCCAGCCTTCGCTGAGGAAGGCGCCGTCGAACTCGCGCTCGGCCCCGAGATCGACCTCGAGCCAGCATTCGCGCGTTCCCTCGCCGGCCGCCCAGCGGGTGTTCGAGTCGTCGTCCACGGCCTGGCCCGGAGCGAACTCTGGACCGTTCTTGGTGACATCGGAGGCCGTGACCTTGGCCCCGAAGGTGAGCGAGGGCCGGAGGCGCGCCGGATCGGCCAGGGCGGCCTTCAGGTCCATCAGCCGGGCGGCCGTGGCCTCGGGGATGCGTCCGGTCCGGTCGGGAGCCAGGTCGAGGAGGAGATTCGCGCCCCGGCCGACCACGTCCCGGTAGGCGCGGACGAGGGTCCGGACCGACTTCAACGCGTCGCCCGCTTCCCAGAACCAATGATGGGCCAGGGTGTCGCAGGTCTCCATCGGCAGATAGTGGGTCGA
>CAWECI010000007.1:0-167530 GCA_963807525.1 Candidatus Aminicenantota bacterium | reverse complement strand
CGTTTCGAGTTGGTCTTCACTCCGTCCGGTCGCTTGAATGCCGTGGAATCGGCCGCGGCGGAGCCCTCTTTCCTGGACGACATCCCCAGGGGCCCCGGCGGACGGCCGATTCAAGAAGGTGTTCGCGGCGTTCGCGTCCGGCCAGGCGCAAGGGCTTTTTGCCTTGGCCACGGAGCGGTTCGAGGGGCCGTTGGCCCCGTCGCTGGCCTATTGGCGGGGATTGGCGGCTCGCTATCTGATCGAGCTGTGCCACACGCCGCAGACCGCCGGACCGGCGTTGGACCCGATTCCGCCTCCGACCTCCGCGGAACTGGCGTCGCTGCTGCTCTGCGTCCCGCCCATGCCGGGCGCCGAATACGTGACCCAAGAGGCCCTCGCGGGCCTATGGAACGACCTGGACGCCTGGGTGCGCGGCGAGGCGGCCGCGGCCGAGGGCGGGCTGTCGGGGTTTCTGAAAGAGCGGGCGCCGCAGTGGCATCAAGTGGGCCGGGTCTGTTTTCACCTGGCGGAGAACCGCCGCGATCCGGACTGCCCGTTCGCCTTCCTGGCCACGTATGCCCCGAGCGTGTCCGGGAGCGGGCGCGTGCAATATCAACCGCTGAGCCAGGCCCTGCGCCAGTACGCCGGCGCGAAAGACAAGCAGACGCTCGTGAAGCTGCTCTCGCCCGTCCATCTCGCCTCGCAGAAAAGCGCGCTGGCCAAGGAGCTGGTGGATTCCGGCGACATCTACCAGGCGCTGGCGTGGACGCCGCGCCAGGCTTACAGGTTCCTGAAAGACGTGCCGGTCCTGGAGGAGAGCGGCGTGCTGGTCCGCCTGCCCGACTGGTGGAAGAAGCGGCCCCGTCCGCGCGTGGAAGTCAACATCGGCGAGAAGAAACAGAGCAAGTTCGACGCCGACGCGATGCTCGACTTCCAGGTGCAACTCGTGCTCGGCGACCAGCAACTCAGCCAAGCCGAGTGGCGGGAGCTGATGGCGGCCGAGGATGGCCTGGTGCTCCTGCGGGGACAATGGGTCGAGGTGGACCGCCAGAAGCTCCGCGAGGCGCTCGACCACTGGAAGAAGGTCGAAGAGCAGGCCCAGGACGGCGGGATTTCGTTCATCGAAGGCATGCGCCTGCTGGCCGGCGCGCCCAAGGATCTGGCCGACGACGGCGACGCGGACGCCGAGCGCCAGTGGTCTTTCGTCCATGCCGGCAACTGGCTGGGCCGGGTGCTCGCCGACCTGCGCAGCCCGGAGAACCTCGCGCAAGTCCAACTGGGCGACGCGCTGCGGGGAACCTTGCGGCCGTACCAGGAAACCGGCCTCGGCTGGTTGTGGCTGTTGTCGAGCCTGGGGCTCGGGGCGTGTCTGGCCGACGACATGGGACTGGGCAAGACGATCCAGGTCCTGGCGCTGTTGTCGGCCCTGAAGAAGCGCGGCGGGGCGCGGGCCTCGCTGCTGGTCGTGCCGGCGTCGCTCTTGGCCAATTGGCGGGCGGAGATGGCCCGCTTCACGCCCGCGCTCCGGGCCGCGTTCATCCATCCCTCGGAAACGCCGAAAGAGGAACTGGCCCGCATCGCGCGCAGCCCCGCCGCGGCGATCGGAGGCCGCCGACCTGGTGGTGACGACCTATGGGATGCTCTTGCGTCAACCGTGGCTGCTCGACATGCGCTGGCAGTTGGCGGTGCTCGACGAGGCGCAGGCCATCAAGAACCCGGCCGCCCGGCAAACGAAAGCCGTCAAGCGGCTGAAGGCCGAGGCGCGCATCGCGCTGAGCGGCACGCCGGTGGAGAACCGGCTGGCCGACCTCTGGTCGCTGTTCGACTTCCTCTCGCCGGGCCTGCTCGGCTCGCAGCAGAAATTCAAGGGGTTTGTCAAGCGGCTGGAGGCCCGCGAAGAGAACCGCTATGCCCCGCTGCGCAGCCTGGTGCAGCCCTACATCCTGCGGCGGCTGAAGACCGACAAGCGGGTCATCGCCGACCTGCCGGAGAAGACCGAAGTGCGGGCGTTCTGCGGCCTGGGCAAGCGGCAGGCCGCGCTCTACGCCAAGCTGGTCCAGGAACTCGCCGATCTGCTCGAAAACGCGGAAGGCATGAAACGCCGCGGCCTGGTCCTGGCCTACCTGATGCGCTTCAAGCAACTCTGCAATCACCCCAGCCAATTGCTCGGCGACGGGCGATTCCAGCCCGAAGACAGCGGCAAGTTCGCCCGCCTGGCGGAAATCGGCGAAGAGATCGCCTCGCGCCAGCAACGGGCGCTGGTCTTCACGCAGTTCCGCGAGATGGCCGAGCCGCTGGCCGGGTTCCTCACGCAGGTCTTCGGCCGGCCGGGGCTGGTGCTGCACGGCGGCACGGCGGTCGGGCGCCGCAAGCAGCTCGTCGACCAGTTCCAGCGCGACGGCGGGCCGCCGTTCTTCGTCCTCTCGCTGAAGGCCGGCGGGACGGGCCTGAACCTCACGGCCGCCTCGCACGTCATCCATTTCGATCGCTGGTGGAACCCGGCGGTGGAGAACCAGGCCACCGACCGGGCGTTCCGCATCGGCCAGCGGCGCAACGTCCTGGTCCACAAGTTCGTCTGCCGCGGCACGGTCGAGGAGAAGATCGACGCCCTGATCGAGGAGAAAACGCGGCTGGCCGCCGACTTGCTCGAAGGCGGGGCGGAGAAAATGCTCACCGAAATGTCCGACGCCGAGCTGATGCGCCTGGTCAGTCTTGACGTGGAACGGGCAGTGCTATAGAAAATCAGAAGAACCCGCATCATATCAGGGGCCATGCCAGCAGGAATACCAACACGCAAGGAGGGACTTGACATGGGATGGGGCGGTTACGGATATGGCTATGGTTGGAGGCCCTACGTTTCGGTCGCCGAGCGGCGGCGGCGGGCGGCGAAGAAGATGGACGCGCTCCGCAAGAAGGGCGTGGATGTCCAGCCGGTGGCGATCGAGGGCCGCAAGATCGCCAAGAGCTTCTGGGGCGAAGCCTGGTGCGGGCACCTCGAGTCGTTCAGCGACTTCGAGAACCGCCTGCCGCGCGGCCGCACCTACGTCCGCAACGGCTCGGTCTGCCACCTGGCCGTCGCCAAGGGCCGCATCGAGGCCAAGGTGTCCGGCTCGGCACTCTACGACGTCAAGGTCGAGATCAAGACCCTGCCGGGCAAGCAGTGGAGCGCGATCAAGGGGCGGTGCGGCGGCCAGATCGGCTCGCTGCTGGAGTTGCTCCAAGGCCGCCTTTCCGACCACGTCATGGCCGTGGTGACCGATCGGCAGGACGGACTGTTCCCGTCGCCGAAGGAGATCTCCTTCAAGTGCAGTTGCCCGGACTGGGCCGTGATGTGCAAGCACGTCGCCGCCGTGTTGTACGGCGTCGGGGCGCGGCTGGACGCGAAGCCGGAGTTGCTGTTCTTGCTCCGCGGCGTGAATCACGAGGAACTGATCGAAGCCGACGCGGAAGCGGCCGTGGCGGGCGCAACCAGCGCGGGGGAAGTCCAAGCGGCTTGCCGCCGCGGACCTTTCCGACGTGTTCGGCATCGAGATCGAAAGCCGGCGACGCCGGCGCCCCGGCAACGAAGGCGTCGCAAGACAAGCCGAAGAAAACCCGTGTTTCGACCAAGGCTTCGCGGCGCAAACCCGCCAAGCGTGTCGCCGGGAAGAACGGTTCCGCTCGGACGGCGCCGAATCGCGGGCGGAAGAAGGCCGCCAGCGGCACGGCCAAGAAGAGAAAGGCCGCAAAAAGGAAGGCCAGTCCGACGGCGGCGTGATTGGATTCGGGACGCCGAGAGCAAGCGAACCCCACGGAGGGCCCCGTGAAACGGAAACCGGTTACCGCTGCGCCGAACACCGCTAGCGGCTTTCGGATAGTTTCTGCCGGTCGGCATCGCTTGCGAAACCGCAAGCGAGCAACGGCCTTCCGGCAAGAATATGCTGGAAGACGCGCGATCACGGCCCGGACGACCACCAGCGCCAACCGCAGCGTCAATCGCCGGCGTTGCCTCGCCCCTTGGCCGCTTCCTCCTGAAGGCGGCGGATGGCGGCCAAGGGAAGCGTCACCGTGGCCGAGTAGTTGTCGTTCCGCCGGTAGTGGACCCGATCGTTGACCGCCTCGTAGGCCGTTGCTGCTCAGCTAAATTTCCCCTCCTCTGCTCAGCTAAATTTCCGCTACTTGGAAAGAAGAATGGGCTCTTCCGGGATTTAGGTGGGGCGAGGTGACAGGTTGAGGTCGCCGCAGTGGAAGTAAATCGCATTTTTGAAGTTCTCGATGTTGCGGAAACCTCGGGCTGTGTACTTGACCCATTGGATTTTCGAGTTGATGCTTTCGCTGGTGGCATTGGTGATGCCGTGCTTCAGATAGGTGAGAATGTTCGGCAAATGACTCATAAGCATCTTCGCCTTCTCGATCATCGGTTTCAGGCGACTGTGAGTGGCCCAGCGGTACCACCAGTTGAAGTGTTTCCGCGCCGCCTGCACATACTTGAAATCCCACAGCTTCATGGCCTGTTCCCGCAAGGCCCAGGCGCGAGATGTCTTCAAGTTACTGCGCCGCAACTGGCAAAACTCGCGCCATGCTCCCAGATCGAATTTATCCCGCCCTTTCAGCCAAGCGTATTTGGTGCCCTTCAGCCGCTCATCGCCTTCCGCGTGCAGTTCCTTGTGTTCCGTGCGGCGGACTTTGTCCACCGCGTCGCCCAGGTGCTTGGCAACGTGGAACTTGTCGAAAACCATCTTCTCCTCGGCTTGGGGCAGATGGGCGCGAATCGAGCGTTCGTAGGGGTCCCACATGTCCAGGGCCACTCCGGCAATCCAGTCGCGCTGCTCCGTTGTCAGCGTCGGCCAAAAGCCGTCCAAGCTCGACTGCTTGCGGTCTTCCGCCACGTACAAGACCCGCCCGCGGGCCAGGTCGTTGACCACCGTCAGGTACTTGTGCCCCTTGCGAAACGACTTCTCGTCCACCCCCAAATACCCGATCATTTCTCGCTTTCGCCGTGCCAAGCCCCGCTTGACGGCGCGCTCCATGATCCCGTGCACCTCGTCCCACGACAGCCCCAATTGATCCGCCACCGCCGTCTGACTGGCCGCCTTCATCCAGTCGATCGCCAGACGCTCGAACAGCGCGGTGAAGCGGCCATGGGGCTCGGCCCAAGGCAGACGCACCACGCGGACCCCATGCTCCGGACAACGCGCGCGGGGAGCGGCGGCGTGCAGGATGGTGTGGTATTGGCAGGTGTCCAGATGCCGCCAGGCCCGCTCCGAGTCGTGGTCGTACAAAGGACACTCCGCCTGACATTCCGGACACGTCCAGGAACCCTGCGGCTCATGCCCCAAGTAGACGTGAACCTCTCCCTCCTGCAAACGCAATTCCACGTTTTCCACTCGCCACGGCGAGGTAATCCCCAAAATCTGCTGATACAACTGATGGTCTTGCACGGCGCCTCTCCCCAAGGAAAAAACGCAATCCTATCCGCTTGACGACAAGAAGCCAACCGCCGAAGATGGAATTCGCTCGGGGAAACGGAGTGGGGCTCTGCTGGGAAGCAACCCGACAAGGGATACCCGGGTTGAGGATGTGCCAAAGGCACCAGCGCCCTGGGAGTCTATCACTCTCGGGGCGTTCTCGTTTCATCGCTATCGCACCTTTGGACATCCGAGTTATGCCTTACAAAATCCCGGGGTCTGGGGCAGAGCCCCAGTTTCCCCTCACCCAAAACCCGGAATTCCCACAAAACGAAAGGCTGCCGAGTACGTCAAAGAAATGCGGCGGCGGGGGATATCGGTTCGATCCAAGACCGGGGCCGCTGAACCAAGCATAAACGACGTTAAGCCCGACGTTACGCTCACGCTGAATCCCGACGACACCTTGGATGTCCATTCAGTTCTCGCCACCAGTCAGGGAAAGGTGGTGGAAAAGCCGGTAGACCTGGAGCAACTTCGCCGGGACGAGGGCTGGTACATTGCTGGAAACGATCTTCTGCACCTGGAGGCGACCGATGACACGCTCGGCAACATCATCACCGCCCCGACCGGAGCAGTTCATCTTACGGGGAATTCGGTCCCAGAAACCCTGAAAGCCGTCGAAAAGTATGCCGGGAATCTCGGGCATATTGAGAAGAGCGACAATCTTCAGGACCTAGCTGTTTACGGCGATGCCCGGCAACAGCGGCTCAAAGTGGATGGTGACGCTGATTCAATCCATGTGAAGCCGGAACTGGTGTGGTTTGGAAAGAACAAGTCCGAACACGAAGCCAGCCCAGATGATCTTGCAGCTACGGACACAGGGTATCGCCGCATCCCAGAGGGCTGGATCGAGATCAATCCAAAGCATCTGGAAGACTATCGAAAGGCGTGCGAAGACCTTCGGTCTGGGTTTGGTGATCTCGAACAGATACGGGGAACACAAATCCCGGAAACGTCTGCTTGCTCTTCTTCAGGCTGAGCAAGTCAATTCGCCCTGGGTCGTCTACTTCTCCCAGGCAGTCAAGAATTCCCATCGAATCATTGATACCCCGGCCAAGGTTGAGTTTCGGCTCAATGTTGTTGACAGGGATGGCCGTTCTCTCTTGGAACTTGATCCCATCTACAACCATGAGCGATTCAGCCTCACGCATTCGGACAATACAACGACCCTGGAAGATGATGAAGTGTGGGTTCGACGACGTGATGCGTGGATCAGAGTGGATACGGAAAAGTACCGCAAGATAGCCTCGGCAATCGACCAACTCGGACTTCAGAAAGGAGAAACCGGCTTTTCGTTCCCAGCAAGTCAGCGTGAGGAGGTTATCAGCGTCTTCTCCTTGCTCGGTTCCATTGAACATTCCCAAGCGTATGCTGATTTCCTACTGAAGCTGGCCGACTTTGACAAGATCGATGAAGTTCGACTACCCGGATCGCTCCGACCAGAAATATCCTTTCGGCCTTACCAGCAACACGGGTTACAACTGGCTTGCCTTCCTGCATCGCTTTGGCCTAAACGGCATTCTGGCTGACGATATGGGGCTGGGCAAAACCCTCCAGACCCTCGCGATGATCCAGAAGGCCAAGGAGCAGGGCACAGGGAAACTGCCCGTCGCTGATCATCTGCCCCACCTCGGTGGTGAGGAACTGGCAGTCCGAGGCGAAAAGTTCTTCTCCTGATTGCCCGGTGATCGTTTACACGGGCAGCAATCGTAAGGGCACGCAATGGCATCAGATCCACAATCTGCTTGAAGACGCTCGAGTCACTCGACTCGATGGCAAGTCCCTTGGTGGTGACCAGTTACGATATTGCCCGCCGTGATTACGAACAACTCAATCGCATTCCCGTGGCTCGTATGTGGTGGTGGATGAAGGGCACAACATCAAGAATCCTGATGCTCAACGCACGAAGGCCATCAAGACCATTAACGGGCAGCACAAGCTGGCCTTAACTGGCACGCCGATCCAGAACAAGCTGGAGGAACTTTGGTCGCTGTTCGATTTTGCCATGCCCGGCTACCTTGGCACACGCACAGCCTTTCGTGATCCCGTACGGACGCAACGGGCATGTGAATTGGAGATGCTGTTCGGGACGGGGGACAACAGGAACTTGAAGGACCGCATTCGTCCCTTTGTCATGCGGCGGCTGAAGGAGAACGTGGCCAAGGACTTGCCTCCGAAGATCGTCGTTGATCGTCCCGTGGAACTGACGCCAGTCCAAGTTGCCTTGTACAAAGAGGTTTTGGCGAGTACCGAGTACAAGAAGCTCCTAGACGAAGTTGATAGCAAGGGGGTGAACCGGGCCAAGCTGTTTATTCTGGCGGCTTACACGAAGCTGCGAGCGGTGTGCAATCATCCCTATCTGGCGAACCACCAGACGCCAATTCGTCACCAGGACTCTGGCAACTCGATTGCCTGAAGGAGTTGAGCGAAGAAATCGTGGAAGGCGAGCATCGGGCGTTGTTGTTCTGCCAAAGCACACAGATGCTTGACATCATTCAGAATTGTTTCGGAAAATGGGAAATCAATTACCTCCGGCTGGACGGGACGACTCCCGCAAACCAGAGACTCGCACTGGCAAACGAGTTCAATGCCAAGACTTGTGACAAGACGTTCTTTCTGATTAGCACGAAGGCCGGGGGACAGGATCAATCTGACCGGGGCTGATACGGTCATCTTCTACGACCACGATTGGAATCCAGCCAACGACAATCAGGCACAGGATCGGCAACACCGAATCGGTCAGACCAAGCCCGTGACGGTGTACAAGTTGGTGTCCAAAGGGACAATCGAGGAGAAGATTATCGAGCGACAGGCAATCACCGTCGGCCTGTTCAACCGCGGCGAGCATCTGGCCTCGATCACGGCGTCATGGCCGGATATCGGCGTCGCCGGCCCCCAGCAGGTCCGCGACCTGTGGCGCTGCAAAGACATCGGTGCCTGCGACGGCGCCTTCACGGCCTACGTCGCGCGCCACGGGGTCGTCCTGGTGCGGCTGTGGCCGGCGTCTGACGCGCGAGGGCGCTAAGAAAGGGCAGTCCCCGCCATCGGGCTCCTATAATCCGGCGCCGATCGGGTACTGGTCGTTGATCCTTACGGGCAAGCGCCCCGCAGGCTTGAGATCGCCCTTGAGCGCCTTGATGAACGAATCGAAGTAAACGGCCTGGTTGCCGAACCACCCCCGCTCGCCGTAGCCCAGGAGGAAGGCCGCGACCTCGGGGATCTTGCGGATGAGCTGCGGATTGCCGTAGGACATGGCTACGACCGTCTTCGGTTTGGCCGCGATGACCTTCTTCAGGAAGGCCAGGTCGGCCTCCCTGATCGGAGCGGCCTCGCCGAGCCGGGTCCGCTGTACGAAGAACGAGAGGACGACGAGATCGGAGGCCCTCACGGCCTCCCAGACGGTCTCATAATACGCCGCGCCCATGTCAGGGCGCAGGGTGAAGCTCGCCATCCCCGGGAACGCCGCCGCGAACTTGGCCGATAAAGCCGCCGGCATGGGGTCGCCGTCGTTTTTCTGGACATTGATATTGACGATCTTCGGCACCGACCCGGCCTTGATCGGCACGACCCCGTCGTTCTTGAGCATGGTCAGCGAGCGGTCGGCGATCTCCTGGACCAGGGCTTGATGTTCCGCCGTTCCGACGAACTCGCCGACCCGCGTTTCATCTACGAACCTGCCCCGCCGCAGGCCCAGCCGGGCCTTGAGCGTCAGCAGCTTCGTTACCGCGTCGTCCAACCGGCTCTCCGGGATCCTTCCCGCCCGCACCGCCGCCGCCAGCGCGGCGATCGCCGCCACCGGGTCCTTCGGCTTCAGGATGATGTCATGCCCGGCCTCGAACGCCTTGACCGCGACCTCCTCGGCCCCGAAGCGGGCGACGACGTGGTCGTACCAGAGGTCGTCCGAGGTGACCAGGCCCGTGAAGCCGAGCCGGCCCTTGAGCCATTCCGTGACGAGCTTCTTCTCGACGCTCGCCGGCAGCTCCGAGCCGTCCGTGACCGAGGGCACGGCAATGTGCTCGGTCATGACGAAATCGACGCCGGCGTCTATCCCGAGCTTGAAGGCCCGGAATTCCTGGGCCTCGACGTCCGCGGCGGCCTTGGGGATCCAGGCCCAGCCGGGGTTCTGCGGCATGGCCTCGACGTCGCCGCGGCCGGGGAAGTGTTTCGCCGAGGTCAGCATCCCGTGGTCGTGATAGCCTCGCACGTAGGCCCGGACCATGCGCCCGAGGAGCTCGAGATCGCCGCCGAACGAGCGGACGTTTTCGGCCGGGTTCTCAGGCCGCCAGGTGATGTCGCAGACCGGCGTGTAGGTCAGGTGGATGCCCATGGCCCGCCCTTCGACGGCGCCGGCCGAGGCGGCCCGATACATCAGGTCATCGGACCCCGCGGCCGCGAAAGCCATGTTAGCCGGAAACTCGCTGGCGCCGGTCACCTGCTGGCCGGGCCCGCCCTCAAAATCGCCGCTGATGATGAGCGGGATCTCGGCGGCCCGCTGCAGCCGGTTCAGAAGATGGGCCACGTCGCGGGGCGTTCCCCCGTAGAAGACGAACATGCCGATGCCGTGGTCATGCGCCAGGGAGAGCCAGCGCGCCAGGCGAGGGTCCCCGTCCGGGATGTATCCGCCGGCGATATCGACCGTTACGAGCTGGGCGATCTTCCGCTCGAGGCTCATCCCCGACAGGGTCTTCTTGACCCAGGCGGCGTCGTCAGTCGAGAGGGACGCCGCGAGCGAAGGTGGCTCCAGCGCCCCTTCCGGCCGCGAATCACTCTCGTCGCCCGGCATGAAGACGCGGGACAGCAGGAAAGGCAGGGCGGCGATCAGGACCACGACGACGATAAAGACGGGGGCCGACCAAAGCTGGCGGAACGTCTTGAGCATTTCAGTCTCTCCGGCGGCTCGGTTTTCGCCCTATCTTGGGCCTTTTGCCGGCCAAAAACAAGGGCTAAGGGAACGGCCCCTGACCCTGATTTGCGCCCTGGGGTCTTTGCTGGTATAAAAAAAGCATCCAAGGACGGGGACGATGAAGATCACGCTGGCCCAGATGAACCCCATCGTGGGCGACCTCGCGGGCAACAAGCGCCGGGTCTTTTCGGTCTACGACGAGGCGGCCAAAGGGGGCTCGGACCTGGTCGTCTTCTCGGAGCTTTTCCTGACCGGCTATCCGCCTTGGGACCTGCTCGAGCGGCCCTGGTTCATCGCCGCGACCTCCGGCGCCGTGGACGAGATCGTCGCCCACACAGAGGCCTGTCCGGGGACGGGATTGCTGTTCGGGGCCCCGCGGCCCGCTCAGATCGCGGCCGGCAAGCCGCTCTACAATTCCGCCATCCTCGCCCAGGGCGGCCGGGTCCTGCTCGAGCAGCACAAATCGCTGCTGCCGACCTACGATGTCTTCGACGAGACCCGCTATTTCGCTCCCGCCCCCGAGATCCGCACGGTCGCGTTCAAGGACGAGGTGCTCGGCATCACGATCTGCGAGGACGCCTGGACCCAGGCCGAGCTCTGGCCGCGCGGGCGGCTCTACAGCTTCGACCCGGTCGGCCGGCTGGCCGGCCAGGGCGCGACCGTCCTTCTGAACATCTCGGCCTCGCCGTTCCACGCCGGCAAGGAGGAGCTCCGCTTCGGTCTCATCCGCGGCCATGCCCGCAAGCACGGCCGGCCGTTCGTTTTCGTCAACCAGGTCGGGGCCAACGACGAGCTCGTGTTCGACGGGCGCAGCCTCGCCTTTGACGGCCGGGGCGAGCCGACCGCGGTCGGTCAGGCCTTCAAAGAGGAGGTCCTGACGGTCGAGACCCGCCAGGCGGGCCGGCCGGGGCTGTTCGCGCCCCTGGGCCTGATCGAGTCGGTCCACGGGGCCCTCGTCCTGGGGCTTCGCGACTACATGCGGAAATGCGGCTTCGAACGGGTCATCCTGGGGCTTTCGGGCGGTATCGATTCGGCGGTGACGTGCGCCCTGGCCGTGGCGGCCATCGGCGCGGAGAACGTCCTGGCCATCACGATGCCTATGCCGTTCTCGTCGGCCGGGAGCGTGGACGACTCGGTCGCCCTGGCCGGGAGGCTCGGCGTGCGCTGCCTGAAGCTGCCGATCGGGGCGCTCTATGACTCGTACGTCGGCGCCCTGGCGCCTCATTTCGCCGGGCGTGAGCCCGACATCACTGAGGAGAACATCCAGGCCCGCATCCGCGGCAACATCCTGATGGCCTTCTCCAACAAGTTCGGCCACCTGGTGCTGTCGACCGGGAACAAGAGCGAGCTGGCCGTCGGCTATTGCACGCTCTACGGGGACATGAGCGGCGGGCTGGCCATCCTGGCGGACGTGCCGAAGACCATGGTCTACGAGCTCGCCGCCTACATCAACCGGGCAAACGAGGTCATCCCCAGGGCCATCGTCGACAAGGCGCCGAGCGCCGAGCTCCGGCCGGGGCAGCTCGACGCCGATTCGCTGCCGCCCTACGACGTCCTCGATCAGATCCTCCGGGAATACGTGGAAGAGCTGCGGTCGGTCGAGGAGATCATCGCCATGGGCTTCGAGGCCGCCGTCGTTCGCAAGGTCACGGGCCTGGTCGACCGGAACGAGTACAAGCGGGCCCAGGCCGCGCCGGCCATCAAGGTGACGACCAAGGCCTTCGGCGTGGGACGCCGCATGCCCATCGCGGCCAGGGTCAACCGGGGCTGAGGGAAGGGCATCGAGGCCGTCGTTGCGCCGGCGCGGGCGGGCCGTATATAATCGCGGCGCATGACCACGATCTCGATCACGACAGGGAGGACCTCCATGATGACACGACGTCGACCCCGGCCCGGCCGAGGATCCCCATTGGCGCTGGCGGTTCTTGCGGCCCTCATCCTTGCGGCCGGGGCGTGCTCTCCGTCGGCCAAAGTCGGGGCCGGAAAAAGCGCGCTGGCGGTCTCGTCGCCGAACGGGAACCTGACCATCTCGCTCAAGATCGAGGCCAAGCCTCAACCTTATCTGGCCGGAGACAGGCTCTATTACCGGGTCGATTATAGAGGCACGCCGGTCATCCTCGACTCGCCGCTCGGCCTCGACCTGGCCGGGGCCGACGCACTCGACCACGATCTCGAAATCATCGGGACCTCCGGCCGGTCGAACGACTCGACCTGGGAGAACGCCTTCGGGGCCCTGCGAACGGTCCCGGACGTATTCAATGAGCTGGCCGTCTCGCTGCGCGAAAAGAGCGCCCTCCACCGGCGCCTGGACGTCGTCCTCCGGGCCTATGACGGCGGCGTGGCCTTCCGCTACGTGCTGCCCAAACAAGAGGCCATCGACAAGTTCACCATCGCGGCCGAATCGACGGGGTTCTATTTCGCCTGCGAGGCCTCGGCCTTCGCCCTCAATCTGGGGCGATGGGACACCAGCAACGAGGGCGACTACGCGCTCGCGCCGCTGCGGGACATCAAGCCGTCCTCGCTCGTCAATCTGCCGCTGCTCGTCGAGATGCCGCGGACCAAGCTCTACGCGGCCCTCCTCGAGGCCGACCTGACCGACTACGCGGGCATGTACGTGGCCGGCGTCGAGGGCATCCCGGACGCGCTCCGGGTCCGCCTGTCCGTGCCGCCCGGCCGGAGGTTTGACCGTCCGGTGATCGGCCAGACGCCCAAGGCGACGCCGTGGCGCCTGATCCTGGCCGGGCCCGACCCGGCCCGGTTCATCGAACGGAATTACCTGACGCTCGACCTGAGCGCGCCGTGCGCCATCGCCGACACCTCCTGGATCAAGCCGGGCAAGGCGGCCTGGGACTGGTGGTCGGGCAGCTATGCGACGGGCGTGCCGTTCAAGCCGGGCATGAACACGGCCACGATGAAGCATTACATCGACTTCGCGGCCCGGCACAAGTTCGAGTACATGCTGGTCGACGCCGGTTGGGCTCCGATGTCGGAGGACGGACGGATCGAGGACATCCTGCGCTACCGGCCCGAGGTCGATGTCCCGGCTATCATCGCCTACGGCAAGTCGAAGGGCGTGGCCACGCTTCTCTGGGTCGAGTGGCGGGCCCTCGACCGTCACATGGACGAGGCCATGGCTCTCTACGAGAAGTGGGGCGCGGCCGGGATCAAGGTCGATTACATGAACCGCGACGACCAGGACATGGTCAACTATTACGAGAAGGTCGTGCGCAAGGCGGCCGAGCACCGGCTGGCGGTCGATTTCCACGGCGCCTTCAAGCCGACCGGACTGCAGCGGACCTGGCCGAACCTGCTGACCCGGGAAGGGGTCATGGGGCTCGAATACAGCAAGTGGAGCGACCGCATCACGCCGGACTACGACGTCACGATCCCGTTCACGAGGATGCTCGCCGGGCCGATGGACTTCACCCCGGGGGCGATGCGGAACGCGGCCAGGGGCAAGTTCGAAGCCCGGGACATCGCGCCCATGGCCCAGGGGACACGAGGCCACCAGCTGGCGATGTACGTGGTCTATGAAAGCCCGCTGGTGATGGTGTCCGATTATCCCGAGGCCTACGAAGGCCAGCCGGGCCTGGAGTTCATCGAACAGGTGCCGACCGTCTGGGACGACACCAAAGTCCTCGGCGGCCAGCCGGGGCAGTTCGTCGTTATCGCCCGTCGCCAGGGTGATGGTTGGTACGTCGGGGCCATGACCAACTGGGAGTCCCGGGACTTCGAGCTGCCGCTCGACTTCCTGGGCGAGGGAGATTATCAGGCGACGATCTTCGCCGATGGTCCGGACGCGGCCACGAACGGGACCAGCCTCGAGGTTACCAAGAAAACGGTCAAGCGCGGCGACCGCCTCGTGCTGCGGCTCGCCCCCGGCGGCGGCGCCGCCGTTATCATGAAATAAAAAATGGGGACGTTTCTATTTTTTTTGTTCATCCCGCGTTCATAGATTAAAGAATAAAATAGAAACGTCCCCATTTTGTCGGTCCGATATCGGTTGAAGGAGGTTGCCATGACCAGACGGCCGATCTTCACGCACGCGGCCATCCTGATCGCCCTCGCGTTCGCCTTCTCGCTGGCCTCTCCCCCGCTGTCCGCTCAGGGCGTTCAGCGCGAAGCTTGCACCGTCATCGGCGTCGGCCGCCTGGCGACGGTCGACGGCTCGGTCATCACCTCGCACACCGACTGTTGTAGCGAATGCCGCATCCAGGTCATCCCCGCCCGGACCTATCCGAAGGGCGCCATGGCTCCCGTCCATTGGGGCATGGTCTACTTCGGCGCGGAGGACGACCGTCACGCGCTGCCGCTCGGCGATTTCGGCAAGGTCATCGGCGAGATCCCGCAGGTCGAGCGCACCTACGCCTATTTCCATACCGGCTATTCGCAGATGAACGAGAAACAGCTGGCCATCGGCGAGAGCACCTGCTCGCAGCGGACCGAGCTCGACGTCCCTTACGTCGAGGGCATCACCCGGCAGATCATGACCATCGAGCAGGCCCAGGCCTTCGCCCTGGAGCGCTGCACGACCGCCCGCGAGGCCGTCAAGCTCGTCGGCGCCTTGGTCGAAAAGTACGGCTTCCTGCCGTCCTGCGGCGGCTCCGAGTCCCTCTGCGTCGCCGATCCGCGCGAGCTCTGGACCATGGAGATCGCGAGCGTCGGTCCGGAGTGGGCGCCCGAGAGCGGCAAGCCGGGGGCCATCTGGGTCGCCCGGCGCGTCCCGGACGACCACGTCACGGTCATCGCCAACTACTTTCGCATCCGTGAGACCGACCCCAAGAGCCCGGATTTCATGGCCTCGCCAAATTATATGAAGGAAGCCGTCGACCGGGGCTGGTACGATCCGAAGAGCGGCCGGCCATTTATCTGGCAGGAGGCCTACGCCCCGCCGATCATGGAAGGGAACCTGAGCCGGATGTGGCTCATCACCAGCACGCTCGCACCCTCACTCAAGCCCTGGCCAAAACGGGCCCTAAACGACCCGGCCGGCCCGCGGACGATCTACGCCCAGGAATTCGAAGGGGCGGCTTTTTATCCCTATTCATTCAAACCGGAGAAGAAGGTCTCCGTCCAGGACATCATGGCCTTCCAGCGCTCGGCCTTCGAGAACACCATCTATGACATGACCCTGGACCCGGCCTGGATGGTCCCCGGGGCCGGCGGGCGCCTGGAGAGAAGCCCGATGGCCTCGCCCTATATCTCGCCTGACATGGAGAAGGTCCTGCGCCTCCGCCATCACCGGACGATCGCCGGCCAGGGCTACGGCATGGTGGCCCAGCTGCGGTCGTGGCTGCCGGACGCGGTCGGGGGCATCTACTGGTTCTACTGCGACAATCCCAAGGTCGGCCCTTACGCGCCCGTCTACGCCGGCGCGACCGACGTCTCCCCTCTCTATGAAACGTATGACTTCCGGGAGTTCAGCGAGGACTCGGCCCGCTGGACCTACGATGTCGTCGAGAAGCTGGCGCTCCTGCGCTGGCAGCCGGCGCTCAAAGATGTCCAGGCGGCCCGCGACCCGGTCGAAAGCGGCTTCTTCGCCGAACAAGCCGCGGTCGATGCCAAAGCCACGGAGATGCTCAAGACGGACCCGGCCGGCGCCGTCAAATATCTGACGGAGCTGACGATCAAGCGGATGGAGAAGCTCGTCGCCCTCTACCGAGGGCTCCGCAAGACGCTGCTCACGAAGTACACCGGCGACGGCGTCTAGCCGGCCGGCCTAGCCCTTGATGCCCTTGACCTTCTTGTAGCCGGCGGGCAGATCGTAGGTCCCGGCCGGGGCGGACTTATCGCCGGCCTCGATGAGCTCGGTCGTCGACCCGACCTCGGCCCCCATGACCTTGGTCTTAGCGGTCTGGTAGGCCACGACGCCCTTGATCTTCTTCATTTCCTCGATGATCTTGTCGAATCCCGGCATGGCGGCCATCATGGCGTTGGACGCCGCGAACACCTTGGTGTAGTCGAGCTTGATGTCCTCCGTGGCCCAGGATTCGGCGTTCATGGTCCCGGCCATGCCCATGTTCATCTCGATCAGGTACTTGCGGCACTTCCAGCTGTTGATCGTCTTGGTCTCGTTCGTTTCGGTCACCTTGGCCGACATGCCGCCCATCATGTTCTTCATGAACCCGGGCATTCTCGCCATGGCCTCGGCCGCCTTGGGGTCGTCGCCGGCCGCCCCCTGCATCATCTTGTCGAAGTCGAGCGGCATCTCGGCGTACTGCTTCTTGTTGTGATCGATCATGTAGAGGAGCTTCTTGTCTATGAGAAGGAGCGAGGATGTCCCCGCGTCCTGGTCCATCCGGGCCTTGTTCTCCGCGAGCCAAATCGACATCGTGGAGTCCTTGGCCGGCTGGCTCTGGCCCATCACCTGCATCGCGTCGGTGTGCACCTTCTGTTTCATGAAAATATCCGCCCGGGCCTGGGCCACGCCGAACACGACGCCCAGGACGGCCGCGAGACACAAGATCCGGAACGTTCTTGTTTTCTTCATGATGGATACTCCCCTCGGATGATTAGCGCTCATGCGCCTGGCCTGTTGTATACCACGCCGGCCGCCGCATGGTCAATAAGAGCGGCCGGCGCCATCAGAACTTGTTGAAATGGGCCACCGAGGCCAAGGTCCGCTTGGGCACGTGGAGCCGGCCCGTCTCGTCCTTCCAGTAGCGGACGGAATCCCCCATGACCTCGGCCGCCGGCTCTTCCGCCGGATAGCCGAGCGCCAGGACCGAGTCGACGCGATAATGCTCGGGGATCCCGAGGATGGCCCGCAGCTTGTCCCGGTCGATCGACAGCATCCAGCAGCTGCCGACGCCCTCCTCGAGGGCGGCCAGGATCATGTTCTCCATGGCCGCGCCGAGGTCGTACTCGAACATCTTCTCCCGGACCTTGGTGTTGGCCAGGGTGACGATGTAGGCCGTGGGCTCTTCGCCCGGCTTGGGATCGCCGGCCGGGGCGATGTAAGCCGCCCACTTGAGGCAGGGGAAGATCTCGGCCCTCGGCCCCGCGGCATCGACGACCACGAACTCCAGGGGCTGGAGGTTGGCCGCCGACGGCGCGAGCCGGCCCGCATCGGCCAACCTTTCCGAGAGCTCGCGCGGCACCGGCTCGGGCTTGAACTTGCGGATGGTCCGCCGCGCCACGATCGTCCGGTAGATCTTCTGGTCATCCTGACACATCGCGTCCTCCTTGACTTAAAAGAGTCTAATGGGGTCGGGCCACAGAAATCAACGTAATTTTCTGTGATTTAACCCGGAAATCTCCGGCGCCTTGATCATGAATACAATGGTCGAGACCAACAGGAACACCCCGGCCGCCCGATACATCCAGCGGTAGCCGGCCATGTCCGAGATCCAGCCGAACAGCGGCGAGCCCAGCCCCATGCCCACGTCGAACAGCGAATTGTACAGGCTGATCGCCAACCCTTTGTTCTCCCGCCCCAGGAAGTCGATGATGTAGGTGCTGAGGGCGGGGAAGATCAAGCCCTGCCCCAAACCGCCCACGAACCCGGTGACCATGAGCAGGGGGAAGCTGCGCACCTGGGCGATCACGAACATGTTCCCGACGATGATCAGGGCGGCCGGCAGGATGACCGCCTTCCGCCCGAACCGGTCCGAGAGATCGCCCAGCCGGAACCGGGTCAGGATGGCCGCCGCCGAGAAAACGAGAAAGAACGGCCCGACCCGGCTGATCCCGATCGAGTGGCCGAAGACGGCGATGAAATAGATCATGGCCCCCCGGATGGCGCCGTGGAAGATGGGCACGGACCCGACGATCGCCGCCAGCGCCCACGGGATCAGACCCCAGGCTCTTCTGTTCGCCGTCCCGACGCCGCACGCGGGCTTCGGGGCCTCGCGCTCCGCCAGGACGCACGCCAAGGAAGCCAGGAGAAAGAACAGGCCCGCGTTGTAAAGGGCCGCGGGCCCGCCCACGCGGAGCAGCTGCTCGGCCAGGAGAGGCCCGAGGGCATTGGCCACCAGGCCGGCGACGCCGATGACGCCCATGGACTTGGCCAGGCGATCGACCGGAGCCAGGTCCGAGCACACGGTCATCGTCGCGGTCATGCTGATGCCCCAGCCGAGACCCGTCAGCGCCCGCAGCAGGAAGGGCAGCCAGCCGGCGTCGCCGACGAAATGGAAGAAGGGGACGGCGAAGATGAAGATGAACAGGCCTAGGAGCGCGATGCGGCGTCCGCCGCGGACGTCGATCAAGCGCCCGAAGACCGGCCGGACGGCGATGGCCACGACGCTGTGGATGCCCATGATGAGCCCGATGCGGCTCTGCTTGGGACCGAACTTCTCGAGGACGACCGGCAAGAGGAAAAAGATCGAGACGGTCATATAGACGAAAAAATAACTGGCCAGGGACAGCAGGAAATCCCTGGTCCAAAAGGACCGGCCGCGCGTCGTCCGCCATGGCCCGCTAGTATATCAAAGAAAGGGAAACCCTGGCTGTTTTATTCCGGGGAATCACAAGCTATGGGGATTGAAGGAGGGGTGCTTGCTGCCTTGCACAGCCAGTGAAGCAAAGCGTTACTACCATTATAGCAGAATGCCCGGCCGAGGCAAATCCTCAGGCCAGCGAGGCCATCAACCGAGCGGGCCCGGGCCTTTCGATCGCCGCCCAGTCCCCGGCTTCGACGGCCTTGGCCTCGACGAGCGCGGTGCCCAGGCCGACGCAGCAGGCCCCGGCGGCGAGGAAATCGCGGGCGTTCTCGATCGTGACCCCGCCCGTCGGCATGAGCCGCAGCTGGGGCAGCGGGCCGCGGACGTCGCGGAAGAACTGCGGCCCGAGCGAGGTCGCCGGGAAGACCTTGACGATGTCCGCTCCGGCCCGCCAGGCGGCGAAGATCTCGGTCGGCGTGAAGGCGCCGGGCGCCGCGACAACGCCGGCCCCGCGGCAGGCCTGGACCATGCCGAGGTCCGTGATCGGCGAGACCACGAAATCCGCCCCGGCCTCGATGACGGAAGCCGCCGTGCCGGCGTCGAGAACGGTGCCGGCGCCGATCAGGGTCCCTTCGGCCTTCCTCCCGGCCATTTCGCGGATGATCTCGACCGCCCCGGGCACGGTCATGGTGATCTCGATGGCCGTGACCCCGCCGCGTCGCAGCGCGGCGGCCGTCTCGGCCAGCTTCGCGGCGTCCTTCATGCGAATGACCGCCACCGCCTTGGCTGCCAACAGCCGATCGAGGACCTGGTCTTTGGTCATGGCCTCTCCCCGCCGTCGCTATCTTTTGACCCGGCCCGACCGGTCGCCCCGCATGAGGGCCTGGATGTCGCTCTCCGTCGACAGGTTCCAGTCGCCGGGGATGGAATGCTTGAGCGCCGCGGCGGCGACGGCGAAGTCGAGCGCCTCGGCCTCGGTCTTGAAGCTCGCCAGGCCGTGGATGAGCCCGGCGGCGAAAGCGTCGCCGGTGCCGATGCGGTCGACGATCGACCGGATCTCGTAGCGCGGCCCGGCCAGGAAGCCGGTCCGGCTGCGCATCACGGCCGACCAGCGGTTCCAGTCGGCGCTCCAGCTCTCCCGCAGGGTGATGGCGACGCGCTCGAGGTTGGGGAACGCGGCCATGACCTCGGCGCTGAGGCGCTCGTAGGCCGCCAGGTCCAGGGTCCCGTTGGTCCGGTCTTCGATCGCCGTGCCGAGGCCCAAGGCCATCTGGCAATCTTCCTCGTTCCCGATGAGCACGTCCGCGAGCCCCGCGATCTCGCGCATGATCTCGGGGGCCGAGCGCCCGTAGCGCCAGAGCTTGGCCCGGTAATTCAGGTCGACCGAGACGATCATCTTCTTGGCCCGGCCCGCCCGGACTGCCTCGAGCGTCAGCGTCGCCGCCGAGGCGCTGATCGCCGGCGTGATGCCCGTGATGTGGAGGCGGTCCATGCCGTCGAAGGCCGCGGTCCAATCGATGGCCCCGGGCTTGGCTTCGGCGATCCCCGAACCCTCGCGGTCGTACAGGACCTTGGACGGCCGTTCGTTCGCCCCTGTCTCGGCGAAATAGATGCCCAGGCGCCGGCCGCCCCGGACGACGGACCCGACCTCGACACCGTAGCGCCGCAGCTCCCTCAACGCGGCCTCGCCGACGGGATTCGCGGGGACGACCGAGATCCAGCGCGAGCGGTGCCCCAGGATGGCCAGCGATACGGCCACGTTGGCCTCTCCCCCGCCGAAGACCGCCTCCAGGCGGGGCGACTGGAAGAGAAGCTCTTTCCCCGGCGGCGACAGCCGGAGCATGATCTCGCCGAACGTCGCGATGCTGGCCATCCCGTCTTCTCCTTTCCGCTAACGATAGCATATTCCCGGGAAAATGGGGACGCGTCTATTTTTCTAGGGCCGCGGGGAAGGAAATAATTAAAGCGTCCCCATTTTCCAAAGCATCCCCGCGTGCTCTTTAACTTGCCGGGCCAAGCGAGTACAATACGCGGAAACCCCGGAGTACCAATCATGGACAGAATAAAGAACGCGCTTCTCATCCTCTGCGGCTGCGTCATCACCGGCCTGGCCTACGCCATGTTCCTCATCCCCCACCACTTCGTCCCGGGCGGCGTCTCGGGCATCTCCATCATCATCAACTACTTCTGGGCCCTGCCCGTCGGCGCCCTGACGATCCTGCTCAACATCCCCGTCTTCCTCCTCGGCCTCAAGACCATGGGGAAGAAATATGTCCTCAACAGCCTGGCCGGCATGGTCGTCTCGGCCGTCTTCATCGACCTGTTCAACAAGGTCCTCAAGCTCCCCTCGGCCACCGACAACCCCATCCTGGCCTCGATCTACGGCGGGGTCATGCTCGGCGTCGGCCTGGGCATCGTCTTCCGCGGCCGGGCCTCGACCGGGGGCTCGGACATCATCGGCATGGTCCTCAGCAAGCACACCGGGATGTCCCTCGGCTACGGCATCATGGTCACGGATTTCATCGTCATCTCGGCTTCCGGCCTGGCCCTGCACAGCCTCGAGGCGCCCCTGTACGGCTACCTGGTCCTCTTCCTCTCCACCAAGGTCATCGACATGATCCTCGAGGGCTGGAACTATTCGAAGCTGGTCATCATCACCTCGACGCGGACCGACGAGATCTCCGACTTCATCCTTCGCGGCCTCGACCGCAGCGGCACGGCCTTGCGCTCGCGCTCGCTCTACCTCAATCGCGAGGGCGAGCTCATCCTGACCGTCATCCACCGCAAGCAGCTGGCCGACCTCCGGGCTTTCATCAAGAAGGCCGATCCGGAGGCCTTCGTCATCATCAACGACACCTACGATGTCCTGGGCAAAGGCTTCAAGTCCCACCTGATAACCTAGGCCCCTTCCCGCACGTTTTTGGAGTAGAATAGGACGGGATTTTTCTTGAAAGGAGACCCGCCGATGCGTCAGCACCAGGCCAGCCCCCGTGTCTTCGCGGCCGCGCTCGCCCTCGCGATCGTTTTCGCCCTGGCCATCGTCCCGGGTCGGACGTCGGCCCAAACGGCGGGCCCCGAGACCCTCGGTTTCAAAAAGCACTTCACCGTCGAGATCACCAATCCTTCGAAGCTCACCCTCGAGGACCAGGCCGTCATCCTCGAGGTCAACGACATCCGGGCCACGGTCGCCCCCGATTTCAACACCTATATGTATGCCCTCTTCGAGGTCAAGGGCGGCGATTACAACCTGGTCGTCTCGCAGGCCGACGATCTCGACAAGGACCGCTACCACGACGAGATCGTCCTCGTCCGGACGCTCGCGGCCGCCTCGACGACCAGGCTCGTCTGCTATTACACCCCGAACAAGAGCTTCCAGCTCATGCCGACGGCGAAGGCGTTCGCCCGCGGCTCCTGGGAAACCGGCGGGCCCGAGGCCGGCTGGGAATCGAACCTCGTCGCCTATGAGTTCAGCCGCGGCGCGATCGGGGTCCTTGGCAAGCTCCGGCCGGGCCTGGTCATGAGAGGCTTTCCCGCCGGCCTGACGAAAACGGATTGGGGCCTCAACGTCCTTGATCCCGGAGAATCGGCCGGAGCCGGCGGCTTGTCGCTCTGGGACCGGCCTACCCGCCTGCCGCTCTTCGGCCCCGGCGCCCCGCAGGCCAAGGTCACGGTCATCTCCCCTGGCCCGGTCCGGGGCCTGGTCAAGGCCGAGTATCCGGCCGTCAAAACGGCGGCCGGCGATGTCTCCGTGACCGTCTATTTGTCTGCGTTCGCCGACAACATCTATTCACGTCAGGACGTGGTCGTCACCTCGAAGGCGAGCTCCCCCATCGCTCTCGGACCCGGCCTCGAGAGACTCCCCAGCGCGGAATGGTCATTCGACAAGGCCAAGGGCACGCTGGCCGCGTTCGGCAAAGGCGCGGGCAAGGCCGGCGAGATCGGTCTGGCCGCGATCTTCCCGCCTTCGGATCTCCTCGACCTCGACGATTCCCCGCTCGAGCGCACCGTCAAGCTCGGCGCCCGGCCCGGCCGCAAGCTTACCTATTGGGTGGCCGCCGCCTGGGAAAAGGGCGCGACCGCCGCCGACGCTTCTTCCGCCAAGGCCTGGACCGCCCACGTCGACGATCTCGCCGCCCGGCTCCTCGTCCCCGTGAAAGTCGAGTTCAAGGCTCCATGACGCCCAATCCCGGATTCCAGCCGGTCTACCCGGTCTGGCAAAGGTACCTTGAACGGGCCGGGGCCTCTTCCCCGGTCCCTCTGAAGATCGCCGTCGAGCGCGAGGATGGGCTTGTCTCCGTCTTCGAGGCCGCGGCGCCATCCCAAGATGCCGACCCGGAGGGCACCTACCGCATCGTCGAACGCGTCGTCAAGTTCCTGCTCTGGTCGCGGGGGGGCTGGCGCATCCACGTCCAGGGCCCGGCCGCGATCGGCCGGCGGCTCAAGGCCGATTACGCGGAGACCGGCGCCCGGGCCTTCGATACCCGCACCATGGGCGGCGTCTACGAGCGCCCCTTCGAAGTCGCTCTGCACAGCCCCGCGACCTTTCCCGAGGCCCGCGAGGCCGTCCATTTCCCGGGCGGGAACCTCAAGGGCTTCCGCATCGGCTTCGACCTCGGCGCCAGCGACTACAAGGTCGCGGCCGTCATCGATGGCGAGCCCGTCTGGAGCGAGGAGATCCCCTGGGCGCCGGGCGAGCAGGCCGACCCCGAGTACCATTACCGGATGATCCAGGAAGGCCTGAAGAAGGCCGCCTCGCATCTTCCCCGGGTCGACGCCATCGGCGGCTCGTCGGCCGGCATCCTCATCCGGCGGCAGGTCCGCATCGCCTCGCTCTTCCGCTCGGTCCCGCCCGGGCTTTTCGAAACCAAGGTCAAGGGCCTCTTCGACCGCCTCGCCCAGGAGTGGGGCGTGCCCTTCGAGGTCATCAACGACGGCGAGGTCACGGCCCTGGCCGGACGCCTGTCGCTCGGCGAGACGGGCGTTCTCGGCGTAGCCATGGGCTCGAGCGAGGCCGCCGGCTTTCTCGACAATGACGGCCACATCCCCGGCGGGCTCGACGAGCTGGCCTTCGCCCCGGTCGACCTCAACCCGGACGCGGTCGCGGACGAGTGGTCGCGGGACCGCGGCGTCGGGGCCAACTACTTCTCCCAGCAGGCGGTCAACCGCTTGGCCCTGTCCGCCGGCCTCAAGTTCCCGGACGGGATGAAGCTGCCCGAGCGGCTCAAAGAGGTCCAATCCCTGGTGGCCTCGGGCAACGTCGAAGCGTCGCACGTCTTCGAGCAGATCGGCGCGTACCTCGGCTCGACCATTCCCTGGTACGAGGTTTTCTACCGCTTCAAGAACCTTCTCGTCCTCGGCCGGGTGATGTCCGGGCCGGGCGGCAAGATCATCGTCGACAAGGCCGCCGAGGTCTTGTCCTCCCAATTCCCGGCCACCGCGGCCCGGGTCCGCCTGCACCTGCTCGACGAAAAGAGCCGGCGGGTCGGCCAAGCCGTCGCCGCGGCCAGCCTGCCGGAGATCCCAGGAGAGGACCTATGAAGTTCAACAAACCCGACGCCTCGGTCTTCATCCCCGACGGAATGACCGGGGACGACGCCTTCCGCCGCGTCACCCATCTCGGCATCGGCGCCCACCAGGACGATTGCGAGATCATGGCTTTCCACGGCATCCAGAAGTGCTTCACGAGCAGGGAGCTCTGGTTCGGCGCGGTGACGGCCACCAACGGCGCCGGCTCCCCGCGGGCCGGCGAATACGGCACCTTCAGCGACGCCGAGATGGCCGCCCTGCGGCGGCGGGAACAGGAGAAGGCGGCCGTCCTGGGCAATTACGGCGCCCTGGTCCAGCTCAATTACACCAGCGCCGAGGTCAAGGACGCGGCCAAGGGCGCGCTGAAGTCCGACCTGGTCAAGGTCCTCAAGCTCGTCCGGCCCGAGGTCATCTACACGCATAATCCGGCCGACAAGCATGACACCCACCTGGCCGTGGCCTTCGCGACCATCGCCGCCCTGCGCGAGCTCGCGCCCGACGAGCGGCCGACGACCGTCTACGGGTGCGAGGTCTGGCGGGGGCTCGACTGGATGGACGACGAGGACAAGGTCGCGCTCGATGTCGGCCGCCGCGAGGGCCTGTCGAACGGCCTCATCGGCGTCTATGACTCCCAGGTCGAGGGCGGCAAGCGCTACGACCTGGCCACAGCCGGGCGGCGCCGGGCGAACGCCGTCTATTTCCAGGCGCATGCCACCGACGAGGCCGAGCAGCTCTGGTTCGCCATGGACCTGACGCCGCTCGTCCGCGACGACAAGCTCGACGTCGCCGGCTACGTGCTCGGCCATGTGGACAAGTTCCGGAAAAGCGTCGCCGACAAGATCAAGAGATACTGGGTCGCACAAGCCTGACCGAGAGACCTGAAGGAGAGCCCGATGGAGATCATCATCTGCCCCGACAGCCTGGAAGCCAGCGAACTCGCCGCCCGCATCGTCGCCCGGACCGTCCGGGAGAAACCGCATGCGGTGCTGGGCCTGGCCACGGGCAACACGCCCCTGCAGCTCTACCGCAACCTCGTCCGCATGCACCGCGAGAACGGGCTCGATTTCGGCGGCGTCACCAGCTTCAACCTCGACGAGTATGTGGGCATCCCGCCGGCCCACCCGTCGTCCTTCCACAGCTACATGTGGGCCCACCTGTTCAGCAGCCTCAACATCCCCCGGGAGCGCATCAACATCCCCGACGGCATGACCACCGACATCCCGGCGGCCTGCCGCAAGTATGAGCAGGCCATCCGCTCGGCCGGCGGCGTCGACATCCAGGTCCTGGGCATCGGCATGAACGGCCACATCGGCTTCAACGAACCGTCGTCATCCCTGTCTTCGCGGACCCGCATCAAGACCCTGACGGAAGAGACCCGCTCCGACGCGGCCGCGGCCTTCGGCGGCGAGGACGCCGTGCCCAACCACGTCCTGACCATGGGACTGGGCACGATCATGGACAGCAAGATGTGCCTGCTCCTGGCCTTCGGCAAGAAGAAGGCCAGGTCCGTGGCCCTGGCCGCGGAAGGTCCCGTCACGTCCATGGTCCCCGGCTCGGTCCTCCAGATGCACCCGCGGGCCATCTTCGTCCTCGACGACGAAGCGGCCTCCGAGCTGAAGATGGCCGACTACTACCGCTGGGTGGACCAGCACAAGCCGGATTGGCAGAAATATTGAGTTTGATATAATCTCGGTCAGCAGGAGGTCTCCATGATCAAGCCCTTCAAGCAGATCCTCTGGGCCACGGACTTCTCCGAGGAATCGAAAGAAGCTCTGGCCTACGCCGATTTCATGGCCAAGGCCTTCAAGGCCAAGCTCATCGCCCTTCACGTCGTCCCCGATTTCGCGCCGGCCCTATACGAGGCTTGGCCCGAAGTCGAGGCCACACTCATCGGCCAGATCGAGGCCAGCAAGACGAACGCCAAGATCAAGCTCGACCAGATGTGTCAGAGCCAGGGTGTCTGCCCGGCCAAGATCATCATCGCCGAGGGGTCGGCCGCCGCGGTCGTCCTGCAGACGGCCAAAAAGGAAGGCGCCGATCTCATCGTCGTCGGGCGCAAGGGCGTCTCCGGCCCGGAGCCGAACCTCATCGGCGGCGTCACGACCCGGATCCTCAGGGGCTCGCGCGTGCCCGTGCTGGTGACCAAGGGGACGACGGCGAAGCCCGGGGCTCTCAAGAAGATCCTCGTCCCGACCGATTTTTCCGCCACGGAGGACGTCGAAAGGGACTACGCCTGGATGCTGGCCAAGAAATTCGACGCCAGCTTGACCTTCCTCTACGTCGCGGAGATCTTCGGCCACGACTTCCGCCTGACCGAGGAGATGTTCCAGGCCGTTCTGGCCAAGCTCAAGGCCCGGCGCCGCCGCGAGCACAAAGCGATCGAGATGACGGACGACGTCGTCAAGGCTGCGCGCGCCCATAACGGCATCATCGACTACGCGGAGAGCAAGGGCTTCGAGCTCATCGTCATGTCGACGAGCGTCCGGCGCCTGGCCCGGCTCTTCCTGGGCAGCACGACCGAAAAGGTCGTGGCCCACAGTTGCGCCCCGGTCCTCGCCCTCCCCAGGGAAAAGTAGGCCACTGAAAAAAGAATACCGCCCGATGGCCCTGGGATTCTGGGGCGTTGGCCTTCCTCTCGCCGCGTTCGGCCTTTTATTCTGCCAGACGGCGGCCCAGCGGCTGACCGTCCTCATCCTGGCCGCCCTGTTCCTCGCCGTCGGCGCCCTCATCTACCGGGCCAGGCCGTAACCCATGAAGCTGGCCGCGGTCGATTGGCTGTTCATCGTCTGGTACTTCATCCTCTCGATCTCGCTCGGGTTGTATTACTCGAAACGGGCCGGGAAGAGCGTCTCGGAGTATTTCGTCAGCGGCCGCAGCCTGCCCTGGTGGCTGCTGGGCACCTCGATGGTGGCCACGTCGTTCTCTTCCGATACGCCGCTCGCGGTCACCGGCATCGTGGTCAAGGACGGCATCGCCGGCAACTGGCTGTGGTGGAACTTCATGCTCGGCGGGGCGCTGACGATCCTGTTCTTCGCCCATCTGTGGAGGCGGGCCGAGGTCGTCACCGAGGTGGAGTTCATCGATCTCCGCTACTCGGGCCGGCCGGCCAGGTTCCTGCGCGGCTTCAAGGCCCTTTATCTCGGCGTCCCCGTCTCGTGCATCACCTTCGGCTGGGTGACGCTGGCCATGATCAAGATCATCCAGACGGTCTTCGGCACGAGCGGCCTCACGGCCATGGCCATCTGTCTTGGCCTGACGATCTTCTACACCACGCTCAGCGGCCTGTGGGGCGTCGTGGCCACGGACATGCTCCTTTTCGGCGTGGCCATGGCCGGCGCGATCATCCTGTCGGTCGTCTCGGTCGAGAAAGCCGGCGGCATCGCGGCCCTCGTCGGGGCCGTCAAGGCGGCCGGGGCGGCCAACGGAAAGAACTATCTCTCGGTCCTGCCCCCGCTCGGCAAGGCCCTGCCGCTGACGTTCTTCGTGGCCCTGTTCGTCCAGTGGTGGGCGGTCTATTACCCGGGCGCCGAACCGGGCGGCGGCGGCTGGAGCGCCCAGAGGATGCTGGCGGCCAAGGACCCCGGCCACGCCGTCAAGGGAACGCTCTGGTTCACCGTCGCCAACTACGTCCTCCGGCCGTGGCCCTGGATCCTGACGGCCCTGGCCGCGCTCGTCCTCTTCCCCGGCCTCACCGGCGCGACCCAGGGCCAGATGGAGGCGGCCTATCCGCGGATGATCGGCTTCCTGCCCAAGGGCATCGCCGGCATCATCATCGCCTCTCTTTTCGCCGCGTTCATGTCCACGATCGAGTCCATCGTCAACCTCTCGGGCTCGTTCCTGCTCAACGATTTCTACAAGCCTTTTATCAAAAAGAACGCCAGCGAAAAGCACTACGTCACGGTCTCGCGGATCCTCGTTTTGGCCATCTCGCTTCTCGGGGCGGGCTTCTCGTTCGTCCTTGGCAGCGTCAAGATGGGCTGGCAGCTGGTCATGGAATTGTCGGCCGGGATCGGCCTGGTGCTGCTCCTGCGCTGGTACTGGTGGCGGATCAACGCCTGGTCCGAGATCGGCGCGCTCGGCGCTTCGGCCGCGACCGCGATCGCCTTGAAGATCTTCCCGAACAACGCGGTGGCCCGGGGCGTGGGAAAGGCGCTCGAGCGGGCCGGCTTCTCGGTCGATCCGTGGGGCGTGAGCATCCTCATCATCGTGGCCGTGACCACGGTCGTCTGGATCGCCGTGACCTTCCTGACCAAGCCCGATGACAAGGGAAAGCTCCTCGCCTTCTACAGGAAGGTCCGGCCCGGCGGGGCCTGGGGGCCCATCGCCCGGCTCAACGGTCGGAGCTACCGGCTGCAGGCGGCCCCGTTCGCCGGCTGGGCGCTGGCCGTGCTCATGATCGTAGCGCTCCTGTTCGGAGTGGGCCGCCTGATCTTCATGGACTGGGCCCGGGGAGCGCTTTATCTGGCCGTGGGCCTCGCGGCCGCCGTCGGACTGTCGAAGATCATCGCCCGGATCGATTGGGAGGGACCATGAAAAAAATGGGGACGTTTCTATTTTTTATTTTCATCTTCGGCGCCGTCTTGGCCTCCGTGAACTGCGGCCGGGGGGCCAAGGGGACGGAGGGCGCGGGTCCCGTTCCCGGATCGGCGGCGAGGACGCCCGCAACGAGCGGAGCGCAGTTCGGCTATCCCGTGGCTGGCGAGCCCTGGTATTTCGTCAGGTTCCCACTCACCTTGACACCGGTCCCTCAGGGGCTCGAGGACGCAGCGTGGAGCATCGATCGGGTCGAGGTCGGCGGCACGAGGGTCCGGGACTTCCTCGTCTATCAGGAAGGGCGGGAGATCGACAAGCTCGCGGTCAAGGCCAAGGGCGGCCAGATCGTCCTCGAGGTCAAGGCCCGCTACGTCTGGCAGCCTCAGGCGGAGACGGAAATGAAGGTCCAGCTCATCGAGCCCAAGTCCGGGGACATCCAGATGCTGTCGGCGTCGGGCCCGGCGCCCGCGGGCAAGGGCTACTGGGACCCGGCTTGGAAGAACTATGCCTCACTCGTGATATCGGAGGAGAACGGCTTCGCCCGAAAAGGGTATCCGGTGCACGCCACGCTCGGCATCCTGGCGAATTATTTGACCTCGCCCGACGAGATCCGCGTGGTCGTGGGCGAGAAAGCCGGAGAGGACGTGGTCTATCATGAGGTCCCCAGCCAGGTCTACGACGTCGTGACGTGGAACGACCCGAAGATCCTGGCTGTCGAGGAGAAGGACGCGAAGACCGGCGCAAAAGTCGTCCGCTATCATCCGACGACCTCGTTCGGCGTCGCCTTCCTGGCCGACGTCGCGGCCGGATCCAAGGCCACCTACCTGGTCTTCTACAACAATCCTGGCGCGCCCAAGCCCGCCTACGCGACCGATCTCGCGGTCACCAAGGGCAAGGGCCTGGGCCGGACGATCGAGAACGCGTTCTATAAGATCACGCTCCAGGAGAAGAGCGGCGTCATCTACGAGATCGTCGAGAAGGCCACCGGGATCAAGCTCGAGCACAAGCTCGAAACCAATGGCGCGATCCATTGGAACCCCGACGTCTACGCCCCGCCCCACGCCTGGTATCACAGCTCGGATTGGACGAACCCGGAGGCCACGGAGGTCGCGGGGCCGGTCTTCTACTCGCTCAACCTCAAAGGGACGCTGCCGCAGCCGGAGGGGGTCGAGATCGGCATCCGGTATCATTTTTATGCCGGCACGCCGGTCGTCATGGTCGAATCGATCACGACTATGGGCCAGGACACCTTCGTCATGGCGCTCAGGAACGCCGAGGTCGTGTTCAACAAGGCCGTCTTCACCAAGGCGGCGTTCAAGGAGGGGGCGAAAACGCAGATCCTGGATTTCGCCGCCGCCAAGGTGCACCCCGACCACGCGGCCGTGCTCCGGCCGGATACGCCCTGGGTCAGCTTCTTCGACGAGGCCAAAGGCATCGGCTTCGCCTCCCTTTACCTGGACATGGCCACGCCGAACCTCAACGGCGGACAGGCCTCGCTCGAGGAGCCCTTCATCTATATCCAGAACGGGCCCTGGTACTACGTCTCCCGGGGGTTCGTCTATTCGTTCGCGACCAACAACCAGACCCGGATGCTGCCGGTCAAGGCCGGGAGCGTCTATTACGACCGCAGCGCCTGGATCGCTTTCCCCTATCCGAAGACCGGGGGCATCGGCGCCTATCTCGACGGGCAGTTCAGCGCCCTGAAATACCCCTTGGCCGTGCGCGAGGACATCGAGACCTACAAGGAAAGCCCCGAGGGCTGGGTCGTGCCCATCCTGACGGAGCCCTTTGAGGAAGGCGTCCAGGGCGCGACCGGTGGAAAGGACCGCCGGAAATAATAAAATGGGGACGCTTCTATTTTTTAAATTAATCTTCGTTTTCAGAAAATAGAAACGTCCCCATTTTTTCCAATCGTCCCCCTTCGGCACCTTACGAGCCCTGAGAATATCTCCGGTCCTCAGACGTTATTTATAAAGGGATCATCATGGCCAGATGCGCTCGTATCGTCTCGCATGAGCTTCCCATGCACGTCATGAGCCGGGGGAATAATCGGCAGCTGATCTTCTTCTGCGACGAGGAGAAGTGCTACTTCCGATATCTCCTGCACAAGATGAAGGCGGTCAATCGAGTCGATATCTATCACTATTGCCTGATGAACACCCATATCCATCTCATCGTCAGGCTCAATCCCACAGCGGATCTCTCGCGGTTCTTTAAGCAGGTTTTTCTTGCCTATCACTGTTATTTCCGGCGTCGGCACGAATACGTCGGCCATCTCGTTCAGGGCCGGTTCAAGTCCATCATCATCGAAACGGAGCGATATCTTCTTCAGTGCGGCAAATATGTCGAGCTGAACCCCGTCAGAGCGAAGATCGTTCCTGATCCTGGAGATTATAAATTCAGCTCCTATAACTACTATGCCCGATCTCGTCATGATCCGCTGGTCACACCAAACCCCTGTTTCTCGAAACTCGGGAATAGCGAGAGGGAGCGTCGAATTTCATATGAAGGCTTATTTATCGATGCCAAGGTCATCAATACCGAGAAGCTGAGAAGTCATCGTTACTTGGGATCCGATCCATTCATAAGAAGAATGGAGGCGGCTTTCGGGATCAGGAATGTCGGGCTCAAGCGGGGCAGGCCGAAGATGAAAAATAAAAATAGAAACGTCCCCATTTTTTCATCTGGTTGACAAAAAAGGGGTAAACATCTTTAATTGACGCGAGGCTGTATATGAGGAAATTCGTCCCCGGCTTGCTTTTCGCACTCGCGGCATCGGTCGCCTTTACGGCCGCGACCCTCGTCTTCGTTCCGTTTCTAGGCTCCCAGGAGAGCCCCCAGGTCGTCGAGGCCAAGGGGCTCATCTCCTGCGACGCCGTCCGGCCGGGCCAGATATTCAAAGTGGCAGTACTCCTCAAGGTCCAGGCGGGCTACCACATCAACGACAATGCCCCGCTCGACCAGTTCCTGATCCCGACCGAGCTTTCGTTCGGCGAGGACCCGGGTTTTGAGGTCGTCGAGATCCTCTATCCTCGGGGCCGCCGGGCTCGCTTCGCCTATTCCGAGGCCGAGCTCGTGGTCTACGAAGGCGAGGCCGTCCTGGGCGCCCTGATCAAGGCCAAGGAAGGCGTCGTCGCCGGTACTCACGCGCTCAAAGGCTCGCTAAGCTATCAAGCCTGCAACAACGAATCGTGCCTGCCGCCGAAGGGACTGCCTTTCGAGATCACGGTGCCGGTCACGACCACCGGGACCTGCGCTCCCGTCCATCCCGAGATCTTCGACAAGATCCGTTTCAAATCCGTCCAAAAGTAGTGAGCCAGATGACCCCGCCGGCGGCCTACCGCGACATCCCATCGCTCGATACTCTGCTCGCCGACCCCGCCCTGACGGTCCTCGTCGAGCGCTTCGGCCGCGAGGCTGTCGTATCCGCCGCTCGGGCGGTCCTTGACGACGTCCGGACGGAGATCGGCGCCGCCGGTCCGGCGCCGGATGTCTCGGCCGCGGCCCTCGCCGCCAGGACCGGCACCCGTCTCGACCGCCGGTTCGCCCCTTCGCTCGCCCCGGCCGTCAACGCGACCGGCGTGATCATGCATTCGGGGCTCGGCCGGGCCGTCCTGTCGGGCGCCGCGGCCGACGCTCTCGCGGCTGTGGCCTCCGGCTATTCCACGCTGGCCCTTGATCTCGGATCGGGGCTGCGCGTCTCCCGCGACCGGCACGTCGAGTCGCTCCTGCGCGAGCTGACGGGGGCGGAAGCGGCCACCGTGGCCAACAACAACGCCGCGGCGACCGTCCTCATCCTCAACACCCTGGCCCGCGGTCGGGAAGTCGTCGTCTCCCGCGGCCAGCTCGTCGAGATCGGCGGCTCGTTCCGCATGCCGGACGTCATGGCCACGAGCGGAGCCGTCCTGCGCGAGGTCGGCACCACCAATAAGACGCACCTCCGCGACTACGAGGCCGCCGTATCCGACTCGACCGGGGCCATCCTCCGCGTCCACCACAGCAACTACCGCATCGTCGGTTTCGCCGAGGAGCCGCCGATCGAGGCTCTCGTCGCCCTGGGCCGGTCCCGCGGCGTCCCCGTCATCGACGATATCGGGAGCGGAGCGCTCGTCGATCTGGCCCGTTTCGGTCTCGCGACCGAGCCGCTCGTTCCAGTCAGCGTCAAGGCGGGCGCCGACGTCGTCTGCTTCAGCGGCGACAAGCTCATCGGCGGCCCCCAAAGCGGCCTCATCGTCGGCCGCGCCGAGGCCATCCAGAAGATCCGCAAGAACCCGCTGGCCCGGGCCTTCCGCTGCGGCAAGCTCAGCCTGGCGGCCCTCGAGGCCACGCTCAAGCTCTTCCTCGCTCCCGACAAGCTGACGGAGCGCCATCCGATCTACCGCATGCTCGCGGCGACCCCGGCCGAGCTCGAAAGCCGGGGCAGCAGGTTGGCCGCGGCCCTCCGTCAGAGTCTGCCCGGCTCGGCCGCGATCACGGTCGAGAACGGAGAGTCGCAGGTCGGCAGCGGGGCCGTCCCGGTCGAGACCCTGCCGTCCAAGGTCCTGGCCGTCCGCGCCCCGCACATCTCACCCGAGGACCTGGCCCGCCGGCTTCGTCTCGGGACGCCGCCGGTCTTCGCCCGCATCCATAAGGACGCGGTCCTGTTCGATCTCCGCACCATCCAGCCCGGCGAGGAGGTCCTGGTCGAGCGGGCGCTTAAGGATGTCTTAAAATGAAAGGAAAAATGGGGACGTTTCTATTTTCAAAATCGCAACATTAATTTTAAAAATAGAAACGTCCCCATTTTTGAAATGATCGATTATCAAAAGCGCAAGAGGATCATGGGGCGGTCGATCGCCCTGGGCCATTGCATCTGCAATCCCAAGGAGCCTTGCCCCTGCGATCTCTTCCGCCAGAAGAACGTCTGCCTCTGTTCGGGCGAACGCGAGGACGATGCGCCCGAGGACGTGGCCTTGACCACCCTGGTCGAGAACGCCGGCTGCGCCTCGAAGATCGGCCAGGAGGACCTCAAGCGGGCCCTCTCGGGCCTGCCCCGCGTCCGCGACCGCCGCGTCCTCGTTTCGTCCGAGACGTGCGACGACGCCGGCGTCTTCAGGCTCACGCCGCGCACCGCTCTCGTCCAATCCGTCGACGTCTTCACGCCCGTCGTCGACGATCCCTACGCCTTCGGCGAGATCGCCGCGGCCAACTCGGTCAGCGACATCTACGCCATGGGCGGGCGGCCCCTGACCGCCCTGTCCATCGTCGCCTTCCCCATCGAGTCGCTCTCGCCCCGGGTCATGAACCGCATGCTCCAGGGCGGCGTGGCCAAGCTCCATGAGGCCGGCGTCGCCCTCCTCGGCGGCCACAGCATCAAGGACCGCGAGATCAAGCTCGGCTTCGCCGTCACCGGCGTCGTCGACCCGCGCCGGATGACGGTCAACGCCAAGGCCCGGCCCGGCGACATCCTCATCCTGACCAAGCCGCTGGGCACGGGCACGCTCAGCTTCGCCCGCCAGATCGGCCGCGCTCCGGCCGAAGGGCTGGCCGCTGCCGAGCTCTCCATGCGGACGCTCAACCGCGCCGCGGCGGAGCTCATGGCTCGGGCGGGCGTCACCACGGCGACCGACATCACCGGCTTCGGCCTGGCCGGCCACCTGGGCGAGATGGCCGTCCAGAGCGGCGTCGAGATCGAGGTCTTCGGCGCCTCCCTCCCCGTCTTCCCGGGCGTCCTCGAGCTCATCAAGGCCGACGTCGTCTCCGGCGCGGTCGAGCGCAACCGCGAATACGCGTCCCGTTTCGTCAGGCGCGGCCGGTCCGTCAGGCCCGAGCTCGAGACGCTTCTCTACGATCCGCAGACCTCGGGCGGCCTGCTCATGGCCGTGCGCAAGACCAAAGCCCGGGCCCTTCTCGCCGCGCTCCACAGGAAAGGCGTCAGGGACGCCGCCGTCATCGGCCGCGTCCTCCGCAAGGGCCGGCCCCTCATCATCCTGCGCGCCCGCGCGCCCCGATCCTGACCATGCCCGATCTCGACCACGTCATCATCGGCACGGCCGGCCACATCGATCACGGCAAGAGCGCCCTCGTCCGGGCCCTGACCGGGACCGACCCCGACACCCTCCCCGAGGAGAAGGCCCGGGGCATGACGATCGAGCTGGGCTTCGTCTTTCTCGACGACCCGGACTCTCCCAAGCAGATCGTCTTCATCGACGTTCCAGGGCACGAGAAGTTCGTCCGGACCATGGCCGCCGGGGCCAGCCACATCGACGCCGCCCTGCTCGTCATCGCCGCCGACGAGGGCGTCGCCGTTCAGACCCGCGAGCACTTCGACATCCTGCGCCTGCTCGACATCCGGCTCGGGGCCATCGCCCTGACCAAGTGCGACCTCGTCGACGAGGCCCGCCTGGCCGAGCTCGCGGCCTCGGTCCGTCACTTCGTCCGCGGCTCGTTCTTGGCCGAGGCGCCGGTCCTTCCCGTCTCGGCCCTGACCGGGGCCGGCCTGGACGAGCTCCGCTCCGTCCTCCGCGGCCTGGCCCTCCGCGTCCAGCCCCGGCCCGACAACGGCATCTTCCGCATGCCCATCGACCGGGTCTTCACCATGCGCGGCTTCGGGACGGTCGTGGCCGGGACGGTGCTTGGCGGGACGGTGGGCGCCGGCGACCGGATCGCGATCTACCCCGAGGGGACCGAGACCCGGGTCCGCGGCATTCAGGTGCACGGCTCGAAGACCGAGCGGTCCGTCGTCGGACGGCGCACGGCCCTCAACCTCCAGGACATCCCCAAGGAGGATCTCCGGCGCGGCCAGGTCGCCGCGGCGCCCGGCTCGCTCTCGCCCACGACCCGTCTCGACGCCACCCTCGACGTCCTCGCCTCGGCCCCCCGCGAGATCAAGCATCGCGACCGGGTCCGCCTCCACATCGGCACGGACGAGGTTATGGCCCGCCTGGCCGTCATCGACGCTCCGTCCGTCGCGGCCGGCGGATCGGCGGCCGTCCAGCTCATCCTCGAGCGGCCGGCCGTGGCCCTCCCCGGCGACCGTTTCGTCATCCGCTCGTTCTCCCCGATCATGACCATCGGCGGCGGGCGGGTCCTCGATGCCGCTCCGCCCAAGCACAAGCGCTTCAGCGGCAGCGTCGTCGAAGGCCTTCAACGGCTCGGAGGCAGCGCCCGCGAGGCGGTCGAACAGATGTTCGTCCAGGCCGCCGGCCGGCCCCGCTCCGTCCCGGACATCGCCCTGAAGCTCGGGCGCGGCGAGCCGGAAGTCGCGGAGGCGGTCGCCGCTCTCACCGCCGAGGGACTTCTCATCGTCATTCCCGGCGATAGGCCCGACAGGTACGTCCACAAGAGGTCCTTCGCCGCGCTTTCGGAGGGACTGATCGAGTCGGTCCAGGCCTATTTCGAGAAGAACCCGTACAAGGCCGCCATGCCCTATTCCGACCTCAGGGCGGAGTTCCTCGAGACGGGGGATGCCGCCACTCTGAAGGCCGTCCTCGAGGCCGGGCTCGGCGCCGGCGCGCTGGTCCGGGCCGGCGCGGACATCGGTCTTCCGGGCCGGCAGGCCAAGACCGACCCCGCTCAAGCCGAGCTTCGGTCCCGTGTCGAAGCGGCCTTCCGGAGCGCCCGTTTCTCCGCGCCGCTCGAGGACGAAGTCCGGACCCGGCTCGGGCTCAACCCGTCGGCCTTCAACCCGGTCCTCAACGCCCTTCTCCGCTCCGGCGATCTGGTTCGACTGGCCCCCAAGGTCATCTACCATCGCGAGACCCTCGAAGCGGCCCGGACCGCGGTCCTGGGGCTCATCGAGCGCCACGGCGCCGTCACCATCGCCGAGCTGCGCGACCGGCTCGATCTCTCCCGGAAATACGCCCAGGCCATCCTCGAATACTTCGACCGAACCGGATTCACGTCGCGGGTCGAAAACCGCCACGTCCTGGCCCGGCAGCCGCTCTAGCCCTCCGGGTACCCGCTATCCCCATGGCTGAAAACCCGGCGTGCGTCGATCTCCTTCTTGGCAAGTTTCTTGCATAAGCAAACGGAGGAGCGGGGCTGGGGGAATGGCTGCCCGACCCTCATCCCTTCTATGCGCGAGTTCTGGAGGAAGTGATGAATCGGATCACGCATTTCGACCTTTACGCAGATGACCCGGAGCGGGCCGCCAGGTTCTACCAGAACGTCTTCAGTTGGCGGACCGAGAAGTGGACGGGCGGCATGGACTACTGGCTGATCACGACCGGACCGGACAATGAGCCGGGCATCAACGGCGGCTTGGGCAAAAGGCGGGACCTCGCCGACCGGACGACCAACACGGTCGACGTCGCTTCGCTTGAAGACGTAGAGGCCAGGATCCTGGCCGCCGGGGGAAGGGTCTTGGAGCCTCGGCGGAACATCCCCGGCGTGGGCTGGTTCGCTCTCTGTACGGACACGGAGGGCAACCGCTTTGGCTTGATGCAGGCCGACGCGGGAGCCAAATAGCCTGGCCAGGCCGGCCCGTCAGGATTCCCTCGGGCAGGAAGACGTCCTATTCGACGGGAATCGGCCGGCTCCCGGCCGGGAATTCCCTGGCGCACGTCAGGCCCATGCCAGCCCGTTGGCGTCAGGCCCGACCGTCCCTTAGTCCGAGGCCCCGATTTGGCAAGTTTCTTGCCTGTGGTTTCAATGTCGGAAATCGTATCGGAGGGGGAAGACATGCCAGATCCCATTCACGAGGAGGCCTTGGCAACGCCGGCGCCCGGTTCGATCCTGACCATCGAGAGGGACTTCGACGCCCCGCGCGAGAGCGTCTGGATGGCCTGGACGGACCCGGAGAAGGTCAAGCTCTGGTGGGCGCCCGAGGAATTCACCACGCCGGTCTGCCGGATCTCGCTCCGCGTCGGCGGCACGTTCTTTGTCTGCATGCGGTCTCCGGACCGCCGCGACTATTGCAGCATCTCATTCTACCGGGAGATCGCGGCTCCGGAACGGCTGGTCGCGACGATGAGCTTCGCCGATCCTCAGGGCAACGTCGTGTCGGCCTCGACGTACGGCATGAGCCCGGACTTCCCGCGGGAGATGCTGCTCTCGGTGACGTTGGTCGAGTCCGGCGCCAAGACCAAGCTGACGCTGGCCCACGCCGGCATCCCGCCCGGCGAGGAGATGGACAACGCCCGGGAAGGCTGGATCCAATCCCTCGACAAGCTTGCCGCCCTGCTGGCGGCCGAAAAGGCCAAGAGCCGATAAAGAAGGCCCTCGGCCGTCAATAGGGCCACGTCCAGCCGCGGATCTCGGGCATATCCTGGCCGTAGCTCCTGATGTACTCATTGTGCTCGACGAGCTTGTCCCGGACCATCTGCTTGAGGTGGGCCGCCCCCGCGGCCAGCCCCGGGACCCGATCGATGACGTCGGCGAACAGGTGGAAGCGGTCGAGGTCGTTGCGCACCGTCATGTCGAAGGGCGTCGTCGTCGTGCCTTCCTCCTTGTAGCCGCGAACGTGGAGGTTCTTGTGGTTCGTCCGCCGGTAGGTCAGGCGATGGATGAGCCAGGGATAGCCGTGGTAGGCGAAGATGATCGGTTTGTCGGTCGTGAAGAGCTGGTCGAAGTCCTTGTCGGCCAAGCCGTGCGGGTGCTCCGACTGCGGTTGGATGGTCATCAGGTCGACGATGTTGATGACCCGGACCTTGAGCTGCGGCAGGTGCCGCCTCAGGAGGTCGACCGCGGCCAGGGTCTCGAGGGTCGGCACGTCGCCGGCGCAAGCCATGACCACGTCCGGCTCGCCGCCGGCGTCGCTCGAGGCCCATTCCCAGAGGCCGATCCCGGCCGTGCAGTGCTTGACCGCGGCGTCCATGTCCAGCCACTGCAGCTCCGGCTGCTTGCCGGCGACGATGACGTTGACGTAATGCCGGCTGCGCAGGCAGTGATCGGCGACCGACGAGCAGCGTGTTGGCATCGGGCGGCAGATAAACGCGGATGATGTCGGCCTTCTTGTTGACGACGAGGTCGATGAAGCCCGGGTCCTGGTGGGTGAAGCCGTTGTGGTCCTGGCGCCAGACGTGGGAGGTCAGGAGGTAGTTCAGTGAAGCGAGGGGCCTCCGCCAGGGGATCTGGCGCGTCACCTTCAACCACTTGGCGTGCTGATTGAACATCGAGTCGACGATGTGGACGAAGGCCTCGTAGCAGGAGAAGACGCCGTGGCGGCCGGTGAGGAGATAGCCCTCGAGCCAGCCCTGGCACTGGTGCTCGCTGAGGACCTCCATGACCCGGCCGTCGGGTGACAGGTTCTCGTCCGTCGGCAGCGTTGGCTCGAGCCAGGTCTTGCCGGTGACCTGGTAGACCGCCTCGAGCCGGTTCGAGGCCGTCTCGTCCGGGCCGAACATCCGGAAGTTCCGGGCTCCGAGATTGAGCTTCATGACGTCCCGGAGGTAGGCGCCCAGGACGCGGGTGGATTCGGCCCAGGCGGTCCCCGGCTTGGGCACGGCCACCGCGTAGGTCTCGAATTCCGGCAGCTCGAGGTCCCGCAGGAGCAAGCCGCCGTTGGCATGGGGGTTGGCGCTCATGCGCCTCTCCCCTTGCGGGGCGAGGGCCGCGATCTCGGGGCGCAGGCGGCCCGCGCCGTCGAAAAGCTCTTCGGGTCTGTAGCTTCTCATCCAGCTCTCGAGCGCCGCGATATGGCCGGGCTTTCCCATGTCGTCGATGGGCACCTGGTGGGCCCGCCAGGTGTTCTCGACGGGACGTCCGTCAACTTCCTTCGGACCGGTCCAGCCCTTGGGGCTGCGCAGGACGATCATGGGCCAGACGGGTCGGATCGACGCCCGGCCGGCGCGGGCCTCGCTCTGGATGCGCTGGATCTCGTCGACGACCTCGTCGAGGGTCGCGGCCATGAGCTGGTGCATCGTCTCCGGGTCATCGCCCTCGACGAAGCGCGGGGCCCAGCCGTAGCCGCGGAGGAGGCTCTCGAGCTCCTCCCGGGGGATGCGGGCCAGCACCGTCGGGTTGGCGATCTTGTAACCGTTGAGATGGAGGACCGGCAGAACGGCCCCATCCGTGGCCGGATTGAGGAACTTGTTGCCGTGCCAGCCGGTCGCGAGGGGCCCGGTCTCGGCCTCGCCGTCGCCGACGACGCAGCAGACCAGGAGATCCGGGTTGTCGAAGGCCGCGCCGAAGGCGTGGGACAGCGAGTAGCCGAGCTCGCCGCCCTCGTGGATCGAGCCCGGCGTTTCGGGCGCGACGTGACTGGGGATGCCGCCGGGGAACGAGAACTGCCTGAACAGGCGGCTTAGGCCGTCCTCGTCCTGGGTGATCGACGTATAGATCTCGCTATAAGTCCCGTCCAGGTAGGTGTTGGCGACCAGCCCGGGCCCGCCGTGCCCCGGCCCGGTGACGAAGATGGCATTGAGGCCGTGGGCCTTGATGACCCGGTTCATGTGGACATAAATGAAATTGAGGCCCGGGGTCGTGCCCCAGTGACCGAGCAGCCGCGGTTTGACGTGCTCGAGCCCGAGGGGCTCTTTGAGGAGAGGGTTGGCGAGCAGGTAGATCTGGCCGACCGAGAGATAATTCGCGGCCCGCCACCAGGCGTTCATCTTTTTGAGGACATCGGGCGTCAGCGGCTGGTCCATGCGCGGCTCCCTTCAGACTCGGGTCGGGGCCCCTACTTCCGCGCCGTGCGCCTGATCCGCTCCGGCGTCAGGGGCATCTCGCGGACCCGGGCGCCGACCGCGTCGAAGATGGCGTTGGCCACGACCGCGCCCATGCAGACGATGGCCGGCTCGCCGCCGCCCTGGGGCGCCGCGTTCTTGTCGTCGATGACCACCGTTTCGATCTTCGGGAGCCAGGAGAAGCGCGGGATCTCGTAGGTGTCGAAGTTCTGGTCCAGGATCTCGCCGCCCTTGAAGCGGATATGCTCCTTGAGGGCGTAGCCCAGGCCCATGGTGATGCAGCCCTCGATCTGGATCTTAGCCCCCTCGGGATTGATGGCCAGGCCCATGTCCTGAGCGCAGACGACCCGCTTCACCCGGACCTCCTGCGTCGCCTTGTCGACCTCGACCTCCGCCATGTGGGCCACGTAGGTTCCGGCATCGATGCCGGTGGCCAGCCCGAAGCCGCGGCCGCTCGGGGCCTTGGCCGGGGTCCAGCCGAAGACGCGGGCGGCCTCGCGCAGGACCCGGATCATCTTCTCGTCCTTGAGGTTCTTCAGCCGGAACTCCAGCGGGTCCATCCCCGCCGCCGCGGCCAGGGCGTCGATATGCGACTCGCGGGCGAAGGTGTTGGTGTTGTTCCCGGGAGCGCGCCAGGGGCCCGTGCCGAAGGGATGGGACCCCGGGACGCCTCGCCAGCTCGATCCGAAGACGGTCGTCCGGTGGTTCGGGATATCATAGCAATGCACGGCGCCCCGGTCGCCGGCGAAGTAGACGCCATAGTCCCAGAAGGCCAGGCGGCCCGCAGCGTCGATCCCGGCCTTGATCTTGACCACGGCCGCGGGGCGGAACTGGTCGTTGAAGAACTCCTCGGCCCGGGTCCACGCCACCTGGACGGGCTTTCCCGTGAGCTTGGCCAGCCGGGCCGCCTCGACCGCCTGGCCGTCGCTGCCCTTGCCGCCGAAGCCCCCGCCGACCCAGGGCGTGAGGACGCGAACATTCTCGGCCTTGAGCCCCAGGGCGGCCGCCACTTCCTCGCGAACGCCGAACGGGCTTTGGGTCGAGGCCCAGACGGTGACCTTGTCCCCGTCGATCTTGGCCAGAGCCGTATGGGGCTCGATCGGGGCGTGGGCGACGTATCCGTCGAGGTAGGTCTCCTCGATCACAGTTGTTGAGAGTCGTTCTCCCGCCGCAAGGTCTCCGGCGTGGGCCGAGACTTCGCCCGCGGGAGCGACCTTGAGGAGGTGGTCGAAGATGGTCGTATCATCGACCTTCGCTTCCGGTTTGTCCCATTCGGCCTTGATCAATTCCAGCGCCTTGGCGGCCTGCTCGGGGTCCTGGTGCAGAGCGGCGATCAGATCGCCTTCCTGGACAACGCGGACGCCGGCGGCGGCCTTTGCCGCCGACGCGTCCACAGAAAGGAGCTTGGCCCCATGGGCGGGCGGCCTCAGCAACCGGGCATAGAGCATGCCGGGTTCCCTGATATCTCCCGCATATTTGGCCCGACCTGTCACCTTCTCTACGGCGTCCCGCCTCAAAGCGGGCTTCCCCATGAGCTTGAAATCTCCGGGCTTCTTGAGCGGCGGCTTGGCCATAAGATGACGCTCGATGCGCTTGCCCGCGGCCAGCTCGGCGTAGGTGACCTTCGACTTACGATCGGTCGTACTATAGACCGTACCGTCCTCGGTCGAGAGCTGGGAGGCCGGGAGCCTGAGGCGCTCGGACGCGAGTTCGAGCAGGATCCCCCGGGCTTCCGCGGCGGCCGCCCGCAAGGGAGGCCCGAAGAAGCGGGTCGACATCGAGCCCCAAGTGCCCTGGTCAAAGGGGCAGAGGTCGGTGTCCCCCATCACCATATCCACCGAGGCCAGGGGGATGTCGAGCTCGTCGGCCATCATCTGGGCGAGCGAAGTGACGATGCCCTGGCCCATCTCGATCTTCCCGGTGAAACACGAGACCCGGCCGTCCTCTCCGATCCGCAGGAAGGCGTTGAAGTCCTCCGGCGACGGCACGCCGCGCCGGCCCTGGGCCTCGAGCCACTCGGGATCGCGGAGCGTGAACAGGACGACGATCCCGCCTCCGGCCAATTTCAGGAACTGGCGCCGGCTCACGGAGGACGACGGCGCGCTGTCGTTGAGATCCAAGGCTTGAAGAATGCGGGTTTTCATCGCTCGGGACCTCCGGCCATAACCTCGGCGGCGGCTTGGATGGCCTGGATGATGCGGGTGTGGGCCCCGCAGCGGCAGAGGTTGCCCTCCATGCCGTCGACGATCTCCTCGCGGCGTGGGCTTGGGTTTCCGCAGGAGCAGGGCATAGGCATTGAGGATCATCCCCGACGTGCAATAGCCGCATTGGAGGGCGTCGTGGGTCGTGAACGCCTCCTGGAGCGGATGGAGTTTCCCGTCGGCGGCCAGGCCCTCGATCGTCATGACCTTCTTGCCGTCGATCTTGACGGCCGGGTAGCCGCAGGAGCGCACGGCCTCGTTGTCCACGAGCACGGTGCAGGCCCCGCAGTAGCCCTCGCCGCACCCGAACTTCGTTCCCGTGAGCCCGAGGTCCGTGCGCAGGACCCACAGGAGCATGCGGTCGTCCTCGATCGTCAGGGTCTTGGGCCGGCCGTTGAGCGTGAACCGGACCGTCTTTGTCATGACCTCCTCCTCCCTACGTTCATTCTAGAACAAACGGGCAGGTTTGGAAATCAAGCCGGGTCGAAACGGAGGCGGCCGTGCCGAAGCTCCTGTTAGCGGGAGGCGACAGGGAGTCGGGTGGCGTTCGTGCCGCAGTGGACCTCGCCCGCGAAACGATGGTAAGGATAGAAATCGTCGATGGCCACGATCTTACACCCGAGAGGCTCCAGCCTGTCCTTGACGGCCTTTAACAGCACGTCCGTTCCGTCGACCAACGGACCGTGGGGATCGGGAACCACCAGCGTCTTGCCGATCAAGAGCGAATTCACCATGTTCGTGGTCAAGGCCCCGTAGCGGCCGGCGTATCTCCCCGGCCAGGAATTGAACAGGACGGGGATCTCGACGACATCGGCGGCGGCGATGCCGAGCTCCGCCTGCAGGGTCCGGCGGACGCCATCGATCTTCTTCTGAACGAATTCCTGGTCCGCGAGCAGGGCGCGATCGTTGAGCACCGAAGTGACGGAGGCATCGCAGTACTCATCTTTCTCGCTGTCGGCGCGCTTGGTCCCCCGGTTCAGGGTGCATCCGGGGGAGGCCTCCACGGCCTCGCGGAGGATCTCGAGGGCCAGGCGAGGTGAGGGAACGAGCATGCGAAAAGCATTCCCGACGTCCGACGGGACCCAGGACACGGTTTCGTCGACGTGGCCGATGATGAGCCAGGACGTGTCAAGCCGCAGGACAGGGGCCTGGACACCCTGCGCTTCGAGGAAGCCGATGACCTCGGGATGCATGGCCCGTAAGCCTTGGGTTCCTGAATAGATGCGGCCATGGGGGTAACTCCGGTCCCCGACCTTCAGCGGAGGGCTCACTTCCAGGTTCCCGAACCAGTCGATCCACTCCGCGGTCTTGCCTCGGAAACTTCCCGGATGGACGACTCCCGAATCCTTGCCCAAGAACGATTTGGCGAAGAGGTCGTCCAGCGGAATGCCCCGATTGCCGTGCAAAGCCACGCGCATCCTTTTTTCGCCGTCGGTCGCGCGGCCTATTTCCGTGGCGTCTTGGATCCAAATGTCGTGCTCGGCAAGGGCGGCATTTTCAAAGGCTAGAAGTCTTGCCCCCGCGGCTTCGACGAGCGGTCTCAGGTCGGCGGCAAAGCCCTCCGTGAGTTTCGTGTGGACCACGTGGACGGCCTCGACCGGATCGAGGCAGCTGGACATCACGAAGGGCGCCACCGAGAAAGCCATGACCTTCCTTGAGATCAAGGCCCCATCCTTCGTTCTAAAGCAGAAGCCTATCTCAAAGTCCCGGGCGCGACCGGGTCCGGCGAAAGCGCTCGATTCGAGGGCGAGGTCGAGTCCGCGTCGCCCGGCCTCTTCGCCATTCAGTTCCATGGGTTCTTTAAGAAGCCGGAACACCCCATCCGAAGCATCGAGCGCGAAGATCCGTATGAAAGATCTCCACGTCGCAGGGACGTCGGCCGTGAGTCGCGCCCCCCGAGGAAGGACGGCCTCGGGATCGACATGCACCAGCAAGAGCTCGTCGTCTTGGACGGCGCGGGGACTGCTGGCCGTGAAGTCAGGAAGGCCGTCCCCGTCGTCGTCATCGATATTGGGAATGATGATCCGGGCGGCCTGGCGATCCTGGCTCTTTTGTTGACTAGCGCCGCGGGCGGAAAGTCCGGCCAACGCAAGTGCGGCCAGGATCGAGATCGCCGCTCTGAGAGCGATCGGCACCGGAGTCATTCGCTTTTCTGTCATGCCGTGAAAGTAGCATAGAGAGACCGGAGGGTCAACGGAGACAGATGCCAGTTGCCCAGCGGCACCGACCCCTCTATGATGATGACAGCTTGGCGCGCAGAGGTCGGGCGGGTTCGGCGACGCTATCGCCGCTTGAGGGAGGCCGGGATGCGGGCCTCGCCGCCCTCCCAGTCCCAGAGGACGCCCAGGATCCACCAGCGGCCCGCGTCATACCACAGTTGGATGCTGTTGATCCCCCGGGCGAAGGGCTCCCGCGCCGGGCTCGTCGTGCTCGCGTAGGCGCTGGCGACATGGGCCAACCGGCCGAACCGGAAGACTTCCCGTCCGGTCTCATATTCATAGAAATCCTCGGCGCTGAGCCGGGGGCCGGTGGCGGAGATGAACTGCTCCGTGGAGAACACGGCCAGGCCCGGCGTTGGCGCGGCGCCGGCCGGTGCGGCGGCCGGGAGGCCGCGCATCATCCGGGCCGTAGGATGCAGCAGATGTCTTTCGCGGTCCCAGTCCTTGGGTCCGGCGGGGCCGGAGATCACGTCATAAAGGGCGTTGATGATCGTATCGATCGACTCGACATCTTTCTCATAAGCCATTGCGGCCCCCTTGCTTGCCAGGTCTTCGGTCAGCTCAAGTCGCCTTGGCCAGGGTCTTTTGGAGGTCGGAGATGCTGGTCGGTTTCGCCAGGTGCAGGTCGAATCCGGCCTGTTGGGCTTTGGACTGGTCTTCAGGCAGGGCGTACCCGGTCAGGGCCACGAGGAACGTGGCCCGCAGGTCGGGGTCGGCCCGGAACGCCCTGGCCACCTCGTAGCCGTCCATGCCCGGCAATCCGATATCGCAGAGCACGACTTCGGGTCTGAAACCGCGCGCTTTGTCGAGCCCCTCGGGGCCGCTGGCCGCGACCTCGACCGTGTGCTTAAGGAATCTCAGCGCTTCCCCCAGGCTGTGGGCCACGTCGGGATTGTCCTCGATGATCAGGATGCGCTTGACGGCCTCGGCCGGACCCCCGGACGGGGCGGGCTCGGAAACCGGAGCGGCCTCGGCGATCGGCAGCCTGAGCGTGAACTCGGCCCCCTGGTCGATCCCGGCGCTTGTCGCCTCCACCGTGCCGCCATGCAACTCCACCAAGCCCTTCACCAGCGCCAGGCCCAGCCCCAATCCGCCGCCGCTGCGGTCGAGCGCGCTGGGACCCTGCATGAACGGCTGGAACAGCTTCGACAGCATGTCCGGGGCGATGCCGATGCCGCTGTCGCGCACCCGGATGACGGCCATGTTTTGGCGCAGGTCCTCGTCCAGAGCCAGCGTGACCGTGCCATAGCGGCCCGTGAACTTGGCCGCGTTTTGGAGGATGTTCCCGACCGCTTGGGCGATCCGCGACGGATCCGCATCGAGCCAAAGGGGTTTGTCGGCCAGATCCAGCTTGAGCTCGATGCCGCGCTCGGCGAACTCGGCCCGGTGATCCTCGACCGTCCGATGGATCAGGCCCTCGAGCTCGAACCTCTCGGGTTGGATCTTGATCTTGCCCCTCGTGATCCGGGTCACGTCCAGGAGATCGTCGACGAGCCGCGTGAGCTGGCTCACCTGCCGCTCGAGGATGGACCTGGCCCGCTCGGCCTGCTCGCCGCCCGGCACGGCGTGGCCGAGGATGAACAGGCTACTGCGGATCGGCGTGAGGGGGTTCCGAAGCTCATGTGACAGCATGGCCAGGAATTCATTCTTGCGTTGGTCGGCCTCCTGCAGCTCGGCCTCCCGCCCCCGCAGGGCCTCCTCGGTCTTCTTGAGCCGGCCGATGTCCAGGTTGATGCCGGCCCAATAGATGATCTCGCCCCGCTCGTTCCTCACCGGCGCGCCGCGGGCCAGGACGTGATGCCACGCCCCGTCGACGCCGCGGAACCGATGCTCGATGTCCCACGTCCCCTGGGTCCGGACGCACTCTTTCCAGGCCTCGATGGTCCGCTCGGCGTCCTCGGGATGAAGGACGGATCCCCAGCCAAAATTGGAGCACTCCTCCTGGGTGAGCCCGACCATCTTGAGGAATGACTCGCTCGCATAGATGTTCCGGCCGTCCGGAGCGCAGACCCAGACCCCGTAGTCGATGGACTCTCCGATAGCCCGATACAGGCGCTCGCTGTTCCGCAAGGCCTCCTCGGCCGTCTTGCGCGCGCTGATGTCCAACACGAGCGAGAGGATCGAGCGCAGTTGGCCCGACTCGTCCATCAGGGAGGAGTTGTACCACTCGCAATGGACGACCGAGCCGTCCTTCCGGTAATTCCGATTGGCCGAGACGCGCTTCGGGTCGACGCCTGTCTGAAGATCGTAGGAAACCTCGGTGACCTGCTGTTCGTCCTCGGCGTAGATCCAGCGGAAGTCTTCCATGCGCTTGCCCAGCACTTCTGCGGCCTTCCAGCCGAAGATGCGCTCGGCTTCGCCCGACCACCGGATCAGCCGCATATCGGGTCCCCATTCGATCACCGCCAGGGGCGAGTTGTCCACATGGTAGCTCAGCCGCTGCGTCAGCTCGCGCAGCTGCTCCTCGGACCGTTTTCGCTCCGTGATGTCGACGTTGACGCCGAACACCCGAACAACCTGGGCCGCTGCGTTGTAGACCGCACCGCCTTTCGCCAAGAGCCATCGGGTCTCGCCGGTGGGCCGCACGATGCGGAATTCCATATCGAACGGCCGATGACCGGCGATCGCGGCGTCGCGTTCGGCCTCGACCCTGGCAAGATCGTCGGGATGGACGCGCTCGCTGAAGTGACGGTAAGTCATGACCGTGCCCGGAGGAAGGCCATAGATGCGCTCGTTCTCCGGCGTAAAGACGGCCTTGCCCGTCGAGGGCTCCCAATCCCAGACACCCATGTCCGCGCTGGATTGGGCCAGCCGCAGCCGCTCCTCGTTCTCCCGCAGCCGCTCCTCGGCCAGCCGGCGCTCGGAGATGTCCGCGAAGACCGTGTAGACCTCGACCGGGCGGGTCTCACCGGGCCGGAACACGGGCACCGCGTCGATGCTGATCCAACGCCGCTCCCGCCGCTTCGGGTTATAAACGCCCATGATCACGGCCCGGACCGGTTCCCCGGTCCTTAAGGCCACCATGGCCGGATGCTCGACGCCGGGGAACGGCGTGCCGTCCTCGCGCACGGTGTCGTGCTCTTCCCCGACCGAGCTGCTGCCGATGAATTCGGCGTGGGTCTTGCCGAGGATCTGTTCGGCCGCGGGGTTCATGGCGATGATCGTGCCGTCCGCGCTCTGATGGACGACGCCCTGCAGCATCGTTTCGGCCAAGATCCGGTAGCGTTCCTCGCTGGCGCGCAGGGCCTCCCTGTAAATCAGGTTCTGCTTATCGGGAGCGGCCGCAGACTTCTTTCGCGACGGCGGAGGGGTCTTGGCGCGGCCCCGCTCGGCATCCTTCTTCGGCATATGCTCAGTGGCCCTCATTTACGAAGATAATGGAATTCCCCGACCTGGCAAAGGGCTGTGAAACCGTGGCTCCGAATGAGGGCCAGGGCCTGGTTCGCCCGGGCCTCGCTCTCCGGGAGGGCCCCAAAGCTGAAAAGCAAACTCGGCCCGTTCACGATCGCCCAAGTGGTTTTCGTGGCCGACGGGATATCCAGCTTGGAGGGCGCCGGACGGTTTTCGACCCTGAGCGCGGCCGGGTCGAACGACCGGCAGGTCTCTCCGGGCAGGGCGCCGGCCTGCGACCCGTCCGGGACAAGGAAAACGGCGAACCCGGCCTCGATGACGCACTTCTGGGTGATCCCATAGTGCCGGACGATCCCCAGGGCGCGATCGGCGTTCGTCCTGCCGGGAGCCGTGAACACGGCCAGCGCCCGCTCGGGCTGTGAGGCGGTGTCGAAGATCCCCCAACCATTTCCCGAAGCCTTCACCACGAGTTTGGAAGGATCGAAGGTGACCAGATTCTCCGCTCCGCCGATCGGTCTGAGTCCTGGCGCCGGATGCGACGGCCTGCCCGCCGCGGCGCTCGCCGGCGCTCGGCCGGCGACCGGGGATGCGGCCGGAGCCATGGGGGCCGCCGGTTTGGCAGGACCTGGCGTTGCCGAGGCGGCACCGGGGGCGGGCCTCCGAAGCCCAGCCTTGACTGGCGCGACGTCGATCGTGGTGACCCTCCGGCCGACCGTCAGCCGCCCTCTGCCGCCTTTGGGATTCGAGGAGTAGAAAACGTAATGGCCCTGGGGGTCGGTGCGGGCCAGGATGGTACGATCCCCGGCTCGCAGCGTGATCCATTGGTTGGCCTGCGGCGCGCCGGAGGAGTCGGTGGCCGTCCCCTCGGCCTGGAGGTACGAGTCCGCCGCTTCCTGAAAGAAGAAAGTGTCAAAGGCCGAATCGTAGAAGGCCCGCAGAACGACCCCGTCTGCGCTCCTTTCCCAATGCACCTTGACCGAGCGCTTGACCGACTCCGACGACTCCCCGGCCGAGGTGATCGAGGAGTTGTAGGTGAGCTTCTGTTCCGTTTGCGGCCCGATCGACAGGAACTTGCCGAGCAGTCCGGGCTTGTCGTTCTCGACCCGCGTCTTGAACTTGGTCCCTTCCTGGCTCACGACATGCGTGACCATGGAGACGATCTCTTGATCGAGGGGGAACGGATCGTCGATCTCGTCGACCGCGCCCCAGGACGTATCAAAACCGGCGCGGCTGAAACGGCCGGCGTAGGAAGCCCCGCCCAGATCGGCGTTCGGGCCCGCGGCCGCCAGGGGGTCCAGGGCGAGGAGGGATTGCACCGTCTCCAGGTCGAGGTCTGTTTGGAGTTGGCCGCCACTCGCGCCGGCCAGGGCCGCTGCTACGGGCCGGGTGGCGTTGGGCCTGACCGCGACCGGCTTCTTGGCTGTCCCCGCCTTATCCCCTTGGGCCTGCTGGCCGAATTCGAGATCGCCGACGGCGCCGGGGTTCGATGGCTGGGGTGACGAGGGCGGGGGCTGCTGGCCCTCGAGAATGGCCAGGTCGTGTTTGAGGCTCTTGACGTCGACGATCTTCTGTTGCCTGGCTCCGAGGGAGACGAGCTTCAGGCGGTTTGAAGCATCGGCGACCCAGGCCATCCGGAGATCGCGCAGGACGACGATCCGATCATCGTCGCCGGCCCGAGCCGCGGTGCCGTCCGGAAGGCGTCCCCCGACGGTCTGTCCCTGAAGCGTACCGTGCATCTCGAGGAGTCCGTCGGTCGTCCCCTGCCTGGTCCCGTTCTCTTCTGTGGCTGTCGAAGAGCCGAGCCCGTCGGCGACAAAGTTGACACAGCCCGAAACGATGGGGCCAAAGGCCTTTCCGGCGGCCTTCATGACGCTCAGGGCCGTCGCGATCGTGTCGATGTTGCCGTATTCGGCCGGGACGGGGGTGGTTGTGCTTTCGCCGGTCGTGATCGTGGTCTTGACGGTCGTCTGGGTCGTATGAGAGTCCTCGTATTTTACGGTCGTGTTCCCCGAGTCTCCCGCTGAAGGGGCATAGAGGATCGCGACGGGCAAAACGGGGATGGTGAAGGCCCCGAGGGCCAGGCAGTCGGGGTCGCGCACGATCTCGACCGAGAAGCGGCCGTCCATGAGGCGCTGGGAAGGCTGGCCGGGCTGGGAGATCGTGCTGGCGTGAACGACCCCGACGACGAGCGTGGCGTTCCCCACGTTGAAATATGTGGAAAGGACATTCCCCGATGAGGACTGGCTGAGGACGGGCCAGTTGTCCCAGGCATTGACCTTTTGGAAGATGGGACCATCCGGGCCCTGGATCCCGGTGATCTCGACCTGGAACGTATAGCGCGCCACGTCCTCTTGCGAACGGTCCTGGCTCACGTAGATGATGGCCTTGAGGCCGTTAATGCTGATCTGCGTGGAGTGACCGTCGGTGCCCGGCGTACCGGACGGACGGAAAAGGACCTCGAGCGGGCCGTGGGGGGCGCCGACCCTGATCGTCCCGACCTGTCTCGGGTCCGATTGGACGCGGAACGGATAGTTGGCCTCGATGGCCTGGAGGTTGCAGAAGATGTCCTGGAGGGCGTTGGCGGATTGGTAGGGCGGATTGCCGACGCACTGGGCGAAGGCCCCGGATACGGTGAGGATGCCCAAAACGCTCGCGACAACGAAGCCGACGAAGGGCGAGGAATTCTTCATGGCCCCTCCTTATTTCCGTTGGTCGGGATTCTAGGTCGGGGCCAGGGGGATGTCAAGCCGGGAAGGGCCCGGCGAGGTCATAGACCGGGAGGCGGCCTCAAGCCCGTTTGACGGGCGGCCGAACCCTAGCTCTGTATCGAGGCCTGGGCCCGGATCAGGTCATGGAGCGTGATGATCCCCCGGATGGCTCCGGAATCCCGGTCGACGACGATCAGGATATTGTTGGGCGACTCGATGAACTTATCGCCGATCTCGCGGACCGTTTGGTCGGGAAAGCAGGTGACCACGTTCCGGATCTCCGGGGGCTCCTTGCGGAGGACGGCTTGGTGGATCTCCTGCCGCGTCAGGATGCCGCGCAGGAGCCCGTTGAGCTCCACCGGAAAACAACTGAACGGATAGCGGTCCACGATCTGGTGGAGCTTGGCCAGGTCGAGCTCTCGGACCACCACCGGCTTCGGGTTGGCGATGGCCGAGACCGGCAGGTTCTGCCAGCTCTCGAGGGCCAGGGGCGGACGGATCTTGTGCAGCTCGTGGCCGTCCTGGACGAGCGCCGCGTCGTAGAAGTTGAGCCGGCCGCCAAGCCGGGACACGGCCTCGCCGGCGATCAATCCGATCATCAGCGAGGGCACCAGCGAGAACTGATGGGTCATCTCGAATACGATCAGGAGCGACGTCAGGGGCGCGCCGACGACCGTGCCGAGACACGCGCTCATGCCGACGGCGGCCAGGACGATATGATCCGCCGGCATCAGGGGCAGCCAGGTCCCGGCCAGGCCGCCCAAGAAGTAGCCCGTCATGCCGCCAATGAAAAGCAACGGCGCGAAGATGCCGCCGCAGCCCCCGAAGCCATAGCTGGCCATCGTGGCCAGGAGCTTGGCCACGGCCATGAGACCCGCGGCCTGCCAGACGAATCTATTGTTCAAGGCCTGGCTCAGGTCCTGATAGCCGAGCCCGAAGACGCCGATCCGGCCCACGGCCAAGAACATGGTCACGCCGATCAACCATGTCGCCAGGCCGCCGAAACCAGGCTTGACCCATCCCGGCACCCGTCGCCAAGAGCGGGACTTGCCCCGAAGCAGGATCGTCCCCTTTTGGAAAACCACGCCCGCCGCCGAGGCGACCGCCGCCACGACGGGGACGACCAGGTAATGGACCCAGCTGATGTTCTCGACCGAAGGGAGCGAGAAGGCCGGCTGGCGGCCCAGGACCGCGTAGACGGCAAAGGCCCCCAGGACCGAGGCGAAGATCACCCGCCCGAGATAGCGGCTGTTCAGGTCGCCGACGATCTCCTCGATGGCGAAGGTGATCGCGGCCAGGGGCGTATTGAAGGCCGCGGCCAGCCCGCCCGAAGACCCCATCAGCGTCGCGGCCCGCCGTTCCCGCCGGGGCACTCCCATCAAGCCGGCGACGTTCGAGGCGACGCCCGCGCTGATGAACACGGAAGGTCCCTCTCGGCCCAGGCTCGAGCCGCCGCCGATGCTGAGAAGGCCGGCCACGAACTTGATCAGGGTCGAACGGAAAGGCAAGTAACCGAGCTCTTTCCAATAGGCCGCTTTGACCTGAGGGATCCCGCTGCCGGCGGCCTCCGGGCTGATCTTGTTCAACAGGACCCCGACGAGAAGCGACGTGACCATGATCAGAACGAAGCTGGCCACGACAAAGAACACCTTCGAGCGGGCCGCGAACCGGACATAAGTCAGGGAGAACAGGGCATTGACCAGGACCAGGAACAGGACCACGGACAGGCCCCCGGCCAGGCTCAGGGCTACGGTCTGGACCGTCTGGCGGACATTCTCCGGCAGGCGCCTCAGCCAGCGCATGATGATGTTGTCGCTGGCCGTCGATACCATGCGCTTATTTTATCCTCTTCCACGCTAAACGGAAACCTCGTTTCATAAAAGGGCCCGCTTGGTCTAGAATAAGCAGAGAAGTTCCAGGGAGTCCGTTATGGAGAACCATCCGATATGGGCCGCTGTTCTTAAGGCCTTCCTCGTCCTCACCTCGATGCTTCTGAGCGAGGCCGGGCCGCTTCCTCAAGCCGCCCGTCCCGTCGGGGCCGAAGAGATCGTACGCCGCATCGACGAGCTCTACCGAAGCGATACGAGCGAGGCTCTCGTCGAAATGGAGGTCGTGACCCCGAACTGGCAGCGCACGCTGCGCATGAGGGTTTGGAGCCGCGGCATGACGGACACGTTCATCCGCGTTCTCGGGCCGAAGAAGGAGGCGGGCTTCGCGACCCTGCGTCTCGGCAACGAGATGTGGAACTACCTCCCCAAGATCGCCAAAGTCCTGAAGGTCCCGCCGTCCATGATGATGAGCTCCTGGATGGGCTCGGACCTCACCAACGACGACCTGGTCAAGGAGTACACTTTCGTCGAGTCCTACCACTTCGAGATGACCGTGCCCGAGTCGCCCGAGCCCGGGCTCGTTTACGTCAAGTGCGTCCCCAAGGAAGGGCTGCCCATCGTCTGGGGGTCGGTCGTCCTGGCGGTCCGCGAGGACGGTCTCTTACCCGTCCGGGAAGAGTATTACGATGACAAGGGAGGCCTGGCCCGGACCATCACCTTCAGCGATGTCCGCGCCTTCGGGCGACGGCGGATCCCCTCGACCATGGAGCTGGTCCCAGAGGCCAAGCCGGGCCACCGGACGGTCCTCCGCTACCTCGAAGCCGCATTCGACGTCCCCCTGGCGGCCGACATCTTCAGCCTGCGCAATCTTCACGGCGGTCTCTAGCATGGTCGTCCTGAAGATGGCCCTCCGGAACATCTTCAGACAGAAGCGGCGGACCCTCTTCACCGGCCTGAGCATCGTCGGCGGATTTGCCCTGGCCGTCATCTTCATCGGCTGGTCCGATGGGTCCTACAACGCCATCATCGACCAGTTCACGCGCACCCGGCTCGGACACATCCAGATCCACGAGAAGACCTACCTGGAGCGGCCAACCCTCTTCAAGACCATCAATAATGTGGCCCCGATCGAGGGGGTTTTGGACGGGATGAAGGGCGTGGAGTCGTGGGCGCCCCGCGTCTACTCGGCCGGGCTGGCCGGCGACGGCGATCGGAGCGCCGGGGTCCAGATCGTCGGTCTCGATCCAGCCCGCGAGGTCCGCGCGACTCGCTTCGACCGGACGATCGTCCAGGGCCGCCTCTTCTCCGGCCCGGCGGCCCGCGAGGCCGTCCTCGGCCGGGTCCTGGCCGAGATCCTCCAAGCCAAGCTCGGAGACGAGATCGTCCTCCTCTCCCAGGGCGCCGACGGCTCGATCGCCGAGGACCAGTTCACCCTCGTCGGCGTGGCCTCGAGCGGCGACGAGATGACGGACCGGACCGCCTATTACCTGCCCCTCGGGACGGCCCAATCCTATCTCGTCCTGGACTCGAAGGTCCACGAGATCGCGGTCGTGGTCTCCAAGCTCGGCCTTGTCCGGGCCGCGGCCCGGGCCATCGCCGCCCGCCTCGACGACCCGTCCCTCTCCGTCGAGCCCTGGCAAGAGTTCGCCAAGTCCTTCTACAACGCCATGAAGGCGGACAAGGCGGGCATGTGGGTCATGCTGCTCGTTATCGTCGTCATTGTCGCCGTCGGCGTCCTGAACACGGTCCTCATGTCCGTCCTCGAGCGGCGCCGTGAATACGGACTGCTCAAGGCCATCGGGACGCGTCCCGGCCGCATCGTCCGTCTCGTCATCCTGGAGGTCCTGATCCTGTCGGTCATGTCAATGGCCGTCGGCGCCGGCCTGGGTCTCGGCGCTAACGCCTTCCTGGCCCGGCACGGCATCCGTTTCGGAGCCGGGATCACTTACGGCGGCATGGTCTTCGACACGATGAGGTCGGAGATCAACGCCCGGAGCTTCGTCATCCCCGCCGTCACGGTCATCGTCGCCGCCCTGGTCGTCGGGCTCTTTCCGGCCCTGAAGGCGGCCCGGACCGAACCGGCCCGGACGATGAGGATCCATTAGGAGGTCTCGATGGCGCTGACGCTGAAGCTCGCCTGGCGCAACCTTTTCCGCAATAAGCGCCGGACCTTCATCGCCGGACTCGCCATCGGAGTCGGACTGGCCTCACTGATCTTCACCGACGCCCTCATGCAGGGCATGGTGGGCGAGATGATCCGATCGGCCACCGCCGCCTATTTGGGCGAGGGCCAGATCCACCGCCTGGGCTTCCGTCTCACGCAGGAGTCCGGCTTGACGATCGCCGGCGCGCCTGCCGTCGAGGCCCGTCTCGCGAAAGACCCGCGCGTCGAGGCTTTCGCGCCGCGGGCCGAAGCGTTCGGCATGGTCACCTCCCCGTCCGACGTCAGCTCGGTCATGATCGTCGGCGTCGACCCGGCCCGGGAGGGTCTCCTATCGGAGATCGACGACAACATCCGGCAAGGGACGTTCTTCTCCGGCTCCGGCGAGCGCGACATCGTCATCGGCAGCGGCCTGGCCAGCATTCTCGGCATCGGGCTGGGCGATCGCATCGTCGCCACCGTCTCCCAGGCCGGGAGCGGAGACCTGGCCCAGGACATGTTCCGTGTCTCAGGCATCTACCGCTTCGGCATCAAGGAGATGGACGAGGGCTTCGCCTTCATCCGCCTGGCCAAAGCCCAGGGGATGCTCGGCCTCGGCCTGGGCATCGACGAGATCGCCCTCAGGTTCAAAGACATCGGCTTCGCGACGAGGAAGGGCAACCCGTTCTGGGCCGCCTATTCCACGGACGGCAACGAGGCGGTCAGCTGGGCCGTCCTCCTGCCGCAGCTGAGAGAGGCGCTGGGCCTGTTCTGGGTCTCGCTCGTCTTCATGGCCGCCATCCTGTTCGGCGTCGTCGCCTTCGGCATCATCAACACCCTCTTCATGTCCCTGTACGAGCGAATGTTCGAGTTCGGCGTCATGCGGGCTGTCGGAACCCGCGCCTCGGGGGTGCGGCGGCTGATCGTCGTCGAGGCCGGCGCGCTCGCGGTCCTGAGCATCGCCATGGGCGCAGCGCTCGGCCTCCTCCTCACGCTCGTCGTCGCCGGGACCGGCATCAACTACAGCGGCATCGAATTCGCGGGGACGACATTCTCCCGGCCGCTCTATCCTGTCCTGCAGGTCCGCCAGTTTGTCATCTATCCGCTGGCGACGTTCCTGTTCACCCTCGTCGTCGGCCTCTACCCCGCGGGGGCCGCCGGCCGGCTGCGCATCGCCGACGCCCTCCGGAAGAGCCTTTAGGAGATCGCGATGGACAACTCAACGGAACCCCTGGTCGTCACCGAAGGCCTCAAGAAGGACTATCGGGACGGCGATGTCGTCGTCCCCGCCGTGCGGGGTATCGATGTGCGCATCGCGGCCGGGGAATTCACGGCCATCGTCGGCCCCTCCGGTTCGGGCAAGACCTCCTTCCTCAACCTCATCTCCGGCTTGGACTCCCCCACCGAAGGCAAGGTCTGGCTGAGGGACAAGGACATCTCAGACATGTCGGGCAACGATCTTTCGGACTTCCGCCGGGACCACATCGGCTTTGTCTTCCAGGCCTACAACCTGATCCCGGTCCTGACGGTCCAAGAGAACATCGAGTACATCATGCTTCTTCAGGGCGTCCCGAATGATGAACGGATGGCCCGGGTGGCCGGAATACTGAAAGAGATCGGCATGGAAGGGTTCGAGCATCGTTTCCCGCCCCGGATCTCGGGCGGCCAGCAGCAGCGCGTGGCCATCGCCAGGGCCATGGTCTCCAAGCCGGAGTTGATCCTGGCCGACGAACCCACCGCCAATCTCGATTCGGAGACCGGCTCCGAACTCCTCGACATGATGCGAGGGCTGAACCGGCGGACGGGCATGACCTTCCTCTTCTCGACCCACGACCGGATGGTCATGGAACGGGCCGACCGCGTCATCACGCTGCATGACGGCAAGATCGCCAAAGACGAGCGGAGGCGAACGCCGTGAGACGAGGGCCCGGCCTTCGGAACGTCATCCTCGTCCTCTCGATTCTCCAGCTCGGTCTCGTCCCCCGGGCTCGCGGGGACGAGGCGTTTTCTCTGACCGGGTATTTCAAGAGCTTCGCGATCCTCCTGGTGCCGCCTACGGTCAAGGCCGGCACGCCGAGCCTCGCCGATCCGGCCATGGCCGTTCTCGACAACCGCCTGCGGCTCGAATTCGCGGCCAAGCCCTCGAAGAGCCTGTCCTTCGACTTCGCTTATGATCTCTCGCCGAGGATCCAGAATGCCAGGCTGTCCGGGGAAAGCCTATTTCCCACCAGCCAGGCCCTCGGCGGGTACCGCCTGGCCGATCTCAGAAGCCGGCTCTATCCGGGCCCGGACCGGACCCCCCACAACGTCGCTGTCTACCAGAACCTCGATCGGCTGATGGTCACCCTCAAGACGGGTTTCGCGGACATCATCGTCGGACGCCAGCCCATCGCCTGGGGCAGCGCCCGGGTCATCAATCCGACCGACGTCCTGGCTCCGTTCGCTTTCGACGAGTTGGACAAGGAAGAACGGATCGGGGTCGATGCCCTGCGCGTTCGCATCCCCCTCGGCTCGCTGGACGAGCTGGACATGGGCGTTGTCGCCGGCGACCGGCTCGAGGCCGGGACGAGCGCCGTCTATCTGCGGGGCAAGGTCCACGTCCGCAAGATGGACGTCGCGGCCCTGGCCATGGACTTCCGCCGGCATCTCCTTCTTGGCCTGGACCTCTCCCGCTCGATCGGCGGCGCCGGGGCCTGGCTCGAGGCCGCTTACGTCAGGCCCGATGCGTTCCTCGAGGGGGCGACGGGCGAGAAGGACTATTTTAGGGCCTCGGCCGGCGCGGACTACAGCTTCAGCTCGAAATTCTACGGATTCGCCGAATACCATTTCAGCTCCGCCGGCGCCGCCCACCCCGGGGCGTACCTGTCCCTGCCGGGAACGACGCCCTACCAGGACGGGGCGGTTTACCTCCTCGGACGGCATTACTTGAGTCTCGGGTCGACATGGCAGATCACTCCGCTCCTGCCGTTCACGGGGCTCGTCATCGCCAACCTCGGCGACCTCTCCCTCGTGCTGGCCCCGTCCCTGAATTATAGCCTCTCCCAGGACGTCGATCTTGCGGCCGGGGCCTATGTCGGGCTCGGGCGGAAGCCGGAGGTCACGGGCTTCGCCGTCGCGGCAAGCCTCCAGCCGGATCTCCTCCATTCCGAGTTCGGTTCGTATCCGGGCCTGATCTATCTGTCATTTCGGGTCTATTTCTGAGCCGGCCGGAGTGTTTCCGGATCGCTGTAGCTGGGCGGCGCCTAACGCAGGATCCCATACCTGCCGTCCTCTTTATCGAAACGCGCCCCAGGGCCGAAGTACCCTTCGGGGACATAGCGATGAAGGGAAGGACTATCTCAGGGCGGAACGAAGGATCGCCGCCGCGTCACGGATCTCCCGGGCGTAGGCCTCCAGCGTGTCCGCGACCACGACGACCTGCCGGTCGGCCTCGTCCCACTGTCTCTGTTCGATCGCTTCGCGGATGCTCGGCAGGGTTTTCACGCTATAGCCGGTGTAGAATCCCGGCGCATAGATCTCGTGGACGAACCAGGGCCGTCCCTTCAATCCCTCGGGTTTCGTGAGCGCCCGCTCGGTCCTGAAAATGATCTCGTTCAGCCGCCCCTGCTGGCCGCCGGTCAGCCTCCTGCCCGTCTCCTCGAGCTCACGCTCCGCGCTCTGATAGCCCTCGGCGCTCGTCCGGAGGACGCTGACCGCGTTCTCGAGCGGGGCGAAATTCAAGTACGGGACCGGGTCCTGGGCCTTGGGGACCTGGGACGTCCTGGCCGGATCGGCCACCTCGGCGAACGCATTCTCCTCGATCTCCCGGTCCAATTCGAGCGTCTCGTCCCTCATGGTCCGGGTCAGGTCCTTGATCTCGCCGAGGTACCCGGCGACGGTCTCGGCGAAATCCGAGAAGTTGAAGGGAAGAATGTCGGCGTCGGCCAGCCGCAGGACAGCGTGTCCGCCGGTCTGGGCGAGCGCCACCCCATAGGCGAACGTCGGATCGCCGAAGCGCATGAAATGGTCGAACGAATCGTAGATCGAATGGTAGGCCCCGCCTTCGCTCTCGCCGCCGTAGCCGATGCTCAGGGAGGCAATGCCGATGTGCTGGAGGAAGGGGGTGAAATCGGAACCCGAACCCAGGGCGCCGATCTTCAGGTCCGTCGCGGACCGCATGGCCCTCCTCTCCCCGACCGGACTGGCCAGAAGCAGGGCGGCCCGGGCCCGCTCCCAGACGCTGATGTTCTTTTCCGGGTCGAGGACGTCCCGGGCGACGTCGTTGATGAAGTGCTGGAGCGTCTGCGACCCGTCCATGGAGACGAATCCCCGGCCGTTGGAATCGGAATTGATATAGGCGACCGCCTTTTGCCGCAATTCGTCGGCGTGGGTTTCCACCCATTCTGTGGAGCCGATCAATCCGGGCTCTTCCCCGTCCCAGGCGCAATAGACGATGGTCCGCTTCGGCCTCCAGCCGGCTTTGACCAGCTCGCCCAGGGCCTTGCCTTCCTCCATTGTCGCCACCTGGCCGCTGAGGGGATCGTCCGCCCCGTTCACCCACGCGTCGTGGTGATTTCCCCGGATGATCCACTGATCCGGGTAGACGCTGCCCGGGATCTTGGCGATGACATCGTAGATCGGCTTGATGTCCCAGTTGAACTCCAGCTTCAGGTGGACCTTGGCCGGCCCCGGTCCGACATGATGGGTCAAAGGCAGGGCCCCTTTCCAATGATCCGGCGCGACCGGCCCGGTCAAGGCCCGGAGCAGGGGCAGCGCGTCATGAGCGGAGATCGGCAGGACCGGGATCTTCGTCAGGACCTTGATCTCCTGGAAGGGCAGCCGCTTCACTCCCGGCGTGGCCCCGACAAAAGGCGTCGAAGGATCGCCGGGGTAGAGGGGCATGTCCGCGACCGACCCCCGCTGGACGCCGAACTCGTTGCTCCAGGCGCCTTGAGGATAAACGTCGCCGACATAGAACCCGTCGTCTTTCGGATCGGAATAAATGAGGCAACCGATCGCCCCGTGCTCGGCGGCCACCTTCGGCTTGATCCCTCTCCAGGATCCGCCGTAGCGAGTGATGACGATCTTGCCCCGGACGTCGATCCCCATCCGCTCGAGCTCATCGTAGTCGGCCGGGATCCCGTAGTTCGCGTAGACGAGGTCCCCGGTCACATCGCCGTCGATCGAGTAGGCGTTGTAGGTGGGCAGCTGTTCGGCCGTCTGATCCGACGTGCCGTCTTCCTTCAGGGGCGGCTCCCGGAGGACCGCCGTGTACTTGACGGGCGAGATCATCTCCAGCAGGCGCGTCTTGGGGGTCGGAAACAGGGCGCTGAATTCTTCGATCCGGGCCTCGAATCCCCACGCCTGGTACTGGGAGAGAATGAACTCGGCGTTCTCTTTATCATACGGAGACCCGACATGGTGGGGACGCGCGCTGAGTCTTTTCAACCTGGCCTTGAGGTCGGCCGGGGAGAGATGGGAATCGAACTGTTTCTCCAGGGACCGGCCGGCGGGGGGGCCCTGAGCCGGCGAGGCGCCCCAAGAAATAGAAGTGACGAGTGCCCCCATCGCGATCCATCTCAGAAGTTCCTTCATGGGGTGCCATCCTTTCACCGACAAAGCCGGCGGCCTGGGATCGATATATGCCCGCACACTGTACTCCCTCCGGATCGAGGACTTCAAGCCTCCTGGCGTCAACTCGAGATCAGCCGCCGGCCCCGCTGAAAAGGCCCCGCCCGGAGCCTTGCCAAACGGCATCGGCCGAATTATCATGAGGTTCAAGATCCGCGGGAGGCCCACCATGCGTCGCTGTCTCGTTCTCGCCGTTATCGCGATATTCCCCCTTCAGATGATGGGCCAGAGCCCGACCACCGGGCCGCTGGACCCTCTGAACTTTCCCCGCCTGAAGGGCTATTCCGCCTATCGGTCTTCGAGCAACAACCTCTACGTGGACAGCAACGACGATTGCAAGCACCCCATCCCCGGAGAGACCCTCGTCCTGGCCGACCTCCAGGGACCGGGGATCGTCACCCACATCTGGGTGACCGTCGCGGACAACGAATACGGCTGGCCGCGCCTGGCGCGCCTGCGGGTCTACTACGACGGCCGCAAGACCCCGAGCGTCGACGCGCCGCTCGGCGATTTCTTCGGCGTCGGGCACGGCTACGAACGTGACCTCAACTCCCTGATCGTCCGCAATGCGTCGTTCGGCCGGGCGCGGAACTGCTACTGGCCCATGCCCTTCCGAAGATCGATCAAGATCACCCTGACGAACGAGGGCCGGCGCCGGATGACCAGCCTCTACTACCACGTGGACTGGCAGAAGCACGATGCGCTGCCCGAGGACGTCGGCTATTTCCACGCCTACTACCGGCAGGCCGTCCCTCCGCCGCAGGGGAAACCCTACACGATCCTGGACGTGCGCGGCAGGGGCCATTTCGTCGGTTCGGTCCTGAACATCATCCAGACGCAGATCGGCTGGTTCGGCGAGGGTGACGACCTTTTTTATGTGGACGGGGAAAAGGCCCCGCGCATCGAGGGCACGGGGTCCGAAGATTACTTCAACGACGCCTGGGGCCTGCGCGTCTCGGACGGGCCCTGGACGGGCATCCCGGTGGCGGAGGGAGAGGGCGTGGGCGCGCGCCTGACGGGCTACCGCTGGCACGTGCCTGATCCCGTCCCGTTCACCAAGTCCCTCCGGGTGGCGATCGAGCACGCCGGATGGACCTACGATGCCGACGGCAGGGCCCGCTCCGGATTCGAGGAACGCCCGGACTATTTTTCGAGCGTGGCGTTCTGGTACCAGAAAGGCGTCAATGAGGATCTGCCGGAACCGCCTTATGGTCCGGCGCGCCTGCCGCTCGGCAACGCCGAGCAGATCGAGGTCGAGAGCTCCCTCCGGGACGTCGCCGTGAAAAAAGGCGCGGTCTCGGTGCAGAAAGAGGTCTTCTGGTCCAAGGACCTTCTCTTCTTCAAGGCGGAGGGGCCGGGCGCCAGGATCGACATCCCGATCGACGTCCCGCGCTCCGGCCGCTACGAGGTCGTCGCGCAGGTCGCCCAATCCCCCGACTACGGCGATTATGTGGCCACGCTCGACGGGAAGCTCGCCAACTCGACGACCCTGACCTGGGGGCCGTCGGACGTCCTGCCGCCGGAGCCGGAGGTGCTGCATAACTATCAGCCGGAAACGTACGTCGCCGTCGACCGCCGCCTCGGCTGGCACGACCTGGCTCAGGGGCGGCACGTCCTCACGTTCGCCTGCGTCGGGAAGGATCCGCTCTCGACCGGCTACAACCTGGGGGTCGACGATGTCGTGCTCTCGGAAGTCAAGATCCGGCCGGACGCCCCGCCCGACGCAGAGGCGGTCCCGACGCCGGCGGCCGCGGCCGGTTCCGTCGTCTATCGGGGTCACGCGCTCGGCTATTATCTCGATGAGCTGCGGAAGGCTCCGGCCGGCGGCCGCGCCGGGGTCGTCCGTTCCATCGGAGCGTTCGGGACCGAGGCCGGGCCCGCCGCGCAGGAACTGGCCGCCCGGCTTTCCGACCCCGATCCCGAGGTGCGAGGCGCCGCGGTCTGGGCGCTCTCGCAGGCGGGGAGCGGGGCCGCGGCGGCCGCGCCCGAAGCAGCCAAACTCCTCAAAGACTCTGACCCCCAGGTACGCGGGTTCGCGGCCCTGGCCTTGCGCGACATGGGGAGGGCCGCCGTGGCAGCCGTCATTCCCGAACTCTGCGCCGCGCTTCAGGACCCGGTTCCCTCCGTTCGCATGACGGCGGCCGCCGCGCTTGGCCGCATGGGCGAAGCGGGCGGTTCCGCGGTCCCGGCATTGATCAAGGCGCTCGAGGCTTCGAACGTGCCGGACATCACCAACGACGGCGTTCAGGTGCTGCGGAACATCTGCTACGCGCTCGGCGACATCGGCCCGGCCGCCCGAGAGGCCATCCCGGCCATGCGGAAGGTCGAGCACCTGCGCGCCAGGTACATCGCCCTGGAGGCCATCGCCAAGATCGAGGGCCGGCCGTCGCCGACTTGGCACTGAGGGTTGGCCGCCCTTCCCGGGGCAGGTCAAAAACCCGATTTAGACGCGGGACTATTTAATTTTTCCGTTCCCCGCGCGGGCGCCGGGGCCGAGGATGGGTCGGCCCGGGCGCGCGTCCGTGATCTTTCCGCCGTCGACGACGAGCTCTCCGTTGACCGCCACATATTCGAAGCCCTGGCTGTAGTGGTTCGGGTCGGCATAGGTCGAGCGCTCCCGAACCGTGCCGGGGTCAAAAGCCACGATGTCCGCCGCCATCCCCGGCCGCAGCAGGCCTCGGTCGCGAAGCCGCATCCGGGAGGCCGGCAGCGATGTCATCTTGCGGACCGCCTCTTCGAGCGGGATCAGCTTGACCTCGCGCACATAATGGCCGAGGATCCGGGCGGTCGTCGCCCAGGCCCGCGGATGCGACTTCTCGTGCGAAAGGACCCCGTCCTCGGCCGAACTCTGGGAGTCGGTGCACATGGAAACGAGCGGATGCCTGAGCGCCGCCCGCACGTCATCCTCACTCATATCGAACGTCACCCGCGAGGTGCTTCCGCGGTCGGCGAGGACGATGTCCATGACGGCATCGAGAGGGTCCTTGCCCTCATCCCTGGCGATCTCGGCGATCGTCCGGCCTTCGTACTTCTTGAGGTCGAGATTGAGGACGCTGGTGATGAGAATGCGCGAGGCGCCGTCGGGCCAATCGGGATTTTCCGCCAGGAATTCGCGTCTGGCCCGGGCGCGTGCCGCCGGGTCGCGGAGTCGCGCCAGGAGCTGCTCGAGGCTGCCTTCCTGGAGCCACGCCGGCAGACTGTCCACAAGTCCGTTCGAGCTCGCCGTCCACGGATACTGGTCGGCGGAGACATCCAGGCCCTGCCTCCGCGCCTCCTCCAGCCTCTTGAGGACGGCAGGCATGCGGCCCCAGTTCTCCTGGCCGGACGTTTTGAGATGGTAGATCTCCGCGGGGATGGCCGCTTCACGGGCGATGCGGAACACCTCATCCAGGCTGGCGTCGATGCCGCCAGCATTGTCGTTGCCCTCGTCCCGCTGGTGGGTGATGTAGCTTCCGCCGTAGGAAGCGGCAACGCGGGCCAGGGCGATGATCTCATCGGTCGAAGCGTAGCGGTCGGGCACATAAATGAGCGCCGTTGACAGCCCGAGGGCCCCTTCTTCCATGGCTTCGGCCACGGCCGCCTTCATGATCTCGAGTTCCTCCGGCCGGGCGCGCCGGTTTTCCTTGCCGATAACGAGATTACGGATGCCTCCGGCGCCCGCGAACGTCCCCAAATTGACGGCGGACCGGACCCGCTTGAACGCTTCCCAGTAGCCGGCAAGTGTCGTCCAGTCGGGAGTCACCCCGTACCGGCTCCAGACGTCCCGTCCTTCTTCGATCATCCGTGGGTTGAGTGGCGCGATCGACGAACCTTCGCCCGTGATCTCGGTCGTGATGCCCTGGGTGATCTTGCTGGCGACGCGATTGTCGACGAGGACCCTGTATTCGGACTGCCCCATCATGTCGATGAACCCGGGGGCGACGACGAGGCGCGAGGCGTCGATCCGGCGCCTGGCCGCGGCCTGGGCCAGATCCCCGATAAAGGCGATCCGGTCGCCGATGACGCCGACGTCGGCCCGGAACCAGGGCGCGCCGGTCCCGTCGACCACGCGGCCGCCCGCGAAGATCAGATCATAGACGGGGCCCTGGCCAAGACAAAGGCCTGCCGTAAGAATAAGGCCAATGACCGTTCCGATAAAGATCCTTATCTTGACAGCGCCCAATTCGCTCTCCTCTTCGATGCCTATTGTTCAGCTTGGCCTCAGACTAGCAGCGGGGCGGCAGGGAAGTCAATTGTCCTTGACGGCTCAGCCACGCACGGACGCCGAGAGCGCGAGGCTGGCGAAGCCGCCTGTATCAATTCTGAAGACCGGCCAGCCGCTTCCGGGCATCCGCGACCTCGGGCAGGCCGGGGTCGGCGTCCTTCCAGAGGTCGAGGAAGCGCTGGTATTGCTCGACCGCTTTCGCCTTCAGGCCTTTCTGTTCGTAAAGCTGGGCCAGCCTGTAATGGTATTTGGGATGGATGAGATAGCGCGAAAGGTTGTTGGGGTCAAACGTGATCAGCCGCTCATATTCGGCAATGGCTCCGTCGATGTCTCCTTTCTGCTCATACGCCCGGGGCAAAACGTCCTTCATCATGGGCATGTTGTACAAGATCAGCGTGTCTTTCCAATTAAAATCAAGTGGGCGCAAGGGTGTTTGTTTCTCGAACACGGCGATAGCTTTTTCGGGGGATCCGGCTTTGAGCGACAGCTCGGCACTTAGGAAATTGATGTAGAACGACACCCATTCTTTCCGCCAGGGCGGCATCTTGTCATAGAGCGATTTCATCTCCGCCAAGATGTTCTTGGCCAAATCGATATGCCCGGCCTTCAATTCCAATAGCCCCGATAGGAATTCATGGACTCCCTGCCAGAATGACTTCTGTTCAGGTTGAGCTTTGATGAAATCGTTGAGCCAGGCCTCGTTAGACCTGCGGCTTTGATCAAGCTCTCCCCGGTCATAATAAACGAAGGCCTTGAGCAAGTTGATGTACGGCCGTCCCCAAACGTACCCTGGTTCTGCAGTATTCTTCGGCTTCACGAAAGTAAAGATCGCAGTCCTTCAAACTCCCCGACCAAAAGCGGCAAAACCCTTTCCAAAGATAACCCGCCCTTTTATGCTCCGGAGAAGGCGACGCGGCGATAAATTTATCGATCCATCCGATCGCCTCGTCATATTCCGCCTTCAAGGCATAGATGTACCCGATGCAGAAATAGGGATTCTCCAAAGCAGGATTGATCTTTAACTCTTCTTGGTAATTCGCCAGGGCCTCATCCAGCTGGCCCATTTCAAAATAGGCCTCAGCCAGAGAATCAAGCGGATTGGCCTCACCCGGACGCAAAGCCGCATATCTTTTGAGATGCTCAATCGCCTTTGGAAAATCCCCCAACAGGAGATAGACATAACCCAGTTCATTATGGGCCTCCCCATCGTTGGGATCCAGCTCCAGGGCTTTATTCAAGCTCTATGATGGCTTTGTCATAGGCTCCTACATTCTGTAATAAATCCCCAGACTATGAAATACCTCTTTTTCCTTAGGATATTTTTCGGCCATCTGCAGGAGGATGCGCGATTGATTTTCTCGGCATCGCTTCTACCACGCCAGGCATAATACTCCTCGATATAGAGCCTCTCCTTTTCAGTTGTCTTGAGCGACAAAGCTTTGGCCCTTTTAATGGCGGTATCTCTCGCTTCAATATTTTCAAGATATAAATTTGCACGAGCGAGATTGAAATAAGCCATGGCGAAATCCGGGTCAAGCTTAACGGCCTTTTCGAGAGCGATCCGCGCATCGTTGAAATAGAACTTTCTGAGATTCTCCTTCCCTTCCAAATAATATCTGTAAGCTTCCATCGAACGGGTCGTGACATCAGCGATAGGCATCTCGGCGGATCCGATGTTTTTTCCCGCCAGGCCTATGCCCGCGGAAATTTCGCTTGGTCAGCTCATCGATCTGCTTATTGATGATGCTGGAAACGCCCTCTCCCTTTGAGCTGGAGCTCCTGAGGAGCTTTTTGGTGTCCACATCCAGCACTTTCACATCCGTGGCAAAGGTCTCTCCGGCTTTGATGTAGCTCCCCAAAACGATGGCTTTGATGCCCTCCCGCCGGCACAGCTCGAAACCGAGCGGCCTGTCGATGACTTCGACGTTCTTTTTCCCCATCTGCTCGAGAAGGTCCTGCATCCGTTCCCAGGTGGCCACATAAAGCCCGCTTTCCCGCTCCAGGCTGGTGATCAGAAGATCAGGGATGGCCTTTTGCAGATAGTCGAAGGCCTTGTCTCCGGTGTGATTCTCGAAGCTGATGACGGCGATGGAGTTCTCGATCTTGGGCGCGGCAGGTACCTTCTTGTGAGGGATGACTTTCCAAAGAACGACGACCGCAGCGGCCAGCACGATGATGGCCGACAAAGGGACGGCGAGCTTTCGTCAGGTTGAACTTAACGGTGATCTCCCGGGAAGTGAAAGACTTCTTGGGAGCGATAACGCGCTCGGTCGTCGGCAGGCCCTGCTCGACCTTTTCGAGGTCGGTCCGCAGTTCCTCCGCCGTCTGATAGCGCTTGGCTTTGTCCTTCTCCAGGCAGCGGAGGATGACCCGGCTCAGGTCCTCGGGAAGCTGGGAATTGAGCTCGCGCGGGTTCCGCGGCCGCTCGCTCTTGTGCTTCACGCCGATGGTGAACGGCGTGTCCCCCTCGAACGGCACATGACCCGTCACCATCTCGTAGAGGATGACCCCCAGCGAATAGATATCCGAGCGCTGGTCGACCTCCTTCCCTTCGACCTGCTCCGGCGACATGTACTCCGGCGTGCCGATCATCACTCCGGCGCCGGTGATCCCCTTGGCCCTGATGGACCGGGCGATCCCGAAGTCCATGATCCGGGCGTTCCCGTCCTCGTCCACCATGATGTTCTGGGGCTTCAGGTCGCGGTGGACGACCCCGAGGTGATGGGCTTCCGCCAGGCCTTCGCATATTTGCTTGGACGATCGAAACGGCCCGGCCCGCCCCGAGCTGGCCCGACTTCCGGATGAACTTCTTCAGGTCCTCGCCCGGAACGAACTCCATGGTAATGAAAGTCGTGCCCTCGGCTTTGCCCAGGTCGAACATGCGGCAGACGTTGCGGTGACTGATCTTCCGGGCCAGCTTGAGCTCGTTCGAGAAGCGCTCGACAGTATCCTTATCCAGGGCGATCTCGGGCCTGAGGAGCTTGAGGGCGATCTTCTCCTTGACGTCGGCGTCGAAAACCTTATAAACCCGGCCCATCCCGCCATGGCCCAGCTCCTCGATGACCTGGTAGCGGCCGGCAAAGGTCGAGCCTGTCGTGAGCTCGCGGATCGGCGCTTGGAGGGTTTCCGTCACGACCGGAGGCTGGCCCTGGTGCGGAGGAAGCGGGGTGCCGCACTCCCCGCAGAATTTCAGGGTATCAGGATTGTCGGAATGGCAGGTCGGGCACTTGTTGGCCAAGCGTGGTTCCCTTCTTTAACGTGGGCTCAGATTAACAGAGGGATGGGCGGGAGTCAATCAATCTTGACGGCGCGTGCTCGACAAAATTCGATAACTCAGCCCACGGAAGGGTGAAGGATCCGGTGATCCTTCGAGACTTTAAAGGCGATTCCGGGGGGGGATCCGGTTCCGGTGGCTTCTCCCCTGTTGGACCACACCCAGCTTAGTTTTCTCGCAATTACCGATATTGATCGTTTGATGACGTTTAGGCTGGACTGAGCTGTTTTGAGCATGAGCTTGGGCAATCTCTATACAATTATTGAACGGCACATAGGCATCCACGGCGTGGTGGTTTGATCGGCCTATCAGTTGCACTGAGGATGTCTTGACAGTTCTTAGCCTGTCGTTTATGCTCCGTGCATCGAAAACGAACGATTTGGGCGGTTGAAAGGAAGAAGATGATGGGGGCAGATCCGATTCCTGATTCCGTCAAGTGGACCGTTACGGACTATGAGTTCCCCCCGGAATGTTGTCGCTGCAACTCCAAGATGGGCGATTCATCGCTCCAGGTCGTGGGACAGCTTGGAAGAAGGGGAACGTCATACATCACTAAAAAGTTTCAGGTGCCTATTTGCGGCGATTGCTTGGAAGAAATAAAGAAGGCCACTAAAGCGCGCGAACGACGGCTCGTCCGGCCAGCTGTCCGCGTGCTCATTGCGAGCATAGGGATCATTATAGTTTTTCCCCGCATCGTCTTTCCGATTATTGATAAACATCCTAGCCTGGGTTTTGTAGGTGGATTCTTCATTTTCGCCTCTTTTATTGGAATTATCATTTCGCTGGCCATAATCATCAGCACTAAGTCGAGCACTGAGGAAAAAGAACTGAGGAAAACCGTTGCGTTCGGCCCCGGAGGTTTCATATTCGCGAACAAGGACTATCAGGCGCGGGTTAAGAGCAGTATTGCGACTTATGTTCCTCGCGGTCTTGTTTCGTAAGAATGCACAACCAAAACCTGCCATCCTTGACAGGAGCTTGGTCGGAGGCCGCCTACTCATGATCCACGGGAGGGTGAAGGATCCGGTGATCCTTCCGGACTTCAAATCCGGTATGGGGCTATAAACGTCCCGGGTGGGTTCGACTCCCACACCTTCCCGCCACCCCCCTCATCACGGCAGCCCGCGAGGTTTAAAGGCCCTTGCGCTATGGCGATTGCCACGGGGAAGACGCCCAGTATCGCGCTGCCCATGAATCTCAGTTCTCGGCTGTCCGGCTGCCTCCAAGCCGGTAGCGCACGTGCACGGCGAATGTGCGAGGCGGGATCACGTGTGTCCCGCCGAAAACGGATTCGATGTTGTAGACCCCCCTCTCGTTGAAAGCGTTCAGCAGGTCGAACTGGACGGACAGGGGGATGCCGTGCCGGGAGAGGTCGGCGCCCACCGTGAAGTCCGCCACCGTTCGCGCCCGGATGCGATTCGGGTCGAGTGAAGTCCCGCTGTGCACTACGATGTAGGGGACGGCCCATGAGTTGTCGGGGTCCGAGGCGATGTCGGCCGGCCCGACATCACAGACGAGGCCGGAATCATAGCGGGCGGCGCCGCCCAGCCAGATGCCGCTCTTCCCAAGGTCATAGAACGCCTGCAGTTGCGCTTCGAGCGCCTGGTCGTGGTCGATGAGGAAAGGTCCGGCCGTGATGGACTCGAGGGCGGATTGGTCGAGGAAGAGCCCTCCGACGACCGGCGGCACGTAGACGGCGCGGGTGTGACCCAGGGACAGGAAGCCCTGAAAACCGTGCCACCGCGCCAAGTCGACGCGCATGTCCCATCCATCGAGCCGGCCGGAATGGAACGCGATCGGGAAGACGATCCCGGTATCCAGGAATTGATCCTGGTCGCCCGCCCCGCTCGAGCGGCGCCACCAAAGGTCGAGATCGAAACGGGCGAAGCTGCCAAGCGCCTGTTGAACGCCCACTGTAAAGGCGTTCTGCCGCTCACAGGGCACGAGCAGCAATCCTCCTCCGAGGGGCCGGGCTTCCTTCACGATCGGGGGAGCGAGACTCGCTGCTTCGGCGGAGGAACTGAGCAGGATATTCTCGTACTCCGGCGTGTAGAGGACGCGGTTATAGGAAGCGCGCAAGACCGTGCCTGTCCTTCGAAAGAAGTAGGCCGCGCCCAGGCGCGGCTCCAAGGCGGATTCGCCGCGCGGGAGATCGTTGAGATCGAATCGAAGCCCCAGGTTGAGAGTGAGGTCCCGCAGCTTGATGTTGTCTTCGACGTAGGCGGCGAAGTAGGTCCCGGTGCGTCGCCCTGAGTATTCGAACAGTGAGCCGCCGCGGGTCAGGTCGTACGGCGCCAGGTCCGGATTGTAGCCCGCCGACGAGGGATCGTTCAAGGTCGGCCTGCGTGATCCCGAAGCGGAAGCGTTCTGCGATGGGGAATCGCTTGAGTACGGCGCCCGCTTTGATCTCATGGGCTCCGTGGACCCAGGCGAAGGAGGGCGTGAAGCCGTAGTTATCGAGCGACCGATCGGACGAAGCCGTGACCGGCGTATCGTCCGCCGAGGGAAAGAGGTGGAAGTTCGAGAACCGCGCGAAGGCGACCAGGTCGAAGGTCGCGGCCGAGGAAAGCACGTGCGTCCAGCCGAGGCTGAGGTTTTCGTCGCTGCTCGTGACGCGCTGGTTCTGCCCGGCCGCGTTCTGCGCGTAGGTGTTCGGGACCTGTCGATCCGTTGCTTCCGGCCAGGATCGTAAAGCGGAGGAGATCCGTCATCTTCGGCGAGGCATAATCCAGCCGCAAGAAGGCCCGTTCCGCATGACCCGAGTTGTGGAGATTGTCCGGGTTGATGGGATCGAGAAACCGGTCCGACCAGGAACCCGTCACGTTCGCATAAACACCCCAAGCCTGCGACCCGGCGGTCACGGAAGCGCCCTCTTCGAAGGTCCCGAAACTGGCCACGCCGCTCCGGATATCCGCCTGGAGAGGTTTGCCGAGACCCGATTTCGTCGCGAGGTTGATGACAGAGCCGATCTTCTCGCCGTATTCGGCCGGCACGTTCCCGTAGATGACCTCCATGGACTGTGCGATTCCGGGATCGATGGAGTCCGAGAACGTGACGCCCGTTTGATCGGAGATCGTCTGGCCGTCGATGACATACTCGCTCTGGCTGTGAGCCCCTTGAAAGTGGTAGCGCCCGTTCTCGTCCGCGGCGAATCCGGGAGTCGCGGTGATCAACTCCGCGATGGCCCTTGAGGAGACGGCCGCCGGCGCGCGCACGATATAGGACTTGTCAATGTCCACGTGCGAGACGGACGTGTCGGTCTCGAGCTGGCCGGCCGCGGGCTCGCCGCTGGTCACGACGACGGTCACCGAGATCGGGACAGGTTCGAGCTTCACCTTGAGCTCGAGGGGTCGCGCCGAGCGCACATTCACCGTGTCTCGGTAGGGCTTGAATCCCTCGAGGTCCGCGTGAAAATGATAGGGATTGAACGGGACGTTGTAAAATGTGAACGAGCCGTCAGGCCTGCTCACGGTTTCCGATCGATAGCCGGTGATGTCGTTGTGCAAGAGGAGCCGTACGCCCACGATCGCCGCTCCCTCAGGGCCGACAACGTGACCGATGATCGTTCCCGAGGATTCGGCCGGCGCGGCGCTTGACACCAGGGGGGCCATGATCAGGATAAGACACGATAAACACAGGCACGAAAGACGCTTTTCCACTCCGAGTTTCCTCCTTTGAAAGGATCCGCAAGATACAGTCCGGCCCGCACTGACACGCGAAACTTGCCGGCGTGCTGCCGATCAGGGCTGTGGAGTCCTTCTGCGCAGACCCTCACAGTAGTCCGCTGCGGCATCGCTGACGACAAGGGAACCGAGTGCCGCTTCGGGCGGGATCAGGCGGGAGGGGCCCGCGGAGGGGGGGTGGCGGCCGCCGTGAAGTCGAAGCGGAGCGGCCCGGGAGGCAACTCAAGGACCGCCAGCGGCTGCGGATTATCGAGTGCAAAAGTGCCGATGACGACGGCCTGGTAGTGCGCGGCGGCGCAGACGGGGCAATTGTGACAATCGTCGCCGTCGGCATGCTGATGGAAGGCGATCGCAAGAGTCGACAGGATAAAGACAGACAAGAGGACGAAGGCGTACCTTTTTGTCCGTTTCACGGATGCATGCCCCGCCCGCCGTCTTTCCGCCATATGGGTGATTACTCCAGCCGGAATTATTATGACGCGGGGTCATCCTCTTGTCAAAAAACGGCTTGGGAGAAGGTTCCATCCCGCGTCCCCAGCCAGCCTGCCCCGTCGTTCAATGATCGCGATGAAGACGCTCGCGATGTTCTCGCCATAGAAGCCCCACCGCAGGAAAAGCCCGCTATAGCGGAGCTCCCCGCCAGGCCCTGAGGTAAGATCGGGAGGCTGAAGCCGATCCAGCCGCCAGAAAAAGATATCGCTTCTTGACATCCGCTTCCGACGGGTATTACCCTAGCCAAGGCGGAAAGTTCCCGGGGAACGGAATTGAAGCCTCTGAGATTTGCGAAAGCCGTCATCTTTTCTTTTTTCCTTATACTCTCCTCGTTCTCCCTGGCCTCCCCTTCTTCCGGCCCGCTTCCCCCGCGACGCTCGCCCCTGCCCGCAACTTCCGACACCGCGCCGAAATGGCTCGCCGACGAGGCCGCCCGTTCCCTCCCGGCGACGCTCCCCGCAGATACCGAGGCCATCGTCCTCCTCGATGAACAATCGACCAGCATCAGTTCCAAGGGCGTCCTGACGACGGCCTGCCGGCGCGCCACGCGGGTCCTCCGTCCGGGCGGCGCGGACGAGGCCCGGCGGCTGCTATTGGCCGGCACTTACGATACGAAGATCAATTCCATGACCGGCTGGGTCATCAACCCCTCGGGATCCGTGCGCAAGGTGACGTCAAAGCAGGTCATCTCCTCCTCTCTCGCTCCCGACACGCTCTACATGGACGCCAAGATCATGATGCTGGCCGTACCCGAAGCGGAGGTCGGAAGCGTCGTCGGCTTCGAGTGGGAAGCGGAAAGCGACCCGCCGGCCGTCGAGGACCAGTTTCAGTTCCAGGGGAGATTTCCCGTCGTCCGGGCCCGCTATGCGCTCACCCTGCCGACGACCTGGGAGCCGGAACTCGACTGGATCAACTGGGCTCCCGTCGAACCCGATCGCGAGCCGATCTCACCGCTTCTCCCAAGGAAGATGTCGGTGGAGATCAGGGACGTCCCGGCCATCGCCGACGAACCGTTCAGGCCCCGGGACGAGGCCCTGGCAGGCCGCCTGCTCGTCAGGCTCAAAACCTCCACTCCCGGGATCCGTTCATTCGCGGGCTGGTCGGACATGGGAGCCTGGTTCGAGGAGCTCAGCGGATCGCGCCGCGAGCCCGACGCGGCCGTGACGCGCAAAGCCCAGGAGATCGCCGCCGGCGAGCCCGACTCCATCTCAAAGATCCGGGCTCTGGCGGGGTTCGCCCAGAAGGAGATCCGATACGTCTCGATCCAGATCGGTGTCGGCGGCTTCCAGCCCCACTCGGCTTCAAGTATCCTTGCCAACCGCTACGGCGACTGCAAGGACAAGGCCACCCTCCTCGCCGCTTTGCTCAAGTCGATCGGCATCGATTCCCATTACATCATCATCAATACTGACCGCGGCAGCGTGACCCCCGGAACCCCCGTCTCGCTCTATGACTTCAACCATGTCATCCTGGCCGTCCGCCTGCCCGACGACGTCCCTGACACCGGGCTCGACAGCCTGATCCGTCATCCGCGTCTGGGCCGTATACTGGTCTTCGACCCGACCATGCCGACGACGCCGCTCGGACGGCTTCCTTACTACCTTCAGGACAACACCGGCCTCCTCGTGGCCGGCAGCGAAAGTGGGCTCGTCCGGCTGCCTCGCGCCTCCTCCGAAGGCAACCTTCTCGAGCGCAAAGGCCATCTGGTCCTGACCTCCGATGGCACCTTGTCCGGCGAGATCATCGAAAAGCGGCGCGGGTCGGAGGCCGACTCCCTACGCTACGCCATCCAGGCCGCTACCGACTCTGAACGACGAAAGTACGTCGAGATCTTCCTCTCCAATTCGTTCGCCTCATTCTCGATCGAGAGCTACGATTTCAAGAACCTCGAGAACGCCGGCGCCGACCTCGTCGTCAGCTACCGGTTCAAGGCCGCCGCCTACGCCAAGCAGGCCGGCACCTACCTCGTGGTGCGCCCGCGTGTGGTCGGCACGAAGGCTGTCAACCTGGTTGCGAACGACAAGAAGACCCGCCGCCATCCCATTGATCTGGGGACGGCCTCGCTCGCCCGGGACGAGTTCACTATCGAGATCCCCGAAGGCCGAAATCCCGACAGCCTACCTAAGCCGGTCGCTTTTGATGCCGGCTTCGCGGCCTACTCGAGCCGGACGGAGGTCGACGGGCACACGCTCGTTTACCATCGTGAATACCGCCTCCGCGAACCGCTTCTCCCGGCCTCGCAATGTGGCGATGCGGTGGCGTTCTATCTCGGCGTGGCCGCAGACGAGCAGCGCAGCCTGATCCTGAAGGCCCCCGAGACCAGGGGGCCCTGATGACTAAACTCGGTTCCGTACAGGAGTGCCGCGGCGCCAAGCTCGCGGCCCTGCCCGTTCTGTTCACGGCCGCTCTCGTGCTCGTCGCCGCCCGTCCAGCCGCGGCCCAGGCCTGGCCCCCCCTCTCGGACGAGGAGAAGGCCATGACGGACTGCGCCCAGCAGCCGGGGGCGGAGGCGGTCTGGCTCTACCGGGAGACGGTCACGGACCACGAGAATCTGGAAACGCGCGTCTTCAAACGGCTGAAGATCCTCAAGGACTCGGGACGCGACCGCGCCAACATCGAGATCCCCTACTATTCCGGGGCCCAGAAGGTGGATAGGCTCGAGGTCCGGCACATCCGGCCCTCGGGCGTGATCGTGCCGTTCGAGGGGCAGGTCTTCGACAAGACGGCGCTGCGCTACCGACGCTTCCGGGTCGGCCTCAAGACTTTCACCGTCCCCGACGTCCAGGTCGGCTCCATCATCGAGTTCCACTATAAGATCGTGCGCGACGAGGGCGGGTCTTCGAACTCTGATGAAGAGGATCTCGCGGATAGTCTCCTGACTTCGGGGGTCAAGCCCGAGGAGGGAGGGCTTCCGAATAACAGGGAGTTCCTCTCGTTCCCGGCCGTGCACTGGGAGGTCCAGGACAGCCTGTTCACCTGCAAGGCTAAATTCGAGTACATCTCCTTCCCCTATATCCATCTCCTGTTCAACGGCCCCTGCCGGATCTCCTGGGTCTCCCATGGGCTCGGGGAGGTCAAGCCGACGATCAAGGGGAGCCGGGTCCAGTTCGAGCTCGAGAACATCCCCGCCTTCGAGGCCGAGGAGTACATGACCTCCGAACAGGCCGAGGAGATGTCGTTCGACATCTATTACCTGGACCGCCGCATCTCCGAGGCCGACGATTTTTGGAGGCGGGAGAGTCAGGCCTGGCAGAAGGCCGCGGAACGGTTCATCGGCGATCCTCGCAAAGTGGCCTCGCGGACCCAAGCGCTCATCGGGGACGCCCAGGACCCCCCGGTCGTGCTGCAGAAGCTCTACCAGGGCGTCCAGAAGATCCGCAACCTGAGCTACGAAAAGGGCCTGACCAAGAAGCGGAAGAAGGACGAGAACATCAAGCGCAACCACAACGCCGCCGACGTCCTCGAGCGAGGCTACGGCGTCCGCAGCGACATCACCCGCACCTTCGTGGCCCTGGCCCGCGCGGCCGGGTTCGAGGCCGAGGTTTCACGCGCCACAACCAGGGATGACAAGCTCTTCTCGATCAGGCTCATGTCGTTCTACGGCCAGATGGACTCGGAGGTGGCCCTGGTCAAGCTCGGGGACCGGACGCTCCTGTTCGACCCGGCCACGCCCTTCTGCCCCTTTGGCCTCGTCCACTGGAGCCGGACGAACACCGCGGCCCTCCGGTTCTCCGATACGCCGCCGAAATTCTACACGACGACCGTCTACCCGCCGGAGATGGGCCTGACGGTGCGGGAGGTCGCGCTGAAGATCGGCCCCGAGGGCGCCCTGGCGGGAACCGTCAAGACGACCTACACGGGCCACGAGGCCCTGGACCGCCGGCTCGATCACATTCACGACGACGCCGAGACCCGGAAAAAGGACCTGGAGAAGGAACTGACCGACATCCTGCCGCTCGGCTCCGTCGTGACGATGACCACCGTCGAGAACGTCGACAACAGCGCCGCCGACCTGGTGGCCCGCTTCGACGTCACCATCCCCGGCCTCGTAACGGCGGCCGGCGAAAAGACCCTGCTGCCGGTCTCCCCGCTGACCGGTCCGGGGCAGTATCCCTTCCGCCAGACAGCGCGCAAGTACCCGGTCTATTTCCCTTACCCTTACCGCGAGTTTGACGATATCGTTATCACGCTCCCTGAAGGACTGGCCCCGGAGGTCCGTCCGGCGCCGCGCCAGACCAAGAACGACTTCTCCGAGTATTCGCTCGTCTGCGCCCAGGAAACCCCGACCAAGCTCCACATCCAGAGGGACCTGATCATCAAGAAAAGCTACTTCGCCCTCGATCAGTATGCCGCGCTCAAGGCGTTCTTCGACGCGGTCCGGGCCGACGACGAGGCCCAGATCGTGTTGACGGCGCTCAAGAAATAGCCGGGGACTAGGAGGACCTGATGCCCAGGAGACGTCTCTCCGCGCCGCCGATCAGCGCGGCGGGTCTCGTGATCGCTCTAGCCATCGCCGCTCTGCCGGCGGCCTCCCCGCCGGCCTGGCCGCCGATCAGCGCAGAGGACGCAGCCATGAAGGACTGCCCCAAGCAGCCGGGCGCGCCGGCCGTCATCCTCTACCGGGAGGAGATCACGAGCGCCGACCTGGGGACCATGACGGCCTTCAAGCGGCTGAAGATCCTGACTCCCGCCGGTCGCGACCGTTCGACGATCGAGATCCCCTTCGTCGCCGGCTACTTCAAGGTCACCGGCATCGAGGCCCGCGTCGTTCCGCCCCAGGGGCCGGAGCAGCCGTTCACCGGCCAGGTCTTCGAAAAGACGGCTCTGCGCGGGCGGAGGCTGCGGCTGGCCGTCAAAACCTTCGCGCTCCCCAACGTCGAGGTCGGCTCGATCATCGATTACCGCTACAAGCTTGAGCGCGTCCGGTCGGGCCTGACGGACGAGCGTCTGAACGCCATGATCAACGATTTTATGGGTCGTAGGGATCGGCCGGAGGAAGGAGGCGCGATCGAAGCGAAAAACCCCCGGACCATCAAGGTCGGACGGTGGCAGGTCCAAGAGGAGCTCTTCACGAAGCACCTCAAGTTGTCTTATACGAACCTGTCGGCGGGGATCGCCTCCCTCCTCGGCCATGGCGGGCAGCTCGCTTGGGCATCGGTGGGCATGAAGCTGGGCAAGCCGTTCATCACCTTCGCAGGCGCGGATCTGGACATGTATAACGTTCCGGCCTTCGCCCCCGAGGACTACATGATCCCGGAGGATATCGCGAGGATGTCGATCGATCTCTTCTTCCTGGACGGCAAGATCGCGGGCGGCGCGGATTTCTGGAAGCTCGAGAGCATCGATTGGCGGAAAAACATTGAGAAGTTCATCGGCCGACCCAGCCAGTTGGCGGCCGTAGCGGGCGGGATCGTCGGGGACGCGACCGAGCCCGAGGAACAGCTCCGACGGATCTACGCCAGGGTCCAGGGCTTCCGGAACCTGAGCTACGAAAGGGACCTGACCGAGGAGCAGAGGAAAGAACGGAAGATCAAGGATAATCGGCGGGTCGAAGACGTCCTCGAGAACAAGTACGGCCTCCGGAGCGACATCACCCGGACCTTCGTCAAGCTGGCCCAGGCGGCCGGCTTCGAGGCCGAGGTCGCCCGCGTGACGGCCCGGGACGACAAGCTCTTTCGCAAGGGGTACCTGTCCTTCTATGATCAGCTTGATTCCGAGATGGCCCTGGTCAAGGTCGGCGATAGGACCTTGACCCTGGATCCGGCGACGCCTTTCTGTCCCTATGGGCTCATTCATTGGAGTCGGACGAATTCGACGGGCCTGCGGTCCTCCGGCGAACCCCCTTCCTTTTTCGTCACCCCGCCGTCGCCGCCGGACATGGCCATGACCCGGCGTGAGGCCGCCCTCACGCTCGATCCTCAAGGGAACCTCGCCGGTCCTGTCAAGATCACCTATTCGGGGCAGGAGGCTCTGGTCCGCCGGCTCGACCATATCGACGACGATGAAGCCGCGTGGAAGACGTCCCTCGAGAAGGAGTTCGCCGGCATCCTGCCGACGGGAGCCACCGCGACTCTGACGAAGGTTGAGAATCCCGGCGGCAGCGACCCCGACCTCATCGCCAACTTCGAGGTCACTATCCCCGGGGTCGCGACACCCGCCGGCGAGAAAATGCTCCTGCCGGTCTTCCCCTGGAACGGCGCGGGACAGTATCCCTTCCGGCAGAGCGAGCGCCAGTACCCGATCTGCTTCCCTTACCCGTTCCGTGAGGTCGACGACATCATCATCACGCTGCCCGAGGGCCTGGCCGCCGAGGTCCGGCCGGAGGCTCGAGACGATCAGGATGACTTTTCGGCCTACACCCTGGCGTGCGCCGAGGGAGGTCCTGGCAAGCTCCGTGTCAAGCGGGATCTCACCCTTAAGAAGAACTCCTTCCCTGTTGAGCAATACGCGGCCGTCAAGTCGTTCTTCAACCGCGCCCGGGCGGGAGATGAGGCCCAGGTAGTCCTGGCGTCAATTAGGAAGGCAGGAAATTCGTCTTTACCAATCCCAAGACGGGTAAGCCGATCAGCGACCTTCCGACAGGCTTTAAGGCTGCCTGCAAAAAGGCGGGTATCAGCGACCTCCGTTTCCATGATCTGCGCCACACAGCAGCCACCTACATGATTATTGGAGGGATTGACCTCGTTACGGTGAAGGAAATACTTGGCCACGCTACAATACAAATGACGATGCGCTACGCGCACCCGACACCTGAAAACAAGCGGCGCGCGGTAGAGGTTCTGGCGGCGCTCTTTGAACAGCCAAGAGATAAAGCAGTAGATGCGGAAAAAGAATCACCCCTTTCAGCATAAGAGAAATGACAATGAAAAGAGGCTTAGTTTTTGCCTTGATCCTTGTTTCCAGTATTTTGCCGGGGGGATTCGCTCAGAACGCCCAATCTCGTCAAAATAGCTCGAATATAAAAGGCGCCGAGCTCCTGCATATGCTCCGTTCGGCCAGCGGCGCTGAAATAGACCGGGCTTCCGCCCTCATCGGTGGAATCTACGGCCCGAAGTTGAATAATGGGACCGTCCCTGATGATGAGACACTTTACGGATTAGGAAGGATCCTGATGGCTTATTTGATTGCCCATCCGGACAGCCAGGAGCAGTCAATTGACCAGTTGGTGATGGAGGTCCTCAAGAACGCGCCGGCACAGATAGAGGAAACAAAGGCTTTTTGGATTAATGCTTACAAGGCCGCCGAGGCCTTTTTCTTGCAGCCGTCTCCAGAAAAGGCTGAGCTATTCTATAAGGCCTTGCCCGATAAGCGCATGCCTTCCTTAGATTTCCAGGGGTATGTCCGACTTAGCTATTTTGTTTTTGGTTCAAACTTCTCTATCCTCGAGAAGGAGATGGTGGAAAGAGGTGAGCCGCTTGCTGTGGATGTCGGTTTCCGCCTGATCAATATATCAGATGGCGGTGCCGGAGAGTCGCTCGTTCATGCCTTGGGAGAGATCGTGCTGAAGCATCCCCGGCTCTTTCTTCAGAAGGTGTTGTCCCATCAGGGCAAAACGGAACCGACCGTGTTTTACTTACTAGGCAGCATATTGGATCCGGTTGCGTGGTGGGAGATGCCTGAGGACGACAAGGGGGAAGTGAAGTACAAGGAGCTATACGAATCTCAGCGTGCGTCCCGCATCAAGGCTCTTGAAACGGTGGACGATCCAGACCTAAAGGCAATTAGGGACCGATGCATAGAAATCTTAAGAAAAAAAGGGGTTCCCGGTCATTAATGATTTCGTCATAATCAATTTTACGGACTGACTCTTACAAAGCTGGGAACTAAAATCGCGCTATAGCTATAATGAGCATTTATGATCTCCCTAATCCGTTCTGGCTAAGCTGTTCATGACAGTTGGCGAGAGGCTAGGGCATCTCAATCGAGAATCGGCCCAGATTACGTCTTAGGAGAAGAGGCAAATGAAAAGAGCCCTTTGGCCTATTTTGCTTTTCTTCCTTGCTGCAACAATAGGCTCATCACAGATGGACCAGTTGCTTATCTTTGGGAATGGGTGGATGTTTAATGTAAAGGAGCCAACGGGCTGGACAGGCCATACGGAAGATGCTTATCGGTATCGCATGAATATCTATTTCTGCTTGGGGAAAAAGACTTTCAGAAAATCGCCGGTTGTTATGCATATTTCGGTCAATAGTAAAAGAGGAGAAACTCTGCAGCAGAAGATGGATTATGACATCGCATATTACAAGAAGCAGCACAAGAAGGTCGAGCTGAAAGAATTTCCCTTGAGCGAACTGGCCTATGAGGTCTTATCCAAGAAATACACATATGATGAAAAGACGATTGACTATGTTTGTTTTCTCGACCCTGATAAGGATTCCCCTCTATACTTGGTTTTCGTGTTAAACGGGCCGAAAGAAGACAGCCCTAAGTATGAGGAGGATTTCCTTTCATTGATCAAATCCTTTCACTGGCTGTCTGGAAATGTGAAAAAATGAAGCTGGATATGCGAATGAAGGCTGCGCTCCCCGGAGTGCTCCTCATTTCAATGGGAATGGCAGCTTTAGTGGCACACACGAACGCCATTCAGAACCATGCCTCAGGAAAAATTGATAAGACGATCGTCCGGGAAGTCGACCTTACCCGGGACGGCAAGCCTGAGAAGATCATCCTTCATATTACTGGCGACAATATGAGAAGCCCATTCTCATGGACCTTCGAGATCATTTCAAATGGCCGACGGATTTTCCGGCAGGAAAAACATGAAACCGCCGAGTTTGATTCGCTCTTTGACCCCAATAGCGATTTCTTGGTGGAGGAAGGGGCCTGTAAATGTTATAGCTTCGAATCCTGCAAGAAGAGATGGTATTTTGATGAGCTCCCGAGACGGTTCGTCGTTAGACTTGATCCCGGGGATTCAGAATGGCTCAAGAAGACCAAAACTGAGACCTCTCCCCCGTTTCATCCCTATTCCGAGATATATGATCGAATACTCGGGACAGGCAGAGCTACGGTTAGCGAAGCGAAAAAGATCATAGAAGACCTTAAGATCCACATAGAATCTGGCGATGCATTCGGGATAGATATAGGAGGGCTCGACCCCTTGGGAGGGTACCTAGCGGTATGGATTCCTGTGATTGACGAATTCTTTGTGATATTCGAGCCCAGCTGAGGCTTGATGTCTTTTCTCAAGAACACAGAATCTATTGAACTCTAGCCGCATCCGTCTTTCTATCTAGCGATCTTCCTAGTTGCTTTTCAGAGCTTTAGCCATTTCTGCTCGTTTTATTGCTTCATATATTGCGCATCGATATTGGCAGGACGCATCATGTATTTCTTCTAAGGCAAGCCAATAGAGGTCTATGATGTTTTTATCATCTGACACGGTACGCGATAGGACCTCAACCGCTAGCCATCTCTTCATCCCATCACCATTAAAGGGAGCGGCCCGAAGTATTAGGTCCTCTTCTTTCAGGGCTTCCATTTCGTCCAATGATTTTCGGTCCTCAGGACGAGCAAACTCTAGCCGCGAGGGAATCCTATTCAATGAGCGCTCATGATATTCCCTAAGATCTGTGCCTGTCCACAATAAGGGCTTCTGTAGCTTTGAGATACCGAAGACAGCCAGGGCGAAGTCGACGGCGCAATCATAGATACATTCATACTTCGTATATTCAGATTCCAAAGAGAGAGACTTAATTGGCGCATAATAATCGTCTTTCTTCAATAACGCGGCGAGATAGATGAGCTTATCTAGAGCCCATATCCCGTACTTATTGGTCGACTGCCAATCGTCAATACCTTTGACGATCTGATTGGCATACTGATCCGGATCCTTGAGAACCTCGAGATATGCGGCCCGGCGCTCCTCGACACTCGAAGAACAAAGAAGCACGTTCAGCGCGCCAGAAAAAGAAGCTCCATAATCCGGAATCGAGACGATAAAGAAAAGAAGAGCAGCGAGAAGATTCTTCTTCACTGGGAACGACCCTTGGCCTTAAGAATTCCCCTGGACTCCGAGCTTATGTTTCTCTTTCTTTGGCAGGAATGTCAAGACAGGATCGGGGGCGGGGCAGGACAAAGGGCCGGGTTTATAGCCACAATTTAGCCACAAAGACGAAAAGAGACCTTCGTTACCTTATCATAATCAATTGTTTGCCATATGTTGCGATAGGCCTTCAAATCCGGTATGGGGCTATAGACGTCCCGTGTGGGTTCGACTCCCACACCTTCCCGCCAAATCCTCTAGCCTATTTCGCGTACAGGAGCTTCCCCATTTCTTCAAACAGGGGGACGAGGCCTTTTTTCACCTTGAGATTGGCGCGCACAACGATGCCGTCCTCTTGCTTCTTTAGCAAGAGGTTGATGTTTCTCGATTTTGCGAGCCAGCCAAAAGCTATGATGCCGGCCGTGGTAGGCCCCTTGGCAGCCGTCATCATCCCGGATTCCTTCTGAGCGACCGTCACCGTGAACTTCATGGTCATGAGGACGTTGGCGGCAGCCTCCCAGACTTCATCGTACGTTCTTCCGGTAAATAGGCATTCACTTCCGGAAGGCACAGGCTTGGTCTTGTACGGCTTGCCTACCTGAGCCAGAGAGAACCCGACACAGATCGCCAACCCGACAGAGATCAAGATCATATACCTCTTCATCTATCCCTCCTCTAATGCGATCTGATACTAGGTAAATGGGATAGGCCTTGTCAAGCCCGATCGCTGGATGTCTACGGAGCGGCCCGATGCTTCCAGCGCCAAGATATTGCGGAGCCCGGTTCCCAGGACAGCCGTTTGACATCGCCACGGCAATCCGGGCATCATAGTCGGGCATGCGGAATGATCGAGGGAGAAACGACATCATGAGATCCCTGCTTCGATGGACCTTGGCCGTCCTCGTCATCGGCGCCGCCGCCGTGGGGTTCGCTTCGCCCACCAGCGACGCGACCATCTTCCGGGCCCAGATGTTTACCGGCAAGGCGCCGGTCGAGCCGGCCCTGATCAAGATCCAGATCGAGGTCAACAGCTGGTCGACGCCCGAAGAGGTCCGGGCGCTCCAACAGGCCTTCAGCGAGGGCGGCACGAACGCCTTCCTCAGCGCCTTCGGGCGGGGCGAAAAAGGGGTCGTCCGCTTCATGTACGCCCACGGCTTCAACCTTCCCATCCACGTGGCCCTGACCGTGCCGACGGAGAAGGGCAAGAAGGTCCTTCTCTTCCTGAACCGCGCGCAGTGGGATCCCGGTTATCAGAAGTCGATGGGGCGCTACCTCTTCATGGCCATCGAACTCAAGCTCAACGAGAAGGGCAAAGGGGAGGGCCGGTTCTACGAGGACGCTAATATCCGGATCGAGCCGCAGGAAGGCATCATCTCGGTCGAAACCTACGAAGGCACGCCCAAGCTCTTCCCCCAGGTCCAGGAAGTGATCAAGAAGCCGGAAGTCGCCAAATAGCGGCTTCGGAGCGGCCCGACGGCCTGAAGCTGGCCGTGGCTACTTGGCCGGCGGCTGGAATTCCTGGATTCTCTTGTTGCCCGTTTCCAGAACGAAGACCGAACCCTTATCGTTGACTGCGACCGCGACGGGCGCGCTGAGTTGGCCGGGATCAGACCCGGCCCCGCCGAACGAACCGACGAAGCGCCCATTCGTCAGGAACTTCAGGATCCGGTTGGTCCCCGGATCGGCGATAAAAATGCTGTCCTGGGCATCGCAGCACACGCCTTGGGGCCGCTTCATGTCCGCCTCGGGCGAGCTTTGCTTCCCAAAAGCCTGGATGAACTGGCCCTCCAGGGAGAATTTCTGGATGCGCCCCATGTCGACAACGACGACCTCGTCCCGCGAATTGACGGCCACGGCCGCAGGCTGGAAGAACTCCCCTTGGCCGGACCCCTGCTTGCCCCAGGTCTTCTTGACGGTCCCCTTCGGAGAGAACTTGACGATGCGGCTGTTGCCATAATCGACCACGTAGATGTCGCCGGCCTTGTCGAGAGCGATGCCCGTCGGCTGGTTCAGCTCCCCGTCCTTGACGCCCGGCTTGCCCCAACGAAGGACATACTTGCCGTTCTTGTCGACCTTGAGGACTGAGCAGCCCTTCCTGTCCGTGATATAGCAGCTTCCGTCTCGGGCGACCGCGAGGCCGGCTGGTTCCTTGAGCGCCTTGAGCTCCTTGTCATCCTGTCCCCAATAAGGCAGGCCTCCCCGGTCGCGGTTGTACTTCTTCACCTTGACCGCTCCATCGCTGATGAGGAAGTAGCTGCCGTCGGGGTCGATGGCCAGCGCCCGGGGCACACTGAATCCCTTGTTGTCCAGTCCGCCCCACATGAAGACGGACGAATACGACTTGGCCGGAAGGACGGCCGCGCGGGACAGGTTCCCCGAGCCCTCTTCGACCACCAGGTCCTCTTCCCAATCGGCATATCCGGCCTTCTTGACCGCGAGCTTGTGAGTTCCATACTCGACGAGACCCAGGTCGCAATCGGTCAGCTTGCCCGAGTCATGGCCGTCCAGGAAGACCGCCGCGCCCGCCGGGTCGGAACTGACATGGACGCTGCGGGCGATGCTCTGGAGAGTGAAGCTCTTGGAGGTCCTGGCCTCGGTCAGGGATAAGACCGTCTTGATCGGCTTATAGCCCTCTTTCTCGATCTCCAGGGTGATCCGTGGCACCGGAGACTGAACGACGTCAGGCGATTGTCCAGAGACCTTGCCGTTGACCTTGATCATGGCCTCTTTGGGCTCTGTGTCGATCTGGACGCTGTAGCCAACGAACGTGCCGTTGTACTGCTTCTCGGCGGTGGCGATGAGCTGGCTGATATTGGGGTCCGAGACGTACTTCAGGGCCCTCTTGGCCGAAAGATAATCGACCGTGAACATATCCTTGAACTCTCGGATCGCCCGCGCGTCGTCGCCCTGCTTGGACAGGGCCTGCCCGGCCCAATGGTAGATATCGCAGGCCAGTTGCCGCTGTTTCTGAACGTCCTCGATCGCGAAAACCCTGGGGAGAAGGTCGTGAAGGGCGTCGACCAGGGCCGGCAGATCCTGTTCCTGAACGACCTGCTGGCGGCTATCCTCGATCTTGAGCTCGATCTCGGCCACGAGCTCGTCCTGGGTCTTGACGAGTCCGAGCGGGGCGGCCGAGCCGGCAAGGTCCCCCTCGTTGATCTCTTCCACCAGGAACTCATGAACATACCCGGTCATCTTGGCGCCATTCAGGGGGAACGTGATCTTCCAGAACTCCCCTTGCTTGGATTCGGCGTCCAGGATCGCGTTCATTGGGAATGTCGTGACCGGCTGGCCGATGACCGGCTGTTTATAGGCGGGTGCGCCGAGCTGGTGCGTGACCTTGAGCTTCACGGCGGCTCCGGCCAGCCCTGCCGCTACGAGGCCGATCAGCACCGCCGCGCCAACGATCCGAATCCGGACGGCGATGGTCGAGGGGTTTATGGGGTTCATGATCGCTCCTGAATGCTGACGATCTGCCAGCCGTTCGCCTGTTTCACAAGATCCCAGGTCTTCTGGCCATAGAAAGGGGTCTTCAGCGTGCCGTCCTTCCGGGACGTGCCCTGGATGGCCTGATAGAACGTCGCCGTGGCATGGGTCCGATCGGAGAAGCTGATCGAGATCGTCGAGGATTGGACCCTGGACTTGATGTTGTCGTAGATCGTGAAGATCATCGAGTACTTCGCCCGCTCGTCCGCGGCGGTCTGGCCGGGGGCAACGGACCCTAGAACGCCGTCCAGGTCGCTGCGCTCCTCCGCCTGGCGGCGGCGCTCGATCAGGCCCAAGATCTCCTGCTGCGAAAGGGTCGTATCGGCCTTGTAGAGCAGGTCCCGGGCGGTGGGATTGTTGGGATCCAGGCGAAGGGCCTGCTCCACGTCCCGCACGCAGCCGGCCAGGTCTTTATTCTCAAAGGCGGCCGAACCGGCCTTGATGAAGCTCGCGGCCTGGGCCGCCTTGACCTCCGCCTGGGCCTTGTCCAGGATGTCCCTGGCCCCGGCGTTCGCCGGGTCAGCCCGCAGGATGGACTCCGCGAGCCGGACGGAGTCCTCGTAACTCCCGGCTTCAAAGCTCTCCCTAAGCTTGGCGAGATCGGCTGCGAGCGGGTCCGCCGCGGATGCCGGGGCGGTCGCCGGGGCCTCGACAGCGCGGGGCGATGCGGCTTTGGCTGCGGCCGGAGCCGGGACGCGCGGGCGGAAAATGAAAAAGCCGCCGGCCAGGGCTGCGAGAATGAACAGGCCCCCGGCCGCCACAGCTCGGGACTTGAACCGCGGGACCCGCGCCCGGGTCGAGACGCCGGTCCGAAGCTCATAGTCCTTGGTCGCGGCCGATAGGTTCCCGGGATCCTCGAGGTCCCTGACGAGGTCCCGGGCGCTCTGATATCGGACTTCGGGATCCTTGGCCAGCGCCCGCTTGAGCACGGCCTCGTAGCCGGCCGGCAGATCTCGATTGAACTCCGTGATGGGCCGCGGCTCTTCGTGAACGATCTTGTAGACGATGGTCGAGAGATTATCGCCGGCGAAAGGCTTCTGGCCTGTGAGAAGCTCGAACAGGATGACCCCCAGGGCGAAGATATCCGCCCGTCCGTCCACGTCCTTGCCCATGACCTGCTCGGGCGACATATAACTGAGGGTCCCGATGGTCGTGCCCGGCCCGGTCATTGTCGAGGTCTCCAGGCGGGCCACGCCGAAATCGGCCAAGAAGGGCTTGCCCGAGGTCTCGATGAGGATGTTGCCCGGCTTGATATCGCGGTGGACGATCCCGTTCGCGTGGGCATAGTCCAAAGCCTCGGCCACGGGCTTGATGATCCCTAGGACGTCCTGCGGCGAAAAGACCTTGCCCGATTCGATCAAGGCTTGGAGCGTCTGGCCCTCGACGTAGTGCATCACGATGTAGGTCAGGTCCTTCTCGCGGATGACGTCGTAGATCGTGATGATGTTCGGATGGTCCAGCCGTCCGGCCGCCTTGGCTTCGCGGATGACCCGGGCCAGCATCTCCTCCTTGACGGGCCCGTCCGGCGAGGTGTCGAGGCGGATCGTCTTGATGGCCACCGGCCTCTCGATATCGGGGTCGAGGCCCCTATAGACGACCCCCATTCCTCCCTTGCCGAGGATGCCGAGGATCCGGTATTTCCCGACGCGATCGACCGGCTGCTGGTCTTGGGACACTGACACGCCCCTTATTGGCTCCCCTAGGCGTTTCTCAGCGAAACCGAGGGTAAGTTATCGGATTCCCGGCGTTGTTGTCAAGCCGAGCCGCGCGTATTGATTTCGTCCCCTCGACCTGTTATCCTCCCCCGGTAAGGGGAGTCCATGGTGGGGCAGAAGTGTCTAAGATGCCATTTTGAGACGCCTGGAGAGGCTCGCGTCTGCGGTCGTTGCGGGGCTCCCCTGGCCGGGCCCGGCATTTCGGCCGATCCCGCCGTGACCACGACCCTGGGCTACGCCGCGGGGAGCCTGTCCGACGGCGTTTTGTTCGCCGGCCGCTACCTCGTGATCGAGGAGCTGGGCAAAGGCGGGATGGGCAGCGTTTATCGCGTCCTCGATACGCGGGTCGACGAGGAAGTGGCCCTGAAATTCCTCAACCCGGACGTCGCCGCGGACACGAAAGCCATCGAGCGCTTCCGGTCCGAGCTGAGGATCACCCGCAAGATCGGCCATCACAACGTCTGCCGGACCTATGATATTGGGCAGGAGGGCCGGTCCTTTTTCATCACCATGGAGTACATCCCGGGAGAGGACCTGGCCCATATTATCAAGCGGCTGGGACAGCTGCCTGTGGAGAAGGCCTTCGATATCGCCCGGCAGATTTGCGAGGGGCTGGCCGAGGTCCATGGCATGGGGGTCGTTCACCGAGACTTGAAGCCAAAGAACATCATGATCGACCGGGAGGGCCGGGCCAAGATCATGGATTTCGGCCTGGCCCGGACCCCTCAGGGCGTGCGGCTCACCGAGGTCGGCCACGTCATCGGGACGCCCGGCTTCATGTCGCCGGAGCAGCTCGATGGGGAAACGGCGGACGCCCGTTCGGATATTTTCGCCCTCGGCGTCACGATGTACAACATGCTGACGGGGGCCCTCCCCTTTCCCGCCGATTCCACGACGGCCCTGGCCCTGCAGCATCGGACCCTTCAACCGACCGGCCCGCAGGTCCTCAATCCGCGAGTCCCCGAGGACCTGAGCCGGATCGTCGTCAAGTGTTTGCAGGTCGATAAGGCCGCCCGCTATGCGAGCGCCCAGGACCTGCTCGTCGACCTCCAGAAGGCCGGCCGGCGCTTCGAGACCTATGACTTCTCGGTCCGGAAGAAGCCCATGGCCGCGGCCGGGGGCTTCCTGCGGTTGCCCCCCGTAGCCAAGGGCCTGGCCGCCGCGGCCTTGCTCTTGGTTCTGGCCGCCTCGGGGCTCGCCTTGAGGTCCCTTCTGAAACGACCCCAGCCCCGGCTGCCGCCGTCTCCTGTCGTCCAGGCGCCGGCCGCGGTCGAGCCGAAGCCTCTGCCCGTCGAGCCCGTCAAGGTCACCCTGGTCACGGTGCCGGGCCGAGCAACGTTAGAGATCGACGGAGTCTCCAGGGGGCTCTCCGGCGGCCCTTTCGATCTCGCTCCGGGGACCCACACGATCAAGATCAGCAAGCCGGGCTTCCGGGAGTTCAAGACGACCTTGGCGATCGAGGCCTCAGGGAGCCGATCGCTGACGAAGGACTACAGGCTCGTCCCTCTGCCGCCCGCCACGGGCACATTGGAGATCACGTCCGAGCCGCCCGAAGCGGACGTGTTCGTCGGCAGCGCCGAGAAGGCGTCCGGGAAGACCCCGCTGACGCTGGACCTCCCGGCCGGAAAAGTCGTCCTCAGGTTCAGTCTCGAGGGCTATCAGGACCTCAGCCAGGAGGCCGAGATCCGCGCTGGGAACAGGTCTCATGTGGAAGGATCGCTGATGCCGCTCCCGGGGACTGTAGAGCTTTCCTCGGAGCCCGCGGGGGCGGAAATCTACAGTGGGAACGAGCGTCTCGGGACGACGCCTCTCACAAGGTTCATGGCCCCGGCCGTTTATAGGTTGCGCATCGTCTGGCCGGGCGCCGGTGAACTGGAAGACGTCATCACTGTTCAGGCCGGAAAGACCCTGATCCCGCCGGCCTACAAGCTGGCTGTGCCCGAGCCGGCCACGCCCCGCTACTATCTCAAGATCTACACGAATCCGCCGGGCGCAGCCGTGACGATCAATGGCGCGCTGGTCAAAGGACTGACCCCCTGCACGATCGAGATCGAGATCAACGAAGCCCGGATCAAGATCGAAAAGGAAGGATACAAGACCTACGAAGGCGTCATCTACGGCATCAGGCCCTTCCCCGGCCGGAACGACCAGAGGTTCGAGCTCGAAAAGGTGAAGGATACGGACGGGCCGCCGGCGTCCGCCCGATAGCGCTCAGGCCGGCCCCGGCCCGCAGCCGTTGTCCTTGCCCCGGCCGGCATAAAGATCCTCGCCGCGGCCGTCGTAGACGACAAAAGCGGGCAGGTCCTTGACCACGATCCGGCGAACCGCTTCCATGCCCAGGTCGGCGAAGTCGATCGTTTCGCTGGAGACGATGTGGTCCTTGGCGATGAGGGCCGCGGCCCCGCCGATCGTCCCCAGAAAGACGCCGCCGTGCGTTTTCAAGGCCTCGATGGCGGCCTGCGTCCGGTTCCCCTTGCCGAGCGAGACCAGCGAGGCCCCGGCCTTCAGGAAGTCGGCCAGGTAACCGTCCATCCGCTGAGCCGTGGTCGGCCCGAAGCTACCCGAGGCCAGGCCGCGCGGGGTCTTGGCCGGGCCGGCATAATAGACCGCGTACCTTTTAAAATAGTCGGGCACGGTCCCCGTATCGTGGAGGATGCGGGCCATACGGGCATGGGCGATGTCGCGGGCGACGACCAGAGGCCCCGAGAGCCTGACCAGCGTGCCGACCGGGAGGCTCTTCAGCAGGGCCAGGACGTCCCCGATGGGTCTGGCCAGATCGACGGCCACGGTCTCCGCCGGTCCCTTGAAGGCCGCTCCGGCCAGGAAGCGGGCCGGCTGCCGCTCGACCTCTTCCAGGAATACGCCGTCGGCCGTGATCTTGCCCCTCAAACCCCGGTCGGCGTTACAGGCGACGCCGATGCCGATCGGACAGGAACCTGCATGCCGGGGCAAGCGGACGACGCGGGCTTCATGGGCCAGCCAGGCGCCGCCGAACTGGGCCCCGAGCCCGGTCTCGCGGGCGATCCGCATCACCCTCTCCTCCCAGCCGAGGTCGCGAAAGGCGCGACCGGCCTTGGTGCCGCGCTTGGGCAGGCCGTCCAGAAAACCCGCCGAGGCGAGCTTGACCGTCTTGAGCGTCATTTCCGGCGACAGGCCGCCGACGACGACGGCGATGCGGTACGGCGGGCAGGCCGCGACGCCGAGGGCCCGGATCTTATCGGCCAGGAAAGATGCCAGCGCCGCTTCCTCGAGCCGGGCTTTCGATTCCTGGAACAGGGCGATCTTGTTCGACGACCCGCCGCCCTTGGCCATGAAAAAGAACCGGTATTCCCGCCCGGCGGCGGCTTGGAGGTCGATCTGGGCCGGCAGATTGGTCCCGGTGTTGACCTCCTCCATGACCGAGAGCGGGGCCATGATCGAATAGCGCAGGTTGCGCGTCCTGTAGACCTTCGAGGCGGCAGCGGCCAGGACCTCCTCGTCCCGGCCGTCGGTGATGACGCGGTCGCCCCGGAAAGCGAAGATCTGGATCGAGCCGGTGTCCTGGCAGAGCGGCAACACGCCCTCCGCGGCGATGACCGCGTTGCGCAGGACCGCCTCGGCCACGAAGCGGTCGTTGGCCGAAGCGCCCGGGTCGTCAAGGATCCGGCGCATGGCCGCGAGGAAGTCGGGCCTCAAATAGAAGGCCAGGTCGGTGAAGGCCTCCTGGGCCAGGGCCCTGAGCGCGCCGTCGCCGACGCGCAGGGCCGGGCGGCCGCCGCAGACGCCCTTGCGGACGCCGTTGCGGACCTCGACGCGGCGATAGCGGGCCCTGTCCGGGCCGGGATCGAGCAGGTTCATTCGTAGATCCCTTCGACGTCGATCAGATCCTCGAAGGCCGCCTCTCCCCTCTTGCCCACGAGGCCGATGACGTAATATTCCTTGCTGATCTGGTCGTAGCGGTATTCCTTGATCAGGCGGAAGTTCTCGATCTTGCCGCTCGAGCTGACGTGCGTGCGGGTGCCCGTGCAGGGGATGGTGTGCTCGCCGATGCCGAGGGTGTTGTCGCCGCAGGGCCCGATCGGGACGTCCCGGGCAATGATGGCCAGGACCTTCTTCTCGAGCTCGTGGAGGTCGACGTCGGGCCGGTCCTTGAAGTTGAGGACGAATCCTTGGGGCACGTCGGAGTGCAGCGGCGGCAATGGGACCTTGTAGTCCTCCTCGAGCACCATCGTGGTGATGTCCTCGGCCGAGTGGGCCATGAGGCGGTACTTGATGGTCTTGTCCACGATCGACTTGATGACCTGCGGGAACGGCCCGAAGACCGTGGGCCGGGCGACGAGGATCTCCTCGCCGATGCCGATGAGGACCTGGGCGTTGTGGCCGAGGGCCTCGTAGATGAGATCGAAATGCTCGACGACGACCCGGCGGTTGTGGGCGATGGCCTTGAGGATGGCCTCGGCCAGCTCGTACTTCTGGCGGAAGGCCAGCTCGTAGCGGGCGTCGACATGGAAGGTGTGGCCGGAGAAGGCGTCGGCCGGATCGAAGTCGATAGAGAGGGGTCGGCCGGACGTTGATGCCCTCGTCGTCGTTGGTCAGCTCGAGCCCGGGGAAAAGGCCTTTGATCAGCGTCGACTTGCCCGAGCCCTCGGCGCCGAGGATGCCGATCAAAAGATCGGTCGGCGTCAGGTACTTCTGGGCCAGCTCGGCCGCGACCATGTACAGCCGGTTGGCGCCGCGCGGCGCGTAGTAGACGGCGTAGAGAAGGGTCTCGCGATGGACGGTGCCCTGGCTGAGCTTGACCATGGCGCCCCTCAATAGGTCAGGCGCAGGAGCGGGGCATGCTGCTGCGCGCCGTAGATATCGGTCTCCCCGGCGTCGCCCGACGGAATGGGCCGGCGCATGGTGATCTTGAGGGCGTTGGACGGCTCGAAATAGACGATCTTGAGGATGTCGGCGACCGGCCGGCGGTAGAGCGCGGCGATCTTCCGCTTGGTGACGATGTTCCGGCGGCGGAAGAGCTCGAAATGGGCCTTGTCCTTGAACAGGATGTCCAGGGTCAGCTCGTAGGGCCCGGAGTTCTTGGACCGGATGACCTTGGCGGCGGCGAGGATGCTGCGCTTCATTTCGGCTCCTTTCCGCCCCGGACCGCGACGATCCGGGCCGGGAAATCCTCCGGCCGGGCCATGGGCATCAGGTGATAGATCGAGAACTCGAAGACCTCGCCCATTCTGGCATCGGAAGGGGAAAAAGGCAAGGCCAGGTTGCCCGCGGTCGAGATGCGGCCGGGATATCCGTAGTGAAGGAGGGTCGAGCGGGTCAGGCTGCAGACGGCGTCGGCGGCGTCCTGGGTCGCGCCGACCGCCTCGATGACGATGCCCAGCTCGTGGCCGCGCACGCGCCGCTCGGGTTCGAGGGCGCCCATGACCCCGTCGCGGCCGTAGACGTGGAAATGGATGCGGCCGCCGATCGACTCGGCCTTGAGGATGTCCTTGACCTGGGTCTCGACGCCGGCCAGGATGGCGTCGATGGCCTTGATCATGATCGGGTCGCGCGTGCCGGCCACGGCGATGGTGCGGAAGCCGACCCGGCGCACGCCCTCGAGCTTGACGCAGTAGCGCTCCGACTCGACGTGGCGGCTGCCCCTGACCTCGACCCGTCCGCCCGGGAGCTCGGTGAACGAGCAGCCGGTCAGGTCGAGCTCGCCGCCCGGGCCGGGCAGATGGTAGGGATCGGTCTTCTCGTAGAGCGTGTGGGCGGCCGTGGACTCTTTGGTGAACCGGCGGGCCGGATTGAGCGACTCGAGGATGAAGGAGTCCTCCTTGAGCGTGCCGAAGGCGCAGTCGGCGCCAGAGCCCGGCGTCGCGGCGATGGCCGCGCACTCGAGGATCTTGCCCATGTGGAGGGCCAGGCCGGGATCGAAGCCGCGGCTGATCGGCAGGGCCGCGAAGACGGCCGGGTCGTAGCAGCGGCCGGCCAGGACGACCTGGCAGCCGGACGCCAGGGCCTTCTGGATGGGCTCGACGCCCATCTGGGCGACGATATTGACGGACTCGTCGAGGATCTCCGGTGTGAGCGGCGGGACATAGGTCAGGGGCGTGATCTCGCCCTTGGCCAGGTGCCGGCGCACCCGGGCCTTGGGGATATCGGCGTAGATGACGCCCATCTTGAAGGAGAGCTTCTCCTCGGCCGCGATCTCGCGGATGATGGCCTCGCACCAGTCGACGTGGGGCCGGGCCCCGCTGCCGCCGGCCGTGCCGATGACGACGGGGATGCCGCGCCGGACGCCGGCCGTCAGCATGAAGCGGAGATCGCGCTTGACCGCCGGCCCGGTTGGTGAAGGACTTGCCGGCGCCGAGGTAATAGGGCCCGGGGTCGGTCGATCCGGCGTCGACGCCGATCAGGTCAGGCCGGCGCCTCAGGCCCTCGCGGAACGAGCTCTCGGGAAAGCCGTAGCCGAGGATGGCCGTGGCCGAGAGGACGCGGAACTCTTTCTTCTTAGCGGCCATGATCAGGCTCCTTTCCCGCTGCGGGCCCCGAGGACAGCGATGACGCGCTCCATCTCGTTGCGGACGATCATGAAGCCCTCGTCAAAACCCATGCCCGGCTTGGCCAGCAGCCGCTCGGCCCGGGCGGCCACGGCGGCGTGGACGCAGGCCTTGGCCGAGATCTCGGTCTCGTTGCAGGTCCCGCCCTGGTAGGCTTCCATGCCGTGGTCTGCGGCAGTACAGGACGGCCTCGATCGTGTTCTGGATGCCGCCGAGGTCGGGCGTCTTGATCTGGACCATGTCGCAGGACTTGGCCGTCGGTGAAATCGACGACGTCCTCGTAGGTGTTGCACCACTCGTCGGCCACGATCTTGACCCGGGAGCCCTTGGCCGCGAGCTCGCGGCGGATGGCCGCCAGGAGCTCGATCTGGCGCGGCTTCTCGCTCGGCGTCGACCGGGCCTTCGATATAGAGCGGGAACTCGGCCGCGATCGGCTCGAGCGAAGCCAGGTAATCGGCCACCCGGCCGGGCCGGAGGGCGCAGATGAGGCCGATCGTGCCGTAAACGTCGATGTGCAGGGTCGGCACGTAAGTCTCATCGGTCCGGAATTTGCGGATGCGCTCGACCAGCCAGCCGATGTATTCGCGGAGCAGCTCGCCCTCGTGGCCGAGCTTGGTCTTGACGTTGTTGATGAGCGCGTGGGGCAGGACGTCGACCCGTTTCATGATCATCTTGTCGGCATTGATGTAGCGGTCGTCGCCGCTCTGGCCGAAGATGGGCACGCGCTCCGGGACGACCGGAAGGCCGTACTCGTCGCAGACGACCTCGGCCATGATCCGCCGCGTGGCCAGGGCCCGGGCGTGGAGCAGGGCCTGGGACAGGCCATAACGGATGGCGGTATGGAGACGCTCTCCATCGAACTCCAGGGCCTCGAACCGGGCCGCCATGTCCCGGAAGGGGCCCACCTCGGCGCCCTCGAGGAGCGGCCGGATCCTCCGTTCGAGGAGCGGCAGGTAGTCGGCGGCCAGGAAGAGCGGGTCGCGGCCGCCTGCCCCGGAGTACTGGACCGCGGCGCAGTCGCCCTGGGCCCAGCTGCCGTCCTCGAGGAGGAGCAGGATGGACAGGGCCTCGCCGGCGACGCGCACGGCCTTGAAGCCGGGCGTCTCGGGCCGGCCGCCGTAGAGCGCGCCGTCGTGGGGCGCCCCGGACTTGATGGCGTTCTGGTCGTCGAAGTAAAAGGCCGACGACCCGGGCACGAACAGGGCTTTGACGATCTTCACTTGGGCCTCCCGATGAGCTTGCCTTTGCTGATGGCGTAGATGTCGTCGGTCACCATCTGGAAGGTGACCGGGCGCCCCTCGGTCTTGGACCGTTCCTGGAGGCGCTCCTTGTGGAAGGACATGATGTCGTCGCCGAGGGGCAGGTTGCCCTTGGCGAAGAGGCGAATATAGCCTTCGTTGTCGCGGACGGGCAGGACCTTGCCCTTGTTGAAGACCGAGGGCGCGAACGGCACGTCGAGCAGGCCGCCGGCGAAGGCCCGGACGATGCCCTGGACGAGGTCCTCGCCCGCGGCCTCGAGCACGGCGCCCATGAGCGCGCCGACCTCGCGGCGGATGAGGTCCATCTCCCGCCGGACGACGGCGTTGTCGGTGCAGATCTGCTGGTCGGCCATCATGCTCAGGACTTGGCGGGTGGCCTTGAGGCCGGCGGCGTTGGCTTCCTTGGTCGGGATGCCCATGGCCTCGTGCGGCGACTTGACGATGGTCTTCTCGACCCGGCCGGCGGCGGCGACGAAGGCCCCTGTGCTGATGACCGAAAAGGCCTTGGCCTCGTCCTCGGGGAAGCCGCCCATCCACTGATGAAAGACGAGCGTCAGGTCGTAGCCGCTGAAGCCGGCGGCCCGGAAAGACTCGTCGGCGAGCTCGCGCAGGGAGGCCAGCGCGGCCAGGTCCTGGAGGACGTTGCCGCCCTGGCCGTAGCCGAGGGTCAGCGACTTGACGCCCTGCTCGAGGGCCAGCAGGCCTTCGAGGATGGCCACGGTGTGGGAGATGAACGGCGGCACCAGGGTCCCGGTCAGGGGGCCGAAGGGCTCGCGGTTGATGGAGATGCCGTTGTCCTCGTAATAGCCCGTCAGGCGATCGACGTACTGCCAGTCGCGCAGGCACCTGCCCACTTCGACCTTCTTGGCGTAAGGGATGTTGTAGGAGATGCCGCCGCCCTCGTAAGACGTGAAGCCGCCGGCGAGCGAGATCTCGGCCAGCAGCCGGGCGTCGGGCGTGCCGTGGCGGACCTGGGTCGGCTTGGTCACGGCCTCGGTGACCCGGCGGCAGCCGTCGCGGCCATGGTTGACGGCCGGGAAGCCGTTCAGGAGCGAGGTCCCGGCGGCGCGGGATCTTCTCGATGCCCCGGGCTGCCTCCTCGTAGCGGTTCTGCCGGGTGTAGGCGTCGATCGTGGTCGGCAGGAGGTCGGCCGTGCCCTCGGTCTCGAGGTAGCGGAGCAGCCGGATGTGGTCGTCGATCAGGGCCACGCCGGCGCGGGGCTGGATGAGGGTCCGGCCCGAGGCTTTGGCCTTGGCCATGGCCTTGGCGAAGTTCTTTTCTACGGGGATGCCGCGGTGATAGCGGAGCCCGTCATCGACGTCGGCGACGTCCTTGCCGGTCGGCCAGGAGTCGAGGACGGCCTGGCGCTGGGCCAGGAAGTCCTTCCAGGGCATGCGTTGCGATTTCATGGTCATCCTCTTTGGTCCGAATGCGGGGTGAGCGGTCTGAGACCGGCGACGGCGGCGCGGGCGGCCGCGTCGGGGAAGTCCGCCGCCAGGTTCCCCAGCAGGGGAATGAGATACTGGGCATCGGCGTAGCAAGCCGGGGCTTCCGGAACGAGATGGCGGGTGTCAGGGTCGTCGGAGCCGGGGGCGCAGGCTTCGAGCAGCACGGACGGGTCGGTCGAACCGGCCAGGAAGCCGCCGGAACCGATCAATCGCTTGACCTGCCGCAGGTCCTTGCCCCGCTGGACGAGAAAACCGCCCTGGGGCGTGAAGACGCGCTGGAGCAGCCCGGCGTGACGGAGCGAGGCGGCCCGGACGCAGGCGGCGGCCAGCAGCCGATCGAACCCTCTCCCCCGCTCGTCCTCGGGCAGGTACCCCGTGCGATGGCTGACGTCCGCGACGTAGGCCTGGAGCGCGGCAGGGTCGAGTCCGGCGCCGCGGAGCCGGCTCTCCAGGAAGGCCCCTTCCGAGCGGACCAGGGCTTCGGCCGAGACCCTCAGGCCGAGGTCGCCCTCGACCGTCCGCTTGAGCGTCGGCTCGACCAGCCCCCGCAGGATGACGGCATCGCCGCCGTGGAAGGACTTGGTATGCGAATAGAAGTCGGTCGTGGCACCGCCCATGTCGATCAGGGCGAAGTCCTCCCAGGCCGGGACGCGCTCGGCGATCGTCCGGACGAGCTCGAACACGGCCAGGGGCGTCGGCAGGGGTTCGCGCCCGGCCGCGGCGACGACGGACGAGAGCCCCTTGCCGTCGACGATGCGCTCAAGGAAGACCCGGCGGACGACGTCGCGGGCCGGCTCGATGTCGATCGTTCCGACCTCGGGCATGACGTTCGCGGCCGTCGCGACCTCGCGGCCCCGGAGGATGCCGGCGACCTGGTCGCGGACCTTCCGGTTCCCGGCGTAGAGGATCACGGCCGGCGAGGCCAGCTCGGCCAGCCGGGCGGCGTTGTGCAGAACGACCCGGGAATTGCCGCCGTCCGTGCCGCCCGTGAACAGGACGATGTCGGGCTCGACCGACCGGAGCTCGGCCAGGTCTTCGGCCGAAAGCTCGTAAGAGAAGGCCCGGACGACCTTGCCGCCTGCGGAAGTGGCGGCCAAGCGGGCGACCGACAGGGTCAGGTCCGGGGTCAGGCCGACAGCGGCGATCTTGAGGCCGCCGCGGGCCGACGAGGACCAATATACGGGGACGTCCGCGGGCGGGACGGCGCCGGTCCGCCCGGCCAGCACGGCCTCGCGGACCTCGCGCGAAGACGCGGGCCAGGTCGTCGACCGTGGTCGGAAGCACCTCGCGGGCCACCAGGCTGAAGCTCCTCGCCCTCGAGGGCGAACAGTCCGCCCTTGGTATAGGTCGACCCGATGTCGACCGAGAGGAGGAGCTTGGTGGCCATCAGTTCATCCTGGACCCGAGGTCCCCGCGCAACATCTCGGCCACGGCGTCCAGATCGACCGTGGGCCGGAAGACCCGGTCGAAACCCATGGCCTTGAACTTCCGCTCGACCTCTTCGTAGGGGGTCTTGCCGACGACCAGGTTGCCGCCGACGTAGAGGATGATCCGGTCGAGGCCGCGCTCCAGGGCCTTCTGGCGCAGCCCCTCGCAGTCGATCAGGCCGTGGCCGTAGAGCGACGAAACGAAGATCGCGTCGGCGTTGGACTCGATGGCGGCGTCCAGGAACTCGTCCTGGCTGACCATGACGCCGAGGTTGACGACATGGAAGCCGGCCTCGGTGAAGAACGCGTCGAGGATCTTGTTGCCGACCGAATGGCAGTCCGCCCCGATGACGCCGAGGACGATCCGCGGCGCGTCCATCAGAGTCCCCGCTGGCTCTCGTCGATGAGCGTCCGCAGGCGCTCCTCGACATTGAGCAGGGAGCCGCGCTCGATCTGGTAATCGAAGGCGATGATGACCCCGCCCCGCTCCGTGAACTCCTGGATGGCGGCCAGGTGCTCGCGGTTGCGCTGCAGGGAATAGCCGGCCGGGACGATGACGGCGTCGAGCCCGGCGATGAACGTGTCCAGCCGGTCGAAGTCGGACCAGAACAGCGGCTCGACCGCCCCGGCCGGGATATCGAAGGCCTTGAGGTGGTCGAGGACGATCTCCAGGAACCGCTTCGACTCGCAGACGACGCCGATCTTCTGCGAGGGCGCGAGCCGGGCCATGGCGATGACCGAGCCGCGGGTCGGGGCCACGGCCACCTGGACCATCTTGGACCGCAGCTCGGGGAAATGCTCCAGGACCTCCTGGAAGTGGGTGGTGGTCGACAGGATGAGGTCGAAGCTGCCCAGGCGGTCCGACCCCGGCGGGGTCCTCGAAGATGTCGTCGATCAGGACCTTGGCCAGGTTGACATGGGGGATGATCTGGAACTGGCGTTCGATGATGGACAGGGTCTCGGGGTTGCAGTCGATGGCCGCCACGTTGAGGTTCAGGAGGTCCTCCTCGCGCCCGAGCAGCCTCAGGTCGAAGAAGATGCGGATGTCATGGGGCGTGAACTTGAGGCGGGCCAGCTCGTCGATGAGCTCGTCGATGAGCCGGAGGGCCTTGTCCTTGCGGCTCTCGGCCGGACCGTGCCGGTCGGGAGCGACGAAGCTGCCCCGGCCGGCAGAGGCTTCGATGAGCCGGCGGCGGACGAGCTCCTCATAGGCCTTCTTGACCGTGCCGCGGGCCGTATTGAGCTCTTCGGCCAGGTCCCGCTCCGCAGGCAGCTTCTCGCCGGGCTTCAGACGGCCCGACTGGATCTGCTTTTCGAAGAAAGACATGATCTGCTGGTAGGCTGGCTTGGCCCCGGGGAATTTCTCGAGATTGAGCTTGTCCATTCTCGCTCCTTTGGTCCGTACCAGAATATAAAGGTATATACCATATATATACCACTATATTATACTATGTCAAGCCTTATAATAAGAAAAGGTCTGGTCCATTAAAAGACCACTTGAACCATTGACGCCGGATGTTATATAATGGTCGACGGACGTCCATGACCAAGATCAAACCTAATTTCCGTCAAGAGCTCGAGACCCTTATCAGGAGCCTGCCGGGCTCGGTCCCGGAAGAGCGCCTCCGGCAGGGAAAGGACCTCGCGCCGGTCCTGTTGGAAAGGGTCGAGGCCGCGTTAGACTCCCCTGACTGGACGGAAGGGCGCACCGCCCGGGAATTCCTTAGACTGACCTCGAACCCCGAGTTCCTTCGCGGGCTCGGCCGCCCCGAGCTGCTCGATCGCTGGGCCGAGGTCTCTTTCAAGTTGATCGCCCGGACGAGCTATGGGCTGAAGGACATGTTCGAGGACCGGGTCCGGGAATCGCCGGGCCGGACCCTGTTCCAGGACATGGCGGTCTCCCCGCCCCGGCTCTGGAGCTACGAGGCCGCGGGCCGTCACATCCGCGAGACGGCGGGAGCGATCCATGCCCTGGCCGGCCGTCAGGGAGTCGATCCCCGCCTGGCGGTCTATGCCGAGAATCACGCCGAAGGGGCGTTCGTCGATCTGGCCTGCCTCTTCTATGACGTCCTCTGCACCCCGCTCAACCCCCATTTCAACGTCGACAACCTGGTCGGGATCTTCGATAGCCTGGCGATCAACCTGGTCCTGGCCAACGACCGCGACCGCATCGGGCTCCTGAAGGAAGCCCGGCGGCGGACGATCAAGCCTTTCCTTATCCTGGTCACGGACCCGGCCTTGAGGGACGACGATCCCGGCGTCATCTTCCTGACCGAGCTCTGCAAACAGATGGGCAGCCGCGAAGTCGACGGCCTTCTGGCCAAGCGGCGCGGCTTCCGGATCGACGAAGTGGCCACGGTCATGTTCACCTCCGGCTCGACGGGCCGGCCCAAGGGCGTCTCGTTCTCCATCTATAACCTCGTCGCCAAGCGCTTCGCCCGGGCGGCGGCTCTGCCCATGGTCGGGCCCGGCGAGGTTTTCCTGAGCTTCCTGCCGCTCTATCACACGTTCGGCCGCTACCTGGAGATGCTCGGCGCGATCTTCTGGCGCGGCACCTACGTCTTCGCCGCGAATCCCTCGGCCGAGACCTTGTTCAACCTGCTGCCGAAGATCCGGCCGACCGGGTTCATCAGCGTCCCCGTCCGCTGGGCCCAGCTCCATGAGAGGTGCTTGGAGAAGATCGACGCGGCCCCGCCCGGGGCCGATCCGACGGCGATCGTCCGGGGGATCGTCGGACCGAACCTGGCCTGGGGTCTTTCGGCCGCCGGCTACCTGGACCCGCGCGTCTTCCGTTTCTTCGGGAGCCACGGGATCGAGCTCATGAGCGGCTTCGGGATGACCGAGGTCACCGGCGGGATCACCATGACCCCGCCCGGCGGCTACGTCGACGGCTCGCACGGGCTGCCTCTCCCCGGCCTGCGGGCCCGGCTCGGCCCCGAGGGCGAGCTCCAGGTCAGCGGCCATTATGTTGGCCGTTATCTCGAGGACAAGGGGCCCGGGGACATCATCCCGGTTCCCGGCGGCGATCAGGAGAAAGACCATTGGCTCCGGACCGGCGACGTCTTCGAACGGGCCGCCAACGGCTATTACCAGATCGTCGACCGGATCAAGGACATCTACAAGAACAACCGCGGCCAGACCATCGCCCCGCGCAAGGTCGAGGACAAGTTCGCCGGCGTCCCCGGCATCAAGCGGACCTTCCTCGTCGGGGACGGCCGTCCCTACAACGTCCTGTTCATTGTTCCCGACTACGGCGACCAGGTCCTCGCCCAGGGCCTCGGACCGGAGAACGCCCGCGAATATTATCGCCGCATCGTCACGGCCGCCAACGACGGCCTGGCGCCCTATGAGACGGATCATTAACTTCGACGTCCTCGCCCGCGACTTCAGCCCCGACCGGGGCGAGCTCACCGCCAAAGGCTCGTACGTCCGCAAGCGCATCGAGGCCTCGTTCGCCCCCATCATCGACGACCTCTACCGGCGACGGACAGTCGATCTCCCCGGCCTCGGCCTGATCGTCCGCATCCCGCTCTGGTTCTTCCGCGATCTCGGCATCCTCGAGGACGAGATCGTCCGGGACCGCCAGGGCCTCAAGGACCTCAACCGGGGCCTGGGCCTGCCCTTGCGGCAGGGCCCGGAACCGGGGACCTGGCTCGTCGGCGATCTGGAGTACGAGATCGAGGGCGGGATCCTGGATCTCGGGGTCCTGGCCCGCCAACCTGTTCTCTGGGCCGGCAACCCCTCCCTGGCCGCGTTCGCCCCGGTCAAGGAGGGCTGGGACCTGCCGCTCGAGCCGGCCACCGGCCGGGTGGCCCTGCCGCGCCGCAGGGCCCGGACCTACGCGGTCCCCGAGCTCAGCGCGCCGGCCAAGATCGCCGACGACCGGCTGGCCCGGCTGCACCTCCAGCTCAGCGAGCTCCTGTTCTCGCCCGGCGCGCCCCCCGACTCTCTCCTGGCCGAGGTCGAGCGCGTCTTCTACGAGTCGCCGTTGCGGATGGAGGAGCTCGTCCGGGCCCGGCTGAGGGCCCTGGCCTACCATCCCCAGGAGAGGCTGCGGTGCTGGGCCTACCGCATCCTGCTCCTCCACGACCCCGATATCGACTACGGGGAGGTCATCCCCGCGTTCGTCTACTCCGGCCTGCCCTTCCTCAATCGCGAAAGCATCGACGAGATCGTCTCGACGCGCTTTGGACGGGGCCGCCTCGACGCTTTCCGCATCCGCCTGCGGGCCTACCGCGAACGGCTGAACTGGCCGGTCCCCGAGCCGGGACGGCTTCAGTTCGAGCGCATTTTCAGGCTCCTGGCGGACCTGGCGGTCCGGGAGCCGGCCTACTTCAGCTCCGTCCGGGCCGAGCTGGCCAGCTGGGTCCTGCATCGGGCCGATGAGCGGCTGGCCGAGGCGGCCGAGCGCGAGCTCGACCGCATGATCCGCCGCTCCGAGCGGCACGTCGAAACCAAGCCGCCCCGGTCCGCCTCGGCCAAGCGTCCCCCGCGCGCGGTCTGCGACGACAGCGTCACCCCGGCCGAGGCCCGCCGCGTCCGGGCCGCCCTCGACCGCCCCGGCTTCCTGAGAGATTCGATCTGGCTGGCGTGCGGGGCGGAGGGCTTCGACCCGGCCGAGATCGCTCCGGATGGCCTCTGGGTCTCGCGCATCTACAGCGCCCCGCGGCGGACGACCTACCGGGTCAGCGTCAACACCCTGTCCGGCCGCCATTTCGATCTCAAGCTCGTCTTGCCCGACGGCCGTCGCGACGGGGCCGAACGCGAGGCCCGGCTCTGGTCGGCCGTCCTGTCCGATCAGCCGGAGGGGCCGCGCGTGCTGCCGCCGCTCGGGGCGACGGACGAGAAGACCGGGGCCGTCACCTGGCGCCATCTCGGCGACCTGACGGTCTGGGAGAAGATCCGGGAGTTCTCGGGCCGCCGGGCCGCGGACGCGCCCCTGCCGCCGCCGTCGGCCTGGCGCAAGCTCTACGTCGAGGCCATGTCGGCTCTCTTCCGGGCCTGGCAGACGAGCGGCCGCCGCATCCTGCCCGGCCGCGTCTCCCCCGTCAACGTCGTCGTGCCCGAGCTCGAGTTCAGGGACGACACCTTCCTTGCTTCTCTCGACGGCTGGCGGCCTTCGAGCGGGCCCCTGGCCATCGTCCGGCCGATGATCGACGGCTTCTATCGCCGCGCCTCGGCCAACTACCCCTGGGCCAAGGACCATCTCGATCCGGACTGGATCTTCGAGGCCGCCTACGATGCCATGGGCCGCGACAAGGCCTCCGCCTTTTTTGCCGACCTCCAAGCGGACCTCGAGCGGAGCCCGGCGCCGGTCTTCCCGGGCGTGGACCTGGCCGGCCGGCTGCGCCGCTATCGGTCCGAGTTCGATTCCACGTACGCGATCCCGCTGCCGGCGGAAAGCGCCGTCGAGGCCTACCGGGAGTGGCGTCAGGCCGACCCTCTGGCCGCCCCGCGCGACCGCGAGCGCAAGGTTCTCGATCTCTGCCGCCGCTACGCCCTCGATCGCTTCCCGGAGATCGTCCGCTATTACCTTTACCGGCATACGTACTTCGCGGGCCGGAGCGAGCGCATCGAGGCCCTGTTCGACCGGCTGCTGGCCCGGCTCCACGCGGCCCTCGACGTGCCGGCCGTCCACCAGGTCGAGCTGTCGGATCTCCAAGCGGCCCTTGGCGACGAGCGCGACCGCCTGGTCTTCAGCCGGCTGGTCTTCCCTCGGCTCGAACGGGACCGCCGCCTCGACGTCGTCACGCAGGGCGACGAGGGCGAGCGGCGGGTCGTCGTCCAATCCTTCCTGGCCGACCGGGCCGGCCGGTCGTACACGTTCAGCGAGACCGTCGATCCGGCCGAGATCGGCCAGGCTTATCGGCTGTTCTTCAAGGAGCACTACCCCAAGATCGTCTCCCAGCAGGACCGCCACTTCGTCCTCAAGGACGCCCAGGAGCGGATCGTCGGGGGGCTGTGCTACCGGATGCTGTCGAGGCGGGTGGCCTGGATCGACGTCATCGCCGTGACCTCGCGGCTGAAGTCGTCAGGGCTCGGCGGGGCGGCGCTCGAGGACTTCTGCGCCCGCCTGGCCAGCCAGAGCGTGCCCCTGGTCATGACGCACCTCTACCTGCCGGGGTTCTTCCTGCGGCACGGCTTCAAGCTGGACAAGCGCTGGGGGGCGCTGGTCAAGACGCTTTAGGGGCGGCCCGGAGGTCCGGCGAAGTTTCCTTCTTGCCCAGGAACTCGTAGCTGATCGCCCCGAACTTGCAGGACGAGACACAGCGCAGGCAGCGGATGCAGTCCGGCGAGTTCGCCTTTTCGTAGATCTTGATGTCGACCGGGCAATCCTTGTGGCACTTGTCGCAGAGGGTGCACTTCTCGTCGTCGACGTTCATGCGGAACAGGCTGACTTTGTTGAAAAGGCCCCAGAAGGCCCCGAGGGGGCAGACCGTCCGGCAAAAGGGCCGGATGGTGAAAACGAACCAGGCCATGAACAGGACGAGCAGGCCCACCTTCCAGAGGAACATGAACCCGACAAGCGTCCGCAGGTCGGGCTTGATGAGCATGAGGGGCAGGCCGGCCTCGAGGGTCCCGGAAGGGCAGATCCACTTGCAGAACCAGGTCTCGCCGTAGCCGAACTCATCGACGATGAGCAGGGGCAGGGCCACGACCATGACCGCAAGAACGGCATAGCGGAAGTAGGTCATCCAATGGGGGATCCGCAGCTTGGGGGTCGGGATCTTGTGGATGAGCTCCTGGATGAAGCCGAAGGGGCAGATCCAGCCGCAGGGCAGACGGCCGACCGCGCTGCCGACCGCCGCCATCAGGCCCGCGACATAGAACCCGAACCTCTTCTGGGCGACGGAAAGGTTGAAGCGGAGTCCGCCGAAGAACGTCTGCATGGCCCCGATGGGGCAGGCGCCCAGGGCGGAGGGACAGGAGTAGCAGTTGAGGGCCGGGACACAGACGCCTTTGATCCCGCCCTGGAAGATCTCGCCCCGGAACCAGGACGGGATCCAGGCGTTCAGGGCCAGGGCAAAACCGGCTTGATACCACGGCCTGCGGTCGCGGGGCTTCGGGGATTTGCGGGCGGGGCGGGCGGAACGGTCAACGGCCATGGTCCCGCTCACCCGATCCCGATGCAGTCGAGGCAGACCGTGATCGCCTTCTCGAGGGTGGTCCGGTACTCGCCGAGCAGGAGCCCGGCCGCCATCAGCGCGAGCGAGACGGCCAGCAGGATCCAGGGCAAGCGTCGCTTCACTTGGGGGCCCCGGCGAGGAGTGACTTGACCGCGGCTTCGAGCTCGGCGATATGTTCTTCCTTGAATCCTATGTGGGCGTGGGTGATGGTCCCGCTGGCGTCGATGAGATAAACGACGGGGATCTCCTGGACGCCGTACCGTTTGGCCATGTCCAGAGCTTTCGCAGCCACGCCCGCCGCGGGCGGCACCGAGGGCGCGTCGGCCAGCATGGGATAAGTGATCTTGAGCTTCTGGTAGAAGGGCACGACGACCTTGCCGCCGGCGTCGTCGATGGCGATGCCGAAGACGCGCAGGCCGCCCTCGGTCTGGCCTTCGGCGGGCTTGTAGGTCTCATGGAGCTTCTGCATGTGGGGCATGGCCTTGCGGCAGGGCACGCACCAGGTGGCCCAGAAATCGATCAGGACCCCGGCCGGGTGGGATCTCACGATCTTGGTCTGGCCGGCGACCGCCTCCGCGACGATGAGCGTCAGGCGGCCGCCTTCCATGGCGACGGTGTAGTCCTTGCCGTCGACATTCTTCAGCGAGAATGGAACGAGCTTCTCGCCGGGCTTCATGATGGCAAAGGACAGGGCGGCGAGAGCGACGATCATCAGGACGGCCGCAGCGGCCGGGGCGGTCTTTTTCATGCCTCCCAGTTTAGCGGTCCCCGGGGGCCAATTCAAGGGAGAAAGGAAATGGGGACGTTTCTATTTTTCAAAATAGAACATTAATTTTAAAAATAGAAACGTCCCCATTTTTTGAAACGTCCCCATTTTTTAGAAATGAACGGTCAGGCCGAGGCCGGCGGAAAAGCCCCCGAGCTTCGCCGAGACGGGATCGTCGCCCCGGGAACGGACCGTGCAGGCCCGATAGCCGGCGAAGATGTCGAGGCGCAGGGCCCCGGACAACCGGGTTTGGACGCCGGCCTGGCTGATGAGGCCTATCCCTCCCTCATTCGCCGTGCCCAACGGGTTCTCTTCATGCAGGAGGAAATAGGCCGCCGCCGCGCCGAGATAGGGACGGATCTTCGACCGATCGAATTCGAGGCGAAGCCCGGCGAAGAGCGGCAGGATGCGCACCTTGGTCGGTTCTTCGGAGATCGAGAGCTGGCCGGTCTGGGCGAAGAGCTCCGCGCCCGCCCAGAGCCTGAGGGGCCCCGCGACCGGAACGGCGACATCCGCCCCATAGAAGAGGCCGGTCGAATAGACCTCGCGGAAGACGCTGTCGCTCGGAAAAAAATAGCTGGCTTTGAGCGTGACCGAGGTCCCGGCCCGGTCGGCCGCGGACGCTAGGGTAGAGAGCAAGAAGAGAGCGATAAGGGCCGTCGCCGAACGCTTGGCCATGATCATCACCGATCCTTTCCGGATGTTCTCCGGCTCCGGGCTTGCCAGGGTGTCATTGCACGACCAAGGTGACCGACGCGTGGGCGTCCAATGTCCCGGAGGCAGCCCAGACGGAGAGATCATAGGTTCCGGCGGGCGTCCCCGTCTTCGGGGTCGACGTCCCGCCCCCGGCGCCGCAGCCGGAGAGACAGATGGCCAGGAGGACCAGGGCGGCGGCCAGGAGCTTTCGGAAGGGCCGGCCGAGGTTCAAGCGAAGGCCCAACAAGGTTGTCAGGACGGCGCCGAGCACGAGGAGTTCCAGGAACGGCAGCCTGGGGCCCCCGGCCCCGAAGGCCACTCCCCCTGTCGAGCCGGCCCGGGCCGTCGTTGATATGGTCATCGTGACGGACGCTACTCCCGCGCCTGGCGTTACCGAGGCCGGCGAGAACGCGGCCGAGGACCCGCTGGGCAAGCCGGCGCAGCTCAGGGCGATCGGGGCATCGAACGACGCATGCTGCGGGGTCACTTCGACCGTATAGACAGCCGCGTGACCCGCCGCGACGCTGGCTTCAGCGGGCGATGCTCCGACCGTGAAATCGGAGACCCTGCACGTCAGGCCCGCGGAGGACCCGCCGCCCGGGACCGGGTTGACCAGGGTAACCGCGAAATCGCCGCCGGCGGCGATATCGTCGGGCGTGAGAGACCCCGCGGACTTCCGTGGCGCTGAAATAGGTCGTCTCGCGGTCCTCCCCGTTCCAGCGCACGGCGGTATTGGAGACGAGGTCGCTGCCATGGACGGTCAGGACGGCGCCGGAGGCCCCTCCGGTCAGCGAGGCCGGGCTGATCGAGGTCAGGGTCGGCGCGGGATTGCTGACCGCGAAGGTCATGGCGTTGCTCAGGACCCCGCCCGGGTTGCGGACGACGATCGCGACCGTCTTGCCGAGGGCCAGATCGGTGGCCGGAATGGCCGCGTCCACGCGGGCGGCAGAAACGAACGTCGTCGTCCGGTCCGCGCCGTCCCAGGTCACGACCGCGCCGCTCGCGAACTTGTCGCCGTTCACCGTCAGGGCAAAACCTGGGTCGCCCGTCCTCGCGCCCGACGGCGCGAGTGAGGTCACGACGTGGCCATAGACCGCAGGGCCGCTGATCGCCCCTGCCGGAGGGGTGCGGGCCGACTCGCCCTTGCCGTCCTCGAAATAGAAGGCGTAGCTGTGCCCCCCGGCGTTCAGCGTGACGGGCAGGGTGTACCAGCCGTCGGCCGCCTGTTGACCAGCGAGCAGGTTCATCGTTTGGGGAGTGCCGTCCAGGATGAGGTTCTTGACCGTCGGGATGTCCCCGTCCGGATCGGAGTAGCGGACGTTGAAGGTGAAGGTGCCCCCGGCGTTGCCGGTCACGGGACTGACCTGGGGGGACGAGAGCTGGGGCGGATCGTTGTAGCCCGAGCCGGCGTACGTGTAGTCGACGTACGCGTAGGCCTGCTGGTTGTCGACCGTCTGCGGCACGAGCGAGGAGACGCCCTCGGCGTCCGGATCGGTCGTCAGGTCGACGATCTTGAAGGCGCTCAGGGTCGCGGGGTCGGCGGTCGTGGAATCGTTCACCCCCAGATAGTACCGCTGGGCGCCCGCCCCTTGGACGAGGAGGTCGGTGAAGTCCAGGACGAAGGTCCCGCTGACGGCCGTGGTGGAACCGTCGAAGGCCAAAGCCCCACCTTCGTTCTGAAGGGCCTTGGGCGACCAAGTCGACGTCGGCGACGTGGCCGTGGTGTTCGATCGTCCGAGGCTCATCCTGAGCTGGTCCCGCTTGAGATGGCTGACCGTGAACTCGCCGATCATGAACGGCGAATAGTTGTTGCGCGCCGTCAACACATAGAGCATGTCCCCCTGGACGGCGCCGATCCGCCCGGTCGAGGGACCGCCGGCCACGGCCGAGGTGCTTTTCAGGGCGTCATAGGCCAGCCAGGTGAAGCCCGACTCGTACCAGCCCGTTCCCCAGGTGTTGGCGATGCGGAAGGCCCCCTTCTCGCCCGGGTCGATGACGCTGTTGCCGTTGATGTCGGTCCAGACGGCGTCGTTGTAGCCGACGATGGTGATGGCGTGGGAGCCGTCGCTGCCGTCGAGATAATAGGCGACCTGGCGGCCGACGGCGGAGGCGTCGTCGGTGGTCGAGGGGTCGTCCCCTGCCGCTTTGAAGACCCAGGAATTGATGTAAGTCCCGAAGACGAGGACATAGCCGTCGGCCAGGAGCTCCTTGGTCAGCGTCAGGCCGGCGTCGGAGGAGACGCTTTGGACATATTGGATGGCCTTGGTCCGGACGTTGAGGGCGTGCCGCCAGGCGGCCGCGTTAAGGCACCAGGCCTTGAAGTTCGCGTCGTACGGGAATTCCGCCCAGGTCGCGGCCCCGTGCCGCTGGAGGAGGACGTAATTTTCGTAGAGCGACGACCCCTCGTCCTCGCCGTCGTTGATCATCGTGTAAGACCACTTGGGCGAATACTTGTTGGTGTTGTCGGCCGGGTCGCGGATATCCAGGTTGCGCTGGAAGGCCGTCATGTACGACAGCTGGACGTAGGTCGAGGCGAAGCTCGCGCAGGAGCCGAGCAGGCCCTGGTTGCGGATCGGCGGAAAGAACCGCAGCAGGCTGTTGTCGACGCTGACGGGCAGGTCCTCGGCTCCCTCGATCGCCGCGACAGCTTGCGGCGAAGCCGCTCGGCCGGCCAAGGCGCTCTCGACCTCGCTGCCCACGGGAGAGACGAGCTGGGGATCGAGGCCGGCCTGGCCCTTGGCGGCCCGGACGGCGTTGAGGCGCTCGAAGCCGATTGGATTGAGCCCCACACGGGTGATCCGGGGAAAATTCGAGACGATGCCCTCGAGCTGGGCGGCGTCGAGAGGGATGAGGCCGGTCGCGTGCGGCGACCCGTTCAGCTTGTCCTGGGCCTGCGGGGAGGCCAGAACGAGAAGCCCGAGCAATCCGAAGGCGGCGATCCTGGCGATGATCCTATGCACAAGTCCCTGCTTTCATAGGTTTAGTCTATTTAGAAGGAGGGATTTTGAAATGTCAAGGAACGGAATGGGAGGCCGCCTGGGGTTTGACACCCGGCCGGACGCTCCCCTAGAATCGGGGCGAAAAGAGGTGGGCCATGCCCCAGTATGCCATCGGCATCGATTCCGGGACCCAAGGGACGAAAGGATTATTTTAGCGCAATTCGGCTTGCCCCGGCCAGCCAGCGGCTCACAGGACGGTCAGGGTGATCGTGGTCGTGGCCGTCAGGTTGCTCGAGGTCGCGATGACCGTGATGTCATAAGTCCCGGACGGCGTTCCCTGGTCCTGGGAGCCGCTTCCCCCCGCACCGCAGTCGGCCAGCTCAAGAAGGAGGAGCAGGATTATCAGGGCGGCCGGAAGGGCGCGCCTGGACGGTGGACGGGCAAAGGAATAGGCGGCCAGGGCCAGGGCGATCAAGGTTGCCCCGAGAAGGGTCAGAGGCAGGATAGGCGGCACCGGACCCCGCGGCCCGGACACGGGCCCGGCCCCCGCGCCGCCCGTCGCGGCCCTGGTGGTGAGGGTCAACGTCGTCGACACGAGGGAGATGCCGGGCGTCACGGTCGCGGGCGAGAAGGTCGCCGTGGTGCCGCGGGGCAGCCCCGAGCAGCTGAACGAGATGGCCGAATCGAACGAGGCGTAGCGCGGCGTGACCTCGATCGGAAAGGCGGCCGAGAGCCCCGCGGCGACGTTCGCCGTCGGGCTCGGCGCCGCGATCGAAAAGCCGGAGACGCTGAACGTTTGGCTCGCGGTCACGCCGCCGGCCGGGGCGGGATTTCTGACGGTGAAACCATGGTCCCGGGGCACGGACAGGTCGGCGACCGTGAGCGCGGCCTGGATTTCGGTCGGACTGACGTAGGTCGTCGGGCGGTCGGCCCCGTCCCACCGGGCCGTCGCATTGGGGGCGAAATACCAGCCTTGGAGGGTCACGGTGAGGGCCGGCCCGCCGCCGGTGGCCGAGGCCGGAATGATCGCGCCCATGATGGGGGCCGGATTGTTGACGGTGAAGGTCTGGATGTTGCTGATGGAACCGAGCTCGTTGCGGACGGCGACCGCGACCACTCTTCCCAGTGCCAGGTCGGACGCGGGGATGGCCGCTTCCAGGCGGGTGCTCGAGACGTAGGTCGTCGTCCGGTCCGCCCCATCCCAGGTCACGACCGCGCCGCTCGTGAAGTCGGTGCCGCCAGCGGCCAGCGTGAACGCGGCGCCGCCGAGCCCGGCGAGCGTCGGCGAGATCGCGTCCAGCAGGAGATCGTAGACCGCAGGTCCGGCGGCGGCGCCGGCGAGGGGGGCCCGAGCCGACTCGCCGTGGCCGTCTTCGAAATAGAAATAATAATCGTGGCTGCCAGCCGCGAGCGCCAGGCCCAGAGTGTACCAGCCGTCGGCGGCCTGGCCGGACAACAGGGTCATGGCGTAGGGGGTCCCGTCGACCACGACGTTCATGGTCGACGGCGCGTCGCCGTCCGGGTCATAGTAGCGGACCTGGTACATGAACGTGTCGGCCGGCCTCCCAATTCCGTTATTGAGCCGCGGCAAGCTGAGCTGTGGCGGGTTGTCGTAGGCCGGGCCGGCATAGTTGTAATCCACATAAGCGTGAACCATTCCGCCGTCGACCGTCTGCGGCACGAGTGAGGAGACAATCTCCGTATCCGGTTCGGTCGTCAGGTCCACGATCTTGAAGGCGCTGAGGGTCGCGGGGTCGGGGACCCTGCTGTCACCGATTCCGAGGTAATAACGCTGCACGCCGGCGCCGGCGGTCAGGATGTCGGTGAAGTCCAGGACGAACGTGCCGGCCACGGCTGTCGTCGTCCCGTCAAACGCGTAGGCGCCGCCCTGGTTATGGAGCATGGCCGGGGTCCAGGTGGTCGTCGGGGTCGTCGTCGAGGTCGAAGAGCGGCGGAGGAGCGTCATCAGCTGGTCTCTCTTGACGTGGGTCACCGTGAACTCGCCGACCATGAGCGGCGTATACTTGTTGCGGGCCGTCAGGACATAGACCATGTCGTCCTGGAAGGCGCCCGATACGCCCGGTCAAGGGGCCGTCGGGCAGGGCCGAGGGATCGCTCTGAAAGCGTCGTAGGCCAGCCAGGTGAAGCCGCTGCTCTTACCAGCCGGTCCCCCAGGAGTTGGCGATGCGGAAGGCCCCTTTCTCGCCGGCGTCGATAACGCCGTTGGAGTTGATGTCGGTCCAGACGGCGTCGTTGTAGCCGACGATGGTCATGGCATGGGAGCCGTCGTAGCCGTTTAGATAATAGGCCACATGCTTGCCGACGGGCGGCGTCGTCGTCCGTGGTCGAGGTGTCGTCGCCGGCCGTCGTTGAAGACCCAGGAATTGATGTAGGTCCCGAAGACGAGGACATATCCGTCTGCCAGGAGCGCCTTGAGCTGCGCCAGGCCGGCGTCGCGCGGACGGTCGGAGACGTATTGGATGGTCCTGGTCCGGGCGCCGAGGGCGTTCCGCCAGACCGTGCCGTTCAGGCTCCAGGCCCGGTAATTTGAGTTGTAGGGGAATTCGGCCCAGGTCGCCGCCCCGTGGCGCTCCGGATGATCGTGTAGTTCTCGTAGAGGCTCGAACCGTTGTCCTCGCCGCCGTTGATCATGTTGTAGGTCCATTTCGGCGAGTACTTGTTGGTGTTGTCGGCCGTCGTTGCGGATGTCGAGGTTGCGCTGGAGAGCGGTCATGTGCGAGAGCTGGTACGTAGGTCGTGGCGAAGCTGGCGCAGGAGTCCGAGACTGCCCTGGTCCGGATAGGCGGGAAGAAGCGCAGCAGGCTGTTGTCGACGCTGACCGGCAGATCGCCGGCGCCCTCTTGACCGTGGCCTCCGGAGAGGCCGACGGCCGCCCCGCGGCCGGCCACGGTCCCTCTCTACTTCGGCCGCCGACGGGCGAGCCTGCCGACGGGTCGAGGCACGGCCTGCCCTTGGCGGCCCGGATGGCGTTGATCCGCTCGAAGCCGAGCGGATTGAGGCTGACCCGGGTGACCCGGGGGAAATTCGCGACGATGCCCTTCGAGCTCGGCGGCGTCGAGCGGGATGAGCCCCGTCCCGTGCGGCGGCTCGGCCGGCCCGTGCCTGGGCCTGCCGGGGCGCCCAGGACGAGAAGCGCCGATCGATCCCGAAGGCAGAGCGATCTTGGCGGCGATCCTTTGCACATTAGTCCCTACCTTACCATTTTTAGTCTATTAAGAAGGAGGGAGTATGAAATGTCAAGAAACGGAATGATAAGGCCGTTTTGCGGTTTGACACCCGGCCGGACGCTCCCCTAGAATCGGACGAGCGAGGTGGACCATGCCCCAGTATGCCATCGGCATCGATTCCGGGACCCAAGGGACGAAAGCGCTGGTCGTGGACGCCGGCTCGGGCCGGGTCCTCGGCCGGGGGAAATCGCCGCACGCCATGATCGGAGGGCTGGGGCCCGGGGCGAGCGAGCAGGACCCGGCCGTTTGGGTCGCCGCGGCCGGCAAGGCCATGGGCGCCGCGCTCAAGGAAGCCGGGATCGGCCCGGCCAAGGTCGTGGCTCTCGGCGTCTCCGGCCAGCAGCACGGCTTCGTCCCCCTCGATGCCGCGGGACGGGTCATCCGTCCGGCCAAGCTCTGGAACGACACCTCGACCGTCCCCGAGTGCGGGGACATCGTCGCCGGGCTCGGCGGCCGCAGCGAGGCCATCTCCCGGCTCGGGCTCGCCCCGGCCGTGGGCTTCACGGCCTCGAAGATCCTCTGGCTCAAGCGGCATGAGCCGGAGCGGTACGCGCGCCTCGCGACCGCCCTTCTCCCCCACAACTATCTCAATTACTGGCTGACCGGACGGGCCCACATGGAATACGGCGACGCCTCGGGCACGGGGCTCATGGACATCCGCCGGCGGCGCTGGGACGAGAAGGCGTTGGCGGCGATCGATCCCGCGCTGGCCGGCAAGCTCCCGCCGCTCAGCCATCCGCGAGAGCCCGTCGGCCTGGTGCGGAAGGTCGTGGCCGCGCGCTTCGGCTTCGGCCGGGTCCTCGTCGCGAGCGGCGGCGGCGACAACATGATGGGCGCGATCGGCAGCGGCAATGTCCGGGCCGGCGTCTCGACGCTGAGCCTGGGCACGTCTGGCACGGTCTATTCGTACTTCGCCGGCCCCTTCGTCGATCCAGAGGGCGAGATCGCGGCGTTCTGCGACAGCACCGGCGGCTGGCTGCCCCTTCTCTGCACGATGAACGTGACCAACACGACCGAGATCGTCAAGTCGCTGTTCGGCCTCGACAACGCCGCGCTCGAGCGGTTGGCCCGGCGGGCCGCTCCCGGATCGGACGGTCTCGTCTTCCTACCCTTCGTCGACGGCGAGAGGGTGCCGGTCCTCCCCTTCTCGAGCGCCGTCTTCTTCGGTCTCGACCGCCGGACCTTCGACACCGCCCATATCGTCCGCTCGGTCATGGAAGGCACGGTCCTCAATCTGGGCTACGGCTTCGGCCGGATGAGGGAGCTGGGCTTGAGGCCGGACGAGATCCGGGCGACCGGCGGCGGAGCCAAGAGCCGGACCTGGCTTCAGATCGTGGCCGACGTCCTTGGGACGCCTGTCGTCACGCTTAAGGAGACCGAGGCGGCGGCCTTCGGGGCGGCCCTTCAGGCCGTCTGGAACTGGCGGCTGGCGGAAGGCGAGAAGGTCGAGATCGCGGACATCGCCGACAAGTGGGTCGCCAAGGGCCGGCTGAGGGCCGAGCCGGATCGGAAGAACGCGGGCCTCTATGAGGACCTTCAGACCGGATTCAATTCCCTCTGGAAACGCCTGGTGCCGGATTTCGAAGCCCGCCGCAAGAGTCTGACTTCCCTCATTTGAGCCATTGCGGGTCGAGTCGGATTTTATGAACGCCCGAGCTCGCGGGCGGCGTCGTACATCGCGATAACGTTCTCGACAGGCGTGATGGCCTGGATGTTGTGGCACGGCGCGAGAATATAGCCGCCCCCCGCGCCGAGGATGCGGAGGTTGTCCTCGACCTCACGCCGGACCTCGTCGACCGTCCCGAAGGGCAGGGTGTGCTGGTTGTCCATGCCGCCGTGGAGAACGACATGCGGCCCGAACTCCGCTTTGAGCCTCTCCCTCTCCATGCCGGGGCAGCGCCATTGGAGCGGGTTGAGGAGGTCGATGCCGAGCCCTATCAGGTCCGGGATGATGCGCCAGCAGCTCCCGTCGTTGTGATGGAAGGCGTGGGCGCCCGCCTGGTGGGCCAGGTCGATCATACGCTTCATGCCAGGCAGGAGATATTCGCGGATGTGACGGACCGAGATCATCAGGTCGGTCTGGCCGCCCATGTCCTCGGCGATATAAGAGATGTCGACCCGGCCGGGCACCGCCTCGTAGATCCGGACGGCATTCTCGTAGGCCAGGTCGAAGAGCTTGCCCAGGCAGTAATGGACGATCTCGGGGTTCTCGACGAGATCGACGAAGGCCTGCTCCATGCCCGCGGAGCTCCTTGTAGATGAGGAAGGGCTCGGAGCCGCCGCCCCGGATGGGATGGCCGGCCGCGCGGTCGGCCCCGGCCCGGACGCCGCGATAGTCCCACCAGTCGGCCGTCGGCCAGGTGTAGTTCCTCTCGATCTCGGCCACGCTCCTGAAGCCGGCCAGGGGGAAGTGGATGCATTCGCGGTATTGCCCGGGGCCGTAGTCGACGCTGCGGAAGCGGCGGCCGAACTCGTCCTGCATCCGGGGCAGGCGCGGGCCGACGTATTCCGGCTTGAGCCAGACCTCGTAGTCGACGCCGAGCGTATCGAGCATCTGCCGGCGGGTCCGGCAGCCGAGGCGGGTTTTGAGCTTCCGGTCGAACTCCGGCGTCGCCCAGTAATCGGTCGGCACGCGGTCCGGCTTCTGGCCGGCGAAGAGGGCCAGCCAGCGTTCCCGGGAGGTCAGGGCGTCACGGGTCAATTCTTGTGCAGGTCCTTGTGCATGATCCGGCGGACCTCGAGGAGCCTTTCGTGGGCCGGCATGTCGTTGAGCTTCTTGTTCATGAACTCGTCGTTCTCGGCCTGGAGCTGGGCGACTACGTAGTCGATGATACTGGGCGGGAAGACGCTGTCGCGCTCGTAGTGGCCCCGCTTCTGAAGAAGGACCCGGCTCGACTCGACGCAACTCGCGGGCAGGACCGGCAGGCGCTTGAGCAGCTCCTTGTCGGAGAAGATGTTGCCCTTGACGTAGAGGTTGTCGGCCAGCTCGAGCGGGCCATAGTCCTTGAACAGGGTCAGGTCGCTGCGGAAAGCCCAGTTGGCGGCCATGGCGATCCCGGCCAGGGCCAGGTGGATCATGGCGCTGCCGTCGGGGCTGCGGATCTCCACGGTTTGGCGTCCGCCGTGATCGTCGACGAACTCGGACGTGTCGGCCGGGTTGACGCGACGGGCCAGCCCGTGAACATTGGTCCAGCCGAGCGGGACGCGGATGAGGGCGCTGCGGTTGAAGTCGCTCCAGCAGATCCGGGTCGGGGCCTCCTGGTTCGGGACCAGGCGCAGATAGGCCGAGGAGACGGTGTTACCGAACGCGGTCAGCGAATCGGCGTATTCGCAGAGCCCGCCGACGAGCTTGCGGGCCTCGACCGAGAGCTTGCCGTCCTCGCCGCGCATGACGCTGCGGCCGTTCTTGGCCAGCTCCAAATGGAAGTGCAGGCCGCTGCCGGCCACGCCTTCCTCGAGCTTGGGGGTGAAGGTGGCCACGGCGCCGTGGCGGTAGGCCGTGTTGCGGATGATCCAACGGCCGATGATCAGGTCGTCGGCCATCTCCTCGATGGGCCGGGGAAGGTACTCGATCTCGAGCTGCTCGGCCAGCCGGCCGGCGATCTCGGGGTGGTCGCTGCGGACGCCGTCGATGAAGCCGTTCTCGTTGTGGGCGTACTTGACGGCCCCGGTCACCCGGGTGATGTGGGCGACCATCTCGTGCAGGATCGGGCCGCTCTTAGCGAAGGGGGACGAGCCGTGGTAGCCGCGGTGGGCCTCGACCGGATAGGAGCGGTCGGCCGTCGAGGTCAGCAGGAAGAACTCGAGCTCGCCGAGGGCGTTGAGCTCGAGGCCGGACGACTTGCGGAACAAAGCGGCCGCCCGGGCCAGGATGGTGTCGGGCGTGAACGCCGCCGGCGTGCCGTCTTTGGTCAGGTAGCGGCAGACGAGATCGAGACTGCCCTCATCGAAGGGATTGAAGAAGGCCGTGCTGTACTTGGGGATGACGTAAAGGTCGGACAGGGACATGTCGACCAGGCCCTTGAAGAGCGAGGACCCGTCGACCCTCTCCCCTTCCGCCAGGACGGCCTCCAGGTGATAGCGGTCCGCGGCCGGGACGGTCAGCTCCTTGAGCTTGCCGTCGATCGCGGTGTAGTGGAGGGTGATCCGTTCGATCGGCTTCGTTTCGATGACCTTGAGAAGGTCGGCCCGAGTGAAATCCGAGGCCGGCTTGTCGAGGAGGAGCGAAACCGGGTTCGTCAGGGCATAACGGGGAGTCTTCATCGCCATCGCGTCAGTCTCCTTGCCGGATGATCCTCCCTCCGAAGGGGAAGATATCTATTCTAATAGAGCAAATAGGGTTTGCGCAAGGCGGCGAAGGCCTCCAGGCCCGGCTCGAACCCGGCCAGGATGGCCGGCACGTCCTTCCCCGTCTCCAGGGCCTGGCGGACGGAGGCCGTGCCCATGACCTTGTCGAAATACTCGGCGTGGAAGGCGAACTTGTCCGGGTACATGGCCCGGACCGTCTTGATGATGTGAAGGACGGCGGCGACGGACCGGAAGGAGGCCCGGTCGGTCACGTGCAGCTGGCATCCGCCGCAGAGCTGGCCCTGGAACTTGGAGAACGACGGCGTGAACCAGGCCTCGCGGAAGCGCACCCCCGGAAGGCCGAGGCCATTCAGCTTCGCCGTCAAGGCGTGGCCGTCGATCCAGGGGGCGCCGAAGAGCTCGAAGGGCCGGGTCGTCCCGCGCCCCTCGGACAGGTTCGTGCCTTCGAGGGCGACGAGTCCCGGATAGACGGCCGCCGAGTCCAGGGTCGGCAGGTTCGGCGAAGGGATGACCCAGGGCAGCCTCGTCTCGTCGAACCACATGGAACGGGCCCAGCCTTCCATGGGGATCACGGTCAGGCGGGCTTTGGGCGCCAGGAACTTGTCGTTGAACATGCGGGCCAGCTCGCCGATGGTCATGCCGAACCTCAGCGGGACCGGGTAGAGCCCGATGAACGAGCTGAGGCCGGGATACTCGAGGACCGCTCCTTCCATGTCGACCCCGTTGATCGGGTCCGGCCGGTCGAGGACGATGAAATCGATGCCCGCTTCGGCCGCGGCCTGCATCGCCGTGGCCATGGTGGCGATGTAGGTGTAGACGCGGGTCCCGGCGTCCTGGATGTCGAAGATGAGGACGTCGATGCCTTGGACCTGGGCCCCCTCCGAGACCTGGCCCGCTTTCTGGGTGTCGCGGGAACGCATATAAGCGTCGATGTTCTTGAGCATGCCCGGCTCGGGCTTGAAGGACTGCCCATAGAGGCTGAACACCGGCAGCTTGAACGTCTCGTCGTAATAGAAGGGCACGTATTCGCCGGCCTGCGCGTCGCCGCGGACGCCGTGTTCGGGCCCGTAGAGGGCGACCAGGTGGATCGCCGGATCGGCCCGGAAAAGCTCGATCGTCGACCTCAGGGCCGGCATCGGTCCCCGTGGGATTGGTGATCAGTCCGACGCGCTTGCCTTTGACCAGGTCCAGGTGCTTCTCGAGAAAGACCTCGAGGCCCGTCTTGACCCGGACCGCGGCCGGCCGCCCCGGCGCAGCGGGTTTCTCCGGCCCGCCGCAAGCGGCCAGGGCCAGGATCAGGCCGCCGGCCAGCCCCAAGGCCGCGACGGCCGCCGCGAGCCTCGGCCCCTTCCGAACGTCAGCCTCACCCGGTCGTCGGTTCATGCCTCCGTCCTTTCCTGCCGATTCACGGCCCGCCCAGGATAACAGCACCGCCGGCGGAGAGTCAAACGGGGGGCCTTGATTCGCCCCCGGGAAACGGCTATAAGGGAACGAGAGACGGATGATGGCACGCGCCCAAGGCCGCCGGGTCCCCGGTCTTGTCCTCCTGGTGCTGGCCCTTGCCTGGCTGGCCGGGCCGGCCCGCGCCGCCGACATCCCTTACGAATGGACGAACGTCAGCCGGGTCGTGGCCGTGGCCGACCTCCACGGCGACTATGACCGCTTTGTCTTCATCCTGTCCCACCCTCAGGTCGCGCTCGTCGACGCCGACCTTCATTGGATCGGCGGCAAGACCCACCTCGTCCAGCTGGGAGACGTTCTCGACCGCGGTCCCCGGGCCAGGGACATCCTCGACCTGCTCATGCGTCTCGAGAAGGAGGCCGCGGCCGCCGGGGGCATGGTCCACATGGTCCTCGGCAATCACGAGGAGATGAACATCACCGGCATCGCGCTCGACTACCCCGGCTACGTCTCCGTCGACCAGTTCGTCGATTTCCTGCCGGCAGATTTCCGGCGGGAGAGGGACGACCGCTACCTCAAGAGCCTGCCCCCCGAGCAGAATAAGAAGGCCGAGCTCGAAGACCTCGACGTCCGCGCCGACGAGGCCTACCGGGCCTACTGGCAGAAGATCATGGCCTCCAAGGACCCCCGCGCGGACCGCGCCTATGTCGAAGGCTTCAATGATGTCTACGGGGACTGGCTCGTGCGGCAGAACGCCGTCATCAAGATCGACGACATCATCTACGTCCACGGCGGCATCAGCGACGCCATGTCCAAGTGGCCTCTCCGGGAGATCAACCAGGTCCTGCGCACCGAGCTCGAGTTCTTCCAGGGCCGCAGGCGCAATCCCCAGCAATACGCCCGGCCGTTCCATCCCCGGCTCGTCTATGATCCCGGCAGTCCGCTCTGGTTCCGCGGGCTGGCCTTGAAGAGCCAGGCCTCGGCGGAGACGGAGATCGACCGGATCCTCGGCCGTCTCGGCGCCCGGGCCATGGTCACCGGCCACAACTATTTCGCCTACAACGGCGGGTCGAGCCCGGTCCTCGAGCGCTCCAGCGTCTCCCGCTTCCACGAGAAGCTCTGGATCATGGACACCGGCATCTCCTCCGGCAGCTACGGCGGCCTGCCGTCGGCGCTCATCTACGACCGGGGCGAGTTCAAGGTCTGGGGTGAGACCGAGGAGGTGGCCAAGCGGAGCGGCATCAAGCCGCCGCCGCCGAAACCCCTCACGCACAAAGACATGGAGAATTTCCTGCGCACGGCGCGCCGTCACGGGCCGGGGACCCGGACCGGGCGGCCGGACGGACGCCTGGAAGCTGACGCTCACGTCCGGCGACGTTGTCCTGCCGGCCCTGTTCCGGTACATCGATCGGCCCCGCCCCGATCCCCTGGCCGACAGCTTCAAGTATGATCTCGCGGCCTACGCCCTGGCCAAGTACCTCGGTCTGACCTTCGTCCCGCCCATCGTCGAGAGGACCGTCGAGGATGTCCCCGGGGCCCTCCAAGCGTTCATTCCCGACGCCCGCTCGATCCCCGAGCTGCGGGAGCGGCAGATCACGCCGGCCGACCCGGAGGCCTTCGACCGGATCATGGCCGACCTGACCGTCTTCCAGGCGGTCGTCTTTGACGACTGCCGGAACGAGAAGGACACCCTGGTCAGCGGCGATACCGGCCTCGTGTTCCGGGTCGATTTCTCGGAGGCCTTCGCCCCCAAGACCGGGGATGCGCCCGGCTGCCAGGTCCAGAGATGCTCGCGGATCCTCTACCGGCGGCTCCTGGGATGGGACGACAAGACCGTGGCCTCCTACCTGGGACGCTACCTCAACGAGGACGAGATCAGGGCTTTGAACACGCGGCGGAGCCTGGTCGTCCGGCAGATCGGGTTGTTGATCAAGCGCGTCGGGGAATCGAACGTTCTGTTCTGATCGCGAATAAGGAGGGGCCATGCCCGAAGCGACGGCGGCCGGCGGCGCCGGGCCGGACGGACGAGCGATACAACCTGGGCTACAGATTCCTGCGCCTGTTCGCCGACATCCGCCCCGGCGAAGCCGCCAAAGCGCTCCTCCTGGCCTTGAACGTCTTCCTCCTTCTGCTCGCCTATTACATCCTCAAGCCGCTGCGCGAATCGCTGCTCCTCGTCGACAAGGATTCGGCCGTGGTCAAGAGCTGCCTCGGCGGGGCCCAGGCGGTCCTATTCGTCTTCGTCATCAAGGGATTCAGCCGGCTGGCCTCCAAGGTCCCGCGGCACGTCCTGATCACCTGGACGACGTCCTTCTTCATCTCCAACCTGGTCATTTTCTTTTTCCTCCACAGGGGCGGCCTGGCCGTCAAGCCGATGGGCATCGCGTTCTTCGTCTGGATCGGGATCTTCAACTACTTCGTCATCGCCCAGTTCTGGGGCTTCGCCAACGACCTCTATTCCGAGGACGTCGGCAAGCGGACCTTCCCGCTCGTCGCCCTGGGCGCGACGCTGGGCGGCCTGGTCGCCGTCCTGCCGTTCATGAAGCGGCTGCGGGACTTCCTGGGCGACAACTGGGAATTCAAGCTCATGCTCATCGCCGGCGTGGTGCTCTTCCTGTGCATCGTCCTGGCCCGGACGATCCACCGGAGGGACGTCCGCAAGACCCGGGAGGATCGGGACAAGGGCCTGGCCGGGGCCGAGGAGAAGGCCCTGGTCCAGGAGAAGCCGCTCAACGCCGGCGGGGGCTTCAAGCTGGTCTTCAAAAGCCGCTATCTTCTCCTCATCGCGCTGATGATCGGGCTCTACAACTTCGTCAACGCCACCGGCGAGTTCATCATCACGCAGGTCACGGTCAACCAGTCGATCAAGACCACGGAGCGGTCCCGGGCGGCGGCGATCGCGGCCTCCCCAGAGGCCCCGGCGAAACCCGGCGCGGGCTTGCCGGCCGCATCGCCGAGCCTGCCGCGCCAGACCGAGAGCAAGGCCATCCACAACGCCTTCATGGACTACCAGCTGCTGACGAACCTCATCGCGCTGGTCATCCAGCTGTTCTTCGTCTCGCGGATCTTCAAATGGGTCGGCATCGGCGGGGCGCTGTTGTTCTTGCCCCTGCTGGCCCTGGGCGGCTACGCGATGATCTCGTTCGGGGCCGTCCTGGTGCTCGTCCGCTGGGTCAAGGCCTTCGAGAACGGCACGGACTATTCGCTGCAGAACACGACCAAGGCGGCCCTCTTCCTGGTCACCCAGCGCGAGGAAAAATACAAGGCCAAGGCGGCCATCGACACGTTCTTCGTCCGCGGCGGCGACACCCTCTCGGCCCTGGCCGTTCTGGTCGGCACCGAGCTGCTCGGGCTGCGCATCGAACGCTACGCTCTCTTCAACGTGCTCGTGGTCGCCGTCCTGGTGGTCATCTGCCTCAAGATCATCCGCGCCTATAAAAGGCGAAAAGCGGCCGCCGAAGGGGGCGCGGTCCCGGCCGAAGCGCCGGAGGCCGTGGCCGCGTCCTGAGGCGGTCTTAGCGGGGAGGTGAGACATGAAGCGTCTGGCGGTCGTCTTTTTCGCAGCCCTGGCCGCGATGGCCGTCCGACCGCCCGCGGCGCGGGCCCAGTTCCTGCCCGAGGAGATCGCCCAGCGGCCGGCCCAGGAGGAGTTCCTGCGCACGGCCGAGATCGTCAAGGCCGAGCCGATCGGCGAGGGCGTGACCAAGCCCTATAAGCTGACTCTTAGGAAAGACGGCGTCGAGATGGTGGCCGCCTGGAAGAACCCGAAGGGCATGCAGCTCGGCTACCTCGAGGGCTGGCAGTACGAGATCGCCGCCTATCGGCTGGATAAGCTCATCGGGCTTGGCATGATCCCGCCCGCGGTCGAGCGGGACTTCAAGGGCCAGCCCGGAGCGCTCGTCTGCTGGGCCAAGAACAAATACAGCCTGCTCAAGGTCATGGACGAGAACATCCCCATCCCGGCCGAGGCCCGGACACGCGTGGATGACATGAAATACCTGACCCGGGCCTGGGACAGCTTGGTCGCCAACGAGGACCGGACCCAGCAGAACGTCCTCTACACCGAGGACTGGCGGACGATCATCTTCGACCATTCCCGGGCCTTCCGCAGCACCGGCGAATTCGCCGGGCGGCTGATGTTCGGCCGGGACGGCATCAAGAAGCTGGCCTCGGGCGAACCGATCCTGTTCCGGCGACTGCCCCGGTGGTTCGCGGACAAGATCAAGACCCTGACCTTCGAGAGCATCCGCGCGGCCGTCGGGGGCACCCTGATCGATAAGGAGATCCGGGCCCTCCTCGCCCGCCGCGACCTCCTCCTGAAGGAGATCAGGCAGATGATCGCCGAACAAGGCGAAGCGGCGGTGCTCTATTGAACGCGAGGGTCGTCGCCGGATGTCTGGCCGGGCTGGCGGCCGCGGCCGTCATCAGCTGCGCGTGCGTCAAGGCCGAAGAGGCCCCGGAACCGGACCCGAGCGGCCGTCCGGCCCTGGCCGCGCTCCAGTTCCTGCCCGAGGAGCTGGCGCAGCGCGAGACATGGGAGAAGTTCCTGGAGACGGCCGAGACCGTCGCCAGCCGGCAGATCGTGAGCTCCGAAGCCGTGACCTCGCCGTGGGTCCTGACCCTCAAGCTCGGGGATTTCACCCACCGGGGCCTGTGGAAGAACGCCCAGGGCCGCATGGGCGGCTTCTGGGAGGGCTGGACCTACGAGATCGCCGCCTACCGGATCGACAAGCTCATCGGCCTGGGCCTGGTCCCGCCGACGGTCGAGCGCCGTTTCCGCGGGGAGCGGGGCTCCTGTCAATATTGGATCGACGACTGCATCTCGCTCAAGGAGCGGGACGAAAAGGGCCTCAAGATGCCGCCGGCCAAGGTCCCCGGCTGGAACCGGGCCACCTATCTCCAGCGGCTCTTCGACAACCTCATCGCCAACGAGGACCGGCACAAGAACCAGATCCTGATCACGAAGGATTGGCGGATGGTCCTGATCGATCATTCCCGCTCGTTCCGGACCGCCGGCCGGTTCACGAGATCGCTGCTCTATTCGGCCAAGAACCCCGAGGGGCCGATGCTGATGAGCGAGCTGCCCCGGGCCGTTTACGAAAAGGTCAAGGCCCTCGATGCCGCGACCATCCGCCAGGCCGTCGGCGAATACCTCACGGACGAGGAGATCCGGGCCGTGGTCGTCCGCCGGGACCTGGTCCTGGCGGAGATCGCCCGCCTGGTCCAGGTCAACGGGGAGAACAAGGTCTTCTATTGATCAGATGGCCTTGCGGACGGTCAGGACGTTCTGCCCGCCCGTCCGCCGGTAGGACAGCCCGTCCATCAGCGTCTTGAAGAAATAGACCCCCAGTCCGCCGGGCTTGCCCCGCCGGATCTTGAGCACCAGATCGGGGTTCTTCTTCCGGACCGGGTTGAACGGGATGCCCCGGTCCCGGACCTCGATGAAGAGAGACCCGTCGCCGCGCCAGATGCGGACGAGCATATCCCCCTTGTGCCCCGGGGGATAGGCGTAGCGGACGATGTTGACGCAGATCTCGTGGAGGGCCAACTCGACCTTCAGGCGGTCCTCCTCGTCCAGCGGCAGGTCGGCCATGGTTTGGCGCAGGAAATCCCGGACCCGGTCGATCTCCTTGAGATGGGCGGCGACCCGGAGCTCCCGGATGTCCTCGGTCGCGGGCCGTCGGCGCTCCATGGCTCCCCTCGCCCTCAGGGATTCCGCTTGACGACGACGAGGGTCATGTCGTCGCCGGCTTCGGTGCAGTGGCTGAAGGCGAACACGTCCTCGAAGATCTTGTCGCGGATGACCTGGGCCGGCTTGTCGCTGAGCTCCTTGAGCTTGGCGGCCAGACGGCGGTCGCCGTATTCGTCGTTCTCGCCGCCGCGGCTCTCCACGATGCCGTCGGTGTAGAGACAGAGGAGGTCGCCCTCGCCGAGGCGGATCTTCTGGGCGGCGTAGCTCTGGTCGGGGAACATGCCCAGGCAGAAGCCCGTGCTCTCCAGCGCCCGGACGTCGCCGCGGCGCGGCAGGAGGAGCGGCGGATTATGGCCGGCGTTGACATAGGCCGCCTCGTCCGAGGCCCGGTTGACGATGGCCAGGAAGAACGAGATGAACAGGTGGCTGTCGGAGCTGGCGTAGACGAAATCGTTGAGCTTGGCGGCCAGCTCGCCGAGGTCGACCGTGCCGGGGAACTTTTCGTGGAGCGCCCCGCGCAGCGAGGCCATGAGCAGCGAGGCGCTGACCCCGACGCCGGAGACGTCGGCGATGACGATGGCCAGACGGTCCTTGTCGATGGCGATGTAATCGTAGTAGTCCCCGCCGACGCGGCGGCAGGCCTGGGCGCTGCCGCTGATCTCGTAGGGCGCGAAATCCGGATCGGTCCGGGGCAGGAAGTTCTTCTGGATCTGCACGGCCAGGGCCAGCTCCCGTTCGAGCTGGGCGTTTTTCAGCGAGACCTCGTAGAGGCGGGCGTTCTCGATCTTGACGGCGGCCAAGTTGGCCAGCAGGGTCAGGAGCCTCAGGTCGTCCTCGGTGAACTGCTCGAGGAGCGAAGCCCGGTCGCAGTAGATGAGGCCGATGATGTCCTGGTTGTCCCAGAGCGGCACGCACATGGCCGAATGGATCTGGGCCTGGACGACGCTGACCTGGGCGGCCAGGCTGGCGTCGGCCTGGATGTCCGAGATCAGGATGGCCGAGTTGCGCTCCAGCGCCGTCCGGACGATCGTCTGGCTGACAAAGATGCTCTGGCTGCGCAGGGCCGAATTCTGGACCCGGACGACCCGGGGCTCGAGGCCTTGCGTGGCTTCGTTCTTGAGCATCAGGACGCCGCGGTCCATGGGCAGATGCTGGATCAGGACGTCCATCACGTGGTCGAGGAGCTTGTCGAGCGGCATGTGATAGATCAGGGCCTGGCTGACCTCGCCCATGACGGCGATGATCTTCTGGTCCAGCTGGAAGCGCTCGAGGTCGAGCCCGCCGCCGGGCGTCTTGACGATGACCCCGGTCGCCGGCGGCTTCTTCTTGAGCAGGTCCTTGACCTGGATGATCGTGTTCGAGCTGTGGGTGAAGGTCGTGCCCTCAACGGTCTCGACCGCGGGCTGGTAATCCCGGTCGAAATAGAACCGGGTCGAGCCGACGAGGATCTCGTCGCCGCGGACGAGCTCGATCTCCCCGGCGACCCGGCGCCCGTTGACGAAGGTGCCGTTCTTGCTGCCCTGATCGACCAGCGCGTAGCCGCGCTCGGTCGGCCTGACGACCGCGTGACAGCCGGAGCTGAACTGGTCGGAGAGGACGATGTCGTTCGACGAGGCGCGGCCGATCGTCACCCGCTCGGAGCCCAGCGCGAAGGTCGAGGGCTCGCCCTGCTTGGGATAGATGAACAGGTTGGCCATGGCGCGCTCCGCCTTCATTCTAAATGACGGGGGCCGTCATTTCAACCTCAGGGCCTTTCTCAGACGCTGGGCCCGTTCCTCGGCCGGCAGGTCCTCGATGAGGGGAAAAAGGAGCTCCTTGTCCTCGCGGTCGAGAAGGTTGTCCAGATGCTCGAGAGAATAATCGACCGATCGGGACGTCCCCTGGAGGATGTGCTGATAATCGTTGACGATGTCCTCGCGGGGGTACATCAAGGTCAGGAGGTCGAAGACCCGGCGGACCCGGATGTCCAACAGGGCCTTGAACTCCTCCGAGGAAACCGGCGGGTCGAGCACGAGGTCGCAGGCCTTGCAGATCAGGCGGTGAAGCTCCGGACGAAGGTCCCGGTCCCGGAACCGGATCTCCGTGCAGTCGGCCCGGATCCTGTAGAGGGCGTCGATGAGCGGCTGCTCCATGTCGTCCTGGCGGCGGGCCAGCTCGGCGACGAGGATGTCGGCCGCTTTCTGGGTCCCGAGCCGGGCCAGGACCTCCGGGATGGCCCGCCGGACCTCCAGGGGCTGGTCGGGCGAGCTGAGCGCCGGGGCGACGAGGGGCTCGAGCCCCGGCCCATAGGCGGCCAGCGCCGATCGGGCCTCGGCCGTGGCCATGGGATTGGCCAGCTGGCGCAGGATGAGCGGGACATGCTCGGGCCGCCGATGGACGGCCGCGCTGTTCAGGGCATAGAGGACGACCTCGGGGGACGGGTCCTGGAGAAGACGGGCCAAGGCTTCCATGGTCGGCGGACTCGGCGCCATCCGGGAGATGCTGTTGGCCGCTTCGATCCGGTCGACCTCGGACGGCGAGGCGGCGATCGCGCCGAGGCGGTCGTCCATGATCTTCTGGTAGGACGGCAGCAGGAAGATGAAGTCGATCTCCTTCTGGAAATCCGAATCGGTGATGGTCTCCTCGAGGCCCGGGAAGAAGACGCTGCCGCCGACGTCGAACAGGCTGTCCATGGCCCGGGCCTTGATCTCGTCCCTCTTGATGCCGAGGAGCTCCTTGAGCTCGGGCGTCAGGTTCTTGCGCCGGACGAGGTTGAAGACGTTCATGTAATAGAGGGTCGTGCTGCGCTCGCGGCTTTGGATGGCCTCGAAGACCTGGCGGACGAGCCCCTCGTCGATGCGCGTGTCGACGACCTGCTGGCCGTCCATCCAGAGCTGGGTCAGGTCCCGTTTCAGGACGGCCGGGTATTCCCGGTAGACGAAGCGGGTCAGGACGAGCCAGATGCAGGCGAAAACGAGGGTCACGAGACCGGTCTCGCGGATGATGGCCAGGGGCTGGTCGGCCCGGTAATCGAACTGCCGGACGTGGTAGAGCACAAGAAAGAGCGCGGCCCCGAGGCCGGTCGCGAACTTGTTGACGAACATATCGATGAAGATCTTGGCCCGGTACTTGAGCTCCGGGGCCACGGGCACATAGAGGAGTTCGCGGACCGACTGGGTCAGGGTGTTGTCGAAGGTCTTGTCGCTGCCCCGGGCCACCCACGCCCAGGCCAGCATCGCCCCGACGGGAATGAGGAAGACCGCGGCCGAGCAGGCCAGGAGAAAGGCCGGCGCGATGCTGACGGCCCAGCGGATGCCGTAGGACTTGAGGACCCGGCCGGTCGTGAGCAGGTGAAAGACGGTCGAAACGGCCCAGATGACGAGGAAGAAAACGGCGATGGCCGAGGTCCGGGCCTGGTCGCTCGCATAGGCGTGCTTGAGGACGGTCTTGAACTGATAGTTGATCAGCGAGGCGACCACCATGGCCGCGCCGAGCATGCCGGCCAGCAGGAGCAGATAACGGTTGCGGCTGACCGTCCGGAAGCTCTCCAGGTAGCCGACCTTGACCGAACGAGATGAGGCCGGCCCGGCCGCCGGGGCCTCGGGCTTGGCCCGGGTGGCGTAGACGAGATTGACCGTGACCAGGGCCAGGACGAGCAGGACCGGACAGAGGAGCAGCAGGTCTTCCGGCTGGATGATCCGGACGAAGGTCACGAGCGCGGCCACGGCCGAGCCGGCGATGCCCCCGAACAGGCCCCCGGAGACGAAGAGACCGACCAGCCGCTTGGCCTGGTGGGGATCGAAGGCGTCATTGACCGCGATCCAGAACTGGGTCACGGACATGGCGATGAAGAGGTCCGTCCAGAAGCAGAAGGCGATCACCAGGACGGTGTAGAAGCGGCCGATCATGGCCTGGGCCCAGAGCAGGAAGAAGACCCCCGACGGATCGACCACCGGCGTCGTGACCAGGCTCCTCTGATGGACGTTAAAAATGAACCAGAAGAGGAGGACCCCGGCGATGAAGAACAGGAGCGAGGCGGTCAGGTAGGTCCGCCGCGGCAGGCGGGCCAGGAGCCGGGCGTTGAAGGCGACGACGAAGCCGATGAGCAAGGCCGTGGCCAGGTCCGCGTAGGGCCACCAGCTCGGCTTGGCGGCGATCAGGAAGCTCTCCTTGACCGGCTTGATGATGTAGAACGTCGAGGTGATCAGGAAGAAGAGTGCCGACAGGGACAGGGCCATCCGGGCCTCGCGGCCGCGAACGTCCCCGAAGCCCCTGAGGATGCGTTCCAGTCGGCCGTCGGCCAATCACACCCCCGTCCGCCCCGGCGGTTCAGCTCTTCCCAAAGCTCTCCAAGGCCCGGTCGCAATCCTCCTGGATGTCGAGGACCTTGTGGAGCATGGTGATCTGGAAGATCAGCAGCAGCTTCGGGGAGATCCGGCAAAGCTTGAGCTTGCCGCCGAGCTTCTGGATCGAGATGTAGCTGGCCAGGATCTGGCCGACCCCGAAGCTGTCGATGAATTCGACCGCGCCCAAGTTGAAAAGGATGTTCCGCCGCCCCCGGGCGAGCTGGGCCTCGACCAGGCTGTGGAGCGTCTCCTGGACGGTGTCGGTGCGGCGGATCTCGCCCTCGATGTCGAAGACGACGATGTTGCCCTGCTCCCGGGTTTTGATGACCATGGGCGCTTTTTCTAGATTACGTTTCTATCAAAAGCCCCCCGCAAAGTCAAACCGCCCGGCCGGGGTCCCGTCAGAAGGTACCGGGTTTACGCATTGCGCAAGTCCCTTGAAGATGCGCAATGCGTAAACCCGGTACCTTCTGATAGAATATCCGGCGAAAGGAGCCCCGATGCCACTCGTCGAGATCCACATGCTCGAAGGCCGGACGGACGAGCAGAAGAAGGCCCTGCTCAAGGCGGTCACGGCGGCCGTTCACGGATCGATCGGCGCCCCCCTCGAATCGATCCGGGTCTGGGTCCAGGAGTTCGGCCCGAAGGATTACATGATCGCGGGCGTCCTGGCGGCCGAGCGGAAAAAATAGCTCAGTCGGTCGCGGTCTCGTCGGCACCGGAGGCGGGCGCCTGCCGGGCGAACCTCTTGCGCACCAGGAAGACCGGAATGCCCAGGAGAACGATCAGCAAGCCGGGGACAGTGAACTTGGCCTTGAAGATGAGCAGGTCGACCGCGATCGCGGCGGCCAGGAGAACGTAGAGGGCCGGCACGACCGGATAGCCCCAGGCCTTGTAGGGACGCTCCCAGTCCGGATGCTTCTTCCTCAGGATGAAGATCCCGGAGACGATCAGGACGAAGAAGATCAGGACGGCGAAAACGACATAGTCCAGGAGCTCGCTGTAGGTCCCGCTCAGACAGAGCAGGCAGGCCCAGACGCACTGGACGACCAGGGCCGTGCCCGGGACCGCCTTCCGGTTGAGTGTCCCCGTGGCCTTGAAGAACAGCCCGTCCCTGGCCATGGCGTAGTAAACGCGGGCCCCCGAGAGGATCAGGCCGTTGTTGCAGCCGAAGGTCGAGATCATGATGAGCACGGCCATGATGATGGCCGCCGCGGGGCCGAAGATCATTTCGGCCGCCGCCGTGCCGACGCGGTCGGATTGGGCGAACTGGATGCCGCGCCCGACGATGCCGGCCGCATCGGGGCTGCCGTGGACCGGCAGGGTAACGACGTAGGCCACATTCGCCAGGAAATAGAGCAGGATGACGATCCCGGCGCCAAGGACCAGGCTCAGCGGGATATTCTTGCGCGGGTTCTTGACCTCCCCGGCGATATAGGTCACGGTGTACCATTCGTCCGAAGAAAAGAGCGACCCGACCATGGCCGCCCCGATGGCCGCCAGGACCATGAGGCCCGCGAGCGGCTGGACCGAGGCGATCTGCCCGTTGGCCATGTGGATCCAGCTGGCCTTCCAGAACGAGCCGAAATTGGCCTTGATGGCCCCGGCGTTGGCGCCGACGATGAAGCCGAGCAGGATGAGCCCGGACAGGGCGACCGTCTTGGTCACGGTGAAGATGCCCTGGATGGTCTTGCCGGTGCGGATGCCGCGCATGTTGAGGGCGGTCAGGGCGACGATGCTGACGATGGCCAGGAGCTGGGCGGCGGTGATCTTCAGGCCGAGAACGCTCCAGAGCGCGTGCTTCTCGCCGAACCAGGGCACGATCAGGCCGGTGAACTTGGCGAAGGCCACGCCGACCGCGGCGATCGTTCCCGTCTGGATGACGAGGAAGGTCGTCCAGCCGTAGAGAAAGCCGATGAGCGGCCCGTAGGCCTCGCGCAGGTAAACATAAAGGCCGCCGGCGTGGGGCATCATGCCGGCCAGCTCGCCGTAGCTCAGGGCCCCGATGACGGTCACGATGCCGGTGATGAGCCAGACGAGGAGCAGCAGGCCGGGCGAGCCGACCGTGCGGGCGATGTCGGCGCTGACGATGAAGATGCCCGACCCGATCATGGCGCCCATGACGATCATCATGGCGTCGAAGAGGGACATCTCGCGCTTGAAGACGTGGGCGCCGGTCTCGGCGGCGGGCCCGGGGGCTTTCGCGGGCACGTTCATGACCGTCTCCTCAGCTTGCTCTTGCGGATGCCGTAGGTGAAATAGATGACGAGGCCGATGGCCATCCAGACGATCAGGCGGATCCAGGTGTCCTTGGACAGGCGGATCATCAGGAAGACGCACGAGAGGATGCCCAAGGCGGGGACGACGGGGACGAACGGGGTTCGGAAGGGCCGCGGCAGGTCGGGCCGCGTATAGCGCAGGACGAGGACGCCGCCGCAGACGATGGCGAAGGCGAACAGGGTCCCGATGCTGACCAGCTCGCCGACGATGCCCATGGGCAGGAGCGAGGCGGCCACGCCGACGACGAGCCCGGTCACGATCGTCGTGACGTAGGGCGTGCCGTGCTTGGGATGGACGCGGGCCGCGGCCGGCGGCAAGAGGCCGTCCTTGGCCATGGCGTAGAAGATCCTCGGCTGGCCGATGAGCTGGACCATCATGACCGACATCAGGCCGATGATGGCCGCGATCTTGACCAGCGGCGAGAGCCAGAACAAGTGCATCGCGTCGATGGCCACGGCGACCGGGGCCGGCACGTTGAGATGGGTGTAGGGAACGACCCCCGTCAGGACCAGGGAGAAGACGATATAGATCGCCGTGCAGGCGAAGAGCGAGCCGAGGATGCCGATGGGCATGTCCCGTCTCGGGTTCTTGGCTTCCTGGGCGGCCGTCGAAACCGCGTCGAAGCCGAGGTAGGCGAAGAACATGATGCCGGCGCCCCGGACGATGCCGCTAAATCCGAAGAATCCGGGCTGGCCCGTGTTCGGGGGGATGAAGGGGTGCCACAAGGACGGCTTGATGAAGAACAGCCCGGCCCCGACAAAGATGAGGATGATGCTGATCTTCAGGAAGACGATGATGGAGTTGAAGTTGGCCGATTCCTTGATGCCGCGGACCAGGACATAGGTGATCAGGGCGATGACCAGGGCGGCCGGCAGATTGATGACCGCGCCGGTCCGGGACCAGACGCCGGTTTTGGGATCGAAGGCGAATGGAGCGTCGGCCAAGCTGGCGGGGATATTGAGGCCGATCCCGTGGAGGAAGTTGACGACATAGCCGGACCAGCCGATGGCCACGGTCGTGGCTCCGACGGAATACTCCAGGATAAGGTCCCAGCCGATGATCCAGGCAAAGATCTCGCCCAGGGTGGAATAAGCGTAGGTATAGGCGCTGCCCGCGATCGGGATGAGCGAAGCGAACTCGGCATAGCACAGGCCGGCGAAGGCGCAGGTGGCGCCGGCGAGGACGATGGAGAGCGAGACCGCCGGTCCGGCATAAAGCGCGGCAACCTGGCCGGTCATGACGAAAATGCCGGCGCCGACAATGGCCCCGACGCCGAGAAAGATCAGGTGCCAGGGGCCGAGGACGCGCTTGAGGCCCGAGGATTCCGAGGAAGCTTCCTGCGTCAGGAGCTCGAGGCTCTTGGTCGCGAACAGAGGGCTCTTCATGAGGCCGAACTTATAGCATACGCTCCTGGGGGTGTCAAAAGCGGTCGAGGCTGGCTTCACTCGCTCTTAAGGACTTCTCGGCTCGGAGCGCGCCGCTCCGTCGGGTCGGGGGTTTGACCCAGCGCGTCAAACCCCCTCGTATCCGGGGCTCGCTCTCCTCTCGCTTCGCTCGAGGAACCAGGCCCGCTTCGCCCCTCCCACGCCCTCCTCCGGGCATCGCTCCTGCGCCATCATCCTTAACGCTCCTTCAGCTGGCCGCTATGTCTTATCCTTGCAGCCCACCCAGCTGTACAGCACCGGCAGCACGAGCAGCGTCAGCAGCGTCGAGGAGATGAGACCGCCGACGACGACCACGGCCAACGGCCGCTGGATCTCGGATCCGGGACCGTGGGCGAAGAGCAGCGGCGTCAGGCTGAGGATGGTGATGGTGGCGGTCATCAGGACCGGCCGCAGCCGGTTGAGGCAGCCGCGCACGATGGCCTCGCTCGTCGGGCACCCCTCCTCCTGGATCTGGGCGATGTAAGACAGCAGGACGATGCCGTTGAGGACGGCGATGCCGAACAGGGCGATGAAGCCGACCGAGGCCGGCACGGACAGATAGAGGCCGGAGACATAGAGCGCCAGCACGCCGCCGATCAGAGCGAAGGGCAGATCGAGCAGGACCAGGAGCGAGATCCGGAGTGAGCCGAAGGTCAGGAAGAGCAGCAACAGGATGAGGCCGATCGTGACCGGCATGATGACGCCCAAGCGCTGCATGGCCCGCTGCTGGTTCTCGAACTGGCCGCCCCAGCTGAGGAAATAGCCCGGGGGCAGCGCGACGCCCCGGCCGATGGCCCGCCGGGCCTCGGCCACGAAGCCGCCGAGATCGCGGCCGGTGATGTTGCACTCGACACCGATCCGGCGCTGGCCGGACTCGCGGCTGATCTGGCTCGGGCCCTTCGATCATGGCGATATCGGCCACCTGGCTGAGCGGGATCCTGGCCCCGCCGGGCGTCCGCAGGAGGATGGCCCCGATCGTCTCGACGGAGTTCCGCCGGGCCTCGGGGTAACGGATCTGCAGGTCGAAATAGCGGTCCCCTTCATAGATCTGGGTCACGGTCTTGCCGCCGACCGCCGCCTCGACGACGGCCTGGACGTCTTCGACATTGAGGCCGAGCCGGGCGATGCGGGCCCGGTCGGGCCGGACGGTGACATAGGGCTGGCCGGCGACCCGCTCGACGTTCAGGTCGGTCGCGCCGCGGATCCGTCCCAGGACGGCCCCGATCTCGTCGGCCTTGGACTTGAGGATGTCGAGGTCCTCGCCGAAGAGCTTGATGATGAGCTGGGCCCTCGTCCCGGCCACCAGCTCGTCGATGCGGCAGGCGATCGGCTGGCTGAACGAAAAGGCCATGCCGGGGAAATCCTCCATGGCCGCCCGGAACCGGTCGGTGAGCTCTTCGCGCGTCCGGGCCGACGTCCATTCGCTCCTCGGCTTGAGCACGCCGACGTAGCCGGTCTTCTCGACGCCCCGGGCCTCCAGGGCGACGCCGGTCTGGCCGGTCTTGCCGATGATGGTCACGATCTCGGGGAACTTCATCAGCCGTTCCTCGACCTTGCGGCCCATCTCCAGGGATTCGGCGAGAGAGATGCCCGGCAGGAATTGGATATCCGTGTCGAGCGCCCCCTCGTCCATGATGGGCATGAACTCGGTCCCCAGCCGCGGAATGAGCGCCGCCGATCCCGCCAGGAGCACGGCCGCGGCCGCGACGACGACCACCTTCCGCCGCAGGCCCCAGCGCAGGACCGGCAGGTAGATCTTCTTGGCCCCTTCGACGAGAAAGCTCTTTTTGTCCCCCTGGGACCGGAGGACGAAATGGCAGAAAGCCGGGATGGCCGCGAGCGACAGCAGCAGCGAGGCGAACAGGGCGATGATGTGGGTGAAGGCCAGCGGCAGGAACATCTTGCCCTCGATCCCCTGCAGGGCGATGATCGGGATGAAGGTCAGGGCAATGATGAGCTCGCCGAAGATGGAGGGCTTGCGGACCTCGAGCACGGCCTTGAGGACCGTCGCCAGCTTAGCCCTCCCGCCGCCGTTCTCCGAGAGATGGCGCTGGACGTTCTCGACCTGGATGATGGTCGCGTCGATGATCATGCCGATGGAAATGGCCAGGCCGCCGAGGGACATGAGGTTGGCCGAGAGCCCGACGACGCGCATCATGACGAAGGTGAACAGCGTCGACAGCGGCAGGGCCAGGACGACGATGAAGGCCCCCCGGAAGCTGCGCAGGAACAGCAGCAGGATGAGGACGACGAGGATCGAGCCGATGAGCAGGGCCTCGGTGACCGTGTGAATGGCCCGGTTGATGATGTCCGACCTTTTGTAATAGGACTCGATCTGGAGCCCCATCGGGAGCACGCCGGATCGGTCGATCTCAGCGACGCGGCTCTCGATGGCCCGGACGACGTCCCGGCCGTTGGCGCCGCGCAGCATCATGGCCACGCCGCCGACGACCTCGCCGCGGCCGTCCTTGACCGCGCCGCCCTGGCGGACGGCCTGTCCGGACCGGACCTCGGCGACGTCCCGGACGAGGACGGGCGTCCCCTTGTCCGTTTTCAGGGCCACGGCGCCGATGTCGTCGACGCTTTGGAGAAGTCCGATGCCGCGAACGAGATACTGCTGTTCCCCCCGCTCGACGACATTGCCGCCGACATTGAGGTTGTTCCGCCGCAGGGCTTCGCCCACGTCCCGCAAAGTCAGGTCGTAGGCTAGGAGCTTCTCCGGGTCGACGGTCACATGGTACTGCTTGATGTAGCCGCCGAAGGAGTTGATCTCGTTGACGCCCGGGATGGACTTGAGCAGGGGGGCCAGGATCCAGTCCTGGATCGTCCGGACCCGCGTCAAGTACTCGGTCTCGTCCATCCCGGCCGGACGCGGCCCGACGAGCGTGTATTGATAGACCTCGCCCATGGCCGTCGAGACCGGCCCCATGGCGATCTCCGTCCCGGCTGGGACCCGCTCCCGGGCCTCGATGAGACGCTCGAGAACAAGCTGACGGGCGAAATAGATGTCGACGCCGTCCTCGAAGACGACGGTGACGACGGAAAGCCCAGCCTTCGAGACCGAGCGGACCTGATCGAGCCGCGGCAGGCCGCGCATGGCGGTCTCGACCGGGTAGGTGACGAAGCGCTCGACCTCGGGCGGCGACATCCCCGGTGACGTGGACAGCACCTCGACCTGGATGTTGGTCACATCCGGGAAAGCGTCGATGGGGATGCGCAGGACGGACCAAGCGCCCAGGCCGACGAGGATGACGACCCCGACGAGCACCAGGACCCGCTGGCGCAGGGAACTTTCGATGACGCGGTCGACGAATCCCATGCTAGTCCTCCACCATCGTGCCCTTGCGCAGCTCGGACTTCAGCAGAAAGCTGCCCGAGGTGACCACGATCTCGCCGTCGGCAACGCCCTTGAGGACCTCGACGACGCCGTCGAACCGCTCGCCGAGCTGGACCGGGCGCCGGGTGTAGGTCCTCTCCCCCGTCTTGACGAAGACGATGGACCGGCCTTCGTCGTCCTGAACCGCCTCCTCGGGGACGGTCAGCGCGCGCCGCTCCCCGCCCGGCCGGATCGAGGCTTCGACGTACATGCCCGACTTCAGCCGGCCGCCGGGATTGGCCATCTCGACGCGGCCCGCGACGGTCCGCGTCGCGGCGTCGACGACGTCGCCGATGAGGGCCAGGCGGCCGCGGAACTCCTCTCCCGGATAGGCCTGGGTCCTCAGGAGGACCTCGTCCCCCGGCGTGAGGGCCCCGAGGTCCTTTTCCTGGATGTGGAGGCCGGCCCAGAGCGTCGACGGATCGGCCAGCCGGAAGAGGCTAGTCCCGAGATCGACGGCGTCGCCCGCGACCACGTCGCATTGGAGGACGGTCCCGCCGAGCGGGGCATGGACGTGGAGGAGCGGCCGGGGCAGGCCCGAGGCGTCGATCGCCTCGATCTCCCCGGCGATGACACCCAGGAGCGACAGCCGCTCGCGGGCCCCGGCGAGCACGGCCCGGGCCGGTCCCTCCTCGGACGGGTTGCCGGCATGGCGCTTGGCGCGGGCGGCGGCCTGGATGTACTCGGCCTGCAGGGTCAGGTAATCAGGGCTGTAGATCTCGGCCAGGAGCTGGCCCTCGCGGACCCGGTCGCCCTGGACGACGAGCACGCGCTCGAGGCGGCCGGGCGTCCGGGCGGTCAGGTGGACGACGCGGCGGGAGTTCCATTCGATCTCGCCGGCGGCGGGGATGCGCCGGTCCACCGTCCGGATCGCGGCGGCTGCGGTCTTGAGGTCCGCGGCGGCGACCGCCTCCGGCGTCAGCGTCACGGAGGCCGGGCCGGAGGCCGCGGGGGCTTTGGGCCCTTCCCCTCCGGCCCCGGCGCCGCTCTTGGGCCGGCAGGCCGTGGACAGAACGACGACCGCCAGGGCGGCCGCCAGCGTATATCGTGTGATGGTCTTCATGGGTCTCTCCGTCAATCCGTGGATTCGCCGGCGACCTCGAGGTCGGCCAGGGCGAGGTTATAGAGAAGAAGGGCGCGCAGGTGCTCGACCTGGGCGGAAACAAATGTCCGGTAGAGGTCGAGGAGGCTGAGCGTCCCGGTCTTGCCGTAGCGGAAGTACTCGAGCTGGATGCCGAGCTCGTCCTCGAGGTCCTTGAGCAGGCTCTGCTCGTAGACCAGGACCTGCTCTTCGGCGGACTTGGCCGCGGCGTAGGCGCTTTCGACGGCCGTCCGGACGCGCCGGTCGAGGGCCTCGGCCGAGATCCGGCTAGCCTTGACCTCGGCCGCCGCCTCCATCGCCTGGCCCTTGGCCCGGCCGGGTCTGAGGAAGGGCATGGTCAGGCCGAACGAGACGCCCCAGGCGTTCGGCCGGAGGCTCGGCAGGAGGAAGCCGGCCAAGAAATCCGGCCGGCGGCTGAGGCCCGCCAGCTTGACGGTCGTATCGGCCATCTCCGAGCGGAGCGCCGCGGACCGGTACGAAGGCAGCGTGGCCTTGGCCCGCTCGACGAGGGCCGCGGCATCGGCCTGGAGGGGCGCGAAGCCCATGGCCGTCGACAGGGCCAGGGACTGGCCGGGCGGGTTGCCGAGGAGTTCGTCGAGCTCCAGCTCGGCCGCGCGCCTGTCCTTGGCCTGGTCGAGGACCTGGTTCCTGAGCCTGGCCTTCTCGGCCCTGGCCCTGAGCACGTCGTCATAGCCGGCCGCACCGGTCCTGTACTTCGCTTGGAGGTCCTCGATCAGGGCGTCGAGCCGGCCGGAGGAGCGCTGGAGGGCCTCGGCCGCCCCGGCGGCGAAGACGGACCTCCAATAGGCCCGCTTCACCCGGGCGGTAAGGAGGAGCCGGACCCGGTCGAGCTCGGCGGCGGCCATGTCTTCCCCTTCGCGTCCGATCTCGGCCCGCAGGGCGCGCTTACCGGGGTATTCGAAGGCCTGTTCGACGCCGAGATGGACCTCGACCTCATCGCCTTCTTTTTTCAGGCCGGGCAGCGGCACGCCTTCGACGCTGGCTGCGACCTGGGGCTCAGGACGGGACTTGAGCTGAAGCGTCCGGCCTCGGGCGGCCTCCATCTGTGTCTGGGCGGCCAGGACCTCGGGATTTCGGGCCAGGGCCGTGCTGATGGCCTGATCGAGCGTCAGGCCGCCTTCCTGGGCGGCCAGGACCGGGGCGATGAGAGCCGCCGCGGCTGCGAATATAAAGAGCGCGAACGGTCGTTTGACCGGCATAGCGATCCTCCTTGTCGGGACGTCGGGGGTTCCGGGTCGGGGACTTAGACGAGGAGGGATCTGGGAGGCGGGCTGATGTCCGCGGCCGCGCCGCCGAGGACGTGGTCGACGGCGGGCGCGTCCAATAGGACCAACTGACCGCTCAGGGCGGGCAGATCACAGCTTTCGGGGCTCATCAGCGTGTAGCAGAAACAAAGGCAGACCGCGCCGCCATGATGGGGATGAACGTGGCCGAAGCCGCCCTTCTTCGCCGGACAATGGACAGGGCAATGATCTTCGGCGTAATAAAAATGGATGAGGCAAGCCGCGAAAACAACGATCAGGGCCAAGGCCGCGGCTTTTTTCATTTTTTCGATTATCGCACGGCCCGGGCCCGGCGTCAAATGGGGCCGGCCCGCCTTTATTCCCCCCCGGACTTCTGTTAGAATCCGGGACCGGACCCGAGAGGTCCCCAAGGATAGATAGCGTCAAATGAAGGCCCTGATCACGGGCGCCAGCGGTTTCATCGGGCGCCGCCTGGCCTTGAATCTGGCCGGCCGCGGATGCGACGTGGTTTGCCTCGTCCGTCGGACCAGCCGCACGGAGGGTCTGGACAAGCCGGGGATCCGGCTGGTCATCGGCGACCTCCGTGACCAGGCGTCGCTCGAGGCGGCCGTGACAGGGCGGGACCGGGTCTTCCATCTGGCCGCAAGCGTCCAGGCGGTCCGGGGCGCATCGTTCGAGGAAGCCAACGTCGAGGGAACGCGACGGCTCGTCGAGGCCTGCTTATGCGCGGCGCCGGGGCTCGAGCGCTTCGTCTACGTCTCGAGCATCGCCGCGGCCGGACCAAGCGGACCCGTCCGGCCGGGCCGCGAAACGGACGAGCCCCGCCCGGTCACGGAATACGGCCGCAGCAAGCTCAAGGCAGAGGGCATCGTCCGGCAGGCCGGCGACCGCATTCCCGTGACGATCATCCGGCCGCCCAACGTCATCGGACCGGGCTCGAGAGACATCGAGAGGGCCATCGCGCTGATGAAAAAGGGGATCATGCCGGCGGTCGGCGACGGGAAGCCGCGGACGAGCCTCATCGACGTGGACGATCTCGCCGAGGCCCTGATCCTGGCCTCGGGAGAGGCCCGCAGCGTGGGCCAGACCTATTACGTCACGGACGGCGGCGCTTACGCCTGGCCCGAGATCACTGCGGCCCTGGCCGAGGAGCTGGGCCAGGGACGGCTCAGATTGCGCGTCCGTCCGGGCGTTCAGCTGGCGGTCGCCGCGGTGGCCGAAGCCGTATCCCGACTGACCGGAAAGCCGCCCGCCTTGACCCGGGACATCGTCCGGGCCGGACGGGATCACTTTTGGCTCTATGACGGTTCGAAGATCGAGCGGGAGCTCGGCTTCCGGCCGCGATTCAAGCTGCGCGATTCGATCCGCCGGGCCGTCCTCGAGTTCCAGGCCCGGGAAAGAGCGAGCCGGTGAAGAGCGGGGCCCCGATGGCTATGCGGCGCTTCCGGCTGGCCGGGCTCGAGTTCGGTCTGACCGACGTCGTCACGCTGGGCGGATTCCTGGCCTTGATCCTCTTGGCCGTCGCGTTCAAAGGTCGCCTAGCCAAGCCTTGGCTCACGATCGGGAGAAGCCTCGCGTTCGCGGCCGCGTATGTAGCCGCAGTCGCCATCCTGCCCAAGATCCGGGCGCCGCTTCCCCGCTTCCTGATCCGGACCGCGGCCGTCCAGCTCACGTTCGTTCAGGTTTACCAGCTGGGGAGCGACCTCCAGCTCCTCTTCTTCCCCTGGCAGGACGAGCGGATCCTGGCCTTGGAAAAGGCCGTGTTCGGTTTTCAGCCTCTGGTGGCGATCCAGAAGCTCTACTCGGTCCCGCTCAACGAATGGATGTTCTTCGTCTATGTCTTCTACCTCGTCATCTACCCCAGCCTCGGGGCCTACATCTTTTTCAAGCGCGGCGAAGCGGCCAACGAGGATTACCTGTTCGAGCTGGGGCTGGTCAATCTCATCTGCGCGGTCGGCTTCATCCTCTTCCCCGTGGCCAGCCCCATGCACTGGCTGAGGATCCGGGCCTTTCTGACCAAGCCGCTCACGGCCGGCGCCTTCGGCTCGGTCGCGGAGTGGATCCGGACGAACGTCCATCAGCCGGGCGGGTCCGTCCCCAGCCCGCACTGCGCCGTGGCCACGGTCATGTGGTTCATGTCCCGGAAGTACACCCGGTACGGCTTCGTCGGCCTGGCCCCGATCATCCTCTCGCTCTACATCTCGACCGTCTATGGCCGATTCCATTACCTGTCAGATATGATCATCGGCATCGCCGCGGGATTGCTCGTCGTCCTCGTCGCCCCGTCCGTCGCGCGGGCCTGGAACGGAAAGCCGGCGGGAGCCCCGGAGATCTGACATGAGCCGGGTCCTCGTCACGGGCGCCAACGGTTTCGTCGGATCGAACCTCTGCCGCTGGTTCCTGGCCCGCGGCTGGCAGGTGGACGCCCTGGTCCGGGAATCCTCCGATCTGCATTTCTTGGAAGGTCTCGAGGTCCGCCTGATCCGGGGGGACCTCCGCTTTTGCGAGAAGATCGACCTGCCGGAGGGAACGGAATACATCGTCCACGCCGCCGCCTTGGTCTCGGACTTGGCCGGCGACGAGGATTGCAGCCGGAACATCTTCGACGCCACCAAGAGCCTCGTCCGGAGGATCCGGGCCTCGGGACTCCCGCTGCGGCGCTTCGTTTACGTTTCGACCGCCCTGACCCTCGGCCTGAACGGCCGCGGGATCTCCGAGGAGCATCGCGGCCGGTCCGCCTTTCCCGTGCCCTATGTCCGTCACAAGATCAGGGCCGAGAACGAGCTCCGCGACCAGCACGCCCAGAGGGGCTTTCCCGCGGTCATCCTCCGCCCGGGCGACGTTTACGGACCGAACGACCGGGTGACCTGCGCCAGGCTCCTGCGGGGTTGCGAGAAGGGCGTACCGATCGTCGTCGGCCGGGGCCGATGGCGCTTCGGCTATTGCTACGTGGGCAACCTCTGCCAGGCGGCGGAAAGGGCCCTGATTGTCCCCGGCGTCGAGGGCCGGGCCTACACGGTGACCAACGGGAAGCTCCCGACGTGGGCTGAGTTTTTCCACGCCATGCAGGCCGGCGTAGGCCGGAAGCAGAGGATCTACATGCCCGTCCTTGCGGCGCGTGTCTTGGCCCTGGCGGTGGGAGGGATTAGGGCCGTTTTTCCGCGGATCAAGATCGAGCTGAGCCCCTATCGGATCCGCCGCATCATCGCGGAGACCACTTACGACATCTCGAGGACGGTCGCCGAACTGGGCTACCTACCGGACGACGACACCGGCCGGCAGTTCGCCGAGATCGTGGCCTGGTATAAAAAGGAGAAGGCCAGTGGTTACCTGGCTTGAGCGGGCGCTGGGCCCGGTCGGCCCGTCGCTGGGCCTCGTCTACGCCGAGCTCGTTCTCGCGTTCATCCTGCTCGCCACGCGGCTGCACTTTCGACGGGCCCGGGGTACGGCCGGCGAGCTGAGGGCGGTCGGCCGCTACTTCCTGCTCTTCTTTGGCCTCGTGCTTGTCCTGCCCGTGGCCCTGGTCCTGTTCACCGCCGCGCGACCGCTCGAAGTGCTGGCCTCGTCCGGTTGGACGTTCGGCCGGTGGGGCCTGGGCCTGATCCTGACGCTGGCCGGCTTGCCGATCGCGGTGCTTTCCGGCCGCATCGGCTCGCGGGACCCGGCCATGCAGCGCATGTATCCCTTCGCCAAGGCCGCCTGCACCGGCCCGGGGACGTTCGCGACGTACGAGCTCGCCTACTTCGGTCTCTACTACGTCCCGTGGGAGTCCGCCTTCCGGGGCATCCTGTTCCTGCCGCTCGTCCCGGTCATCGGCCTCCTGCCGGCCCTGGCGGTGCAGACAGCTATCTCGACGCTTCTCCACCTCGGCCATCCGGACCGCGAGATCGCCGCGGCGGCGGGGGCCGGGATCGCGCTTCGGCCTGATCGCTTATTTCACCGGCTCGTTCTTCTATCCGCTGGTCCTGCACGCCTCGACCGGGATCTCCACGGACACGTTCCTGTTCCTGCGCCGGCAAAAAGGACAGCCGTGAGGATCCTCGTCACCGGGGCGACCGGGTTTGTCGGGGCCGTTCTGATGCCCCGCCTGGTCGAGAAGTACGGAACGGCGGCTGTGGATGCGTTCGTCCTGCCGGGAGATCCGGTCCCGGAGACCTGGCGCGATGCGGGCGTGAAGACGTTCACCGGCGATATCGCCGACGCCGGCGCGGTCGCGGAAGCCATCCGCGGTCACAGCCACGTCGTCCACCTGGCCGGCTTCATCTCCTACTGGAAGGGCGAAGAAGCCAAGCTCGAGGCGGCCAACGAAACGGGCGCCCGGTCGGTCGTCGAGGGTTGCCTCGCGGCCGGCGTGGAGAGGCTGATCCACGTCTCCTCGGTCGGCGCCGTGGGTTTCCGCGACGACGGGACGCCGGCCGACGAGACGACGCCGCACAATTGGCCGGCCGGCATCCTCTACATGACCTCGAAGCGCCGAGGCCAGGACATCGTCGAGCAGGCCGTCCGCGACCGCGGTCTCAAGGCGGTCATCCTCAATCCGGCCTCGATCATGGGCCCGGGAGACCATAACCCGGCGACCCCGCACAACCGGCTCTACAAGATGATCTGCTGCGGCACGCAGGTGGGGTCTTTCGCGGGCGGGTTGGCCATCGTCGACGTCCGGGACCTGGTCGAGATCATACTTAAGACGCTGGAGGGCCGAGGCCGGGACGGCGAGAGCTATCTCATCGTCGGCGCCAATCTCCCCTATCCCGAGGTCATCAAGAAGATCAGCCAAGCCTGCGGCCGCAAGTCCTATCCCTTTCGCATACCGGGCCCGGTCCTCACGGCCGCCGGGCATAGTCCTCGAACTCGTCGCGCGCCTGACCGGCCGGCGCCCGCTCATCACCGCCGCCTACGGCAAGCTGAGCGGCTGGACGGCCTACTACGACAATTCGAAAAGCCGCCGCGAGTTCGACCACGTCTACATCGACGCGGATACGACGATCGTCGACGGCTGGCTTTATTTCCGCGACCAGATCAGACAGGGCCAGGTCTAAACCTTTTAACTTTCGGCCGCTCGTCGGGTTATTATCGCCAGCCTAGGAAGTTAAAAGGTTTAGACCTGGCCCTGTCTTGGCGGCTAGCGAACTCGGACGGGCAGGACGATCCGCGACGGGTGCGCGGCCGAGCGGAAGATCCGCTGGGTCGCCGGCTTATAGTCCTCGGCTTTCGCCAGGAAGATGTTGTCGACGTAGGTCTGCGGGTTCCGGTCGATGAGCGGGAACCAGGTGCTCTGGACCTGGACCATGATCCGGTGGCCCTTGAGGAACCGGTGGTCGGCCGTGTGCAGATCGATCGTGAACTCCTCGACCCGGCCGGGCACGAGCGGCTCGGGCTTCTCGAAGCTCTTCCGGAACCGGCCGCGAAAGACGTCATTCGCGATCATCAGCTCGTAGCCGCCCAGGCTCGGCTCGGCGGGAACATCCTCGGGGTAGACGTCGATGAGCTTGACCACCCAATCGCTGTCGGTACCGGTCGTCGAGGCGAACAGGTGGGCGGTGATCTGGCCCGTTATCGTGACGTCCGCGGCCAGCGGCTCCGTTTCCCAGCTGGCGACGTCGGGCCGGTCGTCGGCAAAGCGCTGGTCGCCGACGAGCCAGGTGTACCAGCCCGAGCCGCGCGGGTCGTAGGTCGGCTCGACCGGCCGGGGCCGGTAAGGGACCGGGTGGGCCGGGTCGGAAATGTAGATGTCGAAGCCGCTGTCCTCCCCCGCTCTCGGCGCATCGAAAGACAGGCCGCCCGCGGGCTGGAGATAGATGTTCCGGTCCTGGGTCAGCTGGCGCGGCGGCCAGGCGTCATAGACCTGCCAGGCGTTCGTCCCGGTCTCGAAGGTGATCGCTTCGGGCACCGTCCAGCCCGGCTTGTCCTTGAGGAAATAGGCGAAGAAGGGAGCCTGGATCTTGGCCCGGTAGTATTTCGCGGTGTCCTGTCCGAACTTGATCCGGCCCAGGGCCTTGCCGTCGCGCATCCAGCCGCCGTGGTTCCACGGCCCGGCGGCGAAGAAGTTCATCCGCTGATCGTCCTTGGGCTCGAGGGTCTCGTAGATCTTCTGGGGACCGTAGAAATCCTCCTGGTCCCACCAGCCGGCGACGTCGAGCGTCGGCACGGTCACCCGGGTCAGGTAAGGGGCCATGGCCTGCTTCAGCCAGAAAGCGTCGTAATTCGGGTGGGCCACGAAGTCGTTCCAGCTCGGGATCTTGCCGCGGAGGACGCGCTCGTTGACCGTCGCCGAGCGGGCCCAGACGCAGGTACCACTCGAAGGTGTCGTAGAGGTCGAAGCCGAAGTGGAAGCTCTCCTTGGATGTCTCCATCATGGCCGCGTATTCGAAGCCATAGCTCAGCCGGAAGGCGCCGTTGTGGTGGAAATCGTCGCCGATGTACATATCGGCGGGAGAAGCCTGCGGGCAAACGGCCTTGACGGCCGGGTGAGGATCGATCATGGCCTGGGCGGCCAGCCAGCCGTCGTAGGAAACGCCGTAGAAGCCGGCCCGCCCGTTGTGGCCGGGCACGTTCTGGAGCAGCCAAGCGACGGTATCGTAGGCGTCCGTGGATTCGTCGATCGCCTTCGGGTCGCCGTGCTCGCGGGGCGGGCGCTGCATGACGAATGTGCCTTCGGATCCGAACCGGCCGCGGATGTCCTGAAAGACGAAGATGTAGCCGTCGGCCACAAGCTCGCTGTAGGGCTCGCTCATCAGGGACTTGGCGAACTCGGCGACGCCGTAGGGCGTTCGCTTGATCAGGAACGGCAGCGGGCCGGCCGCGGCCTGAGGCTTGAAGATGACCGTGTGGAGCTTCACGCCGTCGCGCATGGGGATCATCACCTCGGTCATGGCGAAGGCCGGGTTCGCGCCGGGCTGGGGCTGGCTGGCGAGGGACCGGCCACGGCCGCCGCGGCGGCTGCCAGCAAAAGCGCCAGAATGACTTTTCCTGGTTGTCAGGTTCGTTCTCACGGCAGCTCCTTTGTCGCCCGATGATAGTCCCGGCTGGGACCGGAGTCAACCGGCGGCGAGGAGGGGTCCCCGTCCGCCGTTGACAGCGCCGCGTCGCTGCGCCTAGAATGGCAGGCGTCAAGGGCGGCCATTCGTGAACATCGTCCTCTCCGAAACGCTGAGCTACTGCTTCGGCGTCCGCAAAACGCTCGAGCTCACGGAACATCTGCTGACCGGCCGGCCGGGCCGGACCTATTACATGCTCGGCGAGATCGTCCACAACGAGCACGTCGTCGAGGCCCTGCGGGCCAAGGGCCTGCACATCGTCCAGACCCTCGAGGAGGTCCCGGCCGGCGGAGTGGTCATCCTCCAAAGCCACGGCTCGACCCGCAAGCGTTACGAGGAGCTGGCGGCCCGGGGGCTCGATTTCGTCGACGCCACCTGCCCCATGGTCCGGATCATCCATGACCGCATCCGCGCCATCGAGGCCCAGGGCCGCGTGCCCGTGGTCATCGGCCAGGTCGGCCATGAGGAGGTCCGCGGCATCGTCGGTCAGGTCTCGCGGGCCCTGGTCGTCAAATCGCCCGACGAAGTGACCCCCGACCTCTTCGCCGGGATCGAGCGGGCCGGCGTCGTGGCCCAATCCACGTTCATCGACGGAAGAAGCCCGGCGGATCTTCGAGCGCATCCGGGCCCTCGTCCCCGACGTCGTCTTCTACGACACGATCTGCCAGCCCACCAAGACGCGCCAGCGCGAGGTCGAGACGCACACCCGCAAGGCCGACGTGGTCATCGTCATCGGCTCCCGCCACAGCGCCAACACCCGGCACCTGTTCACTATCGCTAAGGCCATCAACCCCCGGACCCACTTGATCGACCGGCCGGAGAGCGTCGAAGCCCTCGACATCCCAGCGGACGCCACGGTCTTCATCGCCTCCGGCGCCTCGACGCCGATGGAGCTCATCACCGAGGTCGTTCGGCGGCTCGAAGCGCGGGCGGCGCCGTCGGGGGATCGGGAGACGGCGGCATGACCTTCGAAAGCTATTTCGGGCCCGTGCGCGAAAGGCTCCGGCGCGACCTTCGCGCTTTCCTCCTCGCCAAGCGCGGCGACGTCGTCCCGGCTCCGGCCTTGGGGACGCGACGTCCTGGGCCGGCTCGGCACGTTCACCGGACGGGGCAAGATGATCCGGGGCGTGCTCGTCGCCCTCGGCTCGGAGATGGCCGGCCGGCCGGCCCGGCGCCGCCGCCATCCGCGCGGGCACGGCGCTCGAGCTCATCCAGTCGGGCCTGCTCATTCACGACGACATCATGGACCGCGACCCGCGCCGGCGGGGCGGGCCGTCCATCCACGAGCAATACGCCCGGCTGGCTCCGGAGCGGGGCGGGGCCGAAGCGTCCCACTACGGGACGAGCCTGGCCATCTGCGCCGGCGAGATCGCCATCTTCCTGGCCTTCGAGGCCGTGGCCGGACTGCCGGGCCAGCCGCGGCGCGGCCGCCGGCGTCCAGGAGCTCTTCGCTTCCGAGTTCGGTCTCGTCGGCCTGGGACAGATGCTCGACGTCGAATCCGGCTCGACCCCCGGTCCCCTTCCGGAACGGCGGATCCTCGAGATCTACCGCTACAAGACCGCCCGCTATTCGTTCTACCTGCCGCTCGCCGCGGGCTGGGCGCTCGGCGGCGGCCGGCCGGCGGTCCGTCCGGCGCTCGAGCGTCTGGGCGAGGATCTCGGGCTGGTGTTCCAGATCAAGGACGATGAGCTGGGCCTCTTCGGCAGCGCGGCGGCGACGGGAAAGCCGGTCGGCTCGGACATCCGCGAGGGCAAGAAGACCCTCTACGCCTCGGGCCTGCTCCTTCGGGCCGCGGGAGCCGACGCCGAGCGGCTGGGCCGGATCTTCGGCCGGCCCGGGGCCACGGACGCGGACATCGGCTTCGTCAGGGATCTGGCCGACCGGTCAGGGGTCCGGGAGGAGGTCCGCCGGGTCATGCTCCGGCTGGCCCGCCGGGCGGCCCGGGAGATCGCGGCCCTGCCCGTCCGGGACAGGCACCGCGAGCTGCTGCGGGGACTTCTGGCCTACATCGTCGAACGAAGAAGTTGACCGCCTCGCCCGCAGGGGGGTGAGATCTCACCTCGCGAATCACCTTTAGGGGTGATTGACCCTTTGGACCCCCCGAGTGAAGATGGCCTCGGAATTTATCCGAGCGCCCCCGGCTCGGGGAGGAAATGGCCATGGACAACCGCAAGGACAAGCGCTTCGAGGAACGGAATACCGTGTTCATCAAGTCGACCTCCGAGACCGCCGAGGCCTTCTACGGACACGGCATCAATGCCCATACCCACGACATCTCCCTCTCCGGCGCCCGGATCTGCACGCCGCATTATTTCCCGGTCGGCAGCGTCGTCCGCATCGTCATCGACCTCGAGCGCACTCACCAGTCCATCAAGGTGGACGGCGAGGTCAAGTGGACCAAGAAGAGCGATGAGGACGACGATCTCTTCGAGAGCGGCATCGAGTTCCTTCACAGCATCTCCCAGACGCTGCTCTCGCTGATCAAGCACCTCTACGCCGAGCGCAACGGCGGCATCCCGACCGCCATCTCCCACTGATCAGGCCCAGGCCCGCGCCAGGGCCTCCCGGTTCGCGAGCAACAGCCCGATGAAGACCGCCTCGAGATCGATCATCTCCCGGTCGTCCCGCCGCAGCCAGTCGGAAAGCCAGGCGAAGCGGAGGGCCAGGACGAGGTCCGGGACGAGCTCCCAGCCCGCCGCCGAATAGCCCGCCCCGGCCCGCAGCCGGGCGACGAGCGTCTTGACCAAGTCCCCGACAAGAGCCTTCGGCTCCTCCATGCCGAGACAGCCGAGCAGGAGGGCCGCGTCGTAGGTCTCGGGCCTGGGGCCGCAGAACTCGAGGTCGATCAGCCCGGCGATACCGTCCTTGGCCCAAATGACGTTGAGCGGATGGAAATCGCCGTGGCTGAATCTCACCGGCAGAAGCCCCAGCGCCGGGAACAGGCGCCGCTCCAGGTGAAGGAGGGCCGGGTAGAGGCGCTCAAAGAGGGGCCGGCGGCGGTCGCTGAGCTTGCCGAAGAGGTCGTGGATGAATGCGGCGAGAGAGAAGGCCGGGCCGTCTTCCGGCATGACCAGTCCGGCCGAGGCGGCGTGGAACCGGATGAGCAGGTCGGCCAGGGCCTGGCCGCGCCAGCCCTCGAAAGCGTAGGCCGGACGATCGAGGGCGACGCCCGGCACAAAGGGCGAGACCTGCCAGGCCCCGCCGCCCCGCTCGGCGATGTACCTGTCCGGGGCGAACGCCAGCCAAGTCCTCATCTCGGGCAGGCGGGCGGCGATGAGAGCCGCGGCCCGGGCGATCTCCTGCTTGCGCGGCGCCGCGGCCGGGTCGTGTCTCTCGACGATCCAGAGCCGGCCGTCGGTCGATTCGGCGGCCAGCCGGTCGAGACTCCTCTCCGGGCTTCCGGCGAGGGGCAGGTCCGGCCGGGCTTTGGAAAAGTCGATCCCGAGAAGCCCGAGAACGGCGGCGGCGTCTTGGTGGGTCATGCGGGTCCTCCGGCCTTGCGGCCGCCGCGATGATAGGGTCCGCGGCGTCGGGTGTCAACAGAATTCGTTCACGGAGGCCGGGATTTGCCCTATAATCGGACTCGCGGCGGCCATGAGCGATATCTCCTCGTTCCTATCGGATCAAGTCGGCCTTCTCGGCCGGCGCGTCGATGAGCTCGTCCGGGACCACGCGCGTCTGTGGCAGGCGTCACCGGAGGAAGCTCGGCATCCGGGAAAACGCTATGGCCGAAGGGACAGGCGGGCGGCGGAGGCCGAGCTCTCGCGGCTCGTGTCGGGCCTGGCCTCGGAATCCGTCCGGACCGCCTTTCTCGACGGCTCGCTGGGCGCGGCCCAGCTCGAGGAGCTTAGCGCCTCCCTCCGGCCCTCGTTCAAGAAGCTCCTGGCGCTCACGGGCCTGCCTCTCGAGGCCGTCTACGACGCCCGCTTCGTCGATTCGACGCGCCGGTTCATCCGGGCCGCCCGGGACTTCGACCCCGAGCTGAGCCTCCCCTCCGCCTACCAGGCCTTGCGCAACGTCTGGATCATGAACTCGCTCCAGTTCGACCTGGGTCTCCCGGTCGAGATCACGGACGCGATCTTCGCCTACAGCATGGTCTATCCCTACCTCGACAATCTGCTCGACGACGCGGGGACCGATGAGGACCGGAAGCTCGCGGTCATGGCCCGGCTGCGCGACTGGCTCGAAGGGGCGGACCGGCCGGCCGAGACGCCCCGCGAGATCAGGCTCCTTTCGCTCGTCCGGCTGATCGAAAGGCAGTTCCCGCGCGAGAAGTTCCCCGAGGTCTATCAGTCCCTTTTGGCCATCTACAACGCCCAGGTCAAGAGTCTGCTCCAGCAGAGACCCGGGGCGGCGGCAGCGGCGGAGGAGATCCTCCTGATCAGCCTCGAGAAAGGCGGCACCTCGGTGCTGGCCGATGGCTACCTCGTCGCGGGCGCGCTGCGGCCGGGGGACGAGGAGTTCTGCTTCGCCTTCGGGACGTTCCTGCAGCTCGCCGACGACCTCCAGGATATCGCCGAGGACACGGCCTCCGGCCACCGGACGCTGTTCTCCGCGGACGTCACCCCCGCCCCGCTCGACGGGACGGCCCTCAGGCTCGAATCCTATCTGGCCGACGTTCTGGCCCGGGTCCGTCGCGGAGCGACGCCCGCCCGTTCGGCCCTCTGCGACGCGATCGGGAGCGGCATCGGGCTGATGTTCAGGGAGTCGGTCGGCAAGCAGCCGGCCTACTTCCGGAGGGCCTTCGTCCGGCGGGCCAAGCGCTCGTTCCCGGTGCGCTTCTCCTTTCTGCGCAAGCTGCGGCGGCGGCTCAAGGACAAGCTGCCCGCGGGAAGCGGCCGGCTGGCGGACCTCGACCCCGGGCTGGTCGCCTTGATGGCCCTGTCTTCGCGGGCCTTCGCCCTCGATTGAGGCGAGTCCGGCCCGGCTACTTGGCGATGGTCACGACCGTCTTGGGATCGCGCACGGCCCGCCAAGCGACGGGGACCGCTTTGGCGTTGCCGGCGGGACGGATCATGCCGGTGATCGCGTCGCCCGCCACCTTGCCCTCATAGAGCCGCGAGACCATCTTGCCGTCGGCCTCGGTATCGAGACGGAAGCTGATGGCGTCGCCGGAGAGCTTGACCTCGCTGATCGAGAGCGGCCAGTGGTCCTCGCGCCCGGACGCGGTCACGGCCTGGAACTCCTGCTGGGCCTCGAGGACATAGTGCCGGCTGCCGGAGCCATCGGCGACATCCCACTCCCATTTCCCTGAGACGTTGGCCGGGACGACCCAGAAGTGGATATCGCGCTCGTCGCCGAAGCTCGTCGTCACGACCACCGTCTTGTCGGGGGTCCAATCCCCCATCTCGAAGCTGTGCGAGACCAGGCGGGTCCCGGGCTTGAGGTCGGTCAGGAGCTTCGGGCGCAGGCGCAGATTGACGGACGTCAAGAGGTACATAGTGACAACGGTGGCGTCCTTGAAGTTCGCCTGGAACAGGTCCTGTTGGATGAAGCGGACCTGGCCGGCGACACCCGCCTCGGCCGCGTTCTTGTTGCTCTCGCCGATGCGCACGGGGTCGATGTCGATCCCGGTGGCCCGGACGCCGTATTTCTTGGCCGCCGCGATGACGATCCGGCCGTCGCCGCAGCCCAGGTCGTAGAGGATGTCCCCGGTCTTGAGCCCGGCCAGGATGAGCATGCCCTCGACGACCTCGGGCGGCGTCGGCACGAAGGGGACATCGTAGCCTTTGAACTGGGGCCAGCTCAGGTCTTGAGCGCCGGGCGACGCGGGCACCGCCGAGAGGCCGGCCAAAAGCAGAACGCCGAGAACAAGGGTCTTTTTCATCGCGTCCCTCCTCGCGGGCGGAGAGTGCCGGGGCAGGCCCGGCGATGGAGTCATGATAATCCCCGGTCCGGAGGGTGTCAAACCGGCCGGCCGCAGGGCGGGTTCAGGCCACGACCTGGCCGTCGAAGAGGCGGATCGTCCGTTCCGACCAGGCGGCGACGGCGTCATTGTGGGTAACCATGACGATCGTCCGCCCCGACCGCCAGAGGTCGTTCAGGATGGCCATGATCTCCTCGCCGCTCCTGGAATCCAGGTTCCCGGTCGGCTCGTCGGCCAGCAGGATGGGCGGGTCGTTGGCCAGGGCCCGGGCCAGGGCGATGCGCTGCTGCTGGCCGCCGGAGAGCTCGGTCGGGCGGTGCTCCCGCCAGTCGTAGAGGCCGACGGCCGTGAGGAGCTCGGTCACCCGCTCGCGCCGCTTCCGGGCGTTCTTGCCGTCGAAGAGCATCGGCAGCTCGACGTTCTCCCAGGCCGTGGCGTACGGCAGCAGGTTGAAGTTCTGGAAGACGAAGCCGATCTTGCGGTTGCGCACGGCCGCCAGCTCGTCGAACGTCAGCCCGGCCACCTTCTCGCCGTCGAGGACGTAGTCGCCCGCGGTCGGCGTGTCGAGGCAGCCGACGATGTTCATGAGCGTCGACTTGCCCGAGCCGGACGGGCCCATGACGGAGACGAACTCGCCCCGGTCGATCGTCGAGCGAGATGCCGCGGAGGGCCTCCAGCGACTGGCTGCCCGTCCGGTAGACCTTGGTGATGTCCTTGAGATCGATCATTAGCGTCCCTTATTCATAGCGCAGCGATTCGATGGGATTGGCCCGCGAGGCCCGGAGCGCCGGGAAAATGCCCGACAGGAAGCAGAGGACGCCCAGCACGGCCATGTAGATGAGGAAGGTCCGCAGCGAGAACTCCGGCCGCAGCAGGTAGGCCTCGATGCCGAAGGAGTCATAGTTGATCGGGGCCAGCCGGATGAGGTGGACGATGTTGAACGACAGCACGAAGCCCCAGAAGGTGCCCTTGGCGAAGACGAATAGGGTCTCGAGCAGGAACTGCCCGACGATCGTCCGCCGCCGGGCCCCGATGGCCAGCTTGATGCCGATCTCCTTGGTCCGCTCCTTGGCCGCGGCGTACATCAGGTTGGTGACGCCCACGGCGCCGATGAGGAGCGTCAGGGCGCCCATGATGCTGAGGAAGACCTCGATGCCCTTGAAGATGGCCTGGCCCTGCTTGAAATCCTCGATCGTGTTCCAGAAGCTCGTGGCGTACCGGTCCCCGGGATCGAAGCGGTACTTACGGCCGAGGAGCGTCTTGACGCGCTGCTCGATGAGCGGCGACTGCGAGGCCTCGGCGGGCTGGATGTGGATCTGGTCGATGTACCGCTGGTTGTCGATCTGCCGGAAGGCCAGGAACGGCAGGTAGATCTGGTCGGCATCCGGGCCGTTGTACATCGAGTCCTGGATCTTCTTCTGGAGGACGCCCACGACGGTGAACGGGATGCGGTTGATGACGATCGTCCGCCCGATGGGATCCTCGGCGCCGAACAGGTCCGTGGACACCTTCCAGCCGATGAAGGCGACCTTGCGGCCCTTGGCTTCGTCCTCGGCGTTGAGGAAGCGGCCGCCGAAGCGCGGCACCTGGGTCCGCATGAGCCCGAACTCGGGGGTCGTGCCGTGGACGGTCCGGTTGATCTCCTTGCCGTTGGCCGAGACGGCCAGGTAGCTATAGGACTCCGGGGCGATGTGGAGGATCTCGGGGACGCGCTCCTTGAGGTAGTCGACGTCCTCCGGATAGAGCCGGATCGTCCGGCCCTTGGGCAGGCCCTGGAACGGGAGCGAGGTCTGGCCGCCATAGACCATGATCAGCGTCTCGCCGAGCCCGCTGAAGGCGACCCGCGCCTGGGTGCTCATGCCTTGGCCGAAGGCCATGAGCAGCAGGATCGAGAGCGTGCCCCAGAAGAGCGCGAAGGTGATGAGCGCGGCGCGCCGGCGGCGCTTGCGGTATTCGCTCCAGAAGAACCGGGGCAGGGTCAGGTTCATGGCGCTCCCCCCTACTTCCTCAGGGCTTCGATGGGATCAGTCGAGGCGGCCGCCCGGGCCGGGATGAGGCCGGAGACGATGCCGATCCCGATCAGGATGAGGATGGTCGAGACGACGACGGCCGGGTTAAGGACGGGGATGCCGACAAAACCGGTGAAGCTCAGGTCGCCGGCCGGGCCGCGCGACATGGCCTTGACTCCCTGAAGGACGCCGGCCGCCAGCCCGAAGCCGGCCAGACCGCCGATGAGCATGATGGCCAACGACTCGCTGAAGAACTGGTAGAGGATCGTCCGGCGACGGGCCCCGACGGCCAGCTTGATCCCGATCTCGCGCGTCCGCTCGTCGACGACCACCCGCATGATCGAGGCCACGCCCACGCCCCCGACGAGGAGGGTGAACGTCCCGATGACGCCGAGGAAGATGGTGAAGGCCAGGAAGAAGGTCGTGAACTGCTTCTCGAAATCGAGCGTGTCCCAGATCCCCAGGGCGTCCGGGTCGGCCGGCGAGAAGCCGATGAGCTTGGACAGGTGGACCTTGATGTCCTGTGTGACCGCCTTGCTCCGGGAGGTGTCGAGCGGCCGGAAGATGATGTTGGAAACGTACTTGTTGCCGTAGAGCGAGGCGTAGGTCGTCCAGGGGATGAAGGCGCAGCGCTCGTCGCGCTGGCCGTTATAGTTGGAGGACTGCAGCTTCACGCGCATCACGCCGATGACCGTGAAGGGGACGCTGTCGATGAAGACCGTCTTGCCGACGGGCTCGTCCGTCACGAAGAGGTCCTGGGCCAGGACATCGCCGATGAAGCAGACCCGCTTGCGGTCGGCCATGTCCTCGGGATCGATGAACCGGCCCTTCTCGGCGATGGTGTTCCGCATCAGCTCGAACTGCGGGTTGACGCCCCGGACGGTGTCGCGGAACTCGTTGCGGCCGTAGCGGATGAGGCGGCTGCCGATGAACTCGGGGCTGATGAGCTCGATGCCGGGCACCTTGGCCGGGATGTCCTCGACCGTCTCCGGCGTGATCCGGACGGCCTTGCCCTTGAGGAAGCCCTGCCAGGGCAGCGTCGTCTGCGAGGGAAAGACCAGGACGATGCCCTGGCCCATGCCGTGAAAGCGCTTGATCTGGGCCTTGGCGACGGAGTCCCCGAAGGCCAGGAGCAGGACGACCGAGAAGGTGCCCCAGACGACGCCCGACAGGGTCAGGGCGGTCCGCAACGGCTGCCGGACCAGGTCCCGGAACAGGTTCCGAAAGAAGATGGCGATCATTTGATCTCGCGGGGCGGGCGCTCGACGACCTTGTCGCCTTCCTTGAGCCCGTCCAGGATCTCGATGTTCAGGCCGTCGGAGAGGCCGGTCCGGACCTCGATCTTCTTGGTCTTCTCGCCGTCGGGGACCTCGACCAGGCGCTTGCCGTCCTCGAACAGCACCAGCCGCTCGGGCAGAAGGACGACCTGCCTGACCTCGCGGATCTGGATGCTGGCCGTGGCCGAGAAGCCGGCCCGGAGCGTCACGCCGGGCGCGCCCGTGATGACGATCCAGATGTCGAAGAGCGTGGCGTTGCCCTCCTTCTTGGCCTTGGGGAAGATCCGGTCGACCCGGGCCGGGATCCTGGCGTCCGGGAGGGCCCCGATCTGGATCTCGGCGCCCATCCCTTCGGTGATCTTGCCGACGTCGATCTCGTCGACCGTGCCCTTGAAGAGCATGCTCTTCATGTCGGCGAGCGAGCAGAGCTCGGTGCCCGGCTGGTAGTTCGTCAGCGGCACCACCGGATCGCCCTGGAAGACGCTCTGGGACAGGACGATGCCGCTGATCGGCGAATTGACATAGGAGTTGATGTCCTTGTTGGACAGGCGGATGCGGCCTTTCTCGAGCAGCTCGAAGCGCTCGGCCGAGGTCTTGTAGCGCAGCTCGGCCTCGCGGAAGGCACCCTCGGTCGCGTCCATCTCGGACCCGGAGATGAGGTTGCCCTTATAGAGGGCCAGCTCGCGGGTCCAATCGCCCTTGAGCTTATTCATGGTCACCTCGGCCAGCTCCATGGCCCGGCGGGCTTCGACGTACTCGAGCGGGGTCGGGTTGGGAGAGATCTTGAACAGCGGCGCCCCCTCCCGGACCGCGTCGCCGACCTTGAACAGGACCTCGGCGACGATCCCCGGGATGGTCGACTTGACCTTGATCTCCTTTTCGGGCTCGATCGTGCCCACGGCCAGGGCCTTTTCCCTGATGTCGCCGCGGCTGGCCGCGACGAGCTTGGTCTCGACTTTCTTCGCGCCGCAGGCGAACAGGAAATAGAAGAAGGTCAGGAGCAGGACGGCGGCGAAGCCGCGGAAGATCCATTTTTTCATGACGCACCTCAGACTTCGGCTATCAAAGAGGATAGACGGATTCCTCGGTGAAAAGGTTCCCCCTCACGAGGACCGGACGGGAGCTAGGGCCTAACTCTCAGACACGGATCAAGAAGCCGGCCTGTGATCAATGGCGGGCCTGGGTCAGGACGACCTCGACCCGGCGGTTCCGGGCCCGGTTGGCCTCCGTATCGTTCGGCGCCACCGGGTTCTCCGGACCGAAGCCCTGGTACTTCATCCGGGCGTTCGAGATGCCCTGGGCCATCAGGAACTCATAGACGGCCCGGGCCCGGTCCATCGACAGCCGCATGTTGAGGTCGGCGGCGCCGGTGGAGTCGGTGTACCCCTCGATGCTCAGGTCCATGTTCGGGAAGACCATCAGGATGCCGGCCAGCTTGGCCACTGTGATCTGCGATGCCGGCTTGAGCGTGGCCTTGTTGACGTCGAAGAGGATGCCGGAGAGGCTGACGATGACGCCGCGGGCGGTCTCGGTCGTCTCGGCCACGCTCGAGAGGGCCCCTTTCAGCATGCCGGCCAGCTGGTCGCGCTCCTTGGCGATGGCCTGCCGGTCGGCCTCGATCTTGTCCCGCTCGGCCTTGACGGCGTCACGGTCGGCGGCGATGGCGTCGCGCTCGGCGGTCAAGCTCGCCGTCTGCTTGGCCAGGTTGGCCGACTCACTGGCCAGGGCCTCGCGCTGGACCTGGACCTCCCGGAGCTGCCCGGCGATGCGAGCCGACTCGCTCTCGGCCGTCGTCGCTCTCTGCTCCAGGGCCGCCTTTTCGGCCCGGCGCTTGGCTTCGGCTTCGGCCGCGGCTTTGGCCTCGTTCGCTTTGACCGTCGCTTTGATGGCTTGAGCAGCGAGCTGGGCGGCCACCCGGGCCTGGTCGGCCATGGTCTTTTTGTCGCCCTTCGAGGCCATGGCCTTGCCCAGAGCGACCTTGGCCCCGTCCATGGCCTTCGGATCGACGGCGGCGGCGTTGAGCTTTTCGGCGATCTCCATCGCCTTGGCGGCCTGCTTGACGGCCGCCGGCGTGGGATCGTTGTACTGGAAGCTCGCGATCGAAGGCAGCGCGGGCTTGTAGTCGGCGGTGAAGTCCGTGAACGCGAACGGGGTGTTGGCGATGTTGATCCCCTGGACCTCCCCGGACACGAAGACGACCAGTTCCGTCGGATGGGTGACCGTCGCGAACGGCTCCGCCGTTACCATCAGGGCGAAGGTCTTCTTGCCGGTGTAGGCCTGGAGCGTGCCGGACGCGCTCTTCTTGTCGGCGACGATCTCGCCCAGGTTCTCGACCGTGCCGTCGGGCTGGACGGCCCAAAGGACGTAAGCGGCGATGTCGCCGGCGAACAGGACGGCCGGCTCCATCTTTTTATAACTGACCTTGACCGAGGCCTGCCCGCTCTCGAAGCCCATCGTGGCTTGCATCGAAGCGTCGGACGGGGCCCGGGAAGTTTTGGCGAAGCTGAGATCAAAGGTCTTGCCCGATTGCAGGGTCAGGGCGGTCAGCCGGACCTCGGCGCCGCTGAGACCGTTCGAGATCATGAGAACCGCCAGGGAAAGGATGGCGAGCCTGAGCTTGGTCATGGGACCTCCTTGAGAGGCATACATCCATTGTTTAGTCGGAGGATAGCACCCGAGGGGGACGCGGTCAACGGCCTCAGACGGTCCGTCCAGGACCTGGCCCCGAACCGGAGAGGTTGAAATCGTCGCTTTTTCGGCCTATATTTCAATCAGGTTGAGCCCGGAAAGGGAGGGGAACATGACCGTCGAGCTGAGCCCGCAAGAAAAGGACCTTCTCACCGCGCTCCTGCAAAAGGAGCTCGAGGAAATCCGCACGGAGTTCCACCACACCCAGGCCTTTGATTATAGGGAGAGCCTGAAAGTGCGGGAGGCCGCGGTCCGCGGGCTCCTCGGCAAATTGGCGCCTTGATCCGGGGGTCAGTACCTCCCGAGACCCTTCAGTTTGGCTTCGATCTCGACCGCCCGGGCCTCCCGGCCGGTCGCCCGCATGACTTTGGCCAGTCGCTGGAGAACGTCCGAGGCCGCCGGGAAGTAGGTGCCGTCCGGTTTGGTGACGAGCGGGAGGGCCTGATCGTAGAGGGATTCGGCTTCCTTGAGATGCCCCTCACGAAAAGCGCAATCCCCCAGGCCGGCCAGGCTTTCGGCGACCTCGGGGTTCTTGGCGCCAAGGGCCTTTTGCCGCAAGGCCAGGGACCGCTGGTAAACTGACCGCGCCCCCTTCACATCGTTCGTTGCGAGGATCGCCCCCGCCTGCCGGTCCAGAAAGCGGGCCAGCTCGGGATTGCCCGGGCTGGCCGCTTCCATGATGGCCACAGCCCGGTCGTAATAGGCCTTGGCGTCGCCTCCGCTTCCGCTGGTCCGCAGGGCGTCCCCGAGGTTCATGAGCCCCGAGGCCAGGTCCGGGTGCTTCGGGCCCAGGACCTTTTCCTGGATCTTGACGACCCTTTCGAGGAGCGGCACGGCCTTCTGGGGCTCTCCACTGTAGGTATAGCAGATGGCCAGGTTGTTGAGGGTCTGGGCCAGATTGGGGTGGTCGGGGCCGAGGGTCTTTTCGCGGATGGCCAACGTGCGCTGCCAGATCTGGGCCGCTTTCTTGAGGTCGCCTTCCTTGTAGGCGATGGCGCCGAGCGAGTTGAGGGTCGCGGCGACATCGGCGTTCTCGGGACCATGGAGCTTCTCCCGGATCGCCAGGCAACGCTCGAGGACGTCGCGGGCCTCCTCGTATTTGCCCCATCTCCAGTAAATATTCCCCAGGTTGTGCAGGGTGGCCGCCACGGGGTCGCTCGCGGGCCCGAAATCTTTCTCGTTGACGGCCAGGGCCTTGTCCATGAAATCACGCGCTTTGGGAAGATCGCCCGTGTGCCACCACACGGTGCCGAGTTGGCTCATCGTTGCGGCCACATCAGGGTGATCCGGGCCAAGGGCCTTCACCCGCGTATCGAGGGCCTTCTCGAGCAGGGTCTGGGCCGGACCGAACAGGCCCAGGTTGTCATAAACCAGGCCCATCGTGCTCATCAGCTTGCCTTGGACGACGGGCTGCCCCTGGAGGTCCAGGGCGATCTTGTCGGCGCCCTTGTCGAGGATCTCGCGGGCGGTGACGCTGTTGCCTCGGGCCCTCGCCTCGGGTCGGAGACCTTGAACAGGCCCGGTCAAGAAATCCGAGACCTGGCGCGCCGCCTCGGCCTCCTGGTTGGCCCGGTCCCGCTCCCGGGCGATGCGGCGGGCCTGCAGGGCCGTTGTCACCGAGAAGGCGACCAGGAGCACGGCGATGGTGCCGGCCACGCCGACGCCGAGGTATGGCGGCGCCACACCTTTGGCGTCGGCGTGGCCGGCACCATCGCCGTGCTTCTGGTCGCCTTCTCGGTGACAACGGCCCTGCAGGCCCGCCGCATCGCCCGGGAGCGGGACCGGGCCAACCAGGAGGCCGAGGCGCGCGCCAGGTCTCGGATTTCCTGACGGGTCTGTTCAAGGTCTCCGACCCGAGCGAGGCCCGAGGCAACAGCGTCACCGCCCGCGAGATCCTCGACAAGGGCGCCGAAAAGATCATCCGTGATCTGCAGGCTCAGCCCGTCGTCCAAGGCAAGCTGATGAGTACGATGGGCCTGGTCTATGACAATCTGGGCTTGTTCGGCCCGGCCCAGACCCTTCTCGAGAAGTCCCTGGCGACGCTGGCCAAGGCGCTCGGCCCGGACCATCCGGAGGTGGCCGGGGCCCTGGGACAGCTCGGCACCGTCTGGTGGCACAAGGGCGATTTCGCCACAGCCCGGGAGTTCATGGACAAGGCCCTGGCCATCAACGAGAAGCATTTTGGTCCGGCGAGCGACCCTGTCGCCGCGAATTTGCACAACCTCGGCAATGTCTATTGGAGATGGGGCAAGTACGACGAGGCCCGCCGTGCCCTCAACCGCTGCCTGACGATCCGGGAGAAGCTCCATGGTCCCGACGACGCCGACGTCGCCGCCACGCTCAACTCGCTCGGCGCGATCGCTTACAAGGAGGGCGATCTCAAGAAGGCCGCCGAGATCTGGCAGCGCACCCTGGAGATCCGCGAGAAGACCCTCGGCCCCGACCATCCCTACCTGGCCCAGACGCTCAACAATCTGGCCATCTGCTATACATATACCCGCGAGCCCAAGAGGGCCGTGCCTCTTCTCGAGCGGGTCGTGAAGATCCAGGAAAAAGTGCTCGGCCCCAAGCACCCGGATTTGGCCTCTGGCCTCATGAACCTCGGCGACGCCCTTTCTCAAAGCGGGAGCGGCGTCGACGCCAAGCCCTATTATGACCGGGCCGTGGCCATCATGGAAGCCGCCAGCCCGGGCAATCCTGAGCTGGCCCGCTTCCTGGACCGCCAGGCCGCGGCTCTGCTCCAAGGAAAGACGTCAAAGGGGCCCGGTCCGTCTATGAGCGCTCCCTGTCCCTGCGCGAAAAGGCGCTCGGGGCCAAGAACCCGGAGGTCGCCGAAAGCCTGAGCGGTCTGGGCGACTGCGCTTTCCGTGACGGGAATCTCAAGGAGGCCGAAAGCCTTTACGACCGGGCCCTGGCCCTCGTCACCAAGCCGGACGGCAGTTATTTCCCGGGGGCTTACGAAGCGCTCAAGGGCCTGGCCCAGGTCATGCGGGCGACCGACCGGGAGGCCCGGGCGGCCGAGATCGAAGCCAAGCTGCCGGGCTTCGGCAGGAGCTGACCTCTAGATCAAGCCGCGAGCTTGGCCAGGAGGCCGCGGACGACCTCCTTTTGCAGGATCGTGGTCAGGAGGTCCTTTTCCTGTGGGTCAAGCCCGATGGCCATATTCCCCTCCCTCTCCGGCTCTAACCTGATTGGAATATAGGCCGAAACCTCGGTGATTTCAACCTCCGGGGATATGACGGGGGCCACGGCCCGGGTCAGCTCCCTGATTGACCCCGTCCCCCTGGGGAGTATCCTCCGACTAAAGTACGGATGCGAGCTCTTCAAGGAGGTCCCATGTCCAAGCAGCGGATCGCCGTCATTTTTGTGGCCGTCCTTCTGGTCTCGACCGCCCTCCGCGGCCGAGGTCCGCCTGACGGCCCTGACACTCCAACCGGGCAAGACCTTTGACCTCAGCTTCGCCAAATCGTCCCGGGCCCCGTCGGAAGCTTCAATGGAGGCTACGCTCGGGTTCGACAACGGGCAGGCTTCGGTCAAGGCGACATACAAGAAAATGGAGCCGGCGGTCCTGTTCGCCGGAGACATCGCCGCCTACGTCCTCTGGGCCGTCACGCCCGACGGCACCGTCGAGAACCTGGGCGAGATCGTCGCCGACAAAAAGAGCGCCTCGGGCACGCTCCAGGCCCACACAGGCCGGAAGACCTTTGCCCTCATGGTGACGGCCGAGCCGTTCGCCACGGTCACCCGGCCGTCTGAGCTGGTCATGTTCGTGTCCGGTGAGGTCCAGGGGTTGAATATCACCAACACGCCGTTCACGTTCAAGGATTTCACCACCGACTACAAGCCCGCCCTGTCGTCGATCTCGGGCATCCAGTACAACGACCCGACGCCGGCGGCGGTCAAGCAGGCCGCCAAGGCCCTGGAGATCGCCGAAAAGCTCAACGCTGCCGCCGTCAATCCAAAGGCGATGGACGGGGCCAGGATCGCCCTGGGCAAGGCCATGGCCGCGAAGGGCGACAAGAAGGTCATGGCCGACGAAGCCCGGGTGGCCGCCCAGCTCGCCGCCCAGGCCATCAAGGAAACGGTCAAGGCCAACGAGGCCAAGGCCGCGGCCGAATCCGAGGCCAAACGCCAGGCGGAAAAGGCCGCCCTGGAGCGGAGGGCGACGACGGCCGAGGGCGAGTCGGCCCGTATCGCCCAGCAGCTCCGGGAGGTTCAGATCCAGCGCGAGGCCCTGGCCAGCGAATCCGCGAATCTGGCCAAGCAGACGGAAACGCTGACCGCCGAGCGCGACTCCGTCGCCGCCGACCGTGACGCCATCAAGGCCGAGCGGGATAAGATCGCGGCCGAGCGGGAGGCCATCAAGAAGGAGCGCGACGAGCTGGCCGGCATGCTGAAGGGCGCCCTCTCGACCGTGGCCGAAACGTCCGAAACGGCCCGCGGCGTCATCGTCAGTCTCTCCGGGATCCTCTTCGACGTCGGCAAGGCCACGCTCAAGCCGGCCTCCCAGCTTTCCGTGGCCAAGCTGGCCGGCATCCTCATGGTCTTCCCGAACATGAACCTGAGCATCGAAGGCTACACCGACTCCACCGGCTCGGCCGACCTCAACATGCGGCTGTCGATGGACCGGGCCCGGTCCGTCTACGAGTTCCTGATGACCCAGGGCATCTCGAACGCCCGGATGAAATACCAGGGCTTCGGCCCGGAGAACCCGGTGGCGCCCAACGATACGGAGGCCAACCGGACCCGGAACCGCCGGGTGGAGGTCGTCCTGACCCAGGCCGGGCACTGACCGGGGCATCCTAATTATATAGTGCTATATAAACGTTGAGGCCTGACCCCGGCTTCTTCGCGGGTCGGGGAACTTTTTCACCGGGAATCCGTCTTACCTCATGATAGTCGAAGTCTGAGGTGCGCCCATGAAAAGATGGATCTTTCGCGGCCTGGCCGCAGCCCTGCTCCTGACGTTCTTCTATTTCCTGTTCGCCTGCGGCTCTAAAAAAGTCGAGACCAAGCTGGTCGCCGCCAGCCGCGGCGACATCCAGGAAAAGGCCCTGGCCGTGGGCACGATCGAGCCCGAGAAGGAGATCAGGGTCAAGTCGACCATCCCCGGCATCGTCGCCGAGGTCCTGTTCAAGGTCGGCGACGCGGTCAAAGAAGGCGCGCCCCTGTTCAAGATCTCGCCCAACCCGACGCCCCTCGAGTACGTCGAGTCCCGCCGGGCCATGGAGCTGGCCGAGGTGACCATGCTGAAGCTGAAGGGCGACTGGGCCCGCCAGCTCGAGCTCTATAAGGGTAACCTCATCTCCAAGTCCGAGATGGACGCGACCGAAGGGAGCTACCGCGAGGCCGAGCTGCGCTACAAGACCTCGGCCGAGCGCTTCGAGCTGCTCGAGAAGGGCCGCATCCGCCTGGCCAACCGGGACATCAACTCCCTCATCAATTCGCCGATCGGCGGCATCGTCCTGTCGCAGAACGTCTTCCAGGGCGACCCGGTCGTCCCGCTGACGAACTACCAGCCGGGCACCGAGCTCTGCTCGCTTGCCGACATGAAGAGCCTGCTCTTCAAAGGCACGGTCGATGAGATCGATGTCGGCAAGATCACCGAGGGCATGAGCGCCGAGATCCAGATCGGCGCCCTCCCGGACGCCAAGATCCCCGGCCGCGTCGACCGGATCTTCCCCAAGGCCAAGAAAGAGGGCAACGCCACGCTCTTCGACATCTGGATCCTCATCGCCGACGCCGCCCGCGCGACCCTGCGGGCCGGCTTCTCGGCCACGGCCAGCATCCAGATCCGCGAGAGCAAACAGGTCGTCCTCATTCCCGAGCGGCTGGTCCTGTTCGAGAACGGCAAGCGGCTGGTCGAGGTGCCCGACGGCGAGAAGACAAAGAAGATCGAGGTCCAGACCGGCCTTTCCGACGGCCTGAACATCGAGATCCTCGACGGGCTCAAGGAAGGAGACAAGGTCGTCGAGCGCCCGCCCCGGGAGATCAAATGATCGCCATCTTCTTCCGCAACCTGTTCCGGGACCTGATCCGGCAGCCCCTGCGGACCGCCCTGACGCTGTCGGGCGTCGTCTGGGGCACGTTCTCCGTCGTCCTGCTCCTCGCCTTCGGGGATTCGGTCTCCAAGGCCCAGATCAAGCGCTTCCATGGCATGGGCCAGGGCATCGTCCTGGTCTTCCCGTCGCAAACGACCCTGCCCTGGCAGGGCTTCCTCAAGGGCAAGGCCGTGCGGGTCACGCCGGAGATGGTCGAGGCCATCCCGGAAAAAGTCCCCGGCATCGAGCTCATCAGCCCGGAGTTCGTCGGCAGCCGCCTCATCCGCTACGGCCGCAAGGAATTCCGGGACACCGTCCGCGGCGTCAACCCGCAGTTCGAGCTGATGCGCAACACCATCGCCGAGAAGGGGCGGTTCATCGATCCCGAGGACATGGCCGACCGCAAGCGGGTCTGCTTCATCGGCGACGTCCTGGCCACCGACCTCTTCGCGACGGACGAGCCCGTCGGCAGGACCGTCTTCATCGACGGCGTCCCCTTCACGGTCGTCGGCGTCATGCGGAAGAAGTCCCAGAACTCCAACTACAACGGCCAGCGCGACGAGCGCTGCGCCTTCATCCCCTGGACGACCTTCGCCTCGCTCTACGGCACCAAGTACGTCTCCAATATCATCTTCCGGCCGCTCGACCTCGGCCGGAGCAAGGCGGTCACGCGAGGACATCAAGGCCACCTGGCCAAGCTCATCGGCTTCTCCCCGGCCGACCCCGACGCCCTCGGCGTCTGGGACACGCTGGAGTTCGAGAAGCAGTTCACGACCTTCTTCCTGGCCTTCACGATCTTCCTGGGCGTCATCGGCTCGTTCACGCTCCTCGTCGGCGGCGTCGGCGTCGCCTCGATCATGCGGGTCGTCGTCGACGAGCGGACGCGCGAGATCGGGGTCAAGCTGGCCGTCGGCGCCCGGCGCCGGACGATCCTCTGGCAGTTCTTCAGCGAATCGCTGGCCATCATGCTCCTCGGCGGCCTCGTCGGCTTCGGGCTCTCGGCCGGCGTCCTTCAGGCGACTCAAGGCCTTATCCGCCCGGCCGGCGACTGAGCTTCACCGACTTCGTCGGCGTCCCCGTCCTCAACCCTCTCGTCGTCGTCTCCACGATCCTGATCCTGCTCGCGATCGGGGTCGTCTCCGGCATGATCCCGGCCCGGGCGGCCGCCTCGACCGATCCCATCGACGCCTTGAGGAAATAGGGGGAGCGCCATGAACCCGACGCTGCCCCGCTTCTTCTGGAGCGAGTACCGGAAGCGCCGGAGGCGGGCCGCCCTGATCACCTTCGCCCTCTTCTGGGGCACGCTCTCCATCCTCCTGCTCATGGCCTTCGGCCAGGGCATGAGCACCCAGTTCCACGTCGCCTTCAGCGGTCTCGGCGAGACGCTGATCATGGTCTACGGCGGCCAGACCTCGCTCCCGTTCCAGGGGCTGCCCAAGGGCCGGCAGATCTCCCTCTATCCCGAGGATATCGACTACCTCAAAGAGCGGATCCCCGAGATCCTCCGCATCGCCCCCGAATCGTACAATACCTGGCCGTCTCGGCCAACGGCAAGGAGATCAACCGGACCGTCCACGGCACGACGGCCGAGTTCGGCCTCATGCGGACCCAGGTGCCGCGGCTGGGCGGCCGCTTCCTCGACGCGGACGACGTGGCCAAGGGCCGCAAGGTCGCCTTCATCGGCTGGAAAGTGGCCACGGACCTCTTCGGCGCCGCCGACCCCGTCGGGCAGACGATCGTCATCAACCGCATCCCCTTCACCGTCGTCGGCGTCCTGAAGAAGAAGATCCAGGACTCGATGTACAACGGGCCGGACGCCGACCAGGTCTATCTGCCCTTCCACTCCTACCGCCAGATCGACAACCGCCGGCGCATCAACCAGATCCACATCCAGCCGCGCAAGGCCTCCCAGTCGCAAGCTCATCGAAGAGCGCGTCCAGACGCTTCTCGGCCGGAAGTACCGCTTCGATCCCGACGACCGCTACGCCACGAGCTTCTGGAACACGATCGAGAACGGCCAAGCAGGGCCAGGCCATCTTCAAGGGCATCGAGATCTTCCTCGGCATCATGGGCGCCCTGACGCTGCTCATCGGCGCGGTCGGGGTCACCAACCTCATGTACGCCGCGGCCAAGGAGCGGACCAAGGAGATCGGCATCAAGCTGGCCATCGGGGCCCGGCGGCGGACGATCGTCGGCCAGTTCTTCCTCGAGACGATCTTCGTCTTCGCCAAGGGCACCTTCTGGGGCTTCGTCACCGCGTTCAACATCGTCCACCTCGTCCGGCTGGCCCCGATCAACTACGACTCGTTCGGCATCGAGGCCTATCTGCTGCGGCCCGAGTTCTCGCTGCGGACCTTCCTCGTCTATATGACCGTCCTGGGCGTCCTCTGCTTCCTGTCGGGCATCTTCCCGGCGCTCCGGGCCTCGCGGGCCAATCCCATCGAATCGCTGCGCTATGAATAGAGGGACGCTATGATCGACCTCAGAGGCATCACCAAGGTCTACCGGACGGGCAGCCAGTCGCTGGAGGCCCTCCGCGGCATTTCGCTCGCGATCGACAGGGGCGAGTTCGTCTCCATCATGGGCCCGTCCGGCTCGGGCAAATCGACGCTCATGAACATCGTCGGCTGCCTGGACACGCCGACCGCGGGCGACTACGTCCTCGACGGCGAGAAGGTGGCCGGGTTGTCGTTCGACGAGCTGGCGGCCGTGCGCAACCGCAAGATCGGCTTCGTCTTCCAGAACTTCAACCTTCTGCCGTACGCCACGGCCTGGGAGAACGTCGAGCTGCCGATGCTGTTCGACGGCAAGAACGCCCGGAAGCGGCGCGAACGGGTGACCGAGCTCCTCAACGGCCGTCGGCCTCTACGACTGGCGGGAGCACCGCCCGACCGAGCTCTCGGGCGGCCAGCAGCAGCGCATCGCCCTGGCCCGGGCCCTGGCCAACGACCCGCCCATCCTGCTGGCCGACGAGCCGACCGGAAACCTCGATTCGAAGAGCGGCGAGGAGATCATGGCCATCCTGAACGACCTCTGGCGGGCGGGCCGGACGATCGTCATGGTCACCCACAACGACCACATCGCCGCCCGCTCCGGAGCGGACGATCCGCCTCTTCGACGGCCAGGTCGTGGCCTGACAACGCCCGCCCGCGGCCGTTTGACACCCCCCGGACCGGGGCTATCATGGCTCCATCGCCGGCCCTGCCCGGCGCCCACCGGTCGCGAGGAGGGACGCGATGAAAAAACCGTTGTTCCTCAGCGTTCTGCTTTTGGCCGGCTTCACGGTCATGTCTCCGGCCGCGCGGGCCCAGGACCTGAGCTGGGCGCAGCACCGGGGCTATGACGTTCCCTTCGTGCCGACGCCGCCAGAGGTCGTCGAGGCCATGCTCATCCTGGCCGGGCTCAAGCCCGGGGACGTCCTCTATGATCTCGGCTGCGGCGACGGCCGGATCGTCATCGCCGCGGCCAAGAAGTACGGTGTCAAGGCCACGGGCATCGACATCGATCCCGTGCGCATCGCCGAGAGCAACAAGAACGCGGCCGAGGCCGGACTCGCGGGAAAGGTCCGCTTCATCCAGCAGGACCTGTTCCAAGCCGACCTCAAGGACGCCACCGTCGTGACCATGTACCTCCTGACGTCGGTCAATCTGCGCTTGCGACCCAAGCTGCTCGCCGAGCTCAAGCCCGGGACGCGCCTGGTCTCGCACAGCTTCGAGATGGGGGAGTGGGTCCCGGACAAAACGGTCGTCGTGACGACGAATTTCGGCGACGAGCGCGACATCCATTTCTGGATCATTCCGGCCAATGTCACGGGCCGCTGGGAATGGGACGCCGCCGACGGCTCAGGCGGCAAACACTATGTCCTCGAAGCCCAGCAAGCGTTCCAGGCCGTGACCGCCTCGGGCCGCGAGGGCAGCTGGCCGCTCGCCCTCAGCGATATCAAGCTGGTCGGCGACGCCATCAGCTTCCGTCTCGACACCGAGGCCGACGGCAAGATGGTCAACCGGCTCTATGAGGGCAAGGTTTCCGGCGACACGATCACCGGCACGATCCGGCCGGCGGGCGGTCCCAAGGCCGCGCCCGTCCCCTGGCGGGCCGTCCGCGATCCCAAGACGGCCGAGTCCATCGCCAAGTAGCCGGCGCCGACCCAGAGCTAGTCGAGCGAAAAGGCCCGCGATGACAGGGCCATCAAGCGCGACCAGCCCCGGGTCGAGGTCGGCCAAGCGGCCGCTTCCCCCGGCAGCATATCCGACCGCCGCCGCAGCCGCGGAGAAAGACAAGGACACCGGGAACGAGCGCTTGGCCTGCCGGACGAAGGACCGGCGGAAGTAAGCCGGCTGCTTGCCGACCGATTCCCTGAACATCAGTCCCAGGCCGCTCCCGATCGCGTCGCACAGGGCCGAGCGGGCCGGCGTCGCGCCGCGGCGGGCTCGAACCAGAACGTCGGTCAGATACGATTCGAGCCTGAGGGCCGTCCCGTCGAGCGGGGCGGCGGTGACGTCCGCGGAGAACAGCGTCCGGTGGCCGCAGGCGGAGTCCTCGGCGATGTCCTGGAGATCGTCGGCCAGCTGCAGGAACGTGCCGAAGCCGAAGCAGAACTCCTCGTCCTGCGGTCGGAGCGCGCCGGCGACGAGATAGCCGTCGGCCAGGACCGAAGTGCCCCCCTTCTTGAAGCTGATCAGGAGGATCTCCTCCGCCAAGGCCGCGGCTTCGGGCCTTTGCTGGAGC
>CAWECI010000006.1:0-41568 GCA_963807525.1 Candidatus Aminicenantota bacterium | reverse complement strand
GGCCTTCGAACCGTCCTCGAGGTCGCGCACCCAGACCTCGATGTCGCCGGCCATGGCCGCGCGCCGGCCCGGGCGGCCCAGGGGGTCCTGGTCGACGTCGATGACATCGTCGTTCGTGAGCAGGCCGAGCGTGAAATCGTCGAGGCGGGTGATGTCGCCGCTGAAGATGAGCGGCGCGGCGACCAGGGCCCAGAGCGAGACATGGGTGTATTGCTCGTTCGGCGTCAGCGGGGTCGGGGCCGTGCCCCCTTTCCAGTCGCTGAGATAGCCGAGCAGGAGATAATCGGGATCGTTCCAGTGGCCGGGCCCGCCATAGCGCTGGAGCTCGTTGGTCGCGTAGACGTCGAAGCCGTCGCGGAAGAGGGCCGCCGGATGCCCTCGAACGTGCCGCCGAGATCGCCGGCGGTTCGCCAGCTGTTGCCGCCGACCGCGGCCCCCCATTCCCAGACCTTGCCCATGCCGTACTGGCAGAGGTTGAGGACGAGGTCGCGCGGCTGCCCGGCCAAGATGCCGCTCATGAGCCGGTAGGGCTTTTGGAGCTCTTCGACGGCTCTTGTCCTTGGCGACGTCGCTGTAGGAGCACCAGTCGTATTTGAGGAAATCGTACCCCCACTCGACGAAGCGGTCGGCGTCGAGCTTCTCGTGCTGCCAGGCGCCGACGTGACCGGCGCAGGTGAACGGCCCGGGCGAGGTGTAGATGCCGGCCTTGAGGCCCTTGGCATGGATGTAGTCGGTCAGGGCTTTCATGTCGGGGAAACGGCCGTTGGGGTTGACCATGCCGCGGGCGTCGCGGGGCGGGCCGAAGAGCGACGGGTCCTTGCTGTCGGGGCGGACGGCCCAGCAGTCGTCGATGTTGACGTACTGGTAGCCGTGATCGATCATGCCGCTCGTGACCATGGCGTCGGCCGCGGACCGCATGATCGCGTCCGTGACGTGGTTCTCCCAGACGTACCAGCTGTTCCAGCCCATGTGCGGCGTGAGCGCGAGGGTGTCGCCGCAGACGATCTTGAGCGGGCGCGAGTCCGTCCCCAGGCGGTTCGACGCGGTCAGGGTGACCATGTATGTGCCAGGCGCCCCGATCGAGCCGGTGATCCGTCCGGTCGCAGGGTCGACCGCAAGGCCCTGGGGCAGGCCGGCGGCGCTGAACTCCATCGGACGTTCGCCGGTCGCGGGGATGGTAAAGAGGAAGGGCGAGCCGGGACGGACGCCGAAGACGCGGGCGCCGTTGATGCGGGGGCCGGGGGCCGGCGCGGGCGTGAGGACCAGACGCGGCTCCGCCAGGCTCGACGGGACGTCCGCGGGCGGTTTGGCCAGGGAGGTCTCGGGCGCGGCGAGCGTCGAGGCGGCAGGCTCGGCGCCCACGGGGGCGGGCATCCGGACCCCGGAAGGGGCGAGCACAAAGATGATAAGGGCGAGAGGGATCGCGGCCAGGCTCAGGATCAGGGTCCGGGTAGCACGTTTCATGGGCAGGAACTCCTTCATGATGCGGTTCCGGTATTATAACAAAGTTAAAAAAGAAGGGACCAGGTCTTCGCAAAAAGGGACTCCCCGCCGAGGGACTGTCCCCGTAGCAGGACTGTCCCTCTTGTGCCGGCGTGCCGGTGGGGAGTTTCGTTCGCCCTCAGCCGCGGGATTGACCCCTTCATGAATTGGGACTAACCTAGCGGCCGATACCCTGGATAGGAGAGATGCCATGAGGAGATCCCGTCGGCCCCTATTGAGCCTCATCCGGCTCGCCATAACCTTCACGGTCTTCGCCGCGATGCTCTTCGCGGCCACGGTCCAAGCCGGTCCAGGCGGCCGGACTCCTCATCAGGCCGCCCCGGCGGCGCAATCATCGCCAGCGAACCGCTACGCCCCTGATACGGCCGAAGCCGGATCGGTCGAGGCCATCGCCAAGTTCACGACCGAGGCCCGCTTCGGCAACCCCTGGGTGGCCTATGTGCCCGATTCGGCGACCGTGCCTTCGCCCACGAAATACCTCGGCCACGTCGTCGGGGCCGCGGGCGAGCTAACCTCGACGGCCAAGATCTACGGCTATTTCCGCAAGCTGGCCGAGACCTCGCCGCGCGTCCGGGTGGAGACGATCGGCCGTACGGAGGAAGGGCGGGATATCCTTCTCGTGGCCGTCGCCGACGAGAACGGCATCCGCGATCTCGCCCGTCTCAAGGAGGCGACCGCGACCCTGGCCGATCCGCGCAAGATCACGCCTGAGGCCGCCGAGGCGCTCATCGCCGCGGCCCGCCCGATTTACTATTTCAACGCCGGGCTGCACTCGACCGAGACCGGCAGCCCCGAGATGGTCATGGAGCTGGCCTACCGGCTGGCCGTTTCCGACCAGCCGATGATCAAGCGCATCCGCAGCGAGGTCCTGGTCCTGATCAACCCCGTCTCCGAGCCCGACGGCCGCGACAAGGAGGTCGACTGGTTCTACCGCTACCTCAAGGGCAAGACCGATATCGACCGGCTGCCGCCGGATTCGCCGCCGTACTGGGGCTTCTATGTCTTCCATGACAACAACCGCGATTCGCACCAGCAGGCGCTCGAGCTCTCGCGGGCCGTCGGCCGGATGTTCTTGGCCTACCACCCGACGGTCGTTCACGATCTCCACGAATCGATCCCGCTCCTCCAGACCTGGAACGGGACCGGCCCCTTCAACGTCAACATCGATCCGATCCTGCTCAATGAGTGGTTCGCCATGTCGCTGGCCGAGATCGGCGCTTTGACCTCCGCGGGCATGCCCGGCGTCTGGACCTGGGGTTTCAGCGACGGCTGGCAGCACGTTTTCCTGGATTCGGTCGGCGTCAACCACAACAGCATCGGCCGGGGCTATGAGACCTTCGGCAACGGCACGGCCGAAACGCTCGAGCGGGTTCTGCGGCCGAACGAAGAGCGCTACGTCGGGAAGCCGGTGACGAGCCAGGAGTGGTACCGCCCCCTGCCGCCGCCGCGGAAATTCCTGTGGTCGCTGCGCAACAACACGAACTATATGGAGAGTGCCTGCTTGGCCGCGCTCGATTATACGGCCAAGAACGCCAAGGAGATGCTGCGCGATTTCTTCCGGAAGGGCTACAACTCCTGGCAGAAAGGCGTCAAGGGCGGTCCCTACGCGTTCGCGATCGCGGCCGAGCAGGGGGACCGGAGGCGTGTCGCCGACATGGTCGGTCTGCTCATGAGGCAGGGCATCGAGGCAGGGCGCGCGAAGGACGCGTTCAAGGTCGCGGAGGGCGAATTCCCGGCCGGGACCTACGTCGTGCGCCTGGATCAGCCCTACCGGAACTACGCCGTGGACCTGCTCACCCCGCAGGTTTTCCCTCCCGACGCGCAGTACGAGCCCTACGACGACGTGTCGTGGTCGCTGCCGGTCCATTATGGGCTCGAGGCGAAGCGGATCGACGATGCCAAGATCAAGGACGTGGCGCTCGAGCCGCTGAATGTCGGGTTCGCCACGACAGGCGGCGTGAACGGGGCGGGGCCCGTTTTCCTGGTCAAGGACACGGGCCAGGAGGGGCTGATGGCCCTCCGCAGCCGCCTCTCGCCGTTCAAGGTCGAGATCGCCGAGAAGGCCTTCAAGGCCGGGGACAGGGATTATCCCGCCGGGTCGTGGATACTCGCCGACCAGAAAGGGCTCGGCGAAGCCGTTAAGCGGGCGGCCGCAGAGCTGGCCATCGACTTCGACAGCGCACCGGCCGTCCCGGAAGTGGCCCATCATGAGTCAAAGCTGCCGCGGCTGGCGGTCTGGCACACCTGGGCCGATACGGAATCGGTCGGCTGGATCCGGTACATCCTGGACCGTGAGAAGGTGCCCTACACTTACCTCCGGGACGAAGACGTGCGGGCCGGGCGGCTCAAGGAGCGCTTCGACGTCATCGTCTTCGGCCACAATTATCTCGATCTGCAGGACCAGATCCTGGGGATCGACAAGAAGTGGGGGCCGATGGCCTACAAGAAAACGAGCGAAACGCCCAACCTCGGGGTTCCTGACGCCTCGGACGATATCACCGGAGGCATTGGCTGGGCCGGCGTCGCCAAGCTCGATGAGTTTATCGGGTCCGGCGGGGTCCTGCTGACGCTCGGCAATGGGTCCGCCATCGCTCTCGATGGCGGGCTCGTCAGGGACGTCTATCGGCGCGGCAGCGTCTTCACGCCGGGTTCCGAGCTTCGCGCCAAGTTCACGCGGCCGGACCACCCGATCGCGTACGGCTTGACGGAGACGACCTCGGTTTTCCGGTCGATGATGCCGGTCTATGACATCGCCCGCTCGGAGCGGGGTGCGGCCGTCCTGCAATGGGGCACGAAGCTCAGGGCCGAGGACCGGGAAGAGGAGAAGCCGGGCGAGCCGAAAAAGGAAGAGGTCAAGATGCTCATCAGCGGCGGGATCAAGGGCGAAGATGACCTCGAGGGCCGGCCGGCCATCCTGGACCTTCCCTCAGGCCGTGGCCGCGTTGTCGCTTTTCTGTTCAACCCGTTCCACCGCGACCTCAACCGCTCCGACCACCGTCTGGTCTGGAACGTCCTGCTCAACTGGAATTACATCGCGGCGGGGCTGAAGCATTGACGAAGATGGGGGACTGTCCCCCTTAACAACTGGCCTGGCGCGCACGTTTTAACTATCCGAGGAGGCGAGAATGAAGGATCAAGGATCTCGTCGCGGTGCAGCCGCGCTCGTCGCATGTCTGGCCCTCGTCTCCATGGGGGCATCTCGAGGCGCCGCGCCGTCGCCACGGGGGGTCCCCGGCGCCGCCGCGATCGCTTCCGACGCCGATAAGGCCGCCGTCGCCGAGACGCGGACCTATCTCAAGCGTCTCGAAAAGCTCGGCTTCGCCGGCGTCGTGCTCGTGGCCAAGGGTGACGAGCCGCTCTTGGCCGAAGGCTTCGGCCTGGCCGACCGCGAGCACGGCGTTCGTTGGACGCCGGGCACCGTCTCCGACATCGGCTCGATCACCAAGCAGTTCACCGCCGCGGCCATCCTCAAGCTCCAAGAAGACAAACGGCTGAGCGTCTCCGACCCGATCAGCCGTTATTTTGACGGCGTCCCCGCCGATAAGTCCGGGATCACGCTCCATCAACTCTTGTCTCATTCCTCCGGCCTCTCCGACCCGGACATCGGCGACTTCGAGCCCATGGCGTTGGCCGATTACCTCAAGCAGGTCTTCGCCCAGCCGCTCCTCTTCGTTCCCGGCCAGGGCTACTCGTATAGCAACTCGAATTTCAGCCTCCTCGGGGCCATCATCGAAAAGCTCTCCGGCTCGAGCTACGAAGCCTTCCTGAGGGAGCGGCTTTTCCTTCCCGCCGGTATGTACGAGACCGGCTACCTTCTTCCCGCCTGGGGCGAAGGGCGCGTGGCCCAGGGCTACGACGCCGTAGGCGGCCGCTGGGGCACGTTCTATGAACGGTCCTTTGCCGCCGACGGTCCGCACTGGGCCCTCCGGGCGAACGGCGGCATCCACATGACCGCCTACGACATGCTCCGCTGGGCCCGGGCCCTGCTCAGCGGCCGAGCCCTCGGGCCGGAGTCGATGAAGGAGCTTTGGACCCCTTATGTCAGTGAGGGCGGGGGGACCTTTTACGCCTACGGCTGGTCCATCGCCAAGGCGCCGGACGGGGCGAAGATCGTCACCCACAACGGCGGCAACGGCATCTATTTCGCCGACCTGGCCATCGTGCCGGACACGGGTCTCGTTGTTTTCCTCATGACCAACGTCATCGCCCAGAACCGGTCGGCGAATTCTCTCCTCGAGCAGCTTGGGATGCGCTTCCATGCGGGAGTCCCGTACCCCGCGATCCCCGATGCCGTATCCATGGACCCGGCCGCACTGGCCTCCTTCGCCGGGACTTATGCGCTTCCTGCCGGCGCCGGGACCTTCCGCGTGTCGCTCGAAGGACAAGCCCTGTTCATCGAAGCCGAGGGCCGTCAGGCGTTCTCGCTCCTCAACTCGGTTCGAGAGCTCGAGCCCGGTCGTGCCGACAAGCTCTCCAAGGCCATGGAAGGCATCATCGCGGCCAACATGAAAGGCGATTTCAAGCCGCTCTTCAAAGCCTATGGGGGAGAGGTGGCCCTCGAGCGCCTCAAAACGCGCTGGGCGGAGCTGCTGGACGCGAACGAGAAGGTCCGCGGCAAAGTCCAACGCTTCGAAGTCCTCGGCACCGCTAGGACCGCTGATGGCGATGATTCCGTCATCCGTTTCTATTGCCAGAACGGCACGGTCGATCTGACGTATATCTGGGACCTCGAGAAGGAGGGCCGTCTCAGGGGCAGGTCCTCCCGGGGATTAGCCGTGAAGATCCGGCTCTACCCTTCGGGCCCCCACGATTTCTTCACCTGGGACGGCGGGATCCGCCCGCCCAAGATGATCCACGTCGAGACGGGCGCCGACGGCCGAACGGGCCTCAAGATCGGCGCCGGGGCTGAGGCCGTCAAGAAATAGCCGCAGGCTGACCCATTTTCAGCCGGCCCCGCAGGTTGTGTATAATATTCGTGTTCCCAGACCTCCAGGAGGTGCCCGATCATGAAAGGCCGACCCATGACCATTCTCCTCATAGGGATCGTCACCGTGTTCTTTGCCGCCGCGGCCTGCAAGAGCGAGAAGCCGGCGCCGTCGGCGCCGCCCGCCGCCGCGCCTCAGACCGCCCAGGTGGCCCCCGATACGCTGGCCCGCGACAACCCCGACAATCCCTTCTTCCAGCCCTATGGCACGCCGTTCAACGTGCCGCCGTTCGACCGGATCAAGACCGAGCATTTCCTGCCGGCCATCGAAGAAGGCATCGCCCGCGAACAGGCCGAGGTCGACGCCATCGTCGATGATCCCGAGAAGCCGACTTTCGCCAACACCATCGCCGCCCTGGACCACAGCGGCATTTTCCTTTCCGAGGTCAATGCCGTTTTCGGTACCCTCCAGGGGGCCCTGACCAACAAGGACCTCCAGGCCGTGGCCCTCAAGACGGCGCCCATGCTGGCGGCCCATCAGGACAACATCAATCTCAACGCGAAGCTCTTTGCCCGGGTCAAGGCCATCTATGACCAGCGGGCCAAGCTCAGCCTCGACCGCGAGGAGCTCTTCCTCCTCGAGAACACCTACAAGGACTTTGTCCGGGGCGGCGCGCTCCTCGATCCGGTCAGCAAGACCCGCTTCCGCGAGCTCAACCAGGAGCTCTCGACGCTCAGCGTCAAGTTCGGCGAGAACGTCCTGGCCGAGACCAACGCCTTCCAGATGGTCATCGACAACAAGGCCGACCTGGCCGGATTGCCGCCCTCCGTCGTCGATATGGCCGCCACGGCCGCCGGTCAGGCCGGGCTCGCCGGCAAGTGGCTCTTCACCATCCACGTCCCGAGCATGACGCCGTTCCTGACCTATGCCGACAACCGGACCCTGCGCGAGAAGATCCAGCGCGCCTACATCATGAAGGGCGACAGCGGCAACGAGTTCGACAACAAGGAGAACGTCCGCCGGATCGCCGCCCTGCGCCTGGAGCGGGCCAAGCTCCTCGGCTATCCGAACCACGCCGCCTACGTCCTCGAGATGAACATGGCCAAGACCCCGGCCCGGGTCAACGACTTCCTGGCCCAGCTCTGGACGCCCACGATCGCCAAGGCGAAAAAGGAAGCGGCCGCCCTCCAGGCCCTGGCCGACCGCCTGTCCCCGAAGAAGATCACGCTGGCCCCCTGGGACTGGTGGTATTACACAGAGAAGCTGCGCCAGGAGAAGTTCGCGCTCGACGACGCGCAGCTGCGGCCATATTTCAAGCTCGACAACGTCCGCGACGGCATCTTCATCCTGTGCAAGAAGCTCTACGGCATCACCTTCGTGCCCAAGCCAGACCTGCCGCGCTATCACCCCGATGTCCAGGTCTTCGAGGTCCTCGACGCCGACGGCAGCCATCTCGGCATCCTGTACATGGATTTCTTCCCGCGGCCGAGTAAACGGTTCGGCGCCTGGTCCGGGGCGCTCCGCCGCGAGTACTACCGAGAAGGGCCAGCGCGTCCCGCCCGTGTCCACGATCACCTGCAACCTCACCGCGCCGACGGCCGGCCTGCCGGCGCTGCTCTCGACCGAGGAGGTCAGCACCTTCTTCCATGAGTTCGGCCACTCGCTGGCCACGCTTTTTGCGCAGGCCCGCTATCGGTCCCGCACCGTCGCCCGCGACGCCGTCGAGCTGCCCTCGCAGATCATGGAGCACTGGGCCTTCGAGCCCGACCTCCTGGCCCTCTATGCCTTCCACTACAAGACGGGAGAGGCGATCCCGGCCGACCTCGTCGCCAAGCTCGAGAAGAGCCGCGTTTTCAACCAGGGCTTCATCAGCGGGGAGTATCTGGCCGCCTCGATCCTGGACATGGCCTGGCACACGGCTCCCGATCCGGCGGCCGTCGATGTCGACAAGTTCGAGAAGGAGGTCATGGACGGGATCGGGCTCATCCCGTCGATCGTGCCGCGCTACCGCTCGACCTACTTCAGCCACATCTTCAGCGGCGGGTACTCGGCGGGCTACTACGCCTACATCTGGTCGAACGTCCTCGACAGCGACGCCTACCAGCTCTTCCAGCAGAAAGGCATCTTCGACCGGGCCACGGCCGAATCGTTCCGCAAGAACATCCTCGAGCCGTTCGGCACGGAGGAGCCGATGCTCCAGTACGTGCGATTCCGCGGCACGGAGCCTAAGATCGACGCCCTGCTCCACAACCGCGGCCTGGACATCAAAGAATAGCCGGCCAGGACTGGGACCCGGAGAGCGGACCTTTAGTTATGGGGGCTATTTGAGGATCCTGACCAGCCCGATTGAGACGGCGAACGTCGTCGTGTCCTTGTCGAAGGTCAGGCCGGGCTGGACCACCAGCAGCGTCATTTCGGATAGGCTGTAGACCAGGGGCAGGCCGAGGCTGAAGGCCGCCATGTTGTCCTCGTTGCTCAGGGTCAACCCGGCCGCGTCGCCGATCTTGAAGGACGTGTTGACATAAGTAATGCCGGCGTAAGGCTGGAGATAGGCGCTCCGGGAGAGCCGGACGTCCCGGTAGACCGTGGCTCCGACATAGAACGTATTGGCCCACATCCTCAGTTGCTCGGTATCCAGGTCGGGGGACGAGAAATGGTCCCGCGTGTAGCCGATCGAGAGGGCCAGCGAGAGAGGGGCCCGGGACGAGTTCTGCTTGATGACATGGGCCTGGAGCTCGGGTCCGTAGGACGTCGTCTTGAGGTCGGAGAACTCGCTCGCCCCCGGCTTGTACTTGGCCTGCCCGGCCGAGAAAGACAGGTCGAAGATGCCGCCCAGAGCGACGCCCGCGGTCCCCGTGAATCCGGAGGCGCCGCTATTCGTGGCATAGGCGCCGCTCAGGCCGAGGCCGTATTGGCCCCTCTTGAGAACGCCGCTTTGGGGGAGGGCGGCCAGACGACCGAGGAAGAAGAGGGCGAAGAAAACGGCCGACGCTTTTTTCATGGCGGCTCTCCTTAGCTTGTTATCATTATACAAAAAATGGGGACGTTTCTATTTTCGGAATTAATACATTAAAATAAAAAATAGAAGCGTCCCCATTTTGCTGGGAGGGCAGGATGAAGGCAGCGCACATGATCTTTGGCCCTGGCCGCCGGCAGGGGTTCCCGACGATCCAGATCCCGGTCCGGGCCATGGCCTTGGCGCTTGCCCTGGCCATCTCGCTCGCGCCTGTTGCCTGCTCCAAACCGTCCGCGAGCGGTCCGGGAGCGCGCGGGGACGAGGCGGCCCAGGTTTCGGGCTCGAGCCCTGCGGGCTTGTCCGCCCCCGTCTTCAAGGCCTCGACCGATCCGGCTTCGATAGGCATCCCGTTCCTCAGCTGGGACACTGAGGGAGGGGATAAGGCCGCGACGAACCTGTTGCGAGCCGGGAGCGCGGTGCGTCTGCAGTTCCGCCAAGACCCGGGAGAGACGGCCGCGACGGCCGGCGGTCAACCGGCCGGGCCGCCGGGGGCCTGGACGGACGCGGCCGTCGTCGGCCGGCGCGTCGAGAGCCGCGGCCGGGTCGCTTTCGAGACCCTCCAGGCCGGGCCCTCGCGGATCGACTGGCGGATCGAGGTGACGGCCGGCTCGATCGCCCTGTCGTTCTACGATCTCGATGCGGCGCCGCTCGCCCCTGGGGCGTCACGGCTCCTTTTCCCGTTCGACCCCAAGGTCACGCCGACGACGGTCCTGCCCGCCCAGTGGCTTGACGACGGGAGCTTCCGGCTGCCGGCGGTCGTCAATGCGCCCGACTGGGGTCCGATGCTGCTGGCCGAGAAAACGAGCCGGCCGCTCGTCGGCCGTCTCGAGGGCAGCCGCTCGGCCAAGACGGTCGATCTCATCCTCGAGTTCCCCGATGTGGCCACGGACCAACCGGTCGAGCTTTCGCTCACGCCGATCATCCTGCCGCCGCCCCCCGGCCTCGCGGAATCGTCGCTGCCGATGTGGCGGGCGGCCCGCCGCGGCTGGCTCAACGCGTTCCAGCCCTGCGCCCGCTGGGGCGAACAGGACAAGCCCTTCAGCGCGCCGGCGGGCCTCCTCGGCAACAACGTCATCAGCGACCCGGCCAGCGTCTCGGTCTGGTTCTACGCCGACCAGGCCTTCTTTATGCCCGAGATCGCGCCGGGCCTCTCGGTCATGCCGCTGGTGCGGCGGACGATCGACTATTGGCTCGAGCAGCGCATGCGCCGGGACGCCGCCGGGCGTCTGACGGGCGAGGTCACGGGCTACTGGGACTACGGAGGCTTTCTCGACGCCGAGGCCTCGCCGCTCATCGCGGCCTGGGATTACGTCGAATCCACCGGGGACTTGGACTGGCTGCGCCGGCGGGTCGAGCGCCTCGAGTTCGCGGCCGACTTCCTGGCCCGCCGGGACGTCGATAAGGACGGCTTCGTCGAGGCCGTCCAGAGCGGCGATCCGAACGCCCTGCAGCAGCCCAACCGGTCCGACTCATGGTGGGACGCCCTCAACTGCGGGAACAAGGATGGCTACACGAACGCGTTGATCTATCGGGCCTGGCGGTCGCTGGCCGACCTGGAGACGAAGATCGGCCGTTCCGACAAGGCCGCCGGCTACGCGCGCCTGGCCGACCGCCTCAAGGAGGTCTATCTCAAGGCCCTGTTCAACAGCCAGACCGGCTGGCTGGCCTGGTGGCGGGGCCGCAACGGCGCTCTCCACGATTATGAGTCCCCGACCCTCAACGGCCTGGCCATCGAGTACGGCCTGGTCATCCCCGACCTGGCCCGGCAGATCCTCTTTCACCTCTGGGAAGAGATGGCCCAGGTCGGTTTCCGGCGGTTCGATCTGGGCGTGCCCCCGATGCTCATGCCGGTCCACCGGTCGGATTACCTTCAGCCGAACTGCCTCGGGCTGCCGACGCGCGAGGACGGGACCGACACGTTCGGCTACTACATGAACGGCGGTATCACGGCCGGCCATGTCCTCCATTTCCTCATGGCTCACTATGTCCTCGGCGACCAAGACATGGTTGCCCGCGCCGACATGGTCCTGAGCGCCATGCTCGAGCGCCAGAAGAGGGGCGGGTTCCAGAACGGGGTCCGGGACGCGACGTTCGAGGGCATCGATTGGACGACCTGGGACGGGAAGCCCAGCGGGTACGAAGGCTACCTGGCCGACAGCTTCCGGTTCCTTCAGGCCGTCCTGATGCGCCAGCCCGAGCTTCGGGCCAAGCTCGAGCGGCCGCTCATGACGGAGGCCGCGGCGCCGGTCCCGGCGACGGCCGCCGAGGCGCCGAGCGGGGATGCCCGGCTTGACGATGCGATCGCGTTCCTCGAACAAGCCGCCAAAGAGCAGCTCGAGGGCTGCATCATCAAGGCCTCGGACGGCACCCCGCTCTACACGCCCGACGGCAAGCGCAACTATGCGGCGCTTTGGACGCGCGATTTCGCGTCCATGGTCGAATATGCCGGCGACCTGATGCCGGCCGAAAACGTCGAGCGATGCATCAACTACTTGGTCAAGGGCATCCGGGCCGATGGCGCCGTGCCCGACCGGGTCCAGGTCGACGGGCGGGCTGTCTATGCCGCCGGGTCGCCCGAGAACCCGCTCGGGGAGCCGAATCTCGACAACGGGCCGTTCCTTGTTTTCGCGGTCTCGAGCTATTTGGACCTGGCGCCTGCGGGCCGCCGCGAGCCATTGCTTCGGAAATGGCTGCCGGCGCTCGTCAAGGGGATGAATTACGTTCCTCTGGCGCCGAACGGGCTTGTCTGGAACGACCCGGCGAAACCCCATTCACCGTACGGCTTCACCGATACCGTCGGTAAAACGGGGGAGCTGTTCATGGAATCGCTCCTTTATTGGCGCGCTGCCAAGATCCTGGCCGGCTGGGAACAGGTCTATGGCCGTCCGGCCGGCGAGAAGGGCCGGCCCTGGGCGGACCGGGCCCGGGCGATCGAGCGAAGCATCGGCTCTCTCTGGGACGATCGGACCGGCATGTTCTTCGCGGCCTCGCAGGACTGCAAGCAGACGGATGTCTGGGGCAACGCCTTCGCCGTTTATTATGATCTCCCGCTCGGGGACAAGAAGGCCCGCATCGTCCAATGGCTGGCGGACAACGTCGACCGTTGCGTGTGGCACGGTCAGATCCGGCACCTGCCGGCCGGCGAGTACTGGCAGCGGCTGCTCATGCCGGTCGAGAAAGATAGGTATCAGAATGGGGCCTATTGGGCGACGGCGTCGGGCTGGGTGCTTGGAGCCTTGAACGGGAAGAATCCCGAGCTCGCGCGGCAGCTTCTCGGCGATCTCGTCGATGATTTCAGGACCGGCGGCATCTGCGAATGCGTCAGTCCCGACGGGACGCGCAAGCTCCCGAGCTACGTCGACAGCGCCACCAACCCCCTCGGCGCCGCCCGCCGGCTCAAGGCAGGCAATTAGGCGGGGCAGGTCAGGGATGGACCTCGCTTGATCGCCTTCAGACGGCCGGCGTCCTTTTTCAGAGCCTCCGCCTTGTCCGTCTTTTCCCACGTGAAATCGGGGTCGTGGCGGCCGAAGTGGCCGTATGCGGCGGTCTTCTTGTATATGGGCCGCTTGAGCTTCAGATGCTCGATGATGTCGCTCGGCTTGAGGGGGAAGTGCTTCCTGACCAGCCTGGCGATCTCTCCGTCAGCGATCTTGCCGGTGCCGAACGTGTCGACGAACACGGCCATCGGCTCGGCGATGCCGATCGCGTACGAGAGCTGCACTTCGCAGCGGTCGGCCAGTTTGGCCGCGACGATGTTCTTGGCGATGTAGCGGCAGGCGTAGGCCGCGCTGCGGTCGACCTTGCTCGGGTCCTTGCCGCTGAAGCAGCCGCCGCCGTGCCGGCCCATTCCGCCATATGTATCGACGATGATCTTCCGTCCCGTAACGCCCGTGTCGCCCTCGGGGCCGCCGATGACGAACCGTCCGGTCGCATTGATGAAGATCTTGGTCTTGCTGTCCAGGTACTTGCCGCAGACCGGCTTGACGACATACTCCAGGATGAGCTTCCTCAGCTCCGTCTCCGAGACAGCGGAGAGGTGCTGCTGGGCGATGACCACGGCGTCGAGTCGCACCGGCTTGCCGTCGATGTACTCCACCGTGACCTGGCTCTTGCCGTCCGGGCCCATGGCGTGGTTGGCCCGGTGCTTCCGAACATAGGCCAGCTTGGCGGCCAGCCGGTGGGCCAGCATGATCGGCAGGGGCATCAGCTCCGGCGTCTCGTTGCACGCGAAGCCGAACATCATGCCCTGGTCGCCGGCGCCCTGCTCGTGCTTGGGGGCCTTTTTGACGCCCCGGGCGATGTCGCCGCTCTGGCCGTGGACCGCGACCCAGACGCCGGCGTCTTCGCAATCGATGCCGTAGCGGGGGTCCGTGTATCCGATGTCCCTGAGCGTGTCCCGGACGATCTTCTGAATGTCGGCGTACCCCGAGGTCGTGATCTCGCCGGCCACATGGACCGATCCGGTCGTCGTCAAAGCCTCGATGGCCGCATGGGCGTCCGGGTCCTGCTCGAGCAAGTTGTCGAGGATGGCGTCGCTGATCTGGTCGCAGATCTTGTCCGGGTGACCCTCGGTCACACTCTCGCTCGTGAAGAAGTATCTTTCTGTCATCGCGGGCCTCTCAAGCCGAACGTGAATAAGCATTATGGCCTACCGTGCGGATTTGTCAACAGAGAGAGGCCTCAGGAGAGGCCTTGGATTTGGACGCGCGCCGGGCGCGGCGGTTAGAACTCGCGGTCGTCGCGCTTGCAGTAATAGGCCGTGGGGCCGGCGATCGAGCCGCCGAGGTAGATCTCGCCGCGCTCGGCTCGCAGGAAGGCCTGGTCCGAGGGGAAGCCGTAGAAGATGGGGATGACCTCGTCCTTTTCCAGGCAGTACGGGCAGACCGGCCGGACGTAATGGCCGTGGGTGGCGCAGCTGCCGTGCTTGCTGTGGCCGTGCCCGTTGCCGCTACCGTTCTTCGTCGTGGACGTCGTCGACATCATGGACATCGTTGGCCTCCGTCATAATGTCCTTGCCCCGCGAGACTATTCTTTTTCCCGCCGTCCGGGGCGTCCATCGCCCCCGGGGGTGATGAGAGGGGGGTTATTTTGGGCGGCGGCGGGGGAGGAGCGCTTGACTTTGACCCTGTCCGCGGTTATTTATTCCTTGGCGGGGAGCCGGAGGGGAGCATGATCGGAGCCTTGGCTGGGGATATCATCGGCTCGGCCTATGAGTTCGGGCGGACCAAGTCCAAGGATTTCCCGCTGTTCGGTCCGGAGAGCGAGTTCACCGACGACTCCGTCCTGACCGTGGCCACGGCCCAGGCCATCCTGACGGACGGGGATTACCGGAAAGCCACCCTAGAATTCGGGCGGCGCTATCCCAACGCCGGATACGGCGGTTTCTTCCTGGGCTGGCTCCACTCGGCCGAACCCAAGCCTTACAATAGTTTCGGCAACGGGTCGGCCATGCGCGTCAGCCCCGTCGGATTCGCCTTCGAAACGGTCGAAGAGATCTTGAGGGAGGCCAAGCGCTCGGCCGAGTTCACCCACGATCACCCCGAGGGCATCAAGGGCGCCCAGGCCACGGCCCTGGCTGTCTTCCTGGCCCGGACCGAATGGGACATGGACCTCATCCGGACCGAGATTTCGGGCCGGTTCGGCTATGATCTCGGCCGGACCGTCGAGACGATCCGCCCCGGCTACAACCACGATGAATCGTGCCAGCGGACGGTCCCCGAGGCCATCATCTCGTTCCTCGATTCCTACTCCTATGAGGACGCCATCCGGAACGCGGTCTCGCTCGGCGGCGACGCCGACACGCTGGCCTGCATCGCGGGCGGCATCGCCGAGGCCTATTACGGCCCGCCGCCCCACGAGATCCGGGCCAAGGTCAAGGAGATCCTTCCGGCCGTTCTCTGGGACGTCACTGAGCAGTTCTGCAACTTATATGGGCTCCTGGTCTGACATGACGGGGACATGCGGTCACAGGAGACCCGGAGTTCGCCAAGTTCGGCAGCTCCCTGGAAATCGATTGGCTGGACTAAGCCGCAGGCTGCCTAATGCCCGCCGGCGACGCGATAGCCCTCGGCCCTGAGTTTCTCGGCCCATCTTTTTTCGGCGGCCTCGGCCGATTTCCGGTCGAAGTATCGCGTGTCCGGCGCGAGATCCATGCGCAGGCGGAGGCCCCATCTCCGAACGACGGGGGAGAAGAGCGGGCCACGCTTGTTGCGCTTGCCTTTCTTATGCTGCTCGAACCGCTCCTCGGGTGTCTTAGAAGTCTGTCCCACATAGACAAAGCCCTGGCCGGGGCTCTTTGTGCCTTTCGGGTCGAGCTCGATGACATAGACCGTCCAGACGCCGGCCGACCGGTTGACGGTAAAGCCCTCTTGCCTGAGGCAGGCGATCGCGGCCCTCTTTTCCCTGTCGGCATCTTCCCGCAGAAGGAATGGTCCGGACGTAAGATCGTCGCGGAGCGCGACGAGAAGCCCGTCCAGCCAGGCCGGGCCTCTCCCCCTCAGCAGTGAGGCGAACTTTTTCTCCGGCTCCTGGACGGTCAGAGCGACGTAGAGATTGGGCTTGTCCGGAATCCGGCGCGGCACGACGTCGTCGAGTTCGACGACCAGGATCCAATTCCTGGGCTCGCGCAGGCGTCTATTCGTTTTTCTTCCGGTTATCCCCGCGCGTCTTGATGTGTAAGGGGAGAAGCCGCTGCCTGCTCTTGGCGTGCTCCATCGCCTCAGCTTGGCCCTGCTTACCGAAGCTGCCGGTTTCTTCATGGGCTTCGGACGATATCTATCGATCGCCTCCGAGCCTGGACATCTCCGCCACAGCCTCTTTCAGCTCGTTCACGAGCCCTGACTTACCCTTCAGATGCTTTTCGAAGACCTTGACGAGTTCGCCATAAAGCCACAGCTGTTTATCGCGCGGGGCATTGAAACGATCCCAGACCGATGGGCCGTGCTGCTTGAGATCTGTGACAATGGCCCGCGCGTTGTCGAGCTTGTCCGAGGCGGAAACGAGAAGAACAGCCTGGTCTTCACCGGGAAGCCGCTCGAGATATCGCCTCTTGCGCTCTTCCCACGGCTCCTTCTTGACCTTGTCGGTATCGCTGCAGGCCTCGACGATCCGAAGCACCTCGGTGCCGAAGAGCCCGACGATGGCCCGCGCTCTGTCCTTGTCCTCGATATCCTCGATCGTATCGTGCAGAAGCGCGGCAATGGCCTGGTCCTCATTGGCGCCGTTTTGAAGGGCGATCGTACAGGTGCTGAGGAGGTGGGAGATATAGGGGATCCCGGTCCTTTTCCTGTCCTTGTCGGCGAACATGACCGCGGCCGCTTCAAGCGCGTCGACGAACCGGCCGCTCAGGAGCCATGGCTTTTCGGGCCAGGGGAACTTGGCCTGTCCGGTGATGTCCTCGGTCACGGGCAAACGCCCCTCCTTTGCGCGCCTATGGTAGGTCTCGCCCGCGTGGCACCGGTTGATGATGTTGCCCATGTGCCAGTAGGTTTGGCCTTCGTGATCAAAGTAGATCTGCTTGCGATCATAGAAGTTCGATTCGTACCCGTGCTTGTCGATGTGCGCGGCCAATTCATCGAACAGAACCTGATCGACCTTTTCGCGGACGATGTACTCATGCGGCCACTTCCGGGCGTAGGTTTTCGCAAACGTCCAGGGCGTCTGCTCGATGAATTGACCAAGATGTTCCGGCAGGTGTTTCTCGGAGTCCATGCGGTCCCTATCATGCACACCACATGGCTGACGTCAAGCTATTCAGTCTTGACGACGATTTCCGCTGGCTTCCTGCCGGGCCTATTCCGCAAATAATACGCCCTGGTCAAGAAGCACATCGAGGTGATAAGGGCCAAGGCCACGGTATTCCCAATGACAGGGAGCGCCTCGGGACTATCAAAGAGACAGGCGGCGATGTAAATGCCGTAAAGAACCGAAATGCTCAGCGTCAACACGTAGAGGGCAAAGGCCAGATAAGCCAGGCCTGGCTTCGGATCCAAGGCTACGGGAGACGACTTGAAAGAACTTCTCGTTTTCGGAGCCCACCTCACGACCTTCCATTGAAGGAATAGAGCCAAGAATACCGATGCGCCCTTGAGGTAAAGGGAGAAATGATGATCCCGCTGATCTCTGCTTTGTAATAAAATATAACAACCTATTGACAGCATATCGGACATTAGGTATTCTTTAAATTAAGAGGAAATGCTTATGATCCCGCTGGGAAAACGCATCAGACAGTTCCGGGAGAATCGCGGGCTGAGCCAGGAGGTCCTGGCCAAGCTTCTGGGCGTATCACGTCCGACGCTGTCGCTCATCGAATCGGGGGAGCGCAAGGTCTGCGCTGACGAGATCAAGAAGCTGGCCGATATCTTCAATAGCTCCGTCGACGCCTTCTTTGATGAAGCGAAAGACCCGCGCATCGTCATTTCAGAGTCCGGGGCGGACTACAGAGCGATGCCGGACGAGATCCGGATCGACATCCCGCGGAAGAACCTGGCCAAGTTTAAGGAAGCTCTTCTGTATATTCTCGGCAAGGTCGGCGCCAAGCCCAACGTCGGCGAGACCGTGCTCTACAAGCTCCTCTATTTCATGGATTTCGATTACTATGAACAATACGAAGAGCAGCTGATCGGGGCGACGTACAAGAAGAACAAGTACGGGCCGACGCCCCTCGAGTTTCGGAAGGTCGCGGAGAGGATGATCGAGGCCGGCGAGCTCCAGAAGCTCCCCAACAAGTACTTCAACTACCCCCAGACGAAGTACCTGCCTCTCCGGAATCCGGAACTTTCCTTGCTCAACGGAAGGGAGATCGGCGTCATCGACCGCGTGCTCGAGAGGCTGTCCGATATGACCGCGTCGCAGATCAGCGAATACTCGCATGGCGACGTCCCCTGGTTGAGCACGGAAGAGGGCGGGGTCATTCGGTACGAGTCGGTCTTCTACCGGACGCCCGCATACTCGATGAGGCCTAAAGATGCCGGCGTTTCGTGAGCTCCGACGACTGCCGGAATTTGAGCGCGACCTCAAAGGCCTCCGCAGACGGTTCCGCACGCTCGAAGAGGATCTGTTGACGCTAATCGGCGCCGAGCTGATGCTGTTTCACAAACTCAAGGTCGACAATAAAGGAATATTTCGCATCACGGGGATGCCATTTGATGATCCGGAGATCTACAAGGTCAAGAAATTCGCCTGCCGGGCCCTCAAGGGACGAGGCGCGAACACCGGGCTCCGATTGATCTATGCGTACTTCAGGACCGAAGACAGGATCGATATGGTCGAGCTTTATTTCAAGGCCGACAAGGAGAATGAAGATCGAGACCGGCTCCTCGGGAACTATGCCAAGGGGTCGAAAAAGGGGGAATGATCCATGGCCGAATATTCAAACTCGCAGCTCAAGCAATTCGAGGAGTGCCCGCGGCAGTACAAGTTCATTTACGTGGACAAGATCCGGCGCGATGAGGAAGGCGTGGAGGCCTTCCTGGGGCAGCGCTTCCACGAGGCGATGGAGTGGCTCTACGGGGAGCGGGCGTTCCGCTGCGTGCCGCTCGAGGAACTCCTGGATTTCTACGAGCAGGACTGGGCCGGCCAATGGCACGACGAGATCAAGATCGTCAAGAAGAGGCGGACCCAGGACGATTACCGGCTCATGGGCCGACGCTTCATCGAGGACTACTACAGGCGGCACCAGCCGTTCGACGAGGGCAAGGTCGTCGGCCTCGAGCGGAAGATCCATTTCCCCCTCGACGAGGCGGGGCGGTACAGGTGCAAGGGCATCATCGACCGGCTGATGATCGCGCCGGACGGGGTCTTCGAGGTCCACGACTACAAGACGACGTCGAAGCTCCCGGAGCAGAGGGAGCTCGACGAGAACAGGCAGCTGGCGCTCTACCAGATCGGCGTCCAGTCGCTCTGGCCCGAGGCGAAGGAGCAAGGGGTGCGGCTCGTCTGGCACGAGGTCGCGTTCGACGTCGAGATGCGGTCCACACGGACGCCGGAGGCGCTGGAGAAGCTCAGGGCGGACTTGGGTTCGCTCATCGACCGGGTCGAGGCCGAGACGGAGTTCCCGACGCGCGAAACAGCGCTGTGCGGCTGGTGCGCTTATACGGACCTCTGCCCGGCCCGGAAGCACCTGGTCAAGGTCGAGGCGCTGCCGCGGGAGAAGTGGAAAGACGAGCCAGGGGTCGTCATCGCCGACGCCTACGCCGAGAGATGGAGGAAGAAGAATGAGCTCGAGGCCCAGGTGAGCGAGATCGAGGCGGAGATGGAGGGAATCAGGGCGGCCGCCATCGCCTTTGCCGAGCGGGAGGGCGTTCAGGCCATCGCCGGCTCCGACGCGACGCTCAAGGTGAGGGGACGGGACCATCTGGTCACGCCGAAGAAGGGGACGGACGAGAGGGGCGCGCTCGAGAGCGAGCTTCGCGCGACCGGCGTCTGGGACACGATGAGCACCCTGGATCAGAAGGCCCTCGAGAAGGCCATGGAAGAGGGGGGGCTCCGCGCCGATATCGCCGACCGGATCAGTCGTTACGTGAGCATCGAAAGGCGCTGGAGCGTGCGCCTCAAGGAAGAGGAACCCGAAGAATAATAGGGGGACATGATACCCGTTCCCTATTTTCCCCTCGTGGGGGCGAGAAGCTCTCGGCGCCAGAGCGATATCGGGTCCGTCAGGGAGACTATAGGATCGTCTATTCGGTCAGCAACGACGGCCGCGAGGTCGTCATCGTCAAGATCGGCCATCGCCGCGAGATCTATCGCCGCTGAAGTCCCCCTGCCGGAAATTCGGAAATTGGTATTGTGTCCCCGATTTCTTTTATACTGCCGGCATCGACTGCCGTATGAGACAAGGAGGGATGCCGTGAACAAGCGGTCTCTGTTCGTCCTCATGATCCTGGCCGGGATCGCTGCTTCGTTCGGAGGCTGCGCCCGGGCGCCCAAGAACATCGACACACTTAAGGCGGGGTTCGTCGCCCCGCCCCAATCCGCCAGACCCTGGGTGTACTGGTTTTGGCTGAACAGCAATATCACCAGGGAGGGGATCACCGCCGACCTCGAAGCGATGAAGCGCGTCGGCATCGGCGGGGTCCTGATCATGGAGGTCGACCAGGGCGCGCCGGTGGGCCCGGCCGCTTTCATGGGCAGGGAATGGCGGGCCCTCTTCATGCACGCCGTAGCCGAGGCGCAGCGGCTCGGCCTCGAGATCAACATGAACGACGACGCCGGCTGGAACGGGAGCGGCGGTCCGTGGATCACGCCGGAGCAGTCGATGCAGAAGGTCGTCTGGTCGGAGACCGAGGTCCAGGGGCCGAAGCACTTCGAGGGCGCGCTGCGGCAACCCGAGACCGTGCGCGGCTTCTATCGGGACATCGCCGTGCTGGCCTTCCCCAAGATCGGGGACTACAGGATCGCGGATATCAAGGGCAAAGCGGTCTTTGAGCGGCGCGAGGTCGGTCCGGCGGCCGAGACCGCGGTCCCGGCCGCCGTGACCATCGCCCAGGACAGGATCGTCGACCTGGGAGCGAAGATGGGAGCTGACGGCCGCGTCGCCTGGGACGTCCCGAGAGGGGACTGGACGATCCTGCGGTTCGGCCACACCAGCACCGGCGCCGAGAACGCTCCGGCCCCGGCCAGCGGCCGCGGCCTCGAGTGCGACAAGCTCGGTCCCGAGGGCATCGAGGCCCAGTTCGCCGGCATGATGGCCAAGCTCGTGTCCGACGTCGGGCCGGCGGCGGGCAAGACGCTGGTCACGACCCACATCGACAGCTGGGAGAACGGGGCCCAGAACTGGACCGCCCGGATGCGGGGGGAGTTCCAGAAGCGGCGCGGCTACGACCTGTTCCCGTTCCTGCCCGTCGTCACGGGCCGGGTCGTCGGCAGCCTCGAGATCTCGGAGCGGTTCCTCTGGGATCTGCGCCAGACCGTGAGCGAGCTCGTCATCGAGAACTACGCCGGCCGCATGGCCGAGCTGGCGAACAAGAGCGGGCTTCGCTTCTCGTGCGAGGCCTACGGGGGCCCGTGCGACGATATCACATACGGCGGACGCGCCGACGAGCCCATGGGGGAGTTCTGGATCGGCGGCGGGGCCTGGGAGACGCTCAAGGAGATGGCCTCGGCCGCCCACATCTATGGCAAGCCCATCCTGGGAGCGGAATCCTTCACGGCCGGCGACCGCGAGAGATGGCTCCAGCACCCGGCCTCGATCAAGTCGTTGGGCGACCGGGCCTTCTGCGAAGGGGTCAGCCGCTTCGTCTTTCATCGCTACGCGATGCAGCCGTGGCTCGACTACAAGCCGGGCATGACCATGGGGCCATGGGGGCTCCATTACGAGCGGACGAACACCTGGTGGGAGCTGGCCGGGCCGTGGCACGAGTATCTGGCCCGGTGCCAGTACATGCTGCGACAGGGAACGTTCGTGGCCGACGCCCTCTATCTGAGGCCCGAGGCGGCGCCGCAGGAATACAAGTGGCACGAGCGCAAGGGCTATGACTACGATGACTGCACGCCCGAGGTCCTGATGACGAAGGCGTCGGTCAAGGACGGCCGCATCGTGCTCGCGAGCGGGATGAGCTACCGCGTACTGGTGCTGCCGGAGACGGCACGCATGACGCCGGCCCTGTTGAGGAAGATCGGTGAGCTCGCGGCTGGCGGGGCGACGATCGTCGGCCCGGTGCGCCCGGTGAAGGCGCCGGGCTTGACCGAATATCCGAACTGCGACGCCGAGGTCGCCAAGCTCGCGGAGGAGCTGTGGGGCGGCGGCAAGGTCGTGTCCGGCAAGAGTGTTGAAGAGGTTTTGGCCGGATCGGGAGTCGAGAAAGACTTCGATGCGCCGCCCGGCATCCGCTGGATCCACAGAAGGACGGACAGCGAAGGGGCGGCCGTACCGGCCGAGATCTATTTCGTAGCCAGCAACAGCCCGCAGGCGCGGGAGGCCGAGTGCACCTTCCGCGTCTCGGGACGGAAGCCCGAGTTTTGGCGGCCCGAGACCGGGACGGTCGAGCCGGTCGCGGTCTACGAACAGGCGGGCGGCGTGACGCGCGTCCCGATCGCCTTCGATCCGAGCGGCTCCGTCTTCGTCGTGTTCCGAGAGACGAGCCAGGGGGCGGACCCGATCATGAACGTGACGGTCGACGGCCGGCTGGTGACGCCGGCGCCCGCCGCCCAAGCCGCCGTCAGGGTGGTCAAGGCTATTTACGGGGTGCCGGGCGAGGCCAAACGGACGCGCGATGTGACGGCCAAGCTCCAGGCCATCCTGGATTCGGGCGAGTTCGAGATCGGCGTGTCGCGCTTGGCGGCCGGCGACGATCCGGCCTACGGGATCGTCAAGACGCTCGATGTGGAATATGCGGCCAACGGGACGACCTATGATGTGATCGCCAAGGACCCGGAGACGATCACGTTCCCGATGACGCCGGGCTTTGACGCCGCGGCCCTGGTGAACGAGGATGGGAAGGGCGGATATGTGATCGAAGCCGAGACGTCCGGCACGTTCGAGCTGAAGACCGCCTCTGGGCGCGTTTTTAAGGCCGAGTTGCCGGCGCCTTTGGCGATCGGGATCCCGGCCGAGTGGCAGCTGCGCTTCCCGCCGAAATGGGGCGCGCCGGGTTCGGTGCCACTGACGGAGCTCGTGTCGTGGAGCGGGCACCCGGATCCCGGGGTCCGGCATTTCTCCGGGACGGCCGTCTACACGAAGACGTTCTCGGTGCCGGGCGAGATGCTGAACAAGACCCAGCGGATATATCTCGACCTGGGCAGGGTCGGAGTCATGGCCGCGGTCGGCCTCAACGGCCAGGACCTCGGCATCCTCTGGAAGCCTCCCTATCGCGTCGATGCGACGAATGCCCTCAAGCCGGGAGATAACCACATCGAGATCAGCGTCACCAACCTCTGGGTCAACCGGATGATCGGCGACGAGGATCTGCCCGAGGACAGCGACCGCAAGCCGGATGGGACCCTCAAGGCCTGGCCGCAATGGGTCCTAGACGGCAAGCCGAGCCCGACCGGACGCTTCACGTTCACGAGCTGGCGGCTTTGGAAAAAGGGCGAGCCGCTCGTCGAATCGGGCCTGCTCGGCCCCGTGACCCTCCGCGTTGCGGCCGTCGCTCAGGCGAAATAATTGATCTCGAGGATGCGGTCGAGGCGGAAGGTCCGGCATTCGCCGCGCGTGTGGCAGTAGGCGCGCAGGCCCTCGAATGTCCGGCCATGGTATTCCATCATCTCGACGGACTCGGGCCGGATGCGGCGCCGCGATTTGGTGTCGTCGGGCTTGAGATAGACGATCTCGAGCTCGCGGCCCGCGCGGATCGCGTCGAGGATCAGGGCCCGCTTGTCGGCGAGCGGGAGCGCCTCCTCGGCCTTCTTGTACTGAAAGCGGGTCAGGAACCGGACGATGCGCCAATCCATCCAGATATGGCTGCGGCGGATGGGCGTGCGCAGGACCAGGCCCTCGAAGCTGGTGCACCGGCTCAGGGCGACGTAGACCTGGCCGTGGGCGAAGGCGCCCCGCCCGATGTCGACGACGACCCGGTCGAAGGTCTTGCCCTGGCTCTTGTGGATGGTCACGGCCCAGGCCAGCCGGATCGGGTACTGGGTAAAGGCCCCGACCGCCTCGGATTCGATCCGGTCGGCCTCGGCGTCGTACTGGAAGCGGAAAAGCTCCCAGGTGTTGGGCGTGAGGTCGACGTCATCCCCGTCGGGGAGCTCGACCGTGACGATGTCGTCGCCGTCGGCGTCCGGGGACTTGGCGATCTTCGACACGCGGCCGATCGTGCCGTTGACCCAGCGGCCCTTGCGGTCGTTCGTGAGGAGCATGACCTGGGCGCCGCGCTTGAGCTCGAGGGCTTCCTCGGTCGGGAGCGAGCGGCGGTCGAACTCGCCTTCGATGAAGCCCTCGTAGCGGCGGGTCCGGCCCGGGAGGGCGGCGAGCTTCTCGCGGTTGCGGACGGCGGCGAGATCGTTCGTGCTCGTCAGGGTGATGGTGAACGAGCCGTCGGGCGGGGCGAACATCGGGTCGAGGCGGCTGTTGAGGAGCGCGATCTGATCATCGTCGACCGAGCGGTTGCGGATGGCATTGAGGAGCGAGATGAACGCGGCGTCGCTCTGACGGTAGACCTTCTCGAGCTCGATGAAATCCATGGCGAAGTCCGGCTCGGCGAAGACGCGGGCCGAGAAGAAGAAGGGCGATTCGTAACGGGCGGCGGTGAGCGCGACGGGTGAGGATGACGGGTCGGCGGCGCCGCGCGGGCCGAAGCCGCGGCGGAGCGACGGCGGGTCGGGGGCGAAGAGACCGCGTTCCTGGCCCGTGACGACCGGGGGCAGCTGGTAGAGATCGCCGATGAAGATCATCTGCAGGCCGCCGAAGCGCTCCTTGGGCCGGGGACCGTTGAGGCGCAGGAACTTCTCGACGCAGTCCATGAGGTCGGCCCGGACCATGGAGACCTCGTCGATGACGATGGCGTCGAGGTTGCGGTAGAGGGCGGCCCGGTCGGCTGCGTCGCCACGGCCCTTGCCGAGCTTGCGGACGGCCTCGGGCGTCACGTCGGGCTTGAAGCCGAAGAACGAGTGGATCGTCTGGCCGCGGACGTTGAGGGCGGCCACGCCGGTCGGGGCCAGGACGGCGATCCGCTTGAGCGTCTGGCCGCGCCAGAGCTCGAGGAGCGTCGATTTCCCGGTGCCGGCCTTGCCGGTGATGAAAACGTGGCGCGACGTCCCCTCCATGACGTCGAGGGCCCGCCGGAACCCCGGATTGATCTCGATCACCGGCTCGGAGGGCTTGGGCTTCCCGGCGCTCTTCTTCATCATCCTGGCATTCTCTCTGAAAGCGGAGAGGGATTCAACCCGTCCATGCGATGGCCCCATCTATAGGACGCTTTTCGCGGCGCGGCCGTCTCGGAGGGCCGAGGACCCGCCGGCGATGCCTAGATGTATAATGGAGCCGGCAGGACCGGGGATCGCGGAGGCGAACATGGCCGGTTCGATCATCATCATCGGCGCGGGCATGGGCGGCCTGGCCGCGGGCATCTATGGCCGGCTGAACGGGTTCGACACCCAGATCTTCGAGATGAGCGCCGTTCCGGGCGGGCAATGCTGCGCCTGGAAGCGCGAAGGCTACACGTTCGACGGCTGCATCCATCACCTGTTCGGCTGCGCCCCAGGGTCGCGGATCTACGACCTGTGGCGGGAGCTCGGGGCCATGCCGCGCGAGATGGTGAAGACCGAGGAGTGCACAAGCGTCCTGGCCCCCGACGGCCGCCTCTTCCGCGACTATTATGACATCGAGAAGCTCGAAGCCCATCTCAGGGAACTGGCCCCCGGGGATGCGGAGGCGATCGCTGACTACATCCAGGGGTGCCGGACGTTCGTCGGCCGCGACCTCCTCGGCGACATGATGCTGGGCCCGACGGCAATAAGGACCAAGGCCCTAGCCGGGATGGCCACGCGCCTCAAGTGGCTGACCCCGACCGCGGAGAAATTCGCCCAGCGCTTCAAGGACCCGTTCCTAAAGCGGGCCTTCGCGCTGATCGTCTATTCGGCCCCGTCCGTGCCGTTCTTCATCCATCTCGTCCGCCACGCCTATGGCACCGAGGAGGTCGTTCAATGGCCCGTCGGGGGCTCCCTGAAGTTCGCCATGTCGATCGAGCGGCGCTATAAGGCGCTGGGAGGCGGGATCGCCTACAACAGCAAGGTCGAGAAGATCCTGGTCGAGAACGGCCGGGCCGTCGGTGTCCGGCTCGCCGATGGCAACGAACACAGGGCCGGCATCGTCATCTCGGATGCAGACGGCCGCAAGACGATCATGGACATGCTCGACGGCCGGTTCACCGACGACAAGGTCCGCGAGGAGTGTGCCGAGCCGCCCGACACGACCGCCTGGTCGGTCCACGTCTACCTCGGGGTCAAGAGGGACCTTTCGGCTGAGCCGTCCGCGCTCATCATGCTCCTTGAGAAGCCTGTCGAGATCGCCGGGCACCGGTGTGAAAGCCTGGAGATGCAGATCTTCGGCTTCGACAAGACGATGGCTCCGGCCGGCAAGGGCGTCATCAAGGCCGAGCTCTTCTCGGATTACTCGTTCTGGAAGCGGCTGGCCGTGGACAGGACCGCTTACGAGGAAGAGAAGGCCAAGGCCGCCGACCGGACGATCGACGTTCTCGAACGCCGCTTCCCGGGGCTCCGGGGGCAGATCGAGACGGTCGATGTCCCGACCCAGCTCACCTGGGAGCGATACATGGGCGGTACGCGCGGCTTCGCCAATATGCCGGCGAAGAAGGCCTCGATCTGGTCGGGGCTCAGGGGCGCAGGCGGGGACTTGACCCTGCCGGGCCTCGAGAATTTTTATTTCGTCGGCGTCTGGGCCAGCATGGCCGGGTCCCTTTTCGGCAACGCCCTGTCCGGACGCCTGGCCATCCAGGCCCTTTGTCGGCACCAGAAGCGGCCCTTTCAGGCGAGCATGGATCTTTAGAGGACCGCTTTCAGGGCCTCCATGTCGCTCGCCTTAAGCGCCTTAAATTTGTCGAGGAGGGCGCGCAGGGACTGAAGACGCTCGCTAACCGCGGCGGCCAGTTGAGTCGTCGGCTCCGTTTCCGAAGCCTGGAGCGTGGTCATGAGCGAGTTCAGTGCCGGGCCGATCGACGTAAGCGTATCCGGGGCGCCCCCAGCGCCAAAGCCTCCAGGCCCCATCGGGCCCATGGGCTCGCCGGCGGGGCCGCCGCCCGGCCTTCCTGCGCCGCCCTGGCCGCCCATCCCGCCTTCAAGCGCTGCGGCTTTCTTATCAAACGCGTCAAACGCTTCCGTCGGCTTCCCGGCTTTGGCCGCCTCGTCCTTCATCGTTCGGACCTTGCCCCGGAGGGCCCGCAGCTCTTGGAGCGCGTGCTGAGACTCGAGGACCCCGTCGTAGAGCGCAAGCGACATCCCCGCCAGCTTGGCCAGTCCGGCCGCCGGCGCCTTGATGCGCGGGTCGAGCCGCAGGGTCAGCGGCTGCTGGAGCGTCCGCCCGTCCACGGTCAGCTTGACCGTGTAGATTCCCGGCGGCGCCCAGATCGAGTTCGGGACCGGCGCGGTGTTGTACGGCACCGCCGTCATCGGCAGGCCGCCGCGGCCGCGCCCTCCGCCGGCCTCGAGGGGCTGATAGCGCATGTCCCAAAGGAAGCGGTGCGTCCCGGCCGAGGCCTTGAGCGTCAGCGGAGGCCGATACCAATAGAGCGGCACGGGGGCCGTCGTCGGGCCTGGCAGCTCGGCCTTGTCCTCGCTCGAATAACGGCGGATCATCCGGCCCGCGCCGTCAGCGATCTCGAGCGTGACCGGCCCGGCCGCATCGGCCGCGAGCGTGTAGTCGATGATGGCCCCGTCGGGCGGGTTCTCGCCGCCCGGCTCATCGGGCGGGAGCGGGGTATCGGTATTCATGCTGTAGCGGACCCGGGTCGCGATCTGCGGCTTGAACAGGACAGGTCCCGCCGTCCCCGCCGCCTTCGCCTCGATCTGGCGTAAAGGCGTGACGTCGTCGAGGATCCAGAAACCCCGGCCGTGCGTGGCGGCCACGAGGTCATCGTCCTTGACGATGATGTCGCGGACCGAGCTCGGGGCCATGTTCAGGCGCAGCGACTGCCAATGGTCGCCGTCGTCGAACGAGACGAAAACCTCGCGCTCGGTGGCGGCGTAGAGGAGGCCTCGCCGCCCCGGGTCCTCGCGGACCGCGTTGGTCGGCCCGTCGGCGGGGAGCCCGGCCACGATCTCGCTCCAGGTCTTGCCGCCGTCGTGGGTCCGGTAGATGTGCGGCCGCATGTCGTCGAGCCGGATGGTGTTGACCGCCGCATAAGCGGTCTTGGCGTCGAACCTCCCGGCGTCCATGACCGAGACCTTGGCCCACGGCACGAGCTGAGGGGGCGTGACATCGGTCCAATGGAGACCGCCGTCCGTCGTGACCTGGATGAGGCCGTCGTCCGTCCCGGCCCAGATGGTCTTGGCGTCGACGTAGGACGGCGCGACCGCATAGATGACGCCGCGCTGGGCGGGCTTGGCCGAGGCCTCGTCCCTGTACTTTCCCACGCTCGCCGGCGCGTCCCAGGTCTTGCGGGTCAGGTCCGGGCTGATCTGGCTCCAGGACTGACCTCCGTCACGCGTCTTCCAGAGGGTGTTGGCCGCGAAGTAGAGGGTGTGCGGATCGAGCGGCGAAAAGAGGACGGGCTGCGTGCGGACCGTGCGCCAATCGGCGCCGCCTCGGGAAACCCTCGGACCGACGGTCTGGACCTGGTCCGTGCGCCGGTCCCACTTGGTGACGCCCCGGCCGCCGTAGACGATGTTCGGGTCGAGCGGGTCGGGCGCGGCATAGCCGTACTCGTCGACGCCGACCGTTTGCCAATCGCGGAAGGTGATGCGGCCGTCGTCGCCGCGGCTGAGGACGCCGGCCGAGCCGCTCTCCTGCTGCCCGCTGTAGACCCGGTAGGGAAACCCGTTGTCGGCCGCGACGTGGTAAAGCTGGGCCGTCGGCTGGTTGTACCAGGAGCTCCAGGTTTCGCCGCCGTTGACCGTGATGCAGGCGCCTTGGTCGCTGGCATAGAGGAGGACGGCCGGGTTGGTCGGGTTGATCCAGATGTTCTGATAGTCGTCGCCGCCCGGGGCCCCCTTGAAGGCCCGGAACGTGCGGCCGCCGTCCGTCGATTTCCAGGACACGGTCGCGACGACGAACAGCGTGTCGGGGTCGGCCGGGTGCACGGCCATGCGAGGCAGGTCGCCGCCGCCGATGCGGCTGGCCGGACGCGTATCCGGCAGGCGCGTCCAGCTGGCCCCGGCGTCGTCGGACCGGTAAAGGGCCGTGCCGCGGGCCAGGGCCACGGCCGCGTAGATGCGGCGCGAGTCCGACGGGGCGACGGCGAGGTTGATCTGGACGATCGACTCGGGCGCCGGCGCCGCTCCCGACGCGGGCCCGGCGGACCCCGCTGGGGGAACGAGCTGGAGCTTGCGCCAGGTCGTGCCCCCGTCGGTCGATTTGAAGAGCCCGCCATTCGTGCCGCTCCAGGCTGAGTTCTCCCAAGGACCCTGGCGGGATTCCCAGAGCCCGGCATAGACGATGGCCGGGTCGATGGGGTCCAAAGCGACCTCCGAGCCGCCCGTGTTCTCGTCGACGTAGAGCACACGATCGAAGGTTTTGCCGCCGTCGAGGGAGCGATAGATGCCGCGCTCCTCGTTCGGGCCGTAGGGGTGGCCCAGGACCGCCGCGAAGACGCGGTCCGGGCTGCGGGGGTCGACGACGATCTGCGGGATCTGCTGTCCGTCGCGGAGCCCGAGGTGGGCCCAGGTCCGGCCGGCGTCTGTCGACTTATAGATGCCGTCCCCTACGGACAGGTCCGGGCGCTGCAGGCCCTCGCCTGAGGCCACGTAGACGATGTTGGGGTCCGAAGGCGCGACGGCGATGGCCCCGATCGAGCCGGTCGGCTGGTCGTCGAAGATGGGGCGCCAGGTCCGGCCATAGTCGGTCGTCTTCCACACGCCGCCGTTGCAGACGCCCATGTAGAAGACGTTCGGCTGGGAGGCCACGCCGGCGACGGCGCGGGTGCGGCCGGCCCGGTAAGGACCGATCGACCGCCAGCGCATCTCGCCGAACTGAAGCGGGTCCACGGATTGGGCCCGGAGGCGGGGAGGAGCGGCGATCGCGATCAGGATCGGGAGCACCAGGGCTGAACCGAGGATCCAAACAGAATGCGAAGACGCGAGACGGAAACGGGAGCACATTTCAGGCCCTCCTTCTAGACCCATGGCATGGGACGGTTCGGCTATTTGATCTCCTTCAAGAGCTCGGTGACGGCGGCCTCGAGCTGCTGGTCGCGGCCCCTGGCGACGATCTCTTTCGCGTTCTCGACCTTGACGTCCGGCTCGGTCTGATGGTTGTCGAGGTAGCCGATGCCCTCGACCTTGACCCCCATCGGGACGACGCCCCACATGATGCCGCTGTCGCCGAGCATCTCCCAGCCGGCGAAGGAGCAGGTGCCGGGCACGGGCATGCCGACGAGCTTGCCCAGCTTGAGGTACTGATAGGCGAACGCGTAGCAGTGGCCGTCGCTGTATTGCGCCTCGCCGACGAGCGAGATGCGCGGCTTGGTCCAGCGGAAGTTGGGCTCGTAGCCGGTGCTGCGCTTGTCGGTCGTGTAGTCGAAGAACTTCTTGCCGCTCAGGAACATGGCCAGGTCGGCGACGAGATCGCCGCCGCCGTTGAAGCGGGTGTCGACGACGAGGCCCTCCTTGGTGGCGAACTTGCCCATGACCTCTTCGTAGGCCGACCGGTAGGCGCCGTCGCTCATGCCCGGCACGTGGATGTAGCCGAGCCGGCCCCCGCTCAGGCTGCTCGACCTCGTCCTGGTTGCGCAGGACCCAGCGCCGATAGAGCAGGCTGTTCTCTTCGCGCGGCGAGACGGGCTTGACCGTGATGTCTTTCCGGGCTGGCGCCGCCGGGACGGTTTTTCCGGCCCCGCCGGCGGCCTCGGGCAGGGCGAGCGTGAGCAGAACGTTCTGTCCGGCCTTGCGGTTGAGATAACGCGCCAGGTCCTTGTCGGGGGCGATGGTTTCGCCGTCGATGGCCTCGATGACCGCTCCGGGGACGACGTCGATGCCGGCCTTGTCGAGCGGGCCGCCGTGCCATGACCTCGACGATCTTGATGCCCGGCCCGGCGTAGGCCGGATCGTAGAAGGCGCCGAGCGAGGCCGTCTCGTCGGCGTTCGTCGACCATCCGGCTGTAACGGGCGCCGCTGTGGCTGATGTTGAGCTCGCCCAGCATCTCGCTGAGCAGCTCGGCGAACTCGTAGTTGTCGCCGATGCCGGGGAGGTGCTTCTCGTAGACCGGCTTGAGGGCGTTCCAGTCGGCGCCGTGATAGCCGGCCGTGTAGAAGGTCTCGCGCACCCGGCGCCAGACGTGGTCGAACTGAGCCTGCGCGTTCGGCGGCGACGTCGACGACCATCTCGCCGCTTGATGCCGATGGGTCGCGCTTGCCGCCGGCCGGGTCGATCTTGGAGAGGCCGCCGTCGGCCAGCAGGAAGATCGTCTTCTGCTCCTTGTCCCAGTCCATGCTGCCGCCGTTGGCGTTGAGCGGCGGCCAGCATCTTGGTCTCCTTGGTCCGGAGGTTGGTCGACCACAGGTTCAGGCCCTTCTCGAAGCGGGCCAGATAGTAGAGCGTGTCGCCGTCCTTGCTGACGAGGGCGTCGCCGAGCGACGGAGGAGTGGATGGTCAGCCGGGCCTTGCGCTGCGGCAGGCCGCTCCAGTCGATGACGAGGGCTTCGACCTCTGCGTTCTTTTCCTTGTCGGCGGCGTCCTTCTTGTCCTTGGGCGCCTCGGGCTTGTCCTTCTTCTCCTCGGTCTCCTTGAGCAGGGCGGCCTCCTCCTTGGTCAGGCGGAACCGGTCCCAGGCGTCCTGGGTGAAGAACATGGCGTAGACGTCGTGCTGCGCGCCGCCGCTCTGGGCCACCGCCTTCAGGCCGTCGCGGTTGCTGAACCAGAGCATGGCCTTGCCGCCCAGGATCCACTTGGCCCGGCGGTCGTCGAAACCGCTCTGGGTCAGGTTGACGACCTGGCCCCTGCCGTCGGCCCGGACCAGGCCGACCTCGCCGGGCGCGAAGCCGGGGACGGAGTAGTCGAAGAGGAGCCATTTGCCGTCGGGGCTCCACTGGAAGTACTGGCTGCCGTCGGGCGACGGGGCGAGCTCGCCGGTCGGTCAGGAGGGTCCAGGCCTGTTTGGTGGTCGAGGTCGAGGACCCTGAGCGTCGTGCGGTCCTCGATGTAGGCGAGCTCCTTGCCGTCGGGCGAATAGGCCGGCTCGGTGTTCTGGTGAGCGTTCGACGACGAGCGGCGTCTCCTTGAGGACCGTCGAGGCGTAGAAGTACGGCTCTTCGGCCCGGGTGCGGCGGGTTTCGTAAATGCCCCAGCGGCCGTCGCGCTCCGAGGCGTAGACCAGGGCCTTGCCGTCGGGGGAGAAGCTGACGCGCGGTCTCCTCGCCGGGCGTCGCCGTGATCCGCTTGGTCACGCCGCCGTCGACGTTGGCTGCGAACACGTCGCCGCGGACGACGAAGGCGATTTCCTTGCCGTTCGGCGAGACGGCGAACTCGCGGGCCCCGCCGGTCACCGGCACGACCACTTCGTTGTTGGCCCGGGCGTCGGCCGCGATGAGGACGGGGACCTGGACAGGTTCGGCCGTGCCCTGGCGCTGGGTGTAGATCGCGCCGTCGTAGCCGAAGCAGAGCGTGCCGTTCGCGGCCAGCGACAGGAAGCGCACCGGGATTGGTCTTGAAATGCGTGACCAGCGTCGAGGCGCCGCCCGCGACGCTCATCCGCTGGACGTTGAACGTGCCGCTCTCCTCGCTTAGGTAGTAGAAGTCCTTGTCGCCGTTGGCGAAGACGGGGGAGCGGTCCTCGCCGGGGAAGGTCGTGATCTTCCGGTGCGTCCCGGCCTGGATGTCGTAGATCCAGATGTCGCGGGTGATGGCCGAGCGTATGGTGCTTGCGCCACTCGTTCTCGCCGCCCTTCTTGTCGTGGTAGATGATGAACCGGCCGTCGCGGCTGAGCCGCGCGTCCTCGGCCGGCGTCGTCGAGGATCTGAACGGCCCGGCCCCCGGCGGCCGGGACCTGGTAGAGCTCGGGCTGCGAGCCGGTCGGGAAGAGGCGGTTGTCGGCGGTGTCCAGCCGGGCCGCGCCGAAAATGATGTCCTTGTCGTCGGGGCTGAACGCGTACGGCAGCTCGGAGGCCGAGTGGAAGGTCAGGCGCCGGGCCTCGCCGCCGGACGCGGGCATGAGGAAGATGTCGAAGTTGCCGAAGCGGTCGGAGGCGAAGGCGATCCATTTTCCGTCATGGCTCCAGACGGGCATGAAATCGTGGGCCTCGTGAATGGTCAGAGGCACGGCGACACCGCCGTCGGAGGGCACGCGGTAGAGGTCGCCCTTGTAGGTGAAGACGATGGTCTGGCCGTCGGGCGAGATGGCCGGGTAGCGCAGCCACGGAGGGACGTTGTCGGCGGCAGGCTCGGCGGGGTCGCCGAAGGTCGAAGCGAGGCTTGGCAGGGCCGCGCGAGCCACGATCGCGCCCTGAGAGGGCACCGAAGCAGCCAAAGCGATCCCCATGAAGGCCAGGATGATCAGGCCATAAGGCCGGAGATTTCTTTTCGCGGCGGGGCTCAGATTCATGACGGGACTCCTTTTCGACCGTTGTTTCTCGATATTAGCAGAATTCGGGGACACAATACTATTTCCCGAATTAGAAATGGGGACATGATACCCATTTCCCTTTTTCTTCCAGCCTGCGGACGCTAATAAATAGGAAACAGGTATCATGTCCCCCAATTTCACCCAATTTCACCCCGGATTTCATCGCTCTGAGGGATGACTGGAGTATCCCGGGCGGCCTAATCTCACCGCATTATCGAAGATCCAGGCCCGACCGTTAAGGTCGAGCCCAAATAGAGGCTGGTGCGATGAACAGGAAGCCCTCCCCGACTTTGGTCTTGAAAGGCCTGGCCGTCCTGGCCGCGACCCTCGTGATCGCCGGGTGCGCGTCCACGCAGAGGAGGGCCCTTGGCCGGGCCACCGCGTCTTCGGCGGGCGCGCTGGCGTCCGGTGATTACGAGAGGGCGCTCGACCTCTATCAGAAGCTTTATGAAAAGGACCGGGCCGACGGCAAGGTCGTTTCGAGCTATGCGTCCGTGATCGAGGAGGTCAAGGCCGCCGGGGACGACGCAGCGAACAAGGGCAGCTATGCGAGCGCCCAAGCCGTGTACCGGATCCTCGCCTTCCGCTGGGACGGATTCTCGGCCTTGGGACGCCGTCTCTCCTTCAAGAAGCCGGACCTCGAAGCGGCGTGGAAGGACTGCCGCTTGGCCCTCTGCGAGCGACAGTTCCGTCAAGAGGTCGGGGCCGGCAATTTTGCCAAGGCCCTGGCCGTCTATCAATCTGTCCGGCGCGATTATCCGGAGGACGCAGCCGTGAAGTCCCTCTATCTCCATGGCGCCTCGGAGATCGCGTCCATGGCCGAGACGGCCCTGGCGGCCGGTGACTATGCACTGGCCGGCCGCACGGGCGGGGCGCTGCTCAAGAGCGCCGACTCGTTCGTTACGGCGGCGGCCGGCGCGGCGGGCGAGGGGAGGCCGGGCGGCGACGCACTGGCCCAGATGGTCCGGACCTGCGCGCTGGAGCTGACCAGCAGCGGCTTGGTGGAATACCGGAAGGGCAACCTCGAAAGCGCGATCGCATGTTGGGACGGCCTTCTCACCTTCGACCCCGACAACGCCGAGATCAAGAAGGCCGTCGAAACCGCCAGGGCCCAGCTAGCCAAGTCCAAGGGCTCCGGCAAGGGTGGCGGCTCGCGCGGGTCGGTGGCGAAGGGCGGCCGGGGTGGGAGACCCCCGCTGATCTGATCCGCAAGTCCGCCCCGACTATCCCGAAATCAAGGCCAGCCCAACCGGGGGCGATGCCTGCGCATCTAATCGATAGAAATTAAATGAATTAGGAACATTAAGAATATTTTCAATTAAAGCAGTTGACAAACGACCATTATAATATTATATTGTCAACTCAAGGGTGAGAATCAATGGACCGAGGGAAACGAACCAACCTTCAGGAGACGCCGTTCGGGGCGCGCCTTAAAGCTGCGCGCAAAATGGCGGGTCTGAGCATGGAAGACTTGGTCGTCAAGCTCGGCGGGATGGTCACGAAACAAGCCATCAGCAAATACGAGAAGGGCCTGATGATGCCGTCGCCCGAGGTCTTGGCGAAGCTCGTCGAGGTCCTCAAGATCGCAACCTGGGGCGCCTCGCCGCTCAGGGCGGCCGAGCAGGAGCTGGGCCAGGCCCGCCGCTTCGAAGCTCAGGCCCTCTTCTGCGTCGTAGAATCCGAGCGTCCGATGTTCAGGCGGGCCGGGCTTTTGGGCCGCCTGCACGATAGAGCCGCGGCGCGACCCGGGAACGAGCTCGGCTCTCCCGCCGAGTCGAACGGGGCGCGGGCCTTGGTCGCCCTGAGCTCAACGGACAGGATCCGTGATGAACGTGAGGATCTGTCCATCGAGGTCACTCCCAAAGCCGCATGTCCGGCGACGACCCGTGAGGCCGGCGGCGAGGGGGTCCGATCCCTGTCCCTGCGTCGAGCCCAATTCCTTAGGGATTGGGAGGCCGCCCCGGCGGCGGTCACGCCGCTCGAGAAGATCCGGTTCCGGTCCGGAGAGAAGCTGTCCTCCAAAACGGAAGAGGCCCTCAAGTACCGCATCGCCGATCATCTCGAGAAGTACCTGGAGCTCGAATCGGTCCTGGGGCAGCCGGCGCCGTTCCAGAATCCGATCGCACGCCCGACCGCGCGGTCGCGCGAGGAGGTCGAAGCGGCGGCAGCGAGGACCCGCGAGTGCTGGGAGCTCGGCAGCGGCCCGATCGTCAATCTGCTGGGGCTGCTGGAGGACAAGGGCATCAAGATCTATGAGACGCGGGGCATCGAAGGCTTCGAGGGTCTGTCGGGCCGCTGCGGCGACGTGGTTTTCGTCGCCGTGAGCATGGAGTATCCGACCGACCGGATCAGGTTCACGGCCGCCCACGAGCTCGGCCACGTGCTCTGCGATTTCGAGGCCGCCGAAAGCCCCGAGGGCGAATGCCATGCGTTCGGGGCGGCGTTCCTGCTTCCGAGGGCCGCGCTCGAGAAGGTCTTTACGCCGGCCCGGCGCAAGGTGACGCTCGGCGACCTGGCCGAGATCAAGGAGACCTACGGTCTCTCGCTCCAGGCCATTATGCGCAGGGCCCATCGATCTCGGGTTCGTGACCGACCGCCAGCTCCGGTCGTTCCGGGAGACTCTCAAGGAGAAGGACTGGCTGATCAGGGAGCCGGTGGCCTACGAAGGCAAGGAGCGGGCCACCCGGTTCCGGCGCCTGCTGCACTACGCCGTGGCCGCGGATATCCTCACTGTCGAGCGAGCGGCCGAACTGGCTGGGACGTCGTCCGAAGACCCTCAAGAAAGAGATCGGAGACATTTTTTAACGATAATAGCCAAGGACAAGGGAGGTCGATGATGGGACGCTTCGAAACAGGTTACACCTAGCGCCTGAACGGGGAAGGGCGGCGGCTCGAGAACGTTCTGTGATCTCGCGCCGGCGTCCCGCGGCTGGGTGGTCTTGATCTCAATTTAGGAAAAGAAAGGACAACACGAATGGACAAGTCTGTCGAATCTTATCTTCTCGGCTTGGAGATCGGGCCGGGGGCGAGCTTCGAGAACATGGGCGTCTTCGAGCTCTTCAGGCCCCAGAACGGGGGGCCCGAGTACATCACGCTCCGCGAGGCCATCGAGCATGGCGTCTTCTCGGTCACCGAGGTGAGCGAAGGGGGCTCCGTGCCCGAACTTCTGGTGTCCAACAAGGGCGACGTGGCGGTGCTGCTCATCGACGGCGAGGAGGTCCGCGGCGCCAAGCAGAACCGCGTCCTCAACACGACCATCCTGGTCGGGGCGAGATCGACCATCAAGGTCCCGGTCAGTTGCGTCGAGCACGGCCGCTGGACTTACCAGGAGAGGGAGTTCCGGGACTCCGGCAATGTCATGCACCGGGAGATGCGGGCCCTCAACGTCCAGAAGGTCAGCGCCAGCCTGGCCACGGCCCGGGAATTCCGGTCCGATCAGGGCGAGATCTGGAACAAGGTCGAGGAGCTCCACAGCGACCTGGCCGTGCCGCCGAGGACCTCGGCCATGACCGACGTTTATCAGGCCAAGGCGGACGATCTGGATTCCTATCTGAAGAGCTTCCGGCTGGCCGATGGGGCTAAGGGCATCCTCGTGTTCATCGACGGCCAGCCGGCCGGCCTGGATTTCGTTTCGCGGGACGCGGCCTTCGCGGCGCTCTTCCCCAAGCTCATCCGCAGCTACGCCATGGAGGCGATGCTGGTCACGGAGCGGCGCAAGCGGGGCCGCGGCCAAGGCGACGCGGAAAAGGCCCCGGCCGCCCCCACGGCGGACGAGGCGCGGAAGTTCCTGAAGCGGGCCGCCGGGAGCGAGGAGAAGAAGTACGAGTCGGTCGGTCTCGGCTGGTCTTACCGGTACGCCGGTCCGGGGATCGTCGGGTCGGCCCTGGCCTTCAACGACAAGGTCGTCCACATGGCCTTCTTCAGCGTCGAGGAGGGCGAGCGGGTGGAGGATCCGGGCCATATGGCCGGCAGCCGCGTTCGGCGCAACTGGCGGCTGTGAAGATCAAGGGACTGTCGCTCCTGGGCTGATGTTTCTTTGGGGCTCGGCGCCGAGTCTCCGATCCGGGGAACCGGGGGGTTGGGAGCGGGGAGGAGGCGCCGGGCCCCTTGTTTCTCCGGCCAGTCTTGACGGATAATGCCCGTGGAGGGGAGTGAGATGATCCAGGACCGTCTGCAGGCATGGGCGGAATCGCGAGGTTACGGCGTAGCCGTCGCCGGGGCCGAGATCGTCGACGTCGTCAAGAGGAAGCTCGAAGAGCGCCGGGCCTCACGGCTGATCGATCCGGGCTTTTTCGCCGAGAGCTTGGGCTTCTTCTGGTTCCTCGGAGGGATGGCCCTCCCCGGCCCGGTCAGCATCGTTCTCGTGGCCGTGCCGAGACCCATCCACATTCTGCCGGTGTCCTTTGGCGGCCGGACGGTCGACACTCTGATCCCGCCGACTTACGTGCGTTATCGGGCCGTGTTCGACGATGTGCTGGCCGACATGAAGGCCAATGCCCTGCCTCCGGGTATCGGCGCCGAAGCTCTCACAGCGCCCTTGAAATCGCTGGCCGCCCACATGGGGCTCGTCGCCTATGGCCGGAACAATGTGACCTACCGGCCAGGTCTCGGCAGCGGCCACCAGCTCTGCGGCTACGCGGTCGGCATCTCACCCGGATCGAACCAGGAGGAAGCACCCGGCGCCAATGGCGAGACCATGCTGGAGCGGTGCCGGGATTGCCGGGTCTGCATCAAGGCCTGCCCGACGGGGGCGATCCATGAGGACCGCTTCCTGATCTCAGCCGAGCGGTGTTACACCCTGCTCTCCGAAAGCCGCAGGCCTTTCCCGGACTGGGCCCGCCTGCCGAAGGCGGTCTGCCTGGTCGGTTGCCTGACCTGTCAGCAGGTCTGCCCCGAGAACAAGGGCCGCATGGGGGTCGAGCCCTCGGGCGTCGAATTGACCGGCGAGGAGACCGAGGCGCTCCTCGAAGCCGGAAGACGGCTGGAGGCGGGCACTGGCGCGCCGGCCGCGAACGCGGCATCGGACCGGCCCGAGTCGCCGGCCTGGACATCCGCCTGGGCCAAGATCGACAGGCTGGGGATGACCGAGGACATCGAGGTCATGGGCCGCAATCTCGCCCATTTTCTCAGCCGTTGATCCCCCGTCCGGCGGCGCCCCGGCAGTGGATAAAGCCGCTGAGTCGGGAAATCGGAAAATAGTATTGTGTCCCCGATTTACTGGCCGCCGACGGTCATTTCGGCGACCTTGACCGTCGGGCCCGTGATCGGGTTCAGGAACTCGAGATCGGTGCCGACCGCCTCGATCGATTCCAGGACGCGGCCGAGGTGGCCGGCGATCGTGATCTCGGTCACGGGATAGGCGACGCGGCCGTCCTCGATCCAGAGCCCGAAGGCGCCGCGCGAGATGTCTCCGGTGACGGAGTTCAGCCCGTGGCCGAGCGTCCGGATGAGCAGGAGTCCCTTGGCCGTCCCGGCGATGATGTCCTCGGCCCGCTGGGCCCTGGGTCCCGGTTCCCAATAGAAGTTGGCCGGACCGACGCCGCCGCCGTCGGCGCTGCCCGTCGACTCCAGTCCGAGCTTACGGGCGGCGTAGTAGTTGCAGAGATAGCTCTTCAGGACCCCCTTGTCGATCACGACCGTCCGGCGGCACGGCAGGCCGTCCGAATCGAACGGATGAGAGCCCAGGGCGCCAGGCCTCAGGGCGTCGTCGATGATCGTCACCCGCTCGTTGCCGATCCTCTGGCCGAGCTTGCCCTCGAGGAAGGTCGCCTTTTGGTAGACCGCCGTCCCGGCGACGCAGCCGAAGAGGAAGCCCAGGAGCCAGGCCGTCTGGGTGGGCTCGAAGATGACCGGCACGTTCTGCGTCGGGATCTTGCGGGGGTTGAGCTGGCGCACGGTCCGCTCGACCGCCTTGCGCGCGATGGCCTCGGGGGTTTCGAGGTCCTTGAGGTGGCGCTTGGACGAGGACCAGGAATCCTCGACCCGGTGGTCCGTGTCTCCGGCCTGGAGCCCGAGCCCGAGACCGCAATAGGTCTGCTGGTATTCGCCGATGAAGCCGTTGGTCAGGGCCAGGACCGATCGGATCTCGTTCGAAGCGAACGTCGCGCCGTAGGAGTTGGTGATGCGCTTGTCCCGCAGCGCGATCCGCTCCGTCTCGCGGGCCAGGCCGATCTTGGCCCGGGAATCGAGCTCGGCGATGGCCGGGTCATAAAGGTCGAGGGCCGCCGGATCGACCCGTTCCCTGGACAACGGGGCGAGAGCGGCGAACTCATCGGGGTTGCCGAGCTCGGCCCGCCTGACCGCATTCCGCACCAGGCGCCTCAGCGTTCCCCGGTCCAGGTCCGAGGAGCTGGCATAGGCGGTCTTCTTGTCCTTGATGACGCGGAGGCCCGCCGACCGGGCCCCGGCCTCGATGAGCGTCTCGATGCGGCCTTTCCGGACGTCGACGTTGAATTCGTAGCCGTCGACGACGGAGACCTCGGCCTCGTCGGCCCCGCACGCGCGGGCGTAGGCGGCCAGCTCCTCGGCCACGTCTCGCAGGGCCGGGGCGGGCCGGGAGATCCGGGGCCGCCTCATGATCGCCCTCCGACGGTCATCTTCGCGATCCGCAGCGTCGGGCAGCCGTCGTTCACGGGCACGTCCTGGCCCTCCTTGCTGCACGTCCCGGTCTGCAGCCCGAAGGCGAGGTCGTTGCCGACGCGGTCGATCTTCTTCAGGATGTCGATGTTCGTGCCGATGAGGGTGGCCTGTTTGACGGGGGCGGTCATCTGGCCGTCCTCGATGAGGTAGCCGAGGCTGACCGAAAACGTGAATTTTCCGGAGTCCTCGACCTGGCCGCCCGAGAGGCTGGCGACATAGAAGCCCTTCTTGACCGAGCGCAGAATGTCGTCGGGGGCGTCGGAGCCGGGGGCGATATAGGTGTTGGACATGCGCGGGATGGGCCAGTGGCTGTAGTCCTGCCGCCGCCCGTGGCCGGTCAGAGGCGCGCCGCCCATCAGCCGGGCCGAGAGCTTGTCCTGAAGGAGTCCCCGGACGAATCCCTTCTCGATGAGCAGCGTCCGCCGCGGCGGCGTGCCCTCGTCATCGATGTTGTAGGAGCCGCGGAACGCGGGGATGGTCGGATCGTCGTAGATCGTGACCAGGTCGGAGCCGACCCGCTTGCCCATCTTGTTCCAGAAGATGGACGTCTTTTTGCGGTTGAAGTCGGCCTCGAGGAGGTGGCCGACGGCTTCGTGGATGAGGACGCCGCTGTGGCCCGGGGCCAGGACGATGGGCATTTCTCCCGCCGGCGGGTCGATCGCGCCCAGGAGCAGGATGGCCTCGCGGGCCGCTTCCTGGCCGATCTCTCGCGGCGACTGGACGTCCCGGAAGAACTCCCAGCCGACGCGTCCGCCGCCGCCCCAATAGCCGGACTCGCGCTTGGCGCCGTCCTCGGAGATGGCGACGCAGACGAGCTTGACGAGAGGGCGGGTGTCGCGGACGAGCAGGCCTTCCGAGTTGGCGATGCAGACGTGGACGAGCGAATCCGAGTGGTGGACCTTGACCTTGACGATGCGCGGGTCCACGATCGCCGCGGAACGAATCCGGCTCCAGGCTCGCGCCGCCCACCAGCGCGCCGTCGATGTCCGCCTGCGCCATGAGCGCCTTGGCGTTGTCCGGCTTCACGCTGCCGCCGTAAAGGATGCGCACGGCGGCGGCTGCGTCTTTTCCGAACTTCTCGCGCACCTGCGGCGCGGATGTTGCGGTGCGCGTCCGCGGCGATTTCGGGCGTCGCCGTCTTGCCCGTTCCGATGGCCCACACCGGCTCGTAGGCGATCACAATTCTGGCGAACTGCTGCTCGCTGAGACCCGCGATGCCGTTCCCGAACTGCGCGATCAACACCGCCTCGGTTCTGCCGCTCTCGCGCTCTTCCAGCACCTCGCCGATGCACACCCACCCGAGCCAATGCGTGGTTC
>CAWECI010000005.1:0-8712 GCA_963807525.1 Candidatus Aminicenantota bacterium | reverse complement strand
CATTGTTTATTTTTCACCTGTAACAGATAGAACAACAATTCCTTATAAATATCTTCCGTAGCAAGACTCAATATACACTATCATTATTAAAAAAATAAGAAAACCAACTCGCAACATGAAAACAATAATGCCCAGAAATACAAGAGCAGAATTTCAAAAAAAAATCAAGAACCAACTCAACAACATAAAAACAATAATGCCGAGAAATACAAGAGCAGAATTTCAAAAAAAGTTTTTTAAGGAAACTTTAAACATTTTTTAAAAAAAAATCAACCGCCAATTTGGCTCTGAAACAGAACTAGTTTCGCACGCCCTCCAGCGATACCTCGACAGTCGGCGCGCTAGGGAGAGCGCGTTCTACCAGGAGAAGGTCCGGCGGTACCCAGGCGCCGCGAACGCGGGGAAGACTAATCCGAGAAGAGCGGGTGGGCGATCTTCGGTTCCCCGGAGGAGGTGGCCGAGCGCCTGCGAACGTTCGGTGCCACGGGCGTGGACGAGGTCCTCGGCATCTTCGACTTCGGGGGTCTCCCGAGCGATGTGTCGGACGGTCCGTTGCGCGCCGCCGCCTCTTCCGCTGCGGCGCCGGCGCCCGGGACTTGGTGATCGGTCCCTTCGGGGCCTTGCGGCCCTGCCTGCCCCTCCATCATCCGGACTTCTTCGTTGATCTCAGGAAGGTGAAGCTCCGCAACGCCGTCGAGCGCCTGCTCCCGGAGGCCCTGGCCAAAGAAACGGGACGGCGGGACCTCCCCGACCTGTGCCGGTCCTGTGCCTCGGGGAGCTTCTGTCTGTGGTGCCCGGCCCAGTCCTTCCTCGAGACCGGCCATCTTGACAGGCCGGTCGCGGGCCTTTGCCGACTGGCCGAGGCCAGAGCCGAAGGCCTCAGCTGAACCGCACGGCGCTCGTTCTGGCGATGGCCTCTTCCGCCGCGGTCCGGACGTAGGGGCTGGCGTCTTTGCGCAGGCGCACGAGCAGGCGGACCGCGGCGTCCCCGCCGATCAGGCCCAAGGCTTCCGCCGCCGCGCGGCGGACATCGACGTTGGCGTCGCCGGTCGCGGAGTCGATCTCCGGCAGCGCCTCGCGGAGTTTCCGCCGTCCGATGACGGCCAGGGCCGAGCTCCTGGCGTACCAGGGCGGCCGGCGCAGGCGCCGCGCGCCCCATCCGGGATCGAGGCTTCCGGGCCGCTCGCAGAGGCCTTTGACGGCGATATCGCGGAGGCCTTCATTGGGGTCGGCCAGCGCTTCCCACAGCACCTCCTCGGCCCAGGGACGCGCGATCTTGACGCAGGCGGTGAGGATCTTCCTGCGCCGGCCCGGATCGGCCGTCCCGGCCAGCCTGGTCACGATGGCGCGGCAGACAGGCGAGAACGCGGCCTTGCCGAAGAGGGGAGTGTCGTCCATCCTCAGACCAGGTCCAGGATGTGGCCCATCTTCTCTTTCTTGGTCTTGAGATAGCGCAGGTTGCAGGCGTTCGGCGGCACCTCGAGGGGCACCCGCTCGACGATCTCGAGCCCGTAGCCGGCCAAGCCGACGAACTTGCGGGGATTGTTGGTGATGAGGCGGAGACGGCGGACGCCGAGGGCAGCCAGGATCTGGGCGCCGATGCCGTAATCGCGCTGGTCGGGCTTGAAGCCGAGCTGGCGGTTGGCCTCGACCGTGTCCGCGCCGCTGTCCTGCATGGCGTAGGCCCGGATCTTGTTGGCCAGGCCGATGCCCCGGCCCTCGTGGTTCAGCATGTAGAGGACGACGCCCCGGCCTTCCTTCTCGATCATCTCCATGGACAGGTGGAGCTGCTCGCCGCAATCGCAGCGGGCCGATCCGAACACGTCCCCCGTCAGGCACTGCGAGTGGGCCCGGGCCAGAACCGGCTCGCCGTCCGCCACGTCCCCCTTGACCAGGGCGACATGATGCTCGCCCCGGATGACGTCTTCGTAGACGTGGAGGCGGAAGCGGCCGTGGGCCGTGGGCAGGTCGGTCTCGGTCGAGCTTGCGGACCAGGGTCTCATGACGGACGCGGTAGCGGATGAGATCGGCGATGGTCAGGATCGGGATGTCGAATTGGCGGCTGACCTTCTCGAGCTGGGCCCGGCGGGCCATGGTGCCGTCCTCGTTCATGACCTCGCAGATGACGCCGGCCGGGACGAGGCCGGCCAGGCGGGCCAGGTCCACCGCGGCCTCGGTCTGGCCGGCCCGGGACAGGACGCCGCCCTCGACGGCCTGCAGGGGGAAGATGTGGCCCGGGCGGGCCAGGTCGTCGGGCTTGGTGGCGGGATCGATGGCCGCCAGGATGGTCCGGGCCCGGTCGTGGGCCGAGATGCCGGTCGTGACCCCGTCCTTGGCGTCGATCGACACGGTGAAGGCCGTCTGGAAGCGGGCCGTGTTCTCGCTGACCATCAGGGGCAGATGGAGCTCCTCGAGACGCTCGCGGCTGAGCGGCAGGCAGATCAGGCCGCGGCCGTGCCGGGCCATGAAATTGACGATCTCGGGCGTCACCTTCTCGGCGGCGACCATGAGATCCCCTTCGTTCTCGCGGTCCTCGTCGTCGACGATGATGATCATCCGCCCGGCCCGGACCGCTTCGATGGCCGTTTCGACGGATGCCGTGATGTTCTCTTCAGCCATGGTCTTGAAGGGCCTCTCTCAGCCCTTGGGATGTCCTTGGGACAACCAATTATACACGTATTTCCCGACCATGTCGCACTCGAGGTTGACCCGCGCGCCCGGACGGAGGGCGCCCAGGTTGGTCGCGGCGAGGGTCGTCGGGATGAGCTCGACCTCGAGCGCCGCGGCCCGGAGCGCGGCGATGGTCAAGCTGACGCCGTCGACCGCGACCGAACCCTTGAGGACGAAGAAGGGACGGAGGGAAGCCGGGAATGACAGGGACAGCCTTTTGCCGGGCGGCCGGGACACGGTCCGGGTCACGGTCCCGACGCCGTCGACGTGGCCGCTGACCAGATGGCCGCCGAGGGGCGTCGCCAGCGTCAGCGGGAGCTCGAGGTTGACGACGTCGCCGGGCTTGAGCCCGCCCAGCGTCGAGCGGGCCAGGGTCTCCTTGGACAGGTCGAAAAGGCAGGCCCCACGCTCGAGACCGGTGAGGGTCAGGCAGACCCCGTTGACGGCGACGCTGTCCCCGGACGCGACCTTGGAGGCCAGGCCGGGCGCTTCCACGATCATCTCCGAGCGGCCCTTGCGGTAACCGCCGAAACGGCCCTGATGGGCGATGATGCCGGTGAACATCAGAAGTATCCTTCCACGATGAGGTCGCCCTCGATCGTAAACGAGCGCATCCGCCGGAGGGGGATGGTCTTCGAGATCCGGTCGACGCCCTTCCCGCCGATGAGCCCGGGCGCGGCCGTGCCGCCGGCCAGGCGCGGGGCCAGGGTCAGGACGGCCTTGTCGGCCAACCGGCCCTCGATGAAAGCGGTGAAGACCCGGCTGCCGCCCTCGACGAGCAGGGCCGCGATCTCGCGTCGTCCGAGCTCAGCCAGGATGCCGGCCGGATCCCAGGCCTTGGCGCCGTCGACCGGGGCCACGACCTCGACGCCGGCCGCCGTGAGGGCCTTGGCTCTTTCGCGCGGGGCTCCGGTCCCGGCGAAGACCAGGATCCGGCCTTGAACGAGTGTCTTCAGGATCCGCGCGGACAGCGGAAAGCGCAGCCCGGAATCCAGGACCACCCGGACGATGGCCTTTCCCGGCCAGCGCTCGTGACGGACGGTCAGGAGCGGGTCGTCGGCGATGAGCGTGTTGATGCCGACGAGAAGCGCGTCGTGCTCGCCGCGCAGGAGATGGACGTAGTCACGGGTCGCGGCCGCGGAGATCCATTTCGAGTCTCCCGCGGAGCAGGCGATCTTGCCGTCCAGCGTCAGGGCCGCCTTGAGGGTCACGAACGGCACCTGGTGCACGATCCACTTCACGTGGGCCTCGTTGAGCGCCGCGTGCCGCTCGGCCAGAAGGCCCACGGAGACGTCCAGCCCGGCCTCCTCGAGCCGGCGGATGCCCCGGCCGTTGACGAGCGGGTTAGGATCGACGGCGGAGACGACGACCCGCTTGAGCCCCGCGGCGAGAACGGTGTCGATGCAGGGGGCGGTGCGCCCCCAGTGGACGCACGGCTCCAAGGTGATGTAAAGCGTCGCGCCCCGGGCCCGGGGGCCGGCCGTGCGGAGGGCGATGATCTCGGCGTGCGGCTGGCCGGGCTCGGCGTGATAGCCGTGGCCGACGACGGCGCCGTCGCGGACGACGACCGCCCCGACCAGGGGATTCGGGCTGGTCCGGCCGCGGGCCTGTTCGGCCAGCCCGTAAGCCATCTCCATCCAGCCGCGGTCCTTCGGCCCGGTCATGAAAGCAGCGCCTCCACGAACTCGCGGGGCGAGAAATCGATCAGGTCGTCCTCGCCTTCGCCGACGCCCAGATAGCGGATGGGCAGGCCCAGCTCGGCCACGATGGCGATGGCCGCGCCGCCTTTGGCCGTGCCGTCGATCTTGGTCAGGAAGATCCCGGTCAGGCCCGAGAACTTCATGAACTCGCGGGCCTGGAGCACGGCGTTCTGGCCGACCGTGGCGTCGAGGACGAGCAGCGATTCGACGCGGGCGCCCGGCAGCTCCCGGACGACGATGCGGCGGACCTTCTCCAGCTCGGCCATGAGGTTCGTGTTGGTGTGGATCCGGCCCGCGGTGTCGACGAGGAGCAGATCGCCCTGTTGGGCCTGGAACGACCGGGCCGCGTCGAAGACGACGGCCGCCGGGTCGGCGCCGTAGGCGCCCTTGATCACGGGGATGCCCAGGCGCTGGCCCCAGATCGCCAGCTGCTCCTGGGCCGCGGCCCGGAAGGTGTCGGCGGCGGCCATCACGACGCGCAGGCCTTGGCGCTTGAAGCGGGCCGCGAGCTTGGCCGCCGAGGTGGTCTTGCCGCCGCCGTTGACGCCGACCATGAGGATGACGGTCGGCCCGGTCCACCCCGCCGGAGGTCGGTCCGGGCCGGCCAGCAGCGCGACGAGTTCGTCCCTGAGGGCCCGTTCGAGCCCAGCCTCGTCCTCGGCCTTGCCGGTCTTGGCCCTCAGGTCGGCGACGACCTTCTCTGAGGCCGGAACGCCGACGTCGGCCAGGATGAGCGCTTCCTCGAGATCGTCGAGGATCTCGTCGCGGCGGCGGCCGCTGCGGAAGAGGTCCTCGACCCGGCGGAAGACCGTCCGGGTCCGGGCCAGCTTTTCCCTGAGGCTTTCGAACATGGCCTTAACATTTTATTTTTCAAGCGTTTAATTGTCAACGGCCGGGGAGCGGGGCCGGCTAGCCCGGAATGAGATCGAAACCGTATTCGCCGAAGTGGGGATCGAGGACGAGCGTCGGGGTGGGCTTTCGGCATTCGAGGATATTGTGCTACAGTGAGGGCACCATGAGCGCCGCCGTCTGGGTCGTCCATCCGCCCCGCGCCGAGACCGAGGCCCTGGCCCGGGCCCTCGACATCCCGCCGGCCCTCGCCCGCGTCCTCGTCAACCGCAAGATCGTGACGGAGGAGGCGGCCCGCGAGTTCCTCTTCGGCGACCTGGACAAGCTCCATGATCCTTTTCTCATGAACGGCATGGACAAGGCGGTGGCGCGCATCGAGCAGGCCATCGCCCGCGGCGAGAGGATCCTGATCTTCGGCGACTACGACGTCGACGGCGTGCTGTCGACGGTCATGCTGAAAAAGGCGCTGACGACCCTCGGCGCCGCCGTCGACTATTTCATCCCCGAGCGCCTGACCGACGGCTACGGCATCAAGGACGAGCACGTCCGCATCCCGGTCGAGCGGGGCGCCGAGCTCGTCATCAGCGTCGATTGCGGCATCAAGTCGATCGAGTTCACCGAGCGGGCCCGTGAGAAGGGCGTCGACGTCATCATCACCGACCACCACCGCCCCGGCGAGAGCCTGCCCCGGGCCGTGGCGGTCCTCGATCCGGTGCTGCCCGACTCGGGCTACCCCGATCCCGGCCTGGCCGGCGTCGGCGTGACGTTCAAGCTGGTGCAGGCCCTGCTGACGCGGGCCCGCAAAGCCGCGGGGCTGCCGCACTATATGAAGCTCGTTTCGATCGGCACCGTGGCCGACGTGGCCGAGCTCAAGGGCGAGAACCGCCTCTTCGTCAAGCAGGGTCTCAAGGGCCTGCGCGACGTGGCCAACCCCGGCCTGCGGAGCCTGATCGAGGCCTGTGGCCTGGGCCGCCGCAAGATCTCCGAGGGCGACCTCGGCTTCCGCATCGGGCCGCGCATCAACGCCGCGGGGCGCATGGGCCAGACCGACCTGGCGGTCAAGCTCTTCTTCTCGGAGGACCCGGCCGAGACGCGGGACTTGGTCCAGAAGCTCGACGACCTCAACGCCCAGCGGCAGAAGACCGAGGAGAAGATCTTCACCGAAGCCGTCGAGCGCGTCGAGCAGCGGGGCCTCGACAGGAAATACAAGTGCCTGGTCCTCGGCAGCCCGGACTGGCACCGCGGCGTCATCGGCATCGTCGCCTCCAAGCTCAAGGACCGGTTCAATCGCCCGGTCATCCTCTTCCACTACGAGAACGGCAAGGCCCACGGCTCCGGCCGGAGCATCTCGGAAGTGCCGCTGATCGACATGCTCGAAGCCTGCAAGTCCCATTTCCTGAGCTACGGCGGCCACCGGCTGGCCGTCGGCTGCACGCTCGCGACCGAAGGCCTGGCCGCCTTCAAGGCGGCGCTCAACCCGCTCGCCGACGAGCGCATCTCCGAGGACGACCTGAAGAAGAAGATCCGTATCGACGGACCTCTCGAATTCGACGACGTCGACGACCGCTTCATGTCGACGATGGCCCTCCTCGTGCCGTTCGGGGTCGGCAACCCCAAGCCCCTGTTCATGGCCGACCCTGTCGACGTCGTCAGCGATCCGCAGCTCCTGCAGGGCAAGCACCTGAAGTTCCGGGTCCGGCAGAATGGGAAGTCCTTCGACGCCCTCTGCTGGGACAAGCCGGACTGGCGGCACATCGTCCACAGGGGGGACCATGTCAGCCTGGCCTTCTCTCTCATGACCTCGGAGTACCAGGGCCTGCGGGAAGTCAGCCTGTCCATCGAAGACCTGAGGGTCTGACCCGATGAGCGCGCAGAGAGCATCCGCGCCGGTGAGGCTCGCCCGGGGAGCGGCCGTCGGGTTGCTCGTCGTCCTGACCGGGGCGATCGCGTTCCGTTTGGCCGGACGACGCGCGGGGCCCCCGGTCCCGGCCAAGGCCGAGCCCCCGCCGGAAGGCCGCGTCGTCGACCGCAAGGAGCGGATCCGGCAGCAGGAATACCGGGACGGCCGCCCCATCGTCGATATCCGCGGGGCGGACTTCAGCCGGGGCCCGGACGGGCGGAACCATCTCACCGGTGCGGTCGAAGTCCTGAACCTCGGGTCCGACGGGGCCGTGCTGTCGCGTCTCACCGCCGACGAGATCGTCTACGCTCCCGGGTCGCTCCGCTTCACCGTGTCCGGCCGCGTGCGGGTCGAAGCCGGCGATCTTGTCCTCGAGGGCGACTCGTTCGACTACGACAAGAACGCGGGCCTGTTCGGCACGACCGCCGGCGGCCGCTTCACCTCCAAGCGGGCGAGCGGGCGGGCCCCGGAGATCTCCTATCGGGAAAGCGCGGACGAGATCCGGCTCGGCGGCGGCTTCCGGCTCGAATTGACGTCAGTCGAGCCGGCCGGCGAAACCCTGGCCGTTTCGGGCCAGTCCTTCAGCTATGCCCGCGGCGGACGCCGCGGCCGGATCGAGGGCCAGGCCGCGATCCGGGGGGCCGACTTCGAAGGCACGTCCCAGAACGCCGCTTTCGTCGCGGCGACGGATGAGTCGTCGCTCTCCTCGGCCGACCTCGAGGGGGCCGCCAAGATCATCCTGGCGGACCGAGAGTCCTTGGGGCAGGGGAAAGGCGAGATCCGCGCCGACCGCATCTCCCTATCCTTCAGTCATGAACCCGCTGCGCTGGCCATCCGGACCTCGAGCCGCACCAGTCTGACGCTGCGATCGTCGCCGGGTCGGACCGAGACCGTCCAGGCGCCGGCGGTGCTGCTGAACGTGTTTCGCGCCGACGGCCACTGCACCTGGATCGCCTCGGGCGGGCTCCGGGCCGAGCTCGCCGAAGCCGGAGCCGTCCGGCGGACGCTCGAAGGCGAGGAGGGCACGTTCGATAGCGCGGAGGTCTTGCACGTGACCGGCGTCCCCGGCCGCCCCGCCGTCGCCGATTCCGATGAGGCCAGGATCGAGGCCGCCTGGATCGGCGTCGCGACCGCGTCGGGCGAGGTCCAGGCCACGGGCGGCGTCGCCTCCGTTCTCAAGGGCGGCGAAAGCAGGCGGCTGGTCGGGTTCTTCCTCCGGGGACAGGACGTCGCCGTCTCGAGCGAGCGGCTGGATATCCGGCCCGGATCCTCGGCCTCCCTCTTTTCCGGGCGCGTCGTCGCCCGGCAGGGGCAGAACGAGATCAGGGCCAAGGAGATCGAGACGGCCGGCGAAGCGGGCCGGATGACGGGCCGCGGCGGGGTCGTGATCACCCTGACCGAGCCCCCGTCCGGCGGGAAGGCCGGCCGCACGGTCGAGCTCAGCGGCGATGACCTGGCATACCGGCCCGACCTGAGGACCCTGACCCTGTCCACGAGGACCTCGATCAAGCTGCCCAATGCCCGTCTCGAGGCCTCGACCGTCACGGCCGTCATCGGCCTGGACGGCCGGACCGTCGAATCGCTCGCGGCGGC
>CAWECI010000004.1:0-21045 GCA_963807525.1 Candidatus Aminicenantota bacterium | reverse complement strand
AATGTATTGCTGATCCGAAGGTCGACCTGGCTCCGGCCGAGAAGCTGCTCAAAGAGGGATTGGCGGTGGCCGGCGCGACCGAGGATTGCCGCAAGGTCCTGGCCATGAACCTCGAATACGTCCGATCGTTGATCGGGCCGCCGCGGTAGGCCGTCCCTCCCCCGGATCGGATCATCCGCTGACCTCCACCGCCCTCGCGCTCCCTCTATCGTCCGGCCGGCCCGGGTCCGGACGACATAGGCGCTTAAGGAGACGCGATCATGAAAGATCGGACCTTGATCACGCTGTCCCTTTTTGCGCTGGGTATGGCTCTTCTTCCCGCGACCGGGGCTCCTCCGTCAGGCCGCTCCCGCCGGAAAGCCGGATTTTTCCGGCGCGTGGGTGCTGAACCTGCCCTGGTGCCAGCTCCAGTCCCCAGCCAAGCTCGACAGCGGCACCATCGCCATCGAGCACAAAGACCCCGCTTTCCGGTTCAGCCGGACCTTCGTCGTCGGCGGAAAAGAGGACGCCTTGTCGTATGAGCTGACCACCGACGGCCGGGAGAAGATCGTGAAAGAGCCCGGCCGGACGACCACGAGCCGGATGTCCTGGGACGGCGACGTGCTCGTCCTCGACGAGAAGATCGTGCTCGCCGACGGGCGCGCCGCGACCAACACCGTCCGCTACAGTCTGCACGAAGGCGGCCGGATGCTTATCGCCGAGGAGAAATTCCGGGGACCTCTCCACAAGCACGACAACGTCTGGGTCGCCGACCGGAAGACCTGAACCCCGGCTCATTCGCCCTGCCGCCCGGCCCGGCCGGGACCGGGGCCACCCTTGTCGCGGGAGATCTCCTGAAGTACCATGGGGCCTCGGAGGTGCGGCATGACAAAGAGGACCATGGCCTTTTCGACCGGCGCCGTTCTGGCGGCCTTCGCGTTCGTCATCGTGGGCGGCCTACCCGCGTACGGCGGGACCGCGGCGCTCTCGGCGACCCCGGCGGCAGAGATCGTCAAGCACGTTCCGACGGTCGAGGACCTGATGCTCCTCAGGTCCGCCGGAAGCCCCCGCATCTCCCCCGACGGGCGGCGCATCGCCTTTACGATCACGGAAACCGATTTCGACCAGGACGCCTATGTTTCCCAGGTCTGGCTGATGGACATTGGATCCGGCCAGTCCGTCCAGCTCACGCGCGGAAAAAGATCATCGTCCGGTCCGGACTGGTCGCCCGACGGGCGATGGATCGCCTTCACCTCGAGCCGCGCGGACGACAAGCCGCAGATCTTCGTGATCAGTCCGGACGGCGGCGAAGCCATCCAGCTGACCAAGGCGGAGACGGGCGCGAGCGGCTTCGAATGGTCGCCGGACGGCCGGACCATCGCCTTCACGGCGAGCGATCCGGTCTCGGACGAAAGCAAGGCCCGCAAGGACTATTATGACGATTTCGAGGTCGTGCGACGCGAATACACGCCCGTGCACCTGTGGACCATGGATGTGGCCGAAGCGCTGAAGGCCCCCCAAAAGGGGCTGCGGCGGACCAGCGGCAAGGCTTTCACGGTCCAGGCCTTCGACTGGTCGCCCGACGGGGCCAGGATCGCCTTCAGCGGCCCGATCAACCCGGACCTGATCAACGGCGGGACATCCGATCTCTACGTCCTGGACCTGGCGAACGACGCGGTCCGGAAGATCGTCGATCAGCCGGGGCCCGATTCCTCCCCGCTCTGGTCGCCGGACGGCCGCTCCATCCTGTTCTCGACGGTCATGGGCCAGAGCAGGTATTTTGCCGCGAACTCCGTGCTGGCCGTCGTTCCGGCCGCAGGCGGGGCCATCCGGCCGCTGACCGCGGCCTTCGACGAGAACGCGGCCGCCGTGGCCTGGACCGGAAAAGGGATCGTCTTTTCGGCCATGCAGAGAACGGCCGCCCATCTGTTCCGGCTCGACCCGGAGACCCTCGCGATCGAGCGTCTCAGCGGGCCGGACGGGGCCATGGTCTCCGGCTTCTCGTTCTCGAAGGATGGCCGGCGGGCGGCCTTCCAGGCAGCCACCCCCGCGGCCTTGCCCGAGATCTGCGTCACGGAATTCCCTTGGAGCCCGCGCGTTCTGACGAAGATGACCGAACAGGCGGCCGGGTTCATCCTCGGCACGCGGGAGGTCATCTCTTGGAAAAGCAAGGACGGGAGCACGATCGAGGGGGTCCTCATCAAGCCGGCCGACTTCGATCCGGCCAGGAAGTATGCCCTGCTCTGCGTCATCCATGGCGGCCCGACCGGGGTCGACCGGCCTGCCTTGCTTTCGGGCGATTCGCGCTATTACCCCTCGGACATCTGGGCGGCCCGGGGCGCCCTTATCCTCAAGGTCAACTACCGGGGCAGCGCCGGGTACGGCGAGAGATTCCGCCGGCTCAATTACCGCAACCTCGGGGTCGGCGACGCCTGGGACGTCCTCTCGGGCGTCGATTTCCTGGTCAAGAAGGGCTGGGTCGACCCGGCCAGGGTCGGCTGCATGGGCTGGAGCCAGGGCGGCTACATCTCGGCCTTTCTGACGACGTCGTCCAGGGCGTTCAAGGCCATTTCGGTCGGGGCCGGGATCTCCAACTGGGCGACCTATTACTACAACACGGATATCACGCCGTTCACGATCAACTACCTCGGCGCCAATCCGGCCGACGATCCCGCGATCTACGCCAAGACGTCCCCGATGACGTACATCAAGCAGGCCTCGACGCCGACCCTCATCCAGCACGGCGAGCTCGACCGGCGCGTACCGATCCCGGACGCGTATGAGTTGCGCCAGGGCCTCGAGGACCGCGGGGTCCCCGTCGAGATGGTCGTGTACAAGGGATACGGCCACGGCATCACCAAGCCCAAGTCGATGCGCGCCGTCATGGAGCACAATCTGACGTGGTTCGGCCATTATATCTTCGGCGATCCGAAACCGGACCTGGCCGCGCCGCCGGTGCCGAAGAAGACCGATCAGAAGGACGCCGCGCCCGGCGACAAGATAGGGGGGGACCGATGAGATGCAAGGTCTGCGGCCAGGATTATCCGTCGCTCGACCACTTCAAGACCGCCGATACGTGCCTGGCCTGCTATGAAAGCCCGAGCGGGAACGAACGGGCCCAGGCGACACGGCCTGCGCCGATCCACCAGATGACGACCACGGCTTTCACGCTGGACGGTTATCGCATCGTCAAGTCGTTCGGCGTCGTCCGCGGCATCACCGTGCGCTCGCGCTCGGTCTTCGGCACGATCGGGGCCTCGCTCCAGACGATGGTCGGCGGAAACATCACCCTCTTCTCGGAGCTCTGCGAGCAAACGCGGGCCGAGGCCTTCGAGATGATGGTCAACCACGCCGTCGAGCGCGGCGCCAACGCCGTCATCGGCGTGCGATACGACGCGACGGAGATCATCCAGGGCGCGACCGAGGTGCTCTGCTACGGCACGGCCGTCCTGGTCGAGCTGGTCGGAGGGGGCCAGGTCTAAACCTTTTAACTTTTCCCATCGATTGGGCAATCCCCCTTGGAACGCTGAAAAAGTTAAAAGGTTTAGACCTGGCCCCGTCTTTAAATCTTGATCAGGATCTTCCGCTTGTACAGCCAATAGCATATCGACCAGAGCAAGGCCCAGGCGGCGACGCTGGTCAGGATCTCGGCCGGCAACTGGCCGATCAACCCCTGAAGGGCCATCGTGAAGGGCCAGACGAGCTTGCGGATCCAGGCCGTACCGCCGCTCTCCTGGAAGAGATAGATGAACAGGGAATTCATGCCCACGATGTTGAAGAAGACGGCCCAGCGGTTCCACTTCTTGACGTCGATGAGCCAGTAGCTGAGGGCCAGCGTGAGCAGGCAGAAGCCGCCGCTGGCCAGGATGAACGGACTGGTGCAGATGCGCTTGATCATCGGCTCCACGGAGGTCAGGGCGAAGCCGGCGGCCACGCCGGCCGCGCCGAGCCCCGCCAGCCAGGCGATCTTCTTGCGCGGCGCGGCGCCCTTCATCAGCCATTGGCCGGCCAGGACGCCCCAGACCGTGTGGGCGGCCGTCGGCAGGGCGTTGAAGGCCACCCAGTGACCGGCCGAGAGCTCGCCCCCGAGAAGCATGTCGAACCAGGAGCCGAAGTTGTGGTCGGGGACGAAGGGCTGGTTGTAGCCGGGGACCCAGAAGACGCGATAGATGACCTCCGTCGCGATGATGAAGGCGAAGCTCCAGGCGATCTGCGTCCGGGGCTTTCTCCGCATCAGGAGATAGGCGATGGGATAGGTCACGCCGAGCTGGGCCAGCACGTTCTGGAACCGGAACGTGATGTGGCCGGGCTCGATGCAGTAGAGGGCCCAGCCGATGACGAGCAGGGCGATCGAGCGGATGATGACGTGCTTGGTGATCGCGGCCCGGCTCTCCCCTTTCGCCTCGCGCTTGGCCACGGACAGGGCCAGGGCCGCCCCGACGATGAACATGAAGAACGGCTGGACCAGGTCCCAGGCGCGCAGGCCGTTCCAGGGATGATGGTCGAGCTGGGTGCCGATGAAGCCGAGGACCGTCCCGGCCAAGCGATGGTCGCGGAGGTGCTCGTAGAGGAGGGTGCTCTCCCCGATAAGCATGAACATCGTGAAGCCGCGAAAGAAGTCCAGGGACAGCAGCCGCTCTTTCACGGACGGCGGGGCTGTCGAGACCGGAGGAGCCGTCTGGGGATCGCTCATGTTCTACCTCCTGACGTCGCGTCCGACGTCCAGATCGACGTCGTAATACAAAGCGCTCATCGGCTTTCCCGAGATCGGCTCGACGTTGTCGGCCCGGACGAGCGCATGGTAAGACCCTTTCTTGAGCCCGGCCGTCGAGACCATGTTGACGAACGTCTGGGCCCGGCCGGCCGTCTTGACCTCGACGCGCAGCCAGGGCGGCAGGGATCGCGCGTCCACGCGCCAGGCCGGCAGGTCGGAGCTGCCTTTGTTCGTGACGGTCACCTGGACTGTGAGGGTCTCCGGCCGGGCGCCCGACGACCGGAACGCCAGGCGATAGGCATCCGCGACCAGGATGGGCGGGATGGGGAACTCGTTCGTCTTCGAAAGCCTGAGAAAAGCGACGTCATTCGGCCCCACGGAAACCGTGGTGGCTCCAGCGAGCGGCCCGCTCGTCTGGTGCGTCCAAAGGTCGCGGACGTAGAGCCTGTCGGCGGCGTTGAGGCCCAGCTCCTCCCAGGTGATCTTCCGTTCGGCCCGGTGACGGCCTTGATAAAGAACGAGCACGGCCAGGCTGCCGTCAAAAAGCGGCTTCCCGGCCCAGAGGCTGACGTTCCCGTCGTTCCAGACGATCCGGCCCTGGACGCCGAGCGGGTCCTGGTCGATGGCGATGGCCTCGAGGTTGGTCAGGACGTCGATCGTCGCCTTGTCCATCGTGCGGAGATCGTTCCCGGCCATGAGAGGCGAGGCCATCATGCACCAGAGACTGAAGAGGCTGCGGTCCTGAGCCTCGCTCAACCCCGGCATGCCGACGATCATCATGTCCGGGTCGTTCCAGTGTCCGGCGCCGGCGAACGCGTTCAGCTTCTCGTTGGCGAAGGCGATGCGCGTGGCCCGGGCCCAGTCGGCCTGGCCCGGAGCGCAGATGTCGGACGTCGTCCGCCACATGTGCCCTATCGCACCGGCCCAGACCCAGGGATAGCCGTCGCCCCACGAGCAGAGGCTGTGAACGACGGGCCGGCCGGCGGCGCGCTGGGCCCGGCTCAGGTCGGCGTAGGTTTGGACGATATCCTGGCCTTCGCTGTTGCACCAATCGATCTTGATGTAATCGGCCCGCCAACCGGCGAAGGCCCGCATGTCCTCGATCTCATGGCCCTTCGTTCCGGGCATGGCCGTGCTGCACGTTTTTGTCCCGGCATCCGTGTAAAGGGCGTACTTGAGCCCCTTCGCGTGGATATAATCTCCGAGGCCGCGCAGCCCGGTCGGGTAACGGGCCAGGTTCGGAGCGAGCGTCCCGTCGCTGCCGCGCGAAAAGCAGATGCCCTCGTCCGGGCCGACGTACACATAGCCGGCGTCCTTCATGCCGCTCGCGACCAGGGCGTCGACGATCTCCTTGATCAGCTTCTCGTTCTGCGGCTCCTGGCCGAACGCGTTCCAGGGATACCAGCCCATGGGCGGCGTCAGGGCCAGGCCGTCCACTTCGGCATGCGCCGTCCGGGGCAGGTCCTTCGGCAACGGGACCTGAGCCGACGCGGCGGCCGCTTGGATGAGGGCCAGGGAGATCAGCAACAGGTATCGGACCGTGCGGATCATCGAACTTCCTCCGATCATTTGCTCCTGTGAGCTTCCGGCCGGAAGCACCGCCTAAATTGAGCGCATCATAGCACGCGGCGGGCCCGGCAGACAACGGCCAGACTTCGGATTGTCTGCGGGAAATGTCTTAGCGTATAATCAGGCGGCTCTCGAAGCTGGGCCCGGGTGGCGGAATAGGTATACGCACGACACTTAAAATGTCGCGGCCGCAAGGCCTTGTGGGTTCGAGTCCCACCCCGGGCACTCTATCCTCAGCCCACGCAATACACGGCCAATTTCCGGATGATCGGCCGGGCGGCCGAGCGGACGGCGCGCAGCCGGACGGCGCTGACCGTGACCGGCGCGAAGCGGTCGATCTTCTTGTGGCCGATCGACTCGCCGCGGACAAGCTCGACCCAGCCGCCGCCCATGCGGCCCTCGACCACATACTCCCGGATCCGCTCGCCTTGGCGGATGTCCTCCATGCTGACCACGTGATCGATCCGGGTCGGAGCCTTCAACGTGAGCTCGATGATGGCCCCCTTCCCCGACGTCTCGGCCAGGCTCGTGCCGAAACGCCGCCGGACCTCGGCCCCGAACTCCCGGTACCGCTGCATGTCCGGTTCGGGAATGAGCCCGCTCGGGTCGGGGTTGGCGTTCAAGAGCAGGTTGCAGTTGTGGCCGACCGACCGGTAATACTTGTCCACGAGCTCGTCGACCGTGAAGAGCTTCCGTTCCGTGTCCGGGAGCCATAGCCAGGTATCGCGGCGGACCGGCACATCGCATTCGCCGGGGAGCCAGCGCGTCCCGTCGGGCGCGCCGCCGCCGTTATAATCGCGGCCCGCCGGAACGGTCGCCCAGCACGGATAGGGCGCGACGCCGTCCTCGTTGCCGATCCAGCGGATGGAAGCCGCCGGCCCCTGAAAGACGATGGCCTGGGGCTGAAGCCGCTTCAGGATCGGCAGCATGTCCGGCCCGCCCTGGCCCGGGTCGAGGACCCCGCCATCGAACCAGATCTCGAAGAGCGGGCCGTAGCTTCCCCAGAGCTCGGTCAGCAGGCCTTCGCAGATCCGGGCGTAGCGGGCCTGGGCCGCCGGGTCGCCGCCTTTGCCCCGGTTGACGAGGCCGGGGTTATCGACCTCGAGATAGCCGTTGGTGCTCATGCTGGCATAGATCCCCGGCTTGATGCCGTGCTTGCGGCAAGAGGCCACGAAATCGCGGACCAGATCGCCCCGTCCCTTTTGAAAGGGCGACTGTTTCATGCCGTAAGGATATTGGTCGCTCTGCCAGGACAGGAACCCGCTGCCGTGTTTGGCCACGAACACCGCGTATTTCGCCCCGATGGCCTCGGCCGCGGCCATCCACTGTTCCGTGTCTAGCTTGGCGGGATCGAAGATCTCCGGGCCCGGTCGGGTCTCGTATTGCCGGTGGTCCCAGCCGGGCTTGAAGACCGGCAAGTCGTAATGGATGAACAATCCGATCTCCATGTCCTGCCAGGCCGCCTGCTCCGGGGTCGGCTTGACCAGGTTCACGGGCGCGGGTGACTTGGCACAGGCGACAGCCAGGACCAGGACGATTGCCACAGGGATGATGGCCGGTTTTATCATGCTCTCTCCTCGGGCCCTCTTGGGCCACTGCCCTTGGACATGTCCCGGTCTATCTTTTCTGGAGCCAGGCCAGGGCCCGGTCCATCACCGGGTCCCGGCCGGCCATAAGATCCTCGATCGTCGGCGTCACGAGGATATCGGGGACAAGGCCCCGGTCCTTGGGATATCCCTCGACCGCCATGGTGTAGAGGATGAGGGGGACGCGGACCTCGATCCGGGTTTTCGGGAGCGTCGCCGTGACCATGAACCCGGACGTGTTGCCGTAGTAGCCGGCACCGCACTCCTCGCCGAAGAACACGGCCTTCTTATAGTAATGGAAGGCTGAAGTCGTCTCCCCGGTCGCCGAAAAGCTGCCGCCGTCGATGAGGATGGCCACCCGGCCGGCGAAGTGGGGTTTCCGGGTCGATTGGAGACCGCGGTTGGGATGACCCAGGACGTCGAACCAGCCCCGGGCGTTCTTCCGGAGCGGCCGGGCCAGTTCCTCGGCGGACTCGGCGGTCTCGTCCGTATAGCGGAATAGATCGTAGCGGTCCTTCTTGGTCTCGAGCGCCCAATAGTACAGGAACGGCCGGTCCATGACGTGGGCGAAAAGGAACTTGCCGTACTCGTCGAATCCGCCGCCGTTGCCGCGGAGATCGATGACGAGGCCCGGCGTCTTCTTCTCCTCGAGAGCGAGGAACGTTTGCGTCAAAAAATCCGGGAAGCGGGGCCTGGTCTGATCGGGATCGTCCCCGAACTGCCGGATGGTCAGGACGGCCATCGGGCCGGCGGACGTCAGCTCGTAGGCCGGCCGGGGCTTGGCGGCCTCCGGGTACCTTTCCTGGCGCAGGCGGGCGAGATCCACAGCCGTCAGCCCGGGGACTGTGATCTCTCGAACCCCTTCCGCCTTGAACGGACGGAACTTGATCCGGAACGACTCCCGCCAGCCGAACCGCAGGCCGAACAGTCGGCTGAAGGCGGCCGGTGGCTCGAGCCGGCGGAGCTTCGCCGTCCGAATGCCCGCATCGGCCGGGACGAGCGGGAGGAGAGCCGCGAGGACGGACCCGAACGGCCGGCCGTCGATGGCCAGAAGCTCCGCGCCCTCCCCGACGCCGCGATCCAGGCTAAAGTCCTTGAGGACATAGGCCCTGTCTCCGACGAGGCGGAGCCCGAGCGGGAAGAGTACGGGCCGCGAGTCGAGATAAGCGTCCGGGCGCGGCGGCAGGCTCAGGCGGGTATGCCCGTCCTTGATACTGGCCACGAGGGGCAAGAGCCGGGCGAAGAAATCGAAGCGGGTCAGGGGGCCCTTCAGGCCGTCCCGGACCGCGTCGAATTCCTTCCTCAGCTCGGCCGCCGGCGTGTATCTCTCGAATCCGCCGTGGCCCTCCTCGAGGACATCCCACAAGACCTGTAGGTCGGCCTGTAGCTCGTCGGGGGGGAACGTCCTCGCGGGATCGAACGGCGGGGCCGTCTGGTCAGGCGGCGCACCGGCTCGGCCACCTGCCCCCCTGGTGACGAAGAGGGACGCTAAGATCAGGACCATTAAAAAGTGAGTTGCGACCTGGACGATCTTCCGCATGGCCCTTCTTTCGGTCGTCATTGAGGCCTTCCCATTTAAATCCTCCCGGCCGAGAAAACTCAAGCTCTTTCTTTGAGAAGAACGGGCCGGGCCCTTCGTCCTTCATACGTGGCCGGCCAGATCCGGGATTTCGATTGACAGAAAGCGCTTTTGCGATTAATCTACTTTTGAGAGGTGTCCCATGGAGACCGCGACGATCCGCATCCCCGAGGAAAAGAAGAACCTGCTCAAGGCCGTGGCCAGCCTGGAGAACAGGACGATGAACGATATCCTCATCGACCTGATCGATGACTACGTCGAAAGGCGCAAAGAGACCCTGGAACTCCTGGCCATTCCCGGCTTCACTAGGAGGCTTCGGGCTTCCCGGCGAGAATTCCGGGAGGGCAAATTCGTCTCTATGGAGGATGCCAGAAAAGACCTGGAGCGTCGACTTCTCAAGGAGGGCTCAAAAGGCCCTCGGAAGAATGGAAACGTCCGTTCACAGAAGACTGCTCGATCATCTGGATCAGCTCACGGTCCTCGATGATCCCCTCCGGCACAGAGACGTGCGCCTCCTTGCGGGGATATTGCAGGGCGTCTACCGGCTTCGCGTTGGAGAATATCGCTTGGTTTTCGAGATCGATCCCGCACTAAGGCATATCAAGGTCATGCTCGTCGAACCCCGGGGAAGCGCCTACTGAATCCGTAACATTATCGGTGCCCGCCTTCGTTCCAAACGATGTCGCCGCGCTCGACCGTCCAGTCGTTGCCGAACCAGCCGATGGCCCGGACGCCGTCGGTCGCCGAGCGCAGCGTCTCGGCCGAAAAAAGCACGAGATCGGGGAAGCCGGCCCCGCTGATGAAATACTGGACCGGCGAGGCGGCCATCCAGCCGGCCGGGCCGGTCCAGGCGACGACCCCGACCGAGGCGATGTCGCTCCCGGGGCGGGGACGGATGAAACAGGCGGCATAATCCTTGCCGGCGTAGATCTTCTCACCCACCCTGGCCCGGCCGTTCCGGATCTCGACGGGCGAGCCGGCCAGGAGCTTCGACCAGGCGCCGTTCGTGTCGGCGTTGCCATAGAGGATGACGCTCCGGTCCTTGAACTTCGCCGGGTCGAAGGCCGTGTCCGGGATGATCTCGATCCCGGCGTTGCCGCGGACCCAGAAGGTCTCGGCGTCGAAACGGGCCTTGGCGAAGGCCCGGAAATCCTCGATGTCGCTGCCGCGGGTGCCGTAAACGAAAACGAAGTGATGGCGGAAAGCGTCCTTGAAGCCGCCGGAGCGCTGCGGCCCCTTAGTCGCCGGCAGCCGGCGCGGCGCCGAGGCCACCCAGCCCCTGTCGCTTCGCTCGAGAAAGACCCGTCCGCCGGCCGGCGGGACCGGGGCTTCGAGCTTGGACCCGTCGAGCTCGATGAGGATCTTATCCGGAGCCGGCGTCCCGGTCGTGCCTGAGGCCGGGCTCGCCGCGTCTTTGGCCGCGCCGCCGGCCGCCGGCGGCAGGAAGTCGATGGCCAATCGGGCCACGTTCTCCGTTGTGCCTTTGAAGGCCCGCCCGGCGTCGTCGCGCTCGATCACGATCCGGCTGTATTCGAGGGGCCTCACTTGGGCCAGGATCTCGACCCAGCGCGACCGCGACGAGATCCCGGGGTTGGCCGTCACGAATTCGACCCGCTTGATCTCGGCGTCCGCCGCCCGCATATGCTCGCGCAGGAATTCGAACAGGGGCGGCCAATCGACGCACTCGTTCCCCCACCAGTGTCCGGCCCCGGGCCGCTCGTAGTAGGCGAAGTCGGGATGGAACTTTCCCAGCAGCTCGCGCATGAAGCGGGCCTCGGTGACCGGAACGTTGTCGTCCTGGTCGCCGTGAAGCACGTAGACGCCGTAATGGAGGAAGTTCCGGGCCAGATCGACCGTCTCGCTCGGGTTGTTGGCCCGGAGGAGCATCTTCTCGACCGGGGACGGGTCTTTGTACGTGACGCCGCCGCCGTACGACGTGAAGCTGCGCCAGCCGGCGCTCGGGGCGACGGCCGCCCAGGGCTCGGGAACGGTCGCCCCGACCTGCCAGGTGCCGTGGCCGCCCATCGAGTGCCCGGTCAGGGTGATCCGCGCCGGGTCCGGCTGGTAGAGACGCGTGGCCTCGGCCAGGACCTCGAGGGCGTCGAGCCGACCCCAGTCCTCCCAATCAAAGCCATAAGGACGCCGGTTCGTGGCCGCGACGATCCAGGCCCAGTCCTTGGGCTTGTAGGCCCGGGCCTGGCCGATGGCCTCGACGCCGGCGCCGTGAAGCGTGAGCACGAGGGCCGGTTTCTGGGCCGCCGGCGCGGCGCTCACGAGCGGCGCGACGCCGAAGTACTGGACGCTGCCGTCGATCTCGCTGACGAACGTCCGGCTGTGGTGGGCGGATGGCGCGAGAGCCTTGAGCTCGAGCGGAAAGACCGGGCTTTCGATCATGCGCCGCCCGGCCCGGGCCCGGGCCCGGAGCTCGATCTTGACGGGTCCTTCTTCGGACGGCGCGTCGATCTCCAGCTTGACGGCCAGCTTCTGGGTGAAGAACGGAGCGACGGACGTCGCCACGGGGGTCTTCACGTCCTTCCCGCTGAGCCGGGCGATGATCTCGATCCGCTCCAGCCTCTCCCCCGTCGCGTTGACGAGCCTCAGTCCGGCCCAGACCGGTCCCCTCTCGCCGATAAGGAGATCGGGCAGGGTCATATCCTGGTCGGTGAAAAAGGCCTCGGCCGGAGGCTCATAAAGACGTCCCTTGAAACGCCCCCGTTCGCATCGGATGAGAAGCACGTTGCGGCCCTTGACCAAGCGAACGGGATGGCGCAGGTACTCGGCGCCGTACTTTTCGCCGCCGCGCGGCTCCCTGTTGATCCAGGCGACGTAGAAGCCGGTCGCGTCGAAGATCATGGTCCGGGCCGTCTCGGAATTGACGACCATGAACAGGTAGCCGCCGGCCAGGGCCCGGCTCTCGATGACGCCGTCTTTGCCGGCCTCGACCGCGGCCCAGGCCATGTCCTCGCCTTTGACGCTTTTGCCGACCGCAAGACCGGTCTTCGGTTCAGGCATCGTGCCCTGGGCCAGCTGCCAGGCCAGAAGGTCCGACGGCACGGCCGACCGCCCGTAGGAGCCAATGAGCCCGACGGCCAGCCCCTTCGTCAAGGCCATCTCCTTGGCCGAGGCGGCCAGGGTCATAGGAGGGGCGACTTCGCCAGGCGCGGCTTGGCTGGCGGAACCCCCAGCAGAAGCAAGGCTCAGGGCGACGAGAATGATGGCCAGATAAAAGGGTCGGGCCGTCATGCGCTTCATGAAAGATTCCTTTCTCTATCGGATGCGTAAGGGGGGTAATCGCGACCATCAACTCGCGCCTGTCCGTCCTCAGCATGATAGACATTTTCGTTCGACAGCGTCAATGTTAGATTGCCGAAACGGACCAGCAAAGGCAAGAAGAAGCCGTCCTGGCGCTGGGGCTCCCTCGCGGCGGCGATGGGCGTTGCCTCGAAGATCCCCGTCGCTGGAGAGGGGGACCCGCGAAGCGGGGGGGAACCGTGCGAACTGGTTGCCAGGGGGGCCGGGGAGCTAGAGGCAATGCCCTGAGCAAAGCCGAAGAGAGGGAGTCTCCCGGAATCGGGATATAAAACAAAAAAAAGCGGCTCAGCGATACCTCAGCTTGTTCTTCTTGACTTCCTTGAGCCGGGCGGCGAAGTCGCGGCCGGCCGCCTTCTCATGCTGGCGGCGTGCTTTCTCGTCCTTGCGGAGCTCGAGCGAGTGGAGCTCCCGCCGCAGCTTCAGGTAACTCTCCCATCGCTCCGCCGGAACGGTCCCGGCCTCAACGGCCTCGCGAACGGCGCACCCGGGCTCGTTCTCGTGGCTGCAGTCGGGGAACCGGCAGCGGGCCGCCAACCGGTCGATCTCATCGAACGTCCTTTCCAGGCCGTCATCATCGGCCCAGAGCCCGAGCTCGCGGAGGCCCGGCGTATCGATGAGCAAGGCTCCGCCCGGAAGCCGGACCAGCTCGCGAGAGGTCGTCGTATGGCGGCCGCGCCCCGCCGCGGCGTCGCTCACCTCCGAGGTCGCGAGCCGGTCCTCGCCGAGCAGGCGGTTGATCATCGTCGACTTGCCGACCCCGGAGGAGCCAAGAAAGGCGATCGTTCGTCCGGACCGTAAAAAGGGAGCCAACCCCTCAAGTCCGTTGCTCTCGCGCGCCGACGCCGTGACGATCGGCACCTCGCGCGCGACGGCCGCAGTCTCCGCGACGATGGCCGGGAGGTCCGGACGCAGGTCGGCCTTGTTGAGGACGATGACCGGCGCGGCCCCGCTTGACCAGGCGGCCGTCACGTAGCGCTCGATCCGGCGGAGGTTGAAATCGCCGTCCAGGCCGCTAACCAGGAACACCGTGTCGACGTTCGCGGCGATGACCTGGGCTTCCACGGCCTCGCCGGCGGCTTTCCGGGTGAAGGCGCTGCGGCGCGGCAGGAGGGCCTCGATGACGGCCCGTCCCCGCGCGACGGGACGGATGGCCGCCCAGTCGCCGACGGCCGGGTAATCGGCCGGGCCGCGGGCAGCATGGCGGAACTTGCCCGAGACTTCGCCCGCGAGCTCTCCCCGCTCGCTGACGAGGGTCGAGAGCTCGCGAAGCTGGCGGACGACCCGGGCAAGCGCGAGGCCCCGTTCGGCGAAAGGCGCGAATGGCGCGGCCAGACGTTCGTCCCAGCCATATTCAGAAAGACCCATGGGTGGAAAACTCCTGCAGCTATCGCAGGTCCGGCGAAGGGGATCTCATCCCGTCTCGCCGGGGAGCTGCGCGGTCCGGCGGCCGTTCGGCCGCTCGTCTCAGGTCACCCGGAAGACCTTGTCGCCCTCCCGGACGTGCTCCTTGACCTTCAGGCCGGCCGAACCGCCGGCCTTGACCTCCGGGACCTGCAGATGCTCCATCTGGAGCGAATCCACCGGCTGGGTGAAATCGCTCGTGTGGCCCTTGATCCGGATGGTCTCCCCCACCTTCAGCGATCCGGCCGTGACCTGGATCACGGCCACGCTGATCTTGGGGAAGTAGTGGGTGATGTGTCCGATCTCCTCTTCGCCCATGGTCCCTCCTGCGTTCGACCTCCAAACGTCTATCGGACCGGCAGGAACGAATAGTCCCGGCCGTACCGCAGCATCTGGTCGACATAGCCCTCGTCGAGCGAGATCTTGACGTCGACAACCCGGCCGTTTGCGACGACCGGCGTGTAGACGGGATTGACGAAGCCGCTGTAGGGGGCGAGGTGGAGCTTGGCGTAGCGCTCGAGAACCTCTTTGTGCAGATCCGGATCGACCTGGACGCCGTATTCCTCGACTAGCGCCTTGGCCCCCTCGTAGTCCCCTTCGCTCGTGATCCGCTGGATCTCGGCCAGCAGGCGGCCGTAGAGCGCCTGCAGCTTCGGGTAGTCGTTGATCACGAAATAGGTCTTGCCGTCCTTGGTCACGCGGGCAACGACGTTCTCCGGCTGGCCCTTCTCGTAGACCCAATGGGAGACGAGGGCCCGGGCCCGCATGTGGGCCTCCTCGACCGTCTTTCCGGGCTGGACGCGGACGAGCTGGGTCATCAGGCCGTTGCGGATCTGGAGGTCGTACTCGGCCTTGGCCGCGTCGGCGTTCGGCAGGAGCCCGAGCTCGATCATCTTGTCGTCCATGATGTAGTAAAGGCCGAAGAGGTCGGCCCGGGCCTCTTCGACGGTCGAGTGGTAGTTCTTGAGCGACTCCGGGCCGACGCCGGGCATGAGCTGGCCCGAGCCGTGGCCCAAGACCTCGTGGAGGTCGGTGTGGATATTGCCGGCCAGGGCCCCGTAGGTCCGGGATCGCTCCAGGAGCTCGGGCGAATAGCTGAACTCGGGCCCGAACGGCGACTTGAGCGAGGATTGGTCGTAGGCGTAGGTGATGTTCTCGATGGTCACCGACTTGGAGCCGAAGTCGCGGCGGATCCAGTTGGCGTTCGGCAGGTTGATGCCGATCGGCGTCGAGGGATAGCAGCCGCCGCCGAGCATGGCCGCGGTGATGACCTTGGCCGAAACGCCTTTGACCTCTTTCTTCTTGTACTTGGCGTCGACCGGCGAGTGGTCCTCGAACCACTGGGCGTTGGCCGAGATCGTGTCGGCCCGCTTGGTGGCCGCCAGGTCCTTGAAGTCGACCAAGGCCTCCCAGCTGGCCTTGCGGCCGAGGGGGTCGTCGTAGACCTCGATGAAGCCGTTGACGGAGTCGACGAGCGAGGCGAGGTCGCCGACCCAGAGGACGTTGTACTCGTCGAACTTCCTGAGGTCGCCCGACTTGTAATAATCGATCAAGGCGCCGATGACTTTCCTCTGTTGCTCGTTCTCGGCCACGGCGGCGGCCTTTTCCAGCCAGAAGACGATCTTGGCGATGGCCGGGCCGTAGAGACCGCTCGCCGAGGCGACCTCCTCGAAGACCTTCCCGTCCTTCTTGACCAGCCGGGAGTTCAGGCCGTAGGAGACCGGCCGGGGATCCTTCGGGTCGGCGATCTTGTTGTAAAAGGCCTCGACCTCGGCCTGGTCGACCCCGTCGTAGAAATTGACGGCCGAGCTCAGGACCAGGTCTTTGGTCGAGTCCTGAGAGACCTTCTTGGGCGCCACCGCCGGGTCGAACAGGATGGGCGTCAGGAAGGCGATCAGGTCCGTCGAGGGACTGCCCCTCGCGGAGCGGGAAGCGCCACCCCCTCGCTGCCCTTGACCAGGGCGGCGAAGTAGGCCGCGTCGAACCCGGGCATGATCTTGTCGTTCGAATAGTGGTGATGGATCCCGTTGGAGAACCAGACCCGCTTGACGTAGGTCATGAACTCAGCCCAGCGGGGGTCGTTCCGGTCGCCCTTGTAGCCCGTGACGACGGCGTCGAGGGTGTGGCGGATCCTGAGGTTGTGCTTGTAGTTCTCGTCGAAGAAGATGTCGCGGCCGCAGATCGCCGCCTCGCTGAGATCGTAGACCAGCTCTTTCTGGGCCGGCGTCAGGGCCTCGAAGCCGGGGACCTGGTAGCGCAGGATCTGCAGATCGGCGAACTGATCGATCTTCCAGGGGAATTCGGGCACGGCTTGGGACGCCGCCGGAGGCGGGGGCTCGGGCCCTTTTTTCTTGCAGCCGGAGGCCAGGCTGATCAGGCCGAGGCCAAGGACGAGCAGAAGCGAGCACTTGGCGGTCATGTTCATGCGACGGGACCTCCCCTGAGATATAAGCCGAACCCATATTATCTGAAACGCCCCCGCCGAGTCCATAAGACATAAGAGGGCGTCAAGGGCTGGCTGAAGGCGGCGGACAAGACGGGGTCAGACCTACACTTTTTAACTTTTTTGGGCCCAGAGCGCATTCGTGCCGTCCGGCCCGTCTGGAAAGTTAAAAAGTGTAGGTCTGACCCCGTCTGGAAGAAATCCGGCCCGGTCTCGTCTAAAGACATGGCCGTGAATTCTAGGTGGAGGTATTTATGAAGAAGCACTTTTTGGCTGTCATCCTCGTCTTCGTCTGCCTCGCCGCGCTACAGGCCCAGGGGCCTCCGGCGCAGCAGCAGATGAAGCCCGAGGATGTGCAGAAGGCGCTGTGCCTGGTCGACAAGCCCGTGCCGGCGCCGGACAAGTTCAAGGCCGGACTGGAGGCCATCAACGCCAAGGACACCCTGGCGATGCTGACCTACATCTCGTCCGACCTGCTCGAGGGACGCGAGACCGCGACCCGGGGCTACGCCCTGGCCGCCGAGTACGCCGCCTCTCTGTTCAAGCTGTGGGGCGTCAAGCCCGCCGGGGACATGCCCAGGATGGGTGGCTTTCGCATGGGCGGCGGCCGCCCTCAGCAGCCGCAGGCCCCGCGCGAGCGGACCTATTTCCAGGACTTCGCCCTGAAGGAGACCACGGACTCCCAGACGGCGATCACCATCGAGACCAACGTCGCCGGCGCGATCAAGACCCGCACCTTCCAGGGGGGCCTTGATTTCGGGGGCGGCTTCGGTGGCATGGGCGGCGGAGCCGAGGGCACCCTCACCGCGCCGGTCGTCTTCGTCGGCTACGGCATCTCCGAGCCGTCCGTCGGTTTCGACGAGCTCAAGGGTCTCAATCTCAAGGGCAAGATCGTCCTCGTGCTGAGCGACGTGCCCGGCCGGGACGACCCCAAGTCCCCGCTCCAGAAGACCAAGGAGCTCAAGGACAAGTATTTCCCGGCCGCGCCGCAGGGCGGCGACATGGCCATGATGATGCGGGGCGGCCCCGAGCGCTTCAACAAGCTCACCGCGATCGCCAAGCTCGGACCCGCGGCCATCATCCAGGTCACCAGCACCGGCAAGGATAGCGACATTTTCAACGCCCTGTCATTCGTGCGCAAGCCCAGCGACGACCAGCCCATCATCAACAAGCCTCGCGTCCGGTTGGCTTTGGCCGGCGTGCGCCGGCGGCGAGATGGGCGGACGCGGCCCCGCGGCCACGACCATCACCCGCGAGATGGCCAACTTCCTCCTGGCCGGGACCGGACAGACCGATCGACGAGCTGAAGAAAAAGATCGATTCGACCTACAAGCCGGCTTCGATCGACGTCGCCGGCTCCAAGATGACCATCGCCACGACGGCCAAGACGACCCTCGTCCGAGGCACGAACGTCATCGGCTCATCGAAGGCTCCGACCCCAAGCTCAAGGACGAGTACTTCGTCGTCGGCGCCCACTACGACCACCTGGGGGCCTGGGACGACTACGTCTGGAACGGCGCGGACGACAACGGCTCCGGCTCGGTCGGCGTCCTGAACATCGCCAAGGCCATCGCCGCCAACCCGGTCAAGCCCAAGCGGTCCATCGTCTTCGCCCTGTGGACCGGCGAGGAAGAAGGCCTCCTCGGCTCGCGCTACTACGTCAACAACCCCGAGTTCCCGATCGACAAGACGGTCGGCTATCTCAACTACGATATGATCAGCCGGCCCTACGACGCCGAGACGCTGGCCCGGACCATGCGGACCTACAGCGTTCCCGGGCGCCGAGGAAATCGTCAAGAAGGTCCGGGCCCCCTGGTTCGTCACCGTCAACCTGACCGAGGGCACGCCCTTCGCCGACATCGCCCGGGAGATGAACCAGTACGTCGGCCTCGACCTGGCCTTCCGGCCCAATCCCCTCGGCGTGGGCAGCGGCGGCTCCGACCATGCCTCGTTCGCCAGCGGTCAAGCTCCCGTTCATCTATTACATGGCCGCCATGACGGCCGACTACCATCAGCCGAGCGACAGCGTGGAAAAGGTCAGCGGCGAGCTGATCGCCAAGATCAGCCAGCACGGCTTCCTGACGATCTACGCGTACGCGGACAGGTAAGCTCTTGGGAGGGAGCCAACCCGGCGGTTGGCTCCCTCTTTTTTTCTCTCTCATCCTTCCCCCCAGCCCGCCGCGGCTTTTTTTTCCGAATCTTGACATCTTCTTAACAACTCGGTCGGGTCCCCCGGCTATCGTGGGAGCGGGTCGGGAACCAGGGTCGGGGGTCCGTGCGGAAGGCCGTAAAGGGCGATGGCGATGACTCAAGGCAGTCCGTCAACATGCGTCATCACCGGCGCCGCCTCCGGGCTCGGCTGGGAGGCCGCCCGGCAGCTGGCGGCAAAGGGCCGGCGGATCATCGGCATCGGCCGCTCGCCCGCGGAATGCCGGGGCGCCGCGGAGATCTTGCGCCGGGCCGTCGCGCGCCCGGAAGCCTGCTTCATCCCGGCCGATCTTTCCTCGGTCGGCGGCGTGCGGCGGGCCGCGGCCCAGGTCCGGAAGACGCTCGGGGCCGGCCGGCTGGACCGGCTCATCCACGGCGCCGAAGCGTTCGCGGGCCGCCGCGTCGGCACCGAGGACGGTCTCGAGCTCCAGTTCGCCACCAACTATCTGGCCGCCTTTCTTCTGACCTGCGAGCTCTTCGGCGCGCTCATACGCCCCCCGGAATCCCGGGTCATCGTCGTGTCCTCGGGCTCCCACCGGGGGGTCGAGATGGCCTGGGCCGATCCCATGCTGAGGCGCCGCTACGGGGCTCTCCGGGCCTACCGGCAGTCCAAGCTGGCCTTGGTCCTCTTCGTGCTCGAGCTCAATCGCCGGGTCCGGCACCGCTTCCCCGTCCGGGCCATGGCCGTCGAGACCGGCCCGGCCGCCGCCATCTCCGGAGGAGGGGCGTTCGCGGGGCCCGGCCTCAGCGGGGCCGACGCCGCGGCGTCCATTGTCCGCTTGACCACCGAACCGCTTTCCGCGATCGCCGGCGACTATTGGCGGCTCGGCCGCCCGGCCTCGCCGAGCCTTTACGCCCGCCGGCCGGACGTCGCCCAGCGCCTTTGGGACCTCTCGGAGAGGCTCTGCGGCGTCGACTTCCTGTGACCGGCCGCGCCGCCGGAAGCCGGTCCTTTCCTTCTTCGAGCTTGCGCAGCGCTTCCGGATTCATTTAGAATGGGCGCAGGGTACCGGGGATGCGCAGGAAAAAGCTCCGCATTGCGCTCATCTACAACGCCTACACGGACTCGCAGCCGGACGAAAAGGCGGACACCGGAAGCCTGCACTATCTGCGCCAGATGATCCGGGGCATCGCCCGGGGCCTGCGCCATGTCCGGCACGAGGTCGTGGTCATGCCCCTGGCGGGCGATCTGTCCGTCCTCCAGCGCAAGCTCGACCGCCTGCGGCCCGACGTCGTCTTCAACCAGTACGACGATGTCGTCCACGGCGCGCTCTACGAGATGCGCGTGGCCGCCTTCATCCGCATGCTTGGCTATCCCATGACCGGGTCTCCCGCGCTCGCCCTTGGGCTCAGCCGCTACAAGTACATGGCCCTGTCCCTGCTCAGGGGCGCCGGCCTGCCCATCCCGCCGTCGACCGCCCTGATCGAGCGGCTGGCCGATCTCGGCGAGCACAAGTGGACCTTCCCGCTCATCGTCCACGCGGCCCAGGAGCACGCGGGCATCGGCCTCGACCGGAACTCCGTCGTCGAGACCAAGACCGCCCTGCGGGAAAAGGCCCGGGAGATCCTCAAGACCTACAAGCAGCCGGCCCTGGTCCAGCACTTCCTCAAGGGACGCGAGTTCAACGTCGGGATCGTCGGCGGCCGGACCCTGCGGGTGCTGCCGCTCGCCGAGGTCGACTATTCGCGGCTGCCCCGGTCGATCCCGCCCATCCTCTCCTACGCGGCCAAGTGGGTCGAAACGTCCGTCGAATACAAGCGCACTTCGGTCATCTGCCCGGCCCGGGTCGACGCGGAGATGACGGCCCTCATCAACAAGACCGCGACCAAGGCCTTCCGGGCGGTCGGGGGCTGGGGCTACGGCCGCGTCGACATCCGCCTCGACGAGAGCGGCCAGCCGGTCATCCTGGAGGTCAACTGCAATCCCTGTCTGGACAGCGGCATGGGCCTGGCCCGGTCGGCCGAGCAGGCGGGCATCACCTATCCCGAGCTGCTCCAATGCGTGGTCAAGGCCGCTTTCGAAGGCCCTCCCTACGACATGCAATTGCCCATCTTCACGGCGGCGAGCGCGGGCATCCCGAGAGGACGCTGAGCGGCGAGGCTCAGCCGGTCAAGCGCCCGGTATAGGCGTAATCGAGGGCCAGGGCCACGACCAGGGACACGACGTCCATCAGCCTCTCCCCTTCCGCGCCGGGCCGGTAGACCAAGCCCAGAGCGGCCGCCCGGGCTTCGAGCTTGCGCACCAGGGCTTCGG
>CAWECI010000003.1:0-3239 GCA_963807525.1 Candidatus Aminicenantota bacterium | reverse complement strand
CTTGAAGCCCTGAAGCGTGAAGGTGATCTCATAGACGCCCGAAGGCAGAGAGAACAAACGATAGGCTCCCTCGCCGTCCGTGACCGCCGTCGCCTTGCCGACCAGCCGGGGGCTCGTCGCTTCGACCGAAACGCCGGGAAGCGGAGCGCCCGAGGCGTCCACGACCTTGCCTTCCATTTTGGAAGTCGGGACGAGCTGGGCGAAGGCGACCCCGGCCATGAACAGGGCGAGGATCGCGATGACTATTCTCTTACTCATTGAAAAAGAACCTCCTAGATGTCGATAACCCTAAACCCTTTGGAACTCGGGATGCGGCCCCGGTCCCCTGCCCAAATACCCCTTTCCTGAAATGGTCCTTCCGGTCTCACCTCCTCGCTTACAAAGATAAAAAATATAATTTCTCATGATTATCAGGTCCTATTTTAGCAAGTATCATGCCAAGCCCAGGTGACTAATATCTCGTTTATTATCAATTAGTTAACTTAAATATTAGGCGAACCTGAATTCATTAAATTGGACTAATCCAATATCTTGGATAAATACTAAAAATTATTGAATCTATTCAAATATTGGTACAATTTTTCGGATTATGGCCGAGGAACGCGCATCTGATGGAAAGCCCGGGCCCGGCCGGCCCCGCTTCCCTGGCCATGAACTTCCCCGCGCGCATCACGATCTGCCGCGGCCATGTTGACGCGCCTCGGAGGGGGGGCATATACTGAAAGCCCAATGTCCTTCGTATCTATCGGGAGGTCGGCCATGAGAGAGTTCCGCAGACGGCAGCTTCTCTGGGCCCTCGGGACGGCCCTCGTGTTGGTCATCGGGATCGCTGCGGCCGCGGCCGCCGGTATCCCCAGAAAAGACGTCTGGTACACCCAGCACTACTTCATCATGCAGGACTTCGAGCGCAAGCTCTACAAGGATCTGTCCGAAGAAGGCCGGAAGGGATTTCAGGCCCTCTTCTGGACCGTCCGGACGCCGGAAGCCCGGGCCAAGTTCGACGCCCGGATGGACTTCATCAATAAGAACTATAAGCCGGAGAACCGGAACCAGCCCTGGAACACCGACCGCGGCCGGGTCTATCTCCTCAACGGCAGCCCCGCGTCGATCGACTATGACCAGAACACGAACTGGGCCATGACGGCGCTGCCCGGCTCGGGGTCCGTGGCCACGGACCGGACGAACGAGGACCTCGGCGCGAACCGGGCCGAGATCTGGATCTATCCCTACGAGCAATTCTTCATCAAATACACCTTCGCCTTCGTCACGCCCAACCAATGGAAGATCACCCAGACGACAGGCAACCGCTACCTGGGCGAGCTCGAGAACTACAACAAGATGGTGACCTTCGGGATCACCGACGAGGCCGCCTACAAACAGGCCCTGGACGGCCTGGCCAAGAAGAAATAGCCCTGGTCCCTCTCCTCGTCCTTGTCTCCGGTCTGGGCCTCCTCCTTCTCTATCTGGGCGTGGAATCGCTCCGGCTCGAGCGGGCGTCCCGGCGGGTGCCGCGGCGCATCGCGGTCACCGGGACACGCGGCAAGTCGGGCGTCACTCGGCTCATCGCCGCCGGACTGAGGGCCTCGGGCGCCAAGGTCCTGGCCAAGACGACCGGCTCCAAGCCCATCCTGATCTTTCCCGACGGGACCGAGCGGGAGATCGCCCGGACAGGGCCGGCATCGATCCGCGAGCAGGTCCGTCTTCTTTCGCGAGCGGCCTCCGCCGGGGCAGACACCCTGGTCACGGAGATGATGAGCATCGGGGCCGAGTGTCTGGCCGTGGAGTCCCGGCGCATCCTGCGGCCTTCCGTCCTGGCCCTGACCAACGTCCGGCTCGACCATCTCGACGAGATGGGCCCGGATCGGCCGGCCATCGCCGCGACGCTGGCCTCGGCCATTCCCGAACGGGCCGAGATCTTCGTGCCGGCCGAGGAATCCGATCCCGCATTTGACCGGATGGCGGCGCGCCGGGGCGCGAAGGTCCATCCGGTCCCGAAGGACGAGTCCGGCGGAGGCGCGGTCCGGGGGCCGGCTCTGCCTGCCGGCGAATTCGAAGCCAACAGGCGCCTGGCCCGGGCGGTCCTGAGGTCGCTCGGGATCGACGACCCCACGATCTCCCGCGGTTTTGCCGCGGCCCGTCCCGACCCCGGCTACATGAGGATCCGCCGCGGGGTCTATGGCCGGCCGCCGCGGCCGGCCGTCTGCGTCAGCCTGTTCGCCGCGAACGACCCGGAATCGTCGGCCGCGGCCCTGGCCAAGGCCCTCGACGCCTTGGCGCCCGGCGAAGGGCGGCCTCTCACGGCCCTGTTGAGCCTGCGCGAAGACCGCGGCGACCGGACGCGGCAATGGATCGAGGCGGCCGGACGAGGCTTCTTCCGGGGCTTCACGTCGGTCTTTCTGATCGGGCCACCGGCGCGCGCGGCCGAGCGTCGGATCCGCCGCCGCTTGGGCCCGAACGGGCCCCGCGTGGCCTTGGTCGAAGGCCGCTCGGCCGAGGTCGTGATGAGCCGGATCCTCTCGGCTGCGGCGGCCGAGCCCGTCATCGTCGGGTTCGGCAATTTTGTCGGCTGGGGCGAGGAGATCAGCCGCTATTGGGACGACCAAGGAACCGAACATGGCGCTTGAAACGTTGATCATCGGGCTCGTCCTGGCCCTGCTGTGGGCCGAGATCACCGACATCTCCCCGGGCGGCCTCATCGTGCCCGGCTACTTCGCGCTCTATCTCGACCAGCCCCTGCGGGCGGCGGCCACGCTGGCCGTCGCCTTGCTGACCCTGGGGGTTTACAGGCTCTTAGCTCAGCGGCTCATCCTGTTCGGCCGGCGCCGCTTCGTTCTCATGGTCCTCGCCGGGGGCGTCCTGTCGCAGATCTGGCTGCTTGCCGCACCGGGCCTCGGGACGCCGGCGGCCGGGCTGCGGGTCATCGGCCTGATCATCCCGGGCATCCTGGCTTCGAGTTTGGCGCGCCAGAGACCGCTGCCCACGTTGGCTTCGCTCGTCGCCGTCTCGACCCTGACCTTCGCTGTCGTCAAGTTGGTGGCGCTTCTGTGAAGAGGCCGGCTGTCCTCCGGACCCCGGCCGCGATCGCCGCCGCGGCCGTCCTGAGCCTGATCTATCTCGTCGTGATGAACTCCCGGCCGGCCGCCGCAGGAAGGCCCGGGGGCCGCCAGGCGATGCTGGACGCCTCGGTCCTCATGGCCCGGGCCGAGGCGGCCCTGAAGACATGCCGCGAGGCGCGCAGC
>CAWECI010000002.1:0-26767 GCA_963807525.1 Candidatus Aminicenantota bacterium | reverse complement strand
TCTAAGCAGCGGTCTGGGGTTCGAGTCCCTCCAGGCGCGCTCTCTGATTTCCCCCTTTAGGCTCGGTCTATGTCACCTATCTGTTTGGGCTCTTGCCGCTTCGACCGGCATCGGCCTTCAAGGGATCTCTCAGGGGAGGCTTGCGTGTTACTTTCCCGGCCGGGGCAGCATTATCTTATCGGGCAGCATGGCCGGCCGGGCGACGCACTACCTGGAAATGCTGCGGATCACGCGCTTCTCGATCGACCATTGCGGTGGCGCGGGAGGCGTCGCTAACCCTAGCTTCTGTCCCGACCCGAGGCCGAAAAGAAGCCGGCTGATGCCCCCGCCGCGGGTGCCCCGGCTTCCCGCCCTGCACCCCCTCGAGGATAACACCGTCGGATCGATGGCCTCGTCCCGGCGATCATGAAATAGACATCGGTGCCCAGGGGATCTGACACTTCGAGGTCATAATCGCGACTCGAGAGCGGGATCTCGGCCGGTAGCGGCGATTTGTCGGGGGGAAAAATGTCCTCGACGTTTCCCTGCGCTCCCGGAAAGAGGGACGTCCCTGTGCCGTCGCTGTCGATGATGAACACATAGACATATTGTGCCGGCGCCCTCTGCCCCGACTGCTCGAGCCGTCGCAGAAGATCGGGGTCCGAACGGAGATAGAGCTTGTACCGTTCCCCTTTCCGCATTTCGCCCTCGGTGATCACGCGTCCCGATGGGATCTCCTTGAAGGCCAGGCCGTAGGGAAAGGGAACGTCGGCCGCGGGCGGCTCGAGCTCCATCCAGGCCCGGAGGCGGGCCAGGCGAAGGGCGTAGCCTTCGACCTCAGCCGCGAATCCCCCGGTGGCCTCGGACCCCGCCGCCGGCGCCAGCCAGCGGGTCCGCAGCGGCATCCGGGGAATGGCGGCTGCCCGCCTGAGCTCTTCCTCGCTGCCCGCGGGCGCCACCCAGGCCAACTCGAGGTTCCCCTCGCGATACCGGCCTTCGAGGGCATACCTCGCCCCGTCCGCGGAGACCACGGGGACGATCGCGTCGAGGGCTGTGCCCGGCCCTAGGCGCACGCGGCCGGCCGCCTCTGCCGGGAGCGGGAGGGCCAGGAAAAACAGGGCCGACGGAAACTCCGACAGCTTCTGGCGGACCGGGCCGGATCCGGATCCGTTCCGAGGCGCAGGGCGACTTCTCCTCCGGGGCGGTTGCGCGACACGACCCATTCCGACCCGGCCCAGCTCATGACGAGATCCGGCGGAGTGATGGTCGGGTCGTCCACCCAGCCGGGAAGCCGCAGCCCGGCTATCGACTCGGCGACGGCCAGGACCTGGGCCGCGGGGGGCGGAGTCGGGGGGAGAAAGACGCGCAAGACCCCCTCTTCAGGTTGGACCCACCGCTCGAGCTCGAACAGATCCCCAGGCCGAACGCTCTCCGGCGGACCGGAGAGAATCCGGGCCTGGGACCTGCTCGGGCCGGAAACCTCGGTGATCTCGATCCGGACCGGAGCCTCTCCCGCCGATCCCGGAATCCTCACGAGCTCGCAACCCTTGGCCAGGCCGAGGACCTGTCCGCCCCGAAGCTCGACCGCGGGGCCGGTGACTTCCCGCACCGCGACCGTAATGCTCCTCGCGAGGTCCGCCGGCTGCCCGAACAGGCCGCGTTCGGCGCGGCCTTTGCCCGCCATGACCGGCTCTTGGACCGGCTCCTCCGACTGCACGAGGGCCCGGACCCGCTCGAAGACCCGGGACATGGGCTCGTTTTCGGGCGCATATCGCAGGACTTGGATGAGGGCCCACGTGAAGACCCCATGCCAACCCGAGTCCGTGGCGACCTCGGCGGCACACTGATAATCCTGGGCCGCGGACAGCACCAGCGCCCCCTCGTCCTCGGGGTTGGGGAGGGTTTGCCCGGCCGCGTCGCGGTCCGGAGGATCCTCGACGTAAAACCCGGCGTCTCCCGGGACTTCGCGCAGCCGAAGAGAGCCCCGGAGGAGGGAGCCGCTGTGACAGCTGTCGGCGATGACCGTGAGGACGATGCCCTTTTCCACGGCCTTTCGGAACAGGCGCGCCAGCTCCTTATCGCGGATGTCCGGCGTCCCTCGCCACCAGTCGGCCGGGACGATGGTCGAATCGAATCCCGACCGCTCCGGCGTCTTGAGATTGCGCATGAGCGAGCCATGGCCCGCGTAATAGAACACGCTGACATCGCCCGGCTGGGCGGCGTCGATCAGCTGCTGCTGAATGGCGCCCAGGATCGCATCCGCGGTGGCGTTCTCGTTCGTGAGGGTCCGGATGTCGTCCTGGCGGAACCCGTATTTGTCCGTCAGGAGGGCTTTCATCCCTTCCATGTCGCTCACGGCGCCGTCGAGGGAATCAAAAGGCTCCCGGCGGGACTCTCCCTGGACGGTAACCCTGGGGAGGGCGCCGCGATGAGCTTTGACCGGCCCCTCCCGGGCGTTGGCGGGCGGGCTGTAGGCGTCGATCCCGACGAGGAGGGCCCGCCGCGTCACGCCGGCCGCGGCCGGGGCGGGAGAGAACAGGCCGGCGAGCCAGAGCACCGCCGCGAAGAACACGCGTCGTTTGAGCATCGGTCTCTTGCCGTCTACTATAGCGTCTACGCGGGGCCTCCTTCAAGCTCCCGGCCTCGGCGGGCCCGCCCATTTGACAAGGCTGCGCAGCGGAAACATAATACAGCGACTTAAGGATAGCCGTCGATGGCTGACCCGGAGGGGTCTTCAACTTTCTTGGATCCGAACGCAAGGGGATACACATCCATGTCCAAAACGCGCAGGGAATTTTTCAGCAGCTTGCTCGCCATGGGAGCGGCCCCGGGGCTCCTCGCTTCGCCGGCGGCGGCCGGGCTCCTGGATCTGCTCGACGATCCTGCCGCGGCGCAGGAGATCAACCCCGACTTCGACCCGAAGGCCTTCGAATTCTGGTCCGGTTTTCTCGAGACCGACGCCCAGCCGATCGCCTCCCTGACGCGTGGGCGGGGAGGAGAAAGCAACCTCCAGCCGGTTTTTTGGCATTTCAGCGACCGGGACGGCTTCCGGAACGCCGCGGTGCTCGACGAGAATAAGCTCGTCTCGCAGGGCGACGTCATGGTCGCCGTGAACACCTCGGCCATCAAGATCGCGCCTCAGGACCAGAGCACATTCGACCGCCTCCAGAACGCCCAGATCCGGGTCGACATCGCCCAGAAGAGCGCCATCCTGCCGTCGGTCATCGAGCCCCTGGCCTACACATTCGTCTCGGGCATGAAATCCTCGCTGTCCAAACCGAAACAGGGAGCTTCGGGCTCCGGGAGTTCCTCCAGGGCTAGCGGCGGGAAGGGCTCGAAACCCGGCGCCTCGGGGCGATCGTCTTCCGTGCAGAGCATCGGCGTCTCGGACGACCCGACTTGGCAGAGGATGCAGAATATCCTCCTCCCCGGCGGCCAGGGCCGCTGGGCCCTCAACCTCGAAGCGCAGAAGAAGGACTCCCTCTTCCACAAGATCATCAATACCCTTATCGGCGGACTGAACCAGTTCGCGCCTCTCATCGGGTTGCCGGGCATCGCCATGACGGCCCTTCAGTCCTTCAACGCCCTCTACGGCGCCATTCATGCCATGCCGGTCCAGATCATCAAATCCAACCCCCAGCGCGTCTTTGCCACCAGGGATGCGGTCCAAAGGACCGGCTCGCCGGGATCCGTCTCCGGCCTCATGCTGAGCAGCGGGACGTACGTTCTCATCCCCGCCAACCGGGCCCCCGCTGCGGACAAGCTCCGGAACCTCCACGTCCTCCAGGGCCGCGTCGTCCCGCAGGAAGTCAAGAGGGAAACCCAGGGCCCGGACATCGATGCCGCCGCCGCCGACACGCTCCCGGGCATCACCTACGTCACCTTCGAGATCGAGGTCCAGCCGACCTCGATCATCTCCGCGAGCGGAAGATAAAAGAGTGGACCCCGATGATCTACGGGGTCGCTCGAATGGGCTGAGAGCCTTGCGTCAGCGGGGAGAGCGCCTCTAAGGACGGGCCATGAAGCTCCCGGTGAGATTTGGCGTCGGCACTTGGCTGCTCCTGACGGCCGTGATGGCCGCCGGTGCGCAAACGGCCTCGCTGGCCTCGTTGCGGGGTCAGGCCGCCCAGCACGAGCAGAAGCTGGCGGAAGCGCGCGCGGGCCGCAAAACCAACGAGGTGATGACGGAACTCGTCTTTCTCGGCACGATTTACCGGATGTCAGGCAAGATGCAAAAGGCGCTGGATTGCCTCAACGAGGCCTTGCCCATCGCACAGAAGGCCGACAATCACATCGCTCAGGCCATGATCCTGAACGCCTTGGGCAGGATCCACACGGACCTGGGGCAGGAGGACAAGGCGCTCGAGCTGTTCGGCCAATCGCTGCCCCTCTATCGTTCGCTCGAGCTTCAGCAGGGTGAAGCCGCCACGCTGAACAACATGGGCCGAGCCTACAACAATCTCGGGGACCGGGATGAAGCCCTGAAACATCTGAACGAGGCGATGGCGATCTGGCGCGAGATCGACAGCCAGGGCGCCAAGCACATGACGCTGAAGCAGAAGCTCCACAACCTGGGCCAGCTGAAGGCGCTGAAAGAGATGAACGAGGCGATCCCGGACTGGCGGCAGACGATCGGGCGCGCCGGCGAGGCCAGCACGCTGGACAATCTTGGACGGACCTATTCGGGCCTGGGCCAAGGCCTGAAGGCGCTGGAGTATTTCAACCAGGCATCGGCCCTCTGGCGAGAAGCGGGCGTGCGCGAAGGGGAGGCGCTGACCCTGAACAACATGGGCATGGTCAACGCCGACCTGGGCTTGAAGCAGAGATCGCTCGACGAGTACAACCGCGCGCTGGCCATCTGGCACGAGTCCGGCAGCCGGGAGGGGGAGGCCCTGACTCTCAACAGCCTGGGCCGGCTGTATCGCGACCTCGGACTTCACCAGACGGCGCTCGACTACTACAATCAGGCCCTTCCGATCTGGCGCGAAGTGGGGATGCGTAACGGAGAGGCGCTCGTCCTTGGCGACATCGGCAGGGCCTATGCCGATCTGGGACAGCCCCAAAAGGCCCTGGAATACTGTGATCAGGCCCTGGCGATCTTCCGCGAGACCGGGAGCCGTCGCGGCCAGGCGATGACCCTCAACAATATGGGCCGGGACCGTTCCCTGCTTGGAGAAGCGGATAAGGCGCTGGCCCTCGACATCCAGGCGCTGGCGATATGGCGCGAGGTGAAGGACCCGCGCGGCGAAGCGCTCGCGCTGATGACCATCGGCTGGGCCTTCGAGGCGCTCAAGGACCCGGAGAAAGCCCTGGCCTGCACGCTGAGCGCCTTGTCGTTGGCCAAGACCGCGGGCGACCCGGAGATCGAGGGAGGGATCGAGACCTCTCTGATGCTCGGCTTCAAAAAAGAGAATCGCCGCGAGGGAGCGATCTTCTTCGGGCTGGAGGCGGTGAACTCCTATCAGCACATCCGCAGGAACATCTCCAGGCTGGAGAAAGCCCTGCAGACTGGATTCGCCCAGTCCAAAGCGGGAACCTATCGAGCGCTGGCGGAGCTGCTGATCGAGGCGGGCCGGCTCGGCGAGGCCGAGCAGGTCCTCGATCTCCTCAAGGAGCAGGAGCTGAAGGACAGCGTTCGGGGCGCAGATCCCGATGCCGCCGCAAAGGTCGAGCCGCTGAGATTCACCGCCGCGCAGCTCAGAGCGGAGAACGAGCTGCCGGGCGTGGAGAAGATGGCCCAGGCAGTCGTGGAGCTCAGCATCGAATATGCCGTCTTGGAGGCGAAACCGGAGCGGACTCCCGAAGACGACGCTCGGCTGGGACAGACGAAGGCCGCGATCGACGAGAAAAGGGAGGAGATCCTGGCCTTCATGACCGGCACGATCTTGCCTGGGTTGGAGACGGACCGCGGTCCCGATCAAGGGAACGGGCCTGTGGCGGACGTGGACTCCCCGCCGAGTTACCTGCAGAGCGCGCTGACGAAGCTGGGCCCGCGCGTCATGGGCATTCGCCTCCTGCTGGGCGAGAACCATGTGTACGCGATCGTGGTCAGCGCCGACGCGCGAAAGAAGATCGAGCTGATGGTCACGTCCTCCGAGTTGCGCGATAAGGTCTTCGAGACCCTGAAAGCGTTGGGCGCGCGCGGGTCCGATCCCCGGCCGCAGTTGGCCCAGTTGTACGGCATGGTGGTGGCTCCCTTGGAAGGGGAGTTGAGGACCTTGGAAACGCCTCCCGGCGCGCAAGGGCGGGCCCCTACGCTGCTCTGGTCTTTGGACGGGGCTTTGCGCTACGTGCCGATGGCCGCTCTCTATGACGGAACGCGTTACCTGGTCGAGCGCTTCAACAACGTCCTCTTCACGCCTGAGAGCTACGGCCACATGGCGGATGCGCCGCTCCTGAGCGAGGCGACGTCGCCTGGGCTGGCGATGGGCCTGTCCAAGAGCTATGGCGGACTGCCTCCGCTGCCTGGCGTGATGCCCGAGTTGAATGCCGTCGTCCACGACCCGGGCGTCTCCGACTCGCATGGCCCGGTCGAAGGAAAGCTGCTGTCCGATGAACAGTTCACGCTGGCCGCGCTCGAGGCGGAGTTGGGCCCGGGCAAGAGCGTTCCCGTCGTGCATATTGCCAGCCATTTTGTCGTGGAAACCAGCGACGGCGAGGAGCCGTTCCTGATGCTGGGCGGAGCAGATTCGGGAGATGCGAAGGGCTATGCGTGGAGTCTCTCCGATATGGAGAATTCGCCGGTCGCCTTTCACGGAACGCGGCTCCTCACCCTCTCCGCGTGCAGTACGGCGAAAGACTACAGTTCCAGGGATGGCGTGGAGATGGACAGCCTGGGGATGATCGCCCAGCAGAAGGACGCGCAGGCGGTTCTGGCGACGCTGTGGGACGTCAGCGACGAAAGCACCAGCAAGCTCATGAGCGACTTCTATGCGAGGTGGCTGAAGCATCCCGCCGACGGCAAAGCGGAGGCCTTGCGCCAGGCTCAGTTGGCGCTCCTGCACGGGCCTGACGGGTCCTCGGGTCCTCTAACAGGTCGCGGCGTCCGTGTCGCGGAGAGCTCAGGAACTAGGCCTCAAGAGGCGGGCTTTTCGCACCCGTTTTACTGGGCGCCGTTCGTTTTGGTCGGGAATTTCCTATAATCCTTCAAGGCTCGAATTCCTCCGGCCGGCGGCAATTGGGCGCTGACGTCTATGGGGCGCAACAAGCCGAGATCGCGCTCGATCTGGAGCGCATCTTTCGATCAGTGGCCCGCACTCCTCGCGACCCTTGTCTGGCTCTGGTTCCGGAGCTCGGAATAGCGGCCGGGAAACGTCAAGGTTCGATCGGCGAGACGTAACACTTTGACCGTATCATCATCCGATGGCTGAATAAGGTAAAATAGCCCGGTCGATCGGAGGTTTTATTATGGCGAAATGGGAAAAATCACCGGAGGCCTTGGTCCAGCTGTTCGATCGCGTCCTCCCCGAGAGTCCGAACGTCGAGCGAAGGAAGATGTTCGGCTATCCGTGCGCCTTCGTCAACGGGAACATGTTCGCGGGCCTTTTTGCCAAGCAGATGTTCGTCCGCCTACCTGCAGAAGAACGGCTGTCGATGATGGCGGACGAGGACGCCAAGCTTCTCGAGCCGATGCCGGGCCGGCCCATGAAGGATTATATCGTCGTTCCGCCCGCGCTCATGTCTCATGAAACGGCCCTCAAAGGACTCGTCACCCGAGCCCTGACGTTCGGGGCGGGCCTCTCTCCGAAGATCAAGAAGGCCGGCGGGAAAGGGTCTCCCGTTGGAAAGGGTGCCGAGAGGTCCTGATGTTTGCTCCGAGGCCGGCCAGTGAGCATAATTCTAAGCAAATGATCTCGCCGGCCACATATAAGTCGCTCATATTGTGCTAAATGGATCGCCAGCCCAGCTGCCTTCTAAGCAGCGGGGTCGGGGGTTCGAGTCCCTCCAGGCGCGCTCCCTGTTTCCTCGAGAAAACGGCCATTTTGGCATCATCCGCGGCATTCGAAAAGTGTCACAATTCTGTCACCATCTCGGAGTAGGCGATTTTTAACAAAATCTGTTACACCGGCGTTACGCGGAGATCAGTCTGCCTTGAGGATGATTAAGTATCTTCGAGACGGCGGCGGATCACCCTGCGGCTGCACAGCTTGACCCCGAAGAGGTTTCCAGCCCAGGCCGCTCGGCACACCTGAAATTCTTTTTAGGAAGAGTTCAGTTGCGGGACCCGGATCGTGCCACTACTATGGGCGCATGGGCGGGACCGGCAGCGACCATTCCCCAGGCCGCGGAAGGAGAAAAACAATGAAGATCCTTTTAATTTCTCCAATTAGAGGCCTTAAGAGCAAGCAACGGAAAAGCGTCATATTTCCCCAATTGGCCCTCGACTTGATCGCCGGTCTTACGCCGCCTGAACATGAAGTCATCATCGTTGAGGAAGAATACGACGATATTGATCTCGATACGGATTGCGATCTCGTTGGTATAAGTTGCATGACCTCAAATTCTCCCCGAGCGTATTGGCTCTCTCGAGAATTCAAAAAAAGAGGGAGAACTGTGGTCCTGGGAGGCGTCCACCCCACGATATTGCCGGACGAAGCCCTTGGCCATGCCGATTCCGTTGTCATCGGGGAGGCGGAAGGTTCCTGGCCGCTGCTGCTGGACGATTTTCAGAACGGCAGGCTGCAAAAAAAATATCATGACCCGTGCCCTCCTTTGGAAAAGTACGTTTCCATGAGACCTCGAAAAGGATTGAAAAAAGGAGTATTCCACGTCGTCCCCGTGATGGCCACGCGCGGGTGTCCCTATAACTGCGATTTTTGCTGTGTGCACGATATCTATGGCGCGACAGTGCGCCACGTCCCGGTTGAAAACATCGTCCGCTACATGGTCGAATCAGGCGGGAAGATCTTCATGTTCCTCGATGACAATATCATGGGGGATCGCCGGTACGCCAAAGAGCTCTTCGAGGCCATAAAGCCGCTCAACATTCGCTGGTCCGGCCAGGCATCGTTGTCGTTTGTCCACGATGCGGAGTTATTGCGGCTGGCACGAGAGAGCGGCTGTGGGGCCCTTTTTTTCGGGCTGGAGAGCATCTCGGAAGATCGATTGGGGAAAATGCGGAAATCCATTCACAAAATCGAGGAAGTCAAAGCAGCGATTCGAAAACTGAGGAAGACGGGGATTTACCCTTATGCCTCTGTGGTATTCGGTTTTGACGAGGATACGCCGCAGACATTCCGGGAGACTCTTGAGTTTTTGAATAAGAACCATGTAGGGTCTGCGAGCGTCAATATTCTGACCCCCTATCCGGGCACGCAGATCTACCGGCAATTCAAGGAAGAAGGCAGGATATTTACGGAGGACTGGAAATACTACAATCATAATAGCGTCGTTTACAGGCCGAAAAATGTCACGCCGCTTGAACTTCTCGCGGGACGTATCTGGGCCAGAAGCGAGTTTACGAAGTTTTCGGCGATGGTCAGAAGAATCGCATTCAATCGGGCGCATCCGTTATTGCATGTCGCTATCAATATGGCTTCCCGACGCAATTGCAGGGGTCAGATAAGAGATTTCCCGAGAGTTGCTTTTGAATTATCCCAGCTGGCAGGTCAGCCGTCGAATGGGGAGTTCTCACGGGAGGGCTATCGGTATAAGGACTTCATAGCGAGATAGTTTCACAACGTACAGGGCGGACAACGCCCCCCACTTGTACGTTGAATTTGCGGTCGAAAAGGAGTTCCACCTCGGGAAGCGCCTCATGCTAGGCCTCGGCATCGATGCTCATAATCTCCTGAACAGACGCAGTCGAAGTCCAGGTTGGATGAGCCGTCGATCGGGTCCACCAGCACGATGCACTTGCCGCGGCCCCCGCCCCCCGGGGGAGATAGGATGCAGGGTTCCTCCATCTCCTCGGAGACGAGGGCCCCGACTATGCTCACGTATTCGAAGGCCTCGATGAAGACGCTGTTGCCGATCTCGTCGAGCTTCTTGACTTGCTCGTTCTGGACGTTGACCGCCCCGGTCAGCCCGCGAAGCCCTTCGAGCGCCGCGCGCCATCCTCTGCCGCTCGACGAGGAACCTGTAGGGATCGGCTTGCCTGCTTTGGCGTCCATCGCAACCCCCTCGCGCAGACCGCACTCATTGTACAGGCGCGGCCGCGGAGCGGCAAGGAGAGGTTCCGAAGACGGAAGTCTTGACACCCTTCGGACGCGGGACTATCTTTTCAGGGGGGAATCTGAAAGGCATCGTTCAAAGGAGGGGATCCAAGATGGACTATGGAAAGAGGAGCCGGTTCGTTGTCCTGGTTTTGGCGATGGCCCTGGTCCTGACACGTCCGATCTTAGGCCAGGAGAAGGGCCTGGCCCAGCTGCTTTCGGGCAAAACGCATCCGCTCAGCATGATGCTCAAGGATCTCAATGAGGAATGGCGCCGCGTCATGGTCCACGGAGGCAGCGGTGTCAGCGGGAATATCGATGTGAACGTCAGCGGGAGCACTCAGGGCTCGACGTCGCAGAACAATATCACGGGCTTGTTGGGGAGCGCTCAAGCCTATGTCACGAGGGGTCAGACCGTCTCCGCGAACGGCCAGAATTATCTCGTCGCCTACCGCCTGCCGAGCTCGGGCTTGGATTGGAGAGCGCTGCTTCTGGCCATGGCGACCAAGACCCTCCCCAAAATGGAGATCCTGACCCCGGAGAGCTCGGTGCGCCTCTCGCTGCTGAACCTGCAGGCCATCACGAGCCTCGAGGACGTGAGCGTCTTCGACATGAAAGGGGAGATCGCCCAGAGCCAGGAGGCCGCCCAGAGGCTCGCGGACATGCTCAAGGCCATGGCGCCGCAGCCGGCCAAGCCGCCGCAGCCGGGAAAGAAATGAGCCTCCGCCGCCTTTCCTTCGCCATTTCCTGCGGACAGCGCGCGGCGCGCAGGCCCTTAAAAAGGGACTTCCTGATAATTACTCGAAGCGCATATTAGGCTGATAATCAATGACTTCCGCCCCTTTTTTTTGGACCTTTTCACAGGCCTTAGTCACTGCTTTTTCCGAACTGCTCCCAACCCCGTTCCTAACGAACGTCACCTGATATTTCCTATCTAGCGCTGCCATAGTAGTAGACAGTACGCATTGATCCGCATACACACCAGTTATGACCAATCGGTTGACTTGATTAGCTACTAAAAATTTTTCAAACTCTGGATTACTGAACGCATCAGGTTCCTTTTTTGAAAAAATGGCCGTTCCGCTTATCCGGATCTTTCCATAGATAGCGGTGCCTTTGCTTCCCTTAATTGCCGCATGATGACGAATGATGTTCCCTATAGCGATTTTCGGGAACTCACTTTTTATATAGATGATCTGCTGACCATTCTTCTCAAACTCATCGATAAGGCTATTAACGACGGCGGTAATGGCCGGTATTTGCTCTTTATTGATCGGCATTTTTGCATTTTCGCCGAGAAAATCCTCCTGCATATCCAAAACCAACAAAGCCGTTTTCGGATTTTCATTATTCTGGCCAATGCTTCCTTGAGCTGCAATGTGGGATCCAGCAAAGATCATCAATAATGAAAATCCTATAGCGAATCGCTTCATATCGGCCTCCCTATATCGAAAGGGGACATTTGACCATTAAATCGGCCTAACATATCCATTATCTGCCGGCTGGAATAGGCGGCTTATCAACAATATAAAGCGTTTATATCAAAACACCTCACTAATGGCAAAGGCCGTTGCGGGGAGCGTACTTGAGTCCCGCTTCGCGTCCCAAGGGGGGAAGCGCCGTTTCTTGACAAGTTCTTGACACTTCCCTAACAACTCGCCGCGTCGCTTCAGCTAAATCGATATCGTCGGGAATATCGGGCGGAGGAGCGGCATGAGCGATCAAAAGACCATCGTCATCATCAACCCGGCCTCCTCCGCGAGGCGGACGGGCCGTCGTCAAGGCGAGATCCTGGCCGCTATGGAACGCCACTTCGGCCGGGGATTCTCGCTCTTCGTGACCGAGCGGCCCAAGGACGCGACCTCTGCAGCCCGGGAGGCGTCCCTCCGGGGGATCGAGCTGGTCATCGCCGTGGGGGGCGACGGGACCATCCAGGAGGTCGTCAACGGCCTGATGGAGGCGGCCAGGGTGTCGGGTCGACGGCCGCAGCTGGGCCTCATCAATGCCGGAACGGGCCACGGATTCGCCCAAAGCCTCGGCCTGCCTGCCAGCCTCGACTCCCAGTGCGCCGGGATCGCCAGCGGGAGCATCCGCCGGATCGATATCGGCCGGGCGGCGTTCTCGGACGGCAGCGGCCGGCCCATCGAACGCTACTTTGTCAACGAATGCCAGGCCGGGATCGGCGGGCGGGTCGTCGAGAAGGTCCAAGGCGGCCACAAGAAGCTCGGCGGCCTCCTCGGGTTCGGATTGGCCACGCTCACGACCGCCCTGAGCTATCCGAACCGCTCCATCCGGTTCTCGCTCGACGACGGCCCGGAACAGTCCGGGCTCTTCATCGGCATCGTGGCCGCCAACGGCAATTCCATGGCTGGAGGCATGAAACTGGCCCCCCGGGCGACGGTCGAGGACGGCGAGCTCGATATCCTCCTGATGCACGGCCAAACCCTCGCCGAGCGGCTGCGGAATTTCCCGAAGATCTACTCGGGCACGCACCTCGGATCGCCTAAATTCGGATATCTTCGCGCCAGAAGCATGTCCCTGGCTTCGGACGACCAGGTCGCCTTTGAAGCCGACGGCGAGCCGTTCGGGCAGCTGCCCTGCCGGATCGAGGTCGTTCCCGCGGCTCTCGAGCTCAGAGCCATCAAGCCGGTGACAGGAATAGGCCATGGCCGCGCTGCCGATGACGATCCGGAAATTCGAGTTCGAGTTCCGCATCTTCATTTCCTTCGGCCTCGTCATCCTTATCAGCGCCCTGTCGTTCACGGTTTTTGGCGCCTGGCCCCTCAATGCCGTTGCCGCTGGCGGTCTCCTCGGGATCCCCGCCCCGCTGGCCCGCGCCTTGGGCTACCTGGCGGCCGCGCTCTTCATGGTCGCCGCCTCGTTCCTCCGGATCTGGTCGGGGAGCGTCCTGACGTCGAAGCGGATGATGTCCTTCGCGGTCAAAACGGACGCGCTCCTTTCCGCGGGGCCTTATGAGCTCGTCCGGAACCCGATCTATCTCGCCGACCTCGTGGCCTTCACCGGGTTCGCCCTGTGCCTTCCGCCGATCGGCCTCCTGCTTCCGGTCCTGTTGTTCCTGCATTACACGCAGCTCATCGGCTATGAAGAGCTTTCCCTCCGGATGGAATTCGGGCCGGACTACGCGATCTATCAGGGCCGCGTGCCCCGGCTGCTTCCGGGCCGGGGCTCTTGGAAGCGCATGAGGACCGCTTTCCGGGACCTCAGGATCACGCCCGACGGGGTCCGGCACAACGCCCTTTATCTCCTGTTCATCCCCGGCTTCGTCCTGGCGGCCATCAAGGGCCGGCTCATCTGGGCCCTGGCCGTCGGCCTGCCGGCCGTGGTGGACTGGGCCATCGTCCACACCAAGATCGGGGTGGTCAAGGACGGGGCGAAGCCGGCCGTCAAGGAGAAGATGTACGCGGACGTCCTTTACGCGAATTGCTGGGAAGATCCGCAGCTCGACCGGGCGGCCTTCGGGATCGGCAGGGGCGATGTCGTCTTTTCGATCACGTCCGGCGGCTGCAACGTCTTGACCTTCCTCCTCGACGATCCCCGCCAGGTCATCGCCCTGGACGTCAACCCTCATCAGGGCTATCTCCTCGAGCTCAAGATGGCCGCCTTCCGGACGCTTGAGTACGAGGACACGCTCGAGTTTTTCGGGGTCCGGCCTTGTTCAACGCGTTTCACACTCTATCGCGAGAAGCTTCGTCCGGAGCTGTCGGCTGACGCGGCCCGGTTCTGGGACGGCCAGCGGAAGAAGATCGCCCGGGGGATCATCCACGCCGGGCGCTACGAGCGCTACATGCGCCTGCTTCGCCGCACGGTCGTCGCCGGCTTCGGCAAGAGGCGCCTGATCAAACGGATGTTCGAGGCCGACGGTCCGGCCGCGAGAGAAAAGCTTTACCGCGAGAAGTGGCACGGTGCTTGGTGGACGCTCCTGACGGGCGTCATGCTCAGCCGCTGGCTCAACGGGCTGCTCTTCGACCAGGCTTTCTTCACCTATCTCGACCGCGACTTTTCCTTTGGACGCCATTTCGCCGCCAAGGCCGAGCGGGCCTTGATCCGGCTGCCGATGAAGGAGAACTACTTCCTCTCCTATATCCTTCTCGGCCGGTTCTACGGCGAGACATATCTTCCGACCTACCTGCGCCGGGAGAACTATCAGTCCATCCGGGACCGTCTGGACCGCGTGGAGATCGTCACGGACACCTGCGAAAGCTTTTTCGCCGGCCGCCGGGATTCTTCGATCTCGAAGTTCAACTTCTCCAATATCTTCGAATGGATGTCGCCGGCGGCCTTCGAGGCCCTCCTCCGGGAGACCGTCCGGGTCGCCAGGGACAAGGCCGTCCTGACATACCGCAATCTCCTGGTGTTCCGGGAACGGCCGCCCTCTCTCGACGGGACCATCAGGCCGCTTCGGGATCTGGCCCGGGCGCTTCATGAGACCGACCTCTCGTTCATCTATGACAATTATGTGGTCGAGCGCGTCGAGAAGGGATAGGGTCATGTCCTACTCCGCTGCCCCGGTTTCGGACAAGAAGCGGCTCAACGAGTTCCTGCGGCTGCCGTTCGCTCTTTACCGCGGCGATCCCCTCTGGGTGCCGCCGCTCGTGGCCGAGGTCCGGAGGACGCTCGACCCGGAACGGAATCCCTATTTCGCGAACGCCGCCCTCCGTTTATTCGTGTGCTATCGGGACGAACGGCCCGTGGCCCGGCTGGCGGTCGTGATCAGTGGCGCTCATCGCCTCGCGTTCGGGGTCCGGGCGGCGTTCTTCGGTTTCTTTGAATCGGCGAACGACGAGCAGGCCGTGAAGCGCCTCTTCGCCGAGGCCGAGGCGTTCTGCCGGGCCCGGAACGTCGAGGTCCTCGAAGGGCCGTTCAATCCGCACCACTATTCCGAGCTCGGCCTGCAGATCGACCGGTTCGGAACGGGGCCGAGCTTCTTCCAGCCCTATAATCCGCCCTATTACCCCAAGCTCCTGGAGAAGGCCGGCTTTCGGATCTCGGCCCGTCTTCAGACGATGGCGAACGACGAGCTCGGCAACGATCTTGCCCGCCGCTCCTCCGCCTTGCCGGCCGCGACGGGCCCGAACGGATATACGGTCCGGTCGTTCTCGCTCGCGGACAAGGCCCGCGACCTGGAGCTTATGAGGGAGGTCAACAACGAAGCTTTCGCCGCGAACTGGCATTTCCTCCCCTTGACCCCGGAGGAATACGCGTTCTCGGCGAAGTTCATGAGCTTCGTGACCCGGCCGGATCTCATCAAGTTCGTCGAGCATCGCGGCCGGCCGGTGGCCGTCCTGCACTGCGTCCTGGATATCAACCCGCTTCTTCGAAGGTGGAATGGTACGGCCGGACCCGTCAAGATTCTCCGTTTCTTGCGTGACCGGAGAGCTGTCAAGACGATCATCCTCTTCACGGTAGCCATTAGGAAGGCGTACCGGCGGACGCATGTCTCGCAGCTGCTCATCAACGAGTTCTGCCGGATGGCCCGGCCTTTCGCCAGGGCCGAAACGACCTGGATGTCGCTCGATAATCAGTCCGCTCTCAAAGGGGCCGCCAGTCTAGGCATGAAGCCGGACAAGCATTTCGCGATCTACGCCAAGGAGCTCCGCCCGTGATCAGGACCCTTGAACCGACGGATTGGGGACTGGGCACGGCCGTGGACGGCCGGCTCATGATCGGGACCGTCAGCGCCGTCGATATGGCCCGCGATTTCGGCACGCCCCTCCACGTTCTCCACGAGGAGCGGCTCGAGGCGACGGCCGCCGGGTTCCGGCGGAGCATGGAAGCGGCCTACACGGGCCAGTCCTCGGTCCATTATGCCTTCAAGTGCAATTCCGTCCCGGCCGTCATCGAGGCCGTGCGCCGGGCGGGCCTCAAGGCCGAGGTCATGAGCCCGTTCGAGCTCGAGCTCGCTCTTCGCCTGGGGTATGCCGGCGAGGATATCGTGGTCAACGGGCCGGGCAAGACCCCTGCGTTTCTCAAGACGGCCGTCGAGCACGCCGTCCGCCTGATCAACGTCGATTCGCTGGCCGAGCTCGCCTTGGTCAACGAGATCGCCCAGGCCTCTCGCAAAAAAGTCGATATCCTTCTCCGGATCAATCCCGATTTCGTCCCGAAAGGCATGAACTCCGGCTCGGCCACGGGAAGCCGGAAAGGCTGCGCCTTCGGCCTCGACCTCAAGGGCGGCGAGGTCCGGGCGGCCCTGGGCCTGGCCCGGGACATGGCTGGGGTCCGCTTCCGGGGGTTTCACTTTCACATCGGGACCGGGATCCGCGACGCCCGGGCCTATTCCCAAGTGCTGGGTCGCCTGGCCCCGCTCCTCCTGGAGACGCGTGCCGCCGGCTTCAAGGTTGATGTCATCGACGTCGGCGGCGGGTTCGCCTCCTGGACGACGCGCGAGATGTCGTCCCGGGAGCTTCTCATCTACCAGGGGTTCGAGCGGCTGCCGGCCGGGGCCGCCCGCGCCGGCTGCGGTTCGTTCGATGACTTCTCGGGGGAGATCAGCCGGGCGCTTGGCCGGATATTCCCGGTTGACGAGCTTCCGGAGCTTATTTCCGAGCCGGGCCGGTCGATCGTCAGCCCGAACCAGTTCCTTCTCCTGACGGTGTCCCAGGTCAAGACCCGGCCCAAGGTCCGGACATGGCTGATCACGGACGGCGGCCTGGGGACCGTGACCCTGCCGACGTTCTATGAATGCCACGAGGTCCTGCTCGCCGACGATGTCCGCCGCCCTCGCACGGAACGCGTGACCATCGTCGGCCCCGTCTGCTTCGCGTCCGACATTGTTTACCGGAACATCCGGATGCCGGAGGTCCGGGCCGGCGAGGTCATCGCCATTATGGACAGCGGCGCCTATTTCCTGGCCCAGGAATCCTCCTTCGGATTCCCGCGGCCCGCCGTCGTCGCCGTGAAGGGCGATGCCTGCCGTCTCGTTCGCCGAAGGGAAACCTTCGCGGACCTGACCGGACGAGATATCCTCTCACCCCGCAACGACCATTCAGGAGGACGACCATGAAATTCTCAGTGATCAAGAACGACTCAGAACCCGAACGGGACCGCATCGCGGCGGCCATCGAACAGGCCTGCCTCGCGCATGGGCACGAGCTCGGCTCTCCGGAGGACGGGGTCCAGTTCGTCCTCAACCTGACCGGCCCGGACTCGCCCCGGAGCTTCCGGCGAAGGGCCCAATCGGTCTTCGTCTTTTCTCTCGTGACCCTGGCCCATCCGCCGGAATCCCCGCAAGACCTGCGCTCGCTGTGCTATACGCTCCTTGTCCGGACCCTTTCGAACATCCTCCTTTGCGCCGTCCCCAAGGACGGCCTGGCCGAGAACGGGAGCGGGCCGGCCTACGAGATGTATTTCACGACCCCGGAGGCCGGCTTCTATCATCTCGCCTTCGATCCCGAACGCGTCTACGAGCGGATCATTCCGATCGCCGGGGCCCGTTTTGCCATCGCCAACCGGTTCTCCGAGGACCTGCCCGAGCGCTTCTGGCAAACGTCGCCCGTCATCGAACGGATCAAGAAGGGAGGGAACGAGCTGGACGAGCTCGGCGTCCTGCCGGCGCCGTTCGACCTCCACAAAGTGCTGTCCGAGGCGTCCATCCGCCACATCTACAAGTTGTTCGAAATGAGAAGCCTGAGCTATGGGAACCTGAGCGCCCGGGAGCGCATCCCGGAGCTCGGGGAGACGACGTTCTGGATGACGGCCCGGGGAGTGAACAAGGCCCGCCTCTCGAAGGTCGGCTGGGACATCCTCCTCGTCAAGGGCTTTGATCGCCAGGCCGTGCAGGCGCTGGTCAGCGTTCCGCCCGACCACGACCCGAAAGTCCGGGTCTCCGTGGACGCCGTGGAGCACGAACTCATCTATCGGAGGTTCTCCCGCGTCGGGGCCATCGTCCATGTCCACGCCTGGCTGGACGGCGTCCTCTGCACCGGCCAGAACTATCCCTGCGGGACGATCGAGCTAGCCGAAGACGTGGTCAACCTCCTGGCCCGGACCGGACGCCCCGAGCGGACGGCCGTGGGTCTCCGAAACCACGGCCTGACGATCACCGGGCCGGACCTCGACGAGATCTTCGGCCGCATCCGGGGATGCTTGAGGACCGAAGTCGAGATGATGGCCTAGACCTCAGGACTTCGCCGTGGACATGTATGCCATCCGGACGCTCCGCAGCCAGCCTCTCCGTTTGGTCCTGACGGTCGGCGGCATCGCGCTTTGCATCGTCCTGATGTTCTTTCTCCTGGCGGTCTACCGGGGCGTCGCCGACGGCTCGGTCGAATACATTCGCCAGAATCGGGCCGACCTCTGGGTCCTCCAGGAGAATGCCACGAACATCCTGAGGGGCTCGTCGCTCATCTCGGCGGACCAGATCTACGCCATCGCCCGGACCCCCGGCGTCCGGACGGCCGCCCCCGTCCTGTTCCTTCTCTCGACCGTCCGGAACGGCGACCAGGTCGGCACGGTCTTTCTGACCGGGTTCGAACCCGAGAAGGGCCTTGGCGGGCCGCCCCAGCTCATTTGGGGGCGGGGCCCGCGCGCGGACGATGAGATCGTCCTCGACAAGTCGTTCGCCCGGAAATTCGGGTTCGAGCCCGGCGGGTACGTCGACCTGCAAGGTCGGCTCTTGAAGATCGTCGGGATCAGTGGCGGGACGAACGCCTTCGTCATCCAGTATGCGTTCGTGACGCTCCGGTTCGCTCGAAATCTCATCGGCGTCCCCGGCCTGGCCACCTGCGTCCTGGTGAACGCTGAACCCGGGGCCGCGCTCGGGCCCATCCGGGCGGAGATCTGTGACGTCCTGGCCGGCCTGAAGGCCTATGATCAGGAGACCTTCCTGGCCAATAACGTCCACGAAATGCGGTCGGGTTTTCTGCCCCTGCTTTATACGGTCGCCGCGATCGGGGCCATCGTCCTCACGGCCATTCTCAGCCTGCTTCTTTCGGTCAACATCCTGGAGCGCCGCAAGGATTTTGCCATCCTCAAAACGCTGGGATCGCCGATGGCGTTCCTCTGGGGCCTGGTCATCAAGCAGGCCGTGCTGATCGCTTCGGTCTCGTGCGCCGCCGCTCTGATCCTCTTTTTCCCGCTCGTCCAGGTCATCGAGAGGGTCTCGCCCGAAGTCACGACGAAATCGACTGCTGGCCAGATCGGCGGCGTGGTGGCCGCCGTGCTGGCGATGAGCCTCGTGAGCTCGCTCGTCGCTATCCGCCGGCTCCGGCGCATCTATTTCCTGGAGGCCTTCTCATGACCGGCGCCGCGGGGTCCACGCCCGTCATCCGCCTCGAGAAGGTCACGAAGATATTCGACGGCTCCGGACATTCGACGACCGCGGTCCGCGATATCTCTTTCGAGGCCCGGAGGGGCGAGATGGTCTTGTTCTTGGGCCCCAGCGGCAGCGGAAAAACGACGCTCCTGACGCTCATTGCGGGCCTGGCGAAGCCGACGTCCGGACGGGTGGCCCTTTTTGGCAGAGGCGTCGACGAGTACTCGGCGGCAGAGCTTCAATCGCTCCGGGCCGACAAGATCGGCTTCATCTTTCAGACCTTCCTGCTCATCGATGCCTTGACGGCCAGGGAGAATATCGAGATCGTGCTCCGGTTCTGCGGAAAACGGCGAGCGGAGCGGGCTCGGAGAACGCGGACCCTCCTCGCGGAGCTCGGCATTGAATATCTCGCCGACCGTTTCCCCCGAGCCATGAGCCAAGGCGAGAAGCAGCGCGTGGCGATCGCCCGGGCTATCGCCAATGACGCCGAGCTCCTCATCGCCGACGAGCCTACCGGAAGCCTCGAGACCCGGCAGGCGCTCGGCATCATGGGCTGCTTCACGGGCAGGCCAGGACGCGGAACACGGCCGTCATCGTCGCCAGCCACGATCTCCGCCTCAAAGACTACGCGGACCGGACCCTATATCTTCAGGACGGAGAGATCCGGTAAGCTACCATCTCGGGGCGTCCATCCAGCCGGGGAAGGGGCCGATCTCGATCTTCCAGCCCGTATCGGACGACGGATCGCGCACCGCGCGCAGGTTGGTCAGCGAGTGGAGCTTGGCCATGAGCTCGCCATATGGTAGCGCATGCAGCGGCGGCTTGGTCATGTCCGGCATCGGCCACATGCGGACCGTCTCGTCATCGCCGATGGAGGCGATCCAGCGCCCATCGGGGGAGACCGCGACGCTCTGGACCGGTCCCGTATGGCCGTACAGCAGGTAGGGTTCTTCTCCGGTGAGCGGTCCGGCCCTCATGACCCCGTCGTTGTCCGCGGTCACGAGAACCGTGCCGCTGGGGTCGAGGGCCAGAGCGTTCAATTTGTCGCCGTGCCTCGTGATCTCGCGGCTCACGCCCGTGGCCAGGTCGAAGACCGAGAGCCTCGAGGGTGACCCCGGCCTCATATACTCAAAGCGGACGATCGATCGCGAGTCCGCGGTCACGAGCGCCACTCCGCCCTTGGCCCCGGGTCCCAAGAGCCGGCTCGTGCCGGCGGCCAGGTCCCAGACCCGGAATCCCGCTTCGCCGTCCGTGACCAGGCGGCCATCGCGGAGCCAGAGAGGGGAAGCACGCCCTTTGGCCAAGTCGTCGTCCGCGGGGTCGTCCCCGCCCTTGGCGTGAGTGTCGAGCACGCGCACGGCCCCGGTGACGAGGTCGAGGATCCGGACCCCGTTCCGTTCGGGCTTCCCGACATAAGGGGTCCAAACGGCCAGGAATCTGCCGCTCGGATCGAGGCTCGACATGCCGCAGGAGATCTGACCTTCCCCAGGTCTCTGCAGCGGAAGCGCCCGGGGCGGAGACCCGTCAAGCGGCACGACGAGGACCGGGCCGAAGCGGTACCGGGCCGCGACGACGAACCGTCCCCCCGGATCCACGCCCATGATGGCCAGGGCGGCGTCGAGCTTGGGCGGCAGCAGCTCGCGCACGGTCTCGGTGGTCGTGGGCGACAGGGGCCAGGACCGGAGGGCCCCTTCGTCCGACGCGGAGAGGAGGTGTCCGTCCCGCGTGAAGGCCACCGTGCCGTCCGAGAGTTTTTGCCGGCCGACCACCGCCGAGCGCGGGCCCGAGAGATTCCACAGGATCGCGACCGAGCCGCGCTCGGAAAAGAACCACGATCCATCCGGGCTGAATCCTTGAAAAGGGATGAGGTTCGAATCGGGATAGAGCAGCGGCACCGGTTCTGCCGTTCGCGGCATGGTGAGGTCGAACAGGAACATCGAGCGTGGCGTTACGAAGACGAATCCAGGAGTCGTCGCCAGGAATCGTCCGCGCGGGTCCAGGGCGAAGCCCCGGGCGTCGGCGGGGCTCTTGAGCGTGCGCTCCAGGCGAGCCGAGGGCACATTCCAGATGCGCACCTCTCCGGAGACGTCGCAGGTGACGGCCCGGTCGACCCAAGGCCGGGCTCCGATCATGACATCTCCCTCGTGGCGGCCGAGGACCCGGGGCGGGGCGGAGAGGGCGTCGAGACTCTGTTGGAGCACGCGGCCGCCCTGGATGGAGAAGATCGATGTGCAGCCGGGATCGAGGGCAAAGCCCTTGAGGCCGTGCGGGCTCCAGAGGCCCACGACCTCTTGGAACTTGCCGTCGGGGGAGAGTCGGCGGAAGAGCTTCGGCTTTTCCGGCTCGGCGGCGGAGGCGGGACCGTTGCTTATGGTCATCAGGCGATCATCGCTCAAGAGTACGACGGTCGCGTCGGCCGGCGAATACGTCACCGTATGGTCGAGCCGCCCCTCGGGGAGCGTCCGGACGTTGATGATGCCGGGCCTGATGACACCGAGCCCGCCGGGGGAGGCGTAGGTGAGGAGGCGCTGGCCGTCCGAGGTGAAGCCCGAGATCTCCTCGCGGGACGAGGAGAGAGACCGCCGCTCGTTCCGGCCTTTTTCGAAGAGCGCGAGTCCCTGGGCATCGTTGAAAGCGAGCCAGCGGCCGTCGCCGCTCCATTTGAAATAGGACACGTAGATGATGCGGTCCTTCAGGAAGATCGCCGGCGGACCCTGCCAGAGGGCCTCGACCGCGAAGCGGCGGGCCGGGCCGTTGTCGCTCCGCTCCAGGCTGGCGATCGCATAGGCGAGGGCGGCGTTTGGGTAGTCCGCGAGCCGCAACCGTCCAAGGGCGAGGAGCTCCTCGCCCTCGCGCAGGGAGCTCTCCGACTCGGCCCGGCGTTTCTCTAGGACGCTCCTGCGCAGCAGGATGCCCAGCCCAGCGGCTGTCAAGACGACGGCCGCGAGCGCTGCCGCATACACCGCGCGCCTCCGGCGCCGTCTGCGGCCGGCCCGTTGGGCCATCGCCCGTCCGAACGCCTCCTCGCCATCGGATAGGCCGCCCGGATAACGGGCCCGCCAGACCTGATACTCTTGGTAGGACGTGCCTGACCACAGCAGGTCGGCCGGCTTACCTTTTTCTTCCCAGAGACGGGCCGCCTGCCGGACTTGATCGCGGAGCTGGGCGCCGCCCTCGTCCTCGGTCCGCCAGCGCACCAGCCGCGGCCAGGCCGTGAGCAGCGACTCGTGAACCAGCTCGATACTCCGCCCCGCGGCCCTCCCCGGGCCTGTGGCCGGCGCCTCGTAGGAGGTGAGCAACCGGGCGTCGATCAGGTCCTGAAGCACCGCCTCGGCGTCGGCGCGCTGACCGTCATGGAATACACTGAGAAGCTCCTCCGCGTCGCGGACCGCCCTCGTCCCCTGCGCCGTGACCAGGTTGCGGAATATCTCGCGCGCCAGAGGAAGCTTGGCCGTCCCGATCCGCTCGAGCGTGGCTTCGGCGTGCCGGGTGAGCGCGCCGGCCACCCCGCCGGCGGCGTCGAGGACCGCGTGGGTGAGAAGTCCGGTCTCGCGGTCGCGGCTGTGCCACAGCGACGCGGCCGCGAACGCCAGCAGCGGCAGCGCGCCCCGCTCGCCCTCGACGGCCCGGAGCATCTCGTCGACCAGGGCCTCGTCCTCGAACCGGCAGCCACACTTGAGCGCCGGCTGCACGAGCGCCCGCCGCAGCGCTTCGCCCGCCGGGGGGCCCAACGGCACAAGACCGCTGAACACCGGCCCCAGGGCCTCGTAGGCCTGGCACCTCATCAGGAAGTCGTCCCGCATCGACAGCAGCACGTGCACGTCCGCCTCGAGCCCGAGCCGCGAGAGGAGCGAGGCGAATCGCCCCTGCACGTCCGGCGGGTTGAGGGTGAAGAGCTCCTCGAACTGATCGACGATGACCAACGCCCCGGCGTGCTCGTCCCGCCAACGACGGAACAGGTTCACCGCGACGTCCGCATCCTCGAAGCGGAGCATCTGTCGCATCGCGTCCGTATCGCGCGCGACCTCCGTCACCAGCGCCTGCCCCAGCGCGACGAACGGAGCCTGACCGGGCGTACAGACGAGGTGGGCCCAGCCCTCGGGCTTGGCCGGGATGAGCCCGGCTCGCAGGAAGCTCGATTTGCCCGCCCCGGGAATGCCGATAAGGGCGAGGAGCGGGCGATGGGGCAGACGCTCCCAGACCTCCTCGACCTCGGCCTCCCGGCCGAAGAAGTACTCGGCATCCGCCTCGCCGAACGAGGCCAGCCCCGGGTACGGCTGGGCTTCGCCGATGCCGGCGGCCTGCTGGCGGTCGTCTCCGGCCTCGCCCTCATGGCCCAGGTGGCCTTTCTCGTCCCTCCACGCGTCGAGTTCCCCCGAGTAAGCAAAGACATGAGCTCTAGGCGAGCCGTTGAGCCGGTGGACGGGGAGGCCGAGTTCCCGCTCCCACGTCTGACAGGTCCGGATATTCCTGTTGAGGTAGGCGGAGATCTCCTTCCAGGAATCGAGAAGCTCGCCTTTATCCACTGGTCCCAGGTTTCGACGTAGCCGGTGGCCGCGTCGCCCCCTTCAATGGACCGATTCTAGACCGCTCCGGAGGCGGAAGTCAACTTTCCTGCGAGGCAGGAATCGTCTCCGGAAAAAGCCCGTGGCGCGCATCCCAGCAACCCCCGTGACGCCCTGGGGGCGAAGTTCTCCACGTCGGCGGCCCGGGATTCCCCTGGGCAGCCGGCGCAGACAGGCCGCCCGGCTCCTGGCATGACTCTTGGATTATTCGGCGCGGACAGAAGGAGGTCTCAGATGGGCAAATCCGAAGAAGCCTTCAATCGAAGGGGCCTTTCGCGGTTCCTCAACAGTCCGCCGGGCCGGCTCTTTCGAGTTGTCGCCGGCATGGCATTCCTGGTGGTCGGTTACGCGCTCCGGGGTCATGCCCTCGGCGTGGCGTCCATGGCGTGGGGCCTTCTGCCATTGAGCGCCGGCGCGTTCGACATCTGCTACATCAGCGCTCTGCTGGGAGGCCCGCTCTCCGGGGCGAAGATCCGGGCCAGGTCCAAGACCGGCTAGCATCGATCCAACCCGCGAGGCCCCTGGAGCTTGGAGGCCCCCCCTCGAATGAGGGGAATTTGACGACGCAGTTGATTCCGGCTCCGGACAAGTCTAGTATTCAGCTCAAGACATGGTTTAGGAGAGATGACCCATGAAGATCCGGTTCAAGAGCGCCGCGCTCCTCGCCGTTGGCCTTCTCCTGGCGGCATCGATGACGTTCGGGGCGGCGGTCAAAAAGAAGGAAGAAGCCGTCGCAGATATCGAGAAGCATAAGACCGAGATCATCGGGCTGAGCGACCAGGTCTGGGCGTTCGCCGAGACCGCGCTGCTCGAAACCCGCTCGTCGAAACTGCTGGCCGATTATCTCGAGGGCCAGGGCTTCACGGTCGAGCGCGGCGTGGCCGAAATGCCGACCGCGTTCGTGGCCAGCTACGGCTCGGGGCGGCCGGTCGTCGGCATCCTTGGCGAGTACGACGCCCTGCCGGGGCTCTCGCAAAAGGCGCAGCCCTCGAAAGAGGTCCTGACGCCCGGCGCCCCCGGTCACGGCTGCGGCCACAATCTGCTGGGCACGGCGGCCCTGGGAGCGGCCCTGGCCGTCAAGGACCTGATGGCCGCCGGCCGGCTCAAGGGAACGATCCGGTTCTACGGCACGCCCGCCGAGGAAGCCGTCGGCGGCAAGGTCTATATGGTCCGGGCCGGGCTGTTCAAGGACCTCGATGCCTGCCTGGCCTGGCATCCGGGCGACAAGACGAGGGCCGCGGTCGACGGTTCGCAGGCCATCGTGGAATGCACCGTCGAGTTCTTCGGCAAGACGGCCCACGCCGCCGGCGATCCCTGGAACGGGCGCAGCGCCGTGGCGGCCCTGGAGCTCTTCACGGCCGGCCTGAACCGGATGCGCGAGTTCGTCAAGCCGACCGTCCGCATGCACTATACGATCCTCAACGGCGGCGACGTACCGAATGTCGTGCCCGCCTATTCCCGCGTCTGGTTCTGGCTCCGCGACTCGAAGGGGGCGGGCGTCCAACAGCTCCTCGAGCGGGCGAAGCGCATCGCCGAAGGGGCGGCGATGATGGCCGAGGTCGAATCCAAGGTCACGGTGCACAGCGGCAACTGGGAGACACTCGTCAACCTCACCGGCGCGAGGGTCGTGTTCGCGAACCTGTCCTGGCTCGGGCCGATCGCGTTCACAACCGAAGAGCAGGAATTCGCCAAGGCGATCCAGAAGGCCACCGGCGTCGCGGCGAAAGGGCTCGACGGCGCGGTCCGGCCATGGAAGGACCCGCTGCCTGATCCCGAAGGAGGTTCGACGGACGTCGGTGACGTGAGCTGGCAGGTCCCGACCATGGGCCTGGAAGCCACCTCGGCGCCCCTGGATGCCCCTTGGCACGCCTGGCCGGTCGTGGCCTGCGGCGGGATGTCGATCGGCCACAAGGCCCTGATCTACGCGGCCAAGGCGCTGGCCGCGACGATGGTCGATCTGTACGAGGACCCGAAGACGCTCCAGGCCGTGCAGGCCGAGTTCCGGGAAAAGACGAAGGATGTCGTCTACAAGCCCTTCGCCGCCGAAGGCCCTCCGGTCCTGGTCAAGCGCTGATCCTCGATCCCGAATTTGTTCTCGAGCAGGTCGATCCCCTCGAGGATGACGAAGGCCTCGTCGTTCGTCTTGATATCGAGCTCGACGCCCGTTTTCTTCAGAAGCGTCTTCATCCGGTCCGACAGGTACGCGATCGTGTTGGAAATGTAAAAGGGGAAATACCAGAAGTAAAAGAAGGCCAGGATCAGGCAGACGACCCCGATCCCGGCGCTGAGATTGATGATCCTTCCTGCGTCCCGCTTGGCCGCCTGGTTCTTCCGTTCGACCGCCTGCATGTTGAGATCGTTGATGCTGCCGACGGTATGCCGGAGCTTCTCGAAGGCGGGCTGATACTCGGTGAAGAAGACGCTCCCGGTCCCCGCCGCCTTGATGATCCGGGCCGAGATGTTGGCGTATAAGGCGTAGTCCTTGTCCAGGGAATCAACGTATTCCCGTTCCTGGATCTCGGTGATATTCCCTTTCTCCGACTTGAAGCTGGCTTCGAATTCGGTCCGGCCGGCGTCGTAGAGGTTCAAGTAATAGTCGGGGGGTCGATCATTCCTGGCCGGATTGAAGACGATGTTGCTGATCGCCGTCCTCATGTCCTCGAGAGCCGAGATCATATTCCTGGAATAGACCAGAGAATTGTAGTTGTCCTTCACGATGTTTGGGCGTCCTGGGACAGCCGGCCGATCTGGATGAGTAGAGGATTCCCAAGGCAGAGATGGTGAGGAACAGGAAG
>CAWECI010000001.1:0-16528 GCA_963807525.1 Candidatus Aminicenantota bacterium | reverse complement strand
GGATCGGTCCAGCCGCAGGTCTCCATGGTGAATTCGCCGAAGTTCCAGAGCGAGACGCCGTGCTTCAGGGCGTTGTCCCAGATGAAGCCGCTCGGGGCGTAGGCCAGGGCGTCGACCTCGTTCAGGCCCATGCCGTCGGGGTAGCTCCGGGGCCAGCCCGCGAACGACCTCTCCAGGTAGTCCGTGCCGAAGGCCGTCGTCGACCACTGGTGGCCGTCGGCGCTGAGGATGCCGCAGCAATAGGTGTTGTCGAGCAGGGCGAATTCCTGGACGAGCTTGTGCTGGTTCGGCGTGACGTTCTCGCCGAAGATGCAGAGCGCCGGGTCGCCGTTGGCCTTGGCCACGTCGCCCAGGACCTGATCGTAGGTCCGGTTCTCCTTGATGACGTAGACGACGTGCTTGAAGACGCTCGGCTCGCCGATCCTCTCCGGCACGGGCCGGGCCGGCTGGCCGGGCCGGGCCGGCAGGAGCGCCTGGGCGATGCGCTCGCGGCGATAGTTCTTTTCGACGATCGGGGTCATGTCCCATAGTTCTTTCTGACGGGGCTCAGGGAAGATCGAGATCGACCCGTGATATTGATAAGAGTTGAAGCCCTTGCCGCCCGTCGGCTCATAGGGCGTCTTCTCGACCGGGAGGCCCTTGATATTCGCGACGTAGAGGATCCCCGTTCTCCGGTCCATGGCCAGGGCCCCCGGGAACCAGCCCACGGGGACGAGCCCCTTCAACGTGGACTTGCGCCGGGCCGGGTTGAAATCGATGGCCGCGACGGCGTTCTGAGTGCCGTTGGCGACGTAGAGAGTCCGGCCATGCGGGTCGAACGCCAGGGCGTTGGGCGAGGCACCGAACAGGTCGGCCGGGTTCGACTTGGCCCAGATCGTCTCGGCCACGGTGTCGGCGGCCGTGTCGATGACGCTGAGATTGTCCGAAGCGGCGTTGGCGCAGACGAGCCAGCGGCCGTCCGGCGAAAGCGCCAGGGCCGAGGGGTGAAGATGGACCTCGATCTCGGCCTTGACCCGGCCCGCCGCGAGATCGATGACGCTGACCGACCCGTCGCCCGCGATGTAACGGACCGGGTCGACCTTGACCACGGTGCCCAGCCCGGCCGGCCCTGTGAGATCGTCCGGCCGCGGCCGGCGTCCGCCCCAATTGCTGACGTAGGCTTTGTCCCCGGCCAAGACGACATCGAAAGGCGCGACGCCGACATCGAACGTCCGCAGGACGCCGCCTGTGGCCACGTCGATCTCGAGCAGGCGGTTGGATAGGTTGCCGCAGACGTACAGCTTGTGCCCGTCGAGGCTCAAAGCCAGCCCGGCCGGGATCTCCTCGGCCCGGCGGGGCGCGTCGGCGTGCGGGACGCGGATGGTGTGGGACGGTTCGACGTGCCCGTCGGGGTCGACATTGAAGACCTTGACGCTGCCCATGACGTTGCTCAAGTAGATGCGGCGGCCGTTCGGGGCGAAGATGAGCCCGGTGTAGCTCAATTGGCCCTCGACGTCGGGATCGAGGATCTGGGGCGAGACGACCTCCGGGTGCTGTTCTTCCTGGGCCTCGGCCGGCAGTTCCACCTCCTGCTCCAGCTTGCCGGTCTGGGCGTTGAGGATGATGAGCTCCGGCGTCTTGCCGGAGACGGCCAGGAGCTTCCCGTCGGGCGACAGGGCCAGGGCCTGCGGTCTGACACCCGGGAGATACGATTGGAGGCCGTAGGGCGTCACGATCTGGCCGACCGGCAGGACCTCCCGGCCCTGGGGCTTGGGCCCGACCGCCTCTTTATCCTGGGGCGCCGGCCCGGCGCTCCCGTCGGACGAGAGGGAAGCCAGGATCGCGAGCGCGACCGCCGTAACGACGGCGCGGCGAAAGGAACGGCAGGACGTCGCGAGCTCCTGGCCTGGGCTCTTCACGTGTCGAGGCGGGTGCAGATGCGAGGCGTCAAAGGGTGAAGCTGTACGCGGTGTACTGCGAGCCCTTGGCAACGAAGCAGATGCGGCCGGATCGGCATGCCCGAAGGGTGAAAACGCCGGGGTTGTGTCTTCTGTTTTGCTCGAGAAAAGCGGCGTTTTCATGAAGAGTCCAGGCTACTTGATCAGGCGCTTTCTCATCATGCGGATGGAGACCGTGAAGGCGACGACGGCCAGCACGACCAGGAAGGCGATCCGCCACCATAGGCCCGGCGCGGGCTGGCCCGTGAAGAGGGCCCGGGAGATGACCACGGCATGGGTCAGGGGCAGGCCCTGGGCCAGACCCTTCATCCAGGCCGGGAAGTGGTCGAGCGGGAAGAAGACCCCGGAGAAAAAGAGCATCGGGGTGATGATGAGCTCCGTGTAATAGCTGAAGAAATCGAAGCTTGGGGCGATCGAGGTGATGATCATGGCCAGCGAGCCGAAGAGGAGGCCGATGAAGATCATGAAAGCGACGAGGGGGACGACCCGCCAGAGGGCGGCCGGCGCGACACCCATGGCCATGGCAACGGCCATCATCAGGACCCCGCTGATGAGGCCCCGGAAAGAGCCCCAGGCGATGTCGCCGGCCACGGCCTCGTCGGCCGACACGGGCGTCGTGATGAGCGAATCGTAGACCTTTTCGTGGACGATCTTGACGAAGGTCCCGTACAGGCATTCGAAGGACGACGCCATCATTGCCGCCGACGCCAGAACACCGGGCACAAGAAAATCGAGGTAGGGCTGGCCGCCGAAGGCGCCCATATAGGCGCCCATGCCGACGCCGAAGGTGATCAGATAGAACAGGGGCTCGACCAGGCTGACGAGGAAGGTCGGAACGATGAATCGCTTGTAGGAATAGAGGTTCCTCAGGAAGACGTAGGCGATGCGGTAGGACAGGCTCATTCGTGGAGGCTCCGTCCCGTGAGCTTGAGGAAGACGTCTTCGAGCGTCGCCGGCCGGTTCAGGGTGTTGGGCAGGTTGAGCTCGAGGAGCTTCTGTCTCAGCCCGTGCCCTTCCCGGCAGTAGAAATAGAGGGTGTCCCCGACGCGCTCGTGGGCGCAGCCGACGCCGGAAGTGTAGCTCAGGATCCGGCCGTCGTCCTCGGGCGGCGTGCGGACCTCGATGACCTCGCGGCCGATCTCCTCCTCGACCAGGCGCCCGGGCATGCCCTCCTTGAGGATGCGGCCCTGGTGCATGACCACGATGCGGTCGCAGAGCTGTTGGGCCTCCTCCATGTACTGGGTCGTCAGGACGAGGGTAGCGCCCTGGGTCTTGAGCTGGCGGAGCCTCTGCCAGATGAGGTGGCGGGCCTGGGGATCGAGGCCGGTCGTGGGCTCGTCGGCGACGATGAGCCGGGGCCGGTTGATCAGGGACCGGGCGATGAGCAGGCGCCGTTTCATGCCCGTCGAGAGCTCCGAGATCTTGCTCCCCGCCTTGGCCTCGAGCTCGGCGAAGCGGAGGAGCTCGGCGATCCGGGCCTTGGCCTCGCGCCGGCCGATGTCGAAGAAGCGGGCGAAGATGATCAGGTTCTCCTCGACGGTCAGGTCGATGTCGAGGTCGATCTCCTGGGGGATGACGCCGGTCATGCGCTTGAGGGCCCGGTTGTCGATCCCGGCCGCCAGGCCGCCGACCGTGAGGGTCCCCGCCGTGACCGGGGAGACGCAGTGGATCATCCGCACCGTCGTCGTTTTGCCGGCGCCGTTCGGGCCGAGGAAGCCGAAGCACTCGCCCTCGCGGATCTCGAAGTCGATACCCGCGACGGCCGTGAGATCGCCGTACTTTTTCGTCAGTCCGGAGGCGACGACCAGAATGCCCATGCCAGGTCCTTCAGACGACTCCCATGCCGCCTTCGCCCAGCTTCTCGATCAGGCGATAGTGGTCAAGGACGACGTCCTTCTGTGGGTCCATGGGCTCCGATTCTCCCTAAAGACACTACAAGATTCGCCGGAGTCCGTCAACCAAGATCCGGAAATGGGGACGCTTCCATTTTTTCTTCTCCCGGGGACCCCGAAAGAATAGAAGCGTCCCCATTTCCGTGCTAAGATGGAAGCGAGGACAGCAGCGTCTGGGAGGAGGGCCCATGACAGATACCGTGACTTACAAGTGCTCGGTCTGCGGCCAGGAGCTCACGGTCGAACGGATCCAGCCGATCCCCATCTGTTGCGGCCGGGAGATGGAACCGCTCCCGTACTGCGTGAGCCAGCCCCATCCGGAGATGGCCCGCAACTACGACGAGGACCTGCCCTGCGATGATGGGACCCTGCACCATGCGCCGCCGGGGCCCGATACGGGCGTCAATCCCGGGAAAGGCGAGCCCGGGGCCAAGGACTAGGCGATTTTGGCCACCCCGGCGTCCTGGCCATTGCGGCCCTTGATGACGAGGCGGTCGTAGATCCGGTCAAGGGGCCTTGGCCGCGGGGACCTTCTCTTCGGCCCGGCGCAGCAGGCCGTCGCAAGCCTCGCGGTCCGGCGATTCCAGGACGACGACGAGGACGCGGCCCTTGAGGGCGGCGCCCGCCCAATCGCCGGTCTCGAGCTTTTCGACGACCCGCGGCGACTTCGGGTCGAACCGGTCCGAGAAGAAATCCCGCCCGAACCGGCCGTAAAAGCGGCTCGCCTCCTCGGCGGTCGGATAGATAATGACGAGAAGAAGCGATTCGCCGGTCCCCGTCCTGTAGTGGGCGAGAACGGCGTCGGTCTTCCGGCCAAGGCCGAGGAGGGTTTCGTCGGCGAGATAATAGTGCGCGTTGAGGGCGGCCTGGTCGCGCAGGGCGGCGAGGCTCGAGGTGATCAAACCCTCGGCCGGCAGGATATCCTTGGCCCGGGTCGCGCCCGCGGCCGGCCCGGGCGCCGCGAGAACAGAGATCACGGCCGCGAGGAGGGCGAAGGCCTCGAACGATCTTCGCATGGACGCCTTTAGGTGATGAACTTGCCAACCAGGCTGATGATGAAGTAGACCAGCCCCCGCGGTCAACGCGGCCCCGGGGATGGTGAAGATCCAGGCCCAGACGATCTGCAGGGTCACGCCCCAGCGGACGGCCGTCAGCCGCTTGGCCGCGCCGACGCCGGAGATGGCCCCGGTGATGACGTGGGTCGTGCTGACCGGCACGCCCGCGTGGGTGGCGAAGAAGATGCTGATGGCGCCGGCCGTCTCGGCGCAGAAGCCGTCGATCGGGCGGAGCTTGGTGATCTTCTGGCCCATGGTCTTGACGATGCGCCAACCGCCGGTGAGCGTGCCCAGGGCGATCGCGGCGTAAGCAGGAGAGGACGATCCAGAGCGGGATGTGGAACACCTTGTTCGGGGCGGTGCTGGACACGAAGATCAGGCCGGCGATGATGCCCATGGTTTTCTGGGCGTCGTTGCCGCCGTGGCCCAGGCTGTAGAGGGCGGCGGAGAAGAGCTGGAGCCGGCGGGCGACCCTGTCGATCCGGGTCGGGTTCCTCTTGCGGACGAGCCAGGTCACGAGCGTGATGAAGACCGTGCCGAGGACCATGCCCAGGACCGGGGCGACGAAGATGAACAGGACGACCTTGAACCAGCCGTGGGCGATGATGGCCCCCGGCCCCGCTTTGACGATGGCCGCCCCGGCATAACCGCCGATCAGGGCGTGCGAAGAGCTCGTTGGCAGCCCCATATACCAGGTGAAGAGGTTCCAGCCGATGGCGCCGATGAGGGCGGCGAAAATGACCTGCTTGGTCACGATGGAGATGTCGATCATCCCGGCGCCGATCGTCTCGGCGACGCCTGTGCCGAAGATCCGGAAGGCGACGAAATTGAAAAACGCGGCCCAGAGGACCGCTTGCCGCGGCGACAGGACCCGGGTCGAGACGACGGTGGCGATGGAGTTGGCCGCGTCGTGCATGCCGTTCGTGAAGTCGAACGCCAGCGCGACCAGGATGATGAAAACGACGAACAGGAAACCGGCGCTGGGCATGAAACTCAGCCTGGATGAGGCGTTTTCATGAATGGTCCAGGTCAGGTCGACTTGACGATGATCTCTTCGATGACGTTGGCCACGTCCTCGCAGCGGTCGGCGGCGACCTCGAGGCGGGTGTAGATCTCCTTGAGACGGATGAGGTCCTTGAGCTCGGCCGCCGTTTCCGACTTCTCGAAGAGCTCGGCGATGGCCTCGCGGCAGATGACGTCGGCCTCGTATTCCAGGATGTTGATCTGCTTGCAGAAGGCGTGGACGTGGCCGAGCGATTCGAGGTGGTCGACGGCCTCGAAGATCTGCTCGACGGCCCTGACGATGACGTCGACGAGCTTCTTGACCTCGGGCGTCGGCCGGGGCAGCTTGAAGGTCCACATCCGGCTGGCCACGCCCTCGATGCAGTCGAGGACGTCGTCGAGGCCGCTGGCCAGGGCGTGGATGTCCTCCCGCTCGAGGGGCGTGATGAAGGTGTCGCGGAGCTTGATGAAGAGCTCGTGGGTGATGTTGTCGCCCTGGTGCTCGATGGCCTTGATGTGCTCGTATTTCTTGCTCGACGTCCTCGTAGTGGTCGACGAGCTCCTGGAGGGCCAGGGCGCCTTCCCGGACGTTGGCGGCGTCCTCGCGGAACATGTCGAAGAACTTGTGCTCTTTGGGGAACAGGCGGACTTTCATGTGATGGTCCCATTCTTGGAGGGCTCATACTATCGGAGCGAGGCGGCGATGTCAACCGGGCCCGGCCGCCCCGGTCCCGGCCGCGTCCCGTCAGGTGCGGGGGACCTTGATCTCGAAGATCTGGCGGATCTTGCCTTTCTGCCCTTCCTTGCCCATGACGATGACGTCGACGAAGTTCGTGCCCGGTTGGAGCGGCTTGGCGAACCGGAGATGGACCGTTTTATGGGACTCGCGCTCGGCGTCGGTCAGGACGACCGACCGGGCCTCGTTGAGGGTCTCCTTGCTCGAACCCTCGTCGCCGTACACGTAGATCATGAAGCGCAGATCGGCCTCGGGGCGGCCCGCGTCGTTGTCATGGAACACCAGGCTCTTGGTCGGCAGGCGGACCTCGATCTCCTTGGCGGCGGGGTCGTAAACGGTCTCGAACTTGACGAACTTCTTGGTGAAGACGTCGTCGGCCCGGACGTCCTGGCCGAGCTTCATGAGGTCCATGGCCCCGAAGAAATCGCCCGAGATATCGGTGATCTCATATTTGCCCGTGCCCCTCTTGTCCGTGAACTCGACGCCGAGCTCGTGGTTGTAATAGATCCACCAGGTGACGGTGCTGCTGGTTGCCCGGGTGTACTGGACGCTGGCATCCTCGATCTTGTCGGGGGGGCCCATGAAGATGTAGACCCGGCCGCGGGCCGTGTTGAGGCCAGGGCCGCCCTCCTTGTTGAAGCGCTTGTTGACGAAGGCGACGCGGGCCTCGAACTCCCTCCGGAACTCGTTGTCCGGGGTGTCGGGGTCAGGGTCCCGCTTGAGCCAGAAATCGGCGATGAACTCCTTGCGGCTCTCGGCGTCCGGCAGGTGGTTGAAGATCTTGGTCTCCTCCTTGGTCATGATCAGCCGGGCCGACTGATAGAATTTCGCGCTCTCCGGATCGAGCTTGGGCTTGGCGTCCGCCAGGGCGCTCGCCGTCATGACCGACCGTGGCGACGGCCAGGACCGACAGGATGACCCGGGCGCGGATGCGATCATGTTTGTTCATGAGACCCTCCAGGGCGTCCCGATGGACAACGGGATATCGATCATCACTTCCAACTTATCATTTTACCACAACGCCGGATGCGCGTCCGGCGTTCCCGGAGGGTCCCCGCCTTCCCGCTTTTAGGGCGTCCCGGACGTCAGAGCTTCAGGCGCAGGCCGGCCCGGCTCAAGAGGGCCGTGAGGGCGAGCACGGCGGCCGTCATGACGGCTGCGTTGAGCATGCCGGGGACCCCGCCCGCGTGATAGAACGGCCAGAGGAGGCCGTCGATATCGGCATGGATGAGGGTGCCCAGAAGAGCGGCGGCGTTGCCGATCAAGCCGGGCAGGAGATAGGCCAACAGGGGGTTCTTGCCCGCCGGGATGAGGAAGGCCGCGGCCTTGCGGCCTTTGAGAACGTCCAGGCCGAGATAGAAGAGCAGGAAGAGAAGGCAGCACAGACCGGCCGTGGCCAAACAATAGGATTCCGTGCCCCAGATCTTGCTGAACCCGTGCAGCGGCCTGAGGATGAACCCGGCCAGGACGAGCGCCCCGCCGAGGAGGCCCAGGAAGCGGACGCGCCGGGCGGGCGATTCGACATCGTTCCCCGGCAGGAAGACCGTGCCCGCCAGGCATCCGGCCGTGACGACGGCCGCGTGCGAGCCGAAGAGGCTGCCGATGTTGATGAACCCTGTGACCGGGCCGAGGAAGGCCAGGGCGCCGTGCCGGGAGCCGATGTAGAGGGCCGTCATCACGCCGATGGCCCCGGCCAATATGGTCCGGTTGCCCCGGCAGGCGAGGAAGAGCAGGCTGGCGGCCAGGTAGCACCAGCCGATCATGCCCAGGATGCCCCACCAGGACGTCTGGAGCATGGTCACCCGGCCGTCCTCGCCCTGACCGCGGAAGATCACGACCAGGACGACCAGGAGGACCGCGGCGGCGATCTTCAGCCCGAGGAGGACCGTCCTCTTCTTGGCCGGGGCCCCCTTCGGGACGACCGACCAGAGCGCGAAAACAGCCAGGGTGGCCAGGAAGTACCATAGGTCGCGGCTCAGACCCGTGGCCGCGGCCGAGAAGCGGTCCTCGTTGACGAGCAGGACGCCGAGGAAGAGGAGGGCCAGCGTCCGGACGGCGACGTGACGGACGAGGGCCAAGCCGGCGAGGCCGTCGGCCCGTCTCTTGGCCAGGGCCAGCGGGATGGACACCCCGACGATGAACAGGAAACCGGGGAAGACGACATCGGTCAAGGTGAAGACGTCCTGGTCCGCCAGGGCGTGACGAAGAAAGAACGGAATGGCGGCCATCCCGGCGATGTAGTTGACGAAGACCATGGTCAGGATGTCGAAGCCGCGGAAGGCGTCGAGGCTGGTCAGGCGTTCTTTCATCGGGCCTCCCTCCGGGCCAGCGCGGCGAGGACGCCCCGGACATAGCCGACCGATTCGGCCAGCCCCGGCAGCGGGTCCTGGCCGTCCTTTTCGTACTCGAACGCCACGGTCCCGGCATAGCCGAGCCCGGCCAGCGCTTCGAGGAAGCGGGGAATGTCGATGACGCCGCGGCCCGCCTCGACGGGGGCGCCTTCGGCCGTGGCCGCGGATTCGTCCTTCATGTGGACGTCGAGGAGCCGGGCGCCGCAACGGACCGCTTCGGCCGCGGGGTCGAGCCCCGCGCGCTGGCAGTGACCGACGTCGAGACAGACGCCGACCCGCGGATCGAGGCCGCTGATCCGCTCGAGGATTGACGCCGGCGTAGGATAGCGCTTGTCGCCGGGCCCGTGATTGTGGATGGCCAGGCGGATGCCGGTCTCGCGGACCCGCCGCGCGGCCAGGGCGAGGACGGCGTGGTCGGGAACCCCGATGATGACCCCGAACCCGGCCGTCCTCGCGTAGGCGAAGGCCCGGTCAACTTCGGCCTCGCTGGCCATGTAGACGACGCCGCAGCCGTAGGGGACGAGGCCCCGGGCCTTGACTTTGGCGATGGTGGCGCGGATCTCATCGGCCGAGCTTTCGAGCGGCAGGTGCATGTCCTTGAGCGCCACGCGGGTGAGCCCGGCCCGGAGGGCCATGGCTAGCGCGGCGTCGAGATCGAATTCCCGGAAGGTGTAGGAGGCCAGACCGAGCTCGAAGCGGGGCCAGGGGAGCCCCGGTTTCGGCTTGGCGCCAAAGGCCTCAGATGCCGCCAGGGTCCCGGCCGCCGCGGCCAGAGAGGCGCCGAGAAAGCCGCGCCGCGATGTCATGCCCATGCCAGCTTACTATAGCGGGTTTTTCGCGCCCGGGTCAATCGCCTTTCCTTGACATCGGCTTCGGGCCTGCATTAGCATCGGTCCGCGAGCGACGATCTCGACAGGACCGAAGGAGGAGCGATGGACACACGCCACGGAACTCACGGATGCCTGGGTTGCCCTTTGAGCCGGCGCCGCTTTCTGACGGCCGCTTCGGCCGGGGCCCTGGGGGTGCTCGCGCCGGCCGGGCTCTTCCAGGCCTGCACAAGCCAGGAGAAGCTGAGGATCCGGCTGATCTACGCGCTCACCGACGTCGTGCAACCCGGGCCCGATTGGCCCAACGTCGGCTTCAATTTCCAGCCGGTCATGGACCGGACCACGGCCGCGCTGGCCAAGGCCTTCCCGAACTGGGAGCTCCTGACCGCCATGGCTAAGGGCGAGGAGGAGGCCAAGAAGATCGCGGCTGGCGACGCGGCGGCGCCGGTCGACGGCTATATCGTCCTTCAGCTCAACTGCTGGAACCGGGTCGTCCAGACGGTCGCCGCCACGGGCAAGCCGACGCTCTACGTCGATTTTCAGTACGGCGGCAGCGGCGGCTTCCTCGTCTACACTGCGGAGTTCCTGCGCAAGACAACGCCCAACGTCGGGTTCATCGGTTCGTCGCGGCCCGAGGACCTCATCGCCGCCTGCCGCGTCTTCGGGCAGGTCAAGAAGAGCGGGGGGGCCGCCGGTTTCGGCCGCCTGGTCGCGGCGGCCCGCCGGGCGGCGACGCCCGGGCCCGGGGACCTCAGCGTCGCGGCCGATAACTTGAGCTGCGTCTCCGCGGCCGATTGCCTGAAGAAGCTGAAAGCCTCGAAGATCCTGGCCGTCGGCGGCGGCTGGCCCGGCATCGCCCCGGCCATCAAGGAGAGGATGGGCCTCGAGGTCGTCGACGTGCCCTTCGACAAGGTCAACCAGGCCTGGGCGGCGGCCGACAAGAACGAAGCCAAGGCCATCGCCGACCGCTGGGCCAAGACGGCGGCCAAGGTCGAGGGCGTCACGCCCGAGACCCTCGTCACCTCGGCGGCCATGTACCTCGGCCAGAAGGCGGTCCTGAAGGACTACGGGGCCAACGCCATCACGATCAATTGCCTGGGCGGCTTCTACGGCGGCCACATCCACGCCTATCCCTGCCTCGGTTTCCACGAGCTCAACAACGAGGGACTCATCGGCGGCTGCGAATGCGACGTCCGCTCGGCGGCGACCATGGTGACCATGAACGCCCTGACCAACGGCCGCCCGGGCTATATCTCGGACCCCGTCATCGACACGGCCAACCGGCAGATCATCTACGCCCACTGCGTCGCGTCCAACAAGGTCTTTGGGCCGGCCGGGCCGACGAACCCGTTCGAGATCCTGACCCACTCCGAGGACCGCCAGGGGGCGGCGGTGCGGTCCATCCTTCCTACGGGTTACATGGTCACGAGCGTCGAGGTCTCGCCGGAACGGAAGCTCATCCTCTTCCACCAGGGCAAGGCCGTGGGCAACTCGCCCGACGACCGGGCCTGCCGGACGAAGCTCGTCGCCGAGCCGGTGGGCGACATCGAGAAGCTCTACGCCGAATGGGACCAGTGGGGCTGGCACAGGGTGACGGTTTACGGCGACCTCAAGAAGCCGGTCTACGAGCTGGCCGACGCCCTGGGCTGGAAGGTGCTCGAGGAAGCCTGAGGCCCTCCCGAAGAAGAGGTCGCGGCGGCCCGGTTCCTTCTCCGGAGTTTCCCCACGCCGTTGCGTCACCTCCTGGCGCCTTTGTCCAATTTGCCCGGATGACGTGATATGGCGACCTGTGTCTCGGATATTTCAGGGACTGCCCCCGGATCCAGGGGCCTTGAGGACGGCGGTTGAACGGGCCATCCGATTAGGCTAATATAGCCGGGGAATCAATAGCGCGAAAGAAAGGACACATCTATGGCCGAGCCGTTCATAGAAGAAAAAACGCGAAAGATCGCCCTGCTCATCGACGGCGACAACGCCCAGCCCTCGCTCATCGGGCAGATCCTGGCCGAGGCCGGGAAGTACGGCCTGGTGACCATCCGGCGCATCTATGGCGACTGGACGACGGTCAACATGTCCGGCTGGAAGAACGCCCTCAATGACAACGCCATCCAGCCCATCCAGCAGTTCCGCTACACCATCGGCAAGAACGCCACCGACAGCGCCATGATCATCGACGCCATGGATATCCTCCACGGCCACCTCGTCGACGGCTTCTGCCTCGTCTCGAGCGACAGCGACTACACCCGGTTGGCGACGCGGATCCGGGAGATGGGCTTCTTCGTCATGGGCGTCGGCAAGCGCTCGACCCCCAAGGCCTTCGTCAACGGCTGCAACATCTTCATCTACACGGAGAACCTGGCCCCGAAGCGCATCGAGCGGGAGCCGCGGGAGGCGCACCGCCGGCCGCGCGGCGAGTCGCGGCGCAAGGGCGGCGCGAAGGAGACGCGGCAGGAGCGGGAGGAGCGGGAGGAGCCGGAAGAGCGCGGCGAGCCCGGTCCCAAGTTCGATCCCGTGCCGCTCCTCAAGGGCGCCTTCGATATGGCCGTCCACGAGGACGGCTGGGCCAACCTCGGCGAGATCGGCTTCTACCTGCGCCAGCTCGACCCCGGCTTTGACCCCCGCACCTACGGGTTCAAGCAGCTGTCCCAGCTCATCAACAGCCAGAAGGTCCTCTTCGACGTCCACTCGCGGGGCGAGGAGGGCGGCGGCGGATCGGCGATCTACATCCGGCTGCGCGAGAAGGCCGACTGACGGCCGGCGACGGGCGCTCAGCCCGTCGTCCGGCGCCTCTTGAGGAAGGCGGCCAGGAGGAACCCGCCGCCGACGAAGATCATCAGGATCCCCCAGACCAGGTTGAGGTTCAGGCCCAGGGAGATCGCGTACATCTCTTTCTTGGTCAGCAGGCCGTAGACCGTCAGCAGGACGCCGTAGGCGCTGAGCAGCCAGCCGATGGGGAGCTTGAGATCGAGGACATGGCCGTGGCTCATGCCCTCGCCGCTGTCCGGCGTTTCTTGGCCCTTGGTTCCGTTGGTATCGCTCATGGTTCGCTCCTAGCGTGTCGCGGTCCCGATCACCAGAAGAGCAGGTTGAGGGCGACGGCCACGGCGATGGCCAAGGCCCCCCAGACAGCCGGCCGGGCGTACCAGCGGCGGTGCGCCTTGGGTTTGGGCGTCAGGCCGAAGACGAGGCCGACCAGCTCCTTCGGATCGCGCTTGGCCGTGAACAGGCTGACGCCGATCGTGACCACGAAGTCGGCCAGCCAGGCCCACCAGGCTTGGTAGAAATTGGCGGCCATGTCGCTGTGGTAGTGGATCCGGCCGACCTTGTAGAGGATGAAGTGGACGGCCGCCGTCAGGATGCCGACGAGCAGTCCCCAGAAACCGCCCCAGGCCGTGGCCCCTCTCCAGAACATGCCCAGAAGGAAGGTGGCGAAGAGCGGGGCGTTGAAGAACGAGAAGATGAGCTGCATGTAGTCCATGATGTTGGGGAAGGACTTCACGATGTAGGCCGTGCCGATGCTGATGGCGACGCCGACGACGGTCGTGTACTTCCCGACCTTGAGGTAATGGGCGTCGGGCCGGCCCCTGCGGATGTAGGTCCCGTAGATGTCGTAGGTCCAGATGGTGTTGAAGGCCGTGACGTTGCCGGCCATGCCCGACATGAAGCTGGCCAGCAGGGCCGTGATGGCCAGGCCGAGGACCCCGTTCGGCAGGTAGTGTTTCATCAGCAGGATGAGGGCCGGTTGTATTCGGCCTTGGGCAGGGCCGCTTGGGAGAACTCGGGCAGGACCAGGAGGGCCACCAGCCCGGGGATGACGACGATGATGGGGACGAGCATCTTGGGGAAGGAGGCGATGATCGGCGTCATGCGGGCGGCGTTGATGTTCTTCGAGGCCAGGGCCCGCTGGACGACCAGGAAGTCGGTCGTCCAGTAGCCGAACGACAGGACGAAGCCGAGCCCCATGACCACGCCGAACCAGTCGACGCCGAGGGGATTGTTGCTCGTGCCCAGGTACTTGATCGAGTGGAGCAGGGGCCCCTTGATCTGGGCCACGATGCCTTCGAAGCCGCCGACCTGCTTGAGGCCGAGGAAGACGATGGGCAGCAGGCCGAGCCAGATGAGGAAGAACTGGATGACCTCGTTGTAGATCGAGGACGACAGGCCGCCCCAAAAGACGTAGAGGAGGACGACCACGGCGGCGACGAGGATGCTCTGGGTCAGCGGCCAGCCGAGCATGAGCTTGAAGAGCAACGCCATCGCGTAGAGGCTGATGCCGCTCATCAGCACGGTCATGATGGCGAAGGAGACGGCGTTGAGGCCGCGGGTGGCCTCGTTGTAGCGGAGCTTGAGGTACTCGGGCACGGTCCGGACCCGGCTGCCGTAGTAGAACGGCATCATGAAGACGCCCAGGAAGACCATGGCCGGGATGGCCCCGACCCAGTAGAAGTGGACCGTGGCGATGCCGTACTTGGCCGAGTTGGCCACCATGCCGATGATCTCGAGGGCGCCCGAGGTTGGCCGACAGGAAGGCCAGTCCGGTGATCCAGCCGGGGAGGGAGCGTCCGGACAGGAAGAAATCCTCCCCCGTCTTCATGTACTTCTTGAGCGAATAGCCGACCAGGACCATGACCAGGATGTACCCGGCGATGATGGCGTAATCGACGGCGTTCAGGGAGATGATGGGCATCGCGCGCTCCTTTCGTCGGGACGGGGGGAAGCCTTCGTTATCGGAGGAGGAGCATAATTCACGCCCCCGGAGATGTCAACGCGAAAGGAGGGCGGGACGCGCCGGGCGATCCCGGCTATCTGTGCCGGCCGACGGGCAGCATGTAGCCCAGCGACACGAGGACCGCGCCGGTCTGGGTGTTGCCGTCCTGCGGGTCCTTCTGAAGATCGCCCAGCCCGAGCTGGAACCGGGCCTCGAGGACGATCTGGCCCGGACCGACGGGCAGGATCAGGCCGCCGCCGCCGGCCAAGCCGACGTTAAAGGGATGGATGCTGTCCTTGACGTCTGTCGTCGCGCCCAGGTCGACCTGGAGCGGTTCCGTATCCGGCGGGATGATGATGGGCATCGTGCCGGCCTCGTCGAGATAGAGCGCACTGACGCCTTTGGTCACCGCCTTGCCCCGGACGAGATAGCCGGCGTAGGGCCCGAGATCGAAGAAGAACCTGAGCTTGCTCCCGAACGTGACCCGGGCCATGACCGGGACCTCGAGGTAATCGAGGATGGTCTCGTTGCGGAAGTCGGCGTAGATCAGGGTGCCGGGCGGAATGGGGAGCTGCGACGTGTCCATCGTGATGGGCTGCATACCCCTGCGGAGGCCGCCCTGCGACACGTAATTGAGATCGACGGCCAGCGAGAACCGACCAGTCAGGGGAATATCCGCCGTGAGGCCGAAATACGGTCCTTGGCGCGAAGTGAAATTCTTGGTGAAGATGTCGGTCTGGCTGCCCCGGATATCGGGGATGCTGATCCCGGCGTGGACCCCGAGATAAGGGCCGTCGGCGAAGCCGCTCCCGGCGGCGACGAGAAGGACGCCTGCGGCGATGACAATCAGAGAATAGATGCGTTTCATCGGACCCTTTCTTCTTTCGTCCGTTTTAGCCCTCCAGCTTCTCGAAGGCCGGAGAGCCTCATGGATTTCTGCCAGCATAATTAAGAGCGGCGGCGATGTCAATGCGGACGACCTCGGGCCCCGGTTCTGCGCCGTTGCCGGGCCTTTTTCTTAGCCATCTTGTCTTGTTGTATATTAGGGCCTCGATAAGACGGCCGTTCGAGGAGGGCCCATGGACCGATCGATGCGTCTGAGATCAAGGGCCCTGGTCCTGATCCTTGTCGGGGGCTCTCTGGTGTTGTCGTTCTGTTCCAGATCCCGGGAAGCGTTGCTGACTTCCGCGGCCCCAGCCATGGCCGGCCCGGTGACGATCGCCCCGAATGATTCGATCGAAGCCCTGTGGATCAAGGCGGCTTCAGTCAGGCCTTCCGAACGGCAGCTGGCCTGGCAGGCCCTCGAATTCCAGGCCTTCGTCCACTTCGGCATGAATACCTTCACCGACCGGGAGTGGGGCCAGGGGACGGAAGATCCGAAGCTCTTCAACCCCAGCGATCTCAACGCCGACCAGTGGGTCGAAGCGGCCAAGGCCGCGGGGATCAGGGGCCTCATCGTCACGGCCAAGCACCACGACGGCTTCTGCCTCTGGCCAAGCCGGTTCACCGATCACTCGGTCAAGAATTCGCCTTGGAAGGGCGGGCAGGGCGACGTCGTCGGCGAGGTCGCCGCGGCCTGCCAGAAGGGCGGTCTCAAATTCGGAGTCTACCTCTCGCCCTGGGACCGCCATGAGCCGACCTACGGCGATTCGCCGAAGTACAACGAACATTTCAAAGCCCAGCTGCGGGAGCTTCTGACCCAGTATGGCGAGATCTCCGAGGTCTGGTTCGACGGTGCCTGCGGCGAAGGGCCGAACGGCAAGCGCCAGGTCTATGATTGGCCCGGCTATTTTGCCCTGATCCGGGAGCTCCAGCCGAAGGCCGTGATCTCGATCATGGGCCCGGACGCGCGCTGGATCGGCAACGAGGCCGGCGTGACCAGAGAGAGCGAGTGGAGCGTCATCCCCGTCGCGGGGTCTGACGATTCGCCTGACGAAAAGACCCCCGGTGGCGTCGCCCATCTCGATGCCCAGGCCAAGGACCTCGGCTCGTTCGGCCGGATCGCCGAGATAGCCAGGGT